>JALWTD010000017.1:0-386145 GCA_027082925.1 Flavobacteriaceae bacterium
CAACACTGGGTATAATTCATTGCTTATGACAAACATTTCCGACAAAAATTAACTATATTTAAATCTGATTTCTTCTCCGACAAATCCTGCGGATTTATCGCAACGAAATCATAACCCAAAACCGTTGCCATTCATTGCGGAACAAAATCAAAACTGAAAGAAAAAATATATGAAAAAAATAAAACTGACTTTAATTTTAATGCTTTTATTATCTTTAGATTGTTTTAGTCAACAATCAGGAAACGATGGAATAAAAAATACAGCAATACGGAGTGGAATTGGATTAGGAAGTGTTTTAGCTGTTGTAGTTTCTTGGGAAAGGAACAAATCTGTTTTGTTAGCTTTTTTACACGGAATTTTTAGCTGGTTATATGTTTTATACTTTGTACTAACAAGAAAACCAGAAGAGAGGTATAAAAAATAATTGGAATTTAATCAAGTTTATGAAAACTGAACTTTTGTGGAATTTGATCACTCAATCGGAATTGAAAAATATTGCGGAATAAAATGCTGACTGAATTCACTCAAACGCTAAAAAGTGGGAAACTAAATCTAAACAAACGAAATGGCAACACCGTATAAAATTTATGCTTAAATTTGAACTAATACAAACCGATAAAAATTCTAACAAACCGATTTGCTCAAACCGAAAATCCTAACGGATTTTAGGTCGCACAAATCTTATAAAAACCCGTTGTGCAAAATTTGGAATGAGAAAATTTAAAATAATATTATTACTTTCAATTGTAGCTTTTAGCTGCCAAAATTCTTTTCAAAAAACGAATAATAAATACAAAAATACTCTGAAAAAATTTCCAAATGAACTTTCAAAATATTTTCCGAAAGAATTATCAGACTCATTCAATTTTAGTGAAAGTTATAATACTAAATATTCACCAGTATCTTTTAAGGCAAAATTTATCTATAAAAAATCTGAATTTGAAAATAAAATAAAAAGTTTGAATGATTTTGTTCTTAAAGAATACAAAAGCAACGACCCGAATTTGTTAATCATTAATCCATTTTATAATTTGAAAAATGATTTTGATATACCCTGGCTTAATGAGAATAATAAAAGACAACAATTATTTTCAAAAGATTATATTCCAGTTCCTAATTTTATCGACATAAATCGAAAGACTAGAAATAAATGTAATTTGAGTGATGATTATGTAATAAAAGTATTCGAATTTGAAAAAGGAAATAAATGGAAAGAATTTCACAATGACAGTAATTGGAATTTACCAATTGGATACGAAGATGGTGCTTCATCAGGCATTGCTGTAAACAGTAAAAAAAGAACAATAATTTACTGGTTATCAATTTGGTAAACTTTGCACAACACCGTATAAAATTTATGCTTAAATTTGGACTAGTACAAACTGACAAAAATACTAACAAACCGATTTGCTCAAACCGAAAATCCTACGGATTTTAGGTCGCACAAATCTTATACAAACTCGTTGTGTGCCATTTGACAAAATGTACTTTCCTGAAATAGATTGACTAAAAATTAGACAACTTAAACAACGAAAATATGAAACAACAAAAACCACCCTGTCGAAAAAAATCCTATCAAAAAATAGGTTTCGATTTAAAACTTTTAATCATTGACCAAATCCAAAACGGGAGAATATCGGTCAATTATGCTGCTGATTCACTAAAAGATGACTATCTATTTTGGTTAGAACGAGAACCCAATTTTACAAATGACATAATACCTACTTTAGAAGTATACCAAGAATAATGCACCCGCTTTTTTGAAACTGAAAATAATATTCAACTATTCCCGAATCCAACAAATGAAATAGTGAAAATTAATATTTTAGAAGGAAATTTAAAAAAGATAAAACTGTATACACCTATCGGAAAATTTATTCATGAATATACTTCATCTGAATTTTCAATTTCCAATCTTCCAAACGGACTTTACTTTGTTGTTATTGAAACCGATAAAAACACTTTCAGAAATAAACTGATTAAAAAATAAATAAAATCAATTAAAATATTTTATCTTTTACCTTTTAAAGCAAGCATTAAAATGCAAAGAAAAGCTGTTAAATATGTCAAAAAACAGAAAAATGATAACGCTTAAAACTCTTTTACCAACAATTCTAATACTCTTTTTAAGTACTGTTACTTTTGGACAAAACAGAATTGTTTCTAGGATTGACTCAACCTATACAAATGAAATTGTGCTAATTCAAGAATTTAGTGTAAATGCACCATTAGATGCTGTTTGGAATGCTTACACAACAGAAAAAGGCTGGAAAAATTGGGCAGTTCCTATTGCAAAAATCGATTTAAAAGTTGGGGGATTTATTAAAACCAATTACAATAAAAATGGAAAAATTGGAGATAGCACAACCATTTTAATGCACATTGTAAACTATGTACCTAAAAAACTTATAACGCTACAGGCTGAAATAACAGCTAACTTTCCTGAATTTATGAAAAAAGAAGCTAAAGATTTCTACAATGTTATTTATTTTGAAAAACTCAACGAAGAGAAAACAGCTGTAAAATCATATGGCATTGGTTATAAGAATACCCAAAAATACCTTTCCTTGCTAAAATACTTCATTAAAGCAAATGAAATGTCATTAAACAATTTAATAACGTATCTAGAAACCGGCCAAGCTGTTATAAAATGAAGTTTAGACTCTTTCTTGCCAAAATTTTTAAAATCCTGTTTAAAAACAGTTACTTAAAACGTAAATACTTCGGAATACACAAAAAATTATTTCGTCCACTTAACTTATTTAAAGATGTTGTTTGCGTAACAAACTATAATGGATTACAACTAATAGTGCATATTGATGATTGGATACAAGGAACTATCTATTTTTTGGGAGCATATGAAAAACCCGAGTTAAAAGCACTTGAAAAATTTATAACCCCAAAAAGTACTTGTATTGATTTGGGTGCTAACTTTGGACTATATACCCTTTACATATCTAAATTAATTGATGAAAATGGAAAAATTATTTCCTTTGAACCGTTTACAAAAAACTATACCTTTTTAATCAAAAATATTGCCTTAAACAAGCTTACAAATATACAAACCGAAAGACTGGCTGTAGGTAAAAAAGAAGGTATTACTAGTTTGTACTACAACGAAAAAGAAAAAAATTTAGGGATGGTTTCTACAAATTACACTTGTAATGCTATTACAGAAGAAGTAAATGTGGTTGCATTAGACTCGTACTTCAAAAACAACGCAATAAATCATCTCGATTTTATTAAAATTGACATAGAAGGAGCTGAGTACAATGCACTGTTAGGTATGAAAAACATTTTAACAGTACACAGTCCTACCCTATTAATAGAAATATTAGAAGATTACCAACAACCTAACAATAGTGAAAAAATTCATACCTTTTTAAGCAAATTAGGGTATCAAAAATATTTTATAGATAATGAAGGCAACCTCTCTAAAACCGAAATAAATCCTGAAAGAAAAAATTATATTTTTACAAAAAAAGCGCAGTATGAATAACAACATAGGAAAAACTAAATCTGTAGGTTTTCAATTTGGAATACGAAAAACAGTACCTGCTTCAGCCGAAAAAGTATGGGAATTTCTTTTTTCTGAAGCTGGAACAAACATATGGCTTGGAAAACTAAAAAACGAGCTCGAATTAAAAAAAGAATTTGAAACACTCGAAAGAGTTACAGGATATGTGAGAGTTTTTACACCCAACTCACACATTCGATTAAATTGGAAACCCAAACATTGGGAAAACACCTCTACTATTCAAATCCGAATTATTTCAAAAGGAGACCAAACCACCATTGCTATTCACCAAGAAAAGTTACTAAATACACAGCAGCGTAACGAAATGAAAGCGTATTGGACAACCAAAATAAACGAGCTAACAAGTAATCTAAAATAACCACTTCCTTTACAAGTAACTTGTAACATATTAGACATTAAATTGTAACAAATAAAAATAAATTTACCGTCTTTAAAAGGCCTCTTTAAACCACCTTTTACACTCTAAACAACGCACATTAAAAACACCTAACAATCTGAAATAAAACATATTGACTTAATTAGGCAATTTATTTTTACTAAATTTAAGGGAATTTTTTACGACTTAACGTATTTATGCGAATACTAAATGAAGCCAGTAACAAAGTACACAAAAAGCGGAACAGTTAACATAGCTTACCAAGTTATTGGTGAAGGACCTATTGACATTGTATATATTCCCGGATGGGTTTCAAACATTGATATGATGTGGTCTGAGCCTAAACTCGCTGCTTTTTTAATTCGATTAACTTTTTTTTCAAGACTCATTTTATTTGATAAAAGAGGGACAGGTCTTTCTGATAGATTTGATAAATATTCAACACTCGAAGAACGAATGGATGATATTCGTGCAGTAATGGATGCTACCAACTCAGAAAAAGCAGTACTTTTTAGTCATTCTGAAGGAGGTTCGGTAAGTATTTTATTTGCCCACACCTATCCGCATCGTACCATTTCATTAATTGGTTTTGGAATTTTCGCAAAGCGAAGGTACTCTGCTGATTACCCTTGGGCTCCCACCGATGCTGAACGAGAACTATCGTACAAAGTTATTGAAGAAACTTGGACCAATGGCAATATGAATAGCCTTAAAATATTAGTTCCTTCATTAGCTCATAACGATAAATTTATGGAGTGGTTTGCTAGCTATCTTCGCTCTTCAGCAAGTCCCGGAGCAGCTTTAGAACTACAAAAACAGAATACGTTTATAGATGTTACCCATATTTTAAAACACATAAAAGTACCTACGTTGCTTTTATTTAAAACAGGTGATAAAGAAATAAAAATTGAAGAAGGAAGATATCTTGCTACCCATATCCCAAACTCAAAACTAATTGAACTTTCAGGAAATGACCATTTGTTTTGGACAGATGATGCATTTTTAGTACTTGCTGAAATTGAAGAGTTTATTACCGGAATTAGACCTCTAAAAAGGCATGAGACATATTTAAAAATCACAAACGCCAATTCAAAAATAGCATTGGAAAACACGATGCTTACTAATTTTATGTACAACCTTAAAATTGAAGAATTTGCCAAACTTTCCGGTAGAAGTTTATCAAAATTTAAAAGAGATTTTTATGCCATTTTTAAAACAACTCCTTCAAAATGGTTAAAAATTAAACGATTGAAATATGCCAAAATACTTATAGAAAAAGGCGATTTAAACATCAATCAAATTTGTTATGAATGTGGTTTCAAAAATTGCTCGCACTTTATTCAATCGTTTAAAAAACTTTATAAATTAACACCTCAACAATTAAAAAGAAAAAATAGCATCCTCGAACTTTAAAACACATTATTTGGACTTTTTACCATACTTTTAATAATTTTTTTTCTTTTCCTTTATCACAACATAAGTTAACTAACTAAAATTCAAGAAAATGAAAACTAGATTTACATTAATTATGATGGTGGTTTTTAGTCTTTTTTTTACCGGATGTAAAAAAGAAGAAAACCAAAAATTAAAAAAAGAAGTTGCTAAAGTTGATTTAATCAACAACGAATTTCCGGAAGCAAAGCAAGAAGTTATTAAAACTTTTGAAGAAATTGCTCAAAGTATTATTGATGGAGACGTTGATAAACTAATCTCCTTTCATGCGTACGGACCTAAATTTACAGAATTTAAAAATGGAGAACCTAGAAATAGCAGCAAGGCAAATGAAGCCCATGAACGAAATGTTTTTGGCTCGGTAACCGAAGTTATAAAATTTGATGCAAAAGATTTAAAAGTAGCTGTCTACGGAGATGTTGCCAATGTAACTTTTCACTCAGACTTCCAATTAAAATTTGGAGAAAATCTTGTTGTTGTAAATGACCAAATTACCTTATTATTTGTAAAAACAGACGATGGATGGAGAATGGTTCACGAACATCACTCTCCTCTAAAAAAAGCATGACATAAAATAATAGAATATACACTCTTTTATGAGAAGCCATTGTTTGTTAAAATAATGGCTTTAACCTAATTAAAATAGTATGGTGTGATTACATATTTTTTTACATCATACTATTTTTTCTATATATTTACATGAGATTTTCAATTACAACATTCTAACAGTTTAATAATACTATTCTTAATTAGTAGAATTATTGAACTATAAAAAGTAGTATATTTAAAGGTATTCAATTTAAAAACAACCTATGAAAGAAGTTATTTGTATAGAATGTGAATCGCACTATTATAAAGATAGCTCGGTAATGACAGAACTATGTCCTAATTGTGCTCATAAGCTATATGGATACCCAAATTGTACACATCAATTTGAGAATGGACAATGCACCAAATGCGGTTTTAACAACAGTTGCAAACTATGAACCAAAAATTTACTCTAAAAAGTAAAACAATTATTAATTTTACAATTGTATGCTATTTTATCATCCTTTATTGGATTGACAAGTATAAAATAAATATTGTTATTGTTGGCGTTTTTAGAGAACTCTTAACTATCCCTTTCTTAATCGCACAACTTTTATGTTCATTTTTAAGCATTAAAACAATATTATCTAAAAAGAGTTTAACTATTTTGTTTATAATCAGCACATTAGCATTAGTGATTTCTACAGCAATTACATTTCAAAGTTTTTTTAATTAAACCTCTACCTGTTTTAGATAAAGTGTTATTTAAAATCAATATAAATAAATTAACTAATTCTAAACAATTCTCCTTTACTTACAAGGATTACCGCACTGTTAAATAATAATATACAAAACCGTAAGATTTTTATAATTAAAAATAAATAATATATTTGCCAAATTAAAAATTTACCTGAGTATTAGTTAATTACACATTAAGCAATTAAAATTGTTTTATTTTTTTACTTAATACCTATGTAATTAATATAAAGTATATTTAGTTGTCTTTAATTTTACAGTAATTAATAACTATGAATTTGTCAAAGAAAATGTCATGGGCTATTATTTTAGCCTTATATTTTAACACTACTCAAGCACAAGTAGGTATTGGAAACACCAACCCAAAAGCAAGTTTAGATATCTCTGCTTCAAGTGTAGCTTCACCTTCAAATACCGATGGAATTTTAATACCTCGTATGGATAATTTCCCTGCAGTAGATCCCGGCCCCAATCAAAATGGAATGCTTATATTTTTAACAGGTAACGGTCCTTATCCGTTAGGCTTTTACTACTGGAATAATACCATATCAATGTGGAAAAGCATATTTAGAGACGATAACGACTGGGTTAAAAATTCAAATGATATGTATGCATACTCATCGGGTAATGTAGGTATTGGTACTACAACTCCCTCAGCAAAACTAGATATAGCATATACAGGAGATAATGTTAATAGCTTAAATATTACACACACGCATACAGTTACTAATAATCTAACTTCTGCACTTAATATAAATAGCGAAACTTCAACCTCTTCAAATGTTTTTGGAGCGTATATACAGGTTCTTAATTCGTCAGCCAGCAATGGTAGTAAAGCTGTATATGGTTTTAATACTGCAAATGCTACCAGTAACATTGGAGTATCAGGAAATACTACGGGTTCAGGAACTTATAATATTGGAATATCTGGAAGTGCTCTCGGTGGATCTTCTGAAAATACTGGAGGTAGTTTTAGTGTATATGATCCGTCTGGACAAAATAATTATGGTATTACAGCTTCAGCTTACTATGGCTCAAGTTCAAATTGGGCAGGGTACTTTGGAAACAACTCATATGTGGGTAGCGGAAATGTGTATGTGCAAGATTTACTTCAAATAGATGGTACATTAAAATATCTACATCCCAGCACTTCAAATGGCTTTATTTTACAAACTGACGCTACTGGCATTGCAACGTGGGTAAACCCTTCTACAATAGATAATCAAAATCTTACAAGTGCTGTGCTTACAGGCACAAGTTTACAAGTAAATATTGAAAATGGAACTTCGGCTACAGTAGATTTATCTTCGTTGGCCAATACTGACAACCAAAATATCTCCGGAAGTGGTTTATCCGGAACCAATTTAACTATAGGAATTCAAAACGGGAGCTCTCAAGTTGTAGATTTAGCTCCACTGCAAGATGCAGATTGGTATGAGGCCGGAGATACCCCACCAAATAGTATTTCTGATAATATTTATACTTATGGCTCTGTTGGTATAGGTGCTACACCATCCTATGCTCTTGATGTTCAAAGGCTCAGTAGCTTTGGCTATGTTGCCCAAATATATAACACTTCTACAAATACAGCTGCTGACGGCTTAAGAATTAAATTGGGAAATACTGCTCCCGGAACAGGTAATTATTTTATTGGATTTATTAATGGTAGTAATGTTATTAAAGGAAAAATTACTGGTAATACGACAACCGGAGGTGTAACCTATGCTACTACTTCTGATGCTCGTTTAAAAACAAATATTGTCAATATTGCAAATGCACTAAGTGTAATTAATACTATAAAACCAAAAATTTATGAATTTAAATCGAACCGAGGTATTAAAGAATACGGATTTATAGCTCAAGAACTTATTAAAGTGTTACCACAGGCTGTTTCCGGAGATCCCAATTCAAATGTTGAAACAGACCCAATGATGGTTGATTATTCTCGTGTTACCCCATTGTTAACAGCCGGTATTCAAGAACTTAAAAAAGAAGTTGACAAACTCAAAGAAGAAAACAAAATTTTGAAAGACAAACTTAAAAAGTACAAACTTTTAGAAGAACGAATTAAAGCTTTGGAAGAAAAAATAAGTACTAAATAGCTTTTTGTTGCTAACAAAACATTTATTTACACTATTTAATTGCTTACATTTATAAAAATAATAATTGTAAATGCAGCAAAAATATATTTTTAAATCGGTGAGACTTGGATTTAGAAATTGGAACGAATCTGACCTTCCTGAATTTTCAAAAATAAATGCCGATAAAGACGTTATGGAATACTTTCCAAAAACACTTACTTCTGAAGATACCGAAAATTTTATCAAAAGACTACAAAAACACACCCATACCTATGGTTTTTGCTACTTTGCTACCGAAGTATTATCTTCCGGAGAATTTATTGGGTTTATAGGTTTGGCTTACCAAAAATATGAAAGTCTTTTACACCCGCAGTAGATATTGGCTGAAGGCTTAAAAAATCGGCGTGGAATCTTGGTTACGCAACAGAAGGTGCCAAAAAATGTTTAGATTTTGCATTTAATACTTTAAAGCTAAACCGTATTATTGCAACATGTGCGGTAAGTAATTTAAAATCTGAAAATGTGATAAAAAAAATAGGAATGAAAAGGCAATTTAACTTTATACACCCTCTTTTAAAAAAAATAAACAACTTAAAAATTGTGTTTTATATGAAATCAACAAATAATATTTCTTTCAAATCTATCTCTTTTCATAAGTTCAATTTATTGCTAATAAACGGTGTATTTGCACTACTTTTTTTAGTAATAGGTTGTAATTCTTCTCAAAGTACTTTAATAGAGCAACCTAAAATTAATACCAACGAAACTCCTATAAAACATTTTGCTTACACCGTTTTATACAACGAAAAGGCAGAACAAGCTGTTTGGGTAGCTTACCAAATTAAAAGTTCAGAACTTGAGCCTAACTTTAAACGCACCAATAGGTTTTTAGAAGATACCTTAGTTGCTACAGGAACAGCTACCAATGAAGACTATAAAAAATCCGGATACGATAAAGGACACTTGGCTCCGGCAGCAGATATGACGTGGAACAAACAAGCTATGATTGAAAGTTTTTACTTTAGTAATATTTCTCCTCAATTACCTGGTTTTAACAGAGGTATTTGGAAAAAATTAGAGGTTTTGGTGAGAAACTGGACAAAAAAATACGACTCGTTGTATGTGGTAACAGGACCGGTAATTAAATATTACCAGAAAAGTATTGGAAAAAACAATGTAATCGTTCCTTCTCACTTTTACAAAACAATATTAATTTACAACGACTCTATACAACAAGGTATCGGGTTTATTTTTCCACATAAAAAATGTGACGATGAATTGTTTAACTATGCCGTAAGTATAGACAGCGTTGAAGCTTTTACAAAACTAGATTTTTACCATTCGCTACCTGATAAAAAGGAAGCTGAAATTGAGCGTAGCTACAATTTAAATTATTGGGAATATTAAATCGTTTTAAAAATAAGTCAAATGTAACTTTAGAACATTTTTACTCAAATAATTCACTTACCTTTATTAATCATTTTTTCTTTTTAAACACCCATTTTTATGATAACATCACCACATCGAAAAAGAAATAAAGCCTTAGGATTGGCTGAACTTGTTGCCATTGCTTTAGGAGGAATGGTTGGAGGAGGAATATTTACAATTTTAGGAATTTCGGTATCAATGATTGGAAATTTGACACCTATTGCTATTATTGTTGGAGGTATTATTGCTTCATTGGCAGCATATTCTTACGTAAAACTAGGTCTTTATTACAGAGATGAAGGAGCCACTTACTCTTTTTTTAAAAAAACATACCCTAAATCGCACCTTTCAGCCTCTATTATTGGATGGTTTATTATATTCGGTTACATAAGTACACTTGCACTATATGCTTACACTTTCTCGTCGTATGTTATTAGCAGTTCCAGCTTTGCAGAAAATATGCTTATACGAAAAACCATTGCCATTGGTATTATTGCCGTTTTTGCATTAATTAATATTTGGAGTGTAAACGGTATGGGGAAAATTGAAGATTTAATGGTTTACACCAAGTTAGCGGTACTTGCTGTTGTTTCTTTTATTCTTATTCAGCACGGAACAACAAATTTTGAAACATTTGTAAGTAATATGGTTACCGATGCAGAAAAATCAAGCCTGTTTACAATATTAATTGTTGCTTCGCTAACATTTGTTGCTTTTGAAGGATTTCAATTGGTAATAAATGCCGTAGAAGAAATGAAAAATCCTGAAAAAAATATTCCCCGAGCAATTTATACAGCTATTGTTTTAGCTATACTTATTTATGTAATAATTGCCATAGGTGCTTTATTTGCAATTCCTATTCCTGAAATAATTAAAAATAAAGAATATGCACTTGCTGCAGGTGCAGGTAATATTCTTGGAAGCATTGGTACTAACCTTGTTATTTTAGGTGCTGTACTAGCTACCAGTAGTGCTATTAGCGGCACTGTATTTGGATCTTCAAGACAAATGAGTGTAATAGCAACCGATGGTTATTTTCCTAATTGGCTATCAAACAGAAATAATGGAAGTCCAAAAAATGCAATTATTGCAATGGGTTTACTTGCAAGTGTTTTAATTATTATTGGAGGTTTGGAGCTTATTTTAGAATTTGGAAGTATTACTTTTTTATTCGTATCACTACTAATGGCAATTGCAAATTATAAAATTAGAGCAAAAACCAACTCTTCAAAATTTATTACGCTTTTAGCTATTTTCGGGCTCACTATTGGAGCCATTCTAATCTTGTTTTACGAGTTTAAAAATAAGTGGGAACAAATGCTTATTATAATTCTACTGTATATTGTATTAGCCTTAGGAGCTTGGATTTATTCTGAAAAACAAAAAAAAGCAACTCTTTAATTTGTTGTTAGTTTTCGAATAATAAAGTCGGTATAACTTTCACCAGACGGATCAGCATACAAAACAGGGTTTAATCCATAATACGTTACATTAGCCACTCCTACAATGTCTGCTCTTTCTTTTAATTCTCTTGCGTGAAATGCATGGTGATACATAATTGTTGCATTAGAAGGATAAACAACAGGTTGAAGTACATTATTCACCCAAATTTCAGGATCATCAGCTGTAAACAACTGAAGCATATCTACCGTATTTTTATAAGCTTCTACTTCCGGTGTATTGTAGTCACTTATCGTTGGTATTCCATATAACCTTGTAATACTGCTGGTATAAGATGGGTTTGAAATTACCTGATCTAAAGTAATTCCGTAATCTACAAAAACATCGCTAATCCATCTATCAATATTGTAAGTAGCTTGGGTTTCGTAAACGGCTACACCAGATACTCTAGTTGATTCTCTTAAAACAGGATCTGCATTGCTTGAATCGCTCATATCATCGTTAAAAGCAATCCACAGCGAAGTACCTGCTCCGGCCGAAAACCCTGTTAATACTACCTTTGTTTTGTCTATGTTAAAATCGGCAGCTCTACTTCTTATATATTGCAAAGCTCTTTTAGCATCGTTCATAGGTTTTAAAACACCTTCTGTTTCACCTGTATCATCTAAAAGAGTGTAAGATATGGTAGCAAAAGCAATATTGTTTGATAAATAAGTGCGTATGTGATCTGCTTCAAAACTATAAATCATTTCTTTACTTCCACTAGTAAATCCACCGCCATGAATAAAAATAACGATTGGTGTAGGCTGATTACTTGAAGGTAGAAAAATATCAAACAATGTCCTTTCCTTAGTATCGTATGCAATATCTTTTGAAAATTTAGCATCAATGCCTAACAAATCAAAAGGAGGTGTTGTAAACACAATATTCTGAGAATTCGTATCAGTAATGGTTGTATTTTCACTATCGCAACTTACAAATAGTTTTACTGAAAACAGTAAAGCAATTAAAATTTTAAATATGCTCGTATTCATCTTTTATAAAATATATCAAAAGGGTTTATAATTATGCAATAATAGCAGAATTCACTTATAAATAACTCATAAAAAAATTATTTATTTTATAATTTGTACTTTTCCAACGGTATATGTATAACCTATTATTTAAAATGAAAAGAAGAAAGTTTATTAAAAAAAGTATCTTAAGCACTTTAGGTATTACTTTTATTACCGGGATTTACTCTTGGAAAATAGAGCCTTTTTGGTTAGAGTTTGTTCATAAAAAAATGCCCATTAAAAATTTACCCAAACACTTACAGGGCAAAATACTTATTCAAATAAGCGATATGCATGTTGGAAATAGGTTTGATCCAAACTACATTACACACTCGTTTAAAAAAGCACAAAAATACAATCCAGATTTTGTTGTTTATACCGGAGATTATACCACTTTTGAAAGCCCGGAACAATATGAACAATTAAGAGAAGTACTCAAAAATGCAGTTAAAGGTACATTTGGAACTGTTGCTGTATTAGGAAATCATGATTACGGAGAAAATTGGGAAGATGCCAGTGTTGCCGCTACTATTTCACAAATATTAAATGAGGCCAACATTACAGTGCTACGCAATGAGCAAAAAGAAATTAACGGATTAAATTTTATTGGATTTGATGATTATTGGGGAACTAATTTTTTTCCTGAAAATGTAATGTCTAAATACAATGAACACATTGCTAATATCGCTCTTTGCCATAACCCTGACGCATGTGACGAACCTGTTTGGAATAATTACAAGGGATGGATTTTAGCCGGACATACACACGGAGGACAAATAAAGCCACCTTTTTTAAAATCACCTTTTTTACCCGTAAAAAATAAGCGCTACACTACCGGAGAAATTGATTTATACGACGGAAGAACTCTTTACATAAATAGAGCTTTAGGACATATTAGACAAGTAAGGTTTAATGTTCGCCCAGAAATAACTATTTTTAAATTAGAAACAAGCTAAGTAACACTCATGGAAATTCAACTTATTTCAACAATTACCTGTCCAAACTGTGGATTCAAGCAGGAAGAATACATGCTTACCGATGCTTGTCAGTTTTTTTATGAGTGTAAAAATTGCAAGACTATCTTAAAACCACTAGAAGGAGATTGCTGTGTATTTTGTTCGTATGGAACGTATCCCTGCCCTCCTATTCAAAAAAACAATCATTCTAAAAACCACTGCTGCTAAATTTTTATGCTAAATAATTTGGATAGTGATTACTATTGGACAAAAAGCAACTGTTTCAAGCAATTTATATTTGTACATTTTAGCATTCGTTGTTTTATTAGGCATTGTACTGTTAGCAAACGTGAACAAAAAAACAAAGAACTTAAAAAAGGGTAACCTACTGAATACAAACTAAGTACTTTAATAAAATATAAAGCCGGTTATTTAGCATATATGTACTCATCATATATGCAGCTGTTTATTTTTAAAGATAAGTTTCCTACAATTGAAAGCTTTATAGGTGTTAGCATGCTGTGCGCTGTGCGTTTTTTTACCATTACCAAGTACCATTTAAAAGAACTATAAACGCCAAGTAATTTCTACATTCTCACAACATTATGAAAACAAGAATTAAAGAGCTAAATATAACTTAACTCAACTTGATCTGGCACAAAAAGTAAATGCGAGAATAGAAACTATTGTGTTTCTTGAAAAAGGAAAATACAATCCTTCTCTTAAATTGGCTTATGATATTTCAAAGGTATTTAACCTCTCCATAGAAGAGGTTTTTGTATTCGATTTACCTTATAAATCTAATAAAACCACATCTTTTTTACAACAAGTATTCAACACATATCAATCCTACACCACCTAGTACTATTGCATAAGGAAATGCCATTTTTACCATTTTTCCGTAAGACAAATGAATTAACGGAGCTAGTGATGATGTTAATAAAAATAAAAAAGCCGCCTGTCCGTTAGGTGTTGCAACACTTGGTAAATTAGTTCCTGTGTTAATGGCAATTGCAAGTTTTTCATACTGTAATCTCGTAATTTCACCTGCTTCAAACGTCGATTGAATTTCATTAATATAAACTGTTGCCACAAATACATTGTCACTTATTGCCGATAATACCCCGTTGGCTATATAAAACATGGTAGGCTGTATCGATGCATCCATAGACAAAGCCATTTCTATAATAGGCTTGAATAAATGCTGATCGTGAATCATAGCCACAATAACAAAAAATACCACTAACAATGCTGTAAAAGGAAGTGCTTCTTCAAAAGCAGGACCTATCTGGTGTTCATCTGTTACTCCCATAAAAGCTGTTTGAAAAACAATAAGAGCTAAGCCTACAAAACCTACAGGAGCTAAATGCAATGCGAGTCCAACAATTAAAAATACAATTGCAACAGCTTGAACAACCAATCGGTATTTTTCTTTACTTGAGCGATTTTTATCTTCTTGAATAGTGTAATTTTCTATAATTTCTCTGGCAATAGATGGTAATTTAGCACCAAAACCAAATATTTTAAACTTTTCTAAAATAACAGTGGTTAATAAACCTGCAAAAAATACAGGAACGGTTATCACATCCATTTGCTTGAAGAAAGTAATAAAATCCCATCCCATTTTTTCACCTATAAGAAGGTTTTGAGGCTCTCCTACCAAGGTCATTACTCCTCCCAGAGCTGTTCCTACAACACCGTGCATGATAAGGCTTCTTAAAAAACTTCTGAAACTTTCAAGAGTTTCACCACTTAATTGTTTTCTATCTAAAGTACTGTCACCATCTAAATCTAAATTTGAGGAATGTATTTTATGATACACTCCGTAAAATCCAACAGCAACACTTATTAGAACAGCTGTAACAGTTAAAGCGTCTAAAAATGCTGAAAGAACGGCAGATAAGGTGACAAATAAAAGAGATAGCATTAATTTTGATTTTACCTTAGTAAAAATTTTACTAAAAATATACATTAGTAAAGGTTTCATAAAGTAAATGGCCGCTACCATAAACATTAATAATAAAATAACTTCCAGATTTTGCGCTACCTCGTTATAGGCGTTTTTGGGAGTTGTAAGCTTTAACAATAGAACTTCAATAGCTAGCAACCCTCCAGAAACCAAAGGATAACACTTTAGAGCCATTGCCAAAGTAAAAATAAACTCTGCAATAAAAATCCAAGATGTAATTACGGGACCAAAGACAAAAAAAGAGAATATATTAAAAAATAAAAAAGTTATTATTGTGTATTTATACCATACAGGGCTATTCCCTAAAAAATATTTTATCATTACAAGTTGTATTAATTATTTTGTTTTCTTAAATCTGTGTTAATCACAAAAGCAAACTGTAAATACCATTTTCCATAGTTACTAACTTGCTGATACATCATTCCTGTTTGAATATTCGCATTTTTACTTACTTGATATCCTAAGGCTCCATACAATCTATTTCTGTCGAAAAAAGAGGCTTTTGAGTTAATAAAAACTTCGTTGTACAAAGCAGCAAAAATACTCTTCTCTTTAATAACGGGTTTATTTAAAGGAATAAATAACATGACTCTGTAACGGAAGCGGTTTTTATATGCTTTATTTACCCAACGTTGTTCAATTCTATAACGATGTTCAAATTTTACATTTCCTAACTTATTTACAAGTATAAACTGCTGCCATATTCTGTGTTCCTCTGTTTCCGGAGGAATTTGCTCCGATTCGAATTCGTAAGATGGTATAAATGCATACCCGGCACTAACAAAAGCTTTTTTTGAAAAATGGTAATTTAATCCTAACCTAAGCAATAGCTGCTCGGTATTAATTGAAGCTAATGTGTGGTTTCTATATTGAAATTCTGTATGAATACTAAGGGTATTGCTAACTTTATTTAGTCCTGAATACATCACCCAGTTTCCTGTTTCACCTTGCTGTGAAAAAATAGAAATAGGCAGTAAAAAAATATGAATAAAAAAAAGTAGCTGATACTTTTTAATTATTTTTATCATCCTTCAAAAAAAGTTACCTGACCTGTTGTTACATCGTATAAAGCTCCTACAATTTCAATATGCCCATCGGCCTCCAAATCAGCCAATATTGGGCTTTCTTCTCGTATTCTATCAATAGAATGCTTTACATTTTCAACAGCCACTTCTTCTATAGCATCTTCATTCATTTCACTATCGTCTGTTCTAACTACATTAACAGCAGGTTTAATTTTACTCAATAGTGTTGTAATATTTCCTAGCTCAACATTTTTACAAGCAGCTGTTACGGCACCACATTTAGAGTGCCCCATTACAACTACAATTTTTGATCCGGCAACCTTACAGGCGTATTCCATAGATCCTAAAACGTCTTCATTTACAATATTTCCGGCAACTCTTACACTAAAAATGTCACCAATTCCTTGGTCAAAAACAAGCTCGGCAGGAACTCTTGAATCTATACAGCTTAAAATTACAGCAAACGGATACTGTCCTTTACTTGTTTCTAAAACTTGATCTTGTAAATTTCGCTGTGCCTTTAAATTTTGAACAAATCGTTTGTTTCCTTCCACTAAAATGTTGTGAGCATCTTTTGGCGTTAAATTTTCTTGAGTAATTTTTGTTTGTGTTCTCATATCTTTTATTATCTACTATTTTTTATACTTTACCGTGCTTATTAAGCCAAATCAAACATTCTTTAAAATTATCGAATAGCTGATCTTCCGGAATTAAATCTGGTATTATATCAATTCGTTCTAACATATACTTTGGTTGTTCTTGAATATTTACCAATAGTATTTTTTTCTGTTGTTTTACCAAGTCAACAAGTACATCTTCCATAGCGTACAATCCTGACTGATCCATATATTGCATACGTCCCATTCTAATAATTACAAACGATGCTTGAGGTGGTATTTGCTTTGCCAATTGCTGAAACTCACTTGTAGATCCGAAAAACAATGGCCCTTTTAGATGTTTCACAAAAACTTTCTCTTTTAAATCCTTAGGCATGTCAACCTCATCTGGCCAAGATTTTTCTTTAAGTAAAGACTTTACATCAGATCGTTTTGCTGTTAAATCGCCTATTTTTTTCATAAACATTAACGATGCTATTACCAATCCTATTCCTACGGCGTACACTAAATTCCATACAGAAGACAGTACTAATACCGTAACCATAATAATTACTTCTGCTTTTGGCATATACGGAATAGCTTTCAATCCTTTATAATCCATTACACCAATACCTACGGTAATTAAAATTCCGGCAAGTACTGCTGCGGGTATTTTAGAAGCTACAGGACCTAAGGCAAGTAAAATAATAAGTAATAAAATACCTGCTAGCATACCTGATAGTCTGGTTTTTCCTCCAGCATTAATATTAACAACAGTTCTAATAGTTGCTCCTGCTCCCGGTATTCCTCCAAAGATAGCTGCAATACTATTTCCTATTCCTTGTCCTACCAATTCTTTGTTAGGATTGTGCTTTGTTTTTGTCATATTATCGGCTACTACAGATGTAAGTAGCGAATCAATTGCTCCCAACAATGCCAGTGTTAATGCGGTGAAAATATAAGGAGAAATACTACTAAAACTAAAGCTGGTGAATATTTCAAAGTTAGGTATTGGTAAACCGCTTGGAATTTCTTCAATTGGTCGGTAATTTAATCCAAAACCTATGGCTATTCCAGACATTACAAGTAAGGCGACTAATGTACTAGGTACTTTGGTAGTAATGCGCTTAAACCCGTAGATAATAACAATGGTACCTAACGCAAGTATAAGCTCAAGCCAGTTAATATTACTCAAAGCTCTCGACATTACCTTAAAAGATCCTATTACACCTGAAGCTTCTTTTTTAGCTAATGTCTGAGATTCTTTGAGTATTTGAGCATCTGTAATACGTTCTGCCTGTTTAATGGTTTGTTTAAAGTCTTCCAGTACTAAGATGCCCTCGCCTGCTTCCTCTTTCAAAATATTATCTAAAATAATTTCTTCAGCAAACGGTTTAAATTGATTTACAAACTCCTTATCTTCTTTAGGGTAATATCCTACTGCAGGTAAAATTTGGGTTACTAAAATAATAACTCCAATAGCGGTCATAAAACCTGAAACTACCGGATAAGGAATGTATTTAATGTATTTTCCTAAACCTATTAATCCTAAACCAACTTGCATAATTCCGGCTAATAAAAATACCGTTAAAATAGCAGGTAAAGCTTTACTAATATCGCCGTCAAAAGCGGCTACAATACCAGCAATAACCACCATACTTACAGCAGTCATGGGAGCGGTAGGTCCAGATATTTGAGTGTTTGTACCTCCAAATAGTGCAGCAAAAAAACTTACGAAAATAGCTCCGTATAATCCTGCGCTAGGTCCAAGTCCCGAGCTAACACCAAAAGCTAAGGCTAAAGGTAAGGCTACAATACCGGCGGTAATACCACCAAATAAGTCTCCTTTAAAGTGTTTGAAATTGAAATAATTTTTCATTGTATTGTATTAAAAACTAAAAGTGTATAAAATTTTGAAATTGTATCGTCTTCATTTGAAACATCGGTCAATGCCGGCATGTGATCTGCAAAGTATTTTTGCTGATGAGCTCCTTCAATAATTGTAGAAATTAACATATGTGGGTACTTAAATGTTGGATTTATTTCTAAAATAATATCACTTACCCGCTGTACCACATTTTTGTACGCTTTAAAACAACCCTTTTCATTCTCTTCATCTACATTTTTAGTGTGATATGCTTTTAGCGATTCAGCAAAAATAATTTCACTTAAAAGTACTTCGTTTACATACGAAATAGAATTGTCTATTAAAACCGGTTGTGTTAAAATTGAAATTGACTTTTTTAAACGTTCCCCAGGAGAATCTACATTGGTTGTTGCAAACACCAATCGATATTCTGTCCACGTCCAATACCAACTTGTTAAGTAAACTAAAACTGCATGTTTATTCTCAAAATATCTGTAAATAGAACTCTCAGGAGAGTTAATAGCCTGCCCAAGCTTTTTAAATGTGAATGCTTCATATCCCATCTCATTAATCAACTCAATACTCTTAGATATAATCTTTCTTCCTAATTCTGAAGAATCGGGGTTTTTAGAGTATAATTCAGGGCTAATTTCAATTTGTAAATGTAATTTCTTCATTTATAAATATATTTTGACGCAAATATAATAGTATTACTATCGTTTTTGCAAGTTTTTATATTATTTTTTATTAAAAAAATCATACCTACCTGTGAATCAATAAGTTATTAGATAGTGAAAATTGGCAAGAAATTTGATAAAATATTGGTTTAAAATAGAAACCATGAAACACTTACTAAAACTAACAATTTTACCAACACTACTTATTTTAAGTACGCTTACTTATTCTCAAATGGGAAGCAGAAGAGGACAACACCAGCAAGGACAAGGGCAAGGACAACAAGCAAACCAGCCCATTGAAGCAAAAATGAACATTAAAAATATAGCTGGTGTAAATACGCTTGATGAAGAAGAAATTATAAAAAAACTAAAAATTGCCAAAAAAGACAAGCCTGTTGTAATTGCTGCAATAGACCGTTATAACAATAAAATGAGAGAGATTCGTATTTTTAATTTTGACACTTTTAACGAAGCTGAAAAATATTTAAAGAAGAAGAAAGAGGAAGCCATGCAAAGCAGAGACCCCTACGTTATGAAGGAGGCCAAAATTAGACTCGATGAAATTTTAGCTCCGGTAAAAGAAAAAGTAAAAGAACAAAGGAGGTTGCTAACTGCTTTCTTTAAAAAAAATCTAAGCGAAAAACAGTTTGAAAAATGGGTAAAATACCAAAAGAAACTCCATTCAAAAAACAAAAGCACTACTAATAGTACTAACAATAACAACGCACAGCATAAAAAGAGAAAAAACAGTTTTTAGCAAATCTTTAATATCGCTACTTTTTAAAAAAATGTATATTTGTTGAGTAACTTTTAAAAAAGCAGTACGTTTTAAATGCCTTTTATCAGAAAAATATTATTTATTAGTGTTACCCTGTTAATACTTCTTCACACGTTAATACCTCATAGGCATCATTCAGAAATGAGCTATACTGAGGATATTATAGCTCATAATAAGGCTGATGATATTTTCGATTTTTTGAGTTTGGCTTTTCATCAAGACTCTAGTGTATACATTATAAATTCTGTTTCAAACGAATACTTTATAGAAAAAAATCTATTAGATTTATTTACATTTTTAAATACCCCTATTTTTACGAGGAGCTATTTTTATTCTAAAAAAACTTCTATTTTTCACAATTCAAACCTAAAAAAAACAACGTTAGCCGTTGCTCTAAACGGCTTAAGGGCACCTCCATATCTATTTTTTAAATCGTAACAAATAAAAAACCCAGTTTAACATTTAAAAAATTACACTATTATGGATACAACTCATATTCATTTAATACTAACACATTTTCCTATTGTTGGTACTATTATTGGAGTACTTATTTTAGCCTATGGCTACTACTCAAAAGAAGATTCAATTAAAAAAGCAGCCTTATTTACTTTTGTATTAATGGCACTATTAACAATTCCTGTTTACCTATCTGGTGAAGAAGCCGAAGAAACTGTTGAACATATTGCCGGTGTATCAGAACGCATTATAGATCAACATGAAGATTTAGCTGAAGTAGCCATTTGGTTTATGGCGGTATTGGGTATTTCTTCTCTCTTAAGTTTTTATGCAATTTCAAAAGAATTGGCTTTTGCAAAAAAATTAACACTGGTTACTTTAATTATTTCTATAGTTACCTTTGGAGTATTTGCACAGGTTGGTAATTTAGGCGGACAAATACGTCATTCTGAAATTAGACCTAACAGCACGCAAATAAAAGGAGATGCCAACGAAAATGAAATGTCTAAATTTCAAGGTACTGAGAATGATGATGACGACGATGATGACGATGATGATGACGACGACGATTAATTTCTTAGATAACTTATCACAAAAAAGTCAGCAAATTGCTGGCTTTTACTTTTTTATAAAGAAGTCGTTTTTAAATACATTGTAAATTATCCAATTTTATTATATTTATCAGTTCAAAATAGCACTTTCTCTAATTAGAAAGACTTTTTTTTGTTAACCACTAACACTAATATACTTAATTCAATGAGCAACTACCATATAAAACATCTAGAAGAATATTACCAAGTTTATAGAAAATCGGTTAGAAATCCCGAAAATTTTTGGGAAGAAATTGCCGAAGAGCATTTTGTATGGAGAAAAAAATGGGACACTGTTTTAGAATGGAATTTTTCAAAACCTGAAATTAAGTGGTTTAAAGGTGCAAAGCTAAATATTACTGAAAATTGTATAGATAGACATTTGTTAACAAAAGGTGACAAAACAGCTATTTTATTTGAACCTAACAATCCTGATGAGCCTGCAAAGCATATCACGTACAAAGAACTTCACCAGCAAGTAAACAAGTTTGCCAATGTTTTAAAATCTCAAGGTATTAAAAAAGGAGATAGAGTATGTATCTATTTACCTATGATTCCCGAACTCACTTTTTCGGTACTTGCTTGTGCCAGAATTGGAGCCATACACTCTGTAGTATTTGCCGGATTTTCAGCAACTGCATTGGCTACAAGAATAAATGATTCTGAATGTAAAATGATTATTACTTCTGATGGCTCATATAGAGGTACTAAAACCATCGATTTAAAGAGTATTGTTGATGAAGCATTAGAAAACACACCATGTATAGAAACTGCTTTAGTTGTAAAGCGAACCAATAGTGAGATTTCTATGAAGAAAGGAAGAGATAAATGGTTACAACCTTTGATTGATGAAGCTTCAAACAGTTGTGAACCGGAAATTATGAATGCCGAAGACCCGCTATTTATTTTATATACATCCGGTTCTACAGGAATGCCTAAAGGAATGCTTCATACTACCGCTGGATATATGGTATACACGGCATACACCTTTAAAAATGTATTCCAATACAGAGATAATGATGTGTACTGGTGTACTGCAGATATTGGATGGATTACAGGGCACAGCTACATTGTTTACGGACCGTTGGCTAACGGCGCTACAACAGTAATGTTTGAAGGTGTTCCTAGTTATCCTGATTTTGGTCGATTTTGGGAAATTGTAGAGAAACACAAAATTACCCAATTTTATACAGCTCCAACAGCTATTAGAGCTCTTGCCAAAGAAAAACTAGATTATGTTGATAAATACGACCTTTCCTCTTTAAAAGTACTAGGTACTGTTGGAGAGCCTATAAATGAAGAGGCGTGGCATTGGTATAACGACAATATTGGTAAAAAGAAAAGCCCTATTGTTGACACGTGGTGGCAAACCGAAACCGGAGGAATTATGATTACTCCTATCCCTTTTGCAACACCTACAAAACCAACATATGCTACATTGCCATTTCCTGGAATTCAACCGGCTCTAATGGATGAAAATGGAGAAGAAATAAAAGGAAATCAAGTTGATGGAAAACTTTGTATAAAATTTCCATGGCCTGCAATTGCAAGAACCATTTGGGGAAATCATCAACGCTATAAAGAAACTTATTTTTCTGCGTTTGAAAATTGCTATTTTACCGGAGATGGTGCCTTACGCGATGAGGTTGGTTACTACAGAATTACCGGTAGAGTTGATGATGTAATTATTGTTTCCGGACATAATTTAGGTACAGCTCCTATTGAAGATGCTATAAATGAACACCCTGCAGTAGCCGAATCTGCTATTGTTGGATTTCCACATAACATCAAAGGAAATGCCTTATATGGTTACGTAATTTTGAAAGAAACAGGCGAAAGTAGAAATCAGAACAATCTACGAAAAGAAATAAATCAAATTATCACAGAACATATTGGTCCAATTGCAAAACTTGATAAAATTCAGTTTACCAAAGGGTTACCTAAAACACGTTCAGGAAAAATTATGCGTAGAATATTGCGAAAAATAGCAGCTAAAGACACTTCCAATTTAGGAGATACCTCTACCCTTTTAAATCCTGAAATTGTAGAAGATATTATAAAAAATGTACTTTAATTAGTGACTACCAGTATATTCTAAACAAAAAGTTGGGCGTAATTCCTAAAGAGTATTTATCTATTATTTCAATAGGATCATCAATGGCGTTATTTCCAATATACTCTCTACTTATATGGTTTTGTCTATCGTATAAGTTTCGTATAGATAAACCTACTTTACCTCGTATAGCACCGTCTTTAGAGAAGTTAAACCGGTAGGTAGACGAAAAATCCAATCGGTGATAATCTGGTAATTTTTCAGTATTTATTCCTTCAAAAATCAAATCGGTACCATTGATATCAAAATATGCTTTTGTAAAAGGTTTTCCTACATGCCATTTCCAGCCCAAGGCCAATTGAAATTGATTTAACTTATAACTTACGGAAGCCGAAACAGCATGTTTAATTTCGGTACTAGCAGTAAAATATTGGTTGTTATTTAATGTCTCATATTTACTTTTTACATCTATATAAGAATAACTTAACCACGTTTTTAGTTTGTTAAAGTTTTTCTTCAGATAAAAATCTGCTCCAAATATCTTTTGCTTTCCTATATGAAAACCACTGTCGTTTGGATTTAAAAAACCTAGTGATAGTGCTGTAATTCCTGTTACCTTCTTATAATAGTGATCTACATCAATACTCCAGCCATTGTTGCTATACAATAAACCGGCAGATACCTGATGGCTGTTTATGATTGGAAAAGTTGCTCCGTCAGCTAAACGCCACAATTTATCTTCCAAAGAAAGGTCACTTAACACTGTTTCATCTATTTGGCTAATAACTTGATTTTTAATTTCTCCTGTAAGTTGAAGTTTTAACGTATTGGAAATATTTTTATTAATAATAACTCTTGGCTCTACTCTAAAAGCATCCAATTCACTGTAATAATTTACACGTATTCCTCCATCTATATCGAGCCACTTCACATTTCGATGCGAAAAATTAGCGTACAGAGAATGGGTGTTAATAATTGTTTTATCAGCATCTAAAATATAGGTTATATCGGTAGTTTCTTTAAACTCATAGCCTACATCTTTTAATGTGTATTGATAACCTAATAACCAATTATTTCCTTTTGCTGTTTTTAGTTGAAATTCAGAAAACAATCCAGAATCGTATATTACATTACGCTTGTCGTAATCCGATACTTGTAAAAAATTTTCACTAATCATATAGTGATAATTTAAACGGTATTTAGATAAACTCGCCTGAGTATTTTGAGTAATATTAGCATTCCATTTTCGTTTCCAGCCAAAGCTGTATCCGTCATTTTCAACATCTAGCGTGTTTTTGTATGATTTATTGTGAATAATATCGTCAAAAACATGCTCCAAATCGTTGTCAATATGAATAATACTAAGCGAAAGTAAATCTTTACCGGTAGGTTTGTAATTCAACTTTAAGTTATAATCTTTAAAGTAGAACTTTTCATCTGCAGTAGCCGACTCATCAATAGTTGTGTTTTGAAATACTTTCTCTTCAATATTTTTAAAAGTTGATGTTTCTAAAAAATCTTCAAAAGAGCGTCTAAAAGACACTTGTAAACTCAGTTTATCTTTTAGTATGGGTGTGGCTAAATATGTATCGGCACTTATTCCGTTAAACCCAAATTCTGTTACTAATTTTTTATAAATTTTACTACTGGTGGAAATATCTATAACACTTGATATTCTCTCTCCAAACTTTGCGTTTGTTCCTTTATTATGAAACGTAATGTTTTCGGTAATATTTGGATTAAAAGCCGATATCATTCCAAACAAATGTCCGTTATGATAAATATTAATACCGTCCCAAATAACCCTGTTTTGATCAGAAGCGCCTCCTCTAACAATTAAACCGGTTGCCGTTTCGTTAGGGCTAATAACTCCCGGTAGTTGTTGAATGCTTTCCATAATATCAGGCTCTGTAAGGCCTGGTAAAATTTCTAGTTTTTGAGGAGAAATTTGATATGTTGCATTTTTATTTTTTGTAATTCCTCTTGTAAGGTAACCATCAATAACAACCTCGGCCAAATGTTGTTCTTCAGAAATAGAAACTATGGGTTTTAAAAAAATATACCTTTCGCTCAATTTCTGAAAATTAACATTAATCAGCATTGTCAGTTCTGTCAATACCTCATCAAGTGTGCGATTTTTCTTTGATAAGGTTACTTTTTTGCCGTTGATAATATTGTCTTGATACGAGAATTTCACATCAAACATTTCTTCTAATGAAGCTAAAACATCGGCTACAGGGTTATTGTTAAATTCAATAGAAAAAGTAGCCTTCTCTTGAGAAAAGGCTACTATCGGTATTAACCATATAATAAAAATGCGGGAAAGCAATTTTTTCATTATTATTATTTACTCAGAACAATGGTTTTGTTATTTGCTTTTTTGTATTTTATTCCTGTTGCTTTAAATACAGATGCTAAGGCAATGTCTAAATTTTTATTGCTAAAACTTCCTGTATAAATAATAGACTCATCAATTAATTTTCTATCAAAATTAATTTTGTATTGGTCTTCCAATGCATCTATCACATATTTTAGAGGAACGCTTCTAAAAGAACTCTCTCCTAAAATCCAAGTAGGTGCCTGTTGTGTTATTTTATCTGTTTCTTTAATTTCTCCATTTAATATTCTAACGGCTTTTCCTGGTGTTAGAATAAAACTATTCTTGTTGTTTTTCACCTTCACTTTACCTTCGTAACAAACAACATCAAAGTAATCTTTTTTAGCAATAACGTTAAATTGAGTTCCTAACACGGTTACCGATCCCATATCGGTAATAACTGTAAAAGTACTTCCTTTTTGTACTTTAAAATAGGCTTCTCCTTTTAATTTAACTTCACGTTCTTTATTCCAACGTTTTTTATCGTAACTTATTTCAGAATTAGAATTTAAAAACACTACCGATTTATCTAGCAATGCAATGCTTTTATGCTCTCCTATAGTTGTATTTATTAAAACGGTATTGGTTCCTATCATATTATAAATACCTATAAACAATACTATAGAAGCTGCTATTGAAATTGCCCAATTTAAGTTAAGATTTCTAACTTTTGGCTTTTTTGTTTCTTTCTTTGCGGCTATTTTTTTCTGAATTTTTTCGAAAGTATGATCTAGAGGTGCTTCTAATTGCTCATAAAGTGCGATTCCTTTTTGCAGTTTATTGTAAGCAATAAAGTCCTCTTCAGAAACGTATTTCTTAAATTCTTCAGCAGAGATTTTTCCTTCAATCCAATCTGCTAAAAAATATTCATTGTCGTTATGTATACTATTTTTTTCCATCTTTTACACTATTAATACAACTACGTTTCAAAAAACCCTACCCTACTTTTAAAATTTTATATTTTTCCTACCTTTTCCCTTAAAATTAATAACGCACCATGCATACGCTTTTCTACAGCTTTAACTGAAATTCCAAGCTGTTCTGCTATTTCTTTATATTTTTTCTTTTCTATTCTATTTAATAGGAATACTTCCCGTTGTTTTTCTGACAAGCCTTCTATAGCCAATTCTAGCTTCACTTGAAATTCTTTTTCTAATAGTAAAAATTCAGGAGATTCATTTGTACTATCATGAACTAAGGTAGATTGGTGTTTTCTAACTACCTGTTCATGTTTCTTTATATTTAAAAATAAATTGTTGGCTATTGTAAATAGGTAACTCTTTACCTTATCAAAAGTAACGTTAGAACAATTATCCCACAGCTTCACAAAAGTATCTTGTAATACATCTTCTGAAGCTTCCATATCACCAAACTTAAAATACAAGAATCTTTTTAAGTCTTTGGCATAGGTTTTAAAAACACCTTCAAAAGTTTTAGGGTTACAAATATTATCTAGCTCTTTAATCATATAGGTTTTATTGGCCGCTCAAAATTAATAAAAAAAAATGAGTAGGGTTTTTTTTTTGGTAGTTGTTTTATATGTGATTCGACGAAAAACGAAATTATTTAAAAATTTATAAAACGATTAAAATCACAAAAAATGAAAAATTTAAAATTTACCTTACTTAGTTTAGTTGTAACATTAGCAACTATTTCATGTACAAACGACCAAGCAACTGTTGATGAACAATTAGTTCCTGAGCAAACTACCGAAAGCGCAACTGCCAGAACAGTAACTCAATCTTTAACCTCACACGTAAACACACAAAGTAGTACTGTAACAAATACAACTAATGTAGAAAACGGTATGCAATTCGATTTTTGTTTTGATTTTGTATATCCTGTAACATTATTATACAACAACGGTACAGACGTAATTGTAAATGGTGTAGATGATTTAGCAAATATTGTTGCTTCAACAACAGACGCCTTATATATTACCGGCATTGCATTTCCTTTTGATGTAACTTCAAACGGAACTGTACAAACAATTAAAGATGAAGCTGAATTTCAAACATTAATAAACAGTTGTGATACTGATAATGATGGAACTCCTAACTACCAAGATGCTGATGATGATGGTGATGGTATTGCTGATGTAGATGAAGATGTAGATGGTGACGGTGACTATATTAACGATGATACTGATGGTGACGGAACTCCAAATTATGTTGATACAGATTCTGACAACGACGGAGCTTCAGATAGCAGCGAAGATGCAAACGGAGATGGTGATGCTACAAACGATGATACTGACGGTGACGGAACTCCTGATTATTTAGATACCGATTCTGATAACGATGGTGTAGATGATGCTAACGAAGATACAAATGGTGATGGTGACCCAAGTAATGATGATACCGATGGTGACGGAACTCCTGATTATTTAGATACTGACTCTGATGATGACGGAATACCTGACGGAGAAGATAGTGATAGCAACGGAAGTGGAAGTGACAGTGACGGAGGAACAACTGATAATGATGGAAGTGACACTGACAATGACGGAAGTAGCACAACAGGTAGAAATGGTTAAGTAAGAAAAATCATTGTTTAATTGTACAGCCCAAGATTAAACCTGTTTTGTTCAAAAAAAGATCTGTCTAAAATTTATTTTAGACGGTCTTTTTTAAAAGTAAATCTTTTATTACATTAGTGTTAAAATTGCACCTGTACGCTAAACTTTTATTTTCTACGTTTAAATTAAAAACATATTATGGCAAAAAAAATCATTTTAAGCTGCTTATTTTTATTAGCAGTAGTTAGTGCAAATAGCCAAAATTGGCATCAAAACTTTGAAAAAGCTAAAAAAGAAGCTTCAGAAAAAAACAAAAAAATAATACTTGTTTTTCAAGGATCAGACTGGTGTGCGCCTTGTATAAAACTCGATAAAGAAATTTGGAGTACCGATGTGTTTAAAGCATATGCTAAAAAACATTACGTAATGCTTAAAGCTGATTTTCCGAGAAAAAAGAAAAACAGATTAACTGCAGAACAACAACAAATGAACAATATGCTTATGGAAAAATACAATAATAAAGGATACTTCCCATATGTTGTTGTACTAGATAAAAACGGTACTTTTTTAGGAAGCACAGGCTATAAAAAAATATCACCTAAAGAATATATTAAACTATTAGATTCGTTCTAAAATTCCCCATGAAAAAATATCTCTTATATCTTATTGCTAGTATTACGTTAACAAATTGTGTAAATGCACAAGAAATATATAGACGTACCCTTAAATTAATGGGCAGTAGATTTGATATTTCTGTAGTTGCAAATAACAGTAGTGAAGCCGATGCTTTTATTGACTTAGCTGTTCAGGAAATTACACGCATAGAAAAAATAATTTCATCTTGGGATCCTAACTCTCAAACTTCTTTAATTATAAAAAATGCAGGTATAAAACCTGTAAAAGTAAGCAAAGAATTGTTTGACCTAATTAATAGGTCTTTAGCCATTTCAAAGCTTACAGATGGTGCTTTTGATATTAGCTACGCATCTATGGATAAAATTTGGAAGTTTGACGGAAGCCTTAAAACAATGCCTTCTCCTGAAGCGATTAAAGCTTCAGTAGCCAAAGTAGGTTACCACAATATTATTCTTGATAAAGATAAACAAACCGTTTATTTAAAATTAAAGGGTATGAAAATTGGTTTTGGAGCTATTGGCAAAGGATACGCCGCAGACAAAGCAAAACAACTCCTTATATCTAAAGGTGTAAAAGCTGGAATTATTAATGCTTCTGGAGATATGAATACCTGGGGAAAACAGCCAAACGGAAAAGATTGGACTGTTGCCATTACAAATCCGCTAAATAAACATAACTCCTTCGCTATTTTACCAATTACAAATGAAGCTGTGGTAACATCTGGAAATTATGAAAAATACGTAACCTTTAACGGTAAACGCTATACACATATTATTGATCCTAGAACAGGATACCCTTCAAGCGGTATAACCAGTGTAACAGTATTTGCACCTAAAGCAGAACTTGCCGATGCATTGGCAACTTCCATTTTTGTAATGGGCCCGGAAGTAGGAATTAACAGAATAAATCAACTCCCAAAAATAGAATGCATCATTATAGATGATAAAGGGAAAATAATAACATCAAAACACATAAATATTAACAAATTATGAAAAGAATAACAATGCTTTTAGTAATAGCTTCTCTAACGTCATGCGTTGCCGTTAAGGAATACGAAAAAGTTTATATTAACGACCCTGATATGGTTTTAGCAGCAAAAAAATCATATAAATTTGAAACTAGTTTTCAGGTATATAGAGAAGCTGCTTCTGGTGCAAACGGAGGAAAAGCCGGCGGAGGATGCGGTTGTAACTAAAAAATATATTTCATGAAAAAAATAGCAATCTTAGCAATACTTTTAATTTCACAAATGGGTTTTTCCCAAGATGGTGGAAATGAATACAAAAAAAGAGTTTTAGAGACAGCTGAAGTAGATGTTATTTCAAGTTTTTATGCTCAAGATGGAGATAATGCATCTGTTACCGGAGGTATTGGGACAGAGCAGTTAACCGATTTTGCAACAGATATCTCTGTAGCAATCCCTTTAAATGCAGATGATGTGTTTACTATTGATGCTACTATATCTGCATACACATCGGCTTCTTCTAGTAACTTAGACCCTTTCGATTCTTCGGGAGCTTCTAGAACTGGTGGAGATGATGATGATAGATCTTATAAAAGCACCGCTGCTATTACGGGAAGCCCTTGGGTAGAATCTACCGGAGCTTCTAAAAGTGATGTGTGGGCCAACGGTATTTTAAGTTGGAGTCATTCTTCTGCTGATAGAAATACCATTGCAGGAGCTACTGTAAGTTTTGCTTCGGAGTTTGACTACACTTCGTTTGGATTTGGTGGAAATTTCACAAAATTATTTAACCAACAAAATACTGAAGTAGGTGTTAAAGCCAATATTTATTTAGATAAATGGGATCCTAGATATCCAACAGAACTCGATTCGTACATAGAAGCGGGCGGAAACCTAAATAGCGGTTTCTTTTCTCTAATTGATATTTTAGATGAAAATGGGAATGTAATCAACAAAAATGGGACAAATGTGTGGAGCCCTTTTAATACCGATTTAGTGACTGATACCAAAAGGAACACTTATTCTTTGTCTGTTAGTTTTTCACAAATTTTAAGTAAAAAAGCTCAAATATCGTTATTTGTTGATTTGGTTCAACAAAGTGGTTGGCTCTCGAACCCAATGCAGCGAGTTTATTTTGCAGATAGAAGTAACTACTTTGTTGGTAATGCCTCTAGTATAAACAACTATACTTCGGCAACCAATACAGATGTATTTCAATTGTCTGATGATATTGAACGCTTGCCAGATACAAGAACAAAAATTCCTATTGGAGCACGTTTTAATTACTACTTTAATGAATTTTTAGCATTAAGAACGTATTATAGGTATTATCAAGATGATTGGGGCATTGTTGCACACACTGTAGACTTTGAATTGCCAATAAAAATCTCAGATAAGTTTACATTATACCCGTCATATAGGTATTACACACAAACTGCGGCAGACTATTTTGCACCTTTTGACCAGCACCTTTCAACAGAAACGTTCTACACATCTGATTACGATTTATCTAAATTTAACTCTAACCAATATGGTTTTGGAATTGGATATACAGATATTTTCACAAAGTTCCACATCTCAAAATTTGGATTAAAAAGTATAGATTTAAAATATAGCTCATACGAAAGAAATACAGGCTTAAAAGCCGGTATTGTATCTGCCGGATTTAAATTTGTACTAGATTAAATTTTATATTACTAGCTAAAAAAAGATAACTTAAAAAGTTATCCATAAAAAGACTTTCTACTTGTAGGAAGTCTTTTTTATTTAAATCGTAAAACTCAAACCATCATAAGCTAAAAAAACATGTTTAGGCAATGTTTTTTCCACTTTGGCATGAAACCCTAAATGATGACTTATATGAGTGAGGTACGCTTTTTTAGGCTTTAGTTCCTCTATAAGTGCAAGTGCTTCATTTAAGCTCAAATGAGAGTGATGTTCCTTATGTCTAACAGTGCTTAATATTAATACATCTAAGTTTAAAAGTTTTCTTTTTTCTTCACCTTCAATCTTTTTAACATCCGTTAAATAGGCAACTTTACCAAACCTAAATCCAAGTATTTTTAACTTGCCATGCAGTACTTCTACAGGTATTACCTTTAAATTTCCAATAAAAAACGGGGTGGTTTTAGAAAGTTCGTGCTGTACAACACTTGGTGCTCCCGGATACTTATTTTTATCATTAAAAATATAGTCAAACCGGTTACTCAAATACGTTAAAACTCGTTGTTGCGCATAGATTGGAACAGCTCCTAACTGAAAGCTAAATGGCCTAATATCATCTAACCCTGCTGTATGATCGGCATGTTCATGAGTAAATAAGATACCATCAATTTTTGTAACATTTTCGCGAAGCATCTGATACCTAAAGTCTGGACCACAATCAACCACATAACTATAAGTATCCCATTCAATTAATATAGAAACTCGCAACCGCTTATCTCTTTTATCGGAAGATAAACACACAGGGTGATTACTTCCTATTACAGGAATTCCTTGAGATGTTCCGGTGCCTAAAAATGTAATTTTCAAAACGTGCTTAATTTTTGATAAAAATACAAGTATTCTTTAAAATTCTAGCTTTTTTTAAAGATTTAAAAATACCAACCTTTCAAGTATTTGTAACAAATATTACATAATTTATATTAAAAATTAAAAATAGTATCAAATACTTAAAAATGTGATTTTTATCAACTTTTATATTCAAATATCTATATATCTTTATAGTGATAATTTTTAGCGTATTAGAAATGAAAGTATATCAACCAAACCATATGTTAAGTGTAGCAGTGTTGATTGTTGTTTCAGACATAGTACGCCGTGTTTTCTCAGTTATAAGAAACACCTCTGCAATAAAAACTAGCCGTCATGCTAGTTTTCTTTTTATACCATCATTTCGAATTTTTTTCCAAACTAAACATTTGGACATATTATCATATTCAATTTTACTTAATAAAACTATATATTTATGAAAATAGGCATATTAAAAGAAACGCAAAAAGGCGAAAAACGTGTAGCCCTTTCACCAAACATTGCCAAACAGCTTATAGATAAAGGTTTCGAAGTATTAATTGAAGAAGATGCCGGAGCATCATCTTCTTTTAAAAATTCTGACTATAAAAACATTGGTGCTGTTGTTGAAAAAAGAGGCGTTGTTTTCAAAGAAGCCGACGTGCTTGTTAAAATCAATCCTTTTGACGAAGATGATTTAAAACTCGTGAATAAAGGACAAGTGTTAATGAGTCAACTATTCCATAAATCACATCCAGAACTAATGAAAAAAATAGCAGAAAAAGGAGCAACTGCCTTTTCTATGGATGCGATGCCTCGAATTTCCAGAGCACAAGATATGGACGTATTAAGTTCTCAAAATAACTTAGCCGGATATAAAGCCGTTATTTTAGGAGCATACGAAATGACAAAAATATTTCCTCTTATGATGACTGCTGCCGGTACAATTACTCCTTCTAAAGTACTTGTTTACGGTGTTGGAGTTGCCGGATTACAAGCCATAGCAACAGCTAAAAGATTAGGAGCTGTTGTTGAAGCAACAGATATAAGATTAGAAACCAAAGAACAAGCAGAATCACTTGGTGCAAAATTTATAACCGTAGATAACAACGGCGAACAATCTGAAGGAGGATATGCTAAAGAAGCCTCTGAAGACTACGCACGAAGACAAAGAGAAGCTGTAAATAAATCGCTATTCCAAGCCGATTTGGTAATTACAACAGCAATGGTTCCCGGAAGAAAATCGCCTGTACTTATTACTGAAGAACAAGTAAAACAAATGAAAAACGGTGCCGTAATTATAGATTTAGCTGCGGCTCAAGGTGGTAACTGCGAACTAAGTAAAATAAATAAAACAGTTGTTAAACATGGCGTTAAAATAATTGGTACAACAATTTCTCCTGAAAGTGTTTCAACCAACGCAAGTGATTTATACGCAAAAAACATGTACAACTTTATTATACATCTTACAGAAGACAATAAGTTTAAATGGGATTTAGAAGATGAAATCACCGATGAAACTTTAATTGTACATAACGGAAAAATTAGAAAAAACGGAAAAACTAAATAAATATGACTGAATTAATAGATTTTATTAGCAATAACCTCCAAATGATATACATCGTAATTTTGATGATTTTTGTTGGAGTAGAAGTAATTGGTCACGTTCCGGCTGTATTACACACACCCTTAATGTCGGGTGCAAACGCAATTCATGGCGTTGTAATTATTGGTGCAATATTAGTAATGTTAGGTGCTGATCCTGAAAACAAACTGGCACTTTCTCTAGGATTTGTAGCCGTATTATTAGGAACGTTAAACGTGGTTGGTGGATTTGTTGTTACCGACCGCATGTTAGAAATGTTTAAAAAGAAAAAATAATGGAATATACATTTAGCCTCGAATTTATCTATTTAATAGCATCTGTAACCTACATTTTAGGGTTAAAAATGCTTGGCCATCCAGAAACAGCTAGAAAAGGAAACCTTATTGCTGCCGGAGGTATGTCAATAGCAATATTTGGAACTATCTTTTTATACCAAGGAGAAGTACCACAAATAGTATACACTTTAATTGCAATAGCCATTGTTATAGGTACCATTACAGGATGGGTAGTTGCAAAAAAAGTAGATATGACCAAAATGCCAGAATTAGTATCCCTGTTCAACGGAATGGGAGGAGCTAGTGCTGCACTAATTGGTTTAATTGAATTTCATCACAATATAGGAGACCAACTATCTATTCTAACAATTATTGCTGGAATGATAATTGGTAGTGTTTCTTTCTCCGGAAGTATGATTGCTTGGGCAAAACTTAACGGAAGTATGAAAAAACCCGTTAGACTGCCAAAATACAACATCATAAATAACTTGTTTTTAATTGGGTTATTAGCAGCAGCAACATACATTGTTATGAGTGGAACAGACAGTCAATTATACCTTTATTTACTATTCTTTGCTGCACTTTTATACGGTATCTTATTTGTATTACCTATTGGTGGCGCAGATATGCCTGTGGTTATTTCATTATTAAACTCATTTACAGGGTTAGCCGCAGCCTTTGGCGGATTTTTATACGGAAATATGGTTATGCTAACAGGAGGAATCCTTGTTGGATCAGCAGGAACAATTTTAACATTAGCTATGTGTAAAGCTATGAATAGACCATTGGCAAATGTAATATTTGGAGCATTTGGTGACAGTGGAGCTGCCGGTGGCGATGATAGCGAAATTAAAGGTTCTATTAAAGAAGCCTCTCCTAGTGATGTGGCAATACTTATGAACTATTCACAAAAAATTATAATCGTTCCTGGTTACGGATTAGCCGTTGCACAAGCGCAACACATTATTCACGAATTAGAACAGCTTTTGATTAGCAAAGGGATTGATGTAAAATATGCCATACATCCTGTAGCAGGAAGAATGCCGGGACATATGAACGTACTATTGGCCGAAACAAATGTAGATTATGACAAGTTGGTAGAGATGGAAGACATTAATCCTGAATTCCAAAGTACCGACGTTGTATTTGTTGTTGGAGCAAATGATGTAGTAAACCCTGCAGCGCACAACAATCCTGCAAGTCCAATCTACGGAATGCCTATATTAGACGTAGAAAATGCAAAACACATTATCGTTAATAAGCGAAGTATGAAGCCTGGTTATGCAGGTATCGAAAATGAACTATTTTACAATCAAAAAACTTCAATGCTTTTTGGAGATGCTAAAGATGCATTAACCAAATTGGTAAATGAACTTAAAAACATGTAAAATACACCTTTAAACCTTACTTTACGAAAGAGAGAAAATAGCAAATTATTTTCTCTCTTTTTTGTTGAAATTATTATAGCCAACAAGCAAAATTTACTACATTTGCACATATTAAAAAAATCAAAATGGCTCTAAAATTAAAAGGTGATATTGAAATAAACAACATCCCTACAAGCAAGCTAAAAGCTTTAAAAATTAATTTAAATAAGCACATTTACGGTACCTTTGCCGAGATAGGTGCTGGTCAAGAAACTGTACGTAACTTTTTTAGAGCCGGAGGTGCTTCCGGAACAATAGCAAAGGCTATGAGTGCGTATGATAAAGATTTTTCTGATGCAATTTATGGAATTGAAGATGATAAAAGATATGTAACAGAAAAACGCCTTAAAAAAATGCTTTCCTATGAAATTGAACTTATTGAAGATCGATTAAGTAGAAAAAAGCATCCCGAAAAAATGTTCTTTTCGTATGCAAATACTGTAACAACTATAGATTTTGCCAAGAAATTTAAAGGACACGGTTGGGTAGGTATCAAATTTCAATTAGACCCACTAGAAGATTACAATGAAATAATACTTCATATCAGATTTAAAGAAACTGATGCCAAATTACAACAAGAAACCCTTGGTACACTTGGCGTTAACTTAATCTACGGAGCGTATTATTTAAACGATAAGCCTAAAGAACTTCTTAAATCTTTATATGACAATCTACATAAAATACAGATTGAAATTGATATGATTAATTTCGCTGGCCCTCGATTCTCATATGTAGATAATAGACTTATGAGCTTACTACTGGTTAGAAACGGAATGACCAATGCCGTAATGTTTGGACCTGACGGAAATAATTTACTCCCTGCACAACAACTTTACAAAGCTAATATATTAGCACTTCGAGGTAGTTTTAGACCTGTAACAAAAGTAAACATGGATATGTTTAAGCTTGCAGAGAAAATGTTCTTTAACGAGAATAAAGTAGATAAAGAAAATAGTAAAATTATCTTCGAAATTACGCTAACAAACTTAAGTTCAGAAGGAGAAATTGATGAACGAGACTTTTTAGATAGGGCAGAATTACTTTGCTCACTAGGACAAAATGTAATGATTACCAACTATCAAGAATATTACAAGTTGGTAGAATATTTCTCTGAATTTACAAAAGCACGTATTGGATTAGCTATGGGTGTGTATAATTTTGTACAAATATTCGACGAAAAATACTACAGAAACCTAAGTGGTGGAATTTTAGAAGCCTTTGGTAAGTTATTCTTCAAAGATTTAAAAGTATACCTATACCCTCTTAAAGATCAACGTACCGGTGAAATTAAAACAAGTGAAAACTTGAAAGTACATCCTAGAATGAAAGAGTTATACAAATTCTTTAAATACAACGGTAAAGTAGTAGACATCAAAGACTACAACCCTGATATTTTAGATATTTTCTCTAGAACAGTACTTAAAATGATTGCTAACGGTGAAGAAGGCTGGGAAGAAATGCTTCCAAAAGGTGTTGCGGAAACCATTAAAGACGAGCGTTTATTCGGGTATTCGAGAAGAAAATTTGCCAAACTAAAATAATTTTTGGCTATCTCTTAAACCTTTACTAAATTTAATTGTCTAAAAACAAAATCAATTACGTGATAGACGATAAAATTTTAGTAGCCCAACTTAAAAATTCCGATACGCAAGAACAAGCCTTTCGCAATCTAATGTCGCTTTATAAAGAGCGCTTGTATTGGCATATTCGAAAAATTGTGCTCTCACATGACGATGCTGATGATGTGTTACAAAATACCTTTATTAAGGTATTTAAAAACATTCATTCTTTTAAAGAAAACAGCAAACTCTACTCTTGGATGTACCGAATTGCAACCAATGAAGCCATCTCTTTTATTAAAAAGAAAGCAGCAAAGCAACAAGTAGATTTAAGCGAACTGCAATACAAAATGGCCGACGAGTTGCATAGCGATTCGTACTATTCCGGAGATAAAATACAGCAATTATTACAAAAAGCCATTGCCACTCTACCCCAAAAACAGCAACTTGTTTTTAATATGAAGTATTTTGATGAAATGAAATACAGCGATATGTCAGAAATATTAGAAACATCAATAGGTGCCTTAAAAGCCTCCTATTTTCATGCTGTCAAAAAAATAGAAGTATTCTTAAAATCTAATTAAACCAAATACCCCACAATATGTCTAATAAATAATGAACAAAAAGGAATTACATAAAATAGCACCTACACTTAGCAAAATAACTGCTAAAAATCACGGTTTTAATGTTCCTGAAGGGTACTTTGATAATTTTGAAGATGATGTTATATCAAATTTAAAAGTCCAAAACTTACCTAAAAAAGAGGCTTTTAATACACCTGATAATTATTTTGACACACTTGAAGACCTCATTATAACAAAATTAAAATCAGAAGTAATTCAAAAAAATAAAAACACTTCGGTACCTAAAGATTATTTTAAACATATTGAAGAGCAAGTTTTACAAAAAACAATACACAAGCCTAAAAAGGTTATTAAATTAAATAGCACTTACAAAAAACTAATCCCATTAGTTGCTGTAGCTGCATCACTTTTACTTATTTTTACACTTAACAATTACAAAAACAGCAATATTAGCTTCGATAACTTAGCCACATCAGAAATTGAAAGTTGGATTGACAATGGAAATATAGACTCTTACGATATTATTTCAAATATTTCTGAAAACGAACTTGAGAACGAAAGCTATACCGAAGACATTTCTGACAAAGATGTTTTGGAATATTTAAACAATGAAGATTTAGATGAAATTATCTACGAAAATTAAATGCTTACTAAAAATGAAAAGACAATTCGTTATACTATTTTTTACAATGCTCATATTTAGCAGCATGTTAGCACAAAAAAATGAAAAGCAAAAAATTAAGCTTCTCAAAATTTCTTACATCACCTCTGCGCTAAACTTAACACCTTCTGAAGCTGAAAAATTTTGGCCGGTATACAACTTGTATAGCGATAACATAATGCATTTAAAACAAAAATTAGAAAGAGGAATACAAAGAGAAGTTAAACTCGCAGGAGGAATCGAAAATATTAGCAATCAAAAAGCACAAGCCTTAATTGACAAAGCTCTAAAACTTGAGCAAGAAATAACTGACAATAAAATTAAAATGGTTCACGAGCTTTCTAAAATAATTTCTCCCAAAAAAATAATAGGACTTAAAAAAGCAGAAAAAGATTTTAACCGAAGGTTGCTTTTAGAATACCGAAAAAGAAAAAATAAAAGATAAAAAAAGGCACTTTAAAGTGCCTTTTTTTAATTACGAATACATTTTATTTCGCAACGCTTTAATTTTTTCATCTTCTAAATACTCATCAAAAGTAGTATATCTATCTATAACTCCTTTTGGTGTAATTTCAATAATTCTATTAGCTACTGTATGCGCAAATTCGTGGTCATGCGTAGAAAACAGCACCGTTCCTTTGAAGTTTTTTAGCGAATTGTTAAACGCTTGAATAGACTCTAAGTCTAAGTGGTTTGTAGGTTCATCTAACATTAAAACATTTGCTCTAATCATCATCATCCTAGAAAGCATACAACGCACCTTTTCACCTCCTGATAACACATTGCATTTTTTTAAAGCTTCTTCTCCACTAAAAATCATTTTACCCAAAAATCCTCTTAAATAAACCTCTTCTCGCTCCTCAACTGTTTTAGCATATTGACGAAGCCAGTCTACTAAATTTAGATTTGCATCTTTAAAGAAGTCCGAATTATCTAAGGGTAAATAGGCTTGTGTAGTAGTAACTCCCCATTGAAATTTACCTTCATCGGCAGCCATATTTCTATTTAAAATTTCGTAAAAGGCAGTAACTGCTCTAGAGTTTTTAGAAATCAAAGCAACCTTATCTCCTTTATTCAAGTTAAAGTTAATATTCTTAAAAAGAACTTCTTCAGGTGTAGACTTAGACAACCCTTCTACGTTTAAAATTTGATCTCCAGCCTCTCGTTCACGCTCAAAAATAATTGCAGGATATCGTCTGCTTGAAGGTTTAATTTGCTCTACATTTAACTTTTCAATCATTTTTTTACGAGACGTTGCTTGCTTCGATTTAGCAACATTTGCAGAGAATCTTCGAATAAATTCTTCCAATTCTTTCTTCTTATCTTCTGCTTTTTTACTTTGTTGAGCTCTTTGTTTAGCAGCTAATTGACTTGATTCGTACCAAAAAGTATAATTTCCTGAGTAATGATTTATTTTTCCAAAATCAATATCAGAAATATGCGTACAAACAGCATCTAAAAAGTGACGGTCATGCGATACAACTATTACCGTATTATCGTAATTAGCTAAAAAGTTCTCTAGCCAACCTATTGCTTCAAAATCAAGATCATTCGTAGGCTCATCCATAATTAAAACGTCAGGATTTCCAAATAAAGCCTGAGCCAAAAGCACTCTAACTTTAGCCTTTCCATCAATATCTTTCATCAATGTATAATGCAAATCTTCTTTTATCCCTAAAGATGATAATAATGATGCGGCATCACTTTCGGCATTCCATCCACCCATTTCTTCAAATTCAGCACCTAGTTCACCAGCTTTTATCCCATCTTCCTCAGAAAAATCAGGTTTTTCGTAAATGGCATCCATTTCCTTTTTAATATCGTACAGCTTTTTATTCCCCATCATTACTGTTTCTAAAACAGGGTATTCATCAAAAGCAAAGTGATCTTGCGATAAAACACTCATACGTTTTCCCGGTTCTAGAGAAACATGCCCTGAAGTAGGCTCAATTTCACCTGAAAGGATTTTTAAAAAGGTAGATTTCCCCGCTCCATTTGCGCCTATAATTCCATAACAATTACCTACGGTAAATTGCGTATTCACATCATCAAACAAAACACGCTTGCCAAATTGAACAGATAAATTTGATACTGAAAGCATTATATATTATTTTTAAAATTTTTGCAAAAGTATGAAAATAGATTCACTAAAAAACATTTAATTTCAAACTTCGTAGCAAATGTACCAGATAAGCCTAATTTATTATATTTAACATCTCATTAACAAACAAACAAGGTAGTTGTATGTATTTTTGCTACACTAGAGAAAGCTTATGAAATATGTTTTTGGTTTCATCTTATTAATTATTGGTGTTAGTTGTAATACAACTGATACTAGCAACAATGTTGCGTATTTTGGAGGTGAAATTATTAACCCAAAGTCTAGCTATGTCCTTCTTCTTAAAGATAACATTGTTATCGATTCTCTTACTCTTGATGAAAATAATCGTTTTTTTAAAAAACAAAAAAATTTAAAAGAAGGTCTTTATACTTTTAAACATGGCGTAGAATTTCAATACATTTATTTTGAAACAAATGATAGTATTCTAGTTCGCCTTAATACTTGGGATTTTGATGAGTCGCTTGTTTTTAGCGGAAAAGGAAGTGCTAAAAATGAATTTTTAATTAGTTTGTTTTTGCAAAATGAAAAAGATGAAAATGAAATGTATCGCTATTTTAGTTTAGATGAAACAAAATTTAGCCGTAAAATAGATTCTTTAATAAAAGAACGAACCAAGTCTTTTACTCATTTTGAAGAAACAGAACCTACTATTTCTGAAGGCTTTAAAAAATTAGCAAATGCGGCAATTAAATTTCCTCTTTACAGACTCAAAGAAATGTATCCATATTTTTATAAAAAAGCACACAAGCTAGCTACATTTCCTACTATTTCTGAATCGTTTTATGAATACCGAAATAAAATTAACTTAAATGACGCCTCATTAGTATCGTTTTATCCATATCAAAATTATGTGGTAAGTTATATGTATTACCTAAGTCATAAACTAAAAGAGGTTGACAGTTCTAAAAGTAACTTAACTCAAAACCTACTCTATGCCGTAATAGACAATATTACCTTAGAGGATTTTAAAAATAATTTATTAAAAAGAATTGTTGTTAACGATTTTTTAAAGGGAGAATCTACCTGTACTATAAATAAAAAAACACTTGATATCTTTTTAAAAAACTGCTCTAACGATAATTTTAAACATCAAATAACCAATTTGGTAAACGACAGCAAAGCTGTTACTCTAAACGCACCTTTAGATAACTTTAAAATTATTAGTTATGTAGGAGATACGCTAACTATTAATGATGTTTTAACAACAAAAAACACAATGCTTTATTTCTGGTCTCCACAGTATATGTCTGTAGAGTATTTAGAAAATCGCATTACCTATTTAGAAAAAAAATATCCAAATACTTTATTTATTGGTATTGCTATAAATACATCAAATAACACACTTGAAGAATTTCAAAAATTAAATAAAAACAATCTTTTTAAACTAACTAAGAACAGTACTGCACACACCTTTTTAACAAGTAATTACCCTCGTGTTATTCTTATAAACAATAAAGGTATTGTTAAAAATGGCTTTACGTATTTAGATTCGAAAAAGCTAGAACATCAGTTAAAAAAATTAGAAAAAACTGATTTATAGGGTGTTTCCTTAAAATTTAACGTACCTTTGCAAACTTTTAACAGATTTATAGGTGGGGGGCATCTGTAGGTCACTTATATACAAATACAGAAATGTCGACATTCAAAGAATTAGGGCTAAACAATGAAATTTTAAAAGCCTTAAACGATTTAGGATACGAAAATCCTACACCAATTCAATTAAAAGCTATTCCACAAGTTTTGTCATCTAAAAGCGATTTAAAAGCTTTTGCACAAACAGGAACCGGTAAAACAGCTGCTTTTAGCTTGCCTATTATAGAGCAAATTAATACCGAAAGCAAAGATACTCAGGCTATTATTTTATCGCCTACTAGAGAGTTAGCTATTCAAATAGAAAAAAACATCAGTGAATTTTCAAAACATACCAAAGGACTTAAAACACTTGCCGTATACGGAGGAGCTAATATTGATGAACAAATACGAAAACTTAAAAAAGGAGTTCATATCGTAGTTGGGACACCGGGTAGAACCGTTGATTTAATAAACAGAAAACAGCTAAAACTATCTAACATTCAATGGCTTGTTTTAGACGAAGCCGATGAAATGTTAAACATGGGATTTAAAGATGAACTTGATAAAATTTTAGAAGTTACTCCTCCCAACAAACAAACATTGCTATTTTCTGCTACATTCCCAAAAGAAGTAGAAAGTATTGCAAAAAACTATATGAACAAACCTGTAGAAATTAGTGCAGGAGAAAAAAATAAAGGATCTGATCGTGTTTCACATCAATACTATGTTGTTTCTGAAAGAAATAGATATGCTGCATTAAAAAGAATTGCCGATGTAAATCCTGATATATACAGTATTATTTTTTGTAGAACTCGAAGAGAAACACAAGAAATAGCTGATAAGCTTATTAAAGACGGCTACAATGCAGATGCACTTCACGGTGATTTATCACAAGCACAACGTGATGCTGTAATGAATAAGTTTAGAAAAAAACATTTACAAATACTTGTTGCTACCGATGTAGCTGCGCGTGGACTAGATGTAAACGATTTAACACACGTAATTAACCATAAATTACCCGATCAAATAGAAAACTATACACATAGAAGTGGTAGAACAGGTAGAGCTGGTAGAGAAGGTATTTCTATTGCTATTGTAACCAGTAGAGAAAAAAGTAAACTACATCCTATTGAGCGTAAAATTGGTAAGAAATTTGTAAAAACACCTATTCCAACCGGAAAAGAAATTTGCCAAAATCAATTATTTAAGCTTATTGATAAAGTTCATGATATTGAAGTAAATGAAACTGAAATTAACGATTTCTTGCCTACTATTTACGAAAAACTAGAAGGCTTAAATAGAGAAGAATTAATAAAACGATTTGTTTCATTAGAATTTAACACCTTCTTATCGTATTATGAAAACGCACCTGATTTGAACGATAGCGAACAAATGAGAAGCGATAGCAGAGGAAAAAGACGAAATGATGAAAATATGACTCGTTTCTTTATCAACATAGGTAGAAAAGATAAATTAAATCCTTCTAGATTAATTGGGTTAATAAATGAGCAAGAAATTGGTAAAAATATTGAAATTGGTCAAATTGAAATTTTAGATACCTTTTCGTTTTTTGAATTAGATAAAAATTACGAAAACGATACTATTGATGCTTTTCAGAACAATCAGCCCGAATTTAGTGGCAGAAGTGTAAACGTTGAAATTACCAAAAAGCAACGATCTGGAAGAGGTGGTAGTAGAGATAAATCAAGAGGAAGCAGACGAAAAGACAAACCATCTAAAAATGATTTTAGTGGATTTGGAAGAAAAAGGTCTGCTAAAAAAGGAGATTTCTCAAAAAGCAGAAATTCTGAACCAAAAAGAAGAAGAAGATCTTAAAAAAAGAAAGCGGCTTTTAAGCCGCTTTTTTTATGAAGTAAATTCTGTAATTGTTTTAGTTATTATAGACACACAGTCTAATAATTGAGCCTCTGTCATAACCAAAGGAGGTGCAAATCGTATAATATTGCCATGCGTTGGTTTTGCCAACAATCCGTTATCACGTAATTTTAGACAAATATCCCAAGCCGTTGTACTATCTTCTGCATCATTAATAAGTATAGCATTTAACAAGCCTTTACCTCTTACTTGGTTTACCAAATCGTTAACATCAACTAATTTTTGTATTTCAGATCGAAACAAATTCCCTAATCGATCTGCATTTTCAGCTAAATTTTCTTCTTTAATAACATCAAGAGCTGCAATAGCTACCGCACAAGCTAACGGGTTTCCTCCAAATGTTGAACCGTGTTGCCCGGGTTTAATAACTTCCATAATAGCATCATTTGCTAAAACGGCAGATACCGGATACGCTCCCCCACTTAAAGCTTTCCCTAAAATTAAAATATCAGGTTTTACATTTTCGTGGTCAACTGCCAATAATTTACCTGTTCGTGCAATACCTGTTTGTACTTCATCGGCAATAAATAGCACGCCATACTTTTCGCACAATGCTTTTGCTTTACTTAAGTACCCTTCAGTAGGAACATAAACACCTGCTTCACCCTGAATAGGCTCAACTAAAAATCCGGCAATACTGTCAGACGATGCTAAAGCTGCTTCTAAAGCCGCTAAATTATCATACTCAATTTTAATAAATCCGTCGGTATAAGGTCCAAAATTTTTACGAGCATCTTCATCATTAGAAAAGGAAATTATTGTAGTGGTTCTTCCGTGGAAATTATTTTTACATACAATAATTTGAGCTTCATTCTCTTTTATTCCTTTTTGTTCGTAGGCATATTTTCTACAAAGTTTTATAGCTGTTTCAACAGCTTCTGCCCCACTGTTCATTGGCAGTACTTTATCAAAACCAAAATAAGAAGTAACGTATTTTTCATAAGCTCCCAATACATCATTATAAAAAGCTCGAGAGGTAAGCGTTAAATTTTGAGCCTGAGCTGTTAGTGCAGCTACAATTTTAGGGTGACAATGTCCTTGATTAACTGCTGAATATGCCGATAAAAAATCGTAATACCTTTTCCCTTCAACATCCCAAACATAAACACCTTCCCCTTTAGTAAGCACCACCGGAAGTGGATGGTAATTGTGTGCTCCGTATTTATTTTCTAAATCAATAGCCTGTTGTGATGTGATTTTTTCTGAAATCATTCTTTAAAAAGTTTTAAAATTGAAATTTATCAATTCCTTCTTACAGGAGAGAAATCATCCTTAAATATTGCTGCAAATTACAAAATAATATTGATTCTACTGCTTGTATTAACAGTATGATAACGTCCCTAAAACCGTTTTTTACAATTTAGAATTGTGTTAAATTACTAAACCTTAAGAATTTGTTATAAAAATCACATTACTATTTAAATTATTTAATAAATTTGCTACACATTATAAAAACCAAATAAAATGAAAAAATCAATATTACTATTAGGGTTAACTGCTCTTGTATTTATGAGTTGTGGTGACGATAAAAAAACTACAAAAAAAGAAACTGAAACTAAAGTTGAAGTAAAAGAAGAAGTTAAAGCTGAAGCTGTAAAAGAAGAAGTTGCAGAAGCTACTACAGGAAATGTAGAGCTTGGTAAAAAACTTTTTACAGAAAAAACATGTGCTACTTGTCACCAAGCAGATGCTAAAGTAATTGGTCCTTCAATTAAAGACATTAACAAAATATATACTGAAAAAAGTGCAGACATTGTTAAATTCTTAAAAGGAGAATCTGAAGCTATTGTAGATACTGACCCTGGTCAAGTAGCTATTATGAAAGCTAATTTAGATGGTTTTGTTAAAAATTTATCAGATGATGAATTAGCTGCAATATCAGCTTATATGAAAAGTGTAAAATAAACCAACTTTTATATTATATAATTTTGAAAAGCATCTCTTTTTAAGGGATGTTTTTTTATGGTAAAATGGTACATTTGCAACATGGCAAGAAAAAAGAAACAATACATATTTGAAAATATTGAAGTTATTGATGCTGGAGCTAAAGGAAAAAGTATAGCAAAAGCTCCTGACGGAAAGGTCATATTTTTGTCAAATGCAATTCCGGGAGATATTGTTGACATACGAACAGGACGAAAACGAAAAGCATATTACGAAGGAACAGCTATTAAATTTCACACATATTCTAACAAACGAACCTCACCTATTTGTCAGCATTTTGAATATTGCGGAGGTTGTAAATGGCAGCATATGGAATACAAACATCAACTTTTTTATAAAGAAAAAGAAGTTGTAAACAACCTAACTAGAATTGGACATTTAGAATTACCTGAAGTTACGCCAATATTAGGTTGCGAAAATAGCTATTACTACAGAAACAAAATGGAGTTTTCGTTCTCTAGTAACAGATGGCTAACTCCTACAGAAATAAACAGCACTCAAGAAATAGATAATAGAAATGCATGCGGATTTCACATTGCAGGAATGTGGGATAAAATTTTAGATATTACTACCTGTCATTTACAAGAAGAGCCTTCAAATCAAATTCGAAACTTTATTAAAGAGTACGGCATTGAAAATAATTTAGAATTTTATAATCCTAGAGCACAAAGCGGATTTTTAAGAACTCTTATGATACGCATTTCTTCTATTGGTGAAATTATGTTGGTACTACAACTTTTCAAAGAAGATAAAAAACAACGTGAAGCATTGTTAAATGCCATTTCTGAAAAATTTCCTGAAATTACATCGTTACAATATGTTATCAATAGCAAAGGAAACGATACCTTATATGACCAAAATATTATTCTTTTTAAAGGTAGAGATCATATTTTTGAAGAAATGGAAGGACTTAAATTTAAAATTGGTCCAAAATCTTTTTACCAAACCAATTCTAAACAAGCCTACGAACTCTATAAAATCACTCGAGATTTTGCAAAACTCTCCGGAAATGAAATTGTATTCGATTTTTACACGGGAACCGGAACAATAGCACAATTTGTGGCAAAAAAAGCAAAAAAAGTAATTGGTGTAGAGTCTGTTCCTGAAGCCATTGAAGATGCAAAAAATAATGCAGCTTTTAACAACATTAAAAATGTTGAGTTTTTTGCAGGAGATATGAAAGAAGTATTTAACGATGATTTTATAAAACAACACGGGCAACCAGACGTTATTATTACAGATCCTCCAAGAGATGGTATGCATAAAAACGTTGTTGAAAAAATATTAAATATTAAGCCCAAGCGTGTGGTGTACGTTAGTTGTAATTCTGCAACACAAGCTAGAGATTTAGCTTTAATGAAAGAACAATATAATATTGTTAAATTGCAGGCTGTAGATATGTTTCCGCAAACGCATCATGTTGAAAATGTGGTGTTGTTAGAACTAAAATAAATTTTTTATGAAAAAATACGTAATTGCACTGATTGTTTTACTGGCAATATTTGGTTGCGAAAAAGATGATATTTGCATTGAAGCAAATACCCCAAACCTTATTATTCGGTTTTATGATGCAGCCAATCCTACACAACTAAAACAAGTTACTAATATGTATGTGTGGGCTTTAAACAAAGATAGTATTTATCAAAATGTGGCGTTAGACTCTATTGTAATTCCTCTTGATATAAATGCGAATACCACAACGTATTTTATTTCAAGTGATTTAGGCGAAGACGAAATTGAATTAAATTATACCAAAAAAGATATCTTTGTTTCTAGGTCATGCGGTTATAAAACCATTTTTGAAAACCTACAAGTAGCAAACAACACTGTAAATTGGATAAACAGTATCTCTATTAATAACTCAACTATTGAAGATGAATCGAAAGCTCATTTACATATTTATCACTAGTTTTTTTATCTCGCTTAATATCCAAGCCCAAGAAAACGATACTTTAAAAGTAAAAGAAAAGTATGGTTTACGATTGGGTATTGACCTTAGTAAGCCTATAAACGCTCTTTTAGATAAAAATATAAGCGGTTTTGAAATACAAGGTGATTTTCGTGTTTATAAAAACTATTACATCGCTGCAGAATTGGGATACGATGACAAAACAACCGATGAAGATTACCTGAACTTTACCACGCAAGGATCGTATATTAAAGTAGGTGTTAACTACAATGCCTATAAAAATTGGAAAGGTATGAATAATGAAGTTTTTGTAGGTGTTCGCTACGGACTTGGCTTTTTTAGTCAAACGTTAAACAGCTATACACCCAATGTAAGTGGAACTTATTTTATCCCTGCCACCACAGAGCCTAATACCAAATTTGAAAATTTAACCGCACAATGGGCCGAATTTATTTTTGGTATAAAAGTAGAAACACTTAAAAACTTTTATTTAGGAGCTAGTGTTAGTTTAAAAAGTATTATTAACACTAAAGAACCTGAAAATTTTAAAAATTTATACATTCCGGGATTCAATCGTGTGTATCTAAATAATACCGGTGTAGGTTTTAATTACACGTTAAGCTATCTTATTCCTCTATTTAAAAAATAACAATGTCAAAAAAAGTAATTTCATTTTTCACTTTCGGATTTTTCCTTCTTTTTACCGGCTTAATTTCTAAATTTTTTAATTGGTCGCAATCAAATATTATCATGGCTACGGGGCTTCTTTTTGAACTTTTAGCTGCACTAATTTTTATTTCAGAAAAACTTAGAAAAAAGTAAATGTTTTCCTTATTTTTGTAGGTATTTTTCGCAAAAATGAGTAAAAAGAAATTAAATAGTTTAGAAGATCTTGGTGGATTTGTTTTTTCAACGAATACCGATTTTGAATTTAATCAAAATAAAGAGAAAGAAACCCTTCCTCCTTCACAACAGCATTTAGAAGCACTGTTCTCAAAAAAAGGAAGAGCAGGAAAAACAGTAACTGTTATAAGAGGTTTTGTTGGAAATGAAATCGATTTAAAAGCACTTGCCAAATTATTAAAAACCAAATGCGGAGTTGGTGGTAGTGTTAAAGATTTTGAAATAATCATTCAGGGAAATTACAGAGATAAAATTATGGATATCCTCAAACATGAAGGATATAATGTTAAACGTATAGGCGGATAAAATTATGAATAAAATAGCAGCTTCAGAACTAATTCTTAACCCAGATGGAAGTATTTACCATTTGAATTTAAAACCAGAACACCTTGCTACAAATATTATTTTTGTAGGAGATCAAAATAGAGTTCCAAAAATAACTAAACACTTTGATAGCATTGAGTTTGAAACTCAAAAACGTGAATTTAGAACCATTACAGGAACTTACAAAGGAACTCGAATTACCGTAATATCAACAGGTATTGGACCCGATAATATTGATATTGTAATTAACGAGTTAGATGCACTAGCAAATATAAACTTCGAAACCAGAACCATTAAAAAAGAACACACACAACTCAATATTGTTAGAATAGGTACATCGGGATCTTTACAAGATTATATTCCGGTAAACAGTTTTGTACTAGCCGGATATGGTATTGGATTTGACGGACTTCTACACTCTTACGATTGTAAAAATATTTTAGAAGCTGATATTGAAGATGCATTTATTAAACATACACAATGGGATGACAGAAAAGCCAGACCATATGTAGTAAAAAATAGCAGTGAACTGCAAAAAAAACTTGAAAGCGAGCGTGTATTTGTTGGAATAACTGCAACTGCAGGAGGTTTTTACGGTCCTCAAGGACGTGTATTACGATTGGCTATTCAAGATCCTAATCTAAATAATAAAATAGACCATTTTGAGTTTAACGGACTAAGAATCACTAATTTAGAAATGGAAACTTCTGCCATTTATGGTTTATCTAAACTTTTAGGTCATAATGCTTGTTCTATGAACGCTATTATTGCAAATAGAGCAAACGGTACGTTTAGTGAAAACCCTTACAAACCTGTTGAAGAATTAATCAAATATACATTAGACAAGCTTGTTTCGTAAAATATAGTATCTTGTAAAACGTTTTATGTATAACTAAAAACTTAAAAATGAAAAAAATTGGCATTCAAATTATAGCTTTTACACTGCTTTTAGCACTATTCACGGCTTGCAAATCAACCAAAAAAGGGTGTGGTTTAACCAGTGATGCCACCAAGGTAGCGCAAAGCAAAACAGTAAACAGCTAAATTAAATTGACTTCACGTATTTACAAAAATCTGCCATTGAGCAGATTTTTGTGTTTTGTAAACTGTACAAATTAAACTTTCATTTCAACATAAAGCATGTATCTTTGTAGCGTTTAAAAAATAAGAATATGAACAACGGATTATACGCAAAATTTAATACTTCTAAAGGAGTTATTTTAGTTAACTTAGAATTTGAAAAAGCACCTGGTACTGTAGGTAACTTTGTTGCTTTAGCTGAAGGAAATTTAGAAAACAGTGCTAAACCACAAGGAAACCCATACTATAACGGATTAAAATTTCATAGAGTAATACCTGATTTTATGATTCAAGGAGGATGTCCACTTGGAACCGGAACTGGAAACCCCGGGTATAGTTTTGATGATGAATTTCACCCAGATTTAAAACATGATGCTCCTGGAATACTTTCTATGGCTAACTCAGGTCCTGCAACAAACGGAAGTCAGTTTTTTATTACACACGTGGCAACACCGTGGTTAGATAATAAACATACCGTTTTTGGTAAGGTGATTGAAGGGCAAGATGTGGTAGATGCTATTGCTCAAGGTGACGAAATAAAATCTATTGAAATTATTAGAGTTGGCGAAGATGCTGAAAATTTTAACGCCGTAGAAGCTTTTAGAACTTTTGAAGGAGCTAGAGAAAAACGATTAGAAGAAGCCAAAAAAGCACAACAAAAATTAATGGATGAAGTAGCTGCAGGTTATGATGAAACACCTAGCGGATTGCGTTATAAAATTTTACAAAACGGAGACGGAAAAAAAGCCGAAAAAGGAAAAGGTGTTTCTGTACACTACAAAGGGCAATTACTTGATGGTACTGTATTTGATTCGTCTTATACTCGTAAAAAACCTATCGATTTTACATTGGGTATAGGACAAGTTATTCCTGGTTGGGATGAAGGCATTCAGTTACTTAAAGTTGGAGATAAAGCACGTTTGGTTATCCCTTCGCATTTAGCGTATGGAAGTCAAGGTGCCGGTGGAGTTATTCCTCCAGATGCCACTTTAATTTTTGATGTTGAGCTTATGGATGTAAAATAAACACCTTTTAAAATACCTAAAAAAAGCATTGTTATCCTTAACAATGCTTTTTTATTTTATACAATGCACTACAAAAACACAATGAAATTGAGTAAAAAATTGTTTATTTGCTGAAATTTTGTACTATTAAGTTCAGTTAAAAGTCCAAACAAATGAAAACACAAAAGCAATGGTTTGATGAATATGCAGTAAGCCATCAGCATACAATAAATCAAAAAATTCACTACGTGTGTGTTCCTGCAATATTTTTTAGCATTGTAGGAATGTTTATGAGCATTAACCCAGCCCTTATAACTAGCAAAAGTAATTTACACCTGCCTATTGTTGAAAATTGGGCAACTGTACTGCTCTTAGTTCTACTCATTTTTTACATAAGGCTTTCCATAGGCACATTTATAAAAATGGCTCTATTTTCTACTATATGTCTAATAGGTAATTATTATATTTCAGCCGTTACTCATTTGTGCTATTTTTCATTAGTACTATTTGTAATTGCCTGGATAGGACAATTTTACGGCCATAAATTAGAAGGAAAAAAACCGTCGTTTTTAAAAGATTTACAATTTTTATTAATAGGACCTGCGTGGGTTTTTGAAAAACTGACTAACAAACAATAATGAAAAAAATAACGCAACTATCATTCTTTTTATTTATTAACATTCTATTATCACAAACTAAAGATTACGAAATAGTTAATACAGCTATAAATTCAAAATATGCCGAAATAGGCGTAACCTACCTAAATGACAATAGCTTTATTTTTGCTTCGTCAAAAAAAGTTGAAGGCGATAAATCGTTTAAAAAAGATAGAAGAAGAAATAACAAACAGTTGCACTTAGAGTTATACAGAGCCGAATCAACTGAAAATGGAGATGTAATCCAACTGGGAAGGTTTACTTCTGATGCCAATAATAAAATTTTTGAATCTGACATCTCATTTACACCCGATTTTAAAACTGTTTACTTTACTTGGAACAACTATTACAATACTAAAAAGAGAAAAGATTCTGCTCGATGGAAAACATTAAAAATAGTAAAAGCAACAATCAACGAAAATTTTGAAATTACAAATGTTGAAACACTCCCATTTAGCAGTAGCAAATACTCTATTAGATGTCCTGAAGTAAGCAAAGATGGCAAGAAGCTGTTTTTTGTGTCTGATATGCCGGGCGGTTATGGTGAAACCGATATTTATGTTGTTGATATTCTCAGTAACGGCACATATAGCACTCCAAAAAACTTAGGACCAGCTGTAAACACTAGTAAAGCTGAATTTTTTCCATTTGTAGATAGCAATAATGTACTTTATTTCTCATCCTTTGGACACAAAGGAAAAGGAAGACTTGATATTTTTAAAAGTGAGTTTAAAGACAATCGTTATCAAAAGGCTGAAAACCTACCTGCACCGTTTAATAGTGCTTCTGACGATTTTGCCTTTGTAATAAATTCGAATACAGATACCGGTTTTTTCACCTCCACAAGAAAAGGAAAAGGAGATGCCGATATCTTTGCCTTTAAGCCTAAGCACAAAAAATGTGAACAACTGCTTTCCGGAACAATTATAAATAAAATAACTTCCAAAAATATAGCACAGGTTACCATTTCACTACAACTAAATAATAAAGTTTTAAAATCTGAAATTGCAAATAACGGCCGTTTTAATTTCAAGTTAAAATGTAACAATACCTATAAAATAGTTGCTCAAAAAGAAAATTTTATACCTTCAGAAATTGAGATTACTACAAGCACAAAAAAGCAACATATTTCGCCTAAAATTAAGCTTATGCCTATAAAATGTGTACAATATGTTACCGGAAAAGTACTAGATGCTAAAACGCAAGAACCTCTTTCTGCTGCAACAGTCGTTATTTTTAAAAACAATGCGCCTTTAGATAGTATTTTACTAAATAAAAATGCTGAGTTTAAATACGAGTTAGATTGCAAAGCCGAATACAAAATAACGGCCTCTTTAAAAGATTACAGTAAAAACGAAACGTATATTTACACTTCAAACATTCCTAAAACAGTACATAAAAAAACGCTTTTACTTACTCCAAGCGTTGAGTTTGTAACTGTTAAAGAGCAAAAAATGATAAAAACCAATCCTATTTATTTTGGTTTAGATAGTGACAAGGTTTTATTAGATGCTGCTATTGAACTAGACAAAGTAGTTGCTATTTTAAAAAAATACCCTACAATTAAAATAGAAATTAAATCACACACCGATAGTAGAGCTCCTGATAATTACAACTTAAAACTTTCAAATAAAAGAGCCATTGCTACCATAAATTACATTGTTTCAAAAGGAATTGACCCAAGCAGAGTATCAGGAAAAGGGTATGGAGAAACGCAACTTATAAACAAGTGTAAAAACGGTGTAAGGTGTACCGAAACTGAACACAGAATGAATAGAAGAACTGAATTTATAGTAATTGAAGAATAAACTTAGCACATGAAACCAGAAATTTCCTTTAATGATTTTACAAAAGTTGATATTAGGGTAGGTACTATTATTGCCGTTAATGATTTTCCAAAAGCGCATAAACCAGCCTACCAACTAACCATTGATTTTGGCGATTTAGGAATAAAAAAATCAAGTGCACAAATAACACAACTGTACACAAAAGAAGAATTGCTAAACAAACAAATATTGGCCATTGTAAACTTTAAAAAGAAACAAATTGCCAATTTTTTTAGCGAATGTTTAGTGCTTGGCGTTGCCAACACACAAAATCAAATTGTTTTATTAGAAGCTGCAGATAAATCTAATTCTATAAAAAATGGAGAACAAATAAATTAATTACATTGCTTTACCAAAAAATATGGCATTCATTAACAATTTGTTTGTTCCGTACCAAAAAGCTCTAAAATTAGTATTATCAGTAAAAACCATTACGTGTCCTTTTCCCAATTTATTCACTTGAAAAGGCACTGTATTTTTAAGTAATTCTAAATTAGGCTTAGAGATATAACCACTTAAAAGTGGATTACTTGTGTATTTTATAGGATTGTTATAGCTGCTTTTGTCTGGTTTTATAAAAATAGTTGTTCTTCTAAAAACAGGTAACTTCGTATTGGTATATCCAAAATTTATAGGATGAGATCGATCTATTTCCGTTTCAAAAATAGCACCACCAATTACTTGAGCTCCTGAAAAATTACGTTTTTGCTCAAATGTAACATGTTTAGCTTCTACGTCAGATTTTTTAAATTCTAGTTCAATAAACTTATTTGTGTTTAAAAGTTTAACTGCATTTTTATAACCTATAAGAGTACCTCCGTTTTTTACCCAAGTTTTTAAGTCTTCCATAATTTTTGCATCTACTTTACCCCAAGTATTTGGTAAAATAATGGTGGTATACTTAGATAACTCTGTATGCGACATATAGTTTACATCTAGCTTTGTAATATTCATTGCATACCGTTGGTCAAATAAAAACCAAATTTCACCTGCATCGTAAGGAGAAATACCATCTCCCACTATTAAAGCAACCTTTTGTTTTGTAATATTTTTAAACAAATTACTTCCTAAATCAATTCCACGAGAGGTAAGTCCTGTTTGTACGCCATCAATAACCAAATGACTACTTTTTGCCACTTCATTTAAAAACTCATAAAGCTCATTTTTAGCTAATTTTTGATTTTGAACAGGAATTAAAATGGTACCATAGTCGTATTTTTTACCATTTAATTCAAAAGGTTTCAATCCTACCTTAGCTCTTAATCCTTTTTCTAAAATTTTGTTCAATGCTTTTGGAGCATAATACTCGTGCCACTCCATTAAATAAGCATATGAACTATTGCTTGTTACTTTACCTGTATTTAGCGATAAATTAGTGACTTTCTCTCCAATATGAGCAGTTGTTCTAAGTTGGGCGTAATCTACATTAAAAGCAAGGGGAAATGTCCAAGCAGACACATCGTAAAAAAGGCTATCTGTAAACTTAGTTCGTTTTTCAAACATAGCCTGAATGAGCTTTGCATTTTTTTGATTGGTAGGAACTATAAAGCTATTGTCTTTGTTAAATGTTTTGTTACTAGAGGTAAAAGTGTTTTTAATTTTATAAAATTCGATTTGATGTCTTTGTAAAATTTCAGCTAAATGATAAACTTTAGCAGCATCTTTTTTACTACCAAACACAATAGCTTTAACAGGATTCTTTTTAGCCTCATTAGCTACTTGACGGTAAAATTTTCGCTGATAATTTAGCATTTTAACACGCATATTTTCAGCAGCTTCAATAGTAGACAATGCCGCTGTAAATTGGTTTCTAATAGTAAAAGGAAAGGTTAAAACTCCGTTTATTGTTTCTTGAGCATGACCTCTTGAACTTCCTTGCTCAAATAAAATACCAACTCCACCATTAATATCTGGATATGTTGAACCTTTTCCATAATAAAAATCGTCATAACTCTCTTCTGTATAATACAGCGAACCTATTTTATCTAAAGCTTTTGCATGAAAATTACCAATTTCTTTTGTTAGTTGCTGATTTTCAAGAGGTGTTAAAGGATGAACTCTCGATTGTATTCCCGGTTGAAAGAAAAAGGTAGCATTACTGCCCATTTCGTGATGATCGGTTAAAATATTAGGCATCCAATCTCTAAATGTTTTTATTCTAACTCTAGACTCCGGAAGCTGTACCGGTAACCAATCTCTATTCATATCAAACCAATAATGATTTGTTCTTCCTCCCGGCCAAACTTCGTGGTATTCTCTATCGTTAGGATCTGTATTTATATGGTTACTTTTATTTGTATTTGCCCAATATGCAAATCGTTGTAAACCATCAGGGTTAAAAGCTGGATCTAGTAAAATAACCACATTATCTAATAACTTTTCTATTTCAGCACCTTCAGCAGCCGCTAAATAATAGGCTAATAACATACTTGCATTTGCACCACTTGGCTCATTTCCGTGTATTGAAAATCCTTGATATATAACTATTGGCATTTTTTCTGTATCTAACTGTGCACTCAATGCTGTATTTGTCAATGCAATATGTTGACTCTTGATTGTTTCAATTTGTTGCTGATTTTTAGGTGATGTAATTGTTAAAAGCAACAAAGGTCTGTCTTCAAACGTGTTGCCTCTCTCATCTAAAGTAATTCTATCAGAAGCTGCGGCTAACACTTTTAAATACATTACTAACTTGTCATGTGTTACATGCCACGCTCCTACTTTATGTCCAATAACACTTTCAGGAGTAGGTATATTTTTATTGTAAGTTATATCTTGAGGTAAATGGTACGACAGCTCAAATTGGTTTTGAGCAGTAAAAATCATTGGTAAAAAAAGTAGCGAAAAGAGTAATTTAGATTTCATAAAGAAAAAGTATTAATTGTTATATGGTTTCCCACAATAATTAGACTTTTGAAAATTACTATTTTCAATTTAAATAAAAAAGAAAACCGCTAAAACTTATTTTAGCGGTTTTTAAATATAAATTTTACAACTATAAGCTCTCTAAACTGGCTTTAATGGTTGCTATTTTTGCAATTGCATCTGCTTCTTTTTTACGTTCAATAGCCACTACTTGTTCCGGAGCATTATTTACAAAACGCTCATTACTTAGCTTTTTTTGAACCGATTTTAAGAAGCCTTCTGTATATTTTAATTCTTCTTCCAATTTTATTTTTTCACTTGCTACATCAACGGCATCAGACATTGGAATAAAATATTCATTAGATTTAACTCTGTAGCTCAACGCGCCATCTACCTTACTTTGCACATACGTTATTTTTGAAATATTCCCTATTTTTTGAATTACCGAATCAAAATCAGACGTGCTATTTTCATTATTTACAACTGCAAGTTCTATACTGTCTTTAAACGAAATATTTTTATCTTTTCTGATAGTTCTAATGCCTGAAATAACTTCTGTTATAAATTCAAAATCGCTTATCAATTGTTTGTCAATTTCTCCTTGTTCAGGGTAATTGGCAATAATTAAGGCTTCATCTTCACTTCTATTGGTAATATTTTGCCAAATTTCTTCCGTAATAAAAGGCATATACGGATGTAGTATTTTTAAATTTGCTTCTAAAAAGGCTATTACGCTTTGGTATGTTTTGGCATCAATTGGTTTTTGATATTCCGGTTTTACCATTTCTAAAAACCAAGAAGAAAAATCGTCCCAGATAAGCCTGTAAATACTCATAAGTGCTTCGCTAATTCTATATTGCTCAAAAGACTTATCAATATCTTGAAGTGTTTGATTAAATTTTGATTGATACCAGTCTATAGCTACTTTTGCCGATTGTGGTTGTTCTTTTTCTGAAGAAACTTCCCATCCTTTAATTAAACGAAATGCATTCCATATTTTGTTTGAGAAATTTCTACCCTGAGCACATAAATCTTCATCGAACAACAAATCGTTCCCCGCAGCAGAGCATAATAACATTCCTACTCTAACGCCATCGGCTCCATATTTTTCTATTAACTCAACAGGATCAGGTGAATTTCCTAAAGATTTAGACATTTTTCTACGTTGCTTATCACGAACAATTCCGGTGAAATAAACATTGCTAAATGGCTTTTGATTTCTAAATTGATATCCGGCAAATATCATACGTGCAACCCAAAAGAAAATAATATCGGGTCCTGTTACTAAATCGTTTGTTGGATAGTAATAATTAATTTCTTCGTTATCTGGATTTCGAATTCCGTCAAAAACAGAAATTGGCCATAGCCAAGAAGAAAACCAAGTATCAAGCACATCTGAATCTTGTTTTAAATCTTCCGGATTAATAGATGTTCCTGTCTTTTTTGAAGCTAGTTTAGCAGCTTCTTCTTTAGTTTTTGCAACTACAAAATCGTGAACACCTTCTCCGTAAAAAAAGGCGGGTATTTGGTGCCCCCACCAAAGTTGGCGAGAGATATTCCAATCTCTAATATTTTCGAGCCAGTAACGGTACGTACTGTTATAATGTTTAGGATATAACTTTATTTCCTCATCTTCTAAAACCGCTTTTAATGCCGGTTTTACTAGTTCATCCATTTTTAAAAACCACTGAGCAGATATTTTAGGCTCTATAACCGATTTTGTACGTTCAGAAGTTCCTACTTTATGTACATGTTGCTCTACTTTTACCAAGCAACCTAATTTTTCAAGTTCTTTAGTTATTTCTTTTCTAACAACAAACCTATCTTTTCCTTCGTAATGCAATCCGTAAGAATTTAAGGTAGCATCATCATTAAAAATATCAATAACTTCTAACTGATGTTTTTCACCTAGCTTTTTATCGTTTTGATCGTGTGCAGGAGTAACTTTCAAGCAACCCGTACCAAATTCAATATCTACATATTCATCTTCAATAATAGGAACTACTCTATTTGCTATTGGTACAATTGCTTTTTTACCTTTAAGGTGTGTAAATCGATCATCGTTAGGGTTAATACATATAGCGCTATCGCCCAAAATGGTTTCAGGACGTGTGGTGGCAATAGTAAGCACATCATCGCTTCCTTCAATTTTATAATTTACATAGTATAAATTTCCGGGTTTTTCTTCATAAATAACCTCTTCATCAGACAATGTTGTTTTTGCTTCAGGATCCCAATTAACCATCCTGTACCCTCTGTAAATAAGATCTTTCTCATATAAATTGATGAATACCTTAATTACAGACTCACTTAAATCGGCATCCATTGTAAATTTGGTTCGTTCCCAATCACAAGATGCACCTAACTTTTTTAATTGCTCTAAAATAATTCCGCCGTGTTCCTCTGTCCAATTCCAGGCATGTTTCAAAAACTCATCACGCGATAAATCATTTTTTTCAACACCTTGCTCTTTGAGCTTTGCAACAACTTTAGCTTCTGTAGCAATTGAGGCGTGGTCTGTTCCGGGAACCCAACAAGCATTGTACCCTTTTAAACGAGCTCTACGCACTAAAACGTCTTGAATAGTATTGTTTAGCATATGTCCCATATGCAATACTCCTGTTACATTTGGAGGAGGAATTACTATTGTATACGACTCTTTTTCGTTAGGTGTTGAATGAAAATAGTTGTTTTTCATCCAGTAATCATACCACTTATCTTCTATTTCTTGAGGGTTGTATTTTGTTGCTAAACTCATTTTGGTCTAATAATTGTACTAATAATCTGCAAATGTACAATTATAAGACTTAACATAAAATTTTTTGAAAGCTTAAAAAAATAACTAACTTTACATCTTTAAATACAGAATTTATGAGAAAAATAACAACCTTATTATTTATTGGATTTATAACATTTACTATAAATGCCCAAGAGAAAAAAGTCGATGCAAAACCCCAAGACCCAAATGCACCTGTATTTGAGTTTGCAACGGAGGTTATTGATTATGGAAAAATTGAGTACAATTCTGACGGTGTTCGTGTTTTTGAATTTAAAAACGTAGGAAAATCGCCATTAATTATTAGTAGAGTGCAATCAAGTTGTGGATGTACGGTTCCTAAAAAACCTACTGAGCCTATTATGCCTGGTGAAACTGGGAAAATTGAAGTAAAATACGCTACTACAAGAGCAGGTGGATTTTCTAAAACTATTACCATTTATTCAAATGCATCTGAACCTACAAAAAGAATACGTATAAAAGGAATTGTTTTAAAACCACAGTCTGCTGTGGCTAAACCAAAATCGACAGTTTCTTCAAACTAATTTAAAAAAGGTTTCCTCACGGAAACCTTTTTTAGTTTAATACATTTTCTAAATAGAAGTAATACAGATAATCTTTACCATCACGTTCTATAATTAACGTGATGCGTTTGTGTTCTCTATCGTAAAATTTCTCTACCAATTCTTCTAACTTAAGGTTGTAGGCAAATTTTCCATTAATTTTAATTATAATATCTCCTTCTTTTAACCCTGCTCTATCTGCTGGAGATCCCGGTCTAATTCTATGAATTTTAAACGAAGGTTTAAATACGTACTTGTACTCATAATCAAACCTAAGTCTATTACTTTCAACAGAACTACCAATATCACCTGTGTTTTTAGTGTGTTTACTTAATTCTTTGATTAATATTTTACCATTATGTATAAGTTCTATACCACTCATATTATACCTAAATGGTTTTTTATAAAAACTGTTTTTCTTTAGTGTCATTTTGTTATTTTTATAATCAAAAATCACTAAAAAGCGCTTTAACACATTTGCTCCTAAACTTCCATTTCGTTCTTTAAACTGGCGAGCATAAGCTATAGACAATGAATCTGGGAATGATACGGTAGGCTTTTTAAACGTAAACCTTCCCAATATCAACTTTTCAATCTTTGTACGCTTTCCGTAAATTGCACCACTCAATCCTTCACCTAAAAAATCTACAAAATGGTTTTTCGAAGCAACTAATTCGGGATGACTTCTTTCAAAAAGCCACATTGCATCACTACCTCCCGAATCTACAAGTAGCTTAACAGGAATTATTTTATTTAACGTGTCACTTACCACTACTTCCACATTAATGTACGGTTTGTACTTATAAAACTCCAAATCAAACGTTTCACAAGCCTTGCATGAAATCCATTTATACTTTTTTGATTTGTAAAATGTAATGGTTTTAGCACTGTAATTAATTTTAACAATAAAATCTTTTAACAATTCGTAGCCAATAATGCCGTGTATGGTAATTCCTAACTTTGAAGATAAATCAAAATTATCATTAAAAATAACGTATAATTCCTGATTTTTACTTACAATATTTTTCAGTTTAAACGTATTTCTTTTTGATAAAACTGCCTCTACAGGAGTTTCTCTTCCTAAGCCCTGTAGCTTAATTTTCTTCGTATTTTTAAGCTCAACAGAGTCTTTTGAGCTAATATTAAAAAGAATGGTACTACCAACACCTGAATCTAAAATAAAATTGAGCTTTTTGCCATTTACTTCAATAGGGAGAATAACTAAGTTGCTTAGCATTACAAACGGCATTTTTTGTTTTTTTATTCCTTTCTCAAATGCAAAGTTGTGCTGTGCAAAAAGGACTCCCAAAAAAATTTGAGATACAAAAATAATTACCGTTAAATATTTGAACTTCTTTTTCAAAAAGGATTGTTTTTTGAATAAGTTACAAAAACCATACCTAATAGTATAGTTTTTATGAAAACTTTAACCTTAAACAAAAAGCAATAAATGCTAAGAATATTAAAATTAATTTTGCAATTTTGCTGTTATAGTTTGATATAATTTATAAGAAAATGCCTACAATCTCAAGTAAGGGAAAAAAGATGCCCGAATCACCAATTAGAAAGTTGGTTCCGTACGCCGAAAATGCAAAAAAACGCGGAATTGAAGTCTATCATTTAAACATTGGACAACCTGATATAAAAACTCCAGAAGTAGCTTTAAACGCAATTAAAAACAACACTATAAATGTACTTGCCTACAGTAGATCTGAAGGTTCGGAAGTGTATCGTGAAAAAATTGCCAACTACTACAAAAAAAATAATATTCATGTTACTTCTAACGATATTATTGTAACCACAGGTGGCTCTGAAGCATTATTGTTTGCTATGGGAACCATTGCTGATGCCGGTGATGAAATTATTATTCCGGAGCCTTTTTATGCAAATTACAACGGATTTTCAACAGCTTCAGGAGTAACCATTGTTCCTGTAATATCTAAGATTGAAGATAATTTTGCATTACCTCCTATTGAGGCTTTTGAAAAATTAATATCACCTAAAACTAAAGCCATTCTTATATGCAACCCCGGAAATCCTACCGGATATCTCTATTCCAAAGAAGAAATAGAAAAACTTGCAAAAATTGTTAAAAAATATGATTTGTTTTTAATTGCCGATGAAGTTTATAGAGAATTTGTGTACGACGATGCCAAACATTACTCTGTTTTAAACGGATTTGGATTGGAAGACAATGCTATAATTATCGATTCTGTATCTAAACGTTACAGTATGTGCGGTGCAAGAATAGGATGTTTGGTTTCTAAAAATAAAGAAGTTATAGCAACGGCTATGAAATTTGCTCAAGCAAGACTAAGTCCACCTACTTTTGCCCAAATTGCAAGTGAAGCCGCGCTTGACACACCACAATCTTATTTTGATGAAGTGATAACCGAATACAAAGAACGTAGAGATACCTTAATTGCAGCACTAAGTACCATTGAAGGTGTTAAAATTGCAAGCCCAAAAGGAGCTTTTTACTGCGTAGTTGAACTTCCTATTGATAATGCCGATAATTTTGCTCAATGGATGCTCGAAGAATTTAGCCTAAATAATAAAACCGTTATGGTAGCTCCTGCTGCAGGATTTTATTCAACAAAAGGAATAGGTACAAAACAAATACGAATTGCTTATGTACTTAACAAAAAGGACTTAATTGAAGCCGTTCAAATTTTGAAAGAAGCATTAAAAGTATACCAACAAAGCCATTGAATATTCTAAAAAACATATCTTTAAAACCGTATAATACATTTGGTATAAATGCTTATGCAAAGCGTTTTGTTTCGGTATCTTCTCTTAAAGAATTAAAAACCGTTTTAGCCAAAGAAAAAGATGTTTTTTTACTAAGCGGTGGTAGCAATATACTATTAACCAATGATATTGATAAGCTGGTATTGCACATAAACACAAAAGGTATTATCGTAAACGACACCAATACCAACGATGTATTTGTTACTGCTGAAGCCGGTGAAAATTGGCATGAATTTGTATTGTGGTGTATTTCTCAAAATTATGGAGGATTGGAAAATTTATCGCTTATCCCTGGAAAAGTAGGAACTTCTCCCATCCAAAATATTGGTGCTTATGGCGTTGAAATGAAAGATACCTTTCACCAACTCACCGCTCTTGAAATAAGCACCGGAAAACAACGAGTTTTTACAAAAAAAGATTGTCTTTTTGGATATCGAAATTCTATTTTTAAAAACGAATTGAAAGGAAAGTTTATTATTACTAGTGTTACGTTTAAACTTTCTAAAAAAAATCATACTATAAATGATTCGTACGGAGCCATTAAAAACGTATTACACCACAACACACATCCAACTATAAAAGATGTTTCAGATGCCGTAATTTCAATACGAAAAAGTAAACTACCCAATCCTGAAGAAATAGGAAATTCAGGAAGCTTTTTTAAAAATCCGGTGATTGATTTCAAACAATTTGATGCATTGCAAAAAAAATATCCTCAAATTCCGTCGTATAAAATTTCATCTACTGAAATTAAAATTCCTGCCGGATGGCTAATAGAACAATGTGGTTTTAAAGGCAAACGCTTTGGCGATGCAGGTGTACATAACAAACAAGCTCTTGTGCTGGTAAATTATGAAAATGCTAGCGGAAAAGAAATTTTAAAAGTTGCCGATACCATTAAAGACACTGTAAAAAATAAATTTGGCATCGTTTTAGAAGTTGAAGTAAATATTATTTAAATTGTAATTTCTAAAAGTTTACATTGCGCTGATTTTATAGTAACAATACTAGCCGTTGCTGGTATTAAAACCGTTTCTCCCAATTTAACGGCTTCTGTATTTTCAAAAATAGAGATGGTAGCTTCTCCTTCAACACACATAAAAATCACAAACGAATCTTTTTGACTATAATCTATTTGTTTCTCTCCTTGTATTGGTATAAAATTAGTGGTAAAATAAGTACACTGTACTATTGTATTTCGCTTATTTTGAATAGTATTATAACGACATTTACTTGCTTTTCCCAAAGAAAAATCAATAGCATCAACAGCTAAACTTGTATGCAATGTTCTCGACTGTCCTTGTGCATCAATTCTGTCCCAATCGTAAATTCGATACGTAATATCTGATGTTTGCTGAATCTCTGCTAAAACAACACCCGCTCCAATTGCATGTACCGTCCCGGTTTTTATAAAAAAAGCATCGCCTTTTTTAATTTGCTCGTTTCTAAGTACTGTTTCTAACTCTCCGTTCTCTAAATAATGTTGATATTCTTCTTTGGTAAGTGGTTTGTTAAAACCTAAAATAAGTCTGGCATTTTTATCGGCCTGCATAATGTACCACATTTCTGTTTTTCCAAGAGAATCATGACGCTTTTTTGATAATTCATCATTTGGGTGTACTTGCACCGATAAGTCTTTTTGAGCATCAATAAACTTAATTAGCAATGGAAAATTAAATCCGAAACGAGTGAAGTTAGCCTTTCCTACAAGTTCCGATTTAAATCGATGCAACAAGCTTCTTAAAGATTTTCCTTTTAAACAACCGTTAGCTACATTTGAAACATTGTTTTCTACATCTGAAATTTCCCAACTTTCTCCAATATTTTTAACATTTGAAGACTTATTAAATTCTGAAATCAATTTGGTTCCTCCCCAAATTTTTTCTTTTAATATAGGCTCAAATTTAAGTGGGTAATTTAACATTATACAAGTATTTCTTTTAAGGCGTTTATCACAAAATCTATTTCCTTTTTGCTATTAAATTTACTAAACGAGAATCGCACCGATGTTTTTGCAGCCTCCGTTTCGTTTAAAATTTCGTTTAACACATGAGAACCTTTATTACTTCCACTTTGACAAGCACTTCCTCCAGATACCGCTATGCCTTTTAAATCTAAGTTAAATAACAACATTGCGTACGATTTCGGGAAACGAACATTTAAAATAATATAGCTGCTTTTTGACGCTTCAGCAGACCATCCGTTAAAAGCTATTTGAGGGAAATTTGATTTTAATTTCGCGATAAAATAATTTTTTATTTCTTGAATATAACGGGTGTCTTTTTCTAAATTTTCATAAGCGAAAACTAGTGCTTTTTCCATACCCAATATACTGTGTACATTTTCTGTTCCGGCTCTTGCTCCTCGTTCTTGTTCGCCTCCAAACAATAGTGGTTTAATGCCAAAACCATTTCGAACAAATGCAAAACCTACTCCTTTAGGTCCGTGAAACTTATGAGCACTCGCGGCAAAAAAATCAATAGAGTTAACCGAAACATCAATAGGGTAATGCCCTACAGCTTGTACCGCATCTGAATGAAAAAGTGCATCGTACTCGGTACATAAACTCGAAACTTTACGTACATCAAGCACGTTCCCAATTTCGTTATTTACATACATAAGGCTCACCAATTTTTTTCCGGATTGTTGCTGTAATAATTGCGCTAAATGATTGTAATTTATACTTCCATTTTCATCCAATTCAACCCAACAAACAGCAATATTAAATTCTTTATGTAACTGATCTATTGTATGTAACACAGCATGGTGTTCTATTTTTGAAGTAATAATAGTTGTTACTCCCAAATTAGTGACTGCGTTGTGTAAAATTAAATTATCGGCTTCACTACCTCCGGCGGTAAACACAATTTCATTTGAAGAGGCGTTAAAGTGTTTTGCTATATTTTTACGCGCTGTTTCTACCAACGATTTAGCTTTTCTACCTATTTGATGCGTAGAAGACGGATTTCCGTAAACCGTATGCATTGCTTCCGAAACAACCGTAACCACTTCAGGTAAGATAGGTGTCGTTGCGGCATTATCTAAGTATATTGACTTCATTAAAACAAAAGTAAATAAAATATATGGTTTCAATTAACGCATGTGAATTAAAACATTTATTTTTGTTATTCTAAAAATTTATTCAGAATGAAAAAAATAGTTATTCTCTTGACAACTTTAATGCTTGTTTCGTGCAACGACGGAGCTTTTGATATTCCTGCTTTTGACTTTACAGAAACTATAAACAGTTGTGGAGAATACGTTTTATACAGAACCAATGCCGATAATACTGAAGTTTTAGTTGCGTTGTTAGATACCACACAGCTGGGAACAGCTGTAGGTGAAGCCTCTTATGACCTTATTTATCCGACAAGCATTACATACCGTATTTTTGACGGAGCTATAGGAAGCAATTATTTTTGTGAAACCATACCTCCTGCTACACCAAATGTAGTAAAAGATTTAGCTGCCGATAATGCAACTATAAATATTGTTACTTCTGAAATTATTGAAAATGGGGTGGTAACTGGATATGCTTACGACATTACTTTTTTAAACCTAACCTTTAATGATGCTGATGAACGCATTTACTTTGAAAGTTTTTTCTTTGGTACTTTCACACGAAGTATTTAGTTTTTAGGATTTTGGTATATATATACTTCTGTTGCGCCTAATCCGTATTTTTGAAAAGAAGCCGCATAATAATCTACCGGATATTTTTTAAACAGGTATGTTAACTCCGATTTAAGGACTCCTTCTCCAACGCCATGTATAAAAACAACTCTTGGTATTCTATTTTTAATAGCAAATTCCAATTTTCGTTTGGCTGTTTCTAATTGCAGTGTAAGCATTTCATAATTGTCCATTCGCTTATTAGACGCTGTTAGCTGATGGATATGCAAATCTACTTCCATTGGTGGCAGCTTATCTTTTTTAGATGCCACCTTAAATTTATTCTTTTTTTTAGAAGTTGAATTTTCAATTTTTTCAATCAAAATATCATTGGTAATGTCGCTGTATTTAGAAAGATTTGCCTGATTTTCTTTAATTATAACCAACTCATTTGGCGCAAACTCAAAAGGAAAATCATCTGAAGATTTAATTATAATTTTGGTTGGGTGTACAGCGACAACAGTTCCCTTAATAACATCGTCAATAACAGCAACCTTATCTCCTATTTTAAATTTTTTCCTCATGTATTTACGTGTCTCAATTGCAAAAATTAGTAACTTTATGTTTAAAAGAATTTTTTTCTTAACGTATTCATAATCTTATAAAAACACACCGGCAAATTTATAATAATATACTTGCATAAAAATAAAAACATGCTAAAATCTGTACAAATTGATACCCAGCACTTTTTTGAAGAAGCCTATTTGACTTCAACTATTTCTGAAGAAAGAAAAAAAATACTTCACGAAATTGCGGCTTTTATTTCAGAAAAAATAGCACAAAATGAGCCGGTAAATTTAAACTACATTTGTACACATAACAGTCGAAGAAGTCAGCTTGCACAAGTATGGAGTTCTTATGCAACTACTTTTTTTAACTTACCAACTATTCGTAGTTTCTCCGGAGGCACAAGTGCAACCTCATTTAATAGAAATACTGTTAAAACACTGCAAGAAGCCGGATTTAATTTTCAAATACTCGAATTTTCACATCAAAATCCTGTTTACCTAATTACGTATAAAAATTGTAAAAAGCCTATTGTAGGCTATTCAAAAAGGTATGATTGTCAAAAAAATGACAAACCCTTTATTGCAATAACTACTTGTGCTAAAGCAGCTCAAAACTGTCCTTTTATTGTAGATGCTGTTAAGCGATTTCACTTGCCTTTTAACGATCCTGAAAAATTTGATTCTAACTCACAAATGCTTGAGAATTACTTAAAAATAAATACGCAAATAGCCAGAGAGATTTATACCGTTTTTAAGCAAATTAAAAGTTCTTTTTAATTTTTTTGTACATTAGCGTACAATTAATTAACCAAACTAAATTTTATATAATGGAACAATCTCAACCTAAAAATTATCTTATTGAATCTATTTTAGTAACCATTTTTTGCTGCCTTCCTTTTGGTATTGCAGGTATTATATTTGCAACCCAAGTAAATTCGAAGTATGCTGCAGGAGATTATGAGGGTGCTGTAAAAGCTTCTCAGGATGCTAAAAAATGGATGAAATGGGGATTAATTTCAGGTATTATCGTAGCCGTTTTATATTTCGTATTTATTTTTGCTATGGGAGGAATGGCATTAATGGGATTAGGATCTCAAATGTAGATTTATCTTTATGAAATTAAAATACTTTGGAGTGCTAATTCTTGTAATAGGATTAGCATTTCTTTATTTTTTTATAAATCCTAGTGAGGTTGATTTTCTTCCAAAATGTCCTCTGTACATATCAACAGGCATTTATTGTCCCGGATGTGGCAGCCAGAGAGCAACACATCATTTACTTAGACTTGATTTTTGGGGTGTTATTCAACAAAACATCTTGTACTTTGTTGCTCTTTTTGTACTTGCGTATCACTTTATTGTAACAAGTATTAATCTCTTATTTAAAAAAAGAATCTATAATTACATATACCACCCTAAAACACCTATTATTATTTTAATTGTTGTTATCGTATTTTGGATTCTTAGAAATATACCTTATTACCCTTTTAATATTTTAGCTCCTCACTAATGAATTTATTACTAGCCGCTTTAGCACCAGTTATAACCATTATTATATACATTTATGTAAAAGATAAATATGAAAAAGAATCTATTAAATTACTTTTCTTTAACTTTTTAATGGGTGGTGTTATTAGCATTTTAGTAAGTACAGTGCTTTATATGTTTTACAATGCTTACATTCCAAAAGCACTTCCTTTTAGTGTTCAAGATCAGTTTGTGAAAGCTTTTTTTATAGTTGCATGTATTGAAGAGTTTAGCAAATACATTGTTGTTAGGTACTACGCACAGCCCAAAAAAGATTTTAACGAACCTTTTGATGGAATTATATATGCGGTCATGGTTTCTATGGGTTTTGCTGCAGTAGAAAATATTATGTATGTTTTTAACGGAGGCTTAGAGGTTGCCTTTCTAAGAGCGTTAACGGCCGTACCGGCACATGCAACTTTTGGAGTATTAATGGGTTATTTTATGGGTATTGCTAAATTTTCAGGTAAACACCGCGTAAAGTGGAATTTAGTAGGCTTACTATTGGCCATTTTATTTCACGGAAGCTATGACTTTTTTCTGTTCATTAATTTCATTCCGGGGATTTCGGCAGGGGCTTTTGTTTCTTTAATTATTGGTGTTATTTTATCTAAAAGAGCTATTAAAGCACATCAAAAAAACTCCTATTTTAAATAAACTGTTTACACATAAAAAAGCACCTTAAAAGGTGCTTTTTTTATTCATTTTTATTATTCAAAATTAGTTTCCATTTTAATATAATCTAAAAACTCTTGTTTTACACTAGGGTCTTTAAACTTACCGCCAAATTCTGAAGTAACGGTACTACTTTCAATATCTCTAACACCTCTAGAATTAACGCATAAATGCTTAGCATCAATTACACAAGCAACATCTTCGGTACCCAAAGCTTCTTGAAGAGCTTGTACAACTTGCATAGTTAGACGCTCTTGTACTTGTGGTCGTTTTGCGTAATAATCTACAATTCTATTCATTTTAGACAAGCCTATTACGTGTCCTTTTGAAATATACGCTACATGTGCTCTTCCCACTATTGGTAATAAATGATGTTCACAAGTTGAATACACAATAATGTTTTTTTCAACCAGCATCTCACCGTATTTGTAATTGTTATCAAATGTAGATAGTTTTGGTTTATTTTCTGGGTTTAAACCACTAAATATCTCATTAACAAACGCTTTAGCAACTCTTCTTGGAGTTCCACTTAAACTGTCATCTTCCAAATCCATTCCAAGTGTATCAAGAATATCTCTAACGCTATCTTCAATACGTGCTATTTTATCTTTATCAGAAATATCAAAGGCATCGGCTCTTAAAGGTGTCTTTGCTGAAGTCCCGATATGATTATCTCCTATTTCTTCTACTTTTTTTGTCATTCCTGTTTTACCTTCAAACATTTTTAATTCTTTAGCTTGCAAATTTACAACTTTGTTTTAAAGTGTTGAGACCATTTTAATTATTTCTTCTAAGCCACACACCTCCTGTGTTCCAAGCTGCATATTTTTTATTGTGTAATTCTTATTTTCTACTTCTGAAGAGCCTACCATTACCACAAAAGGAATGCCTCTTTGGTTGGCATAGTTTAATTGCTTTTTTAGTTTAACATTACTTGGATATAATTCTGATTTAATGTTTTTACTGCGCAATTTTTGCAGTGCTTTCATACAGTAAGCAGCTTCTTTATCGCCAAAATTAACAAACAACACTTTTGGTGTTGGTAACTCTACCTCATCAAATAAGTTTAACTCTTCTAACACCAAATAAATACGATCTAAACCAAACGAAATACCTACACCACTCACATTCTTCAATCCAAAAATACCGGTTAAATCATCGTATCTACCTCCTCCTCCAATAGAGCTCATTTGCACTGTTTTAGGTGCTGAAACTTCATAAATAGCACCGGTATAATAATTTAAACCACGTGCTAAGGTTACATCTATACTTAAAGTAGCTGTTTGTAAGCCTAGAGCCTCAATATTATCAACTACAAAACGCAATTCTTCAACACCTGTAGTTCCCTCTTCTGAACTCGCAAGGAGTGTTGCTAACTGATTTATTTTTTGTTGATTGGTTCCTGTAAAGTTGAACAACGGTTGAATCTTAGAAATGGCTTCTTTTGAGATTCCTTTTGAAATCATTTCGTTAACAACACCTTCTTCTCCAATTTTATCAAGCTTATCTAGCGCAACTGTAAAATCTATCAGTTTCTCTTTTGCTCCAATAATTTCAGCTATACCTGCTAAAATTTTTCTATTATTCAATTTTACTGTTGTGCCTTCAAGTTTTAACTTTGTAAATACCGCATCGTACAACTGTACAAATTCTATTTCTTGCCACAATCCTTTACTTCCAACCACATCTGCATCGCACTGATAAAACTCTCTAAAACGTCCTTTTTGAGGCCTATCGGCACGCCAAACAGGTTGCATTTGGTAGCGCTTAAATGGGAATACAATTTCGTTTTGGTGTTGTACTACATACCTAGCAAAGGGAACTGTTAAGTCGTAACGCAATGCTTTTTCTGAAATTCTAGGTGTTATTTTAAGGCTCTCTTTTGCTATTAATAGCGCATCGTCTACCTTTTTTAAATAATCACCCGAGTTTAATATTTTAAATATTAATCGGTCACCTTCTTCTCCATATTTTCCCATAAGGGTTGCTGAATTTTCAAATGAAGGTGTTTCAATAGGTTGAAATCCGTAAGTTTCAAATACCGCTTTTACTGTAGAAAAAATATAGTTTCGTTTAGCTACTTCGGTAGGAGAAAAATCACGAGTTCCTTTTGGTATGCTTGGTTTTTGTGCCATTATTACTAATTAGTTTGCAAATATCTGAAATTATTCTGATTGGTTACGATTTTTGAGATGATTTAATACGTTCATTTGCTTTTTCCAAATCTTCAGGAGTATCTATTCCTATAGCAATTTGAGTAGTTTCAACCATTTTAACTTTTAATTTGTTAGCTATAAATCGTAAATTTTCTAATTTTTCGGTGGCTTCCAATTTGTTTATTGGCAAAGTGGTAAATTTTAACAATGCTTCTTTTCTAAAAGCGTAAATTCCTATGTGTTTAAAATATGTTGCTTCTGCTGAATTTCGAGGATATGGTATTGGTGCACGAGAAAAATACATTGCAAAACTTTGCTCATCAACAACCACTTTTACGTTATTGGGATTTTTAATTTCTTCTGCATCTGTAATTTTTATCATTAAAGAAGCCACATCTACACTCTTATTCTCATCATTTTTAAAAACATCAAGTAATTTTTTTAGTGATTCTTTTTGAGTAAAAGGCTCATCTCCTTGAACATTTACGACAATATCTGCCTTAATATGCGCTACTGCTTCAGCAATTCTATCGCTTCCAGATTCATGTGTTTTTATACTTTTAATTACGTTGCCTCCGTTTGAAGCAATTTCGTGATGTATCAAATCACTATCGGTCACTACAAACACTTCATCAAATAAATTTGTGTTTAATGTTGCTTGATAGGTTCTTAAAATTACCGATTTTCCTGCCAAATCTTTTAACAGTTTACCGGGAAAACGACTGGCTTCATACCGAGCAGGAATCATTGCTACAATTTTCATGAATTGTTTTCTTTTAATTGTGATTTTTTGAGCTGGTTTATACTTGCATTCAGTTCAAACCCAAGCAATAAAATAATGGAGTTTAACCAAACAAACAGCATTAGAATTAATAATGTTCCTATAGAGCCATACAGCTTGTTATATGTAGAAAATTTTTCTACATAAATGGCAAATAAGTTAAACATTACAAAGGTTAATAATGTGGTTAATACAGAACCTGCTGTAAAAAACGACCGTTGTTTAACTCCCTTTGTACCGTATTTATAAAGTAGTGAAACCGATGTAAAAATAAGCAATACAAAAAATACAAAACGTCCTTTTTCTATCCAAAATACGTCATCATCTAACCAACCCTTTGTTTTTAAATTATTGATGCCTATTTCAAAATAAATACTTACCGCAACTGTTACTACCAAAATAAACGATAATAGCAGTGCCATTCCCATAGACACAATATATTGTCGAATGATATTACGCATTTCTTTTACGTGGTACGAATATTCAAATCCTCCCAAAATTGCATTTACACCGTTTGTCATTAAAAATATAGATGCTATAAATCCGAAAGAAAGCAATCCTCCGTATCTATTGCTTGTAATATCGTTGATTACATCTTGGACAGAATCGGCGGTTTTTGGAGGTAATAGCTGCTCAATCATAAGTAAAAAGTCGTTTTGAAAACCATCGATAGGTACATACGGGATTAGTGTAAGTATAAATAACAAAAATGGAAACAGCGCCATAAAAAAACTAAAAGATATACCTCCGGCTCTAGATGTTAATGCACCTTTTACTATACCTATAAAATACATTTCTACAACATCGTACAACGACATTCCCTGTAAACCTGGTATTTTAATTTTTTTAGTAAGTCGCATTAACCAGTTTACTACCGGTATTTTATCTATGTTATCTTCTATTTCTTTTGTCATTAAACAGCTTTTAAACTTAAGTCCATGTTTGATACTGAGTGTGTTAAAGCTCCCGAAGATATATAATCTACCCCACATTCAGCATATTTTCTAGCAGTTTCTAGCGTAATTCCTCCTGAAGATTCTGTTTGGCATTTGCCATTAATTAAATCTACTGCTTTACGAGTATCTTCAAAGTTAAAATTATCAATTAAAATTCTGTACACACCATTATTTGCTATAATTTCTTCAATTTCGTTTAAATTACGAGCTTCAACAATAATTTTTAAATCGAGATGATTTTCTTTTAAATAATGTTGTGTTTTTTGAATTGCTTTGCTAATTCCTCCTGCAAAATCTATATGATTATCTTTTAGCATAATCATATCATACAAAGCAAATCTATGATTTTCTCCTCCTCCTATTTTAACAGCCCATTTTTCAATAGCTCTAATTCCTGGAGTAGTTTTTCTAGTGTCTAAAATTTTCGTTTTTGTACCCTTTAGCAAAGTACTAAACTGGTGTGTTTTGGTTGCAATAGCACTCATTCGTTGCATAGCGTTTAGCACTAAGCGTTCTGCCTTCAGAATAGATTGAGCACTTCCTGATACGTAAAAAACTACATCTCCATAGCGTACTTTATCACCATCGTTTAGTTGTGCATCAACCTTTAAATTTTCGTCGACATAATTAAAAATTTGCTTTGCAAAATCAATTCCGGCAATAATACCTTCTTCTTTTACCAAAAGTTTTGCCTTTCCTGTAGCTTCAACCGGAATGCATGCTAAAGAGCTATAATCTCCCTCTCCCACATCTTCTCTAATAGCATTTGAAATTATTATTTTAAGTTCTTCTTCAAACTGTTTTTTACTTATCATTCTAAAATAAATTTCTACACAAAAATAACTTTTTTATTTTCAAAAAATTCATCTTTATTTCTTTTTATATTTACCAAATGAAAATTAAACTGATTGCAATTGGTAAAACCGATAACAAAAGTTTACAAACGCTGATAGAAACTTATCAGGGTAGACTTAAGCATTATATTAATTTTCAGTTTGAAATAATACCCGACATTAAAAATGCAAAGCATTTAAGTGAACAGCAACAAAAGGAAAAAGAAGGTAACCTCATCTTAAAAAAACTAGTGGCTACAGACCAACTTATTTTACTGGATGAAAAAGGAACTGAATTTAAATCGGTTGATTTTTCAAAATACTTACAAAAAAAAATGAATTCGGGTATAAAACAATTAGTATTGGTTATTGGAGGTCCTTATGGTTTTTCTGAAGCTGTTTACAAAAAATCACAAGGAAAAATATCGTTATCAAAAATGACTTTTTCGCATCAAATGATTCGGTTATTTGCCATAGAACAATTATACAGAGCGTTCACTATTTTAAAAAACGAGCCTTATCATCATGAATAAATTAAAACTTGTATTTGCTACAAATAATGAGCATAAATTAAAAGAGGTTAAAGCTATGCTTCCCAATATAAATATTGTAAGCTTAGCAGATATCAATTGCTTTGAAGAAATTCCGGAAACGGCCGATACACTTCAAGGAAATGCCATTTTAAAAGCAAATTACATTACCCAAAAATACGGCTTAGCGTGTTTTGCTGATGATACAGGTTTAGAGGTTGAGTCTCTTAACAACGAGCCCGGAGTTTATTCGGCTAGATATGCCGGTGAAGAAAGCAATGCCGAAAAAAACATGCAAAAACTTTTAAAAAAATTGGGGGCAAACCAACACAGAAAAGCTCAATTTAGAACAGTAATTTCACTTAATGTAAATGATAAGCAATTTTTATTTGAAGGTGTTTGTAAAGGGCGTATATTAACCCGTAAACAAGGTAAAAATGGATTTGGATACGATCCTATTTTTTCTCCTGATGGATTTAATAGTTCTTTTGCTGAAATGAGCTTAGAAGAAAAAGCTGCAATAAGTCATAGAGGAAAAGCTATCAAAAAATTAGTAACATTTTTAAGAAAAAACAATTGATAAGTAACGTAAAATCATATAAAATTACCTTTCTTATTTTGCTACTAGCATTGGTTATTGTGGCACTTATAAACTTAAGTTTGGGGTCTGTTAAAATCCCATTAAAACAACTTTTAGCTATTTTGCTTAATAAACCTGCAATTAAAGAAAGTTGGGAAATTATTGTGCTAAACTACAGACTTCCAAAAGCTATAACGGCAATTATTGTAGGCTCCGGATTGTCTATAAGCGGACTGCTTATGCAAACTCTTTTTAGAAATCCACTTGCCGGACCCTTTGTACTGGGAATAAGTTCCGGAGCTAGTTTAGGCGTTGCCATATTGGTTTTAGGTGTTTCTTTTTTAGGAATCCATTTTAACTCTTTTGCTTTTACAAGTTTAGGCCAAGCTATTGCTGCAAGTATAGGTTCTTTTTTAGTACTATTGGCTGTAATGGTTGCTGCATTAAAAGTGAGAAATACAATGTCTATTTTAATTATTGGACTTATGTTTGGTAGTTTAACAGCAGCTATTATTAGCGTTTTAGCGTATTTTAGTAGCGCCAACCAACTGCAACAGTATTTATTTTGGAGTTTTGGAAGCCTTGGAAATTTAAGCTGGAACGAAATTACAATTCTTTTTAGCGTATTTCTAATAGGAATTACATTGGTTACATTTATTATAAAACCTTTAAACAGTTTACTACTTGGTGAGAATTATGCAAAAAGTATGGGGGTTCATGTGGTAAAAACTCGAAACTTAACTTTAATTGCAACCAGTTTACTCACAGGAGTAATTACCGCTTTTTCCGGACCTATTGCTTTTATAGGATTAGCCGTACCACACTTAACAAAACTACTTTTTCATACTTCAAATCATAAAATATTAATTCCGGCTGTTGCGATGAGTGGAGCTATTATTATGCTTGTTTGCGATAGTATTTCTCAGCTACCCAATACGGCATACACACTTCCTATAAACGCAATTACCTCTTTATTTGGAGCGCCAATTGTAATTTGGTTATTAATTAGAAAACGAAAAATAAATTATTAATTGGATACGGCAGAAAAACATATTATAAACACCTTAGATTTAAGCATTGGATATGCTTCTAAAAGAGCCACCTCAACCATTGCTCAACATATTAATATTGAGCTACATGAAGGTCATTTTGTTTGTTTACTTGGGAAAAATGGTATTGGAAAATCTACTCTTTTAAGAACACTCACCAAAGTACAACCACAACTCAAAGGTGATATTTTTATCAAGTCTAAAAAGTTAGTAGCCATAAACAATACTGAATTATCTAAAAACATAAGTGTTGTACTTACCGAAAAACTTCCGGAAAATAACTTATCGGTTTTTGAATTGGTAGCACTTGGCAGACAGCCTTATACCAATTGGATTGGAAATTTAACTGATACCGATGTAGATTTTATACAACAGGCTTTAAAACAAACCAACACCTTACACTTAGCAAATAGCAAGTGTTTTGAACTTAGTGATGGTCAGCTCCAAAAAGTGCTTATTGCCAGAGCTTTAGCACAAAACACACCCATTATTGTTCTAGATGAACCTACCGCACATTTAGACATACACCATACCATAGAAACATTTTCTTTGTTAAAAAAGTTAACCGAAATACACCATAAAACCATTATAATTTCTACTCATGAAATCAATTTATCACTGCAGCTAGCCGATGAATTGTGGCTTATGACTCCTTCAAATTTTATTTCAGGAAAAGTAGAAAAACTTATTGAGACAGATAAATTAGACTTACTGTTTGATTCTGATTTAATTCACTTTGATAAAAATTTAAAACAATTTATTATTTCTGGTAAATGATTGTTGTACTTTAGTATTTCATTAAATTAAAACACAATGAAAAAAGTGCTAAGACTTTTAGGAATCATCTGTTTATTTGCTGCAAAATCAGAATTTATAACGGCACAAAACATAGACAGTATTGCTGTAAAGTTTGCAAACACCATTACTCCTACCGATTTAAAAAAGCATCTTTTGACGATTGCTTCCAAAGAATTTGAAGGAAGAAATACCGGAGAGGAAGGGCAAAAAAAAGCCGCAAATTACCTGCAACATTTTTATAAGAGTCATCGTATTTCAACGCCTTTAAAAAACAACAGTTACTTTCAAAACATTGCTACTCAATATTTAAAGCCTAATATTCATTCTTCTGAAAACGTAATTGCATTTATTAAAGGTGCTGAAAAACCCAATGAAATTATTGTAGTTTCAGCACACTACGATCACCTAGGGATTAGACATGAAAAAACTTATGCAGGAGCTGATGATAACGGCTCTGGAACTGCTGCCATTTTAGAAATTGCCGAAGCTTTTAAAGAGGCCGCTAAAAATGGCTTTACACCTAAAAGATCTATTGTGTTTTTACACGTTACCGGTGAAGAAAAAGGATTATTAGGTTCTAAATTTTACGTAAAGTTCCCAGTTTTTCCATTAAAAAATACCGTAGCAAATCTAAATATAGATATGATTGGTCGTACAGATAAAGCACACGAAAATAACCCCAACTACATTTATTTAATAGGTTCAGATAAATTAAGTACCGAGTTACACCAAATTTCAGAAAAAACAAATATTACGTACACAAAACTCACGCTAGATTATACGTATAATGATGATAGCGATCCAAATCGTTTTTACTATCGTTCAGATCATTACAACTTTGCTAAAAATAATATTCCCATCATTTTTTATTTCAACGGAACTCATAAAGATTACCACAAACCTTCCGATACACCTGAAAAAATAAATTACGAATTACTCGCAAAAAGAACGAAACTCATTTTTTATACAGCTTGGGAAATTGCAAATAGAAAAAATAGGGTTATCGTAGATAAAAAAAATTAATGAAGTATTTTAAATAGCAATTCTTTAAGTATATCTCCTGCAGAAAGTGCATTGGCACCAACTCCTTTACTCTTTACATCAGCTTCTCTTAGCAATGTAATTACCTGTGAAACTTTACGCATAGGGTAATTTTTAGCAGCCTTTGAATAGTCTGAAACAAAGAATGAAGGTACTCGAAGTACTTTTGCCACATTATTAATAGATTTGTCTTTTAAACTGTGAAATATAAGAAGTTGCGTAAAAAAACTATTGAGCAACGAAATAGTCATTACCAATGGATTTGAACGTTGGTTTTGTGCAAAATAATTGATAATTCTATTTACTTTAACAATATCTCGTTCACCAACGGCTTTTCGTAATTCAAAGTTATTATAATCTTTGCTAATCCCAATGTTATCTTGAATATCACTTGGTGTTATGGTAGCATCTTTAGGCAAAATAAGCATTAATTTATTTAGCTCATTATTAATTTTACTTAAATCGTTTCCTAAAAACTCTATAAGCATTAGTGCTGCTTTTCCTTCAATTTTATAATTTTTTCCGTTCAAAATTCTGCGAATCCACTCAGCTACCTGATTTTCATATAGCTTTTTACTATCGTAAATAACACCTGTTTTTTGAATTGCTTTATAAAGTTTTTTACGCTTGTCTAGTGTTTTGTATTTATAACACAAAACCAAAACTGTTGAACGCTGTGGACTTTCTACATAAGAAGTCAGTTTTTCAATAGTTCGCGATAAATCTTGAGCTTCTTTTACAATAACTACTTGTCTTTCGCTCATCATAGGGAAACGCTTTGCATTGTCTACAATATCTTCAATACTCACGTCTCTACCATACAATACAATTTGATTAAATCCTTTTTCTTCTTCGTTAAGGATGTTATTTTCTATGTATTCTGAAATTTTATCAATATAATAAGGCTCTTCACCCATTAAAAAATAAATGGGTTTTATATTCCCATTTTTAATATCAGAAACTATTTTGGTAACATCACTCATTTATAAAAAAAAATTAGCATTTTTGCTATATGCAGCCATTAAACTTTCCCGCATATAAATTCAAAATCAAAAGTAACGAAAATAAGTATTTAATTTTTGATATTGTACGAAAAAAATATGTGAGTTTAACTCCTGAAGAATGGGTACGTCAACATTGTGTTTGGTTTTTGATAGAAGAAAAAAAATATCCTCTTTCACTTATTTCAGTAGAAAGAAAAATAACGGTAAATAATCTTACAAAACGCACCGATATTGTTGTGTATAACCAAAAAGGGCTTCCATATATACTTGTTGAATGCAAAGCTCCTTCAGTAAAAATAACACAAGTTAGCTTTGATCAAATTGCCCGATATAATTTAAAATTAAATGCTGCGTATTTGATTGTTACAAACGGATTGAATCATTTTTATTGTAAAATGAACTTTGAGAAAGAATGCTACACGTTCTTAAAAGAAATCCCTGAATATCGTCGCGTTTTTTAATGTATTTACTGTAAGTTTGTAGAAATGAAAATAGCCATTGTTATATTAAACTGGAACGGAAAACAATTACTTGAAAAGTTTATTCCTTCTATTGTCAAGTACAGCACTCAAAATAACGTGCATATTTACATTGCCGATAATGCTTCAACCGATGATTCTGTAGCTTTTATTAAACGTAACTATCCTGCTATCCGTATAATTCAAAACGCAACAAATAGTGGCTACGCCAAAGGTTATAACGATGCACTTAAACACGTAGATGCCGATATTTTTGCATTGGTAAACTCTGACATAGAAGTTACTGAAAATTGGTTAACTCCTGTAATCTCCGTTTTTAACGAGTCCCCTAACACTGCTATTATTCAGCCTAAAATACGTGACTATAAAAATAAAGAACTGTTTGAATACGCGGGTGCGGGTGGTGGCTTTATTGATAAATACGGATACCCTTTTTGTAGAGGTCGTATTTTTTCCAGTATTGAAAAAGACACGCAACAATACAATGATACCATTTCTATTTTTTGGGCATCGGGAGCATGTTTTTTTATTAGAGCAACTATTTTTCGTCAATTAAATGGTTTTGATGAAACCTATTTTGCGCATCAAGAAGAAATTGATTTGTGCTGGAGGGCCAAAAATTTGAATTTTGATATTAAGTATGTTGGAGAAGCTACTGTTTTTCATGTAGGAGGAGCTACACTAGAAGCTGCAAATCCAAAGAAAACTTTTTTAAATTTTAGAAACAGTTTGTTTAGCTTGGTGAAAAATGCTCCCGGCAACCGTCTTGGCCTTTTAATTCTTAGCCGACTGCTTTTAGATGGTATTGCCGGAATAAAATTTTTCTTAGAACTTAAATTTTCACATACTTTAGCCATTATTAAGGCCCATTTTAGCTTTTACTATTACTTACCCAAAATGCTAAAGAAACGCTCAAAAACACCAGAAATAAAAACGTATTATTTTATAAAAAGTATTGTTTGGAGTTATTTTGTTTTAAAAAGAAGCACCTTTCGGCAACTTAAAAAATAACGGTTTATAAAATAGTTACATCTCCTTTTCCTTCGCGAAGTACTACAATTTTTCTTTCCGATAAATCTACAATTGTAGAAGGTATATTACTACCATAACCTCCATCTATTACAACATCTACTCTATTCCCCCACTTTTCATAAATTAGCTCGGGATCGGTAGTATATTCTAACAAGTCATCTTCATCGTAAATAGATGTAGAAACAATAGGGTTTCCCAATTTATTTACCAATTCTCTTATAATATTATTGTCGGGAATTCGAATACCTATGGTTTTTTTATTTTTAAATGCTTTTGGCAACTTATTGTTACTAGGTAATACAAAGGTAAACGGTCCCGGTAGAGCCCGTTTTAATATTTTATACGTAGGTGTGTCTATTTGCTTTACATAATCGGAAAGGTTACTCAAATCGTAACAAATAAAAGAAAAGTTGGCTTTATCTAACTTTACATTTTTAATTTTAGCTACTTTTTCCATGGCTTTGGTGTTTGTAATATCGCAGCCTATTCCGTAAACTGTATCGGTAGGATAAATAATTAATCCTCCTTTTTTAAGAACACGCACTACTTTATCTATTTCACGTTCGTTCGGATTTTCGTTAAATATTTTAATTAATTGAGCCATAAACATTTATTTAGATACAAATGTAATTATTTAAGAACGAAAAAACCTGCTCTAAAAGCAGGTTTTACAATTTACTATGTTTAAAAAATTATGATTTATCTATAAGTCTGAATCCTTCTCCATGAATATTCAGAATTTCAACATTCTCATCTTCTTTTAAATACTTTCTCAACTTGGCGATATACACATCCATGCTTCGAGAAGTAAAATAGTTATCGTCTCTCCAAATTTTGGTCAAAGCCAATTCACGCGGCATTAAATCGTTAATGTGTACTGCCAACATTTTTAGCAGTTTACTTTCTTTAGGAGAAAGCTTTTGAGGCTCTCTGTCCATATATGTTAAGTGTCTTAATTTAGAATTAAAATGAAATTTCCCGATTTTAAATTCAAAAGTATCATCTTCAACTACTTTTTCAGATTCTTTTCTTTGCAATATTGCTTTGATTTTATATAAAAGCACTTCAGAGTCAAAAGGTTTATTCAAATAATCATCGGCACCGGCCTGATATCCTTTAAGGACATCTTCTTTCATTGTTTTTGCAGTTAAAAATATAATTGGCACTTCAGAATTTGTAGCTCTAATATCTTTAGCTAGTGAGAATCCATCTTTACGAGGCATCATCACATCTAAAATGCACAAATCAAAATCGTTATTTTTAAACATAATCAATCCTTCTATACCATCTTTAGCCAACGTTACATCGTAATCGTTAAGCATCAAATAATCTTTTAAAACTGTTCCAAAATTAGGATCGTCTTCTACTAATAAAATTCTATTATTTTCCATAAGTTTTTAATTATATCAATGGTAATTTAATTACAAAAGTGCTTCCTACTCCTTTTTCACTTTCTACATAAATATCTCCTTGATGAATTTCTATAATTTTTTTAACGTAAGCAAGCCCTAATCCGTGCCCTTTTACATTATGAATATTTCCTGTTTCTTCTCTATAAAACTTTTTAAATATATTTTTTTGAACGTTTTTTGTCATTCCAATTCCTTGATCTTTTACCTTAATTATAATATTTTTTGTAGTATTTTCTGTGAAAATATCAATTTTAGGTGCTTGATCTGAATACTTTATAGCGTTATCCAATACATTTACAATTACATTTGTTAAATGAAATTGATTGGCTAAAATTTTAGTTAACCCTGCATTGAAATGCTTTTTTATATAGCCTCCTTTATTTTTAACCAATAAATCTACATGCGTAACTGCATCTTCAATTAAGTCGTGAATATCCAAAACATCCTTACTCACATCTAATTGATTTTTTTCTAGTTTTGAAATTCTCAAAACATTTTCTACTTGCGCATGCATTCGTTTATTTTCATCTCTAATCATTTTCACATAGCGCTGTACCTTTTCTTTATCTTCAATAATTTTTGGGTTTTTTATAGCATCTAAAGCCAAATTAATTGTTGCAATAGGTGTTTTAAACTCATGAGTCATATTGTTTATAAAATCTGTTTTAATAGCTGAAATTTGTTTTTGCTTAATCAGCTGATACAGAGCACTTGCAAAGGCAAGAATAATAATTAATATAAAAAATGCCGAGAGCAACAAAATTTTAGATATTGAAGACAGTATATAGTGTTTTTTCTCTGGAAAAGTCACATATAATTGGTATTTACTATTCCCATTTGCATCGGCAAACATAGGCACTTTATAACTTTTACCATCTTCTTTCCTAAAGTAACCCGATTTTACTTGTGTTGCCAATCCGTTACTATAAATTCCGTATTTAAAATTTGTATCTATCCCTCTATTTTTTAGTTCGTTTCGGAGTCTATTAGTAATTTCTCTGTTACTTACTCGCTTATGGATAGGGATTCTACTGGTAAGTGCGTCAAACGCCGGTTCTAAATTTGCTTTTTCTGCTCCTTCAAAACGTCCTATTTTTATAAAACTTTCTTCAGGAGAACTTGCCCTATTTACATTTTTTTCAAATGAGTTATACCTAACAATTAGTGCTTTTTCTTTACTATATATTTCTTTAAAATCAATAGTGTCATTTTCAAAGAACTCTGTGGGTACTTTATAATTTGCTTCAATTATACTTTGTGAGTATGTAAACTTCTCGTTGTTGGTAGTATCAATACTCTCATAAATAAATTTTCGAACATCGGAGTATTTTAATTTTTCTCCTTTTGTATATATCTCTGACAGCTTTTGATAAAACTCATTAAACTCTCGTTGTTTTATATCTTCTGCTACTTTTACCAACGCAACTTTTACATTGGCCGAAAATTGTTCTTCGGTAATTTGTATGGTGTTTTTAATCCAAAAAACCTGCACAGAAATAATACCTATTAAAGATATACTCATTAAAACAATGATGAGTAAAAATACTCTCTTCCCCATTTATTCAAAATTAAAATTTTAAGATTAGATACATATTTTTTTAACTTAGATTAACAGTATCTATACGTTTTTAACAAAAAATTAAGATATTATTTATTTTTACTGCAATTTTGATACCAAATTAAAAATAGTGAGTACCTGATTTTTTGTATTGTCTAAACTGTCATTTTTAATTACAAAAGTCGACTTTTTTATTTTGTGCTCATCGGTTGTTTGGTTTTTCATTCTATCTAAAACTTGCTGTTTTGTAAGTCCATCTCTTTTTATAATTCTTTTAACCCTCTCTTCATTATTTGATACTACTGTAATTACAAAATCGCAAAAAGTATTGCTTTTACTTTCAAACAAAATAGCGGCTTCATAAATAACAATACTAGAGTTGCTACTTTTTATAAATTCAAAAAAATGTTCACGTACTTTTGGATGAACTAATTTATTTAACTCTTCTAGTTTTTCTTTGTTATTAAAAACAACATTGGCTATATACTGCTTATTTAGTTTGTTGTTAATGTAGGCTTCTTTACCAAATAAATCAGTTATTTCTTGCATTAATTTTTTATTGGTATGCATCAACTTTTTGGCTTCTGCATCAGCAATATAAACCGAAGCTCCTAATTGCTGAAACATTTTTAAAACCGTTGTTTTACCACTTCCTATACCTCCTGTTAATCCTACTATTTTCATTTTTGAATAAGAAATTCTATTTTGTTAGGGTTTACCTTTAAAGAGTATATATAATCGCTTTTTTGCAATACTTTAGGTATTAAAAATTGTATTGAAGTATCGTTTTCGTACTGCTTATAGTCAAAAACTACTAAAAAGCTTTTTTCGTTAATCTTATTAAAATTTGAAAGTCCGGTTTGATAAATTACTTCAATTTCTTTAGGAAGTGGTGTTATACTTACGCTATCGGGTTTATTAATAAAGGTCACGGGTATTGTAAAACTCCCTTCTGTAAATTTTTCTACCTTTCCTTCAATGTCAACTTTTGACGCTGATAATTTTACATTGGTTTTTTTAGCCGGAAGCTGTATTGGTAACGACAAACGGATATCTTTATGTATGTCTTCTAGATTTACTGCTGATGTGCTTAGTTCTTGTATAGAGTCTACATATTTTTGAGGACCTGAAATGGTAATAGAGTCTGGTGTTATTTGAAGATCGCTTACCAAATTATAACCTAACTTAAATACAAGATTAATGGTTGGTTTTACCGGTACTTTTTTTGAAAGTTTTACACCTAAATCAATAAAAATGGTATCTTTTAATACACTTACAGATTCTACATCTCCTGAAAGTTTAGATTTTATAAATGACAGTTGTTTATTTGGTAAAAAATAATACTTTTTATTTTTCTTTGTTAAACTCCCCAAGTTTAAACTAATTGGGTGTTCACTTATTTTGTATTTAAGTAGCGTAAATCCCGGTGCTTTAATGTCTATATCCAATTTATTTACAGGAGTATTTTGCAGCAGTTTGCCCTCTGGCAAGTTTACATATTTTACACTAAAAGTTACCGTACTGGTATAGCTTTTAGAGAGTTCCATAAGCAACCAAATAATAGATGTTAATACTATAAAAAAAAGAAAAACTTTAATTTTTCTGTTCTTTTTTAGCGATGCAACAGACGATTTCATATTTAAAACTTAATTAAATCAACAACTAAATTTAAATATACAAAAAAGTGAGCTATGTAGCTCACTTTTTATATCGTATATTAATTAAGTTGTTATTTCTTTTGTTTAGGCGCTGCGTATTTTTTACTCAACTCCATTGAAATTGCAGAACGTTCAAATTTAATTTTTCCGGCTCCTGTTTCTATAACAACAGTGTTATCACTATCAATAATATCAACTATTTTTCCGTGTATTCCGCTTGATGTAACAACTTTAGTTCCTTTTGATATTGAATTTTGAAACTGCTTCTCATTTTTTTGACGTTTCATTTGAGGTCTTATCATAAATAGATAAATTACCAAAAACATCAATAAAAAAGGTAGCATTCCAGATAAAGCACTCCCACTTGCTTGTAAAAATATTGTTGTATAATACATTGTTTATTAGTATTTAATTTTCTTCTTTTTAATATCTATAGGCTCTACAAAACCTTTAATTTGTAATACTTCCGTTACTTTTTCTGTATTTGTTTGTAAAGTAATGGTTTTGTGCTGTTTTCCTCTTCTAAATCTAGAATTGAATTTGAATTTTACTTGGGCAGAATCTCCCGGTTTAATAGCTTCTTTAGGCCATTCTGGAACAGTACACCCACAACTAGCTCTAGCATTGGTAATCACTAAATCGGTTTTTCCTTTATTGTACACTTTAAATGTACCATTTACCAAATCACCTTCTGTGATGGTACCAAAGTCGTACTCTGTCTTGTCAAAACCAATAACGGCACTTCCTTTGCTAATTTCTGCGTCACGTTCTTTTGCGTTCTCTAAGTTTGCAGGTTTAATTTTTGACGTTGCTTTCTCTTTACAAGAAACCAATGCGATACTTAAAATTGCAAAAAAGATAATTTGTTTTCTCATTTTCTAATTATGTTTTGTGTAAAAATATAAAATTATAATAATCCTCTTCCTATTTTATTTATTTTTTTTGATGCCGTTAATTCTTTCAGAATTTTATCTAAAACACCATTGATAAAAAAGCTACTTTTTTCTGAAGAATAATCTTTTGCGATTTCAATATATTCATTAATTGTAACTCTTGTAGGAATAGACGGAAAGTTTAAAAATTCACATATAGCCATTTTAATTAAAATAATGTCCATCTTAGCAATTCGGTCTGTATCCCAATTTGGTGTTTTGTCTTCAATCAATTTTTCGTAGTCGGTATGGTTAAGCACCACTTTTCTAAACAAATCCAGCACAAACTTTTTATCGTCATCGTCTTTATACAAACTTCCTAACACAAACGGCTTGTTTGAATTTAACTGTTTTAGTGTTTTTACAATCCATGTATTTACAAAAGGAATATCGTCTACCCACCCTATATTCTTATCTTCTAAATAATCTGCCAGTTTTTCATTTGGCGCAATAATTTCTTTAAAAAATAAAATTATAAACTCTTTATCTTCTTGAAATGATGCTTGTTCAGATTTCAAATACGTTTTAAAAAACGAACTTTCTTTTAACTTTTTCCAAATTTCTTTTACATATTCATCGTCTAACTCCCAATAATTTAGCTTATGAGTGTCTCTGTAGTCGTTTAACGACACACTTGTTGCCAATAACTCAAGTAACTTATTATCAATAAATTTGGTGTTAGGGTTTAGTTCTTCTGTAGTTGCTAAAAACTTTTTTTGAGCTATTTCTAAGTATTTTTCTTCCATATCTCTAACCTCTACCAACAAACACAATAACAATACATACAAGTCATACATTTTATCAATACTATTGTATAAGAAGTTTTCTTCTTTGGTTAGGTTGTCACTCTTAGATTGTAGTAAAGCATATACCGATTGCATTACTTTAACTCTAATATGTCTTCTATTTATCATTTAAAGAACTTTGTTTTGTTTATAGCTTTTAACAGCGCAAAAATACTATTATTTTTTGGATAAAAAATTTTGTTTTCATTTTTTTAAACAAAGCTAATTCTATCATAAAAATCGTTCAATTCATATTTTATTAACGTATATTCGTCCTGTAAAAACCGATGTATCTTTTATCTTTATGAAAGCTTTACAATACTTAAATAAATACTTTTTAAAATATAAATACCGATTAATTTTAGGGATTATTATTACTGTTTGCTCTAGGTTTTTAGCGTTAGAAGTTCCGCATTTAATAAGAGAATCTATCAATATAGCCGAAGATTTTAAAAACAATATAATTACTGATATCTCTTTGGTAAAATCAAAATTGCTCACCAATATTTTATTAATTGTTGGTGCGGCATTGCTCTCTGGATTTTTTACTTTTTTAATGCGACAAACACTTATTGTAATGTCTAGGTTAATTGAATTTGATTTAAAAAATGAAATTTACCAACAATATCAAAAACTCTCATTAAACTTTTATAAAAAAAACAGAACTGGAGATTTAATGAATCGCATTAGTGAAGATGTAAACAAGGTTCGTATGTATTTTGGCCCGGCAATTATGTATTCTATTAACATGGTTGTATTATTTGTACTTGCTATTGCAAAAATGTATCGTATTGATGCTACATTAACAATGTACACGTTATTGCCATTACCAATCTTATCTGTTTCAATTTATGTATTGAGTAGAGTTATAAATAAACGCAGTACAACCGTACAACAGTACCTATCAAAACTTACTGCAAATGCGCAAGAAACATTTTCGGGAATAAGCATTATAAAATCATTTGCCATAGAAAAAAAATCGATGAAAGAGTTTGAAGAGTTGGCAAACACTACCAAAGAAAAAAACATCAATTTATTTAAAGCACAAGCCTTATTTTTTCCATTAATGATTTTATTAATTGGCGTTAGTAACATTATGGTAGTTTACATTGGAGGTTTGCGCTATATTCAAGGGTTAATATCATTAGGTGTTATTGCTGAGTTTATTATTTACGTAAATATGCTCACATGGCCAGTAGCTGTTGTTGGCTGGGTAACGTCAATCATTCAGCAAGCTGAAGCTTCTCAAAAAAGAATTAATGAGTTTTTAGATATTAAACCCGAAATTAAAAATACAGCTAACAATCCTTCAGAAATTAAAGGAAAAATTACCTTTAAAAAAGTGTCCTTTACTTATGAAGACACCAATATAAATGCTTTAAAAAATATTTCTTTTGAATTAGAAAAAGGAAAAACATTAGCCATTCTAGGAAATACCGGCTCAGGAAAAACCACTATTTTAAATTTAATTGCCAGACTGTATGAAGCCGACTCAGGCAAAGTTTTAATCGACGATATTGATGTTAAATCACTAAATTTAGATAGCCTTCGCCAAAGTATTGGTTTTGTTCCTCAAGAAGCATTTTTATTTTCAGACACCATACGAAACAACATCAAATTTGGTAACGAACATGCTACTGATGCCGAAATAGAACAAGCCGCAAAAGATGCCTATATTCATCATAATATCATTCAATTTAATAATGGTTATGATACCTATGTAGGTGAAAGAGGAGTTACCCTCTCCGGAGGTCAAAAACAACGAATTTCTATTGCTAGAGCCATTATTAAAAATCCTAAAATACTCATTTTTGACGATTGTTTATCGGCCGTAGATACCGAAACTGAAGAAATTATTTTAACAAATTTATATAGCATTAGTAAAGAAAAAACAACTATTATTGTCAGTCATAGAGTATCATCTGTAAAAAATGCCGATGTAATTATAGTAATCGAAAATGGCAAAATCATTCAACATGGACCGCATAACGAATTGGTTAATACCGAAGGATACTATAAAGCACTTTATGAACAGCAACTTTTAGAAAAAGAAATTTAAAAATTGTAAAATAAGTCAAATAATTTTATAGATTTGTGAATAAATCTAAATGAAAGATTAAATAAAATAGAAAGTTAATTATGAGTGACAAAGAACATTTAGAACAAGAAGAGATATTCTCTCAGGTTCTTAGAGCAGGAAGAAGAACTTACTTTTTTGATGTAAGAGCTACAAAAGCTGAAGATTATTACTTAACAATTACCGAGAGTAAAAAGTTTACACACGACGATGGAACTTTCCATTACAAAAAGCACAAAATTTATTTATACAAAGAAGATTTTGCTGAATTTAATGAGATGCTTAAAGCTGCAACTGATTACATTTTAACTGAAAAAGGAGAAGAAGTAATTTCTGAACGTCATCAAAAAGACTTCAAGAAGCCTTCAGAAATGAATCATGAGACAACTAGTACTGAAAGTTTTACTGATGTAAATTTTGAAGACATTTAAACAACACTGTTTTTGAAGATTAACATAAAAAACCCTGCTTTAGTAAAGCAGGGTTTTTTATGTTGTACATTTTTAATTGCTTAAGAAAGTACCTCGTGAACTTTATCGGCAGCCTCTTGAAATTCGGTAGCTGAAATTACATCCAATCCACTTGCATCAATTAATGCCTTAGCTTCAATAGCATTTGTTCCTTGTAAACGAACTATAATAGGTACTTTAATGGCATCTCCCATATTTTTGTAAGCATCTATTACTCCTTGTGCAACTCTGTCACAACGAACAATACCTCCAAAAATATTTACCAATATAGCTTTAACGTTAGGATCTTTTAAAATAATTCTAAAAGCCGTTTCTACACGTTTAGCATCTGCAGTACCACCTACATCTAAAAAGTTTGCAGGTTCTCCTCCAGATTGTTTAATTAAATCCATGGTACTCATTGCTAGTCCTGCTCCATTTACCATACATCCAACATTTCCATCTAAATCTACATAGTTTAGACCTGCAGCGTTTGCTTCAACTTCAATATCATTTTCTTCGCGTAAATCTCTTAATTCGGCTAAATCCTTATGACGGTATAACGCATTATCATCTAAAACTACTTTAGAGTCAACAGCTAAAATTTTATCATCTGAAGTTTTTAAAACCGGATTAATTTCAAACAACGAAGCGTCTGATTTTACAAAAGCAGTGTATAGAGAAGAAACGAATTTTATCATTTCTTTTAAAGCACTACCTGATAATCCTAAGTTAAATGCAATTTTACGCGCTTGAAAAGCTTGTAAACCTAATAAAGGGTCTATTTCTTCTGTAAATATTAAATGTGGTGTTTTTTCTGCAACAGTTTCAATATCCATTCCACCTTCTGTAGAATACATAATCATATTTTTACCTGTTGCTCTATTTAACAAAACAGACATGTAATACTCTTCCGGCTCATTTTCACCCGGATAGTATACGTCTTCGGCTATAAGCACCTGATTCACTTTTTTACCTTGTGGCGGTGTTTGAGGTGTTTTAAGCATCATACCAATAATACTTTCAGAAATAGATTCTACTTCTTCAAGACTTTTGGCTAATTTAACACCACCTCCTTTTCCACGACCACCTGCGTGAATTTGAGCTTTTACTACCCACCAGCCTGTACCGGTTTCAGTAGCTAATTGTTTTGCTGCCTCAACAGCTTTTTTATGGTTATCTGCAACAATTCCACGTTGAATTCTAACGCCAAAACTGTTTAACAATTCTTTTCCTTGATATTCGTGTAAATTCATTAGAAATAAAGGTTTTTAAAAAATATCTACAAAGGTAACAATCATATCATTATATTTTATATTTAAATTAAAAAAGTTTTAACATTAATAACAATTTAAGAACAACCTTATTATTAACATTTATTTAAGATTATTTAGGGTAATTCTTAAATACTTTAGCTTAAAATTTATTTAAGCCTGTTCTATATATAATGAAAAAGTATCTTTTTGTAGTTTGTATATTTATTTTCTCATATTCATTTTCGCAAAATAATAAGAAAACCGTTACAGCATTACGAGTACAGAAGCCTCCAACAATTGATGGCGTTCTTGACGATACTGCTTGGCAAAATGCCGATGAAGCTAAAGATTTTGTAATGTACGACCCGGGTGACGGTTCTAAAGTGCCTGAAGATAGAAGAACCGTTGTTAAAATAGTGTACGACGATGAAGCAATTTATTTTGGTGCTTACCTTTACGACAGCAATCCGAGTGAAATTCCTAGACAATTTGGAGGTCGAGATCAAATTGGATTGGTTGACTATCTTCAAGTAAATATAAACCCAAATAACGATGGGCAAAATGACACGGAATTTATTGTAATGGCTACCGGTGCACAAGCCGATGCTAAAGCCAGCTCTAATAGTAACGATTTTAGAGGAAAAGATTTTAGTTGGAGTGCTGTGTGGGATAGTGAGGTTACAATTACAGATAAAGGTTGGATTGTGGAAATGAAAATTCCTTATTCAGCGTTGCGTTTCTCAAATACCAAAACACAAGTTTGGGGTGTTAACTTTTTACGAAAAATGTACAAGTATAACGAACAGTACGTTTGGAATTACGTTGACAAAACAAAAGGTGACTTTATGCAATATTCCGGAGAATTACAAGGCATAGAAAATATTAAACCTCCTGTTCGTTTAAGTTTTTCGCCATATGCATCTTCAACATATACATCGTTTGACGGAAGTTCAGAATTTGACCATAGTATAGGCCTCGATTTAAAATACGGTATTAGTGAGAGTTTTACTTTAGATGCCACTTTAATTCCCGATTTTGGGCAAACTGCTTTTGATGACCAAGTACTAAACTTAGGCCCGTTTGAACAACACTATACTGAAAAAAGAGCTTTTTTTACTGAAGGAACAGAACTTTTTAACAAAGGAAGATTGTTTTATTCCAGACGAATTGGAAATACACCTGTTGGTTACTACGATGTCTATAACCACTTAAGTGCCGATGAAGAAATTATTAACAATCCTACCAAGGTAAACATGTTAAATGCCATTAAAATCTCCGGAAGAACTCAAAAAGGATTGGGAATCGGTTTTTTTAATGCAATTACCGAAAAAACGTCGGCTACAATTAAAAATGTAACCACAAATGAAATTAGAACCGAAGTAACCGAACCTATTGCAAATTACAATGTAATTGTATTAGATCAACAGTTTAATAAAAATTCATCTGTAAGCTTTGTAAACACAAACGTTTTAAGAGATGGTAGTTTTAGAGATGCCAATGCAAGTGCACTTCTTTTCGATATTTCTGACAAAGGAAATAAATACAACGTTTCTGGTAATATTAAAATGAGTAACGTAAAAGAAAATGGTGAAAACACGGCCGGATACGCAGCGTTTTTAAAATTATCAAAAACTTTTGGAAACTACCAATATGCCATTGGACACTGGCGTAGCGATGAAAACTACAACATTCAAGATTTAGGTTTTCAAAGAAGAAATAATTACGCCAACTACTTCGGAAATATCTCGTATAAAATTTTTAAGCCTACTAAAAAATTCAATTTTTATAAAATCAATTTTGAAACGCTTTTAAGATACCAAAACAATCCGAATCAATTTTCAAGTAACAGATTTGCTCTTAATACCTTTTTTGTTACTCCTGAACGATTTGCCTTTGGAGGACGAGTAAGCACCGGTGTAGGAACTCAATACGATTTTTATGAACCAAGAGTAGATGGACGATTTTTTAAACAAAATGCCGAACTCTCAACAAGTGTGTGGATATCTACCGATTACAGAAAGAAATTTGCCGTAGATATAAACACATCGTACACTAAAAGATACCATAACAATAACTATTCTTACGGAGTAAACATATCGCCTAGATATCGATTTTCAGATAAATTTGAAGTAGTTTATGCCATTGATTACAACAGAACTTTTAATGAGTATGGATGGGTTAATACCTTAAGCGATGACAGTATCATATTTGGTAGAAGAGATAAAAAAACAATTACCAACACCTTATCTAGTAAATTAAGTTTTAACACTAAGTCGTCCTTAGCGCTTTCTTTCAGATATTATTGGTCTCCTGTACAGTATGACAATTTGTTTTATGAATTAACTCCTTTTGGTGACTTGGCCGAAAGCACTTATACCGATAATCACGATATTAATTACAATATCTGGAATTTGGATTTAAGCTATTCGTGGGAATTTGCTCCCGGAAGTCAGCTAATTGCACTGTACAGAAATTCTATTTTTAACTACGACCAATTGTCGCAATTAAAGTTTGGTGAAAATTTAGATAACTTGTTTAAAGAACCCGTAACTAACAACATTTCTGTAAAGTTTATCTACTACTTAGATTACAACAAATTAAAAACGTGGTTGTAAATCTAATTTAATTATGTAATTTCACGCTGTTATTATAAGATATGATAAAAGCAAAAAATATTCATAAATTTTACGGAAACCTAGAGGTATTAAAAGGAGTAAATCTTTCTATAAATAAAGGTGAAATTGTTGCAATTGTGGGTCCGTCAGGAGCAGGAAAAACCACGCTGTTACATATTTTAGGAACCTTAGACAAACCTGCCAAAAACACCCAACCTGTACTGTCGCTAAACAATCAGAATTTAATAGATTTAAACGATAGTGCTTTATCAAAATTTAGAAATAACCACATTGGCTTTATATTTCAATTTCATCAATTACTTCCCGAGTTTACAGCATTAGAAAATGTATGTATTCCTGCTTTTATTAAAGGTACCTCTAAAAAAGAAGCTGAAAGTAAAGCTATGGAATTACTAGATTTTTTAGGACTTTCTGACAGAATACATCACAAGCCAAATGAACTTTCAGGAGGAGAACAACAACGCGTGGCTGTAGCAAGAGCGCTTATTAACAATCCGGATGTCATTTTTGCCGATGAGCCAAGTGGAAATTTAGACTCTAACTCTGCCAAAAACTTACACGAGTTGTTTTTTACCTTAAGAGATCAGTTTAAACAAACATTTGTAATTGTAACACACAATATTGAACTGGCAAATATGGCTGACCGAAAGCTAGAAATGAAAGATGGAAAAATTATCAACTAAACTTACAACACTTTTATGATTGCTATTATAAGTGCCATGCAAGAAGAAATTCAAGCTCTGCTAAATGAGCTTAAAAACAAATCAACAACCATTAAGGGAATGCGTAAATACTACGTAGGCGATTTGTTTGGCAAAAAAGTGGTATTGGTATTTTCTCGCTGGGGAAAAGTAGCTTCAGCAGTAACTACTACTCAATTAATTAATGATTTTCCCATTGATGAAATTATATTTACCGGTGTTGCTGGAAGCATTTCAAAAAATTTAAATATTGGCGATATTGTTATTGGTAAAAACTTATACCAACACGATTTAAACGCATCACCTCTATACAACCAATTTGAAATTCCACTTTTAAACAAAAACGCTTTAAGTACAGTAAACACTACCAAGTTAGAAAATGCCGTTCAAAAATTTTTGACAACATTTAACACTTACATCCATAGTGAAGATATAAAAAGATTTCATATAACTAACCCTAAAATGGTACTTGGCGACATTGCCAGTGGAGATCAATTTATATCTGATACTAAAAAAATTGAATCTCTAAACCACTTGCTCCCTACTGCCGTTTGCGTTGAAATGGAAGGTGCTGCTGTAGCTCAAGTATGTTTTGAGTATGATATTCCTTTTTCTATAATTCGTACTATTTCAGACAAAGCAAATGATAATGCTACCATAGATTTTCCAAAATTTGCAAAGGCCGTTGCCAGTAATTACGCACTAGGGATTTTAAAAAACTATTTTGCATAAGTACATTTGTTTTTTATATCTTTGACAAATCTCTATTGAATAATGCAATTTAAGCATCCTGAAATTTTATATGCACTTTTTTTACTTATCGTACCGATAATTGTTCATTTATTTCAACTTCAACGATTTACTAAAATTCCTTTTACAAATGTTGCTTTCTTAAAAAAAGTTGAGCAACAAACACGTAAAAGTGCCAAATTAAAAAAATGGCTCGTGCTATTGACAAGACTTCTCACATTTGCCTGTATTATTTTTGCATTTTCTCAGCCTTATATTTCAAAAGAAAAAACGAATAAAAAATTACAAACAATTATCTATTTAGATAATTCCTTTAGTATGCAATCTGAAGGAAACCAAGGAACTTTATTAAAAACAGCTACTAAAAAAATAGTAGAATTGGGCAATTACACAAAACAACATATTACGGTAATTACCAATAATAATTTGTTTACAAACACAAATTTAGAAGCCTTTAAAAAAGAATTATTAACCCTTGATTATACACCTACTAAAACCAACCTAAAAACTATTTTTCTTAAAATAAATGAGAAAAAAAACGAAGCACAAAACATTGTTCTTGTTTCCGATTTTCAAAATACTACAGACTTAAAAACACTGCATCTCCCAAAAAACACACCTCTTACCTTTGTTAAATTAGTTCCTAAATCAACTCAAAATTTTTATATAGACAGTGTGTATTTACAAAAAAGTAGTGCTACTGAAATTATTTTAAACACAATTATTAAAAGTTCTCAAAATTCCAACGAATCTGTTGCTGTTTCTCTCTTCAATAACAACGATTTGTACGGCAAGGCAACAGCTAAATTTTTAAACTCAAAAACAACACATATTGAGTTTACCATCTCCAACGAAAAACAATTTCTCGGTAAAATTTTAATAGACGATGAATTTTTACCTTTTGACAATAGCTTTTATTTTACCATTTCTAAACTCCAAAAAATTGCAGTATTAAGCATTGGGAAATCTAGTGTTTTTTTACCTAAAATTTACACCGAAGACGAATTTTTGTACCAGCACACCACTGTTAAAAACTTAAAATACAACGCAATTCAAAAACAGCAACTTATTGTTTTGAATGAAGTAGATTCGTTTCCTAAAACCCTTATAACACATTTACAAAGTTTTTTAAAAAACGGGGGGTATGTCGTAATCATTCCTTCAGAAAAAATAAATATTCAATCGTACAACAACCTATTTAACAAACTCTCTATTGGAACTCTTGAATCTGCCATTCAAAAAGAGCGAAAAATTACAAGCATAAACTACAATCATCCACTTTTAAAAAACGTATTTGAAAAAAAAGTTACTAATTTTCAGTACCCAAAAACTCATTTTTACTTTAAATCACAACTAAATAATGCGTTACCAATTTTAAAATTTGATGACAATACACCTTTTATTTCAAGTTTTGTAAAAAATAATGGCAACATATATTGGATATCATCTCCACTAAACACAAACGTTACTAACTTCACAAAATCGCCTATTATTGTACCTATTTTCTACAATTTTGCAAAAACCAGCTTAAAAACAAACAGGCTGTACTATACCATTGCCTCAAAAAATATTGTTGACATAAAAACACACCTTAAAAAAGACCGGGTTTTAAACGTATCAAACAACAACACCGAATTTATACCACTACAGCAAATTTTTGAAAACAAAGTAGTCCTCACTTTTGAAAACAATATCCCTAAAAGTGGATTTTATAATATAAAAATAAACAATGAACTTATAAAAACAATTGCTTTTAATTACAATAGAGAAGAAAGTGTACTTTTAAACACCAACCTAAAAGAACAAATAAAAAATATTAAACACGCCACTTATTCTGAAGCTATAGAAACAACCTTTAATAAGGTGCAACAACAAACAAAAATTGATTGGCTATTTAAATGTTTTTTAGCACTTTCTGTGTTATTTTTATTTATTGAAATGCTAATATTAAAATATTTCAAAGTATGAAGTTACTCTTAAAATCGGCTAAAATTATTGATTCCGAAAATGAATTTCACAATCAACATAAAGATGTGTTGATAGAAAACGGTATCATAACTAAAATTGAATCTAATATTACCAAAGAACGTGATTTTAAAGAAATAAATCTGCCAAATTTACATATTTCAAGAGGCTGGTTTGATAGTAGTGTGTGCTTTGGCGAGCCTGGTTACGAAGAACGAGAAACTATAGAAAATGGATTAAACGTAGCTGCAAAAAGTGGGTTTACCGCTGTAGCTGTTAACCCAAACACTTTTCCGGTAGCCGATAACAATGCAACCATTTCATTTATTAAAAGTAAAGGAGAAGGACACGCTACAAAATTATATCCTATAGGATGTCTTACCAAAAATGCAGGAGGCAGTGATATTGCCGAACTCTACGATATGAATAACTCCGGAGCCATTGCGTTTGGTGATTATAACAAACCTATTTCCAATGCCAATATTCTAAAAATAGGATTGCAATATGCACAAAATTTTGAAGGGTTAATTATGAGTTTCCCGCAAAACAATGCCATTGCAGAACACGGACTGGTAAATGAAGAAATAAATAGTACTCGCTTAGGTTTAAGAGGAATTCCGGCCTTAGCAGAAGAAATTCAAATCGTTCGTGATTTATTTCTTTTAGAATACACCGGAGGGAAACTTCATATTCCTACCATTTCTACAGCAAAATCGGTAGCACTTATAAAAGAAGCCAAACAAAAAGGATTAAACGTTAGCTGTAGTGTAACTGCACATCACTTAACCTTAACAGATGATGAACTCGAAAATTTTGATACAAATACCAAAGTATTGCCTCCTTTAAGAACAAAAAAAGATACTAAGGCGCTTTTAAAAGGCGTAAAAGAAGGAGTTATTGATTGCATTATAAGTGACCACAACCCTATTGATATTGAGCATAAAAAAGTAGAATTTGTAAATGCAAAATACGGAACTATAGGACTAGAATCTCTTTTTGGAGCCGTAAATAGCGTATTGGATTTAAATACAACTATTAAGTGTTTAACAGTAAATCCGAAAAAGATTTTTAATATTAGTTGCACTCCTATAAAAATTGGAGAAAAAGCAGATATTACTTTGTTTAATCCCCAATTAGAGTATACTTTTACCTCTGAGTATATATACTCAACCTCAAAAAATGCCATTTTTTTAAACAAAAAACTCAAAGGAAAAACTTACGGAATTATTAAAAATAATAACTGTACTATTTAATTATAACTAACAACTATCAAACTTATATTTTATGGAAAACAGAACTATTACCGAAGGAAAAACAATGGCAATCATAAGTTACATTACTTGGATTGGTACTTTAATTGCTTTTATTATGAATAACGATAAACGAAACTCATTTGCTTCCTTTCACATTAGACAAGCAATTGGATTATCTCTTTTTTTTATTTCAAACTCTTTTTTAGTTGTAATCATCAATCAGTGGATTTCAGTACTGTTTAATCTTCTTTTACTCGCTCTTTGGATTATTGGTCTTGTAGCTGCCACAAAAGGTGAAGAAAAAAAGATTCCTTTATTTGGAGATTTGTTTCAAGATTGGTTTAAAAATATAGCCTAATCACTAACCTATTTTATTTTAACTATGGAGAAATTATCGTTGAAGTACCTTGTAAAAGCACCTGAAAAAATCACAGAGAACACACCGCTCTTAATCTTATTTCACGGATATGGAAGCAATGAAGAAGATTTGTTTTCTTTTGCTACCGAATTACCAAACAATATGCTAATTATTAGTGCCAGAGCACCTCAACAACTTTCTATGGGTGGATACGCTTGGTACACCATACATTTTACCAACGATTTAAATAAATTTTCTGATATTCCTGAAGCTATTAAAGCTAGAGAAACCATTGCTACGTTTATTAATGAACTTCAAAAAAAATATCAGATTTCACCAGAAAAAACATTCTTACTCGGCTTCAGTCAAGGAGCTATTTTAAGTTATAGTGTTGCTTTTAATTATCCCGAAAAAGCTCAAAAAATAATTGCATTAAGCGGTTATATAAACACCGACTTACTTCCTGAAACATACAAAGAAACTAACTATTCTCATTTAGATTTTTTTGTATCTCACGGAAGCGTTGACCAAGTAATTCCTGTTCAACTTGCTAGAAAATCTGAAGAAATTTTGAGCAGCTTAAACATTGAGCACATATATCAAGAATATCCTGTAGGACATGGAGTAGCACCTCAAAATTTTTACGATTTTAAAAAATGGATTGAAGAAAGAATATAACTAATCAAAACATCATGGAAATTTTAGGAATAGATATTGGCGGTTCAGGTATAAAAGGCGCTTTAGTAGATACCAACTCAGGAAAATTAACAACCAAAAGGCATCGTATAGTAACACCTAAACCGGCAACTCCTGAAGCTGTAGCTACAGTTATTTCTGAATTAGTTATGCATTTTAATTGGAAAGGATTGGTAGGTTGCGGATTTCCAACACCACTACATCACGGTAAATGTCTCTCTGGAGGAAACTTACATGATACTTGGAAAAATGTACACGTAGATAGCCTTTTTAAAGAAAAAACAGGAAATACCTTTTTTATAGTCAACGATGCCGATGCTGCCGGACTGGCTGAAATCAATTTTGGTGCAGGTAAAAATGTAAATGGCACTGTAATAATGGTAACTCTAGGCACAGGTATAGGCTCCGGAATTTTTTTAGACGGAAAACTATTACCAAATACAGAATTTGGGCATATCTACCATCAAAAAGGTATTATTTACGAGAAATATACTGCCGATTCTGTACGTAAAAAAGAGCAATTGGATTACTCTGAATGGGGAAATAGGCTAAATGAATATTTTGCACATTTAAAATTAATTTTATCTCCAGATTTAATTATTATAGGTGGTGGCGCAAGTAAAAAAATGAATAAATTTAAAAGTCAGCTTACGTGTACCGTTCCAATTGTAGCTGCCGAAACACAAAATGAAGCAGGAATAATAGGAGCTGCATTAGCCGCTAAATTTCATATTAAATAAAACCTTTTGCTTTAAACTCTAAATACTTGTTAATTACATTTACAGTTAGTTGCTGAGGCTTTGTTAGTATGGCATGAACACCTCTGCTTTCTAGTTCTTTTACAATCAAACGCTTTTCATAAGCAAACTTTTCTGCAATTGTTTTGTAATATATTGTCTCCAAATCTGAAGCTTCTTTATGAATTAAACTATCTAACTCTGTATTTTCAAAGAAAACAACCACTAACAAATGGTTTTTTGCAATGGCTTGAAGAAAAGGGAGCTGACGTTTTAACGAAGAAATATGCTCAAAATTAGTATACAGTATTAACAAACTTCTTTGCGTTATTTTACGTTTAATAACGGCGTATAAATACCCAAAATCAGAATCGGTGTATTGCGTGGTTATATTGTATAAAGCTTCGTTAATGGTGTTTAAATGCGTCTTTTTATTGCTTGAGCTAACTATTTTGTCTACTTTTTTACTAAAGGTTACCAAACCTGCTTTATCTTTTTTACGCAGCGCTATATTTGAAAAAGCCAACGCCGAATTAATAGCATAATCTAATAATTTTAGAGATTCAAAAGGCATTTTCATAGCACGTCCCAAATCAATAATTGAATAAATAGGTTGCGATTTTTCATCTTGATATTGGTTCACCATTAACTGAGAACGTTTTGCTGTTGCTTTCCAATTAATCGTTCTAACATCGTCACCTGAAACGTAATTTTTAATCTGTTCAAACTCCATCGTATGACCAATACGGCGAATTTTTTTTAAACCAAAAGCTGTAAGTCTATTATTAATTGCCAAAAACTCGTACTTTTTCATTTGAATGTAAGACGGATAAACAGCAACCATTTGTTTATCTTGAAATTTAGCTCTCTTTGCTACTATTTTTAAAGGAGATGACACATATACGTTTAAGTTTCCAAAATAATATTCGCCGCGCTCTACCGGCTTAAGCGTATATTCAAAATCGTAAACTTGATTGGGTTGCACGATAGCTATATATTCAAAATCTCGCTTTTGAAACTGAAAAGGTAATTCATCTATAAATTTTGCTTCAATAGTAAGGTTATATTGATTTTTTAATGTTATTGGAATAGTATTATCATCAGAATTAGATAGCTTTTTAGGTAAAATTCTTCTCGCCTTAATACCTTTTGAAGGTGAGAAAAGAATGTAAATATCGGTTATAAACAGAAGCGCCAAAATGGTTACCATAAACCAAGCCACTTCATAAAGTATTGGAAACCAAAACGAAATCAAAAATACAAAAGCGATAACGCTCAAATAGATAAAAAATCGCTGATGTATGTATAAGTTTTTGATTAAGTTCATTTGAAATAATGAATTGGTTGCTAAAATTATCGTGGTACTTCAACAGATTGTACAATCATTTCAATAACCTTATCGGTTGTCATTCCTTCCATTTCTCGTTCAGGAGTTAAAATAACTCTATGACGTAAAACAGGATAAATTACTTTTTTAATATCTTCAGGAATTACAAAATCTCTACCATTAATAGCCGCAAAAGCCTTTGAAGCGTTTAAAACTGAAATACTTGCTCTTGGAGAGCCTCCTAAATATAAATGCGGATGATTTCTAGTTTTGGTAATAAGTTGCGCAATGTATTTAATTATTTTTTCTTCAACAATTACTTCGAATATTTTTGATCTGTAAGCTGTCAAATCAGATGTTGTCAGCAATGTTTTTATCATGCTTTGAGGCAATTCACCTTTTCTATCGTGATGCGTTTGAATTATTTGTACTTCTTCATCTAAATTTGGATAACCTACATTTATTTTAAATAAAAATCGGTCTAATTGTGCTTCAGGCAATGCATATGTACCTTCTTGTTCTATTGGATTTTGCGTTGCTAAAACCATAAACGGAGGTTCCATTTTATAAGTAGTTCCGTCTATTGATACTTGGCGTTCATCCATTACTTCAAACAAAGCGGCTTGTGTTTTTGCCGGAGCTCTATTTATTTCGTCAATTAATACCAAGTTTGAAAAAATAGGTCCAGGTTTAAATTCAAAATCGGATGTTTTCATATTTAATACCGAAGTTCCCAAAATATCGCTAGGCATCAAATCGGGTGTAAATTGAATTCTGCTAAAATTGGTAGCTATGGTTTTAGCCAATAATTTAGCGGTTACTGTTTTTGCAACACCCGGTACACCTTCAATAAGTACATGTCCATCGGCCAACAAGGCTACAATCAATAAATCTATAAACTGTTCTTGTCCAACAATAATTTTACCTAATTCTTCTTTAATTTGTGTAACCGTATTTTTAAGCTTTTCAAGGTCTATTCTGTTTTGAAAATTTAAATTGTTATTTTCCATTTTGAACTGTATTTTTAAATTTTTCTATCATTTTATTTAGTTTAACAAGCTCATATATTGATATTTTATTTTTCATATGAATATCATCGCAAAGCTTGAATAATTTTATAACATCTTCGTAAGAGTTACCACTTCTTTGAGCCACATTTTTATAAAAACCTTTGTCTATATTTATTGTTGGTATATGAAGTTTTGTTCTAATAGACTCTAACAAATAAGTAATTTTATGCTCGGCAATATTTTTATGCTCTTCTTTTTCAAAATACATATTTGCTATGGTATGTGTAAATGCTAACGTTTGATTTTTTAGCGGCACAATTACAGGGATACTACGTTGTTTTCGCTTTCCCTCAAATAATATAAATATTAAAATACCAAATAAAGCTACGTAATAAGCCCATTTTAAATACTTTGAATTTAACAGATAGTGCATTGGCGAGGTAATTTTACTTTTTCCTGTTTTATAATAAGCATCCCATAAAATTGGAATATCTGCTCTAATATACGAAAGAAGATTTGCTGTATGTTGTTGGTTTGGTGAGTTTAAAATATGGTAGTTTGTAAATGCTTCAGGAAAAGTATGTAAATATAAATTTCCTTTTCCATAACTATATTTCACAAAATTGACCCCTTCTTCTGTTCGTTCATCGTCAGCATTTAAATAGCCTGTAATTCCTAAAATAGTGGTGTGTAATGTATCTATTTTTTTAAAAACATGATTAGGAAACGCTCTGTCAAAAGCGTACTCTTTTCCTTTAAAAGCCTTATTTTTAAATTTAAAAAACACTTTTTCTTCAAAATTTTTACTCACAAGCTTTTTAGTTTCAAAATTCAAAGTATCTATTTGAACTCCGTGTGTTGATATAAATACATCGTTTCCTCTTTCTACAAATTTTAGCAATCGTAAAAACTCTGCATCGCCAAAATTTAAAAGGTCGTTTACAAAAAAGTACGTTCCAACTTGTGTTGAGTCTTCTAAATACAAAAATGGCGGAATGGTAATGGTTTTAATTTTTGTAGATGGAAACATTTTTGGGAGCTCATTGTACAATACATATGTTCCGTACGGAATTTTATGCGTAGCCACATAGCTTGGAAACCAATTTACAGGCTTTTTTTTAGCATTTTCTAGGTATAAATATCCTAAAATTGCTAAAATAAACAAGCCTATATATATTTTCGTTTTTTTATCCAAACTACTTCGTATTAATGTATTTATTTATGTTTTTGAAATCAGATTGTACTTTTGAAAATGTTATTTCGTCAATTGTAAAATTGCCGTACCAAACAAAATCATATAAGTGTGTAATTTCTTTAAATATTTGATGTAATTCTTTTATAGAAATTTCTTTTATATAATCATCGTTTGTTTTTTGTGGTTCCCACACTATTAATTCTTTGGCTTCTAACTGTTGCAGTGTGTGTAAATAATAATACCGTATAGCTAAACGATAGTTATTTTGAGCTACTGCTTTTTTTATAAGTTGTAAAATATCTTTATTTTTTACAAGTTCTTCTTCTTCAGTAATAGAAATAACCGGTGTATTTTTTGCTGAAGACACTACCGAATTTGATTTTGTTTTTAGGAAAAATTTTAAGAGTAAAAGAAGCATAATTCCTGCAATAACATATGGCAAGGCCTCTAAAATAAATACAAATATTCCTTTTGCATACTTCACACCAAAAATCCACTCTAAAAAGCGTAAGAGTAATCTTCCTAACCAATTAAAAAACTGTGTTAATAACGAAGGTGTTACGTCTTTTACCTCTTCGGTATAAATAAATGCTTCTTGTTCTTTGTATTGTTTTAAATTTTCTTCATTAAATTTTTTCTGAACAACAATACTCTTATCGTACTTGACACGAAGCGAATCGGTTTGCGCCAAAACACTTGGGATTACAATAAAGAAGAAAACTAAAAACAGGTATTTATTCATTGTTGCTAAAAACGGTTAATCGTTTCCTAAATTTTCTATTTTTTCAATAGTTCCGGTTAGATTTTTTTGTTCATTTAAATCGAAATAAATAAATACTGTAGATATAAGCGGAATAGAATACAATATAAATTGAAACACATACGATCCTAAATTTAGAGCCAAATAAATTGGATCTTTAAATATGCTAAATATTGCTGTTGGGTCGTTATCCTGCACTATGGTACCCATTTTTATCAATTGATAAATTAGTGCCGGCACTGAAAAAGCTTGACCAAGTACCATTAGTAATAGCCAAACTACAATTAAAACACCAAAAGTATTCCACCACTGGCCTTTTATAAGAGTAAATGAATGTGAAAATGTATCTCCTACATTTTTATTTTCAAAAACCATAATAGAGGTTGCTAAAGACAATACAATTCCTAAATAAATTCCGGGGATGTAGCAAAGCATAAATCCAAAAATAGTTACAATGGTAACCAAAATTCCTAATCCTATAAAACGCCAAATATTGCTAAAAACATTGGCTTTAACTTCGCTAAAAACAGGTTTACCGTTATTATCTATGTACGACTTTATAAAATATAACGAAGTCATAGAAAGCAATGTATACAGCAGTACATACACAAAAATCATTATAAAAATCCAAGAAAATACTTGAGAAAAAATACCTGAGATATTATCCGGATTATCTTCAAAACCTTCAAATATATCGGACATTGATAATAAATAAAATACCATAGCTACAACTCCTACAAGGAGCACCGGTCCTACTATTTTTAAAATACTTAAAAAGTACTCTTTCCAATTTTCTCTAATAAATTTAAACGTATCTGTTATAATAGCTCCTAAATCTCTTTCTTTTTTGAACTCTATAAAATTGTTATTCTCCATGGTGTAATTTTGTCTGTTTGGTTAGTTTTATTGGGTAAATTACGTAATAATATATAATTAGTGTTAGTGATGAAATTATGATACACAATGCCAACCAATCTGGCATTTCGGTATAACGAGTTACAAAACCTTCTAAAAATCCGGCAATAATAAAAAAGGGAATGGTGCTTACCATAATTTTTAAACCCGCCTTAAAACTCTTTTTAAAAGAAGTAAGCCGTGTATAAGTTTCTGGGAAAAGCAATCCCTTTCCTACAACCAAACCTGCACAACCGGCAACAATAATTACAGATATCTCTATTGTTCCGTGAATCCAAATCGTTCTAGAAGATTCCCAAAGTAGCCCTTTATCGTAAAAAAAGTATAAGAATGATCCCAACATAATTCCGTTTTGCATCATTACAAATAATGTGCCTACCGAAAACAACATGCCATACACAAAAGCTGTCATTGCTACTTTAATATTGTTTAGTGTAATAATAATAAACATGTTTCCTTGACTAATATTTTTATACACAGCCATAGGATCTCCTTTCTCTATATTTACCAGTGTTTTATTTACATAATCATCTCCTAAAATAAGGCGAATAAAATCACCATCGGTTGACGCTGAATAAGCTCCTATAACGGCAAAAACCACAAATGTTAAAAAGGCTATTAATAACTGTTTATGGTAAGCTACAAAAGTTAACGGAAACTCTGTTTTAAAAAATGTAAGTATCCTGTTTTTACTTTCTTTTTTAGTTTTATATATTTTTTGATGTGCTTTTGAAGCTAGTGAGTTTAAGTATAATGCCGTATTACTTGATGGATAAAATGTTTTGGCATAACTTAAATCATCTGTAATTTCAATATATAAATCGGAAAGTTTATCGGGTGAAATTTGCTCTTTTTTATCAAGAACATTTTCAAACAATAGCCATTTTTTTTTATTTTTCTTTATAAATGATGCTTCACGCATTTTTTTTTACTTTTGTGTACTAATTTACTTAAACCTAAATTAGTCCTTCAGGTTGACGAATGTAAAAAATCAAATTGTATCATCCAAAAATATAGCTATAAATAAATGGATAATTTTAGAATAGAAACGGCTCAAAATGTGACTATACAACAAAATGTTGCTCCGGTAAGTACACGTATATGGGCGTTTATGATTGACCTTTTTATCATGATTGGTTATTATATTATTATATATCTAATTTTAAATAGCTTAGGTTTTAAGGAAACAGATTCTCTTATTGTAATTTACTCGCTTTTGAGCCTACCTGTATTTTTTTATAGCTTGTTTTTTGAAACTTTAATGAACGGCCAAACTCCCGGTAAATATTTAAACAATATTCGGGTTACTAAAATTGATGGCTCTAAACCTACTTTTGGAAGCTATTTAATTAGATGGGTGTTACGACTTATTGATATTTCATTAGCTTCGGGTTCTGTAGCTCTTTTAACTATTTTACTTAACGGAAAAGGGCAACGGTTGGGTGATTTAGCTGCCAATACTACTGTCATATCAGAAAAAAAGACAATCTCGTTAAGTGACACGCTAAATATGGATATTGCTAACAACTATAAGCCTACATTTCCTCAAGTAACCGTTTTATCTGATAAAGACATTCAAACAATTAAAGAGCTTTATTTAAAGGCTAAAAGAAAAAGAGATCACAAAATTATCATGAAATTATATGCTAAAATTGTTGATTTAACAGGTATTAAAACCGATTTAAAACCCACTACTTTTATTGATACTGTTATTAAAGACTACAACTATTTTACACAACAAATGTAATTTACAACAATTAGTCAGGTAAATTTTCAAGTAAAAACCGTTTTACGTTTCCTCCCATAATTAGGCTAATTTCTTGATGTGTGAAGTTTAATTTTAACAATTCATCTACTATTAAGGATAACCCTGTAACATCAAACGGAACCGTAACTGCACCATCAAAATCGGACCCCAAAGCTACGTGAGTTACACCTATTAAATTTACGGTATATTGAATGGCTTCCGCTATATTTTTAGCATCTGCTTTACACACTGCTTTTTTAAAAAAGGCGATACCAACAATACCTCCTGTATTTGCAATTCCAATCAAGTGCTTATCCGATAAATTTCTAACCGTATTGCAGGTTCCCTTTACTCCCGTGTGCGAACTCACTATTGGTTTTGTGGTTATGGCTAAAATATCATCTAACATTTTTTCAGAGCTGTGAGCCACATCTAAAATCATGTTTTTTTCCTGCATTTTTTTTATAACCTTTTTTCCAAAATCGGTTAAACCTTCATGAGCAACTCCATGAGCAGAACTCCCCAGTTTATTATCAAAAAAATGTACCGGAGACATCATTCGAACACCTGCGTTAAACAACACATCAATGTTGTTTAAATCTCCATTTAACGCATGAGAACCTTCTACCCCTAAAAATCCGGCAGCTAATTTTTTGTTGCTTTTTCGAGCATTTATATAGTGTGCTAAATCGGTTTTTGATTTTATAATGTAAAATTTTCCATCCGATTTTTTAGAAAATTGATGCAAACTAGCTGTTTGAACCAATGCCCTTTCGGTTAAATTAAACCACGATCTAATAGGTCTTCCTTCTAAAATATACGGTAATGTTACAGCATCCGTTTCTCCTGTATTCTTATCAAAATTCATGTTTTTAGGCACTTTGGTAACTATTGTAAATGCTTGAAGTGCCATGTTTGCTTGAATCATTCTAGGGATATCAACTTCTCCAAAGTTATTATTCTTAAGTAAATCTCTATTCCACAACAAAGCATCACAATGTAAATCGGCAATAAAATCTAACGAATCTGTTAGTTTCATTGCTTCGTCAGAAACTTTATATGGAGGTAATTGTAATACTTTATTGTATTTTTTATCTATAATCTCAGGTAAAAAAACAATCATAGCCATATACAATGCAACAAGTGTTAGTATAAATACAACACCTTTTTTTAAATATTTTTTCATTTCACTAGAAGTTATTAATCGGTAATGTTTTAATTTTAGACTCTCAAATTAAAAAATAAATTGGACTTTTCTCATTTTTTAAAAAATAAGGATCAAATTAAGCAATTTAAATTGGGTGGAATTAATGCTCAATTTAAACTTGCTCCTCAAATGAGGAAACGTTATTCGCAAATAAAAATTGAGGCACAGCACCCTAAAAAAGCAGCTATACTCGCTCTTTTTTATCCCGATAAGAAAGGGAAAACTCATTTTTTACTTACACTTAGAGCACAATACAACGGAACGCATTCTTCTCAAATAAGTTTTCCCGGCGGAAAGTTTGACCTGCATGATAAAACACTAGAAAATACCTCGTTAAGAGAAACCTATGAAGAAGTGGGTATTCCTCCTGAAGAAGTTACCATTCTAAAACAACTAAGCAATGTATACATACCTCCAAGCAATTTTTTAGTAACTCCTTTTTTAGGGTTTCTAACACATACTCCTTCATTTATTAAAAATCACGAAGTGCAGAAAACCATTAGCGTTTCTTTATCCGATTTACTTAGTCACAATGCTATTTCTGAAACTACTTTAAGTACTTCGTATGCCAAAAACATAACCGTACCCTGCTATGTATTAAACAATTACACTGTTTGGGGAGCAACAGCTATGATTCTTAGTGAACTTAAAGATTTAATGTGTAAACTGTAAGCTATTTTTATTAAATTTGTATTCATTCAAAAACTAAACTAAACCAAATGCCAATTTTTAAAAAGAATCCGTTTGGACATATTTTATTTATAAAAAAATGGATTATTCGCATTTTTGGAATTATCTCTCACGGGCGTTACAGACGATTTAACAAACTTCAAATTGAAGGGTCTGAAATTATTAGAAGTTTACCTGAAACCAATGTGTTATTTGTTTCTAACCACCAAACATATTTTGCCGATGTTGCAGCTATGTTTCATGTATTTAATGCTGCTCTAAAAGGCAGAGTAGATAGTATTAAAAATATTGGATATATATGGCAACCTAAACTCAACATCTACTATGTTGCGGCTTCTGAAACTATGAAATCGGGATTATTGCCCAAAATTTTTGCCTATACCGGCTCTGTTTCAATACAACGAACTTGGAGAAGCGCTGGAAAAGATATTAAACGACAAGTTAAAATGTCTGATATTACAAATATTGGAAAAGCACTTGATGATGGTTGGGTAATTACATTTCCACAAGGAACCACAAAACCTTTTAAACCCATTAGAAGAGGTACTGCTCATATTATTAAAACCTACAAACCCATAGTAGTACCAATTGTTATTGACGGCTTTAGAAGGGCTTTTGATAAAAAAGGTCTTGTTATTAAAAAAAGAGACGTACTACAATCAATGGTTATAAAAAAACCTATGAAAATAGATTACGAAAACGATACCATTGACGAAATTGTGAAAAAGATAGAATTTGAAATAGAACAACATCCATCTTTCTTAAAGGTTGTTTCTCCTGAAGAATATAAACAACAAGAAGATGAATTAAATAAAAAACGAACCTTCTGGTAAAAAAAAAGCGGCATATTTGCCGCTTCTTTTTTTAATTAGCTCAACCAAGCATTTAACATCCAAATGGTTTTTTCTTGCTCTGCTATAAAATCACTCATCATAGAGTTTGTTCCTTCATCATTTGCCTCATCAGACACTTCAAGAATTGTACGTTCTATTTTTAACAATGTAGACAAAGAAGTTACAACCAATTTAACCGCCTCTTCATCATTAGAAATATCTTTACCTACAGGTACTTCAGAAAGTGCAACATAATCGTTAAACGTGTGTAGAGGTTTTCCTCCAAGTGTTAGTATTCGTTCTGCAATCAAATCAATTTTTTCTTGAGAATCTGTATAAAACTCTTCAAATTTCAAGTGCAATTCAAAAAAAGATTTTCCTCTAATATTCCAATGCAATCCTCTTAAATTTTGGTAATGTATTTGAAAATTAGATAGTAATTTATTTAAGCTAATTACTAAATCTTCGCTTCTTTGTTTATCTAATCCTAATAGTGTTGTGTTTGTATTCATCGTATTTAAATTTTTAAATTATTTTATCTTTTTTAATTCTAAAGCAAACTTCGGGAAAAAAAATCAGAAAAAAGTATAAATACAATCGATAGTTTTAATATCTTTATCGTAAAAATTTATACTAATGACTATTACACAACTTAAATACGTGTTAGCTGTTGCTGAACATAGAAATTTCACAATCGCTTCTGAGCATTGTTTTGTTACACAACCAACATTAAGCATGCAAATACAAAAGTTAGAAGACGAATTAGATACTCAAATTTTTAATCGAAATAAAAAACCCATTCAACTTACAGAAGTTGGGAAAAAAATTGTAGAACAGGCTAAAATTATTGTAGATGAAAGCAATAGAATAAGTGATATTGTAGATCAACAAAAAGGATATATTGGCGGCGATTTTAGGCTGGGAATTATTCCAACCATTATGCCTACACTGCTTCCGCTATTTTTAAAAACCTTTATAAAAAAATATCCAAAAGTTAATTTAAAAATAGAAGAACTTACCACTGATGAGATTATTAAAAAACTAAACGACGGTTATATTGATGTAGCAATAGCTGCCACACCGTTAGAAAACGAAGCCATTAAAGAACGTGTACTTTATTACGAGCCTTTTGTGGGATTTGTTCCTTCGGAACACAGACTTTTTGAGTACGATAAAATTGATGTAGAACACTTGAATATTGAAGACATATTACTGTTAGAAGACGGGCATTGTTTTAAGGAAAGTATTATAAACTTATGTAGCACCTTTGGATCTACAAATCAGCATTTTCAACTACACAGCGGTAGTTTTAATACACTTATAAAATTATCGAAAGAGGGGCTTGGAATGACTTTACTTCCTTACTTACAAACATTAGATTTAAATGAAAACGATAAAAAGTATTTACGAGAGTTTAAAGAACCTGTACCTGCAAGAGAAGTGAGTATAATTTATCACAAGTCGCAACTCAAAATTCATTTAATAGATGTTTTAAAAGATGTTATAGATAGTATTATAAGGGGTGTTATCGCTTTTAACGACGTGAAGATAATTAGTCCTTTACATAAAGGAAAAGGAGCTTAAAAGCTCCTTTTTTTATTTTCTACTAAGGCTAAACAAGTATGTAATTCAGGCTTGTTTAATGTAAACTCTTTAAGCCAAAAGAACAACTCTTTAATTTCAAACGGTAATAATCTGTCAATAGCCTTTTCTAACTCTCTTTTAAATAACTCTTTGTTAAAACTCACTTTTACAAGTACAGTTTTAGTGTATTCAAACATAGCTCTTGCCATAAATTTATTTATTTTTAGTTGGTAAATAATGAACGTAATTACTACTGTTATTATTGTACTAAATTACAAAAAAAAATACAGAATTAAAAATCGCTACGTACCACTAGGCTACCACTAAAGTTTGTTCACTTTTTCAATCAATTTACCGGCAACAGTTTCCAGTTCAGAGTTAATTGCTTTATAGTGAGCTTTTTTATTTTCTATATTTTTTTCGTTTACTTTATCCAATAAAGCATCAAACGATTCTATCGCTTCATCAATAATTGCTTCGCTTTTTTTAGTATCGGATTTTGGGTTATCTAATTCCCAAACATAACAAGCTTCAATAATATCTCCTAAAACGTAATTAATATCTTTTTTTAAATTTCTAATACTTGACATAGTGTTTTGTGTTTAATGTGCTGCAAATTTACAAGAATTTGCAGTATTAACACATTTTTAATTAGATAAATGAAGTGTTTTACAAATAAATTAATACTTTTGGCGACATATGAAAATAAACTATTACATAAATACGCGTGTTTTAAACGTGTCTAACGGTTTCAAATCTATTTTTAATACGATTTGTGATTCCGTAATGCGCAATGTGAAGCATCAACCCGTATATGTAAAAAGTACTTTTAATAAATTTAGCAGATAATTTTATTACAATCATAAATCAAAAAGGTGCTTTTTAACAAAAGCACCTTTTTTTTATTTTATAAAGTAGCACATGAAAACAATTTTTACCATTCCAAAATCATATTTTACAGTTTCAAAAACTGATGTAAACAATTACAATGCCTTACTTCCTACAGTATTGTACACGCAAATGCTATGTTTTGCAACAACCTTTTCTTTAAACTATAGCCATTTTGAATTGGAAGAACCACTGCTTCAAAAAATAAAACTGCTACAAAATGCATTTTTAAACGATAAATTAGTATTTCAAGCAACGGTTACAAAACACAGTGAGACCTCTTTAGAACTTTTGGTATTTGTAAACTTAAAAAACGTTAAAAAGAGTATTGGTAAAGCTTCTTTTAAATTTAATGTTAAGAAAAACACCCAACATTTATTACAAAAAAGAGCTGCTTCTTAGCAACTCTTTTCAACTATTACACACTTTTACCACTAATTAAGTATTTCTTTATTTTTGGTTTTTTCTGAAAAGTGCTTTGTCAAAAGTTGGATTCGTTCTTTTTGCAATGCTGCTGTTGGATTGTGGAACTGATTTAAATGATAGTGACGCAACTCATGTTCTGACTGTCTTGCTGAACTGAAGTTAGAAACGCGTTTTAAATAACCGATAACTCGAGTTCCATAATCAACATTTGTAGAACCACATTTACTACACTTTTGAAGTGTTTTTTTATCAATATGATCACATTCGTTACAAATTGTAATTTTAATATTAAAGCAAAAGTAATTACACCCTGCAAGTGCACAAGCATTAATTAGTTTTGAGAATCCTTCTTTATTTGGTGCTTCTTCTAAATTTAAGTGCAATGCCGAACCTCCATCTAAATACTGGATAATTTCATTTCCATGAAGCATAATTTTATCTAATGTATTAATGGCATTATCTTCAACGGCATAAAAATAAGAGTTGTAACAATCTCTTGGAACAAACAAACCATCTTCTCTATCCCATTTGGCATTTTTAACACCTAAGTTTTCTGCAGGAACAAACTCAGTATTAAACATATAGCCGTATTCTTTTTTAGCCTCTTTATTTGCATCAAAAATTACTTTCAGGTATTTTGTTACAAAATTTTTGTACTGTAAAGAGTTCTCTACCTTTATACCTTTACTCTCGGCAGCTTCTACCATTCCATTAATTCCAATCGTTAAAAATTGTTTGTCTAACGATATAAACCCGGCCTTGTACACTGGTAACATTCCAGCACTTTCATATTCTTCAATTAATTTTCTGTAGGCAACTTGGTATTTATGAATTTTGGCAATAGCCTCTTTTAAATCGTTTCCTTTTTGAATTAAACGATTCATATTTAAAGTAATAACATTAATAGATCCCGTAGCTACACCTCCGGCACCTAAAGAATAACTAAATGTATTATCGCTTATTTCATTTCGCAATCTGCAACATGAAGCCAAACTATCTGCATTTTCAGATTGATAGATGAAAAATGAATTTCCTTCACTCAATTCTTCAGCACACATATCGGCAAACTCATCATCAACCGGTTTACCTTCTTTTACCAACATTGCCGCAGTAACAACAGGAAATGTAAGTATTGCTTTTTCACGTTCTTTATTAAACCATTTCATAAAAAATCCTTGTAGATTTTTAACAGCATCCCAGTTAGGTTTTGTCATGTCAGGAAAAACAAAATCACCAAACATACTAGAAAAATAAGCTTCGTCGTATAATGAAATATTCCAGAAAACAGATTGGTAACCACGTGCTGCTGCCGGTTGATTTATAGCATAAACCACATGTTGCAAATGATTTGCAATTAGTTGTTCATTTGTTTTTAAATAATCGTCACCAAAATCTTTTCTAGCAAAATAATCAAAGTACAATAAAAATTCTACCGTTGCCAATGCTCCGGCAAACTGCGAGCTAATAGCAAAAACAAGATTTACAAACTCGCCACAAAAACTTTCCAAATGCTGAGGTGCTCTACTCTCTCCTCCCAGTTTTGTAAGCCCATCAAATAAAAACGGATACATACTTATTGAAACACAATATGGTTTTAATGAAGTTTCGTCATGTACGTATATCTCATGCGCTTCTATTTGTCGTATGTATTCATTTGCAAGTTCATCACCAAACAAGTTTCGTATTTTGTTTTTAACCAACTGTCTGTTTACTTGAATATTAATATCTTTATTCAACTCTGCTTCCATTGTCGCAATATTTTTTGAAGAAACATTTGCATTGGCGTCCATTACAGAACCGTCGGCAGCATTGTTTGATTTGATATAATTTTCAATAAAACTGATTTTTTTTGATACTTGTTCGGTAGTTAATCTTATCATGGTTTAATTTTTTAAGAATAAATGATTTAATACTTTATTTGATTTTACGTCTATAAATTTTTGGTTGGTTGAAAGAGAGTCTAACCCTCCTAACGCTTTTTTCCAAGGTCCTTTTTTAAGCCATGTGAGTTGCGCTTCTATTTTCTTATCCACTTCCTCTAATCCGGTATACAAACACGTATTGTACCCGTATTTTTTAGCTTCTTTTAATTTTGTTACCAATTCTTCACAATGCCACTCGCCTCCCATAAACAGTACTGTACTTGCAAATCCCTTGTATTTTTGCAATGTTTCTGTATACAAACTATCGGTAAGTTTTTTGCCGCTTTCTTCTTTCCATAAATAAGGAGAATGACAGCCGTCACAATGCAATTTACAACCGGTAATGGTGAAACAAATACTTATTTCTCCCGGAATTTCTTGCAATACAATTTGAATATCGGAGTAATTCATCTTATTTATTTTTTAAAAAAAATCTACCCTACTTATTTGCTTTGTTTAATTTTTATTTAAATGTTTTTGATTTTTATGTAAGTAATAGATGTACTAAATTTAGATAGCTTTTGTAAATTTAAAATAGCGTGTCATTCATACTTATTAAATACTTATCAACAGCTTTGTAAATAGTAAAATAGGTGTTTCTTCATTTTTAGAGCTAAATCAGTAAATTGAATTTTATAAAAAAAGAGCCATTCAATCTTCTAGAAAAGAAAAACCGTTTAATATTTTTTCAAAAAAAAATATTTAAACAGTGGAAATGTTTAAATTTGCCTTGAAGAATTACTTAAATTCTTATCTAACTAGATAACAACAACTTACTAAACTATATTTATTTATATTTTTTATTTAATACAACAGAATGAAAAAATTTATTGAAAACTTACCGAAGGCTGAATTACATTTACATATTGAAGGCTCTTTTGAACCAGAATTAATGTTTAAAATTGCTCAAAGAAATCAGATAAGTATTCCTTATAAATCGGTTGAAGAAATTGAAGAAGCGTACAAGTTTAATTGCTTACAAGATTTTTTGGACATTTATTACCAAGGTGCAGGAGTGTTAACTACCGAACAAGATTTTTACGATTTAACATATAGCTACTTACAAAAATGTGCACAGCAAAATGTAAGACATACCGAAATTATGTTTGACCCGCAAACTCATACAGAGCGTGGTATTGCATTTGAAACAGTAATTAACGGTATTTCAAAAGCTTGTGAAGATGCTGAAGAAAATTTAAAGGTTTCATCGTTATTAATTATGAGTTATCTGCGTCATTTATCGGAAAAAGAAGCATTTAAAACACTGGAGCAATCGCTTCCATTTAAAGATAAAATTGCTGCAGTAGGTTTAGATTCTTCAGAAAAAGGAAATCCACCATCTAAATTTAAAAATGTGTACGAAGCTTCTGTAAAAGAAGGGTATATTCCTGTGGCACACGCCGGAGAAGAAGGACCTGCTCAATATGTTTGGGAAGCTCTTGACATATTAGGCATAAAACGAATTGACCACGGAAATAATGCACTTGATGATGAAACTCTTGTGAACGAAATTATTAAACGTGATATTGCATTAACCGTTTGTCCTTTATCTAACACAGCATTACAAGTAATTGATGATTTACACAACCATCCTCTTAAAAAAATGATGGATTTAGGATTAAAAGTTACTGTAAATTCTGATGACCCTGCTTACTTTGGCGGACAAGTAAATAAAAATTATATTGAAATTCAACAAGCGCTTAACCTCTCTAAAGCAGAGTTGTATCAGTTAGCTAAAAATTCTTTTCAGTATTCTTTATTAAATGATACTAAAAAACAACAATATTTAACAGAATTAGAAGTTTATTACAATACGAATAAGTAAAAGTTTCCTCTAATTCAAAATACATCTTAATTATGCGTAAAATAGCTATTTTAGCAATTGTACTACTTACCGTTTCAACAAATGGGTTTAGTCAGTTTCAACGAAAATTTATTGACACCGGGTCTGTAAAAAATCAATTCGATTATTTAATTAATAAATCGAACAGATATGAAGATTATAAAGTGGTTAAAATATATTGGTTGCAAAAATTAAAAACAAATACGTTACGCACCATAGATGATTTAAATAATGAGATTTCAAAAAATAAAGAAACTATAAACGCTCAAAACAAAACCATTGAAAATTTAAACGCTGAGGTAAGTAATTTAAAAAATACCATTGAAAATTTAAATAACGAAAAAGAGCGCATTTCACTACTAGGAATACACTTAAAAAAGGGCACTTTTAAAACAATTCTCTACTTAATAATTATGGTATTAGCCGCATTATTAGCCCTTTTTATTTTTAAATTCAATCAAAGTAATATTATTACAAAGCAGGTAAAAGTTAGGCTTCAGGAAACAGAAGATGAATTTGATGCACACAGAAAAAGAGCTTTAGAGCGAGAGCAAAAGGTAATGCGAAAACTTCAAGATGAAATAAATAAACGAAAGGACAAGTAAGGGTTGTTTTTGCCAAAATTTGCGCAACATCGTATTTTTTTCATAACTTTCGTAAATCATTAACTAATTAAAACAGATTTTATTATGAAAAAAAATGTAGGAAATACAGATCGTTTTTTGCGTGTACTTATTGCCATTATTATTGGGGTATTGTATTACACAAAAGTTATTGAAGGAACCTTAGCAATTGTTCTTTTAGTAGTAGCCGGAATTTCTATCCTTGTAAGTTTAACCAGGTTTTGTCCTCTTTATACTGTTTGTGGTTTAAGTACTTGTAAAAAAACAGATAGCGAATAGTACTGCTAACTAAATTTACACTTATTTATTCGCCGCTATACGACACAAAATTGCGAGGTGTTTCATACAACGTTATTGATAAGTGTAAATTTTCATCTATTTTAGAACGTAATTTATTCCAAATAACTACAGCTATATTTTCGGCTGTAGGATTTAGTGTTTTAAACTCCGGAACTTCTTCATTCAAATTTTTATGATCTAGGTATTCTTCAATCTCAATTTCAATAAGCTTTTTTAATATTTTCATGTCCATAACAAATCCTGTTTCTGGATGAATTTCACCTTTAACAGATACAATTAATTCATAATTATGTCCGTGAAAATTAGGATTGGCACATTTTCCGAAAACCACGGCATTGCGTGCATCAGTCCAATCTGCATTGTACAATCTGTGTGCGGCATTAAAATGCGCTTTTCTGTTTACTGTTACTTTCATTCTAAATAAATTATTTGCGCATAAAGCTATCGTAATTAGCAAAAATTATTTTAAACCACGCTGTATAATTTTGAGGGTTTTTTGCAATATCTTTTCTAACATCTTGCATGTGCATCCATTTAAAATTTGCTACCTCTTCAGGGTTAATTACAGGGTTTTGGTTGTAATAACCAACCATAATATGGTCTAATTCGTGTTCGGTTAACCCATTGTCAAAAGGCGCTTTATATATAAACCACGTAACCTCTTTTAAGTCGCAAACAAACCCCATTTCTTCTTCTAATCTTCGCTTTCCGGCTTCTATGTTAGACTCTCCATCGCGTTGATGACTACAACAAGTATTTGTCCATAACAACGGTGAATGATATTTGCTTGCAGCACGTTGCTGTAATAAAAGTTCGTCCTTATTATTAAAAATAAAAACAGAAAAAGCACGGTGAAGCACAGCTTTCTCATGCGCTTCCATTTTTGGCATTAAGCCTACTTTTTCATCGTTTTCATTCACTAAAATTACTTGTTCTTCTGCCATATTGTAAAATAAAAACAAATTTACAATTTTTAAAAATAGGAATTTAGATATCTTCTAATTTCTAATTGCCAAATCGTCTATTTAGCCATATATTTGCCACTCAAATTTTTATTGATGGCTTTTTTAGAAGAAATAGAACGCAGACGTACCTTTGGAATTATCTCACATCCTGATGCGGGTAAAACAACTTTAACCGAAAAATTACTCCTTTTTGGTGGAGCCATACAAGAAGCAGGAGCTGTTAAAAGTAACAAAGTGAAAAAAGGAGCTACCTCAGACTTTATGGAGATTGAGCGGCAGCGTGGAATCTCTGTAGCAACCTCGGTATTAGCCTTTATTTATAAGGACAAAAAAATTAATATTTTAGATACACCCGGACACAAAGATTTTGCTGAAGATACTTTTAGAACATTAACTGCTGTTGATAGTGTTATTGTGGTTATTGACGTAGCTAAAGGCGTTGAGGAACAAACCGAAAAATTAGTAGAGGTTTGTAGAATGCGTAATACACCTATGATTGTTTTTATCAATAAATTAGATAGAGAAGGTAAAGATGCTTTTGATTTATTAGATGAAGTTGAACAAAAATTAGGACTCAAAGTAACACCTTTAAGTTTTCCTATTGGAATGGGATACGATTTTAAAGGGATTTACAATATTTATGATAAAAAACTTAATATTTTTTCGGGAGAAAACAAACAAACAGTATCTGAAGGTGTAGAATTTACCGATATTTCGACTCCTGAATTAGACCAAATTATTGGTGAAGATGCCGCAGCAAATTTACGAGAAGAAATGGAGTTGGTAGATGAAGTATATCCTAAATTCAACCAGAAAGAATATTTAGAAGGAAACCTTCAACCTGTATTTTTTGGATCGGCGCTAAACAATTTTGGTGTTAAAGAACTCCTCGACTGTTTTATTGAAATAGCTCCTCCTCCTCAACCTAAAATGGCCGATACACGTTTGGTTGATGCTAAGGAAGATAAATTAACCGGATTTGTATTTAAGATTCATGCCAATATGGATCCAAACCACAGAAACCGATTGGCTTTTGTAAAAATAGTTTCAGGAACATTTAAAAGAAATATTCCATACCTACACGTTAGACTCAACAAAAAACTAAAATTTTCGAGTCCAAATGCTTTTTTTGCTGAAAAAAAGGAAATTATTGAAGAATCATTCCCCGGAGATATTGTAGGGTTACCCGATACAGGAAACTTTAAAATTGGAGATACTTTAACCGAAGGTGAAGTACTTCAGTTTAAAGGTGTGCCTAGTTTTTCTCCAGAGCATTTTAGGTATGTAAACAATGCCGATCCTTTAAAAGCTAAACAACTTTACAAAGGTTTAGATCAATTAATGGATGAAGGTGTTGCCCAGCTATTTACTTTAGATATGAATGGTAGAAAAGTAATTGGAACTGTTGGAGCACTTCAATACGAAGTAATTCAGTACAGATTGGAACATGAATACGGAGCAAAATGTACGTACGAAAACTTAAACGTACACAAAGCTTGCTGGGTAGATCCTGAAGATGAGCGTAGCGAGGAATTTAAAGAGTTTAAACGTGTAAAACAACGTTATTTAGCTAAAGACAAGCAAGGTAAACTGGTGTTTTTAGCAGATTCTGCCTTTTCAATACAAATGACACAGGATAAATACCCAACTGTAAAATTACACTTTACCAGCGAATTTTAAATGCCGGTACTAAAAATTGAGCTGACAACGAATTAAATGTCCTGTTAATTTTCCGTCAATTGTATTTCCGTCATCGGTATGTGAAAAATTATACATGACTCTTACATGCGATGTTAAATACCAGTTTAGTCCAATCGTAAAAATATTAACATCGCTCGGTAATCCAGCATTGTCAGGTACTGCTAAAATAGCATCTGAAGCTTTCATACTTGAATATCTAAGCAATACTTCAATAGCTCCAATACCTTTATTGTCTATGTCTTTTTTAGGTTTTACTCTTGCAAAAGCAGCGTGTTTATAAGGTCTATGTTCTCCTGTAATAAAATAACTTGCTAATGCATAATAGCTTTTCATACTATAATCTAAACTTGCAGCATCATAGGTTTGCGATTTATATTCACTTTGAACCGAAAAAGAACCAAAAGTAGTTCCTAGCTCTACTCCTGTTTCCGTTCTTCTTCCTGCATCTGGAATAACGTAGTGGTATTTAGCTCCTAAGTGATTTTCAGGTCTAAATTTTAAATCGGTATTATTAGGTCTGTTCGCAAAGTTAACACCAATGTGTATTAACTGATTTTTCTCTTTATTAGTTAAAAGAACATGTGTTGCTCTCGCAATAAAGTTACTTCCGGTTTCTAAATTTGCATCAAAAAAACCTTCGCTGTTAAGACCATTGTTTGTTACAGCCATTTGCAGTGTGGTTGTACCTTTAAAAAGTCCGAAATTTTCATAATGAAATCCAGATCCCCATCTAAAATTTTGCAAAGATGTTAACATTGCTCTTTCAAAAAACGGCATATACTTACTACTAGTCATCATATCTAAGCCTGTTGGTTCAGCAATACTACCAACTGCAAAATTTCCATATTTTTTGGATACGTATTTAATATACACATCTCTAAAACCTAAACTTGCGTGAGCAAAATCAACTTCAACTTTGTATTTAATACTTGGCGATACTTTACCTGCTACAGAAAAGTGTACACGTCTAAATTCATTTTCGTTAAATTGGTTTGGGTCATTCTCGCGCTTCAAGAACTCGAAATCGTACTGGATACGTCCGTTAATTTTCATATCCGCTAAAATGGTGTTTACAATAGTTTCTTGAGCTACAATGTTGTGAGCGTTTAAAATTAACAAACACAGGCTTAAAATAATAAGAGCTGTTTTATTCATCTTTTTAAGTATTGTATTAAACTAATTCCGTTTTATTCAGCGTCTAAAAATTGATGTTCATTCATCCAATCATCATTAAACATTTTTCCTACGTATCTACTACCGTGATCGTGAAAAAGAACAACAACTACATCGTCTTTTTTAAAGTGTTGTTTGAGTTGTAAAATTCCTTTTACTGCAGCTCCTGCAGAGTTTCCCACAAATATTCCTTCTTCTTTGGCAATTTTACGTGTATAAACCGCTGCATCTTTATCGGTTACTTTGGTAAAACCATCAATAACGCTAAAGTCTACATTTTTTGGTAAAATATCTTCTCCAATTCCTTCGGTAATGTATGGGTAAATTTCATTTTCATCAAAAATTCCGGTTTCGTGGTATTTTTTAAACACCGATCCGTAAGTATCTATTCCCCATATTTTTATATTCGGATTTTTTTCTTTCAAATATTTACCTACACCCGATATGGTTCCTCCGGTGCCAACACCTACAACAAAATGTGTGATTTTACCTTCGGTTTGTTCCCATATTTCAGGAGCTGTTTGCTCGTAATGTGCCAATGCATTTGAAGGGTTATCGTACTGGTTTACATACCAAGAATTAGGTGTTTCTTTAGCCAATCGTTTTGATACCGAGTAATACGAACGAGGATCATCTGGCTCTACATTGGTAGGGCAAACAACAACCTCTACTCCTACTGCTCTCAAAATATCCATTTTTTCTTTAGACTGCTTATCGCTAATTACGCAAATTACTTTATAGCCTTTAACAATAGCTCCCAGTGCCAAGCCCATTCCGGTATTTCCTGAAGTTCCTTCAATAATGGTACCTCCCGGTTTTAACAATCCTTGCGCCTCTGCATCTTCAATCATTTTAACCGCCATACGGTCTTTTACAGAATTTCCCGGATTAAATGTTTCTACCTTTGCCAACACCAAAGCTTCAACCCCTTCAACCACTTTATTTAACTTTACCAAAGGAGTGTTACCTATGGTTTCTAATATATTTTTTGCGTATTTCATATGTTTCTATTGAGGTTGCAAAATTAAGTATTTATACGTTTCTAAAAAGCTTTTAGCCCTATAAATTATTTACTCAAACTTAATAGCCTTAACAGGTGTTATTTTTGAAACGATGAGTGTTGGTATTAATAACATAAACAAACACAATAATAATGTACCTATATTTAACAGTAATACTTGATTTATAGTTATGTAAACCGGTGCTTTAGTTACGTAATAGGTCTCCGGATTAAGGGTAATAACACCTCCATATTTTTGTAGTAACAACAAAAGAATTCCTATTGTATTTCCCCAAAATAGTCCTTTTAATATTAAGTATCCGGCATTGTATAAAAATATTTTACGAATGCTTTTATTGGTACCTCCTAGTGCTTTTAAAATTCCTATCATTTGTGTTCTTTCCAAAATAAGTACCAACAAAGCTGTAATCATATTTATTCCTGCTACCAAAATCATAATAAAAATAATAACCAGTATGTTTGTATCAAAAAGGCCAATCCATTCAAAAATAGCCGGATATTTTTCTTTAATACTTTGCGCGTTTAATGTTGAAGGTGTTTGTTCGTAAATTTCAATACTTTTTTGATTAATTTCATCAAAATTATTCAAAATTACTTCAAAACCACCTACTTGAGTAGCTGTCCAGCGGTTCATTTTTTGAATATGTCGAATATCTGCCAGTACGTAATTTTTATCAAAATCTTGAAATCCCGAATTGTAAATACCAACTATTTTAACCACGCGAATCCAAGGTGCTTTTGACGGACTTTCCTTTACAAAAAGGACATTAAACTCATCACCTAATTTCAATTTCATTCTGTTGGCAATTTCTCTAGATATTAACACTTCTTCTGAAGCCTTCTCTGTAGTAAAGTTTGGCAATTTGCCCTCAACTAAATACTCTTTAAAAAAAGTCCAATCGTAATCAGATGCCAATCCTTTAAAAATAATACCTTCAAAATCGGTTTCAGTTCTAATAATTCCGGCTTTTGTAGCAAATACTTGTACATTTTTTACTCCTTTAACCGATTTAAAATCTGGATAAAAACCTTGTTGAATGCTTATAGGTGTAAGCGTAATTTCTGAATTGTTATTATCAAAATTTGTAATTTGAATATGCCCGTTAAAACCCGATAGTTTTTCTCTAATTTTTTGTTGAAGTCCTAAACCGGTAGCAATAGCAATTAGCATAATTATCATTCCCAAAGCAATAGCTATAATTGCAATTTTTATTATTGGAGATGATATACTACTTTTATACGTTTTAGCAGCAATAATACGTTTTGCTATAAATAACTCGTAATTCAATTTTATAAAATGATTTCTATGCAGGTCAAAAATACATATTTCTTCTTGGTTTTTCTGATGTTTTTAAGTTTCATTTCTTGTCATGATTCTAAAAAAGAAAAATTAACTCTTTTTTCAACGCACAAAACAACAGCTACTTCAGAAGAAATTTATACCGGAGCACAACAAACAGCCTTGTATGTACCTCTGTTAAAAAACAAAAAAGTAGCTATTGTTGCCAATCAAACCAGTGTTATTTTTAAAAACCAACAACAGTACACTCATTTGGTAGATTCGCTTATTAAACGCAAAGTTACTATTGTAAAAGTTTTTTCTCCTGAACACGGGTTTAGAGGTAAAGCCGATGCCAGTGAAAAGGTAGCCGACGGTATTGATGTAAAAACAGGACTGTCTATTGTTTCGCTATATGGCAAAAATAAAAAGCCTACACCAGCCCAATTACAAGGTATTGATGTGGTTGTTTTTGACATTCAAGATGTTGGGGTACGATTTTACACATACATATCTACACTTCATTACGTATTAGAAGCCTGTACCGAAAATAACATTCCGGTAATTGTATTAGACAGACCTAATCCTAACGGACACTACGTAGATGGTCCTACGTTACAACCAAAATATAAAACGTTTGTTGGAATGCACCCTGTACCATTGGTGTACGGAATGACCATTGGCGAATATGCAAAAATGATTGTTGGTGAAAAGTGGATTGCTAATAGTGAAAAAAGTAAATTAACAATTATTCCATTAAAAAATTACACACATCAAAGCACGTACAATTTACCTATTAGACCTTCTCCAAATTTACCAAACAGAAAAGCCATTAACCTATACCCAAGTTTAGGTTTTTTTGAAGGAACTACCATAAATGCCGGAAGAGGCACCGAAATGCAATTTCAAGTTTACGGTGCTCCTTTTTTCCCGAAAAGCGACTTTACTTATACACCTAAAGCTAACTTTGGCGCAAAATATCCAAAACACAAAGGAACACTCTGTTACGGTGTAGATTTAAGAAATACGCAACCACTTTATGCTGTTACCGCAGCATACCTAATAGATGCGTATAAAAAAACACCCAAAACACAATCGTTTTTTGGAAAAACATTTACAGCACATGCCGGAAATACCGATTTAGAAACCCAAATTAAAAACGGAATCTCTGCAAAACAAATTCACCAATCGTGGCAACCCGAAGTTGAAAAATTTAAAAAAATAAGAGCTAAGTATTTGTTGTATGAGTAGTAAACACATTAAAAATTAGATTGTTAAAATAGTTGTTTTTTTCTAATTTGTAGCTTTAATTAAATTTTAAGCTATGATTAAACGTACTCTTTTTTTTAGTAACAAAGCAAATTTAACTACAAAATTAGAACAGTTAGTTATTAAAACAGAAAACAGATTGGTTACTACCCCCATTGAAGACCTTGGGTTTGTAGTAATAGAACACCCCGAAACGTACATATCTGTACCTACATTAGCCAAACTATCTGAAGCTAACGTAGCCGTAATTTTTTGCGACACAAAGCATATGCCTTGCAGTATGCTATTAAATTTAAACAATCATCACATTCAACAAGAATTATTCTCATGTCAAATAAAATCATCTGTTCCATTAAAAAAACAACTCTGGCAACAAACAGTAAAAGCAAAAATTAAAAATCAAGCACATTTATTAAAACTACAAAATAAACCTTATAAAGTTTTAGATTATTACGAATCTAAAGTATTAAGTGGCGATACCGAAAATATGGAAGGTGTAGCAGCATCATTTTACTGGAAAAATATTTTTAATTTTAGCTTTAAACGTGAGCGTTACGGCTGTTACCCCAACCAGTTTTTAAATTATGGATACATTATTTTAAGAGCTGCCGTTGCAAGAGCCCTCTCCGGAAGCGGTTTATTAAGTACGCTAGGTATACACCATCACAACAAATACAATGCATTTTGTTTAGCAGATGATATTATGGAGCCATATAGACCATTGGTAGATGCTAAAGTAATTGAAATTATAAGTACGTATAATGATGAAGAACTTACAACAAACATAAAAGCTGAATTATTAAAAGTATTAACAGAAACTGTTTATTTTAAAGACTGTAAAAGCCCTTTAATGGTAGCGTTGAGTAAAACTACAAGTTCTTTACAACAATGTTTTAGCGGAAGGGCAAAAAAAATAAACTATCCAAGATTATGGAACTAAATGCCTATAGAGTTATGTGGTTATTTGTATTTTTTGACCTACCTACGGAAACTAAAAAAGACCGTAGAAACGCCAGCCAATTTAGAAAAAACCTTATTAAAGATGGTTTTACTATGATGCAATACTCTGTTTATATAAGACATTGCGCAAGTAGTGAAAGTGCCGATGTACACGAAAAAAGGGTTTTTCATTTATTACCACCTTTGGGTAAGGTTAGTATTTTAAGAATAACAGATAAACAGTTTGGAAACATTTTAAATTTTTGGGGGAAATTTGAAGCTCCTAAAGAGCCTCAACCTACACAATTAGAATTATTTTAAACTAAAAAAATGCTCCAATTTTGTTGTAAAACATAAAAAAGGAGCATTTTTGATAACGATATTTTAATTTAAATAACTGATTACCAGAAGCTACCATAGCAACTAATATCGTTATTTCTAATCTTTAATCAAACCACAACTATAACAGAGTGGACTGTAAATGCTGGAGAAATATCGTTATTTCTAATCTTTAATCAAACCACAACGCTTAATGCTATATTTATAATTGTAGTATTAATATCGTTATTTCTAATCTTTAATCAAACCACAACGCTAATCCTAATGAAATGGCAGCGTTAATAAATATCGTTATTTCTAATCTTTAATCAAACCACAACGTTACATTAGAAACATCCCAAGAATTAAGGAATATCGTTATTTCTAATCTTTAATCAAACCACAACTTCTTACACTGTTTGTAACCATTGGTATAAAATATCGTTATTTCTAATCTTTAATCAAACCACAACAACACCTTCGTTGAATAAAAGTTCTTTTGAATATCGTTATTTCTAATCTTTAATCAAACCACAACTAAAGTAAGAACCTGAACTACTTCTATAAAAATATCGTTATTTCTAATCTTTAATCAAACCACAACTTAATTTATATAAACGTACGGTTTCTGATGAATATCGTTATTTCTAATCTTTAATCAAACCACAACATCACCCGTTTCAGAACTCCAACCAACCAAATATCGTTATTTCTAATCTTTAATCAAACCACAACAACCAATTCAACATGGCAAACATCGTTAAAAATATCGTTATTTCTAATCTTTAATCAAACCACAACCCTCTCTATCTAATCCTTTTAAATAGTTGTAATATCGTTATTTCTAATCTTTAATCAAACCACAACTACAACAGATAACAGACTTTACAACGCAAAAATATCGTTATTTCTAATCTTTAATCAAACCACAACAAGATAAGTTATCGGAGATATACGCTAATGAATATCGTTATTTCTAATCTTTAATCAAACCACAACTTTTGGGACACGATTTTAAAAGAATCGCCAAATATCGTTATTTCTAATCTTTAATCAAACCACAACGCAGAGCAGGTAAAAAAGAAAACGAGTTACAATATCGTTATTTCTAATCTTTAATCAAACCACAACTTTGTATTTGAGAGTTTAATATTTTCATAAAATATCGTTATTTCTAATCTTTAATCAAACCACAACTCTCTATAAGCAGCGTATTCCAGAGCCGTTAATATCGTTATTTCTAATCTTTAATCAAACCACAACTGCTTACTTTAGCAGTATAAAAACAAGATAAATATCGTTATTTCTAATCTTTAATCAAACCACAACAACCAGTTACTATGGTTAAATCTAAAGGTTAATATCGTTATTTCTAATCTTTAATCAAACCACAACCAATTCTCTTTTTAAAGAGATGTTTTCTGAATATCGTTATTTCTAATCTTTAATCAAACCACAACATTAAAGCATCTAAACTTTCACGTAATGAAAATATCGTTATTTCTAATCTTTAATCAAACCACAACAGCTGGGGGTGTATAACTAAAACTAACAGGAATATCGTTATTTCTAATCTTTAATCAAACCACAACCAGTAAAAAACGCATCTATTTTAAAGTACAAATATCGTTATTTCTAATCTTTAATCAAACCACAACATAAAAATTACGATTCCATCATAGTTGCTAAATATCGTTATTTCTAATCTTTAATCAAACCACAACGCTTAAAGTTGATGTAAAATTGCACAAGTAATATCGTTATTTCTAATCTTTAATCAAACCACAACAAGGTCGTTCTTTACAGGATGATATTATAAAATATCGTTATTTCTAATCTTTAAGGTTACAACCAATTAGTTTAATATGTCAAAGACTTGTTTTTTAATTTATTTCTATTTAAAATATACTTTACAATCTATTTATTTTACCACAAACACTTACTTTTACCTTTATTGGATTAAAGGTTTGCCATCCTGTTTTACCTTCTCCAAAGCTTTGAATTCTGTAATAAAATGGTGCTTCATTGTATTTTAACGTTGCTTCTGTATTTCTTCTAAATTCATAAAACATTGAAGAAAGTTTCTGTACCCTAAATAAGTGCTTATTTAATACCTTTTTATTTGGGTTCTCCCAATTAACTTCATCTTCATGTAGCCCTAATAAAAACATATCATTTATATGTAAGGTTGTAACTATCTCTGCACCATCTTTTGGTAATACATAAACCGGCATTCCATTCTTTTTTCTCTCTACTACTGTCCAAAAAGTAACAACCTCTTCTTTTAATTTCCCTTCGTTAGTTTTATAAATTAGCACATGGTGGTTACTTCTTGGGTTTACCCATTGGTTAGTACCACCTAATTCTACAGCTCCTCCTATCGTCTCTTTTATTCTCACTTTTTTAATAGGTACTGGTGCTCCATTTTTATTAGGTAAATAAATAGTTGGTTTCCCATTATCTGAAAAGAAAGTGCCTTTTGGGATGTTCTTTCCATTTATATAACCTCCCAACTCTTCAACTCTTTGGTGTATTAACTTTCTAATAACACTATCTACCACTTTATCTACGTGTTTTAATGTAGTTAAACTTTCAATTGGTTTACGTACATGGAAATGTTTTATTGTACAATCTGGAGCCTGTCTTCGTCCATATACGGTTTCTTTATGTAATTGACCGCGTGCAGCAAACCCTTTATTCACATAGGTTTTTCCGTTCACTTTTACCTTATGATTACGTATTGTTACTATGTTTTTTCTTTTTTTATGAGATACTAAAATTTCAGAAACAGCTTTTTCTGCATCACTTCTAAAAGACTCCCAAGGTAAAGGGAATTTTTTTACTTCATAGCTACGCTGATATCTATTCCATTTACTTAACTCTTGTAAATAACTTCTCTTAGTGCAAGCCATCACTAAAGCATCAATTGCATGATGTCTATGATCATCTCTATTTTTAGTATCTCCTTCTAAATTTAGAATGTTATTTAAGCCCCATTTTTGACGTAAATTAGCTGTAGACTGACCCGGAGCAACTTGTATATTATTACAAATTTTACTTAAATAATTTTTTGCTTCTTTACTAATAAACCTAGTATCATTTAACTGTCTACTAATAAAATCATCATCCATTTTTTTAGCAACAAATCGTTTATACTTTTGGTATCTGTTAGGGAATTGTTTTGTATCATAAAACAGTGTAAGAGCTCTCGTTTTTACTTCTTCCCATTTATCTTCTCCCTGCTCAATATAAAACTCGTATGGTGTTTTGTTTCCTTTGGCTCTATTTTCATCAGCAAAACACAATGTTTTATTCATAAAACTATCATTTAGTGATCTGCTCCATGGATGAATATGTTCTATTTGTATTTCTCCAGTAAACAATTGAGAAATGCCTATTTCTGCACCCGTAAAAGGACACGTATGCTGACATTCTTCCCAAAGTTTGTATTTTAATATATTTTCGTGTGAAACTACTTGTCCTAACGCATGTAGTTCTAAAATAATCCTATCGTTCTCCCTTTCTAATCGTTTTTGCTCTCTTCGTTGCCTATTTCTTCCCTCTTTAGATTGTTTTAAATCTCTAGCCATTTCAACTTTTATAATATCAGGCTTACCATAAGTATCAATTATTTCATTCACCACTTTTCTTAGCTCAAAAAGTGCTGTTATTACAATTGGGTTTCTAATACCTTGTATTTCTTTATCTGCTTCTGCATTTACAGGTAACCTATCAGAAATAATTGCTGTTTCAATACTTGCTGAATGATGATACAGTTTGGAAAGTTGTTTGTCGGTAAAACCTTTATTTTCCTTTAAAAAATTTTTTAAAGACTCATTATAGCCGCCTTTTAAATTATTTCTTACAATATCATACATACTATCTAACACATCTTGTATTTCATGAGTAGAACTTTTTTCCATAGCGTTTACAACACCACCCATAGCTACAGCCACATCATACGTGTATCCTTGTTTTAAAAAAGGTAATATGTTATTTATTGCTTTTCTACTTAGAGCGGAATAACCACCCTTATTAAGGTGAAATGATGTGATTTTTTCTGCTTGTTCTTCGGTAAAATGCCACTTTTCAATTGCATACTCTTTTAAATTACTCTTGTCTTCGAAAGAATATAAAACATGCCAAATATTTTCTTTTTCCTTTTCTGAGAAATCCCACCATTTATTACCAAAGAATTTTTTGTTAGATAAATTACTAATGGTATAAGTACCTACAATTTTATCATCGTCTTTGTAGTTAAACTTATACTCTAAGCCAAGTTTGTTTATTACTTTTCGTATTGCTTTAAATGAAGGTTTGTCTTTTGTAAATAAAAAACGAGCTACTTTCTTTCGTTCTGTATCACTTAGCTTTTCTCCATTACATTCAACTGTATTAACCCATTGCCAAACTCTAAACTCTTCAAAAGGTATTGCTGAGATTGGACATCTTGTTTTTTTTGGTTCAAACGTACAATTCCCTATCAGATGCTTTTGAGAACGCAAAGGTCTTTGATGAAAAATAATTCCATCCTCGGTATATTTATCTTCTTTTTTTCTACCTCCTAATTTTTGCCTGAGATCCTTTGTCAGTTCAGCATGATATTTGCTTTGATTCTCCCATATTCTTTCAAACTCATTAATATACATTTGCCGTGTTGTATACCTGTTTCTAATTCGCTCTTTTAATTCTTTAAATGGCTTATTCTCTTTTGGATATATTTCAAATAAGTATTCTCCCAACGTGTTTCCTTCAATACTTTTCCTTGTTTCATCAATACCTATTTTTCCCTCTTTTGGCTTTCCTTTAAATATTGCGCCATCATCTTTCCCTGCACTTCTACTATTACTTTGAAAACCTCTCCTTTGTATCATATGATAAAAAACTCGCCCTAATTCTTCTAAGGTAATCTTACTAGTAAGTGCTTTGGCTCTAAGTTCATAAGGATTTAGTGCAAACCAAGAAGCTAATTCTTTTTCCGGAAATTTATTGGTATCTCTCCATATCCTATATTGCTCAACTGTAAGAGGGCACATCTTATTTTCAGATAACGTTCTAATAAGTAAGCGCTTCCGCATTCTTCTCCTGTAAAATTGTCTTCTAGTACCTCTGGCATTCGTCCTAGTCGCATTTTTAGATATCTCATTATCTCCTTCTCCTAAATTTTCTACACCTTCTGGGAATATTCTACTTCCCATTCCTAATATTTCACCTTTTGTTTCATCAACCAAAGCCCATCCAATTGAGTTGGTTCCTAAATCTAATCCTAAAGTTTTTGACATAATTATTCTGTTTTTAGCAATTTTTCTTTTAAAAAAGAAACTGACTAAAAGTAAGAATTTTAAAAAAAGGAGAAAAGAAATTTTCTAATTTAGAATGAATTAAAATTAATCAAAATGTTTTTTCAAATTAAAAAACATGATATATTTGGTGTGTGAAAAAAATTAATCTAATCTTTAATCTTATCACAATAAGGCTATATGCCGTAGATGAAAATCTTGAGTCCTGCTTCCGGTAGGACTTTTTTTATAGATTTATTTTAACACATAAAACGGAATCTCTGCAAAACAAATTCACCAATCGTGGCAACCCGAAGTTGAAAAATTTAAAAAAATAAGAGCTAAGTATTTGTTGTATGAGTAAAACCTAGTTGTTACGGGAATCTCGTAAACAACTCCTTTAAAAACCAAACACCAGACCTCACAGGTTTTAAAAACCTGTGAGCTTTACCAACACTTATTTATCAAATACTTGCCTAGTTTTATATTAGTTATTATTTTTAATAAAAAAAGCTATGAAACAACAACCTTTTGAGGCTGCTCAATTTTATCATGTATTTAACAGAGGAAATAACAGGGAAAACATATTTAAAACAACAGATAATTATAGTTATTTCTTAAATTTAGTAAAAAAATACTTGCTATCAATTTGTGATATTTACAGCTATTGTTTACTTCCTAATCATTTTCATTTTATTATTAGAATTAAAGATTTTAAGGAACTTCCGGAGAATTTTACAAGTGGTAAAACAAAGCTACATCAACCTTTTTCAAATTTATTTAACGCTTACACTAAAGCAATTAATAAGAAACATAAACGAACGGGGAGTTTGTTTCAAGAACATTTAAAACGTATTAAAATTACTAATGAAGAATATTTACGTCATTTAATTGTTTATGTAAATACGAACTCAACACATCATGCTATTTCAAATTTTAAGGAGTATAAATATGCATCGTACCTAAGTTTAATTTCAGAAAAAACAAGTTTATTAAAAAGAAAAGAAGTTCTAAACCTTTTTAATGATGTTGAAAATTTTAAGTATGTACTTAACGTGAAAAAGCTAAATATTGAGGCTTTAAATGAGTACTTATTAGAATAATATTAGACCTAACTCAACAGGTTTTTATACCAGACCTAACAGGTTTTGGAAACCTGTTAGGTCTACAACAAAATTCCCAAAACAAAAACAAACAGGTTTTAGAAACCTATTAGGTTTTAATTTACATCGGTAATTTCTTTTTCAATTCTTCAATTATATTATAAACCGCCGGACAAATCTCTGTGTTTTTTAAGGTTAAGTTAGTAATCTGAATAAACTTTCGCCTATTTGTATGCGGATATTCTTTACACGCTTTTGGCCTAACATCATAAATAAAACAGGTATTATCCGTTTCATCTAAAAAAGTACAAGGTGCCGTTTTTAATACATAAAAATCATCTGAGTCCAATTCTAAATACGTTGAAATAAACACACGTTCTTTCATTCTTAAATGTTTTGAAATACGTTGAATATCTTTTTCAGTAAAAATAGGACTTGTGGTTTTACAACAATTAGCACACGTTAAACAATCGGTTTTTTCAAACTCGGCATTGTGTAATTCTTGCATCACTAAATCTAAGCGCTTGGGTGTTCGCTTTTTTAATTTGGCAAAATATTTTCTATTTTCTTGAAGTTTTTCCTTCGCTAATTCGGGTAAGTCTTTTAAAAACGCTTCCATTATTGTAATTTACTGCAAAAATACAATTTAAACTTTCAAAAATTATGTATTTTCGCAACTCAAAATATTTTAGTAAAAAATGATGCAAGCTATTTTAGAAAAAGCGATTAAAAAAGGACTTAATACGCTTTATAACGTACACGTAGAATCGGTTGAATTTCAAGCGACAAGGAAAGATTTTGAAGGAGATATTACCGTTGTAGTTTTTGCATTTTTACGCTTTATAAAAGGAAATCCGGTAGCTATTGGCACTCAATTGGGCGAGTATTTAAAAACCTATGTAGCCGAAGTAACCGATTTTAATGTGGTGAAAGGGTTTTTAAACCTCGTTATTAGCGATACGTATTTTATAACCGCTTTTAACCATCTATATGCCACTCCAAATTTTGGTTTTAAAAGCATACAAGAGCATGAGAAAGCCGTTATGGTAGAATATTCTTCGCCTAACACCAACAAACCACTTCATTTAGGACACATTAGAAACAACTTATTAGGATATGCTGTTTCTGAAATAATTGCTGCTTCAGGAAAAAAAGTTTACAAAACTCAAATTATTAACGACAGGGGTATTCATATTTGTAAAAGTATGTTAGCTTGGAAACGGTTTGGAAATGGAGAAACACCTAAAAGTTCAGGCTTAAAAGGCGATAAATTGGTAGGGAACTATTACGTAGCTTTTGACAAGGCTTATAAAAAAGAAGTTAGCCAACTAATTGCCGAGGGAAAAACTGAAGACGAAGCTAAAAAACAAGCACCAATATTATTAGAAGCTCAAGAAATGCTTAGAAAATGGGAAGCAGGAGACAAAGAAGTAGTTGAACTTTGGAAAACTATGAACCAATGGGTTTACGACGGATTTAATCAAACATACAAAGAACTTGGTGTTGATTTTGATAAAAATTATTACGAGAGTAACACCTATTTACTTGGTAAAGATGTGGTTGCTGAAGGATTAAAAAAAGGTGTATTCTACAAAAAAGAAGACGGTTCTGTTTGGATTGATTTAACCGATGAAGGCCTTGATGAAAAAATAGTATTGCGAGCCGACGGAACGGCTGTTTACATAACGCAAGATATTGGAACGGCTATAGAACGTTTTAAAGATTACGATTTAGATGAGTTGGTGTACACTGTTGGAAACGAACAAGACTACCACTTTAAGGTGTTGTTTTTAATTTTAGCAAAACTTGGATTTGAATGGGCAAAAAACCTATATCATTTATCGTACGGAATGGTGGATTTACCTAGTGGAAAAATGAAATCACGCGAAGGTACGGTAGTAGATGCCGATGATTTAATGATTGAAATGACCAATACCGCAAGAGAAATTTCGCAAGAATTAGGAAAACTGGAAGGCTATTCTGAAGCCGAAAAAGAAGCCTTGTATAAAACCATTGGTTTAGGAGCTTTAAAATACTACATTCTAAAAGTTGATCCTAAAAAACGTATTTTATTCAACCCGGAAGAATCGGTAGATTTTAATGGTAATACCGGACCTTTTATTCAATATACCTACGCTAGAATTCAGTCTATTTTAAGAAAAGCAGCATTTAATTATGCCGTAAACGTTTCAAAAAACAGCATTGTTTTACACAAAAAAGAACGCGCTTTAATTAAACAATTACAACTGTTTCCTGAAACCATACAACAGGCAGCAAAAAATCACAGTCCGGCACTTATTGCAAACTATACATACGATTTGGTAAAAGAATACAACTCTTTTTATCAAACAGTACCTATTTTAGGATGTGAAAACGAAACCGAAAAAATATTTAGAACACAGCTTTCAAAAAAAGTTGGTGAAACCATAAAATTAGCATTTCAACTATTAGGAATAAACGTTCCTGAAAGAATGTAAACAGAATTAATTAAATTTGCTGTAAACAAACAGCATTCAACAACAAAAAACAAAAAAATGAAATACGACATCATTATTATAGGTAGTGGTCCCGGAGGATACGTTACGGCAATTAGAGCTTCGCAATTAGGGTTTAAAGTAGCTGTAGTTGAAAGAGAAAACTTAGGTGGTATTTGTTTAAACTGGGGGTGTATTCCTACCAAAGCACTTTTAAAAAGTGCACAAGTTTACGACTATTTAAAACATGTAGATGAATACGGATTAAAAGCCGAAGCTATTGATAAAGATTTTGAAGCTGTTATAAAACGAAGTAGAAATGTCGCCGAAGGAATGAGTAAAGGTGTTCAATTTTTGATGAAAAAAAATAAAATTGATGTGATTAACGGCTTCGGAAAAATAAAAACCGGTAAAAAAGTAGCTGTAACCGATGCTGAAGGCAATACTACCGACTATGAAGCAAACCACATTATTATTGCAACCGGTGCGCGTTCTAGAGAATTACCAAACTTACCACAAGACGGCGAAAAAGTAATAGGCTACCGCCAAGCAATGACCTTGCCTAAGCAACCTAAAAAAATGATTGTGGTGGGTTCTGGTGCTATTGGTGTAGAATTTGCTCACTTTTACAACGCTATGGGAACCGAAGTAACTATTGTTGAATTTATGCCAAATGTAGTGCCTCTTGAAGATGTAGATGTTTCAAAACAATTTGCACGTTCTCTTAAAAAAGCAGGAATTAAGGTAATGACAAACTCATCGGTAGAGTCTGTAGATACTTCCGGAGAAGGTGTTAAAGCCGTTGTGAAAACAAAAAAAGGAGAAGAAATTTTAGAAGCCGATATTTTACTTTCTGCCGTAGGAATTAAATCGAATATCGAAAATATTGGACTTGAAGATGTTGGAATTGTTACCGATAGAGATAAAATTTTGGTAAACGACTTTTATCAAACCAATATTCCGGGTTATTATGCCATTGGCGATGTAGTACCTGGTCCGGCATTGGCACACGTAGCTTCTGCCGAAGGTATTACCTGCGTAGAGAAAATTGCAGGGCTAACTACCGAAAAAATAGATTACGGAAACATTCCGGGTTGTACATATGCAACTCCTGAAATAGCAAGTGTTGGACTTACTGAAGCGAAGGCAAAAGAACAAGGGTACGATTTAAAAATAGGCAAATTCCCGTTTTCTGCCTCAGGTAAAGCAAAAGCTGCAGGTACACCTGACGGATTTGTAAAAGTGATATTTGATGCTAAATACGGAGAATGGCTTGGGTGTCATATGATAGGCGCAGGAGTTACCGATATGATTGCCGAAGCTGTTGTAGCCAGAAAATTAGAAACTACCGGGCACGAAATTTTAAAATCTATTCATCCGCACCCAACAATGAGTGAAGCTGTAATGGAAGCCGTGGCTGATGCGTATGATGAAGTAATTCACCTCTAATAAATTTTAAAAACTTATCTTTTAAACCGAGCAATGCTCGGTTTTTTTTATGAGTATATTTTCCATACATAGAGGTTGCAACTGGTATGACTTTTAAAAAATACCTATATTTGAAATATACAACCTACTATTATGAAACGAAAAATACTTATTTCAGTACTCACAATCATTGCTGTTTTTGGGTATCAAAAAATTAAACAAGATTTTGAAAAAACAACCAATACTATTTATGTGAATGGAAATATTATTACTCTTGAAGATGATTTTCCAATTGCACAGGCTATGTTTGTTAAAGATGGTAAAATTGAGGCTATAGGAAAAAATGAAGATGTTGCCTTGTTTAAAAATAAAAATAATACGGTTGTAGATTTAAAAGGTGCAACTATTTTACCCGGATTTATAGATTCGCATACGCATGTAGCTCTTTCTGCTTTTTTAGATGGTATGATTGATTTGTCTGGATTTAAACATCGTTCTAATAAAGAAGTTTGGAACTATTTAAAAGAACAAATTAAAACAAAAAAAGAAGGAGAATGGGTGGTATGTAAAGGTTTAGATCCTGTGCTTGTTGAAGATTTAAAAACACCACATATTGCATTTTTGGATGAAATTGCACCTAAAAATCCCATTATTATTATCTCTCAAAGTTTACACTCGTATTGGGTAAACTCGCTAACCTTTAAAAAAGCTAACATAGATAAAACCACTAAAAACCCTTCAAAAACAAGTTATTACGATAAAGATGAGAATGGTAATTTAACAGGGTTTATTGCAGAGCAGGAAGCCATTCATCCTATTTTAGCATTGATGAAAAAAGAATACCTAACCTCAAAAATGCTTATTAAATCTACAACTGCTGTCTTAAATAAATACGCCAAAAACGGAAATACCACCATTGTTTCACAAGGAATTTACATAAATGATAAAAAACCACTACGCCTCTACAAACATTTATCAGAAGAAACACCCTCTTTTATAAACCAGTTATTTTCAAGCATTGGAATACTTCCTGAAAGAAAACAATATCCACGTCATTTTATTTACGTACGGTATGACAAAGCATTTTTATTGCCTTCTGAAAAAAGAGAAGATGATTTTTATGCCATTATTGGTATTAAACATTGGTACGACGGCTCACCTTACACCGGTTCTATGTTTATTAAAGAACCTTATTTAGTATCAAACTTAACCAAAAACGAATTTAGAATTAAAGAAGAATATACCGGAAAACCTTTAATTAAAAAAAATGATCTTGTAAATTTTATAGAAAAATACACTCAAAAAGGGTGGCAAATTAGTGTGCATACACAAGGAGATATTGCGAACGAAAATGTGTTAAACGCTTTTAAAGAAGTAAATACGCACTTGAATATTCAACCTTTTAGACATCGAATTGAGCATTGTCTATTGGTAAGTGACACAACCCTTTTGACAATGAAAGAGTTGAACATGACACCCAGTTTTCATATAAACCATTTGTATTATTACGGAAAAGCCTTATCAAATGATATTTTAGGAAAAGAACGTACACAAAAAATACTTCCGGTAAGTTTTGCACAAAAAATAGGATTAAAATATTCGTTGCATGCAGACCAACCTATGTTTGAAAGCAATCCGTTTAGGCTAATGCAGACATCTATAGAGCGACAAACAAAAGAAGGTGATACAATTGGACTTTCATACCAAATATCGCTGTTAAACGCTTTAAAAGCAATGACCATTCATGCTGCTTGGCAAATTCATATGGAAGATAAAATAGGCTCGTTAAAAAAAGGAAAATATGCCGATTTTGTTATTGTAGATAAAAACGTACTTCAAATTCCGACCAGCGAACTGGAAAATGTAAACGTTTTAAAAACATTTATTAATGGAAATGAAGTAAAATAAGGCTACATTTCAGCAACTGTAAACGTTAGTTGCAACGGATTTAATACTTCAATTAAATTGGCAATAAAAGCATCGCCTTGTTTTACATACAATTCTGAAAAATTACGAACTCGCTCTTCTAGTTGCTGCTGAGGAAATAGTTCGTTTTGTATACGGGTAATTTGTGCTACGGTAGTGGCTAATTTTCTCTTTTGTGCTTTTAACAATCTTTTTTCCAATACCTCAAGTCCTTTAATTTGTTTTTTTTCTTGAGCATTTACAGCATTTAAAAAGGTAATATCTGTTTGCTTGGCAAGTTCCTTTAACTGAATAAATTGTTTTTTTAAATGTGCTTTTTGAGTAGAAAAATCAATTTTAATGGCTGATATTTCTTTTATCTTTTTATCAATTAATGCCGATTGCGGTAAAAATAACTCCTCAAACGAAATGTGCAATTTAGCTAGTTTTTTACGTTGCTTAGCCGTTGTTAATAGCACCGAGTTTCGCAGTAGTAAAATTGGAAAAGGCGTTTCTACTGTTTCAAAATACTGCTTTAACTCTAACCAATAAGCCAATTCGCCTCCGCCACCAACGTAACAAATATTTGGTAAAATTGTTTCTTGGTATAACGGACGCATAATTACATTGGGACTAAATCGCTCCGGATATTGCTCCAATTCTGCAATTATTTCGTCTTTTGAAAAAGAAATAGAGGTGTTATTTACAAAAAATTGCTCTTCTTTAAACACAATGCGCTCACGCAAACGATTCTTCAAATAAAATAAATTAATCTCCCTAGGATTTACTTGTATTTTATATTTTTTCTGAAGCAAATTTATTGTTTTAGAGACTTCGGTATACGAAGTTTGATGTTGCAATTCTGAGGCTACAATAGGTTTAAAAACTTGCTTTAGCTGTTTGTCATCACCATCAATAATAACCAATCCATAGTTCGAAAAAAGTTCGTTTACCAAAAAACGGGTAGCCACTGCCAAATTGAGATGTGTTAAATAAGCTTCTTTAAAAAGTTTTTTTAAAGAAGTTGCATGTTCTGATGTTCCTACGACTTTAGAAAAATCTTCAAACACCGTATCAAGACTTTCTGTAGCTAATTTACCTACAGCTCCTTTACTTTTAACATTCCAACACAACTGCTTACCGTTAAAATTAAAATGGTTGATTTCTTCAAAATCATGGTCTTCAGAAGCCATCCATAACACGGGCACAAAATGATGTGTTGGAAATCTCTTTTTTAATATTTTAGCCAGGTTAATTACCGAAATAATTTTATACAAAAAGTACAATGGTCCTGTAAACAAACAAAGTTGATGTCCTGTGGTTACGGTAAATGTGTTGGCCTGTGACAATAACTGAATATTATTTTGTGTAGCTTCAGAAAGTGTTAGGTGTTTATTTTGTGTATGTAAAGCGTTTACCAGCACCGCTCTGGTTGCACTACTAAACGTAGATTTTAAATGAAGTTGCTGCTCAAAACCTTCATAATCAGGGAAATTTCCATAAAAACTTGACAATTCGCTATCTTTATCTAAATAGTCGCAAATAATTTTGGAAAAATAACCTGTTTCTTGAAAAGGAATTTGATATGCTTTCATTTAAATTAAGCTACGCGTTTAAACAAAGTATACACATATTCTCTAGTATTTCCTGAAGGCTGAATATACGTGTAGTTAAAAAATTCTACCAACTCAAAATCAGTTCCCAAACGCTCTTGCAACATTTTTTCGTTGTAGTTAAACACCTCTAATCCGCTACATTTTTTGGCACCTTCTAAATTAAATTCGGCTAAAATAACATATCCGCCTACTTTAACTGCATTTCTTAATAAATCAAAATAGGCATTTTGCTGTTGCTGCGTTGTAAAAAAATGTAAAACAGCTCTGTCATGCCACAAATCAACATTCTTTAGGTTTAGTAAAGAAACCGGATTTGTTAAATCGTCTACAATAAACCGAACGTTATTTTGATTGTTAGCTGATAAATTTAATTTTAGCTCATTCAACGCTTTTTCAGAAATATCGTTTACCACAATATTTGTATATCCTTTTTTAAGCACCTCACCTATTAAAGTAGTAGCTCCTGCTCCCGCATTAAAAATAAGTGCATCTTTTGGTAAATTACACGCTGAAATTAACTTAAGTGAAGCCTCAGGATTGTCTTCGTACCATCCTAATTTATCAATAGGTGTCTTAACATAAGCTTTATCCCAATGACTTTTAAAGTCGTACGATGGTGTTTCTTCACCACAATTGCAACAACAAGAATCACTCATAATTTGTAATATTTATTTTGTAAAAATAACGATTTTAACTTTAGCTTAAGTGAAAATAACACGTAAACACCTTTTTGCATATTAGAATACAACTTTAACATATAATATTCAGTTAATTTATTTACATTTGATTGATTAAAATTTTTAATAGAAATGAAAAAAGTTATTCTCTCTGTATGTGTTTTACTGGTTGGGTTCTCTAGTTTAATTCAAGCACAACACATTAAATCGCCTTCTGAATTTTTAGGATACGAATTAGGCACACGTTTTACCAGACATCATAAAGTGGTAGATTATTTTAAATACGTAAGTAGTATAAGTAAAAATGTAAAACTCGAAAAATATGGTGAAACCAATGAGTTTAGACCGTTGTATGTAGTGTACATTTCTTCGGAAGAAAATATTGCCAACATAGAAAATATTAGAGAAAATAATTTAAAACAAGCCGGTATTGTACAAGGTACTGCTGCATTAAAGACAGGAATTGTATGGCTGAGTTACAATGTACATGGCAATGAAGCTTCTAGTACTGAAGCTGCTATGCAAACGATGTACACGCTTATAACAACTAAAAGCGAATGGTTAAAAAATACACTTGTAATTATAGATCCTTGTGTAAATCCCGATGGAAGAGATCGTTATGTAAACTGGTACAACCAAACTAAAAGTACACCTTACGATACAAATCCCGATGCAATTGAACACCATGAACCCTGGCCGGGAGGAAGACCAAATCACTACCTTTTTGATTTAAATAGAGATTGGGCTTGGGCTACGCAAGTTGAAACACAACAACGCCTTATGGTTTACAACAAATGGTTGCCTCACGTTCACGTAGATTTTCACGAACAATACATCAACAATCCGTACTATTTTGCACCGGCCGTAGAGCCTTTTCACGAAATTATTACAGACTGGCAACGCAGTTTTCAAACGCAAATTGGAAAAAATCATGCCAAATATTTTGATAAAAACGGATGGCGTTATTTTACCAAAGAAAGTTTCGATTTATTTTACCCTAGCTATGGAGATACCTATCCAACTTATATGGGAGCTGTTGGAATGACTTATGAACAAGCAGGACATGGAAAAGCAGGCTTAGGCATAGACTTAGCTAACGGAGCTGTTTTAACATTGGTTGATAGAGTGAAACACCATACTACAACAGGACTTTCTACTGTTGAAGTTGCTTCAAAAAATACAACAAAACTAATTACCGAATTTGGTAAATTTTTTAACAATACCAACCTCAAATACAAAAATTACATTGTTAGAGGGAATCATACTAAAATAAACCAAGTAGTTTCTCTTTTAAACAAACATCAAATTAACAGTTACCGAGCTTCACAACAAACAATCAAAGCTTTTGATTATTATACAGGTACTACAAAAAGTGTTAGAATAAACAGTGGTGATTTGGTGGTTTCTACCAATCAACCTAAAGGAAAAATGGTAAAAGTACTGTTTGAACCTGAAGCTAAGTTAAGAGATTCTTTAACATACGATATTACCGCATGGAGTATTCCGTTTGCTTATGGATTACACGGGTTTGCCACTACCTACTCGATTGAAAAAAGCAGTACAACTCCTCAAACAGAAATTGTTAAAAATAATATTCAAAAAACAGCCTACGCTTATGTTTGTAAGTGGGATGAAGTAGCAGATGCTGCCTTTTTAGGGAAATTATTGGAGGCCGATTTTAAAGTACGCTTTAGTCATAAAAAATTCTCGGTAGATGGAAATCAGTTTGAAAGAGGTAGTCTTGTTATTTTGAGAGGTGAAAATAAACATCTTCAAAATTTTGATGAACTTATTATTGATATTTCTAATCAAATGAATGAAAAACTAACTCCTGCAAGTACCGGATTTGTAGATTATGGTGCTGATTTTGGGTCAGATTATGTCGCATTTATTGAACACAAAAAAGTAGCAGTTATTTCAGGAGAAGGAACCTCATCGCTTAGTTTTGGCGAAATTTGGCACTTTTTTGAAACGCAATTACAATATCCATTGCATATTATAAATACTGCATATTTCAATCATACAGATTTAGATGAATACGATGTTTTAATTTTGCCAAATGACTTTAGAGCAAGTGAAAAACAGCTCAAAAAAATAACTTCTTTTGCCGAAAAAGGAGGAAATGTAATTGCAATAGGAAGTGCGTTAAATAGCTTTGCCGATAAAGAAGGTTTTAACTTAAAACACAAAAAAGATGATGATAAAAGTGATGAAGATGATACTGCTAAAAAAGATATGAAAAAATTATTTATTCCGTACAACCAACTTGAACGCGAGAGTGTAAAAAGTAGTATTACTGGAAGTATCTTTAAAAGTACTATAGACAATACACATCCGTTAGCTTACGGATATACAAATACCTATTATTCTTTAAAATTAAGTGCGAGTGCTTACGACGTATTAGAAGATGGTTTTAATGTTGGCTATTTTCCTGAAGGTACTACAACCACTTCTGGATTTACAGGTGTAGAAGCACTTGAAAAGGTTCAAAATTCATTGTTATTTGGCATTGAATACCAAGGAAAAGGTAAAATTATTTATATGGTTGACAATCCTCTATTCAGGTCATTTTGGGAGCACGGGAAACTGTTTGTTGCCAATGCCATATTCTTTAACTAATATAAAAAAGCGAGCTAAAAACTCGCTTTTTTATTGATTTAAACCGGTATTCCATACAAATCAAATTCACTTGCCGATGTAATTTTAATACGGGCAAACTGTCCTACTTGAACATAAAATTTGGTTGCATCTATTAAAACTTCATTATCAACATCAGGAGAATCAAATTCTGTTCTTCCTATAAAATAATTTCCGTCTTTTCTATCGATAAGACATTTAAACTCTTGCCCTATTTTTTCTTGATTTAACTCAAATGATATTTGGCTTTGAAGCTCCATAATTTCATTTACTCGCTGTTGTTTTACTTCTTCAGGAACATCATCAACCAAATTGGCCGCCGTAGTATCCTCTTCATGTGAATATGCAAATGCACCTAACCTTTCAAAACGAGTTTCTTTAACCCAGTTTTTTAATTCTTGGAATTGCGCTACTGTTTCACCCGGATACCCTACAATTAAAGTAGTTCTAATAGCCATATTAGGAACTGCTTCTCTAAATTGACGAATTAATTGTACTGTTTTGGTATGAGAAGTTCCTCTACGCATCGATTTTAAAATCGTGTCGTTAATATGCTGTAACGGTATATCTAAATAATTACAAACTTTGGGCTCGTTTTTCATAACATCTAACACATCTAATGGGAATCCGGTAGGAAAAGCATAATGCAATCTTATCCATTCTACACCCTCAATTTTAACGAGTTCTTTTAACAAATCGGCCAAGGCTCTTTTTTTGTAAATATCCAGTCCGTAATACGTTAAATCTTGTGCTATTAAAATGAGTTCTTTAATTCCCTTTTTAGCTAATTTTGTAGCTTCAATAACTAAATTTTCGATAGGCGTAGAAATGTGTTTTCCTCTCATTAAAGGAATTGCGCAAAAAGAGCAAGGTCTATCACAACCTTCTGCTATTTTTAAATAAGCGTAGTGTATTGGTGTGGTTGTTAAACGTTCTCCAACCAACTCGTGTTTGTAATCTGCTTCTAAAACTTTTAGTAAATTTGGTAAATCATGAGTACCAAAATACTCATCTACATTTGGAATTTCTTTTTCTAAATCGGGCTTGTAACGTTCACTCAAACATCCTGTAACGTACACCTTATCTACAATACCTTCTTCTTTTTTAGCAACATAATGCAATATGGTATTTATAGACTCTTCTTTAGCATCGCCTATAAAACCACAAGTATTAATAACTACAATGTTCCCATCATCTTGTTCATCTTCGTGAACTACCTGCTTGTCACTTGCTTTAAGTTGTCCCATTAACACCTCACTATCGTATACATTTTTAGAACATCCTAGTGTGACAACATTGATTTTATTTTTTTTTACAGATTTTGTTCTCATAATTATAGACTAAAAATCACACTTAAGTAAGTGTGATTTTTTTATTTATTTACCGTTATTTTAATTAAAAAAAGAATCTACAAACTCAAATTTATTAAATATTTGGAGGTCGTTTATTCCTTCTCCAACACCAATGTATTTCACTGGTATTTTAAATTGATCTGAAATACCAATAACTACGCCTCCTTTTGCTGTACCGTCTAATTTAGTAACAGCCAAAGCAGTAACTTCAGTAGCTTTGGTAAACTGTTTTGCTTGTTCAAAAGCATTTTGCCCTGTAGAACCATCTAAAACTAGTAACACTTCATGAGGAGCATCTTCAACCACTTTTTGCATAACGCGTTTTATTTTGGTAAGCTCATTCATTAAATTTACTTTGTTATGCAGTCTTCCTGCGGTATCAATAATTACAATGTCTGCATTTTGAGCAACTGCAGATTTTAACGTGTCAAATGCTACAGATGCAGGGTCACTTCCCATTTCTTGACGAACGATGGGTACATTTACTCTATCTGCCCATATTTGCAATTGATCAATAGCTGCGGCTCTAAAAGTATCTGCGGCTCCTAACACTACCTTTTTGCCGGCTTTTGTAAATTGAGCAGCTAATTTTCCAATAGTTGTTGTTTTTCCAACACCGTTTACACCAACAACCATTATTACATATGGTTTTTTTTCTGAAGGAACTGTAAACTCTGTTTCATTTCCTACATTGGTTTCAGATAATAATCCTGCTATTTCTTCTCTTAGAATTGCATTTAACTCATCGGTTCCTAAATACTTATCTCTAGAAACTCTAGCTTCTATTCTATCTATTATTTTAAGTGTGGTTTCAACTCCTACATCAGATGTAACAAGGACTTCTTCCAAATGATCTAAAACCTCATCGTCTACTTTCGATTTTCCGGCTACGGCTTTAGATAACTTTGAAAAAAAAGTAGTCTTTGTTTTTTCCAGTCCTTTATCTAAGGTTTCTTTTTTCTCTTTTGAAAAAATTCGTTTAAATAAACTCATTTTCTACAATTTTAATTTGCGTAAATATATAAAAAAGAAAAGCTACCCTCTAATAGAAAGTAGCTCTAAATATTGTTGTTAGAACAAGTATTATTTTTTACTAAAAAAGTCTTTTACTTGTGTTGGATCCATGATAGCTTCAACAAAAATATAAGCTCCCGATTTAGGAGATTTTACCATTTTAATGGCTTTTGTTAACCTTTTTGATCCTGTTTGTAACGATGCTACTGCTTTCTTTGCCATGGTCCTCTATTATTTAATTTCTTTATGAACTGTCATTTTCTTCAGAATAGGATTAAACTTTTTAAGTTCCATTCTATCTGGAGTATTTTTTTTATTCTTTGTTGTAATGTATCTAGATGTACCTGGTAAACCAGTTGCTTTATGCTCCGTACATTCTAAAATTACTTGAATTCTATTACCTTTACTTTTTGCCATTACCTAAATGATTATTTTTTTAAAAAACCTTTTTCTCTTGCTTCTTTTAAAACAGCAGAGATTCCTTTTTTATTAATATTCTTTAAAGCAGATGTGGATACTTTAAGAGTAATCCATTTATCTTCTTCAGGAATATAGAAACGCTTTTTAATTAAATTAGCGCCAAATTTTCTTTTTGTTCTGTTCAATGCGTGAGAAACATTGTTTCCAACCATTGCTTTTTTTCCAGTAAGTTCACAAACTTTTGACATATTTCTTTACCTTATACTTATATTAGTGTAATCTCAAACGAGATGCAAAATTATAATTTTCAAACTTAATACACAAACTTATTTAGTTAGTTTTTTAAAATTTCTTTCTTTAACAATTCCAATGCTTTATTTGAGGCTCTTTGAATTACTTTTTCTCTTGGTTTTCCAAAGAAGTATTTTTTAGAAAATACCTGTGTTGGCGTAGCGATAGCAATATATACCGTACCAACTGTTTCGTCTGTTTCATCGGTTGTTGGACCGGCATTTCCGGTAGTTGCAATGGCATAGTCTACCTTAAGTTTTTGCTGAATTGCTGTTGCCATAGCTTCAGCTACAGGAGAACTTACTACCGAATGGGCTTCTATTAACTGTTTAGAAACACCTACAATGTCTGTTTTTACAAAAGGGGTGTATGCAACAATAGCTCCTTTAAAATAGTTAGAGGCTCCCGGTACAGAAGTAATCATTTTTGCAATGTTTCCTCCAGTGCAACTCTCTACTGTTGCCAAAGTACGCTTTTGAAGTGTTAATAGGTTACCTACCACAAATTCAATAGTTTCGGTATCATCATAACCAACAATAATATTAGAAATTAGTTTTGTAAGCTTTTTTACTTCATTTTCTATTGCTGTTTCTATTACTTGTTTATTCGTTCCTTTTCCCGTTAAACGCAATCTCAATTTGCCAAACGAAGGCAAATAAGCCAATTTTATAAAATGAGGAAGGTTTGCTTCCCAATCTGAAATTTTTTCAGCGACAACACTTTCTCCTTCTCCGTAGGTAATAATTGTTTTATGAACAATGTAAGGTAGTTTAAAACGTGCCTTTAGCTTTGGCAAAACACTCTTTTCCATTAAACCTTTCATTTCTGTGGGTACTCCCGGTAGTGAAACAACAATTTTTTTACCATCATCAAACCACATTCCCGGAGCTGTCCCTAAATAATTTTTTAAAGGCTCACATGTCTTAGGTACAAGTGCTTGATTTTTATTTACAGCCGTAAAAGGATAGTTTATTTTTGCAAACATTTTTTGAATATGCGCAACAATAGCTTCATTCAGCACTAACTCATCGTTAAAATAGGTTGTCAGCGTATGTTTTGTAATATCGTCTTTTGTAGGTCCTAACCCTCCGGTAACAATCACAATATCTGCATTATGCTGAGCTTCTCTAAGGGCTTTTAAAATGTGATTGCTATCATCTTGAATAGATGTTATTTGGTAAACAGATACACCTATTTTATTTAATTCCTCAGCAATCCATTTTGAATTAGAGTCCAGTATTTGACCTATTAAAATTTCATCGCCAATTGTAATTATTTCAGCATTCATCCAAGTCTTGTATTTAAAGGGGTAAAAGTACAAAATACTACGCAACCTTTTTAAAAAATAAGCATCTTAGTAATAATAACCTAAATGCCTCTACTAGCTATGATAACAAAAGAAGAATCTTACCAACTTTTTAAACAATTTGAGAATTGTACTTTAGATGCTGCTTTGTTTAATCAAAAAACGCATTTAGAGATTACTTGGTATTTAGTTAAAAATTACGATTTAGAAGAAGCTACTACTCTAAACAACTCACTTACAGAGAAATACTACAATAGCGTTTTAAAACTAAATCACAATCCGAAACTAACAAACGCATACACTGAAATAATTCATCATTTTATGAACAAATCTTCTTCGGATAGCTTTGACGGATTTTTAAGAGAGTTCCCTAGATTAAAATACAATTTTAAGCGAATTTTAGAAACACACTACGGGTACAACATTCTTAAAGAGCAACGCGTTGAAAAGGAAAAGCCTTTAAACAGACCTATTTTCTTTACTTTTTAACCGTTTCTATTTTATTTTTACTGAAAAATTGGGTGTATTTTCTATAGCTCCACTAAGAATATCGTCTTCTTTAACTTTTCCTACACCTGCAGGAGTTCCTGTAAAAATAATATCGCCTTTTTTTAGCGTAAAAAATTGAGAAACGTACGAGATAAGCTCATCTATTTTCCACAGCATCGCATTTGTATTTCCTTCTTGCACAACTTCTCCGTTTTTTAAAAGTGTAAACGACAGGTTATTTAAATCTTTAAAAGTTTCTTTTGGAAAAAAATTACCAATTAAAGCACTTCCATCAAAAGCTTTTGCTTTTTCCCAAGGCAATCCTTTTTCTTTACAAGTTGCTTGAATATCTCGAGCAGTAAAGTCTATACCCAAACCTATTTCATCGTAGTATTTGTGTGCAAATTTTTCATCAATAAACTTCCCTACTTTATTTATTTTCACCAATACCTCTACTTCATAATGAATTTCATTAGAGAAAGGAGGAATAAAAAAAGGTTGATTTTTATGTAAAATTGCAGAATCTGGTTTTAAAAAAATAACCGGATTTTTTGGTTTCTCGTTTTCTAATTCTTCAATGTGCTTTGCGTAATTACGCCCTATACAAATAATTTTCATTAAACTATACTGTTTTAAAACTGGTTAAGCATTCGCTATGGAATCCATTTTTTTTCAAAATTAGGCTTTCTTTTTTCTAAAAAGGCATTGCGTCCTTCTTTAGCTTCATCGGTCATATAGGCCAATCGAGTTGCTTCTCCTGCAAAAACTTGTTGCCCAACCATACCATCATCTGTCAAATTCATTGCAAATTTCAACATTTTTATAGATGTAGGCGATTTTGCCAAAATTTCTTGTGCCCATTCAAAGGCGGTGTCTTCTAATTTATCGTGAGGAATTACGGCATTTACCATACCCATTTCATAAGCTTCTTGGGCAGAGTAATTTCTTCCTAAAAAGAAAATTTCACGTGCCTTTTTTTGCCCAACCATTTTTGCTAAATATGCTGAGCCATAACCTCCGTCAAAACTTGTAACATCTGCATCGGTTTGTTTAAATATAGCGTGTTCTTTACTGGCTAAAGTCATATCGCACACTACGTGTAAACTATGTCCTCCTCCAACAGCCCAACCCGGTACAACTGCAATAACAACTTTTGGCATAAAACGAATTAGTCGTTGTACCTCTAAAATATTTAGCCTGTGATAGCCATCTTCTCCAACATAACCTTGATGCCCTCTAGCCTTTTGATCTCCACCACTACAAAAAGAATACACTCCATCTTTTTTTGACGGCCCTTCTGCCGACAATAAAACAACACCTATATTTACATCTTCTTGAGCATCGTAAAATGCTTCATACAACTCTTTTGTTGTTCTTGGTCTAAAAGCATTTCTAACATCAGGTCTATTAAATGCGATACGTGCAACGCCATCACATTTCTTATAGGTAATATCCTCAAAATCTCTGACAGTCTTCCAGTTAATTTCTTTCATTTTTTCTAATTTACAAAAGGTAAAAATAAACCATTTTAGTGGTTTAAAAAACAATTATTTTAAAAGTTCAGAAATGTTACTTTAGTAACACAACGTTTTATTTTAGGAAGAAAGTAGTAATTTTGGGCATTTGTTACGACAAAATGAGTACATTGTAAACTAGCAACACTTAATAATGAGAGTAATTCCTTCTAATTATAAAAATAGAGCTGAATTGCCTTTAAAACTTAAGATAAGTTTTGAAGCTGTTTTTGAGTATTTGAAAAAAATTACCGAAGACAAAAATCATTATTTATACCACACGGCAAGTAATCTGCTAAATGAGTACCAACAATATCCTGTTTTAAAAGAAGGTTTTGAAGATTTTTCGCTCTTAATAAAGTACCGAAAAGAAATTAATAAGCTCTTAAATATTTTATTTCCGGAGCCTTTACAAAGCAACGAAATAAAAGCTGCCAGTATTCCTTTTGAATTTACAGCATTTAAGTTTTCAAAAAGGTTTCAACAAATTTTAGACGATGCGGGAGACGATTACGAATTTAAATTACGAAATTTTGATGAGGCTAATATTTACATTCTTGCTTGTACTTTTATTTTAGCCTACCACTACAAAATTAAAATTGATTTTAGACGACCTTTCTTTTTTGATATTCCCAATAAAAAAACAGGACTTATTAAACATTACAGAACATTATACAACGGCGATTTCTTTAAAATAACACCTTTAGAAGGTACAAAGCCTATTACTGATGAAGATGTTAAAGTTTTAATAGACAACTTTAATAATATTGATGTTTGGAAAGAAAAATTCCCTCCAAACAGCTACGAGTTTAAAGGATTTGGTATTATGAATCTTTTTGATGTTACTCCTGATGAATCCATTTCTAAACTCAAAGAAAACTTGCTCAAAAAAAATCACCAATCGTTCGATTTTCTTGAAAGCAGTATTTCTGCACTGTTTGGAACAACCAATATTAAATTTGGTTTTTCTAGCTACAACTTAAATCATAAAAGGGCAAATATTAAATATCATAAAGAACAAAAAAGCTTTATAATTCCCGAGAAAAAAGCACTTACCCTTGATAACTTTTTTTGCGAGTCTATTAAATCTACTGTTTTTGAAAACGGTGAATTATTAGCCATTTCAGATTTAGAAAAATACGGCAAAGAAAACAATTATAATAAGCTTTATAAAACCCTAAAAAAACAAGGAATACAAAGTATTATTTTAGTACCACTAAAATTGAGTAATGAAATGTTTGGTATTATGGAATTTGTTTCAAAAAACAAGTACCAACTCAATTCTGTGAACGCTTATAAGCTAAAAGATATTATTCCTGTTTTTAAAATAGCACTGCAAAGATATACCGAAGAATTTCAAAACAAACTCGAATCAATTATTCAAAAAAATTACACTTCAATACACCCAACAGTTGAATGGCGTTTTTATGAAGAAGCCGAAAAATATTATTACGAATCTGAATTTAACAACACACACACTCCTAAGTTAGAGGATATTATCTTTGAAAATGTGATTCCGCTATATGGTCAGTGCGATATTAAAGGTTCTTCTGTAGCTAGAAATAATGCTATTAGAGATGATTTAATGAAACAGTTAAATTTAGCTTCAGAAATTATTTTAAAAGCAAAAAAACGATATAAATTACCTATTTATAACGACCTTATTTTTAGAATAGATAAGTGTTTAAGCAATATCAGCAACGGATTAAAATCAAGCGATGAAACAAGTTTGATAGATTTTTTACAAAAAGATATTTATCCTGTTTTCAGTCATTTAAAATCTTTAAATGCTGAATTAAACAATGATATTGAAAATTACCTGCAACTTATTGATGATAAGCTACATGTAATTTACGACAAACGTAAAAAATATGAAGAAAGTGTTAATACACTTAATGAAGAACTTGCTAAGTTTATAGACACTAAACAAATAGAAGCTCAAACTATGTTTCCTCATTATTTTGAGCGTTACAAAACAGATGGTATTGATTACAATATTTACATTGGTCAATCTTTGGTAAAAAATTACAGCTATAATAATATTTATCTTCAAAATTTGAGGTTATGGCAACTTCAAATGATGTGTGAAATGGAAAATATTGCATATCACCTAAAAAATAAACTCACGCATCCGCTAGAAGTAGCTTCTCTTATTTTAGTACACAGCACGCCTCTTTCTATAAAGTTTAGAATGGATGAAAAACGATTTGATGTAGATGGTGCTTACAACATAAGATATGAAATTATTAAAAAACGAATTGACAAAGCACTTTTAAAAAACTCAAAAGAACGGTTAACACAACCCGGAAAAATTACAATTGTTTACAGTCAAGACAAAGATGCAGAAGAATATCTTAAATACATCAAATACCTTCAATCTAACAATTACCTACTAGATACTGTTGAAAAAGTTAAACTTGAAGATTTACAAGGAATTTCTGGACTAAAAGCGCTAAGAGTTGATATAAACTACAGCAGTAAAGCTGAAGAGAAAATTACATTTGACGATTTAATGAAATTTATGGAGTTGGATATTTAATTTACAGAACTTCTACTCCGACACTTTTCATTAGTTCAAAAGCAATGACAAAGGCAATTACTGAAATTATAATTCCAATCATAAAAATACCATAAGCAACCCTTAACAGCTTGTATTTTCTATTTAAAACAATGCCTAAAAAGTATAAATCTTTCATTAACGATTTGTAGAGATAATCTCTATCATTCATCATTTCAAGCATTCCTTCTTGAAAATCTTCCAACGGAAGTTGATGAAAATTTCCAAAAAATAATAAGTTTACCTTTTTATTTTTAACATCCTCTTTGGTAAAGTTTCCCGAAGTAATTTTTGGACGTGTAGCCAATATTGAAAATATAATGGTGGCAACAGTAATAAATAGAAACATTAATGTTGGATAAATTAAATAGTAATTATCTGGTTTATCTAATTTTGGAAATAACATTGAAAGCGCTATAGATAGTGTAATTGCACTTACTGAAAGTAAAATATTTGCTTTTGTATCGGCAATATCACTAAGTTTTATATGATTTTTTAGCGTTACCCTATACATTGTTTCAATACCTCTATCTGAGCGGTTTTCTTTTAATTTTTCTCGTTTTTGTTTCGACTTTTTAAGTTTGCTTTTCGTTTGTTGCTCTTTTTCTTTTACAATTGCTTTTTGTAGATTTTTTTGAACCTTAATCCAATTTAATATTTTTTGATGATGTCTTTTTTGATAAGCATAGGTTGTAAAATAATTGTGCTCCGATAAAAATTTATCATTCTCTTGATACCAAGCAACATCGGTCAAATGCTTATCGCACAAATACTCCCACTCTGCACGAAGCAATTGAGAAGTCTTTTCAAAATCTTCAGATCCCAAATGAAATAAATCTGCATCACAAATAATTTCTTCAATTTTATTGGTTGGTTTTTGAGGAACTCTTGTTGCATCAATATAGGCTAATACTTTTGCTATTTTTTCTTCTGAAAATCCCTTTTTAATCAAAAATGCTTTTGCAATTTCTTTACTCTTCTCTTCATGATTTTTTGTTTCAGATATAAATCCGGTATCGTGAAACCAAGCTGCTAACAAAAGAAGCTCTAAATCACTTTCAGAAATAGCTTCTGCCAAAGCAATTTCATGGGCAGATTTTACAACATACGCGGTATGAGTAAAGTTGTGATATACTGCCTGCATTGGAAGCGAATCTTTAAACAACTTAAATACAAAACTTTCTACTTCCTTAAAAAAATCATTATTAAGCATTTCTAAAATTTTAATTATATATTCAAATGTACGTAATATTATGTATTTTTGAGTTCGTAAATTTACACTAGTATGGGTCGTGAGTCAAATCTCAACTTTCTTTTTTCCTTTTTATTAACCCTTTTGGTTTCAAGTTGCGCAACCTACAATGCACAATATCATAAATCTGTAACTGCATGGGAACAACGCAAAAATGACGTCAACGCTCCAATTGAACATGTTTTTTATTTAATAGGAGATGCCGGAAATGCGACGATGCACGAAAATTTATCGCACCTATCTCTTTTAAAAAAAGAATTGGCTGAAGCTCCCATAAATAGCACACTTTTATTTTTAGGAGATAATATCTACGAAAAAGGAATGCCTAAAAAAGGAACAGAAACCAGAATGTTGGCAGAGCATCGAATAAATGCGCAACTAGATTTAATTGAGCATTACAAAGGGCATACTATTTTTATTCCCGGAAATCATGACTATTATAGCAATGGTATAAAAGGCCTAAAAAGAGAAGAAAAATACATCGAAAAAAAGCTGAATACCAAAAAGTCGTTTTTACCAAAAAACGGATGCCCTCTAGAGAAAATCACCATCTCCAAAAATACTATTTTGGTTATTGTAGATTCGCAATGGTATTTAGAAAACTGGAATAATAACCCAACAATGAATGATGATTGCGAAATTAAAACACGTGAAATGTTTTTTGATGAATTTGAGAGCATCATCAAAAAAAACACTTCAAAAACCATTTTAATTGCCATACATCACCCTATTTTCAGCAACGGTTCTCACGGCGGGCAATTTTCTTTTAAAAGTCAATTGTATCCTGTAAATACTAAAATTCCGCTACCTGTTTTGGGTAGCGCTGCCAATTTACTGAGAAAAACAAGCGGTATCTCACCTCAAGATATGATAAATCCTTTGTATACTGCACTAAAAAGCAGACTTTTAACCATCTCGCAAAGAGCTAATAACACCATTTTTATATCTGGTCATGAGCACAATTTACAATACCTCATTAAAAATGGAAAACCTCAAATTATTAGTGGATCTGGGTCAAAAATTTCTGCTGCAAGAGCTATAAATGGCGGGCTCTTTTCTTATGGTGGTTTAGGATATGCCAAACTTATTACCTATAAAAATGGAGCTAGCTGGGTTTATTATTATACCGAAGAAAACCAACAACAAAAATTACTATTTAAAACAGAAATACATCCTGCAAGTTTAAAAAGTACACTTCAAAATTACCCTAATCACTTTCCTGACTACTCTAAAACAGCTGTGTACAAACCCTCAGAAGTAAGCAAAAATAGCGTATATACTTGGTTGTGGGGAAAACACTATCGAAAATATTACGGAACAAAAGTAATGGCTAAAACCGTGTTACTTGACACGCTCTTAGGCGGACTTCATCCTGTTAGAAAAGGTGGAGGAAATCAATCAAAATCATTGCGCTTAGTTGATAAAAACAACAAAGAATATGTTATGAGAGCTTTGCGAAAAAGTGCTACACAATACTTACAAGCGGTTGCTTATAAAAACAAGTACATCGGTCATAAATTTGACGATACGTTTACTGAAGATTTATTAATGGATATATACACAACAGCACATCCTTACGCTCCTTTTGCCGTAAACACCCTGGCTGATGCTATAAATATTTACCATCCTAACACAACACTGTATTACGTACCAAAACAAAATGCACTTGGCGAATTTAATGACGAATTTGGAGATGAATTGTACATGATTGAGGAAAGGGTAACTTCCGGACATGGTGATTTAAAAAACTTTGGGTATTCAAATAAAATTATCTCTACAAGTGATTTACTAAAAAAACTACGCAAATCTGATAAATATAGCGTAGATGAAGATACCTACATTAGAGCTCGATTATTTGATATGCTTATTGGCGATTGGGACAGACATGAAGACCAATGGAGGTGGGCTAAGTTTAACGAAAGTAAAAAAATAATTTACAAACCGGTTCCTAGAGATAGAGATCAGGCATTCTCTAAGTACGATGGTGTTATCTTAAATTTAGCAACTAAAATAGTTCCGGCATTAAAACTTATGCAAGAATACGACGGAGATATTAGAAATGTAAAGTGGTTTAACCTAGAACCATACCCATTAGATGCTGCCCTTATTACCAAATCATCATTTTCAAATTGGGAAAAACAAGTCGCTTATATTCAACAAAAAATAACTGACGAGATTATTAATAATGCTTTTAACAATCTCCCAACAGAAGTGCAAGATGCCACTATATCCAATCTTAAAAAGAAACTCAAAGAACGACTCAATAAGTTACCTGAAATAGCCAAACAATATTACAAACAACTTGCTAAAATTGCCATTGTAAAGGGTACTGATAAGGATAATTTATTTGAAATTAAGCGTTTAAATAACGGAAATACATCTATAAAAATATTCAATATAAAAAAGGGTAAAAAAGGCCGTAAATTTTATGAAAAAGTATTTCTTTCCGAAGAAACTAAAGAAATTTGGGTATACGGATTAGATGATAAAGATATTTTTAATGTTACCGGTGAAAGTAAAAACAAATACATTTCAATAAAGCTCATTGGAGGACAAAATAACGATACGTACACTATTAAAAACAAAAAGAGAGTAACTATTTACGATTTTAAAACTAAGAAAAATACGTATACCAACTCAACAGCTAAACTAAAACTAACAAACAACTACAATACCAACCTCTACAATTATAAGAAATTAAAATACAATCAAAATCAATTAATTCCATCTATAGGTTCAAACCCTGATGATGGTTTAAAAATAGGTATTAACAATACATATACTGTTTACAAGTTTACTAGAAATCCTTTTACGCAACAGCACACCTTAAAAGCAGCTTATTATTTTGCAACTAAAGGGTACGAAATTAATTATAAGGCCGAATTTGCTAATTTTATAAACCAATGGAATTTAGTTTTAGAAACCATATTTACAAGTCCTAATTTTAGCATCAATCATTACGGGTTTGGAAATGAAACAATAAACTACGAGGCTATTTATGGAGACAATTACCACAGAGTAAAACTAAGTACATATGCATTTAACCCAACATTAAAATGGACAGGAAGAATGGGTGCTGAATTTAAAATTGGTGCAGCAATAGAAAGCATTGAAGTTGAAAAAACAGCAAATAGGTATATTAATACCCTTCCCTATATTCTTGATGAACGCAAAAATTATTTCAACTTTAAAACTGCATACAGTTACGAAAATTATGACGACAAAACATTTCCTACGTTGGGAATGAGTACCTCTCTAGAAGCTGGATGGAAAAGAAATTTTAGCAATGCTAACGAGCAAAACGGATATATTTCGCCTTCAATTTCTTTCAATTACAAGCTAATACCTAACGGAAACATTGTTTTAGCAACAAAATTTAAAAGTACTATAATAATTGGCAACCATTTTGAGTTTTATAATGCAGCAAGTATTGGAGGAAAAGACGGTTTAAGAGGATACCGAAATCAACGATTTATTGGAAATTCATCTTATTACCAAAATACAGACCTCCGATTTCACTTAAAAAACAGAAAAACAGCGGTACTGCCTATGAAAATGGGTGTGTTTGGCGGATTTGACTACGGAAGAGTTTGGCTAAACGGAGAAAATTCAAACGATTGGAAAACCTCATATGGAGCAGGGCTTTGGCTTGTTGGGGCTGAAATGATAAATTTAAATTTATCTGTATTCAATTCTAAAGATGGAAATTATTTTAATTTTAACCTTGGTTTTCGTTTTTAATAAAATGTATATCTTTAAACTATGAAAATAATAACCCTTCAAAAAATTACACTTGCACTAATAGTAAGTTTAGTAACCAATACCCTATTTTCTCAAAATATTAAATTAAAGAAATTTAATTCAGAAGAACTAAAAACCGAACGACTCCTAAAAATTTATATACCTCCTAGTTATCAGGTAGATTCTACAAAAAATTATCCGCTTACCATTGTACTTGACGCTGAGTATTTATTTGATGTTTATGTTGGAAATGCAATTCTTTTCGCAAAAAAAGATAAAGCACCCGAACAGATAATAGTTGGTATTAATCAAAATCAATACAACGAACGCTACCAAGATTGTTCGTACTCAAAACAAAACAGCTTACCTACCGAAGAAGGAGAAGCATTTTACCGTTTTATTAGAGGAGAACTATTTAATTATTTTGAAGAAAATTACAGGTTATCTCCATTTAAAACCATTGTAGGAAATACGCTTACTGCCAACTTTGTCAATTACTTTTTAATAGAAGATTTTCCTGGATTTAATGCATACATAAATATAAATCCGTACTATGCTCTAGATATGCCTTTAATGCTAGAGCAAAAAGTAGTTACTTTAAATGATGAAAATATTTACTATTATTTAAGTAACGGTAAATACAACTCTGAAAAAAGACAAAAAACAATTAAAGCCACCAATTTACTGTTAGGTAAAATTGAAAATCCGGTATTTAAATACAAATACGAATATTTTAAAAATACCACTAAAACAGCTTCTATTGGGCAGGCAATCCCAAGTGCTCTTGCTTTTATTTTTGAAATGTATTCAGCCATTTCTAAAGAAGAATTTGAAAAAAATATTAAACATTTATCTCCTCCAGATGCCATCGCTTACTTAGAAAACAAATATGTAGAAATTGAGTACTTATTTGGAAGTAATTTAAAAATTAGAGAACGAGATATTTTTGCCATAGAATCTATTATTTTAGACAAAGAAAATGGCGATTATTTAAAGAATTTTGGAGAGATGATTAATAAACTATATAGTGAGTCACCAATAGGAGATTACTACATAGGCCGTTATTATGAAACCGGAGGAAAACTAAAAAAAGCACTTAAATATTACAAAAATGGCTATATGAAACTCGCTGAAGGCGACCCTAATGCCGATGATTATTACGAAAATATTGAACGTGTTCTACAAAAAAGAGACGGAACATATATAGAACCTACCACAGAAAATTAAAAAAGAAATGAAACAATTTTTATTCGCACTAATTATTAGTAGCACAAGTATTTTTTACGCTCAAGAAGACACTGTTGTAAATGTGCATATCCCTAAAGAGCAAAAATATGAATTTACACCTGTTGTTGATATCGAAGCCTCGGCAGTAAAAAGTCAAGGTAGAACCGGAACGTGTTGGAGCTTTTCAACCTCATCATTTATTGAATCTGAAATATTTAGAAAAACCGGTAAAATGATTGACATTTCAGAAATGTATACCGTGCGTCATACATATCCTGAAAAAGCTTGGGATTACGTAATGCGACAAGGAAAAATACAATTTAGCGAAGGCGGATTGGCACATGATGTACTAAACGCTGTTAAAAAATATGGTCTCGTTCCCGAAAGTGCTTACTCCGGATTGGTAAATGGCAATACAGTACACAATCACGCTACAATTATTCCGGAGTTAAAAGTAATTTTAGACGATTATATTGCGAACGGAAAAAAAAGTAAATATGCTAATTGGAAAAAGGCTGTAGATTCTATTTTAGATGCACATCTAGGAAAAATTCCTGAAAAATTTACATACCAAGGTATTACGTATACTCCAAAATCTTTTGCAAAAACAACTAAAATTGATGCTTCTGAATACGTTACCATTACTTCGTTTTTACACCAACCTTTTTACAGTAAATTTATTTTAAATATTCCTGATAATTTCTCAAACGGAAGCTTTTACAATGTACCGTTAAACAAATTAGTTGAAGTCGTAGATAATGCCTTAAAAAAAGGATATAGTTTGGCATTAGATTGTGATGTTTCTGAAAAAACTTTTTCTCAAAAATTTGGAGTAGCTGTAATCCCAAAAAATGTTGAAAATAGCACGAAAGCTCTCACTTATATTGTTGAAGAACGCGAGATAACGCCCGAATTTAGACAAGAAGAATTTGAAAATTATAACACTACAGATGACCATTTAATGCATATTGTAGGTCTTGTAAAAGACCAAAATGGCAATGAGTACTACAAGGTTAAAAACTCTTGGGGAAGTAGTGGAAGTAGAATTGGAAATGGTGGTTATATTTATATGAGTAAAGCCTTTTTTAAATTAAAAACTATCTCTGTTTTAGTTCATAAAAATGCCATTGACAAAGACTTAAAAAGCAAATTAAGTTTATAAAAAACGTTGGCTTTAATCGAACTGTACTAACCGAATACCATCTGAATCGATGGTTATAAGTTTTTGTTTAAACAGTCCGCCAATAGCACTTTTAAACGATTTTTTACTCATTTCCAGTTGATATTTGATATCATATGGATTGCTTTTATCATGCAGTGGTAAAAATCCTTCGTTTTGCTTTAATGCGTTTAGTATTTTTATTTCATTACTAACAATAGCTCTTTTAAAGCCTACCGGTTGTAAGCTAACATCAATTTTTTGATCGTCTCTAATCTTTTTAATATAACCTACTAAAGTATCACCTTCTTGAATACGCTTGTACAATTCATTTTTGTAAAGCATTCCTTCATATACCTCATCTATTAAAACGGTAAAACCTATTTCTGTTTGTCTAACAATTTTTAACGCTACCTTATCTCCTACTTTCAAATCCATTGTACTATTCTTTTAAATTTTTAAAATATGCTTTTAACACCTCATCGTTTTTAACCCTTGGTGTCATAATTTCTAATAATTTAGGTTTATTAGACTCATTATAAAACCCTTTCAGTTCAAATAATAATTCTGTTTCATTTTTAGCTTTACAATACTCAAAATGATGCATTTTACACAAATGCGTTGCTGTTAAATTATGAGGCGTTTCAAAATAATCTAACGCGTTTGATTGTTGTGGTCCGGGTATAAACCTAAAAATACCTCCACCTCCATTGTTTACAATAATAATTCTAAAATTAGCAGGAATATAATTATTCCAAAGTGCATTACTATCGTAAAAAAAGCTAATATCTCCTGTAATAAAAACTGTTGGTTTATTTGAAGCGTAAGCTGCACCAACGGCAGTACTTGTACTTCCGTCAATACCACTTGTACCTCTATTGCAAAATACGGACAGTGATTTATCAATATCAAAAAGTTGCGTATACCTAATAATAGAACTATTACTCAATTGCAATTGAGAGTAGCTTGGTATAGAAGAAAGAATTATATCAAAAACTTTAAGGTCTGAAAATGCACAAGTTTCAACAAACAGTTGGTGTTTTTGCAATCTGAGTTTTTTCTTTTCTAACCAAAACTGTTGATAGTTACTTTCTTTTTGTTTTGTTAAAAAGAAAAACTGACTAAAAAACAATTGAGGAGAAATTTTAAAATGGTGACTCAAAGAGTGAAATGTATCAAACGCCCTTTTTGCATCTACATGCCAATGGTGTTTTGGCTTGTAATTTCTAAGTTGTTGTTTAATTTTTTTTGAAACAATTAAACCTCCTAAACTGAGTAATATTTCGGGCTGAAATTGTTCCAATTCATTTTCAGCAAAAGGAAAAATAAGTTTATCTATACTGTTTATAAATTTAGGATGAGAAATGTTTGCTGTATTCTCAATCAGCACTAATACAGAAGGGTCTTTTACAAAATGTTCGAGTTGCGTTTGTAATAAATCGCTAGGATAATGAGCACCTACCAGTACCATTTTTTTTGATGAAGCATTCCATATATCTGCATATTTTTGAAGTTCATCTACATCTAAAGGAACCTCATCTAACAGCGTATCTTTCGGTTTTTCTTCAACATTTAATTCGGTATCTTCAATCTCTTCTTGCTCATACAGTGGTTCATCAAAAGGAACATTAATATGTACCGGACCTTTATTTTCTATGGCTATTTTTAATGCTTTCTCAATTAAAAATGTGTCTTTCTCATCTGTTAAATTAGCATTAAATAATGTATGATTTTGAAACACATTTTCTTGTCTAATGGTTTGACCATCTCCAATATCTATCAAATGTGGTGGCCTATCTGCCGAAATTACTACCAATGGAATATTACTGTAAAAAGCTTCTGCAATAGCCGGATAATAATTTAACAGTGCAGACCCTGATGTACATAGTAAGGCTACCGGTTTTTGTGTTTGTTGTGCTATTCCCAAAGCAAAAAAAGCAGCACTACGTTCATCTACCACAGAAAGTGCTTCTATATGTATAGATGCTTTAAAACCTATAATTAAAGGAGCATTACGAGATCCCGGTGAAATTACAACTGTTTTTATATTATTTATTTCACAACAGCTTACAACTTTCTGAGCCAATTTATTTTTAGGTGCTAAGTGCATTCAGTTCTTTGATTAAAGTTGCAAATTTACATAAAGTTATGCTAGGTATTTTAATAAGATGTAAAGAAACTACAATACGTGTTTAATAATTTTCGATTTTGAAACTGTTTCTTCCCATTCATCTACCGGAATACTGTCTTTTGTAACTCCTCCTCCTACAAAAATTGAAACTTTGTTATCCTCAATTTTCATACACCGTAAGTTTACAGAAAGGTAAGTTTCTTCATTCAAATTTAACACGCCTAAAAATCCTGAATAATATTGTCGGTCATATCCTTCATTTTGAAGAATAAAATTAAAAGCTTGTTGCTTGGGTAACCCACAAACAGCAGGTGTTGGATGCAGTAACCTTATTACTTTACGAATAGAGCAGTTTGGCTTTAAAGTACCGGTAATTACTGTTTTTAAATGAAGTAAGTTTCCGGCCTGTACCGTTTCTGTTTTTGATTGCGTTAAGTGATACAATTCATTGTTTAAATGAGATACTATATATGCAGTTACAAACTGCTGTTCTTGAAGTTCTTTTTTTCCCCACGCTACATTTAAATCTCCTTTATAAAGTTGAGTTCCTGCCAATGCTACGGTTTTTATTCTATTGTTTTTAACCGTTAACAAACGCTCGGGAGTTGCTCCCATCCACATACCTATTTTAGGATGGTACCACAAGTACACAAAAGCATTGTGATATTTATATAACATATTGTAAAAAGTAGCTAACATATTAAAAGAAGGTGCTATAACTTCTTCTTTTCGTGATAAAACTACTTTTTCAGCTGCTCCTGTGGCAATAAAATCTATTCCCTTCTCAACCAAAGTTAGATGCTTCTTCTTTTCTGCAAAGGAAGTATTTTTGAATTGTTTTATTTCTTGACTAGAATTTGCATTGGGAGGTATTTCAAAAAAATCAATTGAACTTTTACTCGACGGAAAAATAATAGACTTGTCTTTTTCTGAAAAAGGACAAAAAACGAAACCAGAATCGTTAAAAGATATCAGTTCATACAATGTACTGTCATGTTGTGCAAAAAACACCAACTGATTTTCATTTGGCTTTTTATACACTACAAAGGGTTTTTTGAGTTTATGAGCGTGTACAGCTTTTTCTAAAAAAATTGCTAGTTGTTTTTGCAATGAGTGATAATTTAACTGTTGAGTATTTCTATTTTACAATAACCTGCTTAAAGATATATCTAATTTAACGCCCTATCTTCTTCTTAGCAAAATAAAGTTTGTGATTTTACAAATTGATATAAGCCTGTTTTTGTCATCTCTTATTTTTATTTCAACAAGATGTATGGTTCTTCCCTTATGTACAATTTTTGCCGTTGCGGTAATTATTCCTTCTTTAACACTTCTTAAATGGTTTGCAGAAAATTCAATTCCTCTAACATCGTATTTTTCTCTATCAATAGCCAACAAAGATGTTGGACTACCTACACTTTCAGCCAAAGCCATAGTTGCACCTCCATTTAATATTCCGGTTGGTTGGTATACTTTTGAAGTTACAGGCATTGTTGCTACCAAAAAATCCTCTCCTAAATCTACATACTTAATATCAAGCGTTTCCATCAAAGTATTTTCGCACAACTTGTTTAACTGTAATAATAATTCTTCTTTCTTATCCATAAAAAAAATGTTAGTTCGTAAAAATAATAATTTCGTATTTAATAGTACCTTTGCTCCCTAATTTTTTATAAAATTAAAATGGCGTACAAAATAAGAGTTATTTTAGATGTAGAAGAAGATGTAATACGAGATATTATTGTTCCAAAAACAATTACATTAGACGAGCTACATCGCATTATTGCACAATCGTTTGGATTTAAAGGGTTAGAGATAGCTTCTTTTTACAAAACGACTCATGAGTGGGAACAAGGAGAGGAAATTCCTTTATGCAATATGTCTGACGATGAAACTGCTATTTCTATGGAAACTTGTACTATAAATCAGGTACTAAAAAGCAAAGGCGATAAACTAATTTATTTGTACGATTTTTTTGCTATGTGGACCTTTTTTGTTGAACTTTCTGAAGTAGATATTCAAACTACTCAAAAGCTCCCTGCAATTGCATTTTCTTTTGGAAATACTCCAGATGAAGCACCTGCTAAGACATTTACTGCTGAAGATAATTTAGGAGATAGCGACTTTTTAGATGACGAAAGTCATTTTGAAAATATTGATGATTTTGATTTTTAAAATGATTAGTGAATAATATAGGTATTTACATTTTCGTAATTTCTAACAACAAAATCAAAAGCAACTTTTAAAATATCTCCCATAGAATTACATGCTTTAAATTTTTTATCCTTTGTATAATTTACCAAGTCCAATTTAAGCTGTTGTATTTTCTCTGGCGTAGATATAGTATCGTTTGACATACAATCTAACAAGTGATTTACGCGTTCTATAGAGCCTAAAATACGTCTTGCTATTGCAGCGCGTTCTTCTCTTTTATACTGTTCTACAGATTCTTTTTGTAAACTTTCGGAAACCATTTTAACAAATTGATAGTTCTCTTTAAAAAATTGAGGAAAATATACTTTTAAATTTCCTTCATAACTCTGTTGATCAAAATCCATAGCCCTAATACGGTACTGTACCTGATCAAAGTCATGAGAAGCTACAATTACGTAATTATACGATCGCATATCGCCAAGTAGGCGAATTACACAGCGTTCATTAAACTTTACAAATTCTTTTGAAAGACGTTTTTTACCTCTCACAGATACATTTTTAAGGTTTTCAGAAATAAAGGTATCTCCCGGAATTCCCAGTACGTGCTCTTCAATTAAAGTGTCTTTAAAAACTAAAAAATTAATATTGTTAGGCGATAAAATATGCTCTAACTCCAAACCGTAAACACGAGAGGCATCGGCTTTTTTAATGTACAAATAGGTGTGGTTATCGTTTAAAATATTTCGAATTTTAATCCGAAAAGGTTTCGAATTTCCAAAAGTACAGTAATCTATCGCATCAACGGTTAGGTATGGCAAAGAATCATCGCCACCATCTCCGTGTAAAATCATATACATTTTTTTTAGACTTAAATCTATCTCATCACGTTCGTGCTCAGAATAATAAACACGAACCCAAAGCGTATCATCTCCTTTTTTGTCATAAACTACAATAGATCCTGCAAAACGCAACAAATCATCATACGATACCGGAATTTTAATATTTCTATTGTACGCTGTTAAATAATCGTACAATTGTTGGTTGATAGGATATGCCGGTTTTTTTTGAGAAATTAATTTTTCGTCCATAATAAATGTGCATCTAAAACTCAAATTTAGTACATTGCTGTAACAAAATTCAGTATTCGTCGTCTTAATTTCATACAAAATATAAAAAAATTGGAAACTATTCTATCTATTGACAAACTCAATAAAAAATACGGAAATATTCATGCTGTAAATAACCTTTCATTTGAAATAAAGAAAGGCAATGTTTATGGAATATTAGGACCTAACGGAAGTGGAAAATCTACTACTTTAGGGATTATTTTAAATGTGGTAAACAAAACTTCCGGAAGTTTTAGTTGGTTTAACGGCACGATATCAACTCATGAAGCCTTAAAAAAGGTAGGAGCTATTATAGAACGTCCTAACTTTTACCCTTATATGACTGCCGTTCAAAACTTAAAATTAGTTTGTAAAATTAAAGGCATTCCTTATTCTAAAATCGACGAAAAGTTAAAAGCTGTACATTTATTTGATCGTAAAAATAGCAAGTTTAAAACGTTTTCTTTAGGAATGAAACAACGACTTGCCATTGCTTCTGCCTTGCTAAACGATCCTGAAATTTTAATATTAGATGAACCTACAAACGGCTTAGATCCACAAGGAATACACGAAATAAGACAGATTATTAAAAAAATAGCGCACGAAGGAACTACCATTTTACTTGCATCTCACTTACTAGATGAAGTTGAAAAAGTATGTTCTCATGTAGTTATTATTCGCAACGGTATCAAATTATATGCAGGAACCGTAGACGGAATCACATCATCTTATGGTTATTTTGAACTAAACGTTGAAGACAACCACGAAAAATTTCACCAACTTTTAACAGATTTTGAGGGCATTAACACTCTAAAAAAGGAAGACGAAAAAATAATAGCCACGCTTAGCAAACCTATAACTGCTACCGAGATTAACAATTACCTTTTTACCAATGGTGTTGTCCTTTCTCACTTAGTAAAACGCAAACCAAGTTTAGAACAACAATTTTTAACTTTAACCAACAAAAACTAAAATGCTACGACTTTTAAATATAGAAATACACAAGCTAAAATACAATAGAGCCAGCAGAGTTTTAATTTTTATCTATTTTGCTTTACTAACATCTATAGCTCTTATAGCTGCTATAAAATTTGATATTGGTCCTATTAAATTTCACTTAGCCGATCAAGGAATTTTTAACTTTCCCTATATCTGGCATTTTAATACTTTCATGGCTTCTATTTTTAAATTTTTCTTGTTACTTGTTATTGTCTCTATGATGGCAAACGAGTATAGCAACAAAACTCTAAAACAAAATTTAATAGACGGCCTTAGTAAAAAAGAATTTATTTTATCTAAATTTTATACCGTTATTTTACTCGCTTTAATCTCAACTGTATTCGTATTTTTTATCTCACTTATTCTTGGTCTTATTTATTCTGATTACAATGAAATTTCAATAATTACTACCGATTTAGAATATTTAGTTGCGTTTTTTGTAAAGCTTGTTGGTTTTTTCTCTTTCGGACTTTTTCTAGGAATTTTAATAAAACGTTCTGCTTTCGCTGTAGGTGCTATGCTTGTTTGGCTTTTTATTGAAGGCATTGTGAAAATTATTGTTTATTGGAAGTTTAAACCTAATGTAGATACCATTATGCAATTTTTTCCCCTACAAGCAATGAGTAACTTATTAAAAGAACCTTTTACCAGATTAAACGCTGTTAAATCGGTAGCTAAACAAGTAGGTGAAGATTTATCAAAAGATTTCTCTATTCAAATTTCTGATATTATTATTGTAAGTGTATGGACCGCCATTTTTATATATGCATCATATGCTTTAATTAAAAAAAGAGATTTGTAAATAAATTCTTAAAATTTAAATTAGATATTCTTACATTTGAAACTTTACACTTGTAAGGTTTTAATGAAAAAAATAGTCATTCTCATATCTCTTTTTTGCATCGGTTTTCAATCGTATGCTCAAGGCGAAGCTAACTTTTGGTACTTTGGTTATGGTGCCGGTATTGATTTTAATACCGGAGCTCCGGTAAGTATTTCCGGAAATTTAAATACCATTGAAGGGTGCTCTTCCTTTTCAGACAGCAATGGAAATTTGCTTTTTTATTCAGATGGTACTAATGTTTGGGATAAAAATGGAAATGTAATGACTAATGGTCAAAACATGCTTGGAAATCCTTCAAGTTCACAATCGGCCATTATTGTACCCAATCCTTCCAATGCCAATTTGTTTTATATTTTTACTGTTGGCGCTAATGAATATGACAATACCGGAAATATTGTAAATCCAACTCAAGGATTACAGGCTTACACTGTTGATATGACAGCCAATGGCGGCTTAGGAGATGTAGTTGGCGTGCCAATAGACTTATCTATTGGACGAAATCAAGAATGGACTGAAAAAGTTACTGCTGTTAAAGGTGCCGATTGCAATACTTTTTGGATTATTTCTTTAGTAAAAGACACTTTTGTAGCTTATAAAATTGACACCAACGGTTTAAATACAACACCCGTGCTTTCTACCGTAAATTATACGGCTAATGACCCTAGAGGTTATTTAAAAGTTTCTCCTGATGGCACTAAATTAGCTTGTGCTACATACAATAACAATTCAGGAAATTTATTACTCTACTCTTTTGATGACACTACCGGAACTGTTGCCAATGACGCTCTTTCGCTTATCAGCAATTCAAATATTGACGGAAGTGTATACGGGGTTGAGTTTTCTCCCCAATCTACTCGTTTGTATTGCTCTACTTTTGACGGTGCCAATAATCGTATCTTTCAGTTTGACTTACAAAGTGCAGATATTATTTCATCTAAAACACTCATAAACTCACAAATTGGGTTTAGAGGTGCTTTACAACTTGCCCCTGATGGGAAAATTTATGCTGTTGTTCCTATCGATTATTTTAACGGAACTTCTTTTTTAGATGCTATTAATGCGCCAAACGAACTAGGTGCTGCTTGTAATTACCAAGTAGACGCTCTTGATTTAGGTGCAAATGTCGCAATGCAAGGGCTACCTCCTTTTATTGCCTCTATACTTCTTCCTATTGAAATTACCGATGGAAATAGTAACCAAAACCTCAATCAAACCACAGCTAAGAGATGTGCAGGTGAAAATTATCAACTTGTGGCCCAAAATATACAAGGAAATCCTACTTATAACTGGACATTCAACGGCGTAACAATAAGTACAACCGCTAACTTAAGTTTACCAAATTTAAGCAGTACCGATGCCGGAACATATTATTTAGAAGTACAAACCATTGACAATTGTGGAGTGAGTATTATATATCAAGGAGAAGTTACTTTAGAAGTGTATACACCTCCTACTAGCACACAACCCACAGACATCCTCCAATGCGATGATGACAATGATGGCTTTTTTAGTTTCGATTTAAATGCTCTAAAAGATGCTGAAATTCTTAACGGACAAAGTCCAACCGAATTTGAAGTGCATTATTTTACCAATCAAGCCGATGCAGATGCCAATACCAATCCTATTGCAAATCCATACACCAATGCTTCTGCTTACAGCTCTGATGTTATTGTTGCCAGAATTCAAAACAGTTTAAACAGTACCTGTTATCAAACACAAAGTTTTACCATTCAAGTATTTGAATCGCCTACACCGGCAGTTAATATTCCCAATCTAACTACTTGTGATTCTAACGCTGTAGGAACCGATACCGATGGCTTTGAAGCTTTTGATTTAACCGTTAAACAAACCGAAATCCTTAACGGACAAAATCCGACCGACTTTACCGTTACTTATTTTACCGATAGTAATCTAACCAATCAAATTGCAAATCCTACAAGTTTTGTCAATACCAATGTAAATTCTCAAACCATATATGTAAGCGTTGTAAACAATGCTAACAATACCTGTGAGGCTTCTACTTCATTTATTATTGAAGTTTTACCACTTCCTACTATCAATGCTTCGTTTCTTTTCAAGCAATGTGATGAAGATGGAAATCCGGATGGGTTTACCGATTTTAATCTCGATGAAGCAAATACTTACATTACCTTAGGTGATAATACGTTAACGGTTACCTATTTCTTATCGTTTAACGATGCCGATACAAATACAAATCCTATCAATCCGGCTCCGTATTCTAATGCTACACAAGCAACTGTTTTTGCAAGAGTTGAAAATACCGTAGGATGCCACAGAGTAGCACAAGTAGACCTTTTGGTTTCTGCAACTTCATTCCCACCAAACTATCTTAAAACACTCACTCAATGTGATGATGACGATACCATTGACGGTTTGCATCTTTTTGACTTGGCACAAACTACTGCTGAAATTATTGCGCTATTTCCTTCCGGACAAAATCTCGCAGTATCCTTCTACAGAAATTTAGCCGATGCCCAATTGGAAGTAAATCAAATTCCTACCAACACGCCTTATATGAGCGAAACGCCTTTTAGTCAAACCATATATGTTAGAGTAGAAAGTAATGACAATGGTGAATGTTTTGGTTTAGGACCATACCTTCAACTAGTTGTTAATCCTAGACCTGAATTTGAACTGGATCCTACGGCTATTTATTGTCAAAACTTACCTCCTGCTACTATCGCTATTTTTAATCCCCTTGGAAACTATACCTATCAGTGGACTTTTCAAGATGGAACGGTCGTAAGTAACAGACCGGAAGTAAGAATTGACAGAGAAGGTGTTTACACCGTTATTGCAACTTCGCAATTTGGGTGTGAATCGTTCCCGCATTCAATTACCATAACGCCTTCTATCATTGCAACAGTTACTTACGATGATATTACCGTAGTAGATGACTCTGAAAACAACTCAATTACCATTGCTACCAATTCTTTGGGGATTGGTGATTACGAATTTGCTATTGACGACCGGTTTGGCCCTTATCAAGATGAACCCTTCTTTGACAACGTAGCTCCTGGAATACACACTATATTTATTCGTGATAAAAACGATTGTGGTATTGCTCTAATTGACGTATCGGTGATTGGATTCCCTAGATATTTTACCCCGAACGGCGATGGAGTGAATGATACCTGGAAAATTCTTGGTGTGAACGAATCTTTTTATGCTAGCTCAAATATTTATATATTTGACAGGTTTGGTAAACTCATTGCTAAAATTGATCCAAGAGGAAATGGATGGAACGGTATCTTTAACGGTAAATTCCTACCCGCTTCTGATTATTGGTTCTCTGTTGAACTTATTGATAACAACGGAAATATTAGAACTAGAAAAGGACATTTTAGCTTAATTAGAAGGTAATAAACCCTTAAAACCTTATTTTTTTACTTATAAATAACTAATAATAAGATATTTAGCTTATCTTTAACATTGTAATTTCATTTTACAATGAAAAAAGTAGTGTTTTTGTTGTTAGTAATATTCCCCTCAATATCATTTTCGCAAAAGGAAACTGCAATATGGTACTTTGGTCAATACGCCGGATTAGACTTTAATTCAGGAGCCCCCGTGGTAATAACCGATGGTCAATTAAACACCTACGAAGGCTGTGCCACGATAAGTGATTCTCAGGGAAATTTATTATTTTATACCGATGGTGTAACTGTATGGGATAAAAACCATAACATTATGCCTAACGGTACCGGCTTGCGTGGGAATGCCTCCAGTACGCAATCGGCTATCATTGTCCCAAAACCAAATAATTTAAATCAGTATTATATTTTTACGGTAGATGAACGAAATTCATTTTCGGCTTTATCAACTGACGGAATACGTTATACCACGGTAGATTTGAGTTTAAATGGAGGAACCGGAGATGTGGTAGCTTCAGAAAAAAATCTAGTTCTTGTTTCACGAGCTTATGAAAAAATAACAGCTGTAAAACATGCCGATAACAATTCTTTTTGGGTAATATCTTTTATTCAAGATCAATTTTTAGCTTGGCGAATTGATGCTACCGGAGTAAATACAACTCCTGTAGTCTCAAATGTAACAATGGCTGATGATTCAAGAGGGTATCTCAAAATATCTACCGATAGCAAAAAAATTGCTTGTGCTAATTTTGGAAATACACACAGTATGATGATTTATGATTTTGACAATGCTACCGGAATTGTGAGCAATGAAATTCAGCTTACACTTGACGAGGCTGATGACATTCCGTACGGTGTTGAATTTTCTACACAAAACAAAAAATTATATGTAACAACCAGTAAACTTAGTGGGAATACACATATTCCTCCAAGTAAATTACTACAATTCGATTTGTTGAGTCCTAATATTTCAAACTCAAGGGTATTACTGCACACTTCTACGGTAAATACACGAGGTGCCTTGCAATTAGCACTAGATGGAAAAATTTACAGAGCACTTTCTATATCGGGAAATGTACAAGCAGGAACACCTTATTTAGGTGTTATTAATAATCCTGAAGCTGATGGAGCTGCCTGTAATTACGTTCATGATGCTATAGATGTAAGCAACGGTGATCCTAACAGAAAAGTGGTGGAAGGACTTCCGCCTTTTATGCAATCTTACTTCCTTACATCAATATCTGCAAACGATGTGTGTTTTGGTGATGCTACCCAATTTACGTTAAATTCTACAGTAACTCCTGATAGCATTACTTGGGATTTTGGAGATCCTTCAACAGGAACAAATAATACCTCAACACTCATAAATCCAACTCATATATTCTCGTCTTCCGGAGTTTTTACGATAACAGCTACTGTTGTTGTAGGTATTCAAACTTCTGTATTAACCATAGACGTTACTATCTATGATTTACCGGTAATTAATTCACCTATTACATTAACACAATGTGATGATGATATTGATGGTATTGCTAATTTTAATTTAGAAGAAGCAAACGCCCAACTATCATCAGAAGTACCAGCGCCTACAATTACCTATTTTTTAACCGAAAATGAAGCAATTAATAATACAAACCCAATAACCAATACTACTGCATTCTCTAACAGTACATCTTCTACAGTTTGGGCAAGAGTAGAAAATACTCTAGGTTGTTTTGACACTGCACAGGTAAATTTAGAAGTTATCTCAACAAATATTCCCAGCGATTTAATGCTTATTTTTAATGAATGTGATGATTTAATTGATAATGATGATACCAACGGAATTACAACCTTCGACTTTAGTGGTGCTACCAATCAAATTTTAGAAGCATTACTTCCTGAGCAAAATTTAATTGTAACCTATTATCAAAATACTGCAGATGCATTGGCAGAACAAAACAGCATAACGCCAAACAACTACAGAAATACCTCCTCTCCATATTCACAAGATATTATTGTTAGAGTAGATGATGCCGATAATGGATGTTTTGGATTAGGACACCATATAACACTTAACGTAAATAAGGTCCCTTCTTTTGATTTAGCTACCAGTACAACTTTGTGTTTAAACACTTTAAACGCTACTATTTCTATTGAAAATCCGGCAGATACATATCAATATGTTTGGCGAGACGATGCCGGTAACCTAATTAGTAATCTTGAAGAAGTACAAGTTACAAGTGAAGGAATTTATACCGTAACTGCCACAGATACAAATGGAAATTATTGCGAAAAAACCAAGTCAATTGAAGTTTTTGCCTCGCCGGTAACTCCTCTTTTAAATTTTGACATAAACAATATCCAAATTATTGATAACTCAACACAAAATACTATTACAGTAGTAACTAGCACGCTTCCTAACAGCACGTATGAATTTGCTATTGATGATGAACCTTTTCAAACAAATAATGTGTTTGAAGACGTTAGCCCCGGAATTCATATTATCAGAATTAGAGATATTGAAAATTGTAGCGAAGCTTCTGTAGAAGTTGGTGTTATTTACATTCCAAACTTTTTTACTCCAAATGAAGATGGATATAACGATACTTGGCATGTTATAGGAGTAGATTTTTACCCAAATGCATCAATTTATATTTTTGATAGATTTGGAAAACTCATTGCTATTCTAGATCCTTTAGGTCCGGGATGGAACGGTATGTACAAAGGAAATCCTCTTCCTTCCACAGATTACTGGTACAAAGTTGAGCTTGAAGGCAGCAGGGTTCTCAAAGGACATTTTAGCCTTATTAGATAAGCTTTTGCGTCATAAATAATTCTTAACCCTTAAATCAGAACTTTTTGTTTTACTTTTGCTGAATGAAATTCAACTTGGTATCAAAATTTAAGCCTACCGGAGATCAACCCGAAGCAATTGAACAACTTGCTAACGGTATTTTTAATAATGAAAAGCACCAAACACTACTTGGTGTTACCGGATCAGGGAAAACTTTTACAATTGCCAATTTGATTGAAAAAGTAGAAAAGCCTACCCTAGTTTTAGCACACAACAAAACACTGGCAGCACAATTATATTCAGAGTTTAAGCAATTTTTCCCTAATAATGCTGTAGAATACTTTGTATCGTACTACGATTATTACCAGCCTGAAGCCTATTTACCGGTTACAGGAACATATATTGAAAAAGATTTATCTATTAATGAAGATATTGAAAAACTTAGAATAAGTGCTTCATCAGCACTTCTTTCAGGAAGAAGAGACGTAATAGTAGTTGCCTCTGTATCTTGTTTATACGGAATAGGAAATCCGGTTGAGTTTAAAAAAAATGTAATCACAATAGAGGTAAATCAACAAATTTCCCGCACAAAATTTTTACACCTATTGGTTTCAAGTCTTTATTCTAGAACCGAAACCGATATTAAAAGTGGAACTTTTAAAGTAAAAGGAGATCTTATAACTGTTTTTCCTTCGTATGGAGAACATGCATACCGAATTCACTTTTTTGGAGATGAAATTGAAGAAATTGAAAGTTTTGATTTAACCAATAACAACGTTGTTGAAAAATTTGAGCAACTTACCATTTATCCGGCAAATTTATTTGTTACATCTGCTGACGTACTTCAAAATGCCATTCACAAAATACAGGAAGATTTAGTAAAGCAATACAACTACTTTAAAGAAATTGGAAAACATTTAGAAGCTAAACGCCTAAAAGAACGGACAGAGTTTGACTTAGAAATGATTCGCGAATTAGGCTACTGCAGTGGTATTGAAAACTACTCTCGTTACTTAGATGGTCGTGAACCCGGCACACGCCCATTTTGTTTGCTAGATTATTTTCCCGATGATTATTTAATGGTTATTGATGAAAGCCATGTTACTATTCCTCAAGTACACGCCATGTATGGGGGAGACAGATCTAGAAAAGAAAATCTTGTAGCATACGGCTTTAGATTACCTGCTGCTATGGATAACCGACCTTTAAAATTTGAAGAATTTGAGCAAATTCAGAATCAGGTAATATATGTAAGTGCAACTCCGGCAGATTATGAATTACAAAAAACAGAAGGTGTTTTTGTGGAACAAGTAATTCGTCCCACCGGTTTATTAGATCCGGAAATTGAAGTAAGACCTAGTTTAAATCAAATTGATGATTTAATTGAAGAAATTCAGTTACGGGTAGAAAAAGATGAACGCGTTTTGGTAACAACGCTTACCAAGCGAATGGCTGAAGAGCTCACCAAATACCTAAGTAGAATTCAAATAAGATGTAGATATATACACTCTGATGTAGATACGTTGGAACGCGTTGAAATTATGAACGATTTACGTAAAGGTTTGTTTGACGTTTTGATTGGTGTGAATTTACTTCGGGAAGGTTTGGATTTACCTGAAGTTTCATTAGTTGCCATTTTAGATGCCGATAAGGAAGGTTTTTTACGCTCACACCGTTCATTAACTCAAACTATTGGGAGAGCCGCAAGAAATGTAAACGGATTGGCTATCATGTATGCTGATAAAATTACTAAAAGTATGCAGCTTACTATAGATGAAACAAATAGAAGACGTCAAAAACAAATTGAGTACAATACAGCTCACAATATAACGCCTACACAAATTAAAAAAAGTATTGAAAACACACTTACCAACAATACTGTAAACTCTTATAAGTATAATAGTGAAACCTCTCTAGCTGCTGAAAAAGATATAGCATACCTTTCTAAATCGGAAATAACACAAAAAATTAAGGAAAAGAGAAAAGAAATGGAAGCTGCGGCCAAATTACTTGATTTTATGGAGGCAGCAAGACTTAGAGATGAAATAAAAGCCTTAAAAGAAAAAATATAAAGCAATACCTTTTTTAAAAAAGGTATTGCTTAAAAAAATTAATTTCCTTTTTTATAATCTTCTAAAAATTTAGCCAAACCAATATCTGTCAACGGGTGTTTTAATAATCCCATAATTGAAGACAATGGACCTGTCATTACATCAGAACCTAATTTAGCACAATCTATTACGTGCATTGTATGACGAATAGATGCTGCCAAAATTTGAGTTTCGAACTGGTAATTATCGTAAATATGTCTTATTTCAGAAATAAGGTGAAGTCCATCTGTAGATATATCGTCTAAACGTCCTAAAAACGGAGAAACATATGTAGCACCTGCTTTTGCCGCTAACAATGCTTGTCCTGCCGAAAAAACCAAAGTTACATTTGTTTTAATGCCTTTGTCAGAAAAGTATTTACAAGCCTTAACTCCATCAGCAATCATCGGTAATTTTACTACAATTTGAGGATGCAATGCAGCAAGTTCTTCTCCTTCTTTTATCATTCCTTCTAAATCCGTAGCTATTACCTCTGCACTTACATCACCTTCAACAATATTACAAATAGCAACATAATGCTTTAAAATATTATCTTTTCCTGTAATTCCTTCTTTTGCCATTAAAGACGGATTGGTGGTTACACCGTCTAAAATACCTAATGCTTGTGCTTCTTTAATTTGATCTAAGTTTGCAGTGTCTATAAAAAACTTCATTATGTGTAAATTATAATTTGTATTTGGCAAAAGTAATTAAATGATTACAATTTATAGTGATTCATCAATAACTTTTCATAAACTTTATCCGGAAGTATTTTTTTGAGAACGATTGAAAATTTTTGTATAAAATCTCCTACTCTATAATGTACTTTTGGATTTGATGTGTTTATAATTTTATAGATAGCCTTTGCCATTTGTATTGGGTTACTTCCTTCGTCTACATGGGCATTCATTAAGTCTAAATTATCTTGATATACCGTTTTATAAGGCGAATTTTCAAAAACAGGAGTATGATATCTTCCTGAAGCTATATTGGTGGCAAAATCGCCCGGAGCAACACTTGTAACACATATTCCAAATGCCTTTACCTCCATTCGAATTGCCTCGGTTACAATCTCCAATGCTCCTTTAGTGGCTGAGTAAATTCCTCTAAATGGCAACCCCATATAACCTGCAATAGACGTAATATTAATAATAAGTCCACTTTTTTGTTTACGCATTTGAGGTAACACTGCTTTCATAACATCTACTGCTCCAAAAAAATTAGTTTCAAATACCTTACGCATTTCATCGGTTGGTGTATCTTCTATAGGACCCGTAATACCCATTCCCGCATTGTTTACCAATACATCTATTTTACCTTCTTTAGCTATTATGTATTCTATGGCACTTTCAATAGATGCTCGTTGAGTTACATCCAATGCAATTAAATTAAAAGGGTGATTTGGTATGTTAGAAGGGTTTCTACTTGTACCATAAACAATAAACCCTTTGGATACTAAAAATTCTCCAACAGATTTTCCTATTCCTGAAGAACCTCCTGTGATTAAAACTACTTTACTCATATTACGGTAAAATTAAACTAATTTAATTACAATTAAAAAATCCTGCTAAATGCAGGACGAAATAGTGTTATACAAAAAAAGGCAAGCTACCTACATCACACCGCTACAACCTAATACCTTTGCTGCGTTCCCGCCCTGGAGGATTCAAAGGGAGCTGGTTGTGTAGGACTTGCCGGTTGCAAATTTACAATCAATTTTTAGTTTGAGCAATCATTTTTTACAAATTTATTGTAACATTTTTAATAGTTTGTTTACTAACCTATTAGTTAAAACAATTCTTATTATTAATAAACACATATTATACTAAACTTCTATTTTAGTATATTTGTTAAACTAAACAAACATATCTTATGGAAAATCAAAAAACTTCATCAAAAAAAATAATGTTAAACTATGGATTAATTCTTGGATTCGCAGGAATATTTATAAATGTTGCCGTATTTGCAATGGGGCAAACATATAACCCACATTGGGCTGTTGGAGTAATAGGAATTATTGTTACCATAGCAATTATTGTACTAGGTATTAAAAAAGTAAAAGAACAAAATGAAGGATTTTTAACTTTAGGGGAAGCTTTAAAAACAGGATTAGGAATTGCGCTTATTAGTGGTCTTATTGGTACTGTTTATACGTTAATTTTCACAAATTTTATTGAACCTGAATACTATACTAGACTTCTTGAAATTCAACAACAAAAAATTCTGGAAACATATCCTAATTTTACAGATGAACAACTAGAGACTTCTATGGAAATGACAAAAAAAATGACTGGTCCTGTAATTACATCAGCAGTAGCAATAATAGGTAGTCTATTTATCGGATTTATTATTTCTTTAATAGGAGGTCTTATTATGAAGAAAAGCAATGAAGAAATAACTAGCATTTAAAAACGAATAAACACATATGGATATATCAGTAGTTATTCCACTACTTAACGAAGAAGAATCTTTACAAGAATTATACGATTGGATTGCACGAGTTATGCAATCCAATCGTTATTCATACGAAATCGTATTTGTTGATGATGGAAGTACCGACAACTCTTGGAAAATTATTGAAGCGCTCTCTCAAAAAGATCCAAATGTAAAGGGTATTAAATTTCAACAAAACTTTGGTAAATCACAGGCTTTAAACGCTGCTTTTAAAAAAGTAAAAGGAGATGTTGTAATTACTATGGATGCCGATTTACAAGATAGCCCTGATGAAATTCCGGAGCTGTTCAATCTTATTAAAGAAAAGGATTTTGACTTAATTTCAGGGTGGAAAAAGAAACGATACGACTCTAAAATTCGGAAAAATATCCCTTCTAAATTATTTAATGCCGTTGCTCGAAAATCTTCAGGCCTAAAACTTCACGATTTTAATTGCGGCCTAAAAGCCTATAAAAATGAAGTGGTAAAAAACATTGATGTAAATGGTGAAATGCATCGGTATATTCCGGTACTTGCTAAAAATGCCGGATTTACTAAAATTGATGAAAAAGTAGTAGCACACCAAGCTAGAAAATACGGTGTTACAAAATTTGGTATGGAACGGTTTATCAATGGTTTTTTAGATTTAATAACCCTTTGGTTTTTATCTAAATTTGGAAAAAGACCCATGCATTTGTTTGGACTTATAGGAACACTCATGTTTATTGTTGGTTTTTCATTTGCACTTTACTTAGGTATTGATAAGTTGTTTTTTAACCCTTCAGGAAGATTAATTACCGAACGACCACAATTTTACATCGCACTTGTTACCATGATTATTGGTACTCAGTTTTTTTTAGCAGGTTTCTTAGGAGAACTTATTTTACGCTCTAAATCCGACACAAAACGCTACTCAATCGCCAAAAAAATAAATTTGTAATTCTTAAAAAACTACCTTAAAAAAACGACAATAGTAGTATATTTGTAGTTTCTAATTTTGACAGATTATGACAGATATTATAGCGAAAGCCAAACTGTGGCTAACAGATACTTTTGACAAAGAAACTCAACAAGAAATTAAAAACCTCATTGAAAACAATCCCAAACAACTAACAGAACGTTTTTACAAGAATTTAGAATTTGGTACAGGAGGAATGCGTGGTGTTATGGGTGCCGGAACCAATAGAATTAATAAATATACACTAGGGAAAGCAACACAAGGGTTGGCAAACTACCTTCGTAAAACTTATCCGGATAAAAAACTAAAAGTAGCCATTGCTTTTGACTGCCGACACAATAGCCAATCTTTTGCAAAACTAGTTGCCAATGTGTTTTCTGCAAATGACATTCAAGTTTATTTATTTGAAGATATGCGCCCTACTCCAGAATTATCTTTTACCGTAAAACATTTAGGCTGCGATGCCGGTATTGTATTAACTGCCTCGCATAACCCACCTGAATACAACGGATATAAAGTGTACTGGAACGATGGTGGGCAAATTGTACCGCCTCACGATAACAATATTATTAGTGAAGTAAATCGTTTAGATTTTTCTGAAATAAATTTTAACACAAAAGAAGCTCTTATTACATTTATTGGAAAAGAAGTTGACGAAGCTTTTATCAATGCTTCTGTAAAAAACGGAACTTTTGATGTTCCCGGAAGATCACAATTAAAAATTGTGTACACTTCATTACACGGAACCTCAATTAAAGCCATTCCTTTTGCGCTAGAAAAAGCCGGTTATACCGATGTAAATATTGTTGAAGAACAACGTATTCCTAATGGCGATTTTCCTACGGTGGTATCTCCTAACCCTGAAGAACCTGCCGCTCTAAAAATGGCAACAGACTTAGCCGATAAAATAAATGCCGATATTGTTATTGGAACAGACCCTGATAGTGATAGAATTGGTGTTGCCGTTAGAGATAATCACGGTAAAATGATACTTTTAAACGGAAATCAAACCATGAGTGTTATGACCGATTTTTTGATTAAAAATTGGAAAAAACAGGGCAAACTAAACGGAAAGCAATTTGTTGGTTCAACTATTGTTTCAACTAATTTAGTGAATAAAATTGCTGAAAGCTACGGTGTTGAAACCAAAGTAGGCCTCACCGGTTTTAAGTGGATTGCCAAAATGATTCGAGAAGCAGAAGGTAAACAAGATTTTATTGGTGGTGGCGAAGAAAGTTTTGGATATATGGTTGGTGATTTTGTTAGAGATAAAGATGCCGTTACCGCAACACTTTTAGCTTGTGAAATTGCAGCAAGCGCAAAAGCAAACGGTAGCTCTTTTTATACCGAATTATTAAAATTATATACACAACACCACTTTTACAAAGAACATTTAATAGCTATTGTTAAAAAAGGTATTGACGGTGCTGAGCAAATAAAACAAATGATGGTAGCGCTTCGTGAGAATCCTCTAGACAAAATAGACGGCTCTAATGTGGTGTATTTATGCGATTACCAAGCCTCAACAAAAACCAATCTATTAACCGGTCAGGTAGAGCCTATCAATATAGAAAAGTCAAATGTATTAATTTACCATACCGAAGACGGTACTAAAGTAGCAGCAAGACCAAGTGGAACAGAACCAAAAATAAAGTTTTATTTTAGCGTAAATTTACCTCTAAATACTATTGATGATGCAAATACTGTTGAAAAACAATTAGATGCTAAAATTCAACGAATTATTAAAGAAATGAAACTTGCTTAAATGAATTATTTCAAAAAAATCTTAAAATACGCCAAACCATACGTTAAATTCGCTTGGCTTAATATATTGTTTAATATACTGTATGCCATTTTTAACGTACTTTCTGTTTTAGGATTTATTCCTGTGCTGGGAATTTTATTTGGAAAAGAAGAAAAACTACATGAAAAACCGGTTTATCAAGGGATTTCTAATTTATACGATTTTGTTCAAGGACATTTAAATTATAAAGTTACTATGCTGTTAGAAAGTGGTGGTATTGATAAAGCCCTTTTATTTATTTGCTTGCTTTCGTTTAGCCTGTTTTTCTTCAAAAATTTATTTAGATATTTAGCTTCTTTTGTATTGGCTTATTTACGAAATGGTGTTGTAAAAGATTTACGAGATCATCTATATCACAAAATAATAGAATTGCCGCTTGCCTATTTTTCTGAAAAGAAAAAGGGTGATATTATTGCTAGAATGACTTCAGACGTACAAGAAGTAGAAAATTCATTTTTAACCTCGTTAGAAGCCGTTGTTAGAGAGCCGCTAACTATTGTATTAACGCTTATTTCTATGTTTGCCATAAGTGCAAAACTTACCTTATTTGTGTTTATACTGCTTCCAGTTTCAGGATTTATTATTTCGGCTGTTAGTAAAAAACTAAAAGCAACATCGTTACTGGCACAACAAGAAACCGGTAATTTTTTATCGTTTATTGAAGAAACTTTAACCGGATTAAGAGTTATTAAAGGTTTTAATGCCGAAGAAAAAATTGAAAAGAAATTTAAAGATTCTACTTCAAAATTCTCAAAATTAATGACCAGCGTCATTCATAGAAGAGCATTGGCATCGCCTATGAGTGAATTTTTAGGTTCTGCAACCATTATTACCATTTTATGGTTTGGAGGTAAATTGGTTTTAGGCGAAAATAGCGATATGAAGCCTCAAGAATTTTTTGGATATATTGGACTGTTTTATTTGGTTTTAAATCCGGCAAAAGCAATATCTACCGCTTTTTATAGCATTCAAAAAGGAAACGCCTCTGCAGAGAGAATTATTTCTATTTTAGAAACCAAAAATACCATTACCGATGCACCTAATGCACAGGTAAAAGTTTCTTTTGATAGCGAAATTGCTTTTGACAATATTTCGTTTAAATACAAAAATGAATACGTTCTTAAAAATTTCAACTTAACCATTCCTAAAGGAAAAACAGTTGCACTGGTAGGGCAATCTGGAAGTGGAAAATCTACACTAGCCAATCTAATCACTCGATTTTACGATGTAAACAAAGGTGTTATTAAAATAGATGGCACTCCAATTAAAAAAATTACACAAAAATCATTGAGAAGCCTTATGGGTATTGTAACTCAGGATTCTATTTTATTTAACGATACTGTTAAAAACAATATTAGTTTAGGAGTAGACCATGCAAGTATTGAGGAAGTAATTGAAGCGGCTAAAATTGCCAATGCACACGAGTTTATAAAAGAATTGCCCGAAACATACGACACCAATATTGGAGACAGCGGAAACACCTTGTCTGGAGGTCAAAAGCAGCGATTAAGTATTGCAAGAGCCGTACTTAAAAATCCGCCAATTATGATTTTAGATGAAGCTACCTCTGCACTAGACACCGAAAGCGAACAATTGGTTCAAAAAGCATTGGAGAAAATGATGCAAAATAGAACTTCGTTGGTTATTGCACACCGACTTTCAACCATACAAAAAGCCGATTTGATAGTGGTTATGAAAAAAGGAGAAATTGTAGAGCAAGGAAAACACGAGGAACTTTTAGCCCAAAAAGGTGAGTACTTTAAGCTTGTTACCATGCAATCTCTTCAATAAAATTTACGATTGTTTTTTTAGACCTAATTTCTCAGCTCGCTTTAACATAAAACGATAGGCTTCCTCATAATCGTTAGCAATTTTACCATCTAAAATAGCTTCTTTTATAGCGTCTTTTATCAGCCCTATTTCTTTACAAGGTTTTAAATTAAACGTTTCCATAATTAATTCTCCTGAAATAGGTGGTTGAAAATTACGAATATGATCTCGCTCTTCAACCTCTTTAAATTTTTGACGTACTATTTTAAAATTGTTGTGGTATTTTTTAAAACGACTGGGGTTTTTTGTGGTTATATCTGCCTCACATAAAGTCATTAAACTTTCCAAATCTTCACCTGCATCAAAAATCAACCTTCTCACTGCAGAATCGGTAACTTCAGAAGCTAAAATAATTGGTCTAGAACTTAAAAGCACCATTTTTTGAACAAATTTCATTTTGTTATTTAGTGGCATTTTTAACCTTTTAAACAATTTGTAAACCATTCTAGAACCTACAAACTCATGTCCGTGAAACGTCCACCCATTTTTTTTATCAAATTTCTTTGTAGGTGCTTTTCCAATATCGTGCAGCAACGCAGCCCATCGCAACCATAAATCGTTGGTATGTTTAGCTATATTATCTACAACCTCTAAAGTGTGGTAAAAATTGTCTTTATGTTTTTGTCCTTCAACTTCCTCTACACCTTCTAAGTTTGTCAGTTCAGGTAAAAACCGTTCTAACAATTTTGTTTTATGAAGCAAGATAAATCCTACTGAGGGTACCGGAGAACGCATTATTTTATGAAGTTCTTCTACAATTCGTTCACGTGTAATAATATCTATACGCGCTGCATTTCTTTTAATAGCCTCTAAAGATTCCGGAGCAATGGTAAAATTTAATTGAGTCGCAAAACGTATAGCGCGAAGCATTCTTAGCGGGTCATCAGAAAAAGTAATATCCGGATTTAGCGGTGTTTTAATAATCTTATTTTGTAAATCGGAAATTCCGTTAAACGGGTCTAGCAAATAACCGTAATTAGCCTCATTTAAACTTAAAGCCAGTGCGTTAATTGTAAAATCACGCCTGTTTTGATCGTCTTGCAACGTACCATTTTCGACAACTGGATTTCTACTATCTTCACTATATGATTCTTTTCGAGCCCCTACAAACTCAACTTCAATATCATCAAAGCGTAACATAGCCGTTCCATACGTTTTAAACACTTGTACTTTAGGCTTATTCGGTAGTAATTCGGCAACTGCTTTGGCCAATTGTATGCCACTACCTATAGCAACAATATCGATATCCTTTGGTGTGTCTCTTTCTAAAAAAAAGTCGCGCACAAATCCTCCAATTACATATGTTTCCAGTTGTAATTGTTTTGCTGATTTTGAAATGTATTCAAAAATAGGGTGTGCTAAAGCGCTCGAATAGGTTTTATTTTTAGACATAAATTAATTGCGAAGTACTATAATTTCTCCTGAATCTGCTATTTTTAATATGGTAGAAGATTTTTTACTTACCTCATTTTGCTGCAAATTTACAATATAGTCAACGCTATCCAAAATTGCAGTATCAATTTCTATAAAACTTTTAGGTGTTGGTTTGCCACTAATATTTGCGGAAGTTGAAATAATAGGTTTACCAAATTGTTGAATTAGCTGTTCACAAAACTTATTCTGTACTATTCTTATAGCAACGGTATTATCCTTTGCAATAACATTTTTTGGCAAACCCTTTGGATTTTGATAAATGATGGTAGTAGGTTTTGAAATAGTTTCAATAAATTCTAAGGTTTCCTTAGAAATTTTTGGAACATACTTCTTAAGCATTTCAATTCCATCTACCAAAATTATTAAGCTCTTACTTTCAGCACGTTGTTTTATTTTAAAAACTTTTGCTACAGCACTTTCTGAAGTAGCATCACAACCAATTCCCCAAACCGTATCTGTTGGATATAAAATGGTATCTCCTTTACGAAGAGCTAACACAGATTCTTTTATTATTTTTTGTAACAACTTAATTTAATTTTTTTTGCAATAACCACAATTTAACATATCGCATAAATACGGTGTATCCGTAAACAAAAGAAATCATAAATCCTTGAAAACCATCTAAAAACCCTCTTTTTAAAATAAAATGTTTAAAAAATCGAAATGCCGGCTTCACTAAAAAGTGAAATACCGTAGGTTTTTTTCCTTTTTTATACAGTGCCTGAGCTTGTAATTGTGCGTATTTATTTCGTTTATTAATAATCACGTCAATTCCTTTGTATGAATAATGCTTCATTTTATTTTTAAGGAATCCTACTTCTCCCTTAGCTTCAATTTCTTCGTGAACTAGTTTTCCGTTATAACGACAAAATTCTTTTTTAAAAAGACGAATTACCTTATCGTTTTGCAGTCCGCTATATTTAATTTCTTTCCCCATATAAATGGTTGTTCTGTAAACCCAATAGGCTACTTCTTTTGTAGATTTTGTAATGGTATCTAACACCTCTTCCTTTAAAGGCTCGGTAATAAACTCATCGGCATCAAAAAACAAAATCCACTCGTTAGCAGCTTTTTCAATTGCATAATTTTTTTGGCTTGAAAAATCATCAAATTTTCGTTGGTATAATTTTACGTGAGGAAATTCTTTAACAATCGCTACGGTTTTATCTGAACTATAAGAATCTACCACAATTAACTCATCTGCAAAATCCATTGAGGTTAAAAAATCTCTTATAAATTCTTCTTCATTATAAGTGATAACAAGTGCGGTAATTTTTGGTATAGTTTTCAATAGTTATATATTAAATTTAACTTTCTGATACATCGATAGTTATTGGCTTATTATATGTCTTTAATGTCCAATAATTTAACTTTTTTCTGATTTTGTACTTTCTAACAATACTCAGCGGTTTCAATTTTAAGTGCGATTTGTCTTTTGCTAAAAATGCAAGAGTTGCATCTATAACCCGTTTGGAAGATTTACCATCGTAATAAGGATGCGAATCGTTTGCATATTTTTTAATCTGTTCTATAATTTCATTTGGCATAGACAGCGCATATTCAATTGCTTTTTCTATTTCTGAAACCTCTGTAACATTAATATAACTTGGTAAAGGCATATTATTTCTAAAGGTAACCACTGGTTTTATTTGTAGTAAATATTCTATCAGTGCCGAAGATGTATCGCAAAGCATTACATCCGATTTCTTAAATAACGGAATTAAATCTGTTGTATCGTAAAATGTCAGATTTTCATTCTGAATATCTTTAAATTTCTGAACAACTTCCTTACTAATTAATGGGTGTAAAACCACGTTAAAATGCCATTTTCCTATGGTAGATAAACGTTTAATTTCTTCAAAAACGTCTGGATTAAGAGCTAAACTGTAACGTTTTGTAAACGTAGAAGAAATCATAACCACCGGCTTATCACCTATTTCCTTTTTCTTTAAAGGAAATAGAGGATCTACTTTTGACCAACCGGTTTCAACCACTTCAAAATGTTTTAATTTTTCACTTTTAGCTTTAAAAACACTAGTAGAAGTAGGACCTTGAGTACAGTACAAATCGAAAAAATTTCGAATTATAAATTGATCGGTACCTTTTCTTTTATTTGCCGGAAAGCCGTGAAAAATTTGAACTTTAATTCCCGGAATAAAGTCTGCCACATAATCCGTTGCCGTTAAAACAATATGTGGATTGTAGTCTATGGCTTCCTGTATTTCTAATACTTCTTCGGTTCCTTTGAAGTATTTTTTAGTTTCTGCTACTTCAACAAACCATTTTACTTCCATTCCTCTAGCCTTAATTTCTTCTTCAAGAGGCTTACATATTGGAATACTGTACGGATACGTAATGTATAATAAAAATCTTATCATATTTATTTTTTCATAAGCTGTAAAAAATAACTAAACAGCTACTTCATTTTCTCGTAAGGCATCATTTAGCGATGTTTTTTTATTGGTACTTTCTTTACGCTTTCCTATAATTAAAGCACAAGGTACGTTATAAACACCACTAGGAAATTCTTTTGCATAACTTCCCGGTATTACTACCGAACGCTCTGGAACTTTTCCTTTCATTTCAATAGGCTCATCTCCGGTAACATCAATAATTTTTGTAGATGCTGTTAGCACTACATTTGCTCCAAGAACCGCTTCTTTACCTACATGAACGCCTTCAACAACAATACATCTAGAACCTATAAATGCATCATCTTCAATAATTACGGGAGCTGCTTGTAAAGGTTCTAACACACCTCCAATACCTACTCCACCACTCAAATGTACATTTTTACCAATTTGTGCACAACTACCAACAGTTGCCCAAGTATCTACCATAGTGCCTTCATCAACATAAGCTCCAATATTTACGTAGCTAGGCATTAATATTGTTCCTTTTGAAATATAAGCTCCATGGCGAGCCACCGCATGAGGAACCACACGAATTCCTTTTTGTTTATATCCTTTTTTAAGCGGAATTTTATCGTGATATTCAAAAATTCCTACCTCTAAAGTTTCCATTTTTTGAATGGGAAAATACATTACTACTGCCTTTTTTACCCACTCGTTAATTTGCCAACCATTATTTTTAGGTTCGGCAACTCTAAGCACACCTTCGTCTAACTGATTAATAACTTCTCTAATTGCTTTTTGAGTAGCTTCGGTTTTTAATAATTCTCTGTTATCCCAAGCGTCTTCTATAATATTTCTTAGCAAACTCATACCTCATTATTTAATAGTGCTACAAATATATAGTTAAATAAATTTATATAAATCAAAATAACTAAATTTGCACAACTTTATTAATTTTGTAACAATTTTGGCAAGAATTTTAGCAATCGACTTTGGAGAGAAAAGAACGGGAATAGCCGTTACAGACGAGATGCAACTCATTGCTTCCGGTTTAACAACTGTGGAAACTAAAAAAATATTCTCCTTTTTAACAGATTATCTTAAAAAAGAAAATGTATCGTTGTTTATTGTTGGAGAACCTAAACAACTAGATAACACCAAAAGTCAAAGTGAACAATTTATAACGCCTTTTGTTGAAAAGCTAGCCAAAACTTTTCCTAAAATTCCAATCAAAAGAATTGATGAGCGTTTTACCTCTAAAATGGCTTTTCAAGTTATGATTGACAGTGGGTTATCTAAAAAGAAGCGTAGAAACAAAGCTTTGATAGACGAAATTAGTGCCACCATAATATTACAATCGTACTTACACTACAAATAAAAATGATTAGAACAATTCTCGTTTTTTTTAGAAGAAAATTCAGACAGCTTTTTCAAAATCAGTTGAAAAAGAAAGATATCCGGTTGTTGGGAGATAAAAATTTTGTTATAATCGCAAATAATTGTTGGGGAGGCGAAATATATAAATGGTACAATCGGCCCTTTAATACTCCATTTATCGGGCTTTTTATTAAAAGCCCTTGCTTCATAAAATTTTTATCAAAATTTGACCACTATATCTCTCAAGAATTAGTATTTGTAAAAACATCTAAGTATTCTTCAGAAACACTTACCTACCCTGTTGCAAAGCTAGATGATATTGAAATTCATTTTTTACACTACCAATCTGAAGAAGAAGCTCGTGAAAAATGGGTTCGAAGAACAAATAGAATGCTTCAAGAAAAAAACAAAGACAATTATTATTTTAAGATGGATGACACCAATCATTGTTGCGAGAACATATTAAAAAAATTCCATCAACTTCCTTTTAAAAATAAAATCTCGTTTGGGGTCAAAAAATTTCCAGCATTACTAAGCACAAATCATATAATAATTAAAGAGTCTCATAAAAACTTAGGAATTGAAGTTCCCAATGGTGTTAAATTATATAAACTCACTTTTTTATATTTTGATATTGCACATTGGCTTAAGAATTAATTTTACTTTATTTTTTTAATAAACTAATCTTCGTACTTTTGCCACCAACAAATTTTAGATTATGATTTTACCAATAATAGCCTATGGTGATCCTGTTTTAAGAAAAGTAGGAGTTGAAATAACTCAAGACTACCCTAACTTAAAAGAGCTTATTGAGAACATGAAAGAGACGATGTACAACGCCCAAGGTGTAGGCTTAGCCGCTCCTCAAATTGGTAAAGCTATTAGATTGTTTATTGTTGATACTTCTCCGTTTAGTGCCGATGAAGATTTGGATGAAAGCGAGCGTACATTTTTAGAAAACTTTAAAAGAGTTTTTATAAATGCTAAAATTTTAAAAGAAGAAGGTAATGAATGGGCTTTTAACGAGGGCTGTTTAAGCATTCCTAACATACGAGAAGATGTTGTTAGAGAATCAGAGGTAACCATAGAGTATGTAGATGAAAATTTTAAAAAACATACAGAAACACTTAACGGACTAGCGGCAAGAGTAGTACAACACGAATACGACCATATTGAAGGTATTTTATTTACCGATAAAATTTCTTCATTAAAAAAACGATTAATTAAAAAGAAATTAGAAAATATTTCAAAAGGGAAAGTAAATCCTGATTATAGAATGAAGTTTCCTTTACAAAAAAGAAAATAACCTTATGGAATTAAAAGATATAGTAGCAATTAACGGAAAACCGGGCTTATACGAAATTAAAGCACAATCTAAAGGAGGTATTATTGTATCGTCACTAATCGACGGAAAAAAAATACCCGTAACCATCTCTCACAACATTAGTGCATTAAACGAAATCGCTATTTACACATACGAAGAAGAAGTTCCTTTACGCCTCATCTTTAAAACGATTGCCGAAAAAGAAGGTGGAAAAGAAGCCATTAGCCATAAAGAAAACTCAAAAAAACTAGTAAGTTACTTTAGAGAAATTTTACCAAACTTTGATGAAGAACGCGTATATGCTTCAAACATTAAAAAAGTATTGCAATGGTATAATTTACTAGCTTCTAAAAATTTCGATTTTTCTAGTATCAAAGAAGACGAAGAAGAAAATAAAGAACAAGAAGCATAGTATTTATGAATACACGAGAGCAGCAACTTAAAGCCGTAGGAAGACTCCTAGACATTATGGATGAGTTGCGTTTAAAATGCCCTTGGGATAAAAAACAAACGTTTCAAACACTCCGACATTTAACCATTGAAGAAACCTATGAATTGGGTGATGCAATTCTAGACAATAACCTTCAAGAAATTAAAAAAGAGCTGGGAGATTTGTTGCTTCATATTGTATTTTATGCAAAAATCGGCTCCGAAACCGATGCCTTTGATATTGCCGATGTTGCTCATACCATTTCAGAAAAACTAATTCATAGACATCCGCATATTTACAGCAATAGCGTTGTTAAAGATGAAAATGAAGTAAAACAAAACTGGGAAAAACTAAAACTAAAAGAAGGTAAAAACTCTGTATTAGAAGGAGTTCCCAAATCGTTACCGGCATTGGTAAAAGCCAGTCGAATTCAAGAAAAAGTTGCCGGAGTTGGGTTTGATTGGGAAAAACCTGAACAAGTTTGGGAAAAAGTACAAGAAGAACTAAACGAACTTAACACCGAATTAAAAAAAGGAAACAAGCAAAACATTGAAGCCGAATTTGGCGATGTCTTATTTTCTTTAATTAATTACGCTCGTTTTATAAATGTAAATCCGGAGAATGCCTTAGAGCAAACCAATAAAAAATTTATAAATCGCTTTATTTACTTAGAAAAAGAAGCCAAAAAAATAGGAAAATCACTTCACGATATGTCACTTTCTGAAATGGATGTATTTTGGAATAAAGCAAAAAAACTTTATAGATAAAACGTACACCCTATCTAAAAATAATTCTTTAAATTAGTTTACTAATTTGTAGTAAATGGAAAAAATATTAATCATTACAGGAGGTAGCAAAGGGCTTGGCTTAGGACTCGCAAAACAGTACCACAAAAACGGCTACAGAATTTTCTCAATCTCAAGAAGTAAAATTCAAAAACTCTACTCTGTAGAGCAATTTCAGTGCGATTTAAGTAAAACGGAATTAATAGAAGCTACTATTGAAGAAATTTTTTTACAATTAGACCAAAACAACACTGCCAACCTAACACTTATTAATAATGCCGGAGACCTAGGTGTTGTAAATACCATTGAAAATATTCCGCCACAAAAAATAAGCTACACCATTCAAGTAAACTTAATTGCACCACTTGTATTAAGCTCATTATTTATAAAACACTCCAAAAATTGGCGTTGCAAAAAGCAAATCATTAGCATTTCATCAGGAGCCGCCATTAATCCATACGAAAGTTGGGCTATGTACTGTGCTTCCAAAGCAGGAGTTGATATGATGACCAAAGTAATTTCCAAAGAGCAAAAAGACATTCCAAATGGTGTTTCAACAGTTTCTATCTACCCCGGAATTGTAGATACCGATATGCAAACTTCAGCCAGAAACACTCCTAAAGAAAACTTTAAATCGGTACAACGCTTTATTGATTTTCATGAAAACGGAGAACTTTTTACTCCAGAGCAAGTTGCCAGTAAAATTTATAATTTAGATATTTCGGGAGAGCTAAAAAACGGTCGAATTTTAGATATTAGAACCATTTAGTTTTTGGGCGTTGCCCTTCGGGTCGGGCTTTTGCTACTCGCTTTTTAAATTTTTCAAATTTAAAAGAGCTCAAACAAACCGCTCAATCCCTAACGCAAATAAAAAGCCACACATTTACGTGTGGCTTTTTAACTAATTACTGCAACCGTTAGTTACAATTTTTTAGCATTTTTTACTTTTTGTTTTGTAAGCGCAATATCAATAACTTCTTTCATATCATCTACATAATGAAATTTCAAACCTTTCAAATAAGTTTGCTTTATTTCTTCTACATCCTTTCTATTTTCTGATGAAAGAATTAGTTCTTTTATATTTGCTCGTTTGGCGGCTAATATTTTTTCTTTAATTCCACCTACCGGAAGCACTTTACCTCTTAACGTAATTTCACCAGTCATGGCCAATCTAGATTTTACTTTACGTTGTGTAAATACCGAAACCAAAGAAGTTAACATCGTAACTCCCGCACTTGGACCATCTTTAGGCGTTGCTCCTTCAGGTACGTGTATATGAACCTTATACTCATCTAACAACCTGGTATCAATACCAAAATCGCTTGCATTTGCTCTAATATACTCCATTGCAATGGTAGCAGACTCTTTCATTACTTTTCCTAAATTTCCGGTAATGGTCAATCCTTTTCCTTTAGAAATAATAGACTCAATAAACAAAATATCACCACCAACACTTGTCCAAGCCAATCCGGTTACAACGCCGGCAACTTCATTATTTTCATATTTGTCGCGTTCTAAATGAGACGGTCCTAAAACTTTCTCAATAGTGCCAATAGACACTTTTATGTCGTATTCTTCTTCTAAAGCAATAGATTTTGCAGCATACCTAACCATTTTAGCCAACTGCTTTTCCAATCCTCTTACTCCAGATTCTCTTGTATATGCTTCAACTATTTTTTCCAGTTGTTTTTTACCTATTTGTAAATCTTTACTGGTTAATCCGTGAGCTTTTAACTGTTTTGGTAACAAATGTCTTTTAGCAATTTCAACTTTTTCTTCAATAGTATAACCTGTCACGTTAATAATTTCCATTCTATCTCGTAAAGCCCATGGTATCGTAGAAAGACTATTGGCCGTAGCAATAAATAAAATTTTAGACAAATCGTAATCTATTTCCAGATAGTTATCGTAAAAAGCCGTGTTTTGCTCCGGATCTAAAACCTCTAACATAGCTGAAGAAGGATCTCCGTTATGACTAGATGAAGCTAACTTATCAATTTCATCAAGAACAAATACAGGATTTGAAGTACCTGCCTTTTTAATATCTTTAATAATTCTACCCGGCATAGCTCCAATATACGTTTTTCTATGCCCTCTAATTTCAGCTTCGTCTCGTACACCACCTAACGACATTCTAACGTACTTTCTACCAATAGCTTCAGCTATAGATTTCCCCAAAGAAGTTTTACCAACACCTGGAGGTCCGTATAAACATATAATTGGAGATTTCATATCTCCTTTTAGTTTTAAAACAGCCAAATGCTCAATAATACGTTCTTTAACCTTTTCTAAACCAAAATGATCTCTATCTAATATTTTTTGAGCTCGTTTTAAATCAAACTTATCCTCAGAGTATTCATTCCAAGGCAGTTCTAATAACAAGTCTAAATAATTTCGCTGTACAGAATATTCAGCCACCTGAGGATTCATTCGTTGTAAACGACCTATTTCTTTTTCAAAAACAGCTTTTACTTCGTCACTCCACTTTTTAGACTTTGCTTTTTCTCGCATTTCTTCTAACTCCTCGTCATAAGAAACACCTCCAAGCTCTTCTTGAATGGTTTTTAATTGCTGGTGTAAATAATATTCACGTTGCTGCTGATCCATATCAGAACGCGTTTTAGACTGAATGTCGTTACGCAATTCTAACCGTTGGAGCTCAACATCCATCTTTTTTAATGTTAATAAAGCACGTTCTTTCAAATTATCAACTTCTAACAACTCTTGCTTTTCTTCTACTTTCAAATTCATATTAGAAGACACGAAATTGATTAAAAACGGACTGCTCTCAATATTTTTAATCGCAAAGGTAGCTTCTGTTGGTAAACTCGGATTTTCTTTAATAATACGAATCGCCATATCTTTAATAGAATCTACAATTGCCTCAAACTCCGGCTCCTTTTCTTCAGAACGATCTTCAACACATTCTTTTGTAGTTGCTTGTATATAAGGTTTTTCTTGCACAAAGCTCTCTACTTCAAAACGCTTTTTCCCTTGAATAATAACCGTTGTATTTCCATCGGGCATTTTTAGCATTCGTAAAATTCTGGCAACAGTACCTACTTTATAAATATCGTTAATGGTTGGGTCTTCAATAGCCTCATTTTTTTGAGCAACAACACCAATAATTTTATTTCCCTTATTTGCTTCTTTAATTAACTGGATAGATTTATCTCTTCCGGCTGTTATTGGAATTACAACTCCGGGAAATAACACTGTATTTCGCAAGGGCAATATCGGCAAAACATTAGGAACATCTTCCTTATTAATTTCCGCTTCATCTTCAGGTGTCATTAAAGGTATTAAATCAGCATCCTCATCTAAGATGTGCTGTAATGACATATTGTCCAGTTTTAAAAATTTAGAATTACTCATATGTTATATTGGGTCATTTTGTCATTAATTATTTTTATGCATTAGAAATAACTAAAACAAAAATAATTTATTTTTCTGGTTATCAATAATTTAACTACACTATAGTTGTATATTATGTGTATAAAATTCAATTGTTGTGCCAAATTGATTGATTTGAAAACAATATTTTTACATAAAACTGTAACAGTCTAAATTTATCAAAGTCTTTTATATAGAATTTGTTTTGAAAGTAGCTAATCAACATACTAATCAACTTATAAATCGTTGCAAAAAAGGAGACAAAAAGGCTCAATTTGCAATTTATAAGCAGTACTATAAAGCGATGTTTAACACCGCTCTTAGAATTGTAAATAATAAATTTGAAGCTGAAGATATTATGCAAAATTCATTTTTAGCTGCTTTTACAAAACTAGAATCATTTAGTGGAACTGTTTCTTTTGGCGCTTGGTTAAAAAAAATTGTGATTAACAACAGTTTATCTGCCTTAAAAAAGAATCGCAAAATTGAAATTGTTTCGCTTGAAAAAGTAAGTACTTCGAAAATGATTGAAGACACCGACAATGATGTTTCGTTAGATGTGAGTGTTATTTTGGGAAAAATTTCGCAACTAAAAGACAGTTATCGAATTGCGCTCACACTTCATTTAATTGAAGGATATGATTATAAAGAAATTGCTCAAATTTTAGATACGTCGTATGAAAACAGTAGAACTTGCGTATCAAGAGCTAAAAACAAACTAAGAAAATTATTACATAACAATGAGTGATTATTTAGAAAATACATTTAAACAGCTAAAAAATCAATTTGATATTGAAGAGCCTCCTGTTGGTCATTTTAAACGGTTTGAAACAAAATTAAATCGTTCTAACAACACATTAAAATATGTTTCAATAATTGGTATTGCAGCATCCATACTACTCTTTTTTGGAATTTGGGTAGGTTCATCTTATTCTAATTCTGGGCTAGAATTAGCTAGTATTTCACCTAAAATGGAAGAAACCCAAACTTTTTTTACACTAAGCATCAAAAAAGAAATAGAAGCTGTTGAAAAAGAACGAAATAAAGATAACGAAAAGCTAATAGACGATGCTTTTAACGAACTAAAAAAACTAGAGCTTGAGTACACCAAACTTACTTTTGAATTAAAAGAAAACACAACTAATAAACGAATTATTTATGCCATGGTCTTAAATTTTCAACAACGAATTGAAGTACTGCAAAATTTGCTCACTCAATTAAACAATGTTAAACAATTAAAAATAAAAAATTATGAAACCGCTATATAAACTTTTACTCATACTATTTTTAATTCCGCTCACTGTAAGTGCAGGGAATAAAAGAGGAAGATATGCAAAAACAAAAACCGTTGTAAAAGAGTTTAATGTTAACGCAAACGCAACACTAGATATTAAAAATAAATTTGGGAATATTGATATTATTACCTGGAACCAAAACAAAATTGTAATTACCGTTAAAATTACAACAAATGGAAACAATGAAGACAGAGTTAAAAGCCGCTTAGAACAAATCAATATCGATTTTAGTAAAAGTGTAAATTTTGTCTATGCAAAAACCATTATTCAAAAAAATTACAGCTCTTGGAGGTTTTGGAGGCGAAAAAACAATGTGAATATTGAAATTAATTATACCGTAAAAATGCCGGTTACAAACAACGTAGTATTAACAAACGATTATGGAGGCATAAGTATTGATAAACTTGAAGGAAGTAGTGATATTAACTGTGATTACGGTGATTTAAATATTGGCGAGTTATGGAGTACTAACAACCTTATTAATATTGATTACACTAGCAAATCTACCATTGATTTTATGAAAGAAGGTAAAATTAACGCCGACTATTCTACGCTTTATATTGAAAAAACAGAGCGCACTCATTTAAATGCCGATTATTCTCATATTTCGTTTGGAACGGTAACTGTTTTAGATTACAATTGTGATTATGGGAGTTTAAAAATTAACCAGTGTGAAAATTTAACCGGTAACAGCAATTATATGCACGCTACCATTGAAAAACTAATAGAAAAAGGTGTGTTTGATGTAGATTATGGATCGTTAAAAATAAATGAGTTAGCTCCACATTTTAAGTCAATTCATGCTCAAACAACTTATGCGCACATAAAAATGGGCGTAACTGCTAAAAATGCATTTAATATTACAGCTTCTTTAAATTATGGTAATTTTAGATATAATGAAGGATTTTCTTTTCATAAGGAAATTATAAAAAATCAATCTAAATACTACGAAGGACGTTATAATAACGGCTCCGGTTTTAGCAATATTTCTATAAAATCTAATTACGGAAGCATTACATTTTTTAATAATTAAAAACTACAATTATGAAATCACTTGCAAGTATCATCTTATTTTTAACCATTACTTCTACCCTAAACGCGCAATTTTTTACTGAAAAAATTATTGGAAATAATAACATTGTATCTCATAATAGAACCATTACAAACTATACCAAAATAAGTATTTTAGGTCCGTTTTCTGTACACTTACACAAGGGAGCAGTTTCTGAAATTACAATAAAATCAGATGAAAATATTATGGAATATATTGTTACCAAAGTAAAAAACAATACACTTACCATAAGAGTAAAAAAAGGATACCTAATTAGAACAAAAAAGACTGTTGAAATTTTGGTTCCTTTCGATAAGATTAAAAATATTTCATTAACGGGGTCAGGAAAAATAAATACCGAAAACACTATAAATTCATCTGATTTAAAACTAAGTGTAGTAGGCTCAGGAAATATAAATTTACGTGTACACACAGAACAGCTAACTTCAAAATTAGCAGGTTCAGGAAAAATAAATCTGAATGGAAATTCAAAAACATTTACTTGCGATATTACCGGATCTGGAGCTATAGATGGCTTGCAATTACAAACCGCTATAACTACTGCAAAAATTGCAGGTTCCGGAAAAATAAAAATATATGCAACCGATGAAATTAATATAAAAACCGTAGGTTCTGGTACCGTGTACTATAAAGGTAGCCCTAGTATTGTAAATATAAAAACCACCGGATCTGGAAAAGTAAAAAAGCTATCGTAATTGCCTCTAATAATTTCTATATTTTGATGTAATTTCAAAAACATGTGCTAAAATACGCTGCTCCTTGTCATCAAAAACTTCATTTTTACGTTTCATGACAAGGTGCGCCGTTTCTTTGGCTTTTTGAATTTGGTATGTTGAAAAACCGGCTGCTCCTCCCCAACTAAATGAAGGAATAAAATTTCTAGGAAAATTACTTCCGTAAATATTTGCACTAACACCAACTACTGTTCCTGTATTAAACATAGTATTAATAGCACACTTTGAATGATCTGCCATTATTAAACCGCAAAATTGCAAGCCTGTTTTAGCAAACCGCTCCGTTTCATAATTCCATAGCTTTACTTCGGCATAATTATTTTTAAGATTCGAGTTATTTGTATCTGCACCAATATTACACCATTCTCCCAAAACGGCATTTCCTAAATAGCCCTCATGTGATTTGCTTGAATATCCAAATAAAATTGCATTATTTACCTCTCCTCCCACTTTACATTTAGGTCCTAAAGTAGTTGCTCCATATATTTTTGCTCCCATTTTAACTACCGAATGTTCGCCTAAGGCAAAAGGACCTCTAATTAGACTTCCTTCCATTATTAACGAGTCTTTACCAATATAAATAGGACCTGTACTTGCATTTAAACTTGAAAAATATATTTCGGCACCTTCTTCTATAAAAATATCTTTTGCATTAACCGTTATTACTCCTGAAGGTATTGGTTGCGATTTTCTTCCTTTGGTTATCAACTCAAAATCTGCTCTTAAAGCTTTATCATTTAGTGAAAATAAATCCCAAGTATTTTTAATTTGTACTGTTTCTGAAGAGTAAAAAATATGCTCATATTGCTCAAAATCTACCTCATCTTGAGTGCTTTTTGTGTAAAAAGCAATAATTTCATCATCTTTAAAAATAACCTGATTTTCTTTTAAATCTTGAATCAAATTCACCAATTCATCTGAGGGTAAAAAAGAAGCATTTATCATTACGTTTTGCTCCATTTCTACCATAGGATATTTTTCCTCTAAATATTCTTCTGTAAGTGTAGTGGTGGTATAACCTAGATACTTTTCCCATTTTTCTCGAATTGTAAGGATTCCAATTCGCAAATCGGCCACAGGTCTTGTGTATGTAAATGGTAGTAATGAATTTCTAACCGTACCATCAAATAAAATGTAATTCATTGCAATACTATTTTACACAAAGGTACAGTAAGTTTTTACTTTCTCAAATCAAAAAGTAAAATGTGTTATAAAATTTTAGATCTTCTTAAAAAGGTATCTAAATTATCAGCAGTATCAAAACAAGCGCTTACTGAATTTATTTCAGAACAATATCGAGAATCTATTGTATGATTTCTACATCCTATCGCACTCATTTCTACATCTTTAAACCCTTTATCAACAGCTATACATTTTTCGTATAACGTAGCTATTGTTTCTTTTTTATCTAGTTTAACTTCATTTTTAATTAAAAAACCTTTTAAAAAGTTTTCGATGGCAAACTGTGAATTTTTACATACCGAATAACTAACAATATCTTCTGCAGGCTTAAACAATTCTTCTTTAGCTATTGTCAATTTTTTCTCAGCTTCTTTAAAAAACAATTCAGATCTTGATTCCATTTTAGTTACTATTTAATTAATAAAAAAAGTGCTGTATACGTCCTTCCGGACATGTACAGCACTTTAAAAACACTATAAATTTTTATATAATTCTAATCGTTCCCATTGAACATCTACTTGTTCTTGGGCTCTATCTAACAACTCTTTTGCGAATTCTGCATTATCTTTTACAACTCTAGTAAAACGAGCTTCATTGTACATAAATTCACTTAGTGGAGCTGATGGCTCTTTAGAATCTAATCTGAATTTTTTACCTTTTGGTGCTAACGGATTAAATCTAAATAATGGCCAGTAACCTGTTTCTACAGCTTTTTCTTGTTGTTGTGCACCATATTTTAAATCGTAACCATGTTCACCGCAATGAGAGTAAGCTATAATTATTGAAGGTCCTGGGTAAGCTGCTGCTTCTTGTATAGCTTTTAAAGCGTGGTTATCTTTTGCTCCAATAGCTATTTGAGCTACATATACATTTCCGTATGAAATGGCTTGTAAGGCTAAACTTTTCTTAGGAATTGTTTTCCCTGATATTGAGAATTTAGCACTTGCCCCAAGAGGTGTGGCTTTAGATGTTTGACCTCCTGTATTAGAATACACTTCGGTATCCATTACCAGAATGTTTACATTTTCACCTGTTCCTAGAACGTGATCTAAACCTCCATAACCTATATCGTAAGCCCAACCGTCACCTCCAAAAATCCAAACATCTTTTTTACGAAGGTATTCTGATAGGTTTCTTAGTTTTTTAGCATCGTACGAATCGATGGTATCTAAAATTCCGTTTAGCTCTTCAATATGACTTATTTTTTGCTCTTTTAAAGCTTCTGTATCTTCAGGATTGTTTATAATTTCATTCACTAAAGTACTTCCTATTTTACTTTCTAAAGATTTTAATAAATCAACCGCAATTTCTTGTTTCTTGGTAAGAGCTAATTTCATACCTAAACCATATTCTGCATTATCTTCAAACAGTGAGTTTGCCCAAGCAGGACCTCTACCGTCTTTATTTGTTTTATATGGTGTTGTAGGTAAATTTCCTCCGTAAATTGAAGAACATCCTGTTGCGTTAGCAATTAAAATACTATCTCCGTATAATTGCGTAACTAACTTAATGTAAGGTGTTTCTCCACATCCGGAACAAGCTCCTGAGAATTCAAATAATGGTTCTAAGAACTGAGATCCTTTAACTGTAGACGTTTTAAGTTCTTTTCTGTCGTAGTCTGGAAGGTTTACAAAATAATTCCAGTTTTTATCTTCTACTTTTTCTACTTTACGCTTGTCTGATAAGTTAATTGCTTTAAAGTTTTCAATCTCTTTGCTCTCTGCAGGACAAACTTGCACACATAAATCACAACCTGTACAATCTTGAGGAGAAACTTGTAAAACATAACTTTCGGTATCACTAGAAAATGGTCTTCCTTTTGCAGGTACATGTTTCAAGTTTTCAGGAGCATCTAACAACAGTTCGTTAGGTACTACTTTGGCTCTAATGGCTGCATGTGGACAAATGTTTACACATTTATTACATTGAGTACATAATTCAGCATCGTCCCAAACCGGTACAAAATCGGCAATTCCTCGTTTTTCATACTGGGTTGTTCCTGTTGGGAATGTACCATCTGCAGAGAAGGCACTTACTGGTAATGTATCTCCTTTTCCTGCTAAAATAGTTCCTAATATTTCATTTACAAAATCATCGGTTGTACCTGTCATCATTGGTCGTAACTCATCTTCATTTGTAGTATGTCTTGGATATTCTACTTTTTCAAGATTTTCAAGAGACTTATCTACGGCATTAAAGTTCATTTCAACAACTTTATCTCCTTTATGAGAGTACGATTTTACAATAGCATCTTTAATTTTTTTGATAGCTTCGTCTTTAGGTAACACTCCTGAAATAGCGAAGAAGCAAGTTTGTAACACGGTATTGGTGCGTTTTCCTAAATTAGCTTCATGAGCTACTTTTGTTGCGTCTACTACGTAAAAATCTACATTTTTTTCAATAATTCTTTTTTGTAAAACACTTGGAAGTTCTACCCACACTTTATATTTAGAAAATGGTGAGTTTAATAAAAATGTTCCTCCATCTTTAATGTTTTCAAGCACATCGTACTTGTAGATAAAGTTAAATTGGTGACAAGCAATAAAGTTTGCTTTATTTATCAAATAAGAAGAGTGTATTGGATCTGGACCAAAGCGTAAATGCGATACTGTTTGCGCTCCGGCTTTTTTAGAATCGTATACAAAATATCCTTGAACGTAATTATTGGTTGTTTCACCTATAATTTTAATAGAGTTTTTATTTGCTCCTACCGTACCATCAGATCCCAATCCGTAGAACATACAGTTAAACGTATCTTTACTTGTTTTAAAGTTAGGATCATAATCTATACTTGTATTGCTAACATCGTCGTTAATACCAATGGTAAAGTGATTTTTTGGTGAGTTTTTTCCCAATTCATCATAAATTCCTTTTACCATAGCCGGTGTAAATTCTTTTGAGGATAAACCGTATCTACCACCTATAACGGTAGGCATACCATCTCCCATTTCTACAAATGCATTTACAACATCTAAGTACAACGGTTCTCCGGTGCTTCCCGGTTCTTTTACTCTGTCTAGTACCGCTATTTTACGTGCTGTTTTTGGTAACTCTTTAATAAAGTCGTACACAGAGAATGGTCTATATAATCGAACAAATAATGCGCCTACTTTTTCTCCTTTTTCTGCTAAAGTTTCTACCGTTTCTCTTACCGCTCCTTCTCCAGAACCCATAATTATAACTACTTTCTCAGCTTCAGGATGTCCTACATAGTAAAATAAACTATATCGTCTTCCAGTATGTTTATAAAACTCATCCATAGTTTCTTGAACTATACGAGGAACTTTTTCGTAATATACGTTAGCTGCTTCTCTTGCTTGGAAGAATACATCGGGATTTTGCGATGTTCCTCTAATTACAGGATTGTCAGGATCTAACGAGCGTTTTTTATGTTTAAGCACCTCTTCTTCCGGCATCATTGCTTTAATTACATCTTCCGGAATGGCATCAATTTTAGAAATTTCGTGAGATGTTCTAAATCCGTCAAAAATATTTAAAAAAGGGACTCTACTTTTTAATGTTGCAACTTGAGATATTAACGCAAAGTCATGTGCTTCTTGAACTGACCCCGAAAACAACATAGAAAAACCTGTTGATCGACTTGCCATTACATCGGAATGATCTCCAAAAATAGACAATGCATGAGTGGCAATCGTTCTTGCTGCTACATGTATTACTGTTGGCAATAACTCACCTGCCATTTTATACATGTTTGGCAACATTAACAATAATCCTTGAGAAGCGGTAAAGGTAGTTGTTAGCGCACCTCCCTGTAGCGAACCGTGTACGGCTCCTGAGGCACCTCCTTCACTTTGCATTTCAATAATTCTTGGGACATTTCCCCAAATATTTTTTTGCCCTTTAGAGCTCATAACATCAACATGCTCACCCATTGGTGATGCAGGTGTTATAGGGTAAATTGCACAAACTTCGTTTGTTTTGTGAGCAATTCTAGCTACAGCTTCATTGGCATCACAAATTAATTTAGAATTTTCCTGTTTCATTTTACTTTATATTTACACACAATAATTTGCAAAATTGTAATAATGGTATCTGTATTTTGCAAATTATATAATTCGACTATTCAATTAAGTTTAGTAAAATTATATTATTTAAGTAAAATTTATAATGATATATATCAGCTAATCTGCGCCATTTTTAATTCAAAAAAAATGATTTTAATAACTGATAAACAACACTTTAAATAGATAAATTACACTATTTGTAACAATGTATACACATTTTTTTTAGCACAAAAAACGTCAAAATCTATTCTTTCTTTTTTAAAAGAGTGTGTTTTAAAATTGAAATTTTAAAAGTTTGAACTCTCTACTAATTATTGTAATGTTTTTTTAGCCTAAAACGACTAATCTTATTACTACTAACTATAAACGCTTCAAAAATGAAAAAAATAGTTCTATTTACACTATTTGTAGCTGTCATGTCTATTTCAGGATGTTCTTCAGGAAGTAATGATACTGGAATTCTTGTTGATAATACTACTGATGCGACCACTTACACAAATACTATTGAAAGTATTATTGACAGTAACTGTTTAAACTGTCATACAAATCCTCCAACAAATGGAGCTCCTATGTCTTTAACAACCTATGATGATGTAAAAAATGCCGTTCAAAGTAGAGGGTTAATAAGTAGAATAGAGCTTTCTGTCGGAACAACCGGTGTAATGCCTCCTTCAGGAAGCACTTTATCTACAGCAAATATTCAAGCTATAAAAGATTGGCAATTAGATGGTTTTCCGCAATAAATTTCTACAATATTATTTGCTTAAATACATTTTTCTACGAGAGTACAACTCATAAAACTGATCGTCTTTAAGAGAGTCTATAAATAAAATACTTTCACCGGTAGATTTCATCTCAGGACCTAGTTTTTTATTTACATTAGGGAATTTATTGAATGAAAAAACAGGTTGTTTTATAGCGAAACCTTCAAGTTTTGGGTTAAATGTAAAGTCTTTCACCTTATTCACGCCTAACATTACTTTTGTTGCGTAATTTACATAAGGTTCTTGGTATGCTTTTGCAATAAAAGGAACTGTACGAGAAGCTCTTGGGTTTGCTTCAATAATATATACAATGTCATCTTTAATCGCAAACTGTATATTTATTAGACCAACTGTTTCTAAAGCTAACGCTATTTTTTTGGTATGATCTTTAATCTGCTGCATTACAAACTCTCCTAAATTAAATGGCGGTAATGTTGCATTTGAATCTCCTGAGTGTACTCCACAAGGTTCGATATGTTCCATAATTCCAATAATATACACGTCTTCTCCATCGCAAATAGCATCGGCTTCAGCTTCTATAGCGCCATCTAAATAATGGTCTAATAGTAAAATGTTATTTGGTATTTTTCGAAGTAAATCAACAACATGTTTTTCTAACTCTTCTTTGTTAATTACAATTTTCATGCCTTGCCCCCCCAAAACGTAAGATGGTCTAACTAAAATTGGAAAATCTAAATCATCTGCAATTGCCAGTGCTTCATCAGCGGTTGTTGCAGTTGCATATTTAGGAAAAGGAATTTTAAGATCGACAAGTAATTCTGAAAAGTGCCCTCTATCTTCAGCTAAGTCAAGTGCTTTAAAACTTGTACCTATAATTTTAATGCCGTACTTATCTAATTTTTCAGCTAATTTTAATGCTGTTTGTCCTCCTAATTGTACAATAACACCCTCTGGTTGCTCATGCTGAATAATGTCGTAAATGTGTTCCCAAAAAACAGGTTCAAAATACAGTTTATCAGCAGTATCAAAATCGGTTGAAACAGTTTCGGGGTTACAGTTAATCATAATAGTTTCATAACCAGCTTCTTTAGCTGCTAAAACACCATGCACACAACAATAATCGAACTCTATGCCTTGCCCAATTCTATTTGGTCCCGACCCTAAAACTATCACTTTTTTCTTATTGGTAACCACACTTTCATTGTCGGCAAAGGTACTTTTGGCTACCGTCATTTTATTTTCGAAAGTAGAATAATAATACGGTGTTTTTGCGTCAAATTCTGCAGCACAAGTATCTACTAATTTGTACACTCTATGAATACCTAACGATTTTCTCTTGTTATATACTTCACTTTCCCAACAGCCCAACATATGAGCTATTTGCCTGTCGGCAAATCCCTTTTGTTTGGCTTCAAGCAATAAATCGTAAGTAAGTGATTCCAATTTGTACGTTGAAATTTCTCTTTCAAGAGCTAGCAATTCTTCGTATTGTTTTAAAAACCACATATCTATTTTAGTGATTTCGTGAATTCTACTAAGAGGTATCCCTATTTGTATTGCATCATAAATAACAAATACGCGATCCCAACTTGGGTTTGCTAATTTTTCAACAATTATATCGTAACTCGTTTCTCCTTTCCCATCGGCTCCCAATCCGTTTCGCTTAATTTCTAACGACTGAGTTGCTTTGTGCAATGCTTCTTGAAACGACCTACCTATACCCATAACTTCTCCAACAGATTTCATTTGCAGACCGACAGTTCTATTAGAACCTTCAAACTTATCAAAATTCCATCGTGGTATTTTTACAATTACGTAGTCTAGTGTAGGTTCAAAAAGTGCAGAGGTGGTTTTTGTAATTTGATTGTTTAGTTCATCTAAATGATAACCCAATGCCAATTTTGCAGCAATTTTTGCTATTGGATATCCTGTTGCCTTTGATGCTAATGCTGAAGAACGTGAAACACGAGGGTTAATTTCTATGGCTATAATTTCTTCTTTTTCATCGGGACTTACAGCAAATTGCACATTACAACCTCCGGCAAAATCGCCAATAGATCGCATCATTTTAATGGCTAAATCGCGCATTTTTTGAAAGGTCACATCACTTAAAGTCATTGCCGGGGCAACTGTAATGGAATCTCCTGTATGGATTCCCATAGGGTCCATATTTTCAATGGTACATATAATAACTACATTGTCATTATCATCTCGCAATAATTCCAATTCGTATTCTTTCCATCCAATAAGTGCCTTATCTATAATCACTTCATGAATTGGTGATGCTTCTAGACCTCTACTCAATAAATCGTCAAAATCTTTTTGATCATATACTATTGAAGCTCCGTAGCCTCCTAATGTAAACGAAGGTCTAATTACCAAAGGAAATCCATATTCTTGAGCAATTTCCTTTCCTTTTAAAAATGAACTTGCAGTAGTAGAAGGTGCTTGTCCAACCCCTATCTCAATCATTAATTTTCTAAACTGCTCTCTATCTTCTGTAATATTTATAGCTGCAATATCAACTCCTATAATATTAATTTCAAAATCTTCCCAAATTCCTTTATCTTGAGCTTCAATACATAAATTTAATGCTGTTTGCCCTCCCATTGTTGGTAAAACAGCGTCAATATTAGGATGTTTTTTAAGTATTTCAACAATAGATTTTGTGGTTAAAGGTTTTAAATAAACATTGTCGGCTAAAGACGGATCCGTCATTATTGTAGCCGGATTTGAATTGATTAAGGTTACTTCAATACCTTCTTCTTTTAAAGAGCGTATTGCTTGCGACCCCGAATAATCAAACTCACAAGCCTGACCAATGATAATTGGACCTGAACCTATGATTAAAACCGATTTTATGTTAGTATTTTTAGGCATTTGATAAAGTAAATATTAAGTGTAAATATCAAAAAAAAAAATTATATGGATAATCTGGTCTGTAAAACTTATTAAAAGATATAAAAAAAGGTGTTACTAAAAAAGTAACACCTTATATATAAAACTATAGTTTCATTATTTTTTAGGTCTAGGATCCGAAGAAACACTTAATCTCTTTCTACCTTTAGCTCTTCTTCTTGCCAACACTTTTCTTCCTGTTGCAGAAGCCATACGCTCTCTAAAACCGTGTTTGTTTCTTCTTTTTCTTTTCGATGGTTGATAAGTCCTTTTCATTTCTTATATCTTTAAAAATCGTCGTTTCTATTGTTGTTGCTTACTTTGCGAATTCCTCTTGCTAAAAGCGTTGGCAAATATACAATTAGTTTTGTGTTTGACAAATAGAATTTTAAAAAAAATAAAAATATTATTTAATTGCGATTATAGCAATAGCAAACTACCGTAGAATAACTTATTTTAACCTTGAGCTATCCTATTAACACCAAATTTGGTATGTCATTATTCAGTCGGTTCAATTCAAAATAAGACTAACTTCTTACTAATTTTAGAACGCTTTTGAATTTCTAAAATTAGCAGTGATTTTAATGTTGTTTAGAACAACCACACGCTCTAACAAAACAAATCGATTTTTTAAAACCTACCATAAACAATAGTGCTGCTAAACTCATTTGGCGATTTACATTCTAAAATAATTATGAATATTTGATATTTCTTTTTTGCCAACTAAAATAGAGTTAGTACTTTTGCCCAAACCTAATAACAATGAAAAACACCAAATACGTTTTTGTAACCGGAGGCGTTACTTCTTCACTTGGAAAAGGTATTATAGCTGCTTCACTGGCAAAATTATTACAAGAAAGAGGCTATTCTGTAACCATTCAAAAACTAGACCCATATATTAATATAGATCCCGGTACATTAAATCCGTACGAACATGGTGAGTGCTACGTAACAGATGATGGTGCTGAAACTGATTTGGATTTAGGCCACTACGAACGATATTTAAATATTCCTACTTCTCAAGCTAATAACGTTACCACCGGAAGAATTTACCAAAGTGTTATAGACAAGGAACGTAAAGGTGCTTTTTTAGGAAAAACCGTTCAAGTAATACCTCACATTACTGATGAGATAAAACATAGAATTCAACTATTGGGCAACACCGGAGATTTTGACATTGTAATTACCGAAATTGGAGGAACCGTAGGTGATATTGAGTCGCTTCCTTACGTGGAATCGGTACGACAATTATTATGGGAACTTGGTGAAGAAAATGCCATTGTAATTCACCTAACACTTATTCCTTATTTAGCTGCTGCAGGAGAATTAAAAACAAAACCCACTCAGCACTCTGTAAAAATGCTTATGCAAAGTGGTGTTAGTCCTAATATTTTGGTATGTAGAACAGAACACGAAATTTCAGACAATATAAAACAAAAGTTAGCACTATTTTGCAACGTAAAAAAAGAAGACGTTATTCAATCTATAGATGCCGAAACTATTTACGATGTTCCAAACTTAATGTTTGAAGAAGGATTGGATAAAGTAGTTCTGAAAAAATTGAATTTAAAAGGAGCCAATGAACCAAACCTTAAGAAATGGAACTCTTTTTTAACAAAACATAAAAACCCGAAAAATACTATTGAAATAGGCCTTATTGGTAAGTATGTTGAATTACACGATGCTTATAAATCTATTTCTGAAGCCTTTATTCATGCAGGAGCTTACAATGAAGTAAAAGTTAACATACGATGGATTCATTCTGAAGAACTCACCTTAGAAAATGTACCTCAAAAACTAGATAAATTAAATGGTATTTTAGTTGCTCCGGGATTTGGAGAGCGTGGTATTGAAGGTAAAATTGAAGCCGTTAAATATGCCCGAGAACAACAAATTCCTTTTTTAGGAATTTGTTTAGGAATGCAAATGGCTGTAATAGAATTTGCCAGAAACGTATTGCTTTTAAAAGATGCCAACTCTACCGAAATGAACAATACCACTCCTCATCCTGTCATAGATCTTATGGAAGCTCAAAAAGACATTACCAATTATGGAGGAACTATGCGATTAGGTGCTTGGGATTGTAAATTAGAAGATAACAGCAATGTGAAATCTATCTACAAAAGCAATTTTATTAGCGAAAGACACAGACACCGATACGAATTTAACAATAGCTATTTAACCGAGTTTGAAAATGCCGGAATGATTGCCACAGGTAAAAACCCAGAAACCAATTTGGTTGAAGTTGTTGAAATTCCGTCGCACCCTTGGTTTATTGGTGTACAATATCACCCAGAGTATAAAAGTACTGTACTAAATCCGCACCCGCTGTTTGTAGATTTTGTAAAAGCAGCTTTAACTTATTCTTTGAATTCATAAAAAAGTGAATGGTAACGTTACTTTTAGTACATTTGTCGAACTTTTGAAATTAATTTAATAAAAGTCCATTTTTAATTTTACCCATGGAAGAAAAAAAATTTGATATAAATTCTATTATAGGCTTTGTTTTGTTAGGCGTTATTATGTTGTGGTGGATGTATACCAACCAACCAACTCCTGAAGAACTTGCAAAAAAAAATAATACCGAACAAATTGTTAAAGATACTACTGTTGCAATACAAAAAACGGTAACAAATACTGTAAAAGAGCCTCTACAAGCAACCGATTCTGTATCGCTTAGCAAAGCCAAAGCACTTTTAGGTGATTTTGCGTATTCTACAACACTTGCTTCTGCTTCAGAAAATGAAACCATTTTAGAAAACGAAGTATTAAAATTGGTCATTTCAAATAAAGGAGGACAAATTAAAGAAGCTCTCATTAAAAACTATGTAACACACGATTCACTTCCGCTGTACATGGTTAAAGATAACAACGCTTCTTTTAACCTTAATTTTGGAACTTCAGACAACAGAACTTTAAATACCAACGATTTATTTTTTGAACCAACACTTACCAAAAACGGAGCCAATCAAATACTTTCTATGAAGTTGAAGGTTTCAGAAACTAAATACCTAGAATACCGTTACGAAATAATACCAAACGAATATATGGTAAACTTTACCATCCATTCACAAGGGTTAAGTTCTTCGTTAAACACTACTCAAAACATTAATTTAGATTGGAATTTGGTAGGGTTTAGACACGAAAAAAGTATTCGAAACGAAAATCAACACACCGAATTATACTACGAAAAAGAAGATGGTAAAATTGATTACCTATCTGTTGCAAGAGATGATGATGCCGAAGAAGAAGATGTTAATTGGGTTGCTTTTAAACAACATTTCTTCTCTTCTATTTTAATTTCTGAAAAAGCCTTTAAAAAAGCCAAACTAGAATCTAGAAACTTAGTTAAAGACGAAGAAATAGATACTGTTTATACCAAATCATTTCACTTAAATGCACCTCTTAGCTTAGAAGGTGGTGAACTTAATTACGATATGAAATGGTACATTGGTCCTAATGATTATCAAATTCTGAAAAAATATGACCGCAACATAAAAGAAGTTGTAAACCTTGGTTGGGGAATTTTTGGATTTATTAACCGAGCTGTATTTATTCCTGTATTTAACTTCTTAAAATTATTTATAGGAAACTACGGACTCATTATTATTTTAATGACCATTGTTGTACGTATTTTTATGTCTCCGTTAGTTTACAAATCGTACCTATCGAGTGCAAAAATGAAGGTACTTCGTCCTGAAATGGAAGAGATTAATAAAAAATATCCTGGTAAAGAAAATGCCATGAAACGTCAACAAGCAACAATGGAAATCCAGCGAAAAGCCGGTGTAAGTCCGCTTGCAGGATGTATACCCGCATTGTTACAAATGCCTGTTTTCTTTGCACTGTTTAGATTCTTCCCTTCAAACATAGACTTGCGTCAAAAAGGGTTTTTATGGGCCGATGATCTTTCTTCATACGACTCTGTATTTAAACTTCCTTTTAAAATTCCAATGTATGGAGACCATATTAGTTTATTTCCAATATTAGCATCTATTGCAATATTCTTTTATATGAGAATGAGTCAAAGTCAGCAAATGAATATGCAAGCACCTCAACAAGAAGGAATGCCTGATATGCAAAAAATGATGAAAATGATGATGTACTTTTCTCCGGTAATGATGCTTATTTTCTTTAATATGTATGCGAGTAGTTTGAGTTTGTATTACTTTGTTTCAAACTTACTTACTATTACTATTATGTTAGTAATTAAAAATTATATTATTGATGAGGACAAGATTCACGCCCAAATTCAAGAAAATAAAAAGAAACCTAAAAAGGAAAGTAAGTTTAGACAACGCTTAAACGAGGCTATGAAACAAGCACAAGAGCAACAAGAAAAACAAAAAAGAAGAAAATAATTTAATTTTATCTAAATATAAAGCTCAAAGGTAAATCTTTGAGCTTTTTTTTGTATTTTTCACAAAAAATGACAAATATCAAGTTTTGAAAAGTGATTATAAAATAGCTATCGATTACAATTTAATTGTTGAATACCACTCAGGAACCCTGTCTGAAATTAGTCGTTTTATAAATTTTAGAAAACAATTAATTTCAGATCCTTTATTTTTACCCAATCAAAATTTAATTATTGATCTTAGGGATGTTAATTTTGAAATTACGGGAGACGATGTTACAACATATACAGCGTTTGTTTCTGAAAACTCTATATTAAATACCGAAAAAAAAGTAGCTTTAATTACAGCAGCCCCCAACCAAGTAGTCTCTTCTACGCTCTATAAAATGGCACAAAAAAATGTGCTTCAACAAATAAAAATATTTTCTACGTTAGATAGAGCTTTAGAATGGCTAGGTGCTTCTAATGCATACGAATACACACATCAAACACTTTTATCTTTCAAAGAAGAATAGCGGAAATTATTTAAAAAATTTACCGTGTTTTGTGCTATTCTATCAAGAATATTTTGAGTATCCGATTTTACAAATGTTTCACCGGTAATATTTTCGTACAGTTCTATGTATCTGTTTGAGATTTCTTTAATTTTTTCGTCAGACATTTCAGGTATTTGTTGTCCTTCTAGCCCTTGAAAATTATTTTCAATCAACCACTGTCTTACAAACTCTTTTGAAAGTTGCTTTTGGGGCATATTCATCTCTTGCCGTTCTTTATAACCTTTTAAATAAAAATAACGAGAAGAATCTGGTGTATGAATTTCATCAATTAGCACAATTTTGCCTTCTTTTGTTTTTCCAAATTCGTACTTGGTATCAACTAAAATCAGGTCTCTTTTTTTTGCAATTTCGGTACCTCTTTCAAACAACAGTCTTGTGTATTTTTCTAGAACTTCATACTCTTCTTTTGATACAATTCCTCTTGATATAATTGCTTCTTTAGATATATCTTCATCATGGTCTCCTTCTTCAGCTTTAGTTGCCGGTGTAATTATTGGTTCCGGAAATTTATCGTTTTCCTTCATTCCTTCAGGCATTGAAACACCACAAAGTACTCTTTTTCCCAACTTATATTCTCGAGCGGCATGTCCCGATAAATATCCTCTAATAACCATTTCAACTTTAAACGGTTCGCACAAATAACCTACAGTTACATTTGGATCAGGAACAGCAATTAACCAATTTGGTACAATATCTTTTGTAGCCTCCATCATTTTATAGGCAATTTGGTTTAATATTTGACCTTTAAATGGTATTTGTTTAGGCATAATTACGTCAAAAGCCGATAGCCTATCTGTAGCCACCATAACCAAAATCTCATCGTTAATATTATAAACTTCTCTAACTTTTCCTCTGTAAACAGATTTTTGATTGGGAAAATTAAAATTGGTATTATTTACTGTGTTACTCATTGCCTACTTCTATACTTTTATATGCTGAAATTATTTGTTTAACTAACCTGTGTCTAATTACGTCCTTATCATCTAAATGCACAAAAGCAATTCCTTTAACATCTTTTAATGTTAAAATTGCTTCTTTTAACCCAGACACTTGTCGTCTTGGTAAATCTATTTGTCCGGGATCTCCGGTAATTAAAAATTTTGCGTTTTTACCCATACGTGTTAAAAACATTTTCATTTGATTATGGGTAGTATTTTGTGCTTCATCAAGAATTACAAAAGCATTGTCTAAGGTTCTTCCTCTCATAAAAGCCAAAGGTGCAATTTGAATAATTCCTTTTTCTATGTACGAGTCTAGTCGTTCAAAAGGAATCATATCGCGTAGCGCATCGTATAAAGGCTGCATATACGGATCTAGTTTTTCTTTTAAATCTCCCGGTAAAAACCCTAAATTTTCTCCAGACTCTACGGCTGGTCGCGTTAAAATAATTTTTCGCACTTCCTTTTCTTTTAACGCTTTAACAGCCAAAGCTACAGCAGTATATGTTTTTCCAGTTCCGGCCGGACCAATAGCAAAAAGCATATCATTTTTTACTACAGATTCTACCATTTTTCGTTGGTTTACCGTTTGTGCTTTAATTAGCCTACCTCCAACACCATGTACAAGTACTCCATCTGCATATTTAGCACTTTTTTGTTCTTTCCCATTTGATGTTAATATGCGTTCAATACTATTTTCGTCCAGTTTATTATATCTAGAAAAATAGGTGATTAGCATTTGTATTTTTTTTTCAAACTCATCTAATACAATTGCTTCTCCATATATCTTTAGCTTATTTCCTCTAGCTACAATTTTTAGTTTTGGAAAATATTTTTGTAAAATAGCAATGTTTGCATTTTGAGTTCCAAACAAGTCGCTTGGATTAATTTCAGTAAGTTCAATAATACGTTCGTTCAAATGACAGCTGGTGTTAATATTATAAAAAAATAGTGTTCTAAATAACCGAATAATTGATTAGATTTGCATAACAAATGTAATAAATATCAAACAACAATATTTAATTCTTTGTAAATTATTTTAAAACTTATCAGCATTTATTAAATGCTGTATTTACTAAAAAAATTCGCGTACATTTTTATATGTCAATAATTACTTTAACAACTGATTTTGGAACAAAAGACCATTTTGTAGGTGCTGTTAAAGGTACTATTTATTCTGAATTACCCGATGCTAAAATTGTTGATATTTCACATCAAATTTCTCCTTTTAATATTGCGGAAACCGCCTATATTTTAAAAAATGCTTATAAAAGCTTTCCTGAAGGCAGTATCCATATTATTGGCGTTGATTCTGAGTTAAATGAAGAAAACAAACACATTGCTTTAAAACTTGACAATCACTATTTTATATGTCCTAATAACGGTGTAATCTCGTTATTAGCTTCAGAAATAAAACCCGAAAAAATAGTTGAGATTACTATTCACAATTTGGTAACAACCAGTTTTCCTGTGCTTGATGTTTTTGTAAAAGTTGCGTGTCATATTGCTAGAGGAGGCACACTTGAGGTTATTGGCAAAGTAATTCCGGAGTTTAAAAAAATGACTGAATTACAACCTACTGTAACTGCCGATAACAATGCTATTTTTGGCAATATTATTTATATAGACAATTACGGGAACTCTATTAGCAATATTACCGAAAAACTATTTCAAGAGGTTTCTAAAGGACGTGCATTTGAAATTACCACAAATAAGTATACCTTTAAAAAAATATATCATAAATACAGCGATATCATAGATTTTTCGCTTCCTGTTAATCAGCGACAAAAAGACGGAAGCAAATTGGCTTTATTTAATTCGGCTAATTATTTAGAAATTGCCATATACAAAAGTAATTTAGATACTGTTGGAGGTGCTACTTCATTATTAGGACTGCACTATAGAGATGTGATTGCCGTTAAATTCTTCTAATAAATTAATTATGTTTGTACGAATCGTAAAAATGAGTTTTGATAGTGATAAAGTAGTGTTGTTTCTAGAAAACTTTAATAAAAACAAAGAAAAAATACGAAATTTTGATGGCTGTCGTTTATTAGAATTGTATAGAGATAAAAATAATCCCTCTGTGTTTTTTACGTATAGTTATTGGCTCTCTGAAACTCATTTAGAAGCATACCGAAATTCGGAGCTTTTTAAAGGTGTATGGGCCAAAACAAAAGTATTGTTTAATGACAAACCCGTAGCTTGGAGTGTAGATAAAATAGAGCGTTTACCCTAACAAAATAATATGAAAGCTATTTTAATTAAAGAATTAAATTCATTTTTCTCAACACCCATTGGGTATCTTGTTATTACCGTATATTTAGTAATTAACGGACTTTTTCTATGGGTTTTTGATGGAGGTTTTAATATTTTACAGGCAGGATTTGCCGATTTAAATAGCTACTTTTTTTTAGCTCCTTGGATTTTTATTTTTCTGATTTCGGCCATTACTATGAAAAGCTTTTCAGATGAAATAAATTCTGGAACTATCGAAATTTTGAGAACAAAACCTTTAACCAACTGGCAAATAGTTTTAGGAAAATACTTTGGAGCACTTACCTTGGTTATTATTGCTATTATTCCTACACTAATTTATGTGTACAGTATTTATCAGCTAGGAAATCCTGTTGGAAATATAGCACTTGGAACTACTTTTGGCTCATTTGCAGGACTTCTGTTTTTAGCAAGTGCTTATACCGCTATTGGAATTTTCTCATCTACCCTATCAAAAAATCAAATTATATCTTTTTTAATAGCAACCTGTATAGCTCTTTTTCTATTTTACGGGTTTGAAGCTATTGCTAGCTATGCTGTTCTTGGAGACTACGATTATACTGTTAAGAATTTTGGTATGAACGAACATTTTAATAGCATTAGCAAAGGAGTTATAGATACACGAGATATTGTGTATTTTGTATCGGTAACTTTTTTCTTTTTAGTATTAACAAAATTTAGAATACAACATGAAAAATAAGTATTCAAAAATAATAGCTATTCTAATTGGATTGTTTGTACTAAACACTATAAGCTACAAAGTTTATAAACGGTTTGACTTGACTAAAGACAAACGATATACCTTATCTGAAGCAGCTAAAAAAGTGATTAAAAATGTTGATGACCTTATTCAAATTAAGGTATATCTAAAAGGAAATTTCCCTGCAGAATTTAAGCGATTACAAATAGAAACAAAACTGCACCTTGAAGAACTTAAAAATATAAATAACCTTGTGCAATTTAAGTTTGTAAACCCTTCAAAAATAGCTAAACAACTTATTGATAGTGGTTTAGAACCAAGCAGATTGCAAATACAAGAAAACGGAAAATACTCTGAAGTTGTCATTTTTCCATGGGCAGTAATCAGCTACAAAAACAAGGTAGAAAAAGTATCACTTTTAAAAGATATTGTTTCTAATTCACAAGATGAACAACTAGAAAGTTCTATTCAAAATTTAGAATATGCTTTTGCAGATGCCATTCATAAGCTTACTTCTAAAAAAAATAAAAAAATAGCCGTAATTAAAGGGAATGGTGAACTAAACGATATTTATATTGCTGATTTTTTAAAAACACTTAACACATACTATCACCTTGCACCATTTACATTAGATTCTATAGCTAAAAGTCCGCAAAAAACCCTTGCCGAATTAACCGATTTTGACTTAGCAATTATTGCAAAACCAACAGAGAGATTCTCTGAAAAAGAAAAATACGCACTTGATCAGTTTGTTATGAAGGGAGGAAAAACATTGTGGTTGGTTGACCATGTCCACGCCGAGATTGACAGCTTATTGCAAACCGGCGAAGCGGTTACCTTCCCAAGAGATTTAAATTTAACCGATTTTTTCTTTAATTATGGCGTACGAATTAATCACGACTTAATAGCCGATTTATACAGTGCTAGAATTCCGTTAGCAACAGGAAATATAGGCAAAAAAACACAATACGATTATTTCTTTTGGGAATATTACCCGTTGGTAAACTCCAAAAACAATCACCCTATAAATAACAATATTGAAGCCGTTCGACTAAAGTTTGCCAACAGTATAGATACACTAAAAAACAATATTCAAAAAACCGTTTTACTACAAAGTTCGCCACTATCAAAAACAATGGGAACACCAACTATTGTAACACTAAAAAACATAGCTCAAAAGCCAAATCCTAAACAATATAACAACGGAAATAAACCGTTAGCCGTTTTATTAGAAGGTGCTTTTAAATCGGCGTATAACGGACGAGTAAAGCCTTTTAAAGTTTTTAACAATAAAGAAACCGGTATTCCTTCTAAAATGGTTGTCATTTCTGATGGTGATGTAATAGCCAACGAACTAGGTAATGGCAAACCACTAGAGTTAGGTATTGATAAATGGACTCGTCAACGCTTTGGAAATAAGGAATTTTTACTAAACACCGTAAACTATTTACTTGACGATACCGGACTTATCAACATTAGAGCTAAAACGGTAAAAATAAACTTCTTAAACAAACAAAAAGCATTTGAAGAAGCACACAAATGGCAACTCATCAATATCGTATTTCCACTTATTGTATTAGGTGTTTTTGGTGGTTTGTTCAGCTATTTTAGAAAGAAAAAATACCAATAAGTTACAAACATTCCGTTGTAACCACCTCCTTGTTTTAAGTCAAAAAAACTGTTGATAAATATGTTTTTTATTACAACTTATTTAGAATATATTTGTAAAACATTCTATTAAAATAACTGTACATGAAATTTATAGTATCAAGTAGTCAATTATTAAAACAACTTCAAGTTTTAGGTGGTGTCATAAACAGCAATAACACATTGCCTATTTTGGATAATTTTTTATTTGAATTACAACAAAATAACCTAAAAATATCAGCTTCAGACCTAGAAACTACAATGAGTACAACTATTGAGGTTGAGTCTGACACAGAAGGTTCTGTAGCTATTGCTGCACGTATTTTGTTAGACACTCTTAAAACATTGCCTAACCAGCCTTTAACTTTCAAAATTGAAGAAAACAATGTAGAGATAATCTCTAGCCACGGAAAGTACGATATGGCTTATTTTGACGGTAATGAATTTCCTAAAGCAGTAGAAATTGAATCTCCTAGTAGTACAGTTATTCCCGGAAATATTTTAGCAACTGCTATTTCAAAAACCATTTTTGCTGCCGGTAACGATGATTTAAGACCTGTAATGAGTGGCGTATTTTTCCAATTTAGTACAGAAAGTTTAACATTTGTAGCCACCGATGCTCACAAATTGGTAAAATATGCCAGAACCGATGTAACAGCTAACGATACTGCTGAGTTTATTATGCCAAAAAAACCTTTAAATCTTTTAAAAGGAATTTTAGCCGGTACAGAAAGTGATGTTACTATAGAATACAATAATGCCAACGCAAAATTTACATTTGATAATGTGGTATTGGTTTGTAGATTAATTGACGGAAAATATCCTAACTACGAAGCGGTAATACCAAAAGAAAACCCAAACAAACTAACGGTTGATAGAGGAACCTTTTTAAACTCTGTAAAACGAATTTCTATATTCTCTAGTAAAACAACACATCAAATTCGTTTAAAAATGGCCGGTACAGAACTAAATATTTCTGCAGAAGATATTGACTATTCTAACAAAGCTGAAGAACGTCTTGTATGTGAATATCAAGGAGACGATATGCAAATAGGCTTTAACTCTCGCTTTTTAACCGAAATGTTAAGCAATTTAAACTCTAACGAAATTGTGATAGAAATGTCGTTACCTAACAGAGCCGGAATTTTAACTCCTTTAGATGGTGTAGAAGACGGAGAACATATTACAATGCTTGTAATGCCTGTTATGCTAAATAGCTAGAACAATTTACAACTAAATATAAAACATTAAAATCCGCTAATTGGCGGATTTTTTTGTATAATTGTTTTAAATTTATTTTATGAACTTTTTAGCACATCTTTATTTATCCGAAAATAATAAGGATATACTAATAGGCAATTTTATAAGTGATGCTATTAAAGGAAATAAATACAAAAGTTACCCTCCTGAAATTCAAGCAGGAATACTGTTACACCGCGAAATTGACACCTATACCGATACGCATAGCATTGTTAGAAAAAGCAAAAGAAGACTAAACAAAAGGTACAATCACTATAGTGGAGTGGTTATCGATATTTTTTACGATCATTTTTTAGCAAAAAACTGGAAAAATTATTCAGAAATACCTTTAGAATTATATGCAGAAAATATATATGCCTTTTTTCAAAATAATATAACTTTACTCCCAAATGAAGTTCAAAACTTTCTTCCGTCTATGATTCAGTACAACTGGTTGGTAAACTATGCTTCTAAAGAAGGTATCCATCGTATTTTAACAGGAATGGATCGACGAACCAATGAAATATCTAAAATGAAGTATGCTGTTGAAGATTTAAAACTTCATTATCATAAATTTGAAAGCGATTTTACATTATTTTTCAAAGACTTAATTACTTTTACCCAACAAAAAACCATTACACTTTTATCAAAATGAAAAAAATAATTCTACTTACAGCCGTTTTTATTTTACTAATACAATGTAAAAACAATACAACAAACCCAAAACAAGCCTCAAAAACTACCGGATTTATAGCCGATAGTGCTATGGTAGTTTGCGCTAGAGAAGAAGCTGCCAAAATTGGTGTTGCTATCTTAAATAAAGGAGGAAATGCCTTTGATGCAATGATTGCAACCGACTTAGCACTTACCGTTGCTTATCCTTTTGCCGGAAATATTGGCGGAGGTGGTTTTATGGTTTATCGTACTAAAGACGGAAAAACAGGAGCCTTAGACTACAGAGAAAAAGCACCTTTATCTGCCAGTAGAGACATGTATTTAGATGCCGAAGGAAATGTAATTCCCGGTAAAAGCACTTTGGGATCAATGGCTATTGGAGTACCGGGAACTGTTGCCGGATTATTTGAAGTGCATAAAAAATTTGGAAGCCTTCCTTTTGAAGTTTTAATTCAGCCAGCCATTAACTTGGCTAATAACGGCGTTGTGGTTACAAAAAAACAAGCCAACAGATTAAACAAATATCGAAAGTATTTTACGCAAGCTAATGACCATACCATTTTATTAGATAAAGAGTGGAAAGAGGGTGATACCATTAAATATCCAAAATTAGCCGAAACATTTGAACGTATAAAAGAAAATGGTAAAGACGGGTTTTACAAAGGAAAAACCGCAACAATGCTGGTAAACTACGTTCAAAAACTTGGAGGTATTTTAACAAAAGAAGATTTGGAAAAATATGAGGCTAAGTGGAGAATACCTATTACATTTACATATAAAAATTTAAAAATAACATCTATGTCTCCACCATCAAGTGGGGGAATTTGTGATGCACAAATTTTTAAAGCCATAGAACCTTTTGACATCGCCTCATACGGTCACAATTCCGAAAAAGCCATTCAGCTAATTACAGAAGCTGAGCGTAGAGCATTTGCTGATAGATCTTATTTTTTAGGCGATCCTGACTTTGTGAAAATTCCAATAGACACCCTTATTTCAGCTGAATATGTACGTAAACGTATGTCCGATTTTTCGTTCGATAAAGCCACTCCTTCCGCAAAAGTAAGTCACGGAAATATTATTGGGTTTGAAAGTAACGAAACTACCCACTACTCTATCGTAGATAAATACGGAAATGCTGTAGCTGTGACAACCACCTTAAATGGAGCTTATGGCTCTAAAGTATATGTTTCTGAAGGCGGGTTTTTCTTAAATAACGAAATGGATGATTTTAGTTCTAAACCGGGAACTCCAAATATGTTTGGACTTATTGGTGCTGAAGCAAATGCAATTCAGCCTGAAAAAAGAATGTTAAGTTCTATGACACCAACTATTGTAGAAAAAGACGGAAAACTATTTATGGTTGTTGGATCTCCGGGAGGTTCAACTATAATTACATCTGTAATGCAAACCATTTTAAATGTGTATGAGTTTGGCTTTGGAATGCAAGAAGCTGTTAACGCTCCTAGATTTCATCACCAATGGTTACCCGATGTGATTACAATGGAACCTAAAGGTTTTAGTGCTACACTAATTGAAAATTTAAAACAAAAAGGATATCATATTAACCAAGAAAACACAAGAATTATTGGAAAAGTTGATGCCATTCTAATGCTTCCAAATGGAAAATTAGAAGGCGGTGCCGATTATAGAGGAGATGACAAAGCCTTTGGGTTTTAACTTTAATTTTTAGAAACATGAAGTCTAACACAATTACAAACGGAATACTAAAAGCTTTGGCTATTACAATGGGAGTATTTCTCTTTGTGTATTTTTTATACAAAGTACAATCTATACTTATTTACATTGCAATTGCGGCTGTTTTATCATTAATTGGTAGACCAATTATCAAATTCTTAAAACAAAAGTTGAAATTCCCTAATACACTTGCTGTTATAACAACAATGTTACTGTTTTTAGGTATCTTATCTGGTTTAATTAGCATGTTTATACCGCTTATTATAAAGCAAGGCGAAAACTTATCACTGTTAAATATTGACCAACTGGAAGTAAACATTCAATATGTTTTAAATCAAATTAACGATTATTTTACGGTACATAATATTGACATTTTAAACGAACTGAAAAATGCCAACTTATTTGAAAATATTACCGCCATACCCAACTTATTAAACTCGGTAATTGGCACACTTGGAAACTTAAGTATCGGTCTCTTTTCTGTGGTTTTTATTACATTCTTTTTTATGAAAGACACTCATTTACTAGAAAATACAATATATGTAATTGCTAATGATAAAAGTGAAAGTAAACTGAGACATGCCATTGCAACCATTAAAAATTTGCTGTCTAGATACTTTATTGGACTTATTTTACAAATAACCATTTTGTTTATTATTTACACCACTACACTTTTAATATTTGGTATAGAAAATGCCATTGTAATTGCTTTTTTATGTGCTTTGCTAAACCTTATTCCGTACGTAGGTCCACTTATTGGAAGTGTTATTATGTTATTTTTAACCATGAGTAGCAACTTAAACCAAGATTTTCAAACAGAAATACTACCTACTACTATTTACGTGATGGTTGGTTATTTAATAGCACAACTAATAGATAATTTTATAAGTCAGCCGCTTATATTTTCAAATAGTGTAAAATCGCATCCTCTAGAAATTTTCTTGGTAATTATGATTGCAGGAATTTTATTTGGTGTAACAGGAATGATTGTGGCTATACCAACATACACGGCTATTAAAGTAATTTTAAAAGCTTTTTTAGCCGATAATAAAATTGTAAAATCACTCACAAAAAACTTGTAATTGTAATATGAACGTTTACATTGCCCTTTTAAGAGGTATTAATGTTGCTGGAAGAAATAAAATTAAAATGGCAGAATTGAAACAACTTTTTAACAACTTGGGGTTTCAAAAAGTAATCACTTATATCCAAAGTGGGAATCTTATTTTTAAAACCGATATAATTTCTTCTGAAGAAATAGCACAAAAAATTAGCAATGCCTTATTTCAGCATTTTAAATGTGATATTCCTGTGTTAATTCTAGAAAAAGAAGAACTAAAATGGGCTTATAATTTAAATCCGTTTATACAAGATGAAGCTACAGATATTTCAAAACTGTACATCACCTTTTTAGAATCGCTTCCCAATAAAAATAGGGTTATCGATTTAGAAACAAAGCCCTTAAATACAATCGATTTTTTTAAAATTAGTACAAAATTCGTGTATTTATATTGTAACAACGGCTACGGTAAAACCAAATTAAATAACCGTTTTTTTGAAAAAAAGTTAAATACCAATGCCACCACAAGAAATTGGAAAACAATTGCAAAATTAATTGAACTTAGCAAATTTTAGCTTTGAAAAATACTTTATTAAATATTGATATACAGCATTTTATAAACACTAATTTAAATTCTAATATTACTAAGTTAGTTTTAAAAGGCAGCCCTTTTCCCACTATAAGTATTCAAACATTGGTAGCTCAAATTGAAGCAAAAAAGAAATGCGAAAAAAAACTACCTACTTGGTTTTCTACAAAAGAAATTATTTATCCCGATAAAATAAATATAGAACAAACCTCTTCTGAAATTACTGCAAATTACAAAGCCCATTTGGTAACAGGAAAAACTTTAATAGACCTCACAGGCGGGTTTGGTGTAGATACTTTTTATTTTTCAAAAAAAATAAAATCGGTGACACATTGTGAAATAAATGAAGCCTTATCTAAAATTGTAAAACACAATTTCTTACAACTAAATGTAAATAACATTCATACACACGTTGGAGATGGCATCGATTTCTTAAAAAATACCGCCCAAAAATACGATTGGATTTATGTAGATCCTTCAAGAAGAAATAACAATCAAAAAGTATTTTTACTTGAAGATTGCTTGCCAAATATTCCCGAAAATTTGGATATCCTATTTGCTAAATCAAATCATATTTTAATTAAAACATCTCCCATTTTAGATATAAAAAGTACTGTAACCACACTTCGTTTTACAAAAGAAATTCATGTTATTGCCGTAGAAAATGAAGTAAAAGAATTGATTTTTTTACTAGAAAGTAACTACCATAAAAGTATACAGGTAAAAACTGTTAATTTTAATAAATTAAAACCGCAATACTTTAACTTTACACTCGATAAAAACGTAAAAGCAACCTATTCAAATCCGAAAAAATATGTATACGAGCCAAATGCAGCCATATTAAAATCGGGCGCTTTTCAGCATATATCGGTACACTTTAATGTTCCAAAATTGCATCAACATGCACATTTATACACTTCTAATAACCTAATTGATTTCCCCGGAAGAAGATTCGAAATAAAACACATTATTCCATATCAAAAAAAGCAACTCAAAAAACTTCTTCCCAATAAAAAAGGAAACATTACCACTCGAAATTTTCCTGAAACTGTTGAGCAAATAAGAAAAAAAACAGGAATAAAAGACGGAGGAAATAGCTATTTATTCTTTACAACCGATTGTAATAACAACCATATTATTCTAATTTGTGAAAAGGTATAAAACTGTGTTTAATCACAAATAATTTTAGTATTTTTAGCCATTATATATTTACTAAAATGGCAAACAAAAATATACGTACTTTATCTTCTAGAAAAGAATTAGATGACAATCTGTTTGAAAATATAGCAGAACTATCTCAAAAAAATGCATCTAAAGAAGAATTTCAAGCACTTTCAAAACGATTTTTGATAGATGACTCTGTCGTTATTGGTACAGCTTCTTTTTATGATTTTACCAGAGAAAGCAATCGCACCAAAAAAGTTCATGTTTGCAACGGTACTGCATGTATGGTTGCTAACACACAAACCAATTTACAGCAACAGTTAAAACAGCACTTTAAACCTGAAGAAATTGGACATGCGGCTTGTGTAGGACGTTGCCATTCTAACAATGCCTTTATGTATAATAACAATACTTTTTCAGTAGAAAACAGTGCACAGCTAAACGGTATTATTACCAAAAAAAACAAACAAGAAAATACCTATCGTATAGGATGCAATACAACTCCAATACTAACCTCTATAATTGAAAACACTTCTCAATTTTATAAACTAGCAAAAGCATTTGAAAAGAAACCTGAAACGGTAATAGCCGCACTAAAAAAATCGAACCTAAGAGGCCGTGGAGGTGCCGGATTTCCTTTTTGGTTTAAGTTAGATGCCGTAATTAAAGAAAATAATACTCAAAAATACATTGTTTGCAATGCCGATGAAGGAGATCCAGGCGCTTACTCAGACATGTATTTAATGGAACATCAACCTCATAAAGTGTTGTTTGGAATGTACCTATCAGGTATTACCGTTGGTGCAAATACAGGTGTTCTTTACATACGTGGTGAATATCCAAATAGTATCAAAAAAATAAACGAAGCCATTAATGAACTAAAAGAATTAGGACTTGCTAACAACTTTAAGTTTAAAATTATTAGAGGACAAGGTTCGTATGTTTGCGGAGAAGAAACCGCTTTATTAAATTCTATCGAAGGACTACGCCCTGAAGTAAGAGTTAGACCTCCTTACCCTGCTCAATATGGGCTATACGGTAAACCAACCGTGCTTAGCAATGTAGAAACGTTTGCCAATATACATTGGATTCTCGAAAATGGAGGCGATGCATACGCCGCACTAGGTACAAAACAATCGACAGGAACAAAATTAGTATCGTTAGATAGCTTTTTTAATACTCCGGGTGTTTATGAAATTGAAATGGGAACTCCTTTAACTACTATTTTTGAAAATTTCGGAAACGGTTTTAAATCTGAAATAAAAGCACTCCAAATTGGTGGACCCTTGGGAGGAATTGTACCAATGTCTGAAGTTAAAAACTTAACCCTCGATTTTGAATCACTAGGAAACAATGGTTTCTTACTTGGACATGCCAGTTTTGTTTCTATTCCTAAAGATTTTCCTATGATTAAATACTTAGAGCACTTAATGGAATTTACTGCCGATGAATCGTGCGGAAAATGCTACCCTTGTAGAATAGGCTCTTTTAGAGGAAAAGAAATGCTTCAAAAAGCTCAAAATACTACCTACAAAATTGACACACAACTATTTAACGACTTGCTAGAAACCTTAGAAATAGGATCACTATGTGCTTTAGGTGGCGGAGTTCCTTTGCCTATCAAAAATGCATTGCACTATTTTAATCAAGAATTAAAACAATACTTCACTTCTAACTAATAACGTATGAAAGCATATATTAACAATGTCGCACACGAGTTTATCCAAGGAGAAACTATTTTAGAATTTGTTCGTAGAATTGAAGCATCTAAAAATGCCATTCCGACAATGTGCCAAGATGATAGGTTAGAAAATTTTGGATCTTGTAGAGTGTGCTCGGTAGAAGTAGCACGAGAAAAAAACGGAAACACAAAAACTGTAGCCTCTTGTCATACACCTGTTGCCGAAAATTTATACATTTATCATCACACCGAAAAAATAAAGCGCTTACGTAAAAATATTGTAGAGCTAGTGCTAACCGATTATCCGGCAGATAAGATTTTCCCTCCTGAAAATAAAAAAGCAACTCCATTTCAAGAAACAATTGCACAAATTGGGATTCCTAATGTTCGGTATCCAAAAGGTGAAAACCATTTAAATTTAGAAACCGATACATCACACCCGTATATTAAATCCGATTTATCGCAATGCATTAATTGTTTCCGATGCGTGAGAGCTTGTGAAGAAATACAAGGAGAAATGGTACTTGGAATGTCTGGCAGAGGTTTTGCCACAAATATTATTAAAGGCTTTGACACCTCTTTTAACTTATCCGCATGTGTTTCTTGCGGTGCTTGTGTACAAACCTGCCCAACTGAAGCGTTAACCGATAAATTTGAAACCAAAACGTTAATAGCCGATAAAACGGTGAGAACAACCTGTACATATTGCGGTGTTGGTTGTCAGCTGAACGTTTCTGTAATAGACGGAGAAATTAAAGGAATTCAAGCTCCGGAAAATGCCGAAGTAAACGAAGGCCATACCTGCTTAAAAGGAAGGTTTGCTTTTCAATTTTACAATCATCCTGATAGGTTACGCGAACCAATGATTAAAAAGAATGGCATTTTTGAAGTTGTTACTTGGGATGAAGCGTACAACTTTATCAGTTCAAAACTAACTCAAATAAAAAATAAATACGGTGCCGATGCCATTGGAGGTATTTCATCTTCAAGAGCTACAAATGAAGAGAACTATCTTATGCAAAAAATGATGCGCGTTGCTATAGGAACCAACAACATTGATGGATGTGCACGTGTTTGCCACGCTCCTACCGCCTACGGAATGCAGCAAGCTTTTGGAACCGGAGCAGCAACAAATTCTATTGAAGACTTAAAAAAAACCGATGCTATTTTCTTATTTGGAGCAAATCCACTAAAAGCGCATCCGGTTACCGGCGCTAAAATAAAACAAGCCTTTATGAAAGGGGTAACCTCTATTGTGGTTGACCCAATTAAAACAACGTTAGCTGAGCTAGCCGATTTCCATTTGCAAATTAGACCAGGCACAAACGTCGCAATACTAAATATGATTGCGTACTACATTATTACCGAAAACTTGGTAAAAGAAGATTTTATAAATGCATATACAGAAAAGTATACCGAATTTAAAAATCACATTCTAAATTTAGATTTAGACGAATTAGAGAATCTTACCGGTGTTTCTAAAAATTTGGTTAAAAAAGCAGCTATTGCATATGCTTCAGCAGAAAGAGCTATGGAATTTCATGGCTTAGGAGTTACCGAACATTATCAAGGTAGTAAAACAATTATGTTACTCTCTAACCTAGTTATGATGACTGGAAATGTGGGTAGAGATGGTGTAGGTTTAAATCCGCTTCGTGGACAAAATAACGTTCAAGGTGCAGCAGATATGGGTGTACAACCTCATCAAGGTGCTGGATATATGGATGTTAATAACCCTGAAATTCAACATTACTACGCTCAAAAATACGGTGTTGAAAAAATGCCTAAAAAAGAAGGTTTAAAAATTCCTGAAATGCTAGATGCTGCTGTTGAAGGAAAATTAAAAGCGCTATACATTATGGGTGAAGATACCATTATGACAGACCCAAACACCCATCATAGTATTAAGGCTTTTGAAAATTTAGAACTTATTGTAGTACAAGAATTGTTTATGACCGCCACCTCTAAAATGGCTGATGTTATTTTACCTGCTTCATCATATTTTGAAAAAAATGGAACATTTACCAACGGAGAACGAAGAGTACAACGTGTAAATAAAGTAATTGAACCTATTGGAAATACAAAACCAGATGGACAAATTATTATTGATTTGATGCATAAACTGGGATACACCCAACCAACAGGTTTAACGTATGATGCTGAAAGCATTATTAGAGAGATTGCTGATGTTATACCGTTTATGAAAGGGCTCACTTGGGAAAAACTTAGTGAAAATGGCTTACAATGGCCTGTAAAAGAAGATGGCACAGACACTAAAATATTACATACAAACGGAACTTTTAAAAAAGGTAAAGGTACTTTCCATCATTTCGATTTTGAAGAAAGTCCTGAAATTGTTAAACATGCAAATAAATATCCTTTTATACTTACTACAGGTAGAGAGTTGGAACATTACAACTCAGGAACAATGACACGTAGAACAGACAATCAAACTATTCTACAAAAAGATTTTTTAGAAATACATCCTAAAGATGCTAAAATAAAAGGAGTAAAAGATAAAGAAATGGTACGTATTTTTTCAGACAGAGGTAGCGTTAAAATTCCTGTAAAATACTCTAACAATGTAAAACGTGGTGTTTTAAGAACAACGTTTCATCAACCAGAGGTGTTTATAAACATTATTACCGGTAGTGTTGGAGATAAAGAAACTCTTACACCTGAATACAAAGTTGTTGCCGTTGATTTTGAACCCGTTCATTAACAAATTATATGCAAACAAATAATTACGAAGCAATACAGATAAGCAACCAAAAGTTTAAGAAAATTGAAGATGTATTGGTTGTTGAAGCTGCTTTACAAATTAACATAAACAACGCACCCTTTACGGTAGTCATGCGCACTCCCGGAGACGATTTTGAATTAATTAGAGGGTTGCTTTATGCCGAAGATGTTTATAAAGATGCTGTACCGCTTGAATTTGAAATCGTAAAAGTTGAAAAAAATAATTTTTGCATTATAAATGTAACTATCCCTGAAAATAAACTTAAAAAAGGCTATTTAAACAAACGTACACTACTTTCGGTAGCATCTTGCGGCATCTGTGGCAAACAAAAGTTAGAGGATTTAAGCCACGTACAACAAAAGCTCGATCATAGTTTTATATTTAATCCTCAAAAAATTGAAAGTATGTTTGCGCTAATGAAACAGAAACAAACCACTTTTGAAATTTCAGGAGGATCACATGCTGCTGCTATTTTTGATGAAAATTACAACCTTTTGGTACTCAAAGAAGATATTGGCAGACACAATGCTGTTGACAAAGTAGTTGGAGCACTCATAAACTCAAATAAATTAAAACAAGCGGCTAGCTTGTTTGTTAGTGGACGTGTTTCTTATGAAATTATTTCCAAAGCTTTTTTTGCTAAAATCCCAACAGTTGTAGCTATTTCTGCCTGCTCTACCCTTTCGGTAGATTTTGCAAAAGAATTTGGCATATGCCTTATTGGCTTTTCTAGAGGAAATAACGCCACTATTTACTCTAAAAAACAATAAAATACCTATTTTAACGTATAAACAGCTTATTTTTTTAAATATTTTGCATTTATAATTAATTATTTTTATATATTTGCACCCTAAGAGCGTCCCTATAATTGCAAATTTTTACGGAGAGGGTTTGTAATTTTGTCGATTCTTACAATAAAAACGACCCATTTTTATTGAATTAGTATCGATTTTGCTTTTAAAAATCTCCAAAATAGAAATTTTATTTAGTAAAATTTAAAAGAATTTTATCTTTTAAAAACTTGGTTAACACCTTGAAAACAAAAGAGAAATTGCTTTTCTTTCAACTCTTTTTTTAAAAAAACTTAAAAATTGAGCAGTAATTTTTTTGCGTATTTGTAAGATTTCATGTAAATTTGGTGTTCTTACTAATCATTTAATTCTTACTAAAAATGAAAAAATTAAAATTAATTTTCGGATTGCTACTTGTAGCAGGTTTTGTAGCTGTTACCGTTTTAGGTAGTTCTACAGCAGATAATCAAGCAATTAAAAAAAGTGACACTATTATCCCAAGAAACGGATAATTTAATCAAAAGTTTTTATAATTTATAAACCACAATAATTTATGTTGTGGTTTTTTTATTAATATTATTATTCTTAATCTTTTTTTCATATATTTGGTTAACATTTTTATAAACTTAAACCTATTAATGAAAAATCAGAAAAGAACATCCTTGCTGTTTGGTAGTTTTATCATTCTTTTGATTATCTCTACCCCTTATTTACTTTATTTTTATAAAACTATACCTAGTGATTTAGAAAGTATGGAAACTATTTTTGGAACAATTAAGGGTGGATATTATATAAAAGTTCAAACGTTTATCTATACATTTTTTGTTAAATTTGTACCACTGTTTTTTTTATTTGTTTGGTTTATCACAAACAAACACTGGTGGGTACATGCTTTAATAATTCCAATTTCTGTATATCTATTTCAATTGATAAGTATTATCAATGATAGTGAAATGTATTACGACGAGGTAGAATTTATTTATACCGTACCTATAGCAGTAATTATTATGGTTATTTTATATTTTTTACGTAGTAAAATGTCCATATATATACAGGCAGTAGATTTAAAAAAGGAGATGGAAAGAGATATGCAGTTTCCAAAAAAGAAAAAAGAAGAAGTTAAAGAATAATTTTTAACTTATATAAATAAAAAAACCATTTTAATCTTGAGATTAAAATGGTTTTTTTGTTTACGCTAAAAGTGATCGCGACAGGATTCGAACCTGTGACCGTCTGCTTAGAAGGCAGATGCTCTATCCAGCTGAGCTACGCGACCATTTAATTATCTTCAGTACCAACTCTTAACTTTCGTCTAATTTGTCGGGGTGGCAGGATTCGAACCTGCGACCTCCGCGTCCCAAACGCGGCGCGATAACCGGGCTACGCTACACCCCGTTGATAATTAAAAGCGGAGAGACAGGGACTCGAACCCTGGCGACAGTTACCCGTCGACAGATTAGCAATCTGCTCCGTTACCACTCCGGCACCTCTCCTAAAAATATGTGTCTGAACTTATTTTTGCGAGTGCAAATGTAGCACTAGAATTGCATTTACACAACATTTTTTAGTTTTTTTTACGTAAAAAATAAACTTATTTACTCTGGGTATTCAATTCGCAAATGATAAATATTCTTTAACTTCTTCTTTAACACCTTTTTAATGGTTTGCAATTCTTTAAAGGTGATATCTGCATTCATAAATTGCCCATCTTCCATTTGCTTATTCACAATTTTTTCGACCAACTCATCAAACACTTGTGCCGTAGGTTCTTTAATGCTTTTAGAAGCTGCTTCTACAGCATCACACATCATTAATATGGCGGTTTCTTTTGAAAAAGGTATTGGTCCCGGGTACTGAAAATTAGACACGTCTACATCCTCTCCATTTAATGCTATTTCTTTTTTATAAAAATAATAAACAAGCGTTGTTCCATGGTGTGTGCGAATAAAATCTATAATTCTATCCGGTAAGCGATGTTTTTTAGCCAACTCGACACCCTTTATAATATGCTCTATAATTATTTTAGCACTATCTTTTGGAGATAATTCATTGTGTGGATTTACGTTTGTAGATTGATTTTCGGTAAAATACATTGGATTTAGCATTTTACCTATATCGTGATACAGTGCTCCGGTACGTACAAGCATGGCATTTGCATTAATTTCTACAGCCGATGCTTCTGCTAAATTAGCTACCTGCAAAGAGTGCTGAAATGTTCCCGGTGCTTTTTCTGCCAATTCTCTCAATAACTTAGAATTGGTGTTTGATAATTCTTTTAAAGATTCATCTGAAATTAATCCGAATAATTTTTCAAAAATATAGATTAATGGCAATACAAATAGTGTAGCTGCTCCGTTTAAAATAAAGTAAATGAATTTTTCCCAGTTTAAACTTTGTGCATTTCCTTCTTGAATGATAGAAAACGCGAAATACGCCACAAAATAAACAAAAGTGATTTGGAGTACCGAAATAAACAAATTAGCCCGTTTATACAGCTCTGATATGGTTAAAATGGTAACAATACCTGCTATAATTTGTAAAAATATAAACTCGAAGCTATTTGGTACAATAAAACCCAACAACAATACAGTTAACACATGGGCAAATAACCCTAACCTAGCATCAAAAAAAGCTTTTAAAACTAGAGGAAGAATAACAATAGGCGCAATATAAACGTACTTGGCATCGTACTTTACAATAAGTGTTATTAGTAATACAATTAAAATTATATTAAAAAATATGAAAGTTACTTTATTGTTATTTTCAAAAATTTCAATTCTATATTTTTTTAAAAACAACAATAACATTAAAAATGCCAAAGCAACCAGTAAAGTATAACCAAAAACAATCCAATAGTAGTTTGTTTCGCTCCAAACCTGTGACTCGAACTCTTTTTTTAGTGAGTTTAACTTAATAAGTTTCTCTCCTTCTACAATATCGCCTTTAAAAATAATACGTTCCTTTTCGGCTACAAGACCTTTTGTGTAAGAAATCTCATTTAAATTTTCTTCTAATATTTTTTGGGTAAGAGCTTCGTCAAAACTTACGTTTGGCTTTATGGCTTCATAAAGAATATTAACAATAATCGTTTCGAATTGCGTAAAAGGCTGAGCTCCTATTTGAGTGTTGATATAATCTAAAACCTGAGAAGTTTTAAACAGCTTGTTTGGTTGAATATTTTGAACATTATTACCTCGCTTCAGAAAAATTATTTTATTTTCTATTTTATGCTCACTAGAAGGTTCTACAAAACCATATTCGTAAACATTGTCTATTATTTTAGTTGCTTTTTGCAGTAATTCTTTTTGTGTACGTCTTGGTAAGCTGCTATTTTTAAATAATTCGAGTATTTTGTTGGTAACTGTTTTTCTTACTTTAGAAACAATGGCTTCATCGTAATTAAAAAACTGTTTTGATGTAGCTATAATTTGCTGCTTTTCTTGAGCTATTTCTTCAGCTGTTTTCTGAATAGCAAAATCAAACGGAGCGTAGTAATTTTCGTATTGCCACGGCTTGCCTTTTTGAAACTCATACTTAAACTGCCCTCCTTTTGGAAACAGGTAAACAACCAATATCAGCGTAGCTATATATAAAAACAGTTTATATATTAACGAATGGTTTACAAGTAATTTGTTTATGAAATTTTTCACGAAGTATACATTTGCCTCCCAAAAATAACAATTATTATTTTATTGGCATTTGCAATTCGCTTTATTTTTCAATTCATCTTCTAACCTAACCGGTAAGTGCTGTTTCACCCAACTTTTATAATCGGTATAGCGCAATCGCTTATGAATATTTGCTGTTTTGGTTAAAATTTTATCGATAATTTCTTCGGGTTGAACCGGTTTTTGAGCAATTTCAAAAATAATAGTATTGATTTGATTTTGAACTTTGCTTGTAATTTCATTATTCAAATCGGTAAGCCATTTTTCAAAAGCATCTTCTGTGAGGTGTTTATCTATAATTATTTTCGTCATTTGTTTTCCATGACGTTTAGATTCTTGAATATTCCCTTTTCCGGTAACTGCATTTCCTATTGCAAAAACATTTTCAAAACCACTTACGTGATAATCTGTTTTATGTTTCATTTTTAGTGCTGAATACTCATATTCCAAACCGTTTAATTGTTTTGGTAAACTTCCTATAGAAGAAATTAGCATTTCCGTTTTAAGTTCAAAAAAATCATTCTCTTGAGGTATTACCCTTCCGTCTTCAACAACAACTCTTTGTAAAACAACACCCGTTAGCCTATCATTTTTCTCGGTAAAACCAACCGGCATACTTAAAGGCACAAATTCAAATAAGTACTTTTCCATATACTTATTAAGTAATTTTTCTGATGTTTTTTGTGCCAATTCTATACTTTCTTTTGAATTGTCTTTCGGTGTTTTTAAAGGCATGTCTTTTGCGGTTCTCCTGTAAACAAGTTTAGCTTTTTTTAAATTCAATTCTTCGAATGAAACCTGGTGTTCTTCTAAAATTTGTTTAATTCCATACTTTTCAAGGGTAAACATATCTACATCTATCCCTTTATTTAAAAACAACTGTTTTTTTACCAACTCAATCATTACAATCTTCACAACATCTAAAGATGCTAGTCCTCCTCCAATAACCACTGTATTGTCTTTTATAAAGTAGTTTTTACCTAAATAGTCATATTCATGTTTATGATTAAACCAGTAAATAAAAGAGTTTTGATAAACCAATTCTTTGTCTAAAAATTTTTCAATACCCGGTATTGGTAATTTTCTGTCTTCCCAAGCGCCATTGGCTAAAATAATTGCCGAAAAACCCCAATTTTTAACCAAGTCTAAAAAATCAATATCTTCTCCTATTGTTGTATTTGGAATAAATCGAATATTTGGGTGATCTAATTTTGCATCAATTGCTTTTATTTGTCTGTTTCTTAAATTTACATGCCAGTTAGGTAGCCCGTCTTCAATTTTTCCATAAGGCAATTTATTCATATCAAAAACAACCACTCTAAAACCACTTTCAGCCAATAAATTAGCTGCTTCTGAACCAGAAATAGAGCCTCCAATAATTGCTACATAATGTTTTTTATAAGCTTCTTTTTCATTCATAATTATCTGTTTTTGAATAGGTCATACAAATTAAGAATTAAAAATTTATGTGATGTAATAATTATTACATTGAATAAACTACAGCTTAAACACATAAAGATTCCTCAAAATTACCTAAATTCGCAACTAAATTATATATGAATAATAACTAACATGAAAGAAGTTGTAATAGTTTCAGTAGCCAGAACTCCAATAGGTAGTTTTTTAGGAAGTTTAGCTAGTATTTCTGCTCCTAAATTAGGAGCTATAGCAATAAAAGGAGCGCTAGAAAAAATCAACTTAGATCCCAATCTAATTGATGAAGTTTTAATGGGTAATGTGGTATCTGCAGGCTTAGGTCAAGCACCTGCACGCCAAGCGGCAATTTTTGCTGGTATACCAAACACTACTCCTTGTACAACTGTTAACAAAGTATGTGCTTCAGGAATGAAAGCCATTATGCTTGCATCGCAAATAATTAAATCTGGTGATGCAGATATTATTGTTGCCGGAGGAATGGAAAATATGAGTAGTATTCCACATTATATAGCTGGAAGAAAAGCAACAAAACTTGGAAATTTAAAGGTTGTAGATGGTCTTTTAGTAGATGGATTAACAGATGTGTACAACCAAAAACACATGGGAACTTGTGGCGATTTATGTGCTTCGGAATATGGTTTTTCTAGAGAAGACCAAGACCAATTTGCTATAACGTCTTATACCCGATCTGCAAACGCATGGGCAAACAAAAAATTTGATAATGAAATTGTGCCTGTTGAAATTCCTCAAAGAAAAGGAGATCCTATTATTTTTAAGGAAGATGAAGAATATAAAAACGTAAAAATAGATAAAATCCCAAATTTGCGTCCGGTGTTTAACAAAGATGGTTCTGTTACAGCCGCAAATGCTTCTACTCTTAATGATGGTGCCGCTGCATTGGTAATTATGAGTGCCGAAAAGGCCGCAGAATTAAACTTAAAGCCACTTGCTAAGATTAGAGGATATGCTGATGCTGCTCATGAGCCTGAATGGTTTACAACTGCTCCTGCAAAAGCACTTCCAAAAGCTTTTGCGCATGCCGGAGTTAAGCAAAGTGACGTAGATTTTTACGAATTAAATGAGGCTTTTTCTGTTGTTGGACTCGCAAATATTAAACTTTTAGGCTTAGATCCTTCAAAAGTTAACGTAAATGGTGGTGCTGTTTCTTTAGGGCATCCACTAGGAATGTCTGGTGCCAGAATTGTAATTGCCTTAACGTCTATTTTAGAACAAAACAACGCAAAAATTGGTGCTGCCGGAATATGCAATGGAGGTGGTGGAGCTAGTGCTATTATTATTGAACGAATTTAACCTTTATGCATTACGGAATTTGTAATTTAAGTATTGTACCGCTAAGAATAGAACCTCATGATAAGAGTGAGATGGTATCTCAACTATTATTTGGAGAACATTTTAAGGTACTTGAAATCCGTAAAAAATGGAGTAAAATTAGAATTGCGTACGATAGTTATGAGGGTTGGGTTGACAATAAACAATACGAGATAATCTCGGAGACATTTTATAACGATATTAATAACAGCGAACGTGTTTACAGTGCTGAATTGATTGACTTTGTTACCGATGACAAGCAACACTTTTTTACACTACCTATAGGTGCAAGCTTACCCTTTTACAGTCATAAAAAATTAAAAATTAACAACACAAATTACCTTTATGAAGGTGCTGTATTTAAAGATAAACAACCTAAGGAAGCACTTATAGATATTGCTTATAAATTTTTAAATACACCTTACCTATGGGGAGGAAAAACACCTTTTGGTATAGATTGTTCCGGTTTTACTCAAATGGTGTACAAGTTATGTGGGTATAACCTTTTAAGAGATGCTGCCCAACAAGCTACACAAGGAGATGTGCTTAGTTTTATTGAAGAAAGTGAACCTGGAGATTTAGCTTTTTTCGATAATCATGAAGGTGTTATTACACATGTAGGTATTATTATGAAAGATAATTACATTATTCATGCACATGGAAAAGTTAGAATTGATAGAATTGACCACAGTGGAATATTTAATATTAACACACACAGGCACACTCATAAACTAAGGGTTATTAAAAAAATTATATAAAAAAAGCTCACATTAAATGTGAGCTTTTTTTATATACGAAATTAAAATTACTACTCAATTCTTTTTTCCATATCTAAGTTTTCGTACAAACTATTTACCAAGTTTTTTAATTGTTCTGTTTTTAAAAAGCTGTATGCTTTTTCAAAGTATGGTAATGCTTCTCTGTATATTGGAAGTAGTTTTTCTTCTTTTATCTTATCATACTTTGCAAAATCCATTGCGTTTTTATTTAACTCTTCTTGAACTGCTTCACTTTTTTTCAGAATAATTGAACCTAAGTTATTATAAGCATTTCCATATTCAGGATCTAATTCAATCGCTTTTGTAAAGTTTTTAACGGCTTCTTCTTCATACCCTAAATCCATATTCATTACCCCTACATTAAAATACAAGGTTGGTTCTGTTGGATTTAAGCTAATTGCCAATTCTAAGTTATCTTTAAAACGTTGTTTATCTCCTTTTTTATAGTAAATATTTGCTTCATCTATTAGCAACGAATAGCTGTTAGGAAATTCTTTTCTTCCTTGTGCTAAAATTTCTAACGCTTTATCAGGATTATCTTTTGCAGCGTAGCTTTGTGCTAAATTTTTGAAAATATACTCACGTCTAGACTCTTTCATTTCAGTTCTAGGATTTTCTGCTAAGCCTAACTTTACTTGCAAATCCATACTTTTTTTATCAGGAAAAATTAAATCTTTACCACTTTCTTTCTCTGTTGCTTTGTAAATTTTAGCAATTCCTGTATATCCTAAATCTAGTAATTGTTGGTATAATTTTATAGATGTATCGTAATCTTTTCCTAAGTAATATACTAAAGCAGCATTGTCTAAGTATGAAGTATCTCTTGGACTTAACAAATAAACTTGGTGAAAGTTTTTAGCTGCTACTTTGTAATCTTCAGGAGCTTTTGTTTTTGCTGCAAGCTTATATGATTCTGAAGCTTTATTTGCAGTATTATCAATTAATTTGTTAATTAACTCACCAATTTCTTTAGAGTACTTGTATTTCTTAGTTTCCTTTTCGAAATCTAGCAATTGGTTAAATGCCTTTGCTGTTTTTTCAATATCGGTATTTGCAGCTCCATTTTGATAAAGTGCTTTACCTTTAAGATAATAAAATTTTGCCTTCGTTTTTTGATCGGCATTTGCTATTAGCCCTTCTGCTTGGTTAATAGCTGCCATTGCTGCAGCAAAATTATTTGATTTCAACGCCTTTTCAGCGGTTTTTAGCTCGCTTTTTTGACCAAAAATTGTCAAACTAATTATAAATGCCGATAAAAATAATAGTTGTTTCTTCATTTTGAAATTTAATTTATTCTTTATTGTTTGTATTCGATTCATTATCCTTTTCAATTTCTATGCCATTTTCTTGTTCGTCTTCTTCATGCATAACTTTAGCAACTGCTGCAATAGAATCGTTGTCTTTAATGTTTATTAATTTAACGCCTTGTGTGGCTCTTCCCATAACTCTAAGGTCAGAAACTGCCAATCGGATGGTAATTCCTGATTTATTAATAATCATTAAGTCATCATCATCTGTTACATTTTTTATGGCTACTAAATTACCGGTTTTTTCTGTAACATTAATTGTTTTAACTCCTTTTCCTCCTCTATTGGTAATTCTATAGTCTTCTAAACTTGAACGTTTTCCGTATCCGTTTTCTGAAACTACCAAAATATTACTTTCATCATCATTTACAGCTATCATACCTATCACTTCGTCATTTTCATTTCCTAGGGTAATACCTCTAACACCTGATGCATTTCGTCCCATTGGTCGTGTTTTACTTTCTTCAAATCGGATGGCTTTTCCTGATTTTAATGCTAACATTACTTGACTGTCTCCTGTGGTAAGTTTAGCCTCTAGCAACTCGTCACCTTCTTTAATGGTAATTGCATTAATTCCGTTTGCTCTAGGGCGAGAGTATTGTTCTAAAGAGGTTTTTTTAACCTGTCCGCGTTTTGTAGCCATAATTACATAGTGGCTATTAATATACGTTTCGTCTTTTAAGTCTTGTGTTACTAAAAATGCCTTTACTTTATCGTCTTGTTCTATATTGATTAAGTTTTGGATAGCTCTACCTTTTGAGTTTTTACTACCTTCAGGTATTTCATAAACACGCATCCAGAATACTTTACCTTTTTGAGTAAAGAATAGCATGTATTGGTGATTTGTACCTACAAACAAGTGTTCTAGGAAATCTTCGGTTCTAGTTGCAACTCCTTTTTGACCGCGTCCTCCTCTATTTTGAACTTTATACTCGTCTAAATTGGTACGTTTAACATAGCCTGCATGAGAAATAGTAACTACAACTTTAGAATTAGGAATCATATCTTCAATAGATAAATCGCCTCCTGCATATTCTATAGTTGATCTTCGCTTATCGCCATATTTATCTCTAATTGCAATAAGTTCATCTTTAATAATCGTATAACGTCTTACTTCATCTGAAAGAATATCTTTCAAATCAGCAATTGTTTTAATAATATCATCAAACTCAGCTCTTAGCTTGTCTTGCTCCAGACCTGTAAGTTGACGTAATCTCATTTCAACAATAGCTCTAGATTGAATTTCGGTTAACTCAAAGCGTTTAATCAAATTTGCTTTTGCCTCATCGGCATTTGAAGAAGCTCTAATTATTTTAATAACCTCATCAATATTATCACTTGCTATAATTAATCCTTCTAAAATATGAGCTCTTGCTTCTGCTTTTTTAAGTTCAAATTTTGTTCTTCGTACAACCACATCATGTCTGTGTTCAACAAAGTAATGTATTAATTGTTTTAAATTTAATTGTTGTGGTCTTCCATTAACTAAAGCAATGTTATTAACGCTAAACGATGTTTGTAACGATGTGTATTTATACAGTTTGTTAAGAACAATATTAGGAATGGCGTCTCTTTTTAAAATATAGACAATACGCATTCCATTTCTGTCCGATTCATCTCTAATATTAGCAATGCCTTCCAGCTTTTTATCATTTACCAATTCGGCAGTTTTTTTAATCATATCTGCCTTATTCACTTGGTAAGGTATTTCGGTAACAATAATACATTCTCTACCTTTTACCTCTTCGATAGTCGCTTTTGCACGCATTACAATTCTACCTCTACCGGTCTCAAAAGCGTCTTTCACTCCATCGTATCCGTAAATAATACCTCCGGTAGGGAAATCGGGAGCCTTTATATGCTCCATTAATTCAGGAATTTCAATATCTCTGTTATCTATATACGCTATGGTACCATTAATAACTTCTGTTAAGTTATGTGGAGCCATATTAGTTGCCATACCTACAGCAATACCACTTGCTCCGTTTACTAGTAAATTTGGAACTCTTGTTGGTAAAACCGTTGGTTCTTTTAAGGTATCGTCAAAATTAAGTTTATGATCAACCGTATCTTTATCAATATCAGATAACATTTCTTCTGATATTTTTTGCATACGCACTTCTGTATAACGCATTGCTGCCGGACTATCACCATCTACAGATCCAAAGTTCCCTTGTCCGTCAACCATCATATATCTAACACTCCAATCTTGAGCCATACGCACCATAGAATCGTACACAGAGGTATCTCCATGCGGGTGGTACTTCCCTAAAACTTCTCCTACAATTCTAGCTGACTTTTTATATGCTCCTGTAGCTTTAATTCCTAATTCATGCATTCCAAATAAAACCCTTCTGTGAACCGGTTTTAAACCGTCTCTAACGTCTGGTAATGCTCTTGAAACAATTACTGACATTGAATAATCAATGTAAGCAGATTTCATTTCATCTTCAATATTAATTGGTATCAGTTTTTCTCCGTCTGCCATATATATTTAATTTATTTTAGTTTTCATTTTTTAACAAAGCAATATACAATTTTTCACTTTTTTACAACTTATTTATGCAGTTGTTTTTATAATATTTATCAACAATAAATTGTTCAAAAAACAGTTAATTAAAAGGTTGACAGTCAACATATTTACACTGCTATTTTAGTGTGAATACTATCTAAAAAGAAAAAACGTATTGTTTTTACGTTAAAAAAAGAAAAAAATCAGTTAAATTTACACTATAAACCTCACTACAATGGAAGATAAATTTTCGCCAAAAGTTAAAGATGTAATAGCCTACAGTAAAGAAGAAGCCTTACGATTAGGGCATGACTTTATTGGAACTGAACATCTAATGTTAGGTCTATTGCGTAAAGGAGATGGAAAGGCTATAGAAATATTAAATGCTTTTGATATTAATTTAGATTATTTACGAAAAAAAATTGAACGGTTAAATCCGGCCAACTCAGCAAATATTACTCAAGATAAAAAAAATCTCTTGTTAACAAAACAAGCTGAAAAGGCGCTAAAAACAACTTTTTTAGAAGCAAAGCTTTACCAAAGCGACTCGGTAAATACCGCTCATTTATTGTTGTGTATTCTTAGAAATGAAAATGACCCTATCACAAAATTAATGCACAGTTTTGATGCAAACTACGACGACGTAAAAACTGTTTTTAAACAACTTTATTTTGAAGACAATGATGAAAGGGTAGATTATCCCAAAGCTGAAAACACTTCTGATGACGATTTTGACACTCCAAAATCAAATCCGTTTGAACCTTCAAAAGGAAGTAAATCTGCTTCAAAAAAATCAAAAACTCCGGTTTTAGATAACTTTGGCCGCGATTTAACCCTAATGGCTGAAGAAGGTAAACTAGATCCTGTTGTTGGTAGAAAAAAAGAAATTGAGCGTGTTTCGCAAATTTTAAGCCGAAGAAAAAAGAACAATCCTATGCTAATTGGTGAACCCGGAGTTGGTAAATCGGCCATTGCTGAAGGACTCGCTTTAAGAATTGTACAACGTAAAGTTTCTAGAATTTTATTTAACAAGCGTATCATTTCGTTAGATTTAGCAAGTTTGGTTGCCGGAACAAAATACAGAGGTCAGTTTGAAGAGCGTATGAAAGCGCTTATGAACGAATTAGAAAAAAATGAAGACATCATCCTTTTTATTGATGAAATTCACACCATTGTAGGTGCCGGTGGTGCTACCGGATCTTTAGATGCTTCAAATATGTTAAAACCGGCTTTAGCAAGAGGCGAAATTCAATGTATTGGTGCAACTACTTTGGATGAATACCGTACAAATATTGAAAAAGACGGCGCTTTAGAGCGTAGATTTCAAAAAGTTATTGTTGAGCCAACTTCTGTTGAAGAAACCATTCAAATTCTTCAAAATATTAAAGAAAAATACGAAGATCATCACAATGTTGATTATACCGAAGATGCTATTGAAGCATGCGTAAAATTAACAAACAGATATATGACCGATCGGTTTTTACCAGACAAAGCTATTGATGCTTTAGATGAAGCCGGATCAAGAATTCACATCACCAATATTGTTGTTCCTAAAGAAGTACTTCAATTAGAAGCACAACTTGAGCAAATTCAGAAAGATAAAACAGCCGCTGTGAACGGTCAAAAATACGAGGAAGCAGCCAGACTTAGAGATGACGAAAAACGCGTTGAAGGTCTTTTACAAATTGAACAACAAAAATGGGAAGAAGCTTCTAAATTAAACCGTGAAATTGTAACCGAAGATAACGTTGCCGAAGTAGTTTCTATGATGACCGGAATCCCTGTTAATAGAGTTGCTGAAGCAGAAAGCAATCGATTAAATAACCTGCCAAACCTAATTAAAGGGAAAGTTATAGGACAAGACGAAGCTGTAGGCAAAGTGGTAAAAGCCATACAACGAAATAGAGTTGGCCTCAAAGATCCTAACAAACCTATAGGCTCGTTTATTTTCTTAGGACAAACCGGTGTTGGAAAAACACAACTTGCCAAAGTACTTGCCACAGAACTATTTGATAGTGAAGATGCTCTTATAAGAGTAGATATGAGTGAGTATATGGAGAAATTTGCAATTTCAAGATTAATTGGTGCGCCTCCGGGATATGTAGGCTACGAAGAAGGTGGACAACTTACCGAAAAGGTAAGACGAAAACCTTATGCCGTAATTTTACTTGATGAAATTGAAAAAGCACACCCTGACGTATTTAATATGTTACTTCAAATACTAGATGATGGACATATAACCGATAGTCTTGGAAGAAGAATTGATTTTAGAAACACTATCATTATAATGACTTCAAACATTGGTGCGCGCCAGTTAAAAGACTTTGGAACAGGTGTTGGATTTGGAACAGCTTCAAAAACCGCACAGGCTAATGCAAATGCTAAAAGTGTTATTGAAAATGCTCTTAAAAAATCATTTGCTCCTGAATTTTTAAATAGAATAGATGACGTTATTGTGTTTAATGCACTAGAAAGAGAAGATATTCATTCAATTATTGATATTGAATTAAGTAAACTTATAAATCGAATTGAAGATTTAGGGTACAAGCTTAATTTAACCAAAGAAGCTAAAGATTTTATTGCCAATAAAGGTTTTGATAAACAGTATGGTGCACGACCTTTAAAACGTGCTATTCAAAAATATATTGAAGATGCTTTAGCTGAAGAAATCGTGAATTCTAAACTAAGTGAAGGCGATACCATTTTTATGGACTTAGATAAAGAAAAAGATGAACTAACAATTAAAATAACGAAGGGAACCAATAAGGTAAAATAAGAAATTAGCTTTTAGCCAATCCTTTTATAAAACCTAATCCGTAGCCTAAAAACTGAGTAAATGTTGTTAAAATACTCATTATTGCTACGGATATTTTTTTGCTTTTAAATAAAGCATCTACAAATATCAATACAAAATAGATTTCAAATAAAAACAGAAAATAAGGGAATCCTACAAACAATAATATTACTGAAATAAAGAAAGAAATTGTAAAAATTGTAGGAAACCAATAGGTGATTTTAGCAGTTTTTGGGTACTTTTTATTCAAAAAAGGGCGAGTGCTTCCAAAAGCAAATGTTTGCTTAAAAAACTGCATAAATGTGCTTCTACGCTTATGATAAACAAAAGCCTCCTCTATAAATTGTGTTTGAAAACCATTTTGCCACAATCTAAAAGTTAAATCGATGTCCTCTCCTACTTTCATAAAGCTAAAACCACCGGTAACATCAAACGCTTTTTTAGACATTCCAAAGTTAAAACTACGTGGTTGAAATTTTTCGACCGATTTTTTACTTCCTCTAATGCCGCCTGTAGTCAAAAAAGAGGTCATACTGTAATTAATGGCCTTCTGTAAAATTGTAAATTTATCAGCAGCCGCATCAGCACCACCATAAGCATCGGTATAATTATGTGTTAGTGCGTTTTCAACAGCTATTAAATAGTTCTCAGGAATAACACAATCAGAATCAAAAATGATAAAATAATTTCCTTCTGCCATTCGCATTCCGGCATTTCTACTCGCTCCTGCTCCTGAGTTTTTTTTATAATGGTATTTAAGATTTAGTTTATTCGTGTAACTACGCACAATATTGATAGCCTTAATTTCTGAACCATCTTCTATAACAATAACCTCAAAATTTTTAGTATAGGTTTGCTTGGTAAGACTCTCTAGCAGCTCATCAATTTCTTGAGGTCTGTTGTAAACGGGTATTATTATAGAAAATTCAAGTTTCAATAGAAAGGAATTATAGTGCTAAAGTAAAAGTTTTTAACCTAAAAAGAGTACAAATTTTTCAATTTGTACTCTTTACTATATTTTAATTACTCGTAAACTTATTCTTCTTCGGTAAAATATTCCATTACCGCTTCACTAACACCCATGTTAGAGAAACCTCCGTCATGAAATAAGTTTTGTAGTGTTACTTTTCTTGTTAAATCTGAAAATAGTGAAATTGTATAATTTGCACATTCCAATGCAGTTGCATTCCCTAAAGGCGACATTTTTTCAGCGTAATTAATAAATCCATCAAATCCTTTTACTCCTTGCCCTGCTGTTGTAGGTGTAGGAGATTGAGAAATTGTATTTACTCTCACTTTATGATCTCTTCCAAAGAAGTAACCAAAACTACGCGCAATAGATTCTAAGTAGGCTTTATTATCTGCCATATCGTTATAATCTGGGAAAACGCGTTGTGCAGCCATATAAGTTAAAGCTACAATACTTCCCCATTCGCCCATTGCATTTGATTTGTACAAAACAGACATTACTTTATGAAATGAAACTGCTGAAACATCCCATCCTTTTGTCGTGAAATCGTATTTTTGATCTGTGTAATGACGCCCTTTTCTTACATTTACAGACATTCCTATTGAATGCAATACAAAATCAATTTTACCACCTAAAATTTCAACAGATTTATCTACTAAATTTTGGATATCTTCAAGTGAAGTGGCATCGGCAGGAATTACTTGAGAACCTGTCTTTTCAGCTAATTCGTTTATTGTTCCCATACGCATTGCTATTGGTGCGTTTGTCAACACAAATTCAGCACCTTCTTCGTGTGCTCTTTCAGCTACTTTCCAAGCAATAGAGTTTGAATCTAAAGCTCCAAAAATAATTCCTCTTTTTCCTTTAAGTAAATTGTACATATACTAGTGTTTGATTATTTAAATTTGATTGGCAAATATAGTAAATTCTTAATTCAACAGCTGTTTTGCATGTTCAATGGCAGTTGAAGAGATATTTTTACCTCCTAACATCTCCGCAATTTCTTCAATTCTTTCTCTTTCTGAAAGCTGCTTCAATTTAGTAACTACATTATTACCTATGGTTTCTTTATACACTTTATAGTGTTGCTTTCCTTTTGAGGCTATTTGTGGCAAATGAGTAATGGTAATTACTTGCATATTTTTACTCATTTGCAACATTATTTCTGCCATTTTTTGAGAAACATCTCCTGAAACTCCTGTATCTATCTCATCAAAAATAATAGTTGGTAATTGAGAATATGATGACAAAATAGCTTTTATTGCAAGCATAATTCTAGACAACTCTCCTCCCGATGCTATCTTTTTTAATGTACCGTAGTTAACTCCTTTATTGGCCGAAATGTATAATTTTAATTCATCTTTTCCATTTTGAAAATACTGGTTTGTATGATTTAAATCTATTTTAAATCGCGTATTCTCCATACCTAAATTTGCCAATAACGATTCTATTTTTTTTATAAGAACCGGAACAGTTTTTTTCCTATTATTAAAAATAGTAGTTGCTAGTACATCTATTTTCTTTGCTACTTCATGTACTTCATTTTCTTTTTCTGATATTAGTACTTCTGAATTTTCAACAACTTTTATTTTTTCAAAAAGTGTCTCTTGAATTTTTATCAAGTCTGAAATACTTGAAACCGAATGTTTTTTTTGTAAATCGTAAATAAGCTGTAAACGGTTATTTAGTTTTTCAATTTCTTGCGGATTATAACTAATGTGTTCATTAACCGATTCAACTTCGCTCAAAATATCATCAAACTCAATTTTTAAACTTACAATACGGTCGTATAGCTTACCGTATTCATCAGAATACGATTGTATTTTAGATAAATTATTTGAGAATTTGGTAAGTAAGGTTTGTATTCCAATATCCTCTGCAAGAGCCATTGATTGTGCTTCAGTTAAATTCAATTTAATTTCTTCTACATGCGTAAGTTTATCGAGCTCTTTTTCTATTGCTTCTTGCTCTTCAGCCTCTAAATTTGCCGCCTCCAACTCTTTAAACAAATGTAAATTATATTCGTACTGGTTGTTTGCCTGTTGTTGTGCTTCTAACAAGGCTGAAAGCTCTTTTTTTAATGTGTGAAATAGCTTTAAACCTCTTTTATACGATGCTATTTTTGCGGTATTATTTGCGAGTGCATCAATAATATAAAATTGAAAATTTGTATCTGATAATTGAAGTGTTTGATGTTGAGAATGCACATCTATCAACTTTTCACTTAGAGATTGTAGTACTTGTAGCGTAGTTGGCGTATCGTTAATAAACGCTCTAGATTTTCCACTCGGAAGAATTTCTCTTCGAATAATGGTTTCTTCTTCAAAATCAATATCATTTGCTTCAAAAAAAGCTTCTAACTTATAATTTGAAATTAAAAATTGCGCTTCGATAATACATTTTTTATCAGCCACTTTTAAGGCTGTTAAATCTGCTCGTTTTCCTAAAACCAATCCTAATGCTCCTAACAAGATAGATTTACCCGCACCTGTTTCACCGGTAATAATTGATAGGCTGTCTTCAAAATCAACAGACAAGCTATCTATTAAAGCATAATTTTTTATGGAAAGGTTTGTAAGCATTCTTGTTTATAGAATTTACTTTATTTCATTCCACTTAGCAGCATTAAGTGGTGAAATTTTCAATAAATCTTCTTTTAATTTATACGTATCAAAATAAGGTCCGTCAGAAAAAATCGCTACAATCTCATCTGCTTTTGAATCCATAAAAACACGTAATAAAAAAGCATTTGGTCTGGAATTATAAATTATTTTTAAATCTGACAAAGAAGCTGCTATTTGTTGTTTTGCGGCTTTTTTGTCTTTACTCATAATATCCAGTCCTTTTATGTGGTAATTGTAAAGTACGTTTCTAAATAATTGATAGGTTGGAGACAGTATGTTATCTATTAATACAAATCGTGTTTGTGTGCCATCGTTCTGATTCCATCCGGCATAACCACTTTGTTGTGCTTGAACTAAAATTTCTTGTGCTTTTGTATAATATGGTGTCCCTCCATTTAAAGAAAAGGTATCTGCATCCATTCCTAGTATAGTGTATGCATAAAATGAAACTGTCGACACTAGGTTAGATTCAAAATTAGTTTCATTTAACTGTAATGGTTCGTATTCTGTGTACTCAAATGAAAAATCGTTGTCTTTAAAATTAAATATTGGCGATAAATACGATGAATTATACACCGGTCTAGACGATTGAATTTGAATATGTCCTTTAAAATTATCATCAGACTGTTCTAAAATGGTAAGTGTTAAATTACAGCTAATGCGTTCTTGAGATTTATAATTGTAATTTGTCCAATGTTTCTGATTGATAAACTCACTTAAAGAACGTTCTAAGGTTTTAAAAATTTGCTTATTAGATCCCGGTATTTTATCTGAGTTAACCGTTACAGAGCAATTTAACTCTTGTGCATTTAGCTGAGTTATTACGAAAAAAAACACAAGTATTTGGACTATTTTATTCATGAATTCTATTCAGTATTTCATTAAAAATATCTTTAGCTACATCTGCTTTAGATTTCAGACTAAATTCTGATTTTTTTTTGGATTTATCAATAATTGTAACCTTATTTGTTTCACTTTTAAATCCGGCACCTTTATCTTGTAACGAATTTAATACAATTAGATCTAAATTTTTTCGAATTAATTTTTCTGTTGCATTTTCAATTTCATTTGTCGTTTCCAATGCAAACCCTACTAAAAATTGAGTTGTTTTTTGTGCTCCTAAAGATGCTAAAATATCTTTTGTTTTAACCAACTCAATAGAAATTGAATCGGTTTGTTTTTTTATTTTTTGGTTGGCAACTTCTTTAGGTTTGTAATCGGCTACTGCCGCAGATAGTATTGCAATATCTGTTTCTGAATAAAATTTGTGTATCTCATTATACATTTCTTCGGCACTTACAACATCTATTCTAGCAACTTGTGAAGAAGGTATTTTTTCTGAAGAAGGTCCTGCTATTAGCGTAACCTCTGCTCCTAAATTAGCAGCTTCTTTTGCCAACTCAAAGCCCATTTTTCCTGAAGAATGATTTCCTATAAAACGAACAGGATCTATTGCCTCATAAGTTGGACCTGCAGTTATAAGCACTTTTTTACGATACAATGGCAAGCCAGAAATAATATTATTTTCAATAAATTTTACAATATTTTCAGGTTCTTCCATTCTTCCCTCGCCTACTAAACCACTGGCTAATTCACCACTTGAAGGTGGAATAAAAACGTTTCCATAACTCTGCAATTTTGTAATACTCTGCTTTGTAGTTGGGTGTTGATACATATCTAAATCCATTGCCGGTGCAAAGTACACCTTACATTTAGCCGACAAATAAGTAGCTAATAACAAGTTGTTACAAACACCATTTGCCATTTTAGAAAGTGTATTTGCCGTTGCAGGAGCTATTAACATATAATCGGCCCAAAGACCTAATTCTACGTGGCTATTCCATTGTTCATTATCTTCCTTTTCATCAAAAAAGGTAGAATATACAGGATTTTTAGAAAGTGTAGAAAGTGTTAAAGGAGTTACAAAATCTTTAGAAGCAGGTGTCATAACTACTTTTACGTTTGCACCTGCTTTAATAAAAAGTCGAACTAAATGTGCAGTTTTATAAGCAGCAATACCGGCTGTAACGCCTAATAGGATATTTTTACCGCTTAAAACAGACATCTATTCTTGAGATTCTTCTGGGTTTCTGTAATAAATTTTACCTTCTAACCATTCTTGAATTGCAAGTGCAGTTGGTTTTGGTAATTTTTCATAAAATTTAGAAACTTCTATTTGTTCTTTATTTTCAAAAACTTCATCTAAACTATCAGTGTACGTCGCAAATTCTTCTAACTTTTCAATAAGTTCATTTTTCAAATCACCGTTAATTTGCTGCGCTCTTTTAGCTAAAATTGTAATTGCTTCATACAGATTTCCTGTTGGCTCTTCAATTTTACTTCTATCGTAGGTAATAGTTGTAGTAGCTGCTTTTGTATTTTTATAATCCATTTGTTTGTGTTTTTGTAGCATTTAAAGCATTTAGCTCGTCAGTTAATTCTTTTAATAATTTTTCTGTTTCTTCTAAATAACTAGAATTTGGGAAATTTCTTTTCAGTTTTTCATGTGCTTTTATGGCACTTCTTATTCTATTTTCTTTTTTAGAGATAATACTATTAATACCTAAGTCATGAGATGCTTTAAATTTCAAATATAAGGCTTCTTCTTTAAATGTAGTTCCTAAGTATTCTTCAAGCATATTATCAAATGCTGTAATTGCAGCAATATAATCACTTAAATTGTAGTATTGTTTAGCTATTTCAAAAGCTTTTTTCTCAAGTTTAAAGGTAAGTTCTTTTATGTTTTTATTTGCTTCGGCAACCTTATCTGAATTTGGAAATTTATAGATAAAATTTTGCAATGCCGTAATGGCTTCTCTAGTATCTTTTTGATCTAGACTGTATCTCGGCGAAGCCAAGTAATAACTGTGAGCAGATAGGTATGCAGCTTCTTCTACTTTAGAACTTTTTGGATAATTTTTAACAAATTTATCGAAATAATAAGCTGCTAAACTATACAATTTAGTGTTGTAATGAGATTGTGCCACCATATACTGGATACGTTCCATTTGAGGTTTTCCTCTATAATGTGGTGTTATTTTCTCAAACAATTGAATTGCCTTGTTGTACTTTTGTTGTTCATACATTTTTACAGCCATTACATATTGCTCTTGAACTGTTCCTTTATTTAACACTTTTGAGTATTCACCACAAGAAGCTACACTCATAGCTATCAATAAAATGAATATGTAAATCTTATTTTTTTGCATCTGGCAAAATTAGGTATTTATTATGGATTATTAAAATGATTTTTTACCTGTAAGTAAAACACAAAAATAACCGGCTTATTGTAAAAAAGTAGGATTACAATCTTAATTGTTTGTTAATTATTAAGCTGTTGGGCCTACCGAGCTCACAACAGTTAATTGCTTAATGTCGTTATCAAACAAGTAAAGTCCTCCTTTGTCGTCACCTATAAGGTTAATTTTATCTAAAATAGTTCTAGCTTGTGCTTCTTCTTCAATTTGTTCTGCAACATACCACTGTAAGAAATTATGCGTTGCATAATCTTTCTCTTCCAAAGCAATGTGTACCAATTCATTGATACTTTGCGAAACAAATACTTCATGTTTAAACAAGGTTTCAAACATTTCTTTTATTGAACCAAATTCTACCGCAGGAGCTTCCAACTTAGAAACTCTTGCATGACCTCCTCGTTCGTTAATGTATTTAAACAATTTAAGCATATGCATACGTTCTTCATCAGACTGAGCATACATAAATTCTGAAACACCTTGCAACCCTTGAAGTTCTGCCCAAGATGCCATGGCTAAATATATTTGAGATGATTCTGCTTCTATTCGGATCTGTTTATTAAGCACAGATTGCATTTTTTCTGATAACATAACGCTTTTTAGTTTTATGATTGGTAATTGGCTACAAAGTTACTTATTTTTTTCTTCAAAACTGAAGATGCTTCCACTAAAGGCAATCTCACATGCGGTGAGCATATTTTTAAAGTCTCTAACATTGTTTTTATACCTGCAGGGTTTCCTTCTTCAAAAATAAAATCTACCCCATCTATAAACTTGTAAAACTGTGTATAAGCAGCTTTGTTATCGCCTTGCATTGCAAGTCGGATCATTTTTGAAAAAGACTCCGGAAATGCCTGTCCAATTACCGATATTACTCCGGCTCCTCCCAACAGTGTCATTGGAAGCGCAATCATATCATCGCCTGAAATAACTAAAAATTCATTTGGTACATCTTTAAGCAATCGCATCGCTTGTTCTATATCTCCGGCAGCTTCTTTTACACCAATTATATTTTCAAAATCAGAGGCCAATCTAACAATTGTGTTTGGTTCTACATTTTTACCTGTTCTACTTGGCACATTATAAATAATAACCGGCACATCACTTGCCAAAGCTATTGCTTTAAAATGCTGGTAAAATCCTTCTTGAGTGGGCTTATTGTAATACGGTGCAACCGAAAGTATTGCGCTAAAATTTGACAAATCTGTCGATTTTATTTCTTCCACAACGGCTGCTGTATTGTTTCCTCCAATTCCCAAGACCAAAGGAACTCTTTTAGCTGTAACGCTAACAATTGTTTGTTTTACTTGCTCCTTTTCTTCAAGTGTAAGTGTTGCAGGTTCGCCGGTTGTACCCAGCACCACCAAATAATCTACACCTTGCGTAATTTGATAATTTACCAAGCGCTCTAACGCTTCAAAATCAATAGATTTGTCGCTATTAAACGGTGTTACCAAAGCCACACCTGTACCTAACAATTTTTTCATTCTATCATTTTTAAAATCCGCAAATATTTTTTTAGTTCTTGATTAAATAAATGCACATTATCCGGTTTACAATCAATTAATAAATCATAAAACCTATTATTTAAATGTGCAAATCCAACCTTAAATTTAATATTACTTTGCAATAATAATAAGTTACTGTATAACGCATCAACTTTACTATAGTTAATTAACAAATCGTATTTTTTTGTTAAAATATGTTTTGCTTTTTCTGATTTTACAGCACCAAACCAACCAAAATCATTTGGAGAAATAATAGCTGCCTGAAGTGAATTTTCTTTTTGAAGTTTTTGAGGTTTTTCTTGATAGAGAATTGTTTCTAATTTATTTTTAGAAATACCAACAATGTCTTGAACGTCTTTTTCAATCAATTCCTTTTCTGAAGCATCGTCTAAAATAATAAGCACTGTTTTTATTAAATTAGAACCCGTTTCTGTTGGTTTATTAAGTAACTCTGATACTTTTTTGTTAAAAAATATTTGGTTGCTTTTTCGTTTAAATCCTGTAAAAATCATCTATATTTACCATTACAATCGCAAAATTAATTAAAATCATTAGTATTTAAGCAATGAAAAAAAATATAATTCTTTTTTTAACCTTTCTTTCACTATTGTCATGTGAAAATTCTTCCAAAAAACTCGTTAAAATAGAGGGAACTCTCATTCCTATTGATGAAAAAATAGATTCAAAAAAAGAGATAGAAGACTTTGTAGCACCTTTTAAAGCTCAGGTAGAAAGTGAAATGAATAAAGCCTTAAGTTACACTCCCATTAATTTAACCTCTACAGATGGAGAATTAGAAAGTACACTAGGCAATTTTATGGCAGATCTTTGCTATCAAAAAGCAAATCCTATTTTTAATGCTAAAACAGGGAAAAATATAGATTTTGCCATGTTTAATTTTGGCGGGATTAGAGCCGATATTTCTAAAGGTGGAATTACTAATTTACATGCTTTTAAACTTATGCCTTTTGAAAATCAATTAGTTGTTGTGGAGCTTAGTGCTAATAAATTAAATGAACTGGTTCATTATTTAATTACAGAAAAAAAGGCACATCCTTTATCTAAGCAAGTAAAATTAACCCTCGAAAAAAATGGTTATTCCTTCAAAATAAACAATAAAAATATTGACTCTACAAAAACGTATTTTGTACTTACTTCAGACTATCTTCAAAACGGTGGTGATCACATGAATTTCTTTAAAAACCCTATAAGCCTTTTTAAAACAGATTATAAATTTAGAAATGCAATTATTGATTACCTTAAAGAAACAGATACGGTAACTGTAAGATTAGACGGAAGATTTAGCTACAAAAAGTAAACAATTATGAAACGAAGACACTTTATACAAACATCTACAGCGGCTACGGCATTTTTAACACTTGGAGGACTCTCATTACAGTCTTTTAGCAAAAAAACTACGAAACACATTACCATTTTACATACCAATGATGTGCATAGCCATATAGAACCTTTTCCTAGCAATCATTACAAAACACCTAACAAAGGAGGTATTGCCAGAAGAGCAACGCTTGTTGAAAAAATTAGAAAAGAAAATCCGAATACACTATTGCTTGATGCCGGTGATATTTTCCAAGGCACTCCTTATTTTAACTTTTACGGAGGCGAAATTGAGTTTAAATTAATGAGCTTGCTAAAATACGACGCCGCAACTATTGGTAATCATGATTTTGACAACAGTGTAGAAGGACTTTACAAACAACTACCTCATGCCAAATTTGATTTTTTATCTGCAAATTACGATTTTAAAAACACGATTTTAAACGGCCATGTAAAACCTTACAAGGTTTTTATAAAAGATACTATTAAAATTGGTGTTTTTGGGCTTGGTATTGAATTACAAGGACTTGTTGATCCTAAGATGTACAAAGAGACTAAATACCTAGACCCTATTGAAATTGCTCAAGATATGAGTCGAATTTTGAAAGAAGAAGAAAAGTGCGATTTAATTATTTGCTTATCTCACCTTGGTTACACGTATGACAACAAGGATACTGTAAGCGATTTAATTTTAGCTTCTAAAACAAAAAATATAGATTTGATAATTGGCGGTCATACACACACTTTTTTAGATAAGCCAACAGTTGTTAAAAATAGAATAGGAGCCAACGTTTTAGTGAATCAAGTAGGTTGTTACGGTATTAATGTAGGACGAATTGATTTCTATTTCGATGACGCTAAAAATGTAACTAACAAAGGAGTGAGTATAACTGTTTAAAAATATAAAACTATGAGAATAGAATCGGGTATTAAATTAGGGTTTAAAGATGTAATGATTCGCCCTAAACGTTCTACTTTAAAATCTAGATCTGAAGTTTCTCTCAACAGAGACTTTACATTTTTACACAGTAAAATACCGTGGAGCGGAGTACCAATAATGGCAGCAAATATGGATACTGTCGGTACTTTTGAAATGGCTAAAGCACTGGCCGAACATCGTGTTTTTACAGCCATTCACAAACACTATTCGTTAGATGCTTGGAACCATTTTATGCAATCAAATAACATCTGCGATTACATTGCCGTAAGTACCGGAATAAGTGATAAGGATTCAGAAAAAACAGCTGCTATTTTTAAACAGCACCCGCAATTAAAATTTATTTGTATTGATGTTGCAAATGGCTATTCTGAACGTTTTGTGAATTTTGTAAAAAAAATGCGTGAAAAATATCCAGATAAAGTTATTATCGCAGGAAATGTAGTTACCGGAGAAATGGTTGAAGAATTGTTATTAGCCGGCGCCGATATTGTAAAAGTAGGTATTGGACCCGGATCTGTATGCACAACAAGAGTAAAAACCGGTGTAGGATACCCACAACTTTCTGCAATTATTGAGTGTGCCGATGCTGCTCACGGATTAGGCGGACAAATTGTTTCTGATGGCGGATGTAAAGTTCCCGGTGATATTGCCAAAGCTTTTGGTGGTGGTGCAGACTTTGTAATGCTTGGAGGTATGTTGGCAGGACACGAAGAAAGCGGAGGTAATAGCATAGAAATTGACGGTAAAAAATACAAACAATTTTACGGTATGAGTTCAGAAACGGCAATGAATATACATGCCGGAGGTGTTGCTAATTATAGAGCTTCTGAAGGAAAAACTGTAGAAATTCATTATAGAGGAACTGTTCAAAATACCATTAAAGATATATTAGGAGGTTTGCGATCTACTTGTACCTATGTGGGTGCTAACAGATTAAAAGAACTGACAAAAAGAACAACTTTTATTAGAGTTCAGGAACAACACAATCAAGTGTTCTCAAAATAATTCTTACGCCGTGGTTTTTTGAACCATAGAACGGTAAATTAAATATTGAGCTATTATATAAGTAATCATAATTACACTCTTAAAAATCTCTTTAGAAACATAAAATTTATTAATCGCAAGAATAGAATCTGAAGTGATAAAAAACAACGCTCCAAGTAACATAAATAGCGATTTTGTTGTTCTAGAGGTAATGTAATTTAAAAGAGAAATTGCTCCAAACAAAGAAATAACTACACCGTACACTGTAACCGGTAACAACATTTCATTTAAAACATCTTTTAAAGTATATAACAATACAGAAAACGTAATAATAAAAGGTATAAAGGAAATTGCTTTTACCTTTATATCAGATTTTGGAATATCACTAACTACAATCTTAATAAATAATAAATGAGCGATTAAAAAAGAAAGCAATCCCAAATTAAAAAAGAAAGAACCTTCATAAACCAAAAAAGCATCTCCTAAAAAAGAAAACAATAGAGCTCTAACATACCAATTATTCTTTTCAGAAACCGAAACATGGTACAATAATAGTAATGATAATAAAATAAAAGGTTTAAAGATGAAAATAAGATATGGAATATGAAAAATTATTCCGGCAATATCTAAAACAGAAACTAGTAAGAATATAAAACTTACAATTTTAACTTTCCCCACTTTATAAAAAAATTAGTTTTACACGGGTAAGATACAATTATTTTTTTATTTATACCATTTAGAATGATTTTTAGTAAATTTACATTCCTTTATAACACAATAAATTATGATACCCAAAGAAGTCTTTATTAAAGAAAAATTAAGTGACTACTATTCTCATATTTTTGAAAAAGAACTTGTCCAAGAAATTATAAATGTAGGAGATTACAGAACTATTAGAAACGGCGAGTTACTTATAGATATTGGAGATCGTATGACTCATGTTCCTTTAATATTAGACGGTGCTGTAAAAATTATTAGAGAAGATAAAAATGGAGATGAAATTGCTTTGTATTTTCTAGAAAGAGGTGATACCTGCGCCATTTCTTTTGTAAACTGTATTAACCGAAGTAAAAGTATGTTTAGAGGTATTGCTGAAAAAGATACAGAAGGTATTTTTATTCCTGTTGATAAAGTAGACGAATGGCTAAAAAAATATGAATCTTGGAGACACTTTATTATTGACAGCTATCATATGCGTTTAATTGAAATGGTAGAATCTATTGATAGTTTGGCATTTATGAAACTAGACAACAGATTGTATAAATACTTAACTGATAAGGTAAAAATAATGAGAGATAACACCTTAATAGTTACACACCAAGAAATAGCAAATGATATTAACACTTCTCGTGTAGTAGTTTCCAGACTCTTAAAACAACTTGAAAACAAAGGGAAAATTAAAATTAAACGAAACAGAATAATTGTTTCTTAATTATTTTACTGTATCATTTCTTTATAATCCAATTCAGAAATAATAGGAATGCCTAATTTTTCGGCCTTTTCTTTTTTACTAGGTCCCATATTTTCTCCGGCTATAATGTAATCGGTTTTTTTAGAAATAGCACTAGACACTTTCCCTCCATTGTCTTCAATAGACTTTTTAAGTTCATTTCTACTGTAAAGAGTAAATACGCCTGACACAACAAATGTTTTTCCTGAAAGTTTTGTTGTTTGATGTTTTAACGTTTCTTTTGAAATTTTAAGCTGCACACCATACGCTTTTAACCTGTCTATAATTTGAATATTTATCAGGTTACCAAAAAAGTTTAAAATACTCTCTGCTATTTTATCTCCAATTTCTTCTACTGCAATAAGTTCATCAAATGAAGCACTCATTAAATTGTCTATCGATTTAAAATGTCTCGCTAGTTTTTTTGCAACAGTTTCTCCAACAAAACGAATTCCTAAAGCAAACAATACTTTTTCAAAAGGAACTTCTTTAGATTTTTCGATACCTCTAATAATATTTTGTGCCGATTTTTCGGCCATTCTTTCCAAAGGAATAATTTGCGCTTCTGTCAATGTATACAAATCGGCATAATTGGTAATAAGCCCTTCGTTATATAATAACTCAACTGTTTCTGCACCCATACCGTCTATATTCATAGCCTTTCGACTAATATAATGTTGAATTCTTCCGGTAATTTGAGTAGGACAACCGTATTCGTTAGGACAATAATGTTTGGCGTCTCCCTCTGCCCTAACAAGTGCGGTATTACAATCCGGACAATGTGTAATGTATTTGGTTGGAACCGAGTTAGGTGGTCTTTTAGATATATCAACTCCAACAATTTTAGGAATAATTTCGCCTCCTTTTTCTACAAAAACAGTATCGCCTATTCTTATATCAAGTTTTTCAATTTGATCGGCATTGTGAAGCGAAGCTCTTTTAACAATAGTTCCTGCCAATTGAACCGGTTCTAAATTTGCTACAGGTGTTATAGCTCCCGTTCTACCAACTTGGTATGTAATTTCTTTTAAAAGTGTACTTTCTTGCGCTGCTTTAAATTTATAAGCTATAGCCCAACGTGGAGCTTTTGCTGTATATCCTAACTCTTCTTGTTGTGCCAATGAATTTACTTTAACAACAATTCCATCAATTTCATACGGAAGATGATACCTCTCTTTATCCCATTTAGAAATAAATTCAAAAACAGAAGAAATAGAGTTACAAACTTCAATAGCATCTGGTACTTTAAATCCAACCTCTCTAGCTCTCTCTAATGTTTCAAAATGTGTTTTAAATGGAATTTTATCGGCAACAATATGATACAGTAAACAATCTAAGGGGCGTTTTGCAACCTCTGAGCTATCTTGAAGTTTTAAACTTCCGCTAGCGGTGTTTCTCGGATTTTTATACGGTTCTTCTCCTTCTGCAATTCGTGCTTCATTCATTTTAGCAAATCCATCTAAAGGTAAAATAATTTCGCCTCTAATTTGAAATGTATCTATAAAGTCATCCTTTAAAACCAATGGTATCGATTTTATTGTTTTAATATTTTCTGTAACGTCGTCTCCACTAAACCCATCTCCTCTAGTTACCGCCTTTTCTAAAACACCATTATTATATGTTAAGTTTATAGAAGCTCCATCGTACTTCAATTCACAAGTATACGACACCTCTGTTGTATCTAATATCTTTTTAATTCTTTTTTCCCACTCTAATAAATCTTCTAACGAATACGAGTTGTCTAAAGAATACATTCTGGTTTTGTGAACAACTGTATCAAAATTTTTAGTAATTGTACCTCCTACCCGCTGAGTTGGTGAATTTTCATCAAAATACTGAGGATACTTTTTTTCAAGCGCATCTAACTCTTTTAATTTCTTATCAAAATCGTAATCAGAAATAGTAGCGTTATCAAGCACATAATAATTATAATTATGCAATCGCAATTCTTTTCTTAAACTTTCTATTTTATCTTTTATGGTGTCTGACATCTTCAAAAATTCTTCGCTAAAATTAACTATATTTTTTTTAATTTTTAACAACCTCTCTAGAATCAAAAAATTAATTTTGATACTGAAAAAAAAACTGTAACTTGTGTTACATAATAGACTGACTTATATCATATATCTAGATTTTAAACTGCAGTAACTTTACATAGAAATTAGAAGCTATGTTAAAGGTACTTAAATTAAATTATTGTTAAATAAAACCAATATAATGAAAAATATACTTATTCTAGGCGCAGGAACTTCAGGAACAATGATGGCTAATCACCTAAGACCGAAGTTAAAAAAAGACCAATGGAACATTACCATTGTTGATCAATATAGAACGCATTATTATCAACCTGGATTTTTATTTCTTCCTTTTGATATATATACTGAAGACCAAGTAAAAAAGGTAGGTAAAAAATTTATTCCAAAAGGTGTTAATTACATTCAAAAAAAGATAGAAAAAATTATTCCTACAGAAAATAAAGTAGAATTAGAAGACGAAACTTTAAGCTACGATATTTTAATTATTGCAACCGGCTCTAAAATTGCTCCGGAAGAAGTAGAAGGAATGAAAGGTAAAAATTGGCACAAAAATGTATTCGATTTTTACACTTACGAAGGATCTTTAGCCCTAAGAAACAAATTGAGAGAATGGGAAGGTGGGAAATTAGTTGTTCATTTAACTGAAATGCCTATTAAATGTCCTGTTGCTCCATTAGAATTTGCATTTTTAGCCGATTCTTACTTCACAAAAAAAGGAATGAGAGACAAAGTAGATTTAACATATGTAACGCCTCTTTCAGGAGCATTTACAAAAGCAAAATCTTCTGAATCTTTAGGATACTTATTAAAAGAAAAAAACATCAAATTAGAAACTGATTTCGCTATTGAAAGCGTTGATAATGATGGTAATAAAATTATTGATTACGGTGGAAGAGAAATTGAGTACGATTTACTTGTAACAATTCCAACCAATATGGGAGACGAAGTTATTGAACGCTCTGGAATGGGTGATGACTTAAACTTTATACCTACTCACCATAACACTTTACAATCACTAGAACATGAAAATGTGTTTATTATAGGTGATGCTACCAACATTCCTGCTTCTAAAGCCGGTTCTGTTGCACACTTTGAAGCTGAAACATTAACAGACAACATTTTATTGTATATAGACGGAAAACCTTTAAAAGAAGAGTTTGACGGACACGCAAACTGTTTTATAGAAACAGGTCACAATAAAGCATTATTGATAGACTTTAACTACAAACAAGAACCTGTAGAAGGAACATTTCCTTTCCCTGTAGTTGGTCCACTAAAACTTTTAAAAGAAAGTGTATTTAATCACTGGGGAAAATTAGCCTTCAGATGGATTTACTGGAATATGCTACTAAAAGGAATTGCAATTCCGTTTATAAGCAGAAATATGAGTACAAAAGGAAAAAAAATTAATTAAAAACAACTATAAATTTAAATATTATGGAAGCAGTATTAGCAGGAATTAAAGTAATGGTTACTGATGACGGTTACTTAACAGATTTTTCTCAATGGAATGAAGATATCGCAAGAGAAATTGCAAAAAATGAAGGTATTGAAATGACTGACCGCCACTGGGAAGTTATTAAATGGATTCAAGAGCAAGTTAAAGCAGGAAACCCTTTATCTGTTAGAGGAATTAAAAAAAGTGGAGTACTTGATATTAAAGAGTTTTACGCTCTTTTCCCAGGAGGTCCTTTAAAATTATCAACTAAAATAGCTGGTGTACCAAAACCTAAAAGCTGTATCTAAAATACAAAATCATGGGAAATACTAAAGTTAAAAAAATGCTTTTTATTTTATCAAAAGCATCTATTGAAAACGTATACGCCGCATTTATTATGGCAAATGGAGCAAGAATGGAAGGTATTGAAGCTGAAATATTCTTCACATTTTTCGGACTGGAAGCTATTCAAAAAGATAAGCTAGAACATTTACATGTAGCAACTGTTGGAAACCCAGCAATGCACATTCCAACTATAATAGGTGGACTGCCAGGAATGGAAGCTGTTGCTACCAAAATGATGAAAAAAGAAATGGAAAAATTAGATATGCCACCTGTAGATGAATTTTTAGAAATCTTATCTGCTTCAGGCGTTAAACTTTGGGCTTGTAAATTAGCTGTTGATATGTTCCATTTAAAACAAGAAGACTTAATTGACGACTTAGACGGAATATTAACTATTGGTGATTTTTACAACGAAGCCAATGTTGAAGGAACTCAAATGCTATTTATCTAATAATAAATTTGTTACAACAAAAAAGCCAGAACAATAGTTCTGGCTTTTTTTATTAATTGTAATACTAATAATACGTATACCTTCTTACTTGCGATATGTACTTGGCCAACCTCATTACTTGATGACTATATCCATACTCATTATCATACCAAACATACAACACAACTTTTGAACCATCATGATTTGATATTGTTGCGTTGCTGTCAAAAATTGAAGGAGCTGAAGTTCCTACAATGTCTGACGAAACCAACTCATTACTTAAAGAATACTTTATTTGCTCTACCAAATCACCTTCTAAAGCAAATTTTTTCATGACCGTATTTATGGTCTCCTTACTTGCCCCATTTTCTAAATGTAAATTTAAAATTGCTAAAGAACCATTTGGTACGGGCACTCTAATAGCGCTAGAAGTAAGTTTCCCTTCAAAAGAAGGTAAGGCTTTAGATACTGCTTTACCTGCACCTGTTTCTGTTATCACCATATTTAGTGCCGCTGCTCTACCTCTTCTGTATTTTTTATGCATATTGTCAACCAAATTTTGATCGTTTGTGTATGCGTGAATCGTTTCTAAATGTCCATTTTTTACGCCAAAATTATCTTCAATTACCTTTAAAATTGGTGTAATTGCATTTGTTGTACAAGATGCTGCTGAAAAAATATCAACTTCAGCCGGATTATAGTTTTTATGATTAACCCCATGTACAATATTTGGAATTCCTTTCCCTGGCGCTGTTAACAATACTTTTGAAACTCCTTTTGCCTTCAAATGTTTACTTAACGCTTCTTTATCTCTAAACGCCCCTGTATTGTCTATAATTAAAGCATCTGAAATACCGTACAACGTATAATCAATCTCTTCAGGTTTATTAGCTGAAATCACATTCACTGTTGTACCGTTTATAATGAGTGCTTTATTCTCAAAATCTACTCTAACGGTTCCGTTAAAATCGCCGTGTACAGAATCGTTTCTCAATAATGAAGCACGTTTTTCTAAAACAGTTGCTGTTATTTCTCCGCGTGTTACAATGGCTCTTAAGCGCATTAATTTACCTTTCCCTGTTCGTTCCATTAACTCACGAGCCAATAGTCTTCCTATTCGTCCAAAACCATAAAGAACTATATCTTTGGGCTTAAAACCATTTATATTTTTAGCACCTTTCAATTTCTCTTCAACAAAATCGCTAATCAATGGTTTAGATTCGTCTAAATGGTACTCGTACACCAATTTTCCTATATCTATTTTTGAAGGAGGTAATTGTAACTTTTTCAATTCTCCTGCAATTTTAACAGCATCAAAAATTGAAATTGGTTTTTCTACAAAATCGCTAGCATATTCTAAAAGACTTAAAATTTGGCTAACATTTCTATCAATTAATTGATTTTTAAATAAAATAAGCTCCACAGTATCGTCATACCAAAGATCGCTTATAATTCGAATAAATTCAACGGTTGCTCTTCTCCTTTCTGTTTGAAAGGAAAGCTCTTTTTCGTAAAGTTTGCTAAAAGACATTTTAATTGTGTTGTTTTATTTATTTTTTTGCAAAAGTACCAATTTCAAACGTTTTCGCAACACTTTTACAAATAAAAAATCCTTCCAATAATTGGAAGGATTTTTTTAATTTACTATTGTTTATCTAAAAATATAACGCTCTTTTTCTCCTTTTAAATTGAGCATTTCTATATACAACACATCGCCATCATTTTTAGAGGATACCAACTCGTTTACATCGTCGACGGTATACACTTTTTTATTGTTAATAGCTGTGATAACATATCCTTCTTTTACACCATAATAGCTTAATTCTTCATTTGAAATGGCTGTAATTTTTACTCCATTATCTATTTTTAACTTTTTAAGTTCTTTACGGGTCATATTTTTCAATTCAAAACCAAGAGCTGTAATTGCTGTAATTTCATTTTTAATTAAGGTTACATCTGTAGATTTTTCTTCTCCATCTCTAATATATGTTACAGTTACAACATCATTTGGTCTTTTTGTTCTTAAAAAACCTGTTAAATCTGCAAAAGTAGAAACTCTTACGTCATTCATTTTTATAATAATATCGTCTTTCTGCAACCCTGCTTTATCAGCTCCTGAGTTTTTAGTAACTTCAGAAATATAAAATCCTTCCGTAAAATCAATTCCCAAATTTTCAGAAACTTTATCGTTAAGCTCACCTCCCTTAACTCCTAAAATAGCTTTTTGCACATTACCAAACTCCATTAAATCCTCAACAACTTTTTTAGCTATGTTTGATGGTACTGCAAATGAATACCCTATAAAAGAACCGGTACGAGACGAAATAGCCGTATTTATACCCACTAATTCACCTCTAACATTTACTAAAGCTCCTCCACTATTTCCCGGATTAACTGCCGCATCGGTTTGAATAAAGGAATCAATACTATTGTTTCCATCTAAATCTCTTCCTTTAGCACTTACAATACCTGCAGTTACCGTAGAAGTTAAATTATAAGGATTACCTACCGCCAATACCCACTCTCCTACTTTAATATTGTCTGAATCTCCAAAAATAATATACGGCAAATCTTCGGCATCTATTTTTAACAATGCAATATCGTTTGTAGAATCTGTTCCTATTAATTTTGCTTTATACACCTTTTTATTGTTAAGTGTTACCTCTAAAGAGGTAGCTCCTTTTACCACATGGTTATTTGTAATAATATAACCATCGGATGAAATTATAACACCGCTTCCTGTACCTATTTGCTGAAACTGTTTCATTCCGCTACCATATCCGTAAAAGAATTCGGTAAATGGGTCTCTAATTGTTTTAAGTGAGGTATTTTTTACGTGAACAACTGTATTTAAGGCTTTATCAACTGCTGTTGTAAAGTTGGTATTTTCAATTGTGCTAGCTAAATTTGCATAACCTGTTTGAATTGTCGCAGCTTCCGGAGTTACTGCTTTTTCTATCACAATTTGAGGCTTTTCCAAAAATAATTTATAAGCTCCTAAGGTAAGAGCTCCTCCAAGCGCAGAAAATAATACAATGCTAATTATTTTTTTCATCTTTCTTCTTTTTATAAATTAATACTCAAAATTAAGACATAATTATATTTTATAAAATCCATTTAACTGTTTGTTAACGCACATTTAACTGATTTTAACATTTGCTTTTTGGTTTAATTATTGTTAGCAATAACTATCCTTAATTTACTACATTTGCATTAATGGAACTCGTATTTTACAAATATCAAGGAGCTGGAAACGATTTTATATTAATAGATAATAGAACGCTCTCTTTCCCTAAAAAAAGCATAGCTATTATAAATAAATTATGCGATAGAAGATTTGGGATTGGTGCAGACGGACTTATTCTTCTTGAGAATGCTAATAGTAGCGATTTTAAAATGGTTTATTTTAATGCCGACGGAAAAGAAAGTAGCATGTGCGGAAATGGTGGTAGATGTATTGTTGCTTTTGCTAAAAAACTAGGTATTATTACAAAAGACACTCGTTTTGAAGCTATTGACGGAATGCATTTTGCTTCTATAATAAACGATACCGTAAGTTTACAAATGATTGATATAAACACTATAAATTATAAAAAAGAATACTCTTTTCTAGATACAGGATCTCCGCATCATGTAACATTTTTAAAAGATATTTCTTCTATTGACGTAAAGTCTAAAGGTGCTAAAATACGCTATGGAAAACCTTATCTAGAAGAAGGTACTAATGTGAATTTTGCCGAACAAATAGCTAATGATACTTTTAAAGTTCGTACGTACGAACGAGGTGTTGAAGATGAAACTTTAGCTTGTGGAACAGGTGTAACTGCCGTTGCCATAGCTGCTAACAATGCAAACATAACAACTGCTAACAACATTAAAATTGAAGTACTAGGAGGAAACCTTGAAGTTTCTTTTGAAAAAGAGGGTACTCAATATAAAAACGTATTTTTAAAAGGACCTGCACAGTTTGTTTTCAAAGGAAAAATAACCATATAATGACAACACTAAAAGGAGAACATATTAAATTAAGAGCTTTAGAACCTGAAGATTTAGAGTTCTTATTTTCGGTCGAAAATAATGAACTATTTTGGGAGGTTAGCAGCACCCAAGCTCCTTTTTCTAAATATATTTTAAGCAAATACTTAGAAAATGCACATTTAGATATTTACGAAGCAAAGCAGTTTCGATTTGTTATTTGTACCCATAACAATACCCCTGTGGGAATGATTGATTTATTCGATTTTAATCCTCAACATAAAAGAGTTGGTGTAGGACTCTTAATTTTACCTAAATACCAAAGAAAATATATAGCATTTGAAACTCTAACATTACTTATTAATTATGTATTTACACATTTAGATGTACATCAAATTTACGCTAATGTAACCGCTGATAATATAAAAAGTATATCGTTGTTTGAAAAACTAAACTTTAAAAAGGCCGGAGTTAAAAAAGATTGGATTTATTCCAATACTTTATTCAAAGACGAAATACTTTATCAATTAATAAACAATAATCAATAAAATGAATATTAAGAAATTTTTCTTACTTCTGTTTTCGCTTCTATTTGTAATTGGAGGTGTGCTCGTTTTTAATTTTTACAATAAAATATATAAGCCTAATACTATTAAAGAAGGTTTTTTATACATAAAAACCGGCAGTAATTTTAAAGACGTAGAAAACAATATAAGACCTTTTTTAAAACGCGTAAAACCGTTTGTATGGGTTTCTGAAAGGAAAAAATATTCAAAAAACATAAAAGCAGGAAAGTACCTTATCTTGAAAGGTATGAGTAACAACGACCTTGTTAATTTATTAAGAAGCGGCAAACAAACACCTGTTAAGCTATCTTTTAACAACCAAGACACGTTTGAAAAATTAGCCGGCAGAATCGCTCAACAAATAGAAGCCGACTCAATCTCTTTGCTAAACGCTTTTAAAGATGAACGTTTTTTTAAGGAAAAAGAATTTGATAAGTATACCGCTTTAAACATGTACATTCCAAACACTTATGAGTTTTACTGGAATACTTCTGCAGAAGAGTTTAGAAAAAGAATGTACACTGAATACACTAAGTTTTGGAATTCAAAACGATTGGAGAAAGCAAAAAAACTAGGACTAACACCAAACCAAATAATTACCTTAGCATCTATTGTTCAAAAAGAAACCGCTAATATAAGTGAAAGACCCATGGTGGCCAGACTTTATTTAAATAGACTGAAAGACCATTGGCCTTTACAAGCAGACCCAACAATAATTTTTGCGCTTAAACAACAACATGGAGATCAAATTTCTGTAAAAAGAGTTTTAAACAAAGATTTAAAAATAGATTCGCCTTACAATACTTATAAAAATATAGGGCTTCCTCCAGGACCAATTGCAATGCCCGATGTTAACACTATTGACGCAGTCTTAAATCCTGCAAACCACAACTACTATTACATGTGTGCCAGCATTACAAAATTAGGAACTCATGAGTTTGCAAAAACATTAAGACAACACACAAAAAACGCAAAAAAATATCAAAATTGGCTTTCTAAAAACCATATAAAAAGGTAAGCTCCGCCCTTTAAATCCGTTCTATTTTTAGATAATTTTAACCAAGTACGTTTATTACATTTCTTTTTTAATTTTTTTATAAAAAAAACACCATTTTATTAAATATTTGTTAAAACAAAAAATATTTTGTAAATTTGCTTTTATATTAAAAAATATAGTTTACATTTGCATCCCGAAATTTACAAGGTATATAAACCTTTAAATTATGAAAAAAGTAATACTAATTTTGGGTATAACAACCCTAGGGATTTTTATTTCTGGTTTCTCTAAAGAAGAAAAAGAAGTAAATTATAAACTAAATTTCACTAAAGAAGTTAGTTTTGCACCCATCGAAAAAGAAGAAGAAGAAAGTCATTTTAATTACAACTTCCCATTTACAGGAAATTCATTTAACGGCTTTAAAGAAGCTATTGCCTTTAAAGAATCTCAAGGAAGATATCACATAGTCAATTCAATTGGTTATTTAGGAAAATATCAGTTTGGGAAATCTACTTTAAAGCGTTTTAAAATTTACAACACACAAGAGTTTTTAAACAATCCTAAACTACAGGAAGATGCTTTTATAGCACTTTGTTCTGTAAACAAATGGATTTTAAGAAAAGATATTAGAAGAAGTGTTGGTAAAAAAATAAATGGCGTTGTAATTACAGAGTCTGGCATTTTAGCGGCCGCTCATTTAGCAGGAGCCGGAAATGTTAAAAAATATCTTAGATCTGGTGGTAAATACCACTTTGAAGATGCTTACGGATCTTCAATTCAACATTATTTAAAACAATTTGCAGGTTTTGATACTTCATTTATTAAAGCTAACAAAAAACCTGTTCTATAATTTGAATATTTTGGTTAATACAAAAAAGCCTGATTTTTAAAAAATCAGGCTTTTTTTATTCTTTATGAATAATAAATATGGTTGGTTTTTTATGTAAATCCGGACTCTTAGATTTCCACTCCTTTATTTCATATGTTTTTATATATTCATCTGGAAGCGTAATATTACAAGCAATACACAATTTAGCAGTAGGTGTTAACGCTTGCTTCAAATCGGTAAACATTTTTTCGTTTCTATAAGGTGTTTCAATAAAAATCTGGGATTGTTTTTTCTCTTTAGACAGCTTCTCTAAACTTTTAATTGCTCTTTTTCTTTCACTAGCATCAATTGGCAAATATCCATTAAATGCAAAGTTTTGACCGTTAAATCCGGAAGCCATCATTGCTAAAATAATAGACGAAGGTCCAACCAACGGAACAACTCTAATATTTTTTTCGTGTGCCAGCTTTACTATTTCTGCTCCCGGGTCAGCTATTGCAGGAACACCTGCTTCTGAAAGTAACCCCACTGAAATACCTTGCTCGCAATCATCTAAATAAGTTCTAACTTCTAACTCATCTGCATACTTATCTAATTTCAATATTTTGAGTGAAGGCTGTAATTTTCTAGGAGTTATTCTTTTTATAAATCTACGAGCTGTCTTTTCATTTTCAACAATAAAACAATCTAACTCTTCTATTGTTTTTCTTACCGACAACGGAAGCACCTCTAAAGGCTCGTTATCTCCCAAAGTAGTTGGTATTAAATATAAAAAACCTTTAGTATTTTTCATTAGAATTTATTTTTTTGGCTATTACATCACAAGCTCTATCTAACATTGTATACACATTTTTAAATCCGTAATCTCCTCCGTAATAAGGGTCGGGAACATCTAAATTTTCGCCAGGAAACACTTCATTTAATATCATTTTCACCTTTGCTTTATCAGCCTCATTTCGAGCTAAAGAAATCACATTTTCAAAATTAGAATGATCCATTACATAAATAACGTCAAATTCATCAAAATCTTTTACTGAAAATTTTCGAGCTCGTTGTGAAGAAATATCTATTCCGTGTGTTTTTGCAATTGCAATAGAACGACTATCCGGCTTTTCACCTTCATGATACGCTCCAGTTCCTGCAGAATCGACAAATGTTTTAAAATTATACGTTTTAGATTTTAAGATACCCTCAGCTAATGGCGAGCGACAAATATTACCTAAGCATACCATTAACACTTTAGTCATTACTACGTATTAAAAAGTGAGTTTTTTAGTTAAATCCTCGACATATTTTCTGAATTGCTTATCAGTTTCTGTCAAGTTATCTACTGTTTTACAAGCATGAAGCACTGTAGCATGGTCTCGTTTACCTATTTGATACCCTATACTTGCCAATGAAGCTTTAGTCATTCTTTTTGCGAAAAACATAGCTAACTGACGTGCCTGTACAATATGACGTTTACGTGTTTTAGATTGCAGCGTAGATACATCTAACTCAAAATAGCTAGAAACCACTTTCTGAATGTAGTCTATAGACACTTCACGTTTTGTGTTTTTTACAAACTTATCTACAATTTGTTTTGTTAATGAGAGTGTAAACTCTTTTCTGTTAAAAGAAGCTTGAGCAATCATAGATATTAAAACACCTTCAAGCTCTCGCACATTTGATTTTATATTTTTTGCGATATACTCAACAATTTCATTAGGCATTTCAACACCATCTCTAAATAGTTTATTTTGCAAAATAGAAATACGCGTCTCATAATCAGGAGCTTGTAACTCTGCCGATAATCCCCATTTAAATCTAGAGAGTAAGCGCTGCTCAATATCTTGCATATCTACAGGTGCCTTATCAGACGTTAATACCACCTGTTTACCGTTTTGATGTAAATGATTGAAGATATGAAAGAAAACATCTTGCGTACCTGTTTTTCCTGATAAAAATTGCACATCATCAATTATAAGCACATCTATCATCTGATAGAAATGAATAAAGTCATTTCGTGTATTTCCTTTAACCGAATCAATGTACTGTTGTGTAAATTTTTCTGAAGAAATATACAAAACTGTCTTGTCCGGATATTTATCTTTAATTTCAACACCTATCGCGTGTGCTAAGTGGGTTTTTCCTAAACCAACACCTCCATAAATAAGCAATGGGTTAAAAGATGTTCCTCCCGGCTTATTTGCAACTGCCATCCCAGCAGAGCGAGCCAGTCTGTTTGAATCTCCTTCAACAAAACTATCAAAGTTGTAATTTGGATTAAGCTGAGATTCAATTTTAACTTTTTGAATACCTGGAATTACAAATGGATTTTTTAATTCTCTTTTATTAAATTCTAAAGGAACTGTAATTCCTTGAGATGTAAGAGGATTTCTATTAGAGCTTGGAATTTTAACCGTGTGTTGTTTACTACTGCTGTAGTTGTTTTCCATACGAACATCGTAAATCAGTTTTGCATCTTCACCTAATTGCTTTACCAAAGCAACTCGCAACAATTTAATGTAATGTTCCTCCAACCATTCGTAGAAAAATTTACTTGGAACTTGAATTGTAAGCGCCTCACCTGATAGCTTAATTGGTTTGATAGGTTCAAACCAAGTTTTATAAGCTTGCTCTTTGATGTTATCCGCAATAAAAGACAGACATTCCTTCCAAACTGATGATGCAGTTACAGTCATTCGTTCTCAAATAGTATTTTAGTTAAAATTAGTTGATTTAGAGAGCTACCTCTAAGAATTTTTTGGTTATACAAAAATGTGAATATTTTTTAGTATAAAAAAATAAAATTAGTATTGATTATTAATTATTTTTTTCGTAAATAATCACCCGTAATATAAAAATATGCTTTCAAATACAATTCAATTTAGGGTTAGATACGGAGAAACCGATCAAATGGGTTTTGTTTACCATGGTAATTACGCTCAATATTTAGAAATGGGTCGTATTGAATGGCTTCGGAAACTTGGTATTTCTTATAAAAAAATGGAAGAATCTGGCATTATGCTTCCGGTTGTAAATTTAAGTTTAAATTATCTTAGAGCTGCAAAATATGACGACTTAATAACCCTTAAAACTTTTTTGGTAAAAAAGCCTTCTGTACGTATTGATTTTAGATATGAACTTTACAATGAAAACAACGAACTTTTAACTACTGCAAAAACTACGTTGGCTTTTATAGACATGAAAACCAATAAACCTACACGACCACCAAAATATTTATTAGAAAAAATAGCAACACTCAATTACTAAGTTCCTTTATTTTTAGACATCTCAAATTTTCAAATATTGTTTTTATTCTAATTGCCTCTTTTTTTCTTACAGAAAAAATGTACTCACAATTAAGTTCCATCTTTTGACTTATAATTGTTAAGTTATTTTCCTTAACAATTCTCATTACTTTATTTAAGTCTTTATACTCAAAATTCACTTGAAAATGAATATCAATTGTTTTTTCAACAATGGTAGCTTCTTCTAGTGTTAGTTTTGCAGTTGTTTTATATGCCGTAATAAGTCCACCTACACCTAATTTCGTTCCTCCAAAATAGCGAACGACAACAACAAGTACATTTGTAAGGTTTTTTGATAAAATTTGACCATAAATTGGCTGACCGGCTGTATTGCTTGGTTCACCATCATCATTCACTCTGTATCGCACATTTGCAGCTGTTACTCCCAATCGCCAAGCATAACACCAATGTCTTGCCGAATAATGCTTTTTCTTTAACGTTTCTAAATGGATTTTTACAGCTGCTTCTGTTGTAATAGAATACACATACCCTATAAATTTGCTACCTCTATCCTTGTACAAAACATCTCCTGTTTGCGCTTCAACTGTTTTATATGTGTCCTTTTCAGAAATAATGATTGTATTTTGAACACAAATATATCAAAACCATAAAATAAATTTGAATATATTTGATGATTAAATTAATCATCATGAAAAAAATAACATTCCTTTTTTTAACATTTCTCATTCTTATTTCATGCAATGAAGTTGATTCTTCAAAAAACACTAAGAAAGAGACCAAGAAAACATTAAACACCTTTGCAATAGTTATTCATGGAGGCGCTGGAGGAATTAGAAGAAAATATATTAATGAGGAGCAACAAAAAGCATATACCGCAAAATTACAAGAAGCTCTTGATGCCGGATATGCTGTACTAGAAAAAAACGGAAATTCATTAGATGCCGTTCAAGCAGCTATAAATGTAATGGAAAACTCTCCTTTATTTAACGCCGGGAAAGGTGCTGTATACAATAGCGAAGGAAACCAAGAAATGGATGCATCTATTATGGATGGTAAAACACTAAATGCAGGTGCCGTAGCGGGTGTCAACCATATTAAAAATCCTATTTTGGCAGCTAGAGTGGTTATGGATAGCTCTAAACATGTACTTTTATCGGGAAAAGGTGCCGAGATTTTAGCAAAAAAATACGGTATCGAAATGGTTGATAGTTCATACTTTTTTACCCAAAAAAGACTTAATCAGCTTCGGAAAATTCAAGGAACTGAAAAAACACAACTTGACCATACTGCTTTTTTAATTAAAAATGAATTGATAGATGACCATAAGTACGGAACTGTTGGTGCTGTGGCTATTGACAAAAACGGAAACATTGCTGCGGGAACTTCTACCGGAGGTGTTACCAATAAAAAATACGGTAGAATTGGAGACTCTCCTATTATTGGAGCAGGAACATATGCCAACAATTTAACTTGTGGTATTTCTTGTACAGGAACCGGTGAATACTTTATGAGAACCGTTGCTGCACATGAAGTTTCTAATTTAATACGCTATAAAGGTCTATCTCCTGACAAAGCATTGCACGAAGTAATTTTTAATCAAATTGGAAAACTTGGTGGAAAAGGTGGAATGATTTTGATAGATAAAAATGCTGATATCTTCTGGGATTTTAACTCAAACGGAATGTTTAGAGGGTATAAAAAATCAAACGGAGAAAGTAAAGTTTTAATGTTTAGAACAAACAAATAGTTATTTATTGTAATAAATATTCAAAGTATCATCTGAAATTTTTTCGGTTTTAGATGGTGCTTTTTTTATGCTAGGAGATATTAAACCTTCTACAAATTTTGTTTTTCCTATAAAAACAAATGCTTCGTCCCAAATATTTTCATCTATAAAACTTTGCAATAGCTTTTTACCACCTTCTACAATTACTGACTGAAGATTGTACTGGTACAAAACATCACATATTTGAAGTGGTACATTTTTTGAAAAATCTATATTCTCAAAATAAACATTTTGCAATGTTTTTAAAGTTGGCTTTTGTGCTGTTAACACAATTGTTTTTACAGTACCATCGTATAAATGAGATGTTATAGGTATTCTTAAATTTCTATCTAAAACAACTCTTGTAGGGTTTTTTCCATACCATTTTCTAGCTGTTAATTTAGGATTGTCATTTAAGGCTGTTGTAGTTCCTATTAAAATAGCCTGCTCTTCGGTACGCATTTTATGCACTAACTGTTGCGAATATTGATTTGATATCCAGTTTGGCATATTTTCAGCGTGTTTATCTCTAAGCTTGTCTATAAACCCATCAAGTGTTTCTGCCCATTTTAAAATAACATAAGGACGCTTTTTCTCATGAAATGTAAAAAATCGTTTATTTAAAAATTTACATTCAGTTTCTTTAACACCCACTTCTACCTTACAACCTTTGCTTTTTAAATATGTAATCCCTTTTCCGCTTACTTTACTATTAGTATCAATAGTACCTATTACCACATGTTTTATGCCAGAGTTAACTATAAGATTTGAACAAGGTGGTGTTTTTCCGTAGTGAGAGCAGGGTTCTAAACTAACGTAAATAGTCGCATTTTTTAATTGCGATTTATCTACAACCGATTGAATTGCATTTACTTCTGCATGAGGTTCTCCTGCTTTTTGGTGCCATCCTTCACCTATAATTGAATCATGTAAAACAATTACACTTCCAACTAATGGATTTGGATATGTAGCTCCTCTTCCATTTTTTGCTAACTCAATACATCTATTTATATATTTTTCGTGTATATTCACAACGCAAAAATAACACAATAAAATGATTCATAATAACTTTACCATTCGTGAAATAAAAGCTAAGGACAATTCGAAAATAGCTGCTACAATACGCAAGGTTTTGATTGAATTCGGAGTTCCTAAAGTTGGTACAGCTTATGCCGATAAAATTTTAGATACACTTTACGAAAACTACAACACTCAAAATGCTGTTTACTTTGTTGTAGAAAAGGATGGCGCTATTTATGGTGGCGCAGGAATAAAGCAACTTGAAAATTACAACGGAAACGTTTGTGAACTTCAAAAAATGTATTTCCTTCCGGAAGCAAGAGGTATTGGACTTGGAGAAAAATTAATTCATGTGTGCTTGCAAAAAGCAAAAGAATTTGGTTTTAAACAATGTTATTTAGAAACTTTACCTTACATGGAAAGTGCCAGAAAACTTTATAAAAAAGTAGGTTTTAAAGACCTAAAAGAAAGAATGGGTGACACCGGACATTATTCATGTAATTTGTGGATGCTTAAAGATTTATAAATGACCATTCAAAAAATAAAGCGTCTTTTTTATAACGAACTCTCTGAACTTTACCCTCAGAAAGAAATTCGATCGTTTCTCAATTTATTATCCGAACATAAATTGAATAAAACACGTATAGATTTGGCATTACAACCACAATTACCTCTTACTCAAAACCAAACCTCGTATTACCTAGACGCCTTAGAGCGATTAAAAAAACAAGAACCTATACAGTATATTATAGGTAGTACTGAGTTTTACGGACTCCCTTTTAAAGTAAACAGTCAAGTACTTATTCCTAGACCAGAAACAGAAGAATTGGTAAATTGGATTATTAACGACTGTAAAAACACGCCTAAAGTTAATATTCTTGACATAGGTACCGGTAGCGGATGCATTGCCATAACACTAGCTAAACATCTTCCAAATGCTAAAATATCTGCCATCGATGTGTCGGACAAAGCACTTAAAATAGCAAAAGAAAATGCTGTACTAAATAATGTACCTATTTCTTTCAAACAATTAGATATTCTTACCACATCACAACTCCCCAATCAGTTCGATATTATTGTAAGCAACCCTCCATACGTTAAAAATGCAGAAAAACAACAAATACAACAAAACGTGCTAGATTTTGAACCTGCCATTGCTCTATTTGTCAAAAATGAAAATCCGCTCCTTTTTTATGATAAGATTTCAGAATTAGCCAAACTACATTTAACTAAAAAAGGACGCTTGTATTTTGAAATTAATCAGTACTTAGGCAACGAAATGGTACAATTATTAAAATCGAAAAAATTTCAACACGTAACCCTAAAAAAAGATTTCTACAATGTAGACCGAATGGTAAAAGCAATTTTAGATTAACAATGTTTATTAAAAACTCTTAATTAGTATCTTTGCAAAATGCGAATTGATATTATTACCGTTTCACCTGAATTAATTAAAAGTCCGTTTGAACATTCTATCATCAAACGAGCCATTGATAAAAATTTGGTAGAAGTGCATTTTCACGATTTAAGAAAGTACGCCCTTAATAAATACGGAAAAATTGACGACTATCAGTTTGGAGGTGGTGCCGGAATGGTTTTAATGATAGAACCTATAGATAAATGCATCACTGCTCTAAAATCTGAACGAGAATATGATGAAGTAATTTACATGACTCCAGACGCTAAAACACTTAATCAAAAAACAGCTAACAAACTATCTCTTAGCAAAAATATTATTATACTCTGTGGACATTACAAAGGTGTAGACCAACGTGTACGCGACTTGCTAATCACAAAAGAAATCTCTATTGGCGACTATGTATTAAGTGGCGGTGAGCTAGGTGCCGCAGTATTGTGCGACAGTATTATACGGTTAATTCCAGGTGTTTTAGGAGACGAAACCTCTGCGTTAACCGATTCTTTTCAAGATAATTTACTTTCTCCACCTGTTTATACCAGACCCTCTAATTATAAAGATTTAGAGGTTCCTGAAATACTTTTATCCGGTAATTTTCCTGAAATAGAAAAGTGGAGAACAAAAAAAGCTTTAGAAAGAACCAAAAAAATAAGACCTGATTTGTTGGAAGACTAAACTTTTTTATTAAATTTGCACACTCAAAATTAACCTCTGACGAAAATCGTGAATGTTAATTTATGAAAAACCCATTAAAAAATTAAAAATGGAAAACTTAGTAAAGTTTGTACAGGACGAATTTGTAACAAAAAAAGAATTTCCTCACTTTCAAGCAGGAGATACTATTACTGTTTATTACGAAATTAGAGAAGGTGAAAAAACACGTACACAGTTTTTTAGAGGTGTTGTAATACAACGAAGAGGCTCAGGATCTTCAGAAACCTTTACAATCAGAAAAATGTCTGGAACTATTGGTGTAGAACGTATTTTTCCAGTAAACTTACCAGCAATTCAAAAAATTGAAGTTAACAAACAAGGTAAAGTACGAAGAGCTCGTATATTCTACTTTAGAGGATTAACAGGTAAAAAAGCTAAAATTAAAGAAAGAAGACGATAATACGTATTCTTTAAAAAATTACAAACCCATCTTGAGATTCGAGATGGGTTTTTTGTTATTAACAAATGTTAATAAATAACGTTTATATTTTGTTGATAACTAAACAGTTACAAATTTGCAAACTAAATTCCTTTTTATTTCATTTGTATAAGAATTAAGAAACTAAGTGAGTTTAGAATTTTGAAGCATTGTTTTAAAGCACTTTATTTACTTTAAACTTAATTCTAAAAAATGTTCTTGAACATCGTTGTTAAAACCTAACTTTAAAAAGTAATGTAAGCCAAGTATTTAGCATGAATAGATGGATACAGGGTTTTAATAACAACCTTTAAAATAACAATAAGGGTTGTGGTTTTCTATAGAGCTACAGCATAACCTTAATGTTGTTTTGAAAGAAACTATCATCTTTAATAAGAAAGTTGATTTGTAAGAAACAACTTTTCGGTTTAGAATTTTTAATCAAATTAAAGTCGAAAACTTATTAAAAGAATGTTTCAGCAATAAGCCATAATAACTAGAAATAGCTGTTATGGCTTTTGTTTTTAATTACTTTTGTTATTCTTTCAATTTTACCCCTTAAATATTGATGTAAACACAAAATACACCCCTGATTTATAACACTTTCAAAGCACTATTTACACCAATATTTCCTATCTTTGCTCTGCTTAATTTAAATCAATAACAATGGCAAAAATAAAAGTTACAAATCCTGTTGTAGAACTCGACGGAGACGAAATGACTCGTATTATTTGGAAGTTTATTAAAGACCAATTAATACTCCCTTATTTAGACTTAGATATAAAATATTTTGACCTTGGTGTAGAATACCGAGATGAAACCAATGATCAAGTTACTATTGATGCTGCTGAAGCCATCAATAAATACAATGTTGGTATCAAATGTGCTACCATTACTCCTGACGAAGCTAGAGTTGAAGAGTTTGGACTAAAACAAATGTGGCGTTCCCCTAACGGAACCATCCGTAATATTGTAGGAGGAACTGTTTTTAGAGAGCCTATTATTATGAAAAATGTTCCTAGATATGTACAAGGATGGACATCTCCTATTTGTATTGGACGTCATGCTTTTGGTGATCAATACAAAGCTACCGATGTAGTTACCAAAGGAAAAGGTAAACTTACCATGACTTTTACTCCTGAAGACGGAAGCGAACCTAAAACTTGGGAAGTGTATAACTTTGAAGAAGATGGAGTAGCTATGTCTATGTACAATAAAGATTCTTCTATCTATGGGTTTGCCAGATCGTGTATGAATACTGCTATTGTAAAAAAATGGCCATTGTATTTATCTACTAAAAACACCATTCTAAAAGCCTATGATGGTAGATTTAAAGATATTTTTCAAGAGGTTTACGACAATGAATTTAAAGAAAAATTTGAAGCGCTTGGAATTACTTACGAACACCGATTAATTGATGATATGGTTGCTTCAGCAATGAAATGGAGCGGTGGTTTTGTATGGGCTTGTAAAAATTACGATGGTGACGTACAATCAGATACTGTAGCACAGGGATTTGGATCATTAGGATTAATGACTTCAACTCTTGTAACTCCTGATGGCAAAACAATGGAAGCAGAAGCTGCTCACGGTACAGTAACTCGTCATTACCGCCAACATCAACAAGGAAAAGAAACCTCTACAAATCCAATCGCCTCAATATTTGCATGGACTAGAGGATTGGAACACAGAGGTAAATTAGATAATAACCAAGAGCTTATTAATTTCTGTCATACTCTAGAAAAAGTATGTATAGATACTGTAGAAAGTGGTAAAATGACTAAAGATTTAGCATTGCTAATTCATGGAAAAGATATGACTCGAGAGCATTATTTAAATACACAAGAATTTTTAGATGCTTTAAAAGAAAACCTAGATAAAGCACTAGCTTAAAATTCAATCTTAAATTGAAAAGAGTCTGTTTTAAAAGTCGTATTTTCGTCAAATGAATTTTGACGTTATTTAAAACTTTTAAAACAGGCTCTTTTTTTATATTTTTGGAACATGCACTTTAAAAAAACTACCGAACAACCTTCAAAGTACAATCATTTGGAAAAAATGAGTGTAAAAGAACTTTTAAGTAATATTAATGCTGAAGATAAAACCGTTCCTTACGCTGTTGAAAAAGTGATACCAAGCATTGAAACTTTAGTACTTAAAATTGTTGAACGAATAAAAAAAGGAGGAAGATTATTTTATATCGGTGCAGGTACAAGTGGAAGATTAGGCATTGTTGACGCTTCTGAATGCCCTCCTACTTTTGGTGTTCCACATGATTTAGTAATTGGACTTATTGCAGGAGGCGATGCGGCTATTAGAGAAGCCGTAGAATTTGCTGAAGATTCTACCACGCAGTCTTGGGAAGACTTACAATCATATCAAATTAACGATTTAGATACCGTAGTTGGCATTGCTGCATCGGGAACTACTCCGTACGTGATAAGCGCTATTGAAAAATGCAACGAAAATAATATTGTAACCGGGTGTATTACTTGTAATGAAGGAAGTCCTTTGGCTAAAGTAGCAAACTATCCTATTGAAGTTGTTGTAGGCCCCGAATTTGTTACGGGAAGTTCTAGAATGAAAGCCGGAACTGCACAAAAATTAATTCTGAACATGATTTCTACAAGTGTTATGATTCAACTGGGAAGAGTTAAGGGAAATAAAATGGTAGACATGCAGCTAACCAACAACAAGTTAGTTGATAGAGGTGTTAATATGCTTATGACTGAGCTAAGAATTAGTAAAAACAAAGCCTCTGAATTGCTATCTAAACACAATAATGTACGAAAAATTATAAACGACTTTAACAATGGGAACTGACAAAAAAGAACTTGTTAGAGGATTAAAATATGAGTTAATTACACTACCGCTTTTACTTGCTGCTCCGATTTTAATTACAATGGGGTTTAAAGCAATAAAACACAATAACAATTACCTGTTTTTAATTTTCGGAATCATTTTGGCAATTGCAGCTGTAATTACCGGATTTTTGGGTATTCGAATTATTTTGAATGCGCTATTTAATAGAAAACAATGAGTTTTACACAGCTAAAAAAACAATTACATTGGGAGTATTGGCCTCCTTTTATGTTTTATTTACCTGTTGTTCCCTATGCACTATATTTAGCAGCAAAAGCAAGGAGTTTTGGTTTCTTTTCAGCGGTAAATCCGGCTATTGATGGCTCTGGAAACGGATTAGAATCTAAGTTTAAAACCATTCAGCTTCTCCCCAAAGAATACAAACCCACATCTCTATTTGTAGAAAAAAAAAGTAATCTAAACACCCTCCTCAAAAAAATTGAAGAAAGCAACCTCAACTTTCCTTTAATTATAAAACCCGACATCGGATTTAGAGGTCTTCTTGTAAAAAAAATAGACACTGTAGAATCACTAAAAAATTATATAAAAAAGTACAATAGTATTGATTTAATTATACAAGAATTTATCAACTACAAAAATGAGTGCGGCATTTTTTTTCACCGACTTCCTCATGAAAAAACGGGAAAAATTACTTCCATCACTTTAAAAAAATACCTCTCTGTTAATGGCGATGGAAAAAGTACTCTTTTAGAACTTATTGGTAAAGATAAACGTGCCAAACGCTACGTTAATATTATTTCTGATATTAATAAAACCAAGCTCAACACCATTCCAAAAGAAGGAGAAAAAGTAGTGTTAAATATAATAGGAAATCACTCCAAAGGAACACAGTTTATAAATGGGAACAACCTTATAACTAAAGAGCTTACCTCTACTATAAACAATGCTATTCACAAAAAAATAAGCGGTTGGTATTTTGGAAGAATTGATTTAAAATACAATAGTTTTGAAGAACTTATAGACGGTAAAAATTTTAAAATTATTGAAATAAACGGTATTATTTCTGAACCTACACATATTTACGACCCTTCGAAAGGGACTTATTTAAAAGCACTAAAATCAATTAAAGACCATTGGTTTTTGATTTATAAAATTGGAGTACAAAACCACAAACTTAAAATAGGAAAATACACCAATTTTAAATTTTTATTCGGGATTTTTTTGCGCTATAAAAAATATATGAAAACCATTAAAAAACTAACCTAGTAACTCTCCTCTAGGTGTAGTGGGATTAAATCCAAAATCTTCATCAGGAAATTCAATTCCCAATTGAGAGATTATATAACCAACACTTGCAAAATGATGAATTGCATGACTATGCGCTTGTATTAATATTGCAGCCAATGTGTAATTAGCTGAAACAACTCCCAAACCTAAATCATCTGAAACGGTAATTATTTTATCTAAATTTTCTGTTTTTAAAAGTTGTAACTTTTTAATTGTAGCGTTAAAATAAGCAACGCCCTTCTCTGTATATATCTCTGCTTGATGATTTCTTTTTCTGTTAATTAAATTTATTTCAGCAAAAGGCAAACCTTCAAAAACACAATCAAAAACATCTAAAATATGTCGCATGTGACTACCTATACTAGAATAATAAGGAGCTATTGATGTATCGCTATACGCTTCATCAGTAATGCATTCTAAAAGTTGAATTCCTCTTTGTAAATTTTTCTCAATAGCTTCAATCATATCTAACTAATTGGGTGAATATATAAAGTATTATAATTTAATAATTGTTAAAACTCCAAGCAAAACAAATAATAAGCTCAAAATATAATTAATATTTTTTGCAATAAACGATACTTTTTCTATTATAATTTTAGCGAATGAAATGTAGGTGTAAAATAATAAAAAAGAACCTAATGCTGCTCCTAATGTAAACATTAAAATATACGGTTGTTCTATTATAATTTTATTTGATGATGCCAAATAAATACTCATTCCCAAATAAAATGGTATTGCCAACATATTAACTGACGACATAAACATACCTCTATAAAAATAGCTCCCTTTTTTACCTGAATCTTTTGGATTTATTTTTTTTTGAGCTTGCATAAAAAAGAATACTGACAATATAAAAAAAACAACAATACCTGCAACTTTTAGCTTTTCAATTACAGCTGGATTTGCTACAAAAAATTCGGCAAAATACAACGCTATAAACGATTGTAAAAAAACTACCACAGAAGCTCCAACGGCAAATTTAACACTTTCCGTTTTACCAACATTAATTCTTGTTTTTAAGGCTGTCATATTTAACATCCCAGGAGAGATAAGTCCGAAATAAGCCATGAGAATACCATAAAAAATATGGGTTATAAAAATCATAATCTTATGCTTTATATTTTAAAAAGTTGACAAAATATATTAATCTTTTGTAAACTCGTTGTAACAATAATCACATTTCTTTTTATAAAAATGTAATACTTTTGGTCTGAGATTAAATCTAAAAACATATACTGCTAAAAGTTATTAAGTTAATCTTGATTTTTCATAGAATAGAACCGCCAAAGTTATCATTTTGGCGGTTTTTTTATTTATACCTTACAAATTATTCGTTTTTATTTTTAACATTTATGTTTAACAATGTTGATATTTCAGCAGAAATAGCTAGTTTTTTTACTAGTAAAATATAACTGACACTTATTAATACTGTTTTAATTAGGATATTAACAAGTGGATGAAACGAAAAATTCCAAAAATAAAACGAACCAAAAATAATTGATAACACTCCTATTATTTTAAATGTTTGCTTATTAAAAGGTTGTATTTTTAATTTCATTTTAATATACAACAGTTTTATCATGCTGTAAACTATTACTACTATGAGCGTTGCAATTGCTGCTCCATTAATTCCCATAAGCGTAATAAGCCATCTGTTAAGTATTATAACACTAATTGCCATGGCAATAGACAAGTAAAAAATAACTTTGTAGTATTTAGAGTTTGTGAGTATGGCATTACCTGTACCCAATGCTAACTCCATTAATTTTACAATAGAAATAATAAATACTACTGCTATTCCTTTTGTAAACTGAGGCTTATTAATTACAGCATACAAATCGGTAATATTTAAATTAATTAGTAAAAAAAGAAGTCCTCCTACAACAAGTAAATTAATAGAGGATTGTTTATATAACTTCTCAACTTCTACAATATTATTACCATTCATTTCTTTTGCAGTAATAGGACTCGTAATTTGTTGCATAGCTCTTGACGGTATAGCAATAACACTTGCTATGTAAATACCAACAGAATAATAAGCCACCTCTACAATTTTTTCCATACGAGGAATCATAAATTTATCTATTTCTAACAGTATTCCGGTTGCAGATCCTGCCACTATAATATAAATAGAGAATGATAGTACGCTTTTGATATTTGAAGGTAATTTGAAGCTAAGCTTCGGAAAGTAAATATAAAAGGCATATAATTTCATTAGTAACATTCTAACACCATAAACTACAGCTATTGCATATATAAATTGCTCTTCTGTAATCCATCCGAAATAAACAGAAAACAATAATACAAACGTACTTATTCGTGCAAACACTTCTTTTAAAAAGTTACCAAAAACAGACTTTAAATGTACTTTAGACCAAGCGTAAAACAATTCAAAATACCCCATAAAAATGGCGATGATAAATATAAGATAGGTGTAATTTTTTATAAGTTTATTTTTAACCGACAGCCACTCCGTTAACTCTTCATAGGCCAAAATACCTACCAAGGCCGTTGGTATAATTATAAGTAAAGGAATAAATAATGCTACAGATAAAAATTCATCTTGCTCTTTCTTAGAGTTGTAAGAAGAAAAGAATTTAATAATGGTATGCTGCATTCCAAACACTAGCAACGGCAATAATATGTTTGCTGTAGACAGTAAAAAAGTAACCAACCCAAAATAATCGTCTTGTAAAAAATGGGTGAATAAAAACAATACATTAATTCCACCAATGGCAAATCCTAAAAAAATGACCAATGTGTTTATTAAAGACTGTTTAAATACAATTCCCATTATAATATATTTAGAATTTCTTGATATGCTTTTTCTCCAATATTGGTTCCGTATAAATTTTTATCAAAATTTGTAGAGGTGTCTTTAAACATATTAAAAGTATCTACAATTGTTTTGGTATTACTACCTACTATTTTTGCAAACCCATTAGAAACCAACTCAATCCATTCTGTCTCTTCACGAGCAATAATACAATGCTTTTTGTTGAAAAAAGCTTCTTTTTGTAAGCCTCCACTATCGGTAATTACCATATTGCAGTTTTTTAGCAATGCTAACATATCAAAATAACCCACAGGATTAATGGTTGTAATATCAAATTTTAAATTATTGTTTTCCAAAATAGCACGGGTTCTAGGGTGCATTGGCAATACGACTTTCTTGTGTTTATTTATTGTTTCTAAAGCTCTAAAAATAGCTTTTAGTTTTGCCAAATCGTCTGTGTTTTCTTGTCTATGAATAGTCGCCAATACAAACTCATTTTCTTCTAAATCCAATCTTGCAAGAATATCCGATTTTTCATCAACCATTTTTCCGTAAAACTCAACGGCATCTTTCATAATATCTCCACATTTTTCAATTTTGATATTAAATTTAGAAAACCCTTCGTTTTCTAAATTTTTAATTGCTACGTCTGTTGGACAAAGCAATAAATCAGAAATTCTATCGGTTAAAATTCTATTTATTTCTTCGGGCATTTTCATATTAAACGAACGTAATCCTGCCTCAATATGCACTACTTTTATGTTTAACTTTTTAGCTGCTAACGCACCAGCAATGGTTGAATTTGTATCTCCGTAAATAACAATTGCATCTGGTTTTTCCTGAAGTAACACTTCTTCTATTTTAGCCAGCATTTGTCCTGTCATTGCACCATGGCTTAACCCATTAATGGCCAAATTGTATTTTGGTTTTGGAATTTCCATTTCTTCAAAAAAAACATCGCTCATGTTTTTATCGTAGTGCTGTCCTGTATGAATAATAACCTCTTCAATAGCATTGTATTTTGAAATTACCCTGCTTAATACTGCCGCTTTCACAAATTGAGGGCGAGCGCCTAAAATGGTTGCAATTTTTTTCATATACTGTTAATAATTTCAGACAATCTTCCTGTCAGTTCTTTTCTATGGTATTGAGCTATATTTTCTGGATTAACTTCTAGTTTTCCCTGTTTATATTTAGAATAAAAATCTAAAATAGTGTTTTTTAAGGTTTCTTTAGCTGAAAATCCTATCGCTATCCCCGATTTTGTTTCTTCAATAATTTTAGCCAAATCTCCATCTGTTGGAGCTATTGCTAATATTGGACGATTGGCTAACAAGTATTCAAATATTTTACCGGTAACAATACCTTTTGCACTAGGTACGTTATTTATAGCAATTAACAATACTTGCGATTGTTTTTGGTACTGAATAACTTCTTTATGAGAAACATAATTAATTACCGTTATATTTTCAGAAATTTCATGCTTTTTTACCTCTGCTAAAATAGATGCATCTACCTTACCTATCAGCCTTAATTCAAAATCGTTTTTAAAATTTAAATCTTCATGTACTATTTCATCTAAAGCCTCCCAAAGTATTTTGGGGTTTCTGTCGGCATTCATAAGACCAACATGTGTAATTGAAAATTTAGTATCTGGTGTGATTTCATCATTATTTATTTCTATATCAAAACCATTAGGTATTACCGTTACGTTTGGTGAAATTTTATGATAAGATGCTTTCATAGTATTGCTCACAACCAAAACCGAATCTGCTTGTTGTAACACTTCTTTTTCTAACTTATAATGTTTTTTAATTGCCTTTTTGGTAAGTGGCAATTGGTGAAAGTAATCTATTTCCGTCCAAGGATCTCTAAAATCTGCTATCCACTTTATATGTAAACGTTGTTTAAGTTTTAGCCCAATTAAATGCATACTATGAGGCGGTCCTGTGGTTATTACGACATCTATTTTATGCGTTTTTAAATACGTTGTTAGGTAATTAACCGATGGCTTTATCCAAAATTTTCGAGCATCGGGAATAAAAAAATTAGCACGAATATATTGCATTATTCTTCCGAAAAAAGTGGGGTTCGGATTTAAAAATCCTGCACTTTCTCCTTTATTTTTCCCAAAAATTGAAAAAATAGTATTGGGTTCAAAAATAGGTTTTTGTAATACTTTAACATGCTTAGGAATTTCTTCTGCAAGAGATTTATCTATAATTGGATAATTTTTATTTTTTACAGTATATACTACCGGTTCAATATCAAAATCGCCCAAATACTTCACAAATTTAAGCCACCGTTGTACTCCTGAGCCTCCTGCCGGAGGCCAATAATATGTTATAATGAGTACTTTTTTCACTTGCTTAAATTTGAATATAAATCTATTAATTTTTTTGAGGTTTTTTCCCAATAAAATTCATGGGTTACAAACGCTCTTCCATGTGCACCTAATTGCGCAGCTAATTGAGGATTTTTATACAATGCTATTACTTTTTCAGAAAAATCCAAACAATCTTCTGCTGTATGTACTAAGCCTGCATTGGCTTTTTGTACTATATTTTTTTGAGCAGTAGCATCGCTTACAAGTAAAGGCTTTCCTAAACTCATATATTGAAATACCTTATTTGCATACGTTGTATTGTGATGTTTGTTTTTATGCAATGGCGAAATACAAATATGGCTAGCCGCAATATACGACTGAAATGTTGTTTCATTTTGCCAACCTTCAAAAACAACAAAATCTGAAATTTTTAGTTCTGCTACCCTATTTTTTAAAATAACATCGTCTGAAGCATTGCTTCCTACAATTACCAATTTAATGTTTTTAATTTTATCTTTTAAAATTGCAATACCATCAATTGCTGTTAACAAACCTCTCCGCAATCCGGTATCACCTATATAGAGCAATATAAAATTGTTTTTTAGTTTTTTAGTAATCTCCGGTTTAATGGTCGTTTTTTGATAAAATGATTTTCGAACGGTATTAGGTACTACACAAATTTTTTCAGGAGCTATTTCTACGGTATCTGTAATTGCTTTTTTAGCCTCTTGGGTAACTACCAATACGTTTGATGCATTTTTAATAAACAAGCGTTCTTTTTGTTTCCATCTATTTACAGAGATGAGGTATTTTCCCGGAAAACGTTGTAAATGAGGATAGTGCCTCATAATCTCAGGGCGGTTTTCATGTAAATCTAAAACCACCGGAAGCTTCTTTGTTTTATTAGCTTTAACAACAGCTTCTGCAATTTGTATATCGTGAATATGTATGGCTTGAATCTGATTTCTAGTTAAAAAATCTTCAATTTTTTTCGCCATTATTTTTGAGTAAAAAGGAAATGTATACGCTAATGCCGACAGCTTGTATGTGAGTTTGTTAGATTTATACCTCTTGACCTTTATTTTTGATATAATTTCATCTTTTTCTGAATCGGAGTATTTTAAACAAAATAAAAAAACTTCATGTCCACTTTTTATCAATGAAACTGCTTCGTTTTCAACTCGTGGATCAGGAGGAAAGGTTTTGTCTAAAATCATTCCTATTCTCATATCGTACTATTTTTCTGCATAAATAGCATAATATCTTGGTGTAAATTTTCTCAATATAGGCCTAAATCCTATTTTGTTTACAGGACTTGTCCATTTCTCTTTCTTCTTTACTTTCCAACCTGTATTTTGTAGTAGCCAATCAAACTGCCAATCTTCAAACTCGTGATAATGTCTATCCCACATATCCGTTTTACTTCTATAAGCAGGTGTAAACCATAATTTTAAAGGCACTGTAGCTATAATTTTTGGCGCTTCTATTTCTTTTAACACATTAAACGGAGCCAGTAAGTGTTCAAAAATTTCAAATGCTGTTACAGCATCTACGTGATACTTTTTAACAACATCTGGCAGCAAATCTAAATCTTCTCCTTCGGTATTGTAAACCGTATATCCGTTTTGCTCCATAACTTCAGTAAACGGATTTCGAACACCCAAATCTAAAATAGTAGCCGGAGCTGGCAACACACTTTGTAAAAATTTTAAGGTATGTGCATAACGCTTATGCGGTAGTTTATGATACATTCTTTTTCCTTTTATCTATAAAAAACCAACCCAATGAAATTAGAATAAGAAGTACAAATGATACAAGTGTTATTGTAGTTCCTGTTTTAATTACCGTTGGTTCAAACTTAAATTCAATAATATGCTCTCCTGCCGGTATTTCCATACCTCTTAAAACATAGTTAACTCTAAAGTGTGGTGTTAGCTTGTGGTCTATATACGCATTCCATCCATCTTTATAATAAATTTCGGAAAACACTGCAAATTGATTGGTTGCCGACTTGGTTTTATAAACCAGTTTGTTAGGTTTATAAGAAATTAGTTTTATAGTTGCAGTAGTATCTTTTGCATAACTTGTTTTAAAGTTTTCTGAAACAAATCTCTTATCTATAACTGCTTCATTTTTTGTTTTTAAGCTATCTAAAGCTAAAATTTCTTCATTTGCATTGGCAACAACATTAATTTTTTGCACAAACCAAGCATTGCCATTAGCATCCGGATTTAATTGTACGGTTTCACGCTGATTGCCATCTTCAAAAATAAAATACTTGGTATTTAACATATTTAATACCTCTATATTATTTTTAGCAATTTGATAGTCGTATAACTCTTGGTAACGTCTTAATTTCGCTGCATGATACCCTCCTATTGATTTATGAAAATAGGAAGTGCTCCCATCATTCATAGGGTTTACCATAAAATTACCAACTCTGTAATACGTAGTATCTTTAAGCAATTGTTTGTCTATTGCAGAAGCTATATAAGGTTTATCTATTTTCCTGGCAGATAAAAAATCATCATTATTTACATAGCGTCTATCTACCGAAACCAAGTCAAATAATATAAATGCTGTTAAACTGATAATGGCTATATTTTTGCTTAGTTTTTCTTTTAAAAACAACCATAACACACCTGTTGCTATTGTTACTAAAATGACTGTTCTTAAACTGTCTGAAAAAAAGATAGCTTTTCTATCTGCAATAATTGCTTCTAAGAGCTCCCCTTCCATAATTGGTTTGTAATTTCCATCTACAAGTCCTTCAAATGAAAATAAACTCGTTCCAAATAAGGTGAATGCCAATGCTATTCCTCCAGAAATATAAAATGCCTTTTTAAGAGCTTCCAATTTAATATTTATGGATTTTTTGCTATAAAACAGTTCCTTTAATGCTAAAACCGCAAGTATAGGAACAACCATTTCTGCAATAACTTGAATTGAAGAAACAGCCCTAAATTTGTTATACATAGGAACATAATCAATAAAAAAATTGGTTATAAAATCTAAATTTTTTCCCCAACTGAGTAGTATTGAAAAAGCAAAAGCTCCTACCAACCATTTTTTTAATTTTCCATCTACTAAAAAAATACCCAAAACAAATAAAAACATAAGAATTGCACCTATGTAAGCAGGTGCTTCAACAATAGGCTGATTTCCCCAATACATAGGGGCGTACTTTGTAAATTCTCTAACTTGCTTTGGATCTATTTTTCCGTGTAAAAATTGATATATGTTTGAATCTGTTCCTACATCTTCTCTATTACCTCCTCCCATAAAACGAGGTATTAACAAATTAAATGTTTCTAAAAGTCCGTAGCTATAAGTTGTAATGTATTCTTTAGATAAACCGTCTACTGCTTTTTTTGGAGCTCCTTCAGGAGTAATTGTTAGTTCACTTTTGCCTCGTGTGCTGTATGCTGCATATTCTTTGGTTGCCAATAAACTTGTTGCGTTAACTCCTATGGCCAACACAACTGCAGCTGTTAAAATACCAATACTTTTAATGTAAACAGTTAATTGCTTCTCTTTAAAAGCATCTATAAAATAAACAATTCCCAAAATAAGAACACAAAACAATAAATAGTAAGTCATTTGTGGGTGACTTGCATTAATTTCGAGAGCCATAGCAAGAGCTGTTAACAAGAAACCTTGCAAGTATTTTTTTTGAAACACACGTAAAATACCTGCTAATACCAGAGGCATATAAGCAATGGCGTGCGCTTTGGCATTATGACCAACTCCCAAAATAATAATGTAGTAAGTAGAAAACCCAAAAGCCAGTGCGCCTAAAATTGCGAGTTTATAATCTACTTTTAATACCAGTAATAATATAAAAAAACTTAAAAAGTAAAGAAACAAATAATCAGCCGGACGAGGTAAAAATCGTACCAACGTATCTACCTTTTTTATATAGTTATTTGGGTACAATGCACTTAAACTATATGTAGGCATTCCTCCAAAAGCGGCATTGGTCCAGTATGGCTCGGTATGATTTTCTTTTCTAAAATCGTTGGTTTCTTTTGCCATTCCTATAAAATGCTTAATATCATTTTGGAATATCTTTTTTCCCTCTAAAACAGGTGAAAAATAGACTACAGACACCAAAACAAAAATGACAATAGCAATTAAAAACGGAAGTGCTTTTTTTATGGGTAAATTCATTATTACGAAATTATTTTTTTATAAAAACACAACAAAGTGTGTTAAACTATTTTAAACTTTTTTACTCATCTACCTCCTCATAATCAATATACTCACCTAAATCTTTACGAGATTGTGTATTATCTGAAGGTTTTTTATCTATAATGGTTTCTCCAACATTTTGAGGTTCATTTTTATAAGCATTTTGCTGTTCATTAAACCTTCGTTCAACATCTTTCATCATTTTTCTTAAAAATATTGGTGCAATATATCTACTAAAAAACTTGAAGATATAATAAATAATCATCAAGATAACGATTGTTCTTAACAAGCCCATTTCTAACAGTTTTATTTATTTCCCAAAAATAACAATTTGAGTATAACTAAACCGTTTAATTAGATAAAATCTTATATTTGACATTGTAATAACCTCTTTATTATGAAAAGATTTTTTGTAGTGTTTCTAATTATTAGTGCCATTTACACCTCAAGCGCACAATATACAGAAGTCATAAATTCTAAAAGACCTGGGTTTTCTGAAAGCCCGTACAGTATAGGCACAGATGTTTTTCAGTTTGAAACAGGGCTATTTTATAAAAGTAGTAGCAATGAATATTTAACCGCATACCCTAACACATACGGAGGCGAGCTATTTTTTAGATATGGTAAATTTTTAGAGAAATTAGAGCTTGACGTTAAAATAACCTACCAGAGTGATGAGGTGAAAAATCCGTTTGGACCAAATTATAGAATTGGAGGGTTAAGCGAACTAACCATTGGCGGTAAATACCTTATATACGAACAAAAGTACACCGATAAGTCTAAAGAAATTAGAAGTTGGAAACGCAAAATGGCGTTTGACAAAAAAAGATTAATTCCTAGTGTAGGTGTATATGTGGGCGTAAACACAAATTTTTTAGGAAACGATTACAAAGAAGACAACTTGAGTTTTAAAGCTGCCGTTTTATTGCAAAATGATTTTACAGATAGGCTCGTATTACTAACAAACATTATTGCCGATAAAATTAGCTCTCAAAATAACTATTACTCGTATATTTTAACAATGACGTATGCGATTAACCAAAACTGGTCGTTTTTTGTAGAAAACCAAGGCGTATTTAAAAGTACCGATGCTCCTAAATTTCACTTTGGTACCGGTGCTGCTTATTTATTTTCTGAAGATTTACAAATTGATGCTTCTATACGCTCTATTTTCTTTCAAAATTATTCGTTTGCCTATTCTTCGTTAGGTGTTGCTTGGAGACTAGATAAGCATCAAGATAAATTAGTTAGAGACAACTCTGTCAATGCTAAATCGGGCAAATCGTATCGAAAAAAAGGAAATTTCTTCTCTAGAATTTTTAAGCCTAAAAACAATATCAAAAAGAGAAGAAAGAAAATGAAGAAAGCCAGAAAGAAACGAAAAAAAAGAAATTAAAATCATATGATTACCATCAAAGAAGTATTTTCTAAAAAGGAAATGAAAAAATTTGTACTGTTTCCTTTTAAACTTTACAGTAAAAATCCTTACTGGGTACCACCTATAATAAATGACGAAATAGAATCGTTTGACAAAACCAAAAATCCTGTCTTTACCCATGCGGTTGCACGCTTTTTTTTAGCAATTAAAAATGATGAAATTGTAGGTAGAGTTGCCGCAATTATAAACTTTACCGAAATTAATCAGCAAAAAATAAAAAAAATGCGCTTTGGTTGGTTCGATTTTATTGATGATTCCAACGTTTCTGAATTACTACTAAAAAAGGTAGAAGAAATTGGTAGAGAAAACCAATTGGAGTATATGGAAGGACCTATGGGATTTTCTAACCTCGATAAAGTTGGTGTACTAACTTATGGCTTTGATCATATTGGAACCATGATTACCTGGTACAATCATCCTTATTATAAAAACCATTTAGAAAAGCTAGGCTTTAGCGTAGAAAAAGAATACATTGAGAGTAAGTTTCCTTTTAAAAATGTAAAACCAGAACCGCTTGTAAAAGCCAGTAGAATTATTAAAAAAAGATACAAGCTCACAGCTTTAAACTTTACAAAAACAAAAGACCTCTTACCTTTAGTAGATGAGATGTTTGATTTGTTTAATGAAAGTTACGCCTCATTACCTTCTTTTGTACCCATATCAGATGTTCAAAAAGAATATTTTAAGAAAAAATACATTAGCTTTATTAATCCTGAGTACATAAAATTTGTAATGGATGAAAACAAACGCCTTATTGCCTTTGCCATTACAATGCCTTCATTTTCAAAAGCACTTCAAAAAGCAAAAGGAAAACTTTTTCCGACGGGAGTATTTCATCTATTAAGAGCTAAAAAACATAGTAAAGACATTATTTTTTACCTTATAGGAATTCATCCAAAATACCAAAACAAAGGTGTTACCGCTATTATTTTTGAAGAATACCAAAAAACTTTTGCTGAAAAAAATATTCAAACTTGTATTAGAACACCTGAGCTTGCCAGCAATATAGCTATTGCTAATGTGTGGAAAAACTTTGATCCGGTAATATATAAAAAGCGATGTACCTATAGAAAAGACTTGTAAATGCAACTGTTTTATAACCCAAAAATAACGTCTAAAACCACACAAATTACTTTCGATAAAATTGAGAGTAAACACATTGTGAGAGTACTTAGAAAAAAAGAAGGAGACACCGTATATATTACCAACGGACAAGGACAACTGTTTTTATCAAAAATAGCAGTAGCAAGCGATAAAAAATGTTTGGTAAGTATAAATACTGTTAAAAACAATGCAAAACCTTGGTCTTATTACTTGCATATTGCTATTGCTCCAACCAAATTAAATGACCGATTTGAGTGGTTTTTAGAAAAAGCAACAGAAATTGGAATTGACGAGATAACACCTATCATTTGCGACCATTCTGAACGAAAAATTGTGAAAATAGAACGAATGAAGAAAATAATTCACGCTGCAGCAAAACAATCTCTTAAGTTTCATTTTCCAAAAATAAATGAACCTATCTCGTTTAAGTCGTTTATACAAAATGATGTAACTGTTGAGCAAAAGTTTATTGCACACTGTGAAGATACTTCAAAAAAAACATTAAAATCTGTGCTACAACCACATAAAAAAACACTGATTCTTATTGGTCCGGAAGGAGACTTTTCTTTAAAAGAAATTCAACAAAGTTTGGAACATAATTTTATTCCTGTATCTTTGGGAGAAAGCCGATTAAGAACGGAAACAGCAGGAGTTGTTGCTGTTCATAGTGTCGCTTTTATTAACGAATAAATAAAATAGCAGATTTTAAATTGAAAAAACAATCCAACATCTATAAAGCCTATTTTTTATACCCACTCTTTTTATTGTTTCTACCGTTATTTACTGTAGCTCAAGAAATTGCAATTTTAAAATATAACGGCGGCGGAGATTGGTATGCAAACCCAACTGCACTTCCCAATTTAATTCGTTTTTGCAACAAAAACATTGGCACAAATATAGCTGCCAAACCCGAAACAGTAGAAGTTGGAAGTACTGCCATTATGAATTATCCTATTGTTTTTATGACCGGACATGGAAATGTACTTTTTAGTAATAATGATGCACAAAATCTTAGAAACTATCTTATCTCAGGAGGATTTTTACATATTTCAGATAATTACGGCCTTAATAAGTATATTAGAAGAGAATTAAAAAAGGTATTTCCCAATACAAATTTTCAGGAAATACCATACAATCACCCTATATACCATCAAACCTTTGAGTTTAAAAATGGATTGCCAAAAATTCATGAACACGACAATAAAGCTCCCCAAGGATTTGGCATATTTTACAAAGGAAGGCTTGTTTGCTATTACGATTATGAATCTGATTTAAGTGATGGATGGGAAGATAAAGAAATACATCATGATGATGATGAACTTAGGCTTAATGCTTTAAAAATGGGTGCAAATATTGTAGAATACGCTTTTAAAAATTAAGTATGTACGAAAATTTAGATTCTGTAAAAATAAATTTTGACGCAAACGGATTGTGGGCGCTAAATGTAACTTTAGCCATCATTATGTTTGGAGTAGCTCTAGATATTACTACCAACGATTTTAAAAGGTTATTAAAATCTCCTAAAGTATTTTTTATTGGTATTTTCTCTCAGTTTATTCTTCTTCCGTTTGTAACTTTTTTGTTTATAAAGCTAGTAAACCCTATGCCAAGCATTGCTTTGGGTTTAATTATGGTAGCGGCTTGTCCGGGAGGAAATGTTTCAAATTTCGCTACCAAAATGGCTGGAGGAAACGCCGCACTATCTGTAAGTTTAAGCGCCTTTGCTACTGCAGCTGCAGTAATTATGACTCCTTTAAATTTAGAAATTTATGGGAATATGTACGCTCCTACTGCTCAAATTTTAAAAAGTGTAGAGCTAAACCCTTATGAACTTTTTAAACTTGTACTTGTAATTTTAGGAATTCCTTTAATAATTGGCATGAGTGTTCGAAAAAAGTATCCTAAAACAGCACATAAAATGTCTGTTTTTTTAAAACCAACATCACTTATTATTTTCTTAATTTTTATAGCAGTTGCATTTTATAATAATTTAGACATTTTTGTAAATTACATTCAGTATGTATTTTTACTGGTTGTTGCTCACAATTTAATAGCTTTAGTACAAGGGTTTTACGTAGCTAAGTTTTTTGGATTGTCTAAAAAAAATCAAATTACAATTAGTATGGAAACCGGTATCCAAAACTCCGGGTTAGGCCTATTACTTATTTTTAGTTTTTTTGATGGTTTAGGAGGCATGGCCTTACTCGCTGCCTTTTGGGGAATTTGGGATTTAGTTTCTAGCCTATTATTAGCAAGTTACTGGTCTAAACAAGAATTTAAATAGCACACCTATTGAAAAAAATTTGGTATCATATTATTAAAATTATTGTAAAAACAGGTCTTTTATTTTTATTAAAAAAAATAAAAGTATTTGGGAAAGAGCATATTCCTAAAAAAGGAGCAACACTGTTTATTGCAAATCATCAAAATGCACTTATTGACGCTATTTTAATTCCCACAACCAACAACAGAGAAACCTATTTTTTAGCCAGAGCCAGCGCGTTTAAAACTAAAATTGCTGACAAATTATTACGCTCTGTAAATATGATTCCTATTTATAGGTTTAGAGATGGTTATGGCACTATTGAAAAAAATTACGAAATTTTTAACCAGTGTACTCATATTTTAAAAGAAGAAAAAGCAATACAAATTTTTCCTGAAGGAGAACACCATCTCGAGCGAAAAATAACATGTTTTAAAAAAGGGTTTACCCGAATTATTTTAGGAACACTATCAAAATATCCCGAATTGCCTATTAAAATTGTTCCCGTTGGAATTAATTACGATTCGCATCTAGAATATCCTGGTAGCGTTTCTATTTATTACGGAAAAGTCATAAGTGCCAATCGTTACTTCAACAAAAATACAAAAGAGCTCAACGTTAAAAGCATTCTAAAAGATACTTCTGAGGCACTCAAAAAATTAACACTGCATATTGAAGAGGATAAGTATGAGCAAACACTTATGAAATTACAACAATTAGGTGTAGATTTTTTAAATCCGGTTGAGGCAAATACACTTTTAAAAAATATAAATAATGTAGCTGTTACAGAAAAACACATTCACAAAAAAAATATAAATTGGTTAGCTCCTATCTATTTTTTAGCAAAAATAAACAGTATTTTTCCTTTTGTAATTTGGAAGTTTTTGAAGTCTAAAATTAAAGATGTTATCTTCTACAACACCTACCGATTTGCAGTAATAATGACACTGTTCCCTTTATTTTACCTTATACAAACAAGTATAATTTATTTTTTATTCGGAATAAATTGGGCAGCTATTTACCTTGCATTTACAATGGTGCTAGGTATTATTACTACCAAAACAAAAACGGTTCACTTATAAAAATCGCTTATGCCAACTATTGGCTGCTGTCACTTCCCAATTCTTTTCAAAACCGTCTTTTGTATTAACCATATTATTAAAAACTATGGTTGCTGAAGTAATTTTACCCTGTTTAATATATTCTTTAAAGTGAGCCATTGAAACGACATTAATATTGTCACCATCTTTAAAAGAAATGTTTAATTTATTTGTTAAGTCTACCGAGAATTTAGCTTCAAGTTGCTTTATCAAATTTACAGAAGCATCAATAGAACATCCAGATACTTCATTAAAATCTTCATCTACCAACAATACAATAAATTGATTGTATTTAATTAGGTACGAAGCTTTTAAATCTTCTCCGTGTCGTTTCCAAGAATTTATAAATTGAGTTAGCTGTTCTTCAATTTCAACAACCTCATCTGGCTCAAAAGCTCTATTTGACTGATAAACCCATACTTTTGAAGTGGCTGGTAAAGTATTATACGCAACTAACATATCTATAATTTTTGATTAAATTTATTTTTTAAATCTTCAAGTGTACTTGAAGACTTTTTTGAGTTTATTTTTCGTTTTATTTCTGCCAGAACTTTTTTAGTGTAAAGCGGAAACTCTGCATTTTGTATCCACGAAAAATAGCCTTTATCTTTTGCCAGTACATCTACTACCTTTTGCCCTTTATACTTTCCAAAAGTAAATATTTCATCTCCTTCTTCATTAAAAACAACAAAACCGGCAAAGTCTGCTCTTTTTGAAAAGGTAGAGTACTCATTTAAAAAATTAATATCATTTTCTAAATCGTTATACTTATCTAGTTGTGCTTTTAATATTTCGTAAGTCGCATTTGTATCGGCTTCTGCAGAATGTGCATTTTCTAAACTCTTACCGCAATAAAATTTATAAGCTGCACTTAATGTACGTTCTTCTTTTTTATGAAATATAACTTGTACATCAACAGCAACTCTATTGTTCATATCAAAATCTACACCGGCTCTCAACATTTCTTCGGCCAGCAAAGGAATATCAAACCTATTTGAGTTAAACCCTGCCAAATCGCAACCTTCAATCATTTCGCTAACTTTAGTAGCTAACTCTTTAAAAGTTGGTTCGGTGACTACCTGTTCGTTTGTAATTCCATGAATATCAGAAGCTTCTTTAGGAATTTCAATCTCTGGGTTTACTAGCCAGGTTTTACTTTCTTTATTTCCGTTAGGAAATATTTTAAGTATTGAAATTTCTACAATTCTATCTTTGGCTATATTAATACCTGTTGTTTCTAAATCGAAAAAAACAATAGGTTTGGTTAGTTTTAACTCCATTGGGTTTGTTTAAAAATTTAAGGGTTATTTATTTGCGAAAAGCTTTACGTCTTCTTTCGAAATCTCAGCAGAACCCAAAATAAGTAACCTTTCAACTACGTTTCTTAGTTCTCTAATATTCCCAGTCCAATCGTATTCTTGTAATAATTTAATGGCTTCTTTAGAGAATTTTTTAGGACTCATTCCTTGCTCTTCAATAATTTTATTTGAGAAGTAGTTAATAAGCAATGGAATATCTTCTCTACGCTCGTTTAGCGATGGTACTTTTATTAAAATTACCGCTAACCTGTGATATAAATCTTCTCTGAATTTTCCTTCAGAAATCTCTTTTTTAAGATCTTTATTTGTAGCTGCAATAACACGTACATTTACTTTAATATCTTTATCGCTTCCTACTCTAGAAATTTTATTTTCTTGCAAAGCTCTTAATACTTTTGCTTGAGCAGAAAGGCTCATATCTCCTACCTCATCTAAAAAAATAGTTCCTCCATTTGCTGCTTCAAATTTACCGGCTCTGTCTTTATTTGCTCCTGTAAAAGACCCTTTTACGTGACCAAATAATTCGCTCTCTATCAATTCTGAAGGAATTGCTGCACAATTTACCTCAATAATTGGTGCTTTTGTTCGTTCGCTTTTTTCGTGTAACCAATGTGCAACCAATTCTTTTCCTGTCCCATTGGCTCCTGTAATTAAGACTCTGGCATCGGTAGGTGCTACTTTTTCAATTATATTTTTAATATGAGTAATGGCTTCGCTCTCACCAATCATTTCATATTTTTTACTCACTTTTTTCTTTAAACGTTTATTTTCTACTATCAGTTCTTTTTTCTCTAAAGCATTTCTAACCGTATTTAAAAGTCTGTTTAAATCTGGTGGTTTAGAAATATAGTCAAATGCACCCAATCGCATAGTATTAACAGCCGTATCTAAATCGCCATGACCTGAAATCATGACTATAGGTATTTCGGGTTTTATTTTTTTTACACGCTCAAGCACTTCAACACCATCCATCTTTGGCATTTTAATATCGCAAAGCACCAAATCGTAATCGTCTTTCATTATCTTTTCTATTCCTTCTAACCCATCTTCTGCTTCTTCTACTTGGTATAAGTCATTGTCTTCAGAAATGATTTTTTTCAACACTCTTCTAATTGCTGATTCGTCTTCAATAATCAATATTTTCTTCATAATAAATCTCTTCTTAGCTCGCTTTTAAACTTACTAATATTTTAGCCATTTATACAATTCTTTATAGCTTGGTTTTTTACCGTACATTAAAATTCCTACTCTGTAAATTTTTGCGGCAAACCAAACAATTCCTAAAAAGGTAACCAATAATAATGCCATAGAAATAGCAATTTGCCACCAAGGAACTCCAAAAGGAATTCGCATAAGCATTACAATGGGCGATGTTAATGGAAATATTGAAAATCCTACAGCTATGGGACCATGAGGGTTTTCTATTATAGAAAATCCGACATAAATAGCAATAATTAGAGGCAACATAACGGGCATCATAAACTGTTGCGTATCGGTTTCGCTATCAACAGCAGCTCCAATTGCTGCATAAATAGAACTGTAAATTAAATAACCTCCTAAAAAGTAAATTATGAAGGAGAAAAACATGGTTAGTATTGGCATGTTTTTTATTTCTTGCAAAGCTATTTGCAAATCACTTGTTGAGGCTTGTTGCATTTGCTGAACCATTTCTGGGTTCATTTGCCCCATTGCGGTGCTTGAACTTGTAGCTTCTACTCCAAATATGGATGTAATAATAAACATTAAAAATCCGGCAGATATCATCCAAATAACAAATTGTAAAATTCCAGCTAAGGCATTTCCAAGTATTTTACCAAGCATTAACTGAAAGGGTTTTACTGAAGAGATAATAACCTCAATAATTCTACTTGTTTTCTCTTCTATAACACTTCGCATTACAGAAGTACCGTAAATAATAATAAACATAAATATTAAATACCCAAATCCGCCACCGGCAGCCATACGTAATAAACTACCTATTTTAGATGATTTTTCTCCTGAAAAATTTTCGGTAACAATATCAACATTTGTCTCTGTTGCTTTTATTTTTTCTACATCTATTTGTAACTGAGCTATTTTTAAATTTCTAATTTTATTTTCAAGCTTACTTTCAATACTATTTAACAGTGTTATACTTGGAGAGTCTGCCGAGAAAAATTCAATACCTTCAGAAAGGTATTGAATACTATCGTTTTTAGGAATATAAATTAAGCCAAAATAAGTAGTTTCGGTTTTTTTCTTTGCTTCTTCTAAGCCTAAGGCTGTTAAATCTACATAGTGAATCGATTTTGAGTTTTCGAACACTGTTGCCAGCTGCCCCGATTCATCTACATAAGCTATTGTTTTAATATCTGAACTGTTCTTATCGTTTAAAAATATAATTAGCATTACTAAGCCAACCATTAAAAGCGGACTTAAAATGGTCATTACTATAAATGACTTGTTTTTAACTTTTGCTAAAAATTCTCTTTTAATAATTAATTTTAATTTATCCATTATTAGCTACAGCTTTTATAAATATATCGTTAGCACTTGGTATAATCTCCGTAAAATGTGTTATTTGAGCTTTGTTATTAAGGTATTTTATCAAATCTGTTGAAGTTTCGTTTTTACCTAATGTTACCACAACTTTTAAATCGGCATTAAATGTGGCAGAAATATTATCGTCCACTTCAAATTTTGATTTAATTTCATTCAATAGCATTTCTTTATCATCGCACAGCAAACCAATTTCAAACTGATTTGTTTTAAATTGCTGTTTAACATCGCTTAATTTTCCATCAAGTATTTTATTTGATTTGTGGATAAGTGCAATGTAATCACATAATTCTTCAACAGATTCCATTCTGTGGGTAGAAAAAATAATACTTGCTCCTTCATCTCTTAATTTTAAGATTTCGTCTTTAATTAAATTTGCATTAATTGGGTCAAAACCACTAAAAGGTTCATCAAATATTAGTAATTTAGGACTGTGCAATACGGTAACTATAAATTGTACTTTTTGCGCCATTCCTTTTGATAATTCTTGAATTTTTTTGTTCCACCAATCGGTAATTTCAAATTTTTCAAACCAGTACAATAATTTTTTCTTTGCCTCTTGTTTGCTCATCCCTTTAAGTTGAGCTAAATACAATGCTTGCTCTCCTACTTTCATACTTTTGTAGAGGCCTCTTTCTTCAGGTAAATAACCTATTTGATGCACGTGATGAGGTTGTAATTTCTCGTTATCTAGGTAAATTGTTCCCGAATCTGGTAACGTAATTTGATTAATGATTCTTATTAATGATGTTTTTCCTGCTCCGTTTGGACCTAGCAGCCCAAACACACTCCCTGAAGGTACAGAAATTGAAACGTTGTTAAGTGCCGTAAAACCACCATAGGTTTTACACACATTTTCAATCGTTAATATATTACTCATTGTATATCATTTGATTTTAAATGACGAAAATAAGCCTATTTTATTACATATTCTACAGTTAAAGTAAAGATTATTGTAATTTTTCAACATATTTATGTTGGACTTGTTTTAAGAATTCTATTGTAGCTTTTGGTTTAATAATTCGCAGTATCTCTGTAATGCCTTCGTTTACATAAAAAATCCCTTTGGCAATATCGTAACTACTGTCTGAAATGTTATTTTTAATCTCGAAAGTAATTGTCTTAAAAAACTCCCACTCCATATACCTAGGCACTTCAACATAAAAAACATCGTTTTCATTTTGAGATTTGTAAATGCCTTCGGCAATTTCTTCTATTTCAAAAAAACGATTTACTCTAATTAAGGCTTCTGCATTTTCGTATTTTTCATTCTTCGCAAAATCAAAACCTGCATCGCCATAGTACTGCTGAATTTGAACAATATCAGTATATCTATTGATGCCTTTTACTCTAATACCGTTAAATTTTCTGGAGTTAATAGCTACTTCACATTTTGCTCCGTTTAATTGTAAATTGTATGTGCTATTTATTTTTCTGGTAACCCGTAAAATATTTTCAAAGGAGTTTGCCTTCTTGGTTACAAAAATAATTGATGTAGGCTTATTAATATCTGTAAACCTACTATAATACGATTTGTACGGATCTGGAACATTAATTACAAAGGTTTTCGGAATTTTATTTTCTTCTAGTGTAGTTATATTTTCTTGCAAAATTATTTTGCCTATTAATTCTACTTTCCCCATAATTAATAAATTTTAGATTTGTTGTTCTTAAACTTATCCAATTTTTTCATAAAAAACAAGTAAATCATATCTAAGAATTTATTTTTTTAATAATTTACTATGCACGCATAGTATTTTTTTATATATTTGACCAATGCAAAAAGAACAAACAATAGATCACGCGCTAAGAGCAACTTGGCAAGCTGTTGCTAAAATGTATAATGAGCAGGCTGTAAAATATGACAGTTCAATGGCAATGGCTTTTGTTTTATTAAATGTAGATATTGATAAAGGGACTCCATCAACAGCATTAGGACCTCAAATGGGAATGGAACCTACAAGCCTTTCTAGAATTTTAAAAAGTATGGAAGAGAAAGGTGCCATATACAGAGAGAAAAATCCTGATGATGGTAGAGGTGTTCTAATTAAACTTACCGAGTTTGGTAAAGAAAAACGTAAAATATCACGTGAACATGTTATCAAATTTAATGAAACTGTAAAAAAGCATGTCTCTGAAGAAAAAATTAAACATTTTTTTGAAGTTACTCAAACCATAAACACACTAATTAATAATAAAGAAATATTTAAAAAATAAACCCAACTAAATTTATACAATATGAAAAGACCAATAAAAAAAGTAGCGGTAATTGGATCTGGTATTATGGGATCTGGTATTGCATGCCATTTTGCAAACATTGGTGTTGAAGTTTTGTTGCTTGATATTGTTCCTCGTGAATTAAACGACATGGAAAAAGCAAAAGGACTTACACTTGAAAGCAAAGTTGTTCGCAATAGAATTGTAAATAACAGCTTAAAAGCTGCCTTAAAATCTAAACCTTCACCTATCTATAGTCAAAAATTTGCAAGTAGAATTACTACTGGAAATTTAGATGACGACTTAGCTAAAATTAAAGATGTAGATTGGGTTATTGAAGTTGTTGTTGAGCGACTTGATATTAAAAAACAAGTTTTTGAAAAAATTGAAAAATACAGAAAACCGGGAACCCTAATTACCTCTAACACTTCCGGTATTCCAATTAAGTTTATGAACGAAGGAAGAAGTGAAGACTTTCAGCAACATTTTGCTGTAACGCATTTTTTCAATCCTCCTAGATACTTAAAACTTTTTGAAGTAGTACCAGGACCTAACTGTAAACAAGATGTAACCGACTTTTTAATGATGTACGGAGAAAAGTTTTTAGGAAAAACATCTGTTTTAGCTAAAGACACACCTGCATTTATTGGAAATCGTGTTGGTATTTTTGGAATTATGAGCTTATTCCACCAAGTTAAAGAACTTGGCTTAACTGTTGAAGAAGTAGATAAATTAACCGGACCTGTAATTGGACGACCAAAATCGGCTACATTTAGAACAGTCGATGTTGTTGGTTTAGACACATTGGTGCACGTAGCCAACGGTATTTACGAAAACTGTCCCGATGATGAAGCTCACGAATTGTTTAAACTTCCTGATTTTATAGAAACCATGATGAAAAACAAATGGTTAGGAAGCAAAACAAAACAAGGATTTTACAAAAGAATTGTTGAAAATGGTAAAAAAACCATTGTTTCTTTAGACTTAGATACACTAGAATATAGACCTAAGAAAAAAGCCAAATTTGCAACACTAGAGCTTACAAAAACAATTGATAATGTAATAGACCGATTTAAAGTATTGGTTAAAGGAAAAGACAAAGCTGGAGAATTTTACAGAAAAAATTTCGCTGCAATGTTTGGGTATGTTCAAAATAGAATTCCTGAAATTTCTGACGAACTATACCGATTAGATGACGCCATGAAAGCCGGATTTGGATGGGAACACGGACCTTTTGAAATTTGGGATGCTATTGGCATTGAAGAAGGAATAAAATTAATGGAAGCAGAAAATATTCCTGTTGCAAAATGGGTAACCGAAATGCTTGAAAGTGGAAACAAAAGTTTCTATACGGTAAAAGATGGTGCAAAATATTACTACGCTATTCCTTCTAAAAAACAAGAAAAAATACCTGGACAAGATAGTTTTATTATTCTTGACAATATTAGAGAAGCTAAAACCATTTGGACCAACTCAGGTGCTGCAATTCAGCATTTAGGCGATGGGGTTTTAAATGTTGAGTTCAAATCTAAAATGAATACGCTTGGAGGTGAAGTATTACAAGCTATTAACAAAGGAATTGATTTAGCCGAAACAGAATATGAAGCTGTAATTTTAGGAAATCAAGGTCCTAACTTCTCTGTTGGAGCAAATCTAGCTATGGTATTTATGATGGCGGTTGAACAAGAATACGACGAGTTAAATTTCTCTGCCAAATATTTCCAAGATACCGTAATGAGACTTCGATATTCTTCATGTCCTACAATAATTGCTCCTCACGGATTTACCTTTGGAGGTGCTTGTGAAATGAGTATGCACGCCGATAAAGTAGTTGCTGCTGCCGAAACATACATTGGTTTGGTTGAATTTGGTGTAGGTATTATCCCTGGAGGTGCCGGATCTAAAGAAATGGCCGTTAGAGCTTCTGAAGGTGTACTAAAAGACGATGTAAAACTAAATAAACTTAGAGACTACTTTATCAATGTTGCAATGGCAAAAGTAGCTACTTCTGCACATGAGGCCTACGATTTAGGATTCTTTAAAGAACATAAAGATATTGTAGTCGTTAACAAAGACCGTCAAATAGCCACTGCAAAACGTCATGCTATTCAAATGTTAGAAGATGGCTATACACAACCTACTCCTAAAGAAGTTCTTGTTTACGGACAACAAGCCTTAGGAATGTTTTTGGTAGGAACAGATAGCCTTGAAAAAGGACATTATGCTTCTGAACACGATAAAAAAATAGCTAATAAGCTAGGTTACGTAATGGCTGGAGGAGATTTATCTGAGCCTACATACGTTTCAGAACAGTATTTATTAGATCTTGAACGTGAAGCTTTTATGAGCTTATGTACAGAACGTAAAACCTTAGAACGCATTGAGCACATGTTAAAAACAGGTAAACCATTGCGTAATTAAAAACCAAAAGTGATACAGTTTATAGGTTAGAAATAATAAAGCTAATCGTAAATGAAAACTTAAAATTTTGAATAAATGAAAACAGCATATATAGTACAAGGATATAGAACAGCAGTAGGAAAAGCTCCAAAAGGCGTTTTCAGGTTTAAAAGACCTGATGAGCTAGCTGCAGAAACCATAGAACATTTACTAAATAACGTTCCTCAATTAGATAAAAAAAGAATTGACGATGTTATTGTTGGTAACGCCATGCCAGAAGCAGAACAAGGACTCAATATGGGACGATTAATTTCTTTAATGGGATTAAAAATTGAAGATGTACCGGGAGTTACCGTTAATCGTTATTGTGCTTCAGGACTTGAAACCGTTAGTATAGCCGTAGCGAAAATACAATCTGGAATGGCAGACTGTATTATTGCCGGAGGTGTAGAAAGTATGAGTTATATTCCAATGGGAGGATACAGACCTGTACCTAATTATAAAATAACCAAAGAAGGACACGAAGATTATTACTGGGGAATGGGATTAACAGCTGAGGCCGTAGCTCAACAATTTAAAGTTTCTCGTGAAGATCAAGATGAATTTTCATACAACTCTCACATGAAAGCTTTAAAAGCTCAGGCTGAAAATAAATTTGATGACGATATTGTTCCTATTAATGTAGAGCAGGTCTATTTAGATGAAAATGGCAAAAAACAAACAAAAAACTATACTGTTACTACAGATGAAGGCCCTAGAAAAGGAACTTCGTTAGAAGCACTAGCAAAGTTAAGACCTGTATTTGCTCAAGGAGGATCTGTTACTGCAGGAAACTCTTCACAAATGAGTGATGGAGCTGCATTCTTATTAATCATGAGCGAAGAAATGGTAAAAGAACTTAATATAGAACCAATTGCTAGAATGGTCTCTTTTGCTGCTGTAGGTGTTGAGCCTCGTATTATGGGAATTGGACCTGTTAAAGCAATTCCAAAAGCACTAACCCAAGCCAATTTAACCCTAAACGATATTGATTTAATTGAATTAAATGAGGCATTTGCCTCTCAATCGTTAGCAGTTATCCGTGAGCTTGGCTTAAATCAAGATATTGTAAATGTTAACGGTGGAGCTATTGCTCTTGGACATCCTCTAGGCTGTACAGGTGCAAAGCTTTCTGTTCAACTTTTTAACGAAATGCGTCGCAGAAAAAACAAATACGGTATTGTTACCATGTGTGTTGGTACCGGACAAGGAGCTGCAGGTGTATACGAATTATTAAAATAATAAAATTAAAAATCATTTAACAAAATGGAAGCAATTAAAGGTGGTGAATTTGTAGTTAAAGAATCAAAATGTGATGATATTTTTATCACTGAAGAATTTACCGAAGAACAACAAATGATGAAAGAATCGGTAATTGAATTTATCGATCGTGAGATTTGGCCTAACAAAGACCGATTTGAGAATAAAGATTATGCGTTTACCGAAGAAAGTATGCGCAAACTGGGAGAAATGGGATTATTAGGAATCTCTGTCCCTGAAGAATACGGAGGTTTAGGAATGGGATTTGTATCTACAATGTTAGTGTGCGACTACGTATCTGCAGCATCAGGATCATTAGCAACAGCTTACGGTGCACATACCGGTATTGGAACTATGCCAATATTATTGTACGGTACAGAAGAACAAAAACAAAAATACATACCTAAATTAGCAACCGGAGAATGGTTTGGAGCTTATTGTTTAACCGAACCTGGTGCCGGATCTGATGCAAACTCTGGTAAAACAAAAGCAGTGCTTTCTGAAGATGGAAAATCTTATAAAATTACAGGACAAAAAATGTGGATTTCCAATGCAGGATTCTGTAATTTAATGATTGTATTTGCACGAATTGAAGATGATAAAAATATTACCGCTTTTATTGTAGAGTACGATAAAAACAATCCTAATGGAATTACATTGGGTGAGGAAGAGAAAAAATTAGGTATCAACGCATCATCTACTCGACAAGTATTTTTTAACGATACTGTTGTACCTGTTGAAAACATGCTCTCAGGAAGAGGTAAAGGGTTTAAAATTGCACTAAACTCTTTAAATGTAGGACGTATAAAATTGGCTGCTGCAGGTTTAGATGCTTCTCGTAGATTAATTACAGAATCTGTAAAATACGCTAACGAACGCATACAATTTAAAACACCTATTGCTAATTTTGGTGCTATTAAATACAAATTGGCAGAAATGGCTACAAAAACGTATTCAAACGATGCTACCAGCTATAGAATTGCCAAAGACATCCAAAATAAAATAGACGCTTTAAAAGCAGAAGGAAAATCGCACCAAGAAGCAGAATTACAAGGTGTAGAAGAATTTGCTATAGAATGTGCTATTGCAAAAGTATATGCCTCAGAAAGTGTACAATACGTTTCTGATGAAGGAATTCAAATTTTTGGAGGAATGGGATTCTCTAAAGATACTCCTATGGAGTCTGCTTGGAGAGATGCTCGTATCGCTAGAATTTACGAAGGAACTAACGAAATAAACAGACTATTAACTGTTGGAATGTTACTCAAAAAAGCATTCAAAGGAGAAATTGATTTAATGACTCCTGCAGTAGAAGTTGGTAAAAGTCTAATGGGAATACCTTCATTTGATACTCCTGACTATTCTGAATTATTTTCTGAAGAAAAAGAACTTATTAAAAATCTTAAAAAAGCATTTTTAATGGTTGCCGGAAAAGCGGTAGAAACCTTTGGAATGGAGTTAGAAAAGCAACAACAACTTGTAATGAATGCCGCAGAATTAATGATTGATATTTATGTGGCTGAGAGTACTATTCTTAAAACTGAAAAACTGGTTAAACGCACTTCTGAAAGTGAGTGTGAAGCTCAAATAGCAATGGCAAAATTAAATTTGTTTAATGCTACAGAAAGTGTAATCAGAAATGCAAAAGAAGCTATTTTTTCTTTTGCAGAAGGAGATGAACAAAGAATGATGCTCATGGGACTTAAACGTTTTACAAAATACACAAATAACCCAAATATTATTGAGTTAAGAAGAACAATAGCCGATAAAGTTATTGCTGAAAATAAATATTGTTTCTAATTTATTAAACTTCAAATAAATTTAATTACAACAAAAGGCTACAATTTTAAATTGTAGCCTTTATTTATTACACAACGCTTAATAACGTTTTTCCTATTTCACAATGCAAACAGTTTAATTTAGAACAATACTCTTTTTTTAACTGCAACAAAGCCTGCGATTCAAATGCATTTGAACTTCTAAATCCCAGTGCTGAAAATTTAGAAATAATGGCATTTTTTTCAGGGTTTAATTGTTTCATATAATTCATTATAGCCAAATTTTTAGAAATACCTGATTTTCTGTAATACAAAAATTGAAAAGGAAAAATTACATTAATAAGCAATAAGTCTATAAAAGCTTTAGTTAATCTTTTGTCGCTTTTCTTAGAAATCTTATCAAACGTATAATGATTTTTCCAATAAGAAGTAGCTGCTATTTGAAAAAGCGCATAATAATCTTCTAGACAACGTGCAGCTACTATTTTTGAAACCAAATTTTGATGCTTATGATACAACATTGCCAACTGTGACAATCTTATGGTAGGAAAATTAGTAGGACGAAGTCTAAAAAATTGAATTTGGTTTTCTTTAATAGATTGAAGGTTAAATTTGATTTTTAAATAACGGTACTCACCTTGTAGCGTTTTAAAATAATCCGATTCATAATTCTTGCTCAACAATCCCGATTGTCCAAAAAAAAGAGCTTCTAAACTCAGTATGTTAGCCGACTGTTTTCTAATCACCGAAAAATCAAGTGACTTTGCAAAATTCATAAAAGCTTCTGCATTTACTGTAAGCCCAAAATTTTTAGCTACTAAAATAAAAAGCACTGATTCCCAATCATTTGCATATACTTTTAAAAGCTGCTCAATAACAATCATTTTTTGTTCCAAACGTTCAAAATATAAACGCTCTAACCAATGATTCATCACAAATGAATCTGTACTGGAAAACAACTGTTCACAATTAATCCAATTTTTACGTCCTTTAAATAATTTTGTGTAATTGGTTAATACCGATTTTGATACGTATTTCTTAAGTTCTAGTGTTACTACTGGTTGGTTATTACTTCTAAAAACAGTTACATCATGTTCCCAAACTACATGTAAAATTACAGTATCGTAACGCTTATCTTGCTCGTGATTATGAATATACCAATCTGAAGAGTTTACGTGAATTTCAACATTACCTGCCCATAACTGATTTCCAATTTTAATTTTAGCATTAAAAAAATCGGGACCGGAGTTTAAATTCTCTACGCCTACTGATTTTATTACAATTTTTTCTCCTTCAGTAGTTGCTAATTCATTCACTAAAAACAACTTAAGTTTCCAGATATAAACAAGAAAATTTTCTTTCATAGCTTTTTTTAATATAAATTTAAAATTTAACTTTTAATTAAAAAAATTGAAAAATAAAAAGTGTAAATTCACAACCCTTTAAGGACAATTTATTTTTTACTGAATTTATACAAAAATGGATATACTTAACAGCTTGAAATGGAGGTATGCAACTAAAAAATTCGACTCCAAAAAGCAACTAACAAGTCAACAAATTGGAACACTCAAAGAAGCCTTCAATTTAACCGCAACTTCTTTTGGATTACAACCTATAAAAATGCTCGTTATTAGCAATAAAGAAATTCAGCAAAAAATGCTCGAATACGCTTATTTTCAGAAACAGGTTGTAGATGCCTCTCACGTACTTGTTCTATGCATTAAAACAGATATTACAGCCAATGACATAAATGCGTATTTTGATTTAGAAAAAAAAGTGCGAGGTGTTGATGAAGAGGTGATATCTAAATTTAGAAATCAGCTTTTAGATATGTATAAAAACAAATCATTAGAAAGCAAACAAGCCTCTGCCAAACAACAAGCATATTTAGCATTAGGTAATTTACTTACGGTGTGTGCTGTCGAAAAAATTGACGCTTGCCCTATGGAAGGATTTATTCCTGAAAAAATTGATGCACTTTTCAACCTAAAAGAACAACACTTACAATCTGTTTTACTGCTTCCGGTAGGTTTTAGATCTGATGATGATTTTATGAGCACTATGGAAAAAGTAAGAAAACCTATTTCCGAAACTACAATAGAAATTAACTAAATTATACAATAATGAATAAAGATATAGAATCACTAGAACCAAAAATTCTTTGGCAGCATTTCTCAAATTTAAATGCAGTACCAAGAGGGTCTAAAAAAGAAGAGCGCGTTATACAATTTATGGTCGATTTTGGAAATAGCTTACAATTAGAAACTATTGTAGACGCTGTTGGCAACGTGATTATAAAAAAACCTGCTACAGAAGGAATGGAACATAAAAAAACAGTGGTATTGCAATCGCATTTAGATATGGTGCATCAAAAAAATAGCGATACCGAGTTTGACTTTGATACTGAAGGTATTAAAATGTTTGTAGACAGAGATTGGGTAAAAGCAAAAGGAACTACTTTAGGTGCCGACAACGGTATTGGTGTGGCTGCCATTATGAGCGTTTTAGCCTCTAAAGACATTAAACACCCTGCGATTGAAGCCTTGTTTACTATTGATGAAGAGACCGGAATGACTGGAGCTATGGGATTACAAGCTGGTTATTTAGATGGAGAAATTCTACTGAATTTAGATACTGAAGAAGACGATGAAATAGATATAGGTTGTGCCGGAGGAATTGACATTACCGCTAAAGACACATACAACGAAGTAACTACACCCGTAAATAGTATTGGTTTTTCTGTAACTGTTTCAGGATTAAACGGAGGACACTCTGGAATGGATATTCACAAAGGGCTAGGTAATGCCAATAAAATTATGAATCGCCTTTTATTTGAAACACAAGATTTTATTCGAATTTCACAAATTAACGGAGGAAGTTTACGAAACGCCATTCCTAGAGAAAGTTTTGCCTCTATTGCTGTTCTTAAATCTCAAAAAGAAACATTTTTAAAAACCATTGCTAAAATTTCAGAAGCAATAAAAGACGAATTAAAAACCGTAGACCCTCATTTAACTATTTTGGTAGCAGAAACTTCAATTCCAAATAAAGTTATGACTACTATAAGTCAAGCTGCCTTACTCAAAAGTATTTATGCAGCACATAATGGTGTTTACAGAATGAGTCCAGACATAAAAGATTTGGTAGAAGCTTCAAATAACATTGCAAGAGTAATTGTAAACAACGAAGAAATAATCATTCAATGTTTAACAAGGTCATCTGTAGAATCTTCTAAAATGGATTTGGCAAATATGTTAAGAGCTACGTTTGAACTAAGTGGATATCAAGTTACCTTATCTGGATCGTATCCGGGTTGGAAACCAAATGTAAACTCCCCTATTCTAGGTGTTCTTACAGAAACTTATCAAAAGTTATTCAATTCAAAACCAAAAGTAGTTGCTTGTCACGCAGGATTAGAATGTGGTATTTTAGGAACTAATTATCCCGATATGGATATGATTTCTTTTGGACCAACCATTGAAGGAGCTCATTCTCCAGATGAAAGAGCCAATATAAAATCAGTTCAAAAATTTTGGAATTATTTGATAACTATTTTAGAAAATATTCCTTCCAAAGCTTAACAAATAAAAAGAGGTTGTTAAATTTCAATCTCTTTTTATTTCCAAGAGTATAATAAACTTTTAAAAATCATAAATAATTGTATTTTTACAACATTAAATAATTCTTGAGTCTTTTATGGGAAAAATTATTGCAATTGCCAATCAAAAAGGAGGTGTAGGAAAAACAACAACAACAGTAAATTTAGCTGCAGCTCTAGGTGTATTAGAAAAAAAGGTACTGCTAATTGATGCAGACCCACAGGCAAATGCATCATCAGGGTTAGGTGTAGATGTTGAAGAAATTGAAAAGGGAACTTATCAGCTTCTTGAACATGCCATTACAGCAAAAGAAGCCATTGTTTCCACAAATTCTCCAAATGTAGATTTAATACCTGCACATATTGATTTGGTTGCTATCGAAATTGAATTGGTAGATAAAGATCATAGAGAATTTATGCTTAGAGAGGTTTTAAAAAGCGTAAAAGATGAGTACGATTATATTTTAATTGACTGTGCGCCGTCTTTAGGCTTAATAACATTAAACGCTCTTGTAGCAGCAAACTCTGTTATTATTCCTATTCAATGTGAGTATTTTGCACTAGAAGGACTTGGAAAATTATTAAATACCATTAAAAGTGTTCAAAAAATACACAACCCTAATTTAGATATTGAAGGCTTATTGCTTACTATGTACGACTCTAGATTGCGTTTATCTAACCAAGTGGTAGAAGAAGTAAAAAAGCACTTTCAAAATATGGTTTTTAAAACCATTATACAACGAAATGTGAGGTTAAGTGAAGCTCCTAGCTATGGAGAAAGTATTATTGCATATGACGCTACTAGTAAAGGCGCTGTAAATTATATTAACTTAGCCAACGAAATTTTAAAACAACATAATAAGGATGGCAAAAGCAACTAAGAAACAAGCGCTAGGAAGAGGATTATCGGCCTTATTAAAAGACTCGAGTTCAGACATTACATCTGCCAATGATAAAAATGCCGATAAACTTGTTGGAAATATTATTGAAATAGAACTAGAACATATTGATGTAAACCCTTACCAACCTAGAAGTTATTTTAATGAAGAATCGTTACGTGAATTAGCCAGCTCTATTAAAGAGTTAGGTGTTATTCAACCTATTACGGTTAGAAAATTAGAAGGACATAAATTTCAATTGGTTTCAGGTGAACGAAGATACAGAGCTTCGAAACTTATAGGTAATAAAACCATTCCTGCGTACATTAGAATTGCAAACGATCAAGAAATGCTTGAAATGGCATTGGTTGAAAACATTCAACGTAAAGATTTAGATCCTATAGAAGTTGCGCTTTCATATCAACGTTTAATCGATGAAATTGATTTAACACAAGAAGAAATGAGTGCAAGAGTTGGTAAAAAAAGATCTACCATTACCAATTATTTACGTCTTCTAAAATTAGATCCTATTATTCAAACAGGAATGCGTGACGGGTTTTTATCAATGGGGCACGGAAGAGCTTTAATTAATGTTGAGAATACAGATGTACAGTTGAGCATTTACGAAAAAATAATTCAAGAAAAATTATCTGTAAGACAAACCGAACAACTTGTTAAAGAAATTAAAGAAGAAAATACCGGTACTAAAAAAACAAAAAAATCGAAGGCTGCTGAAGTTCCAAATTTTGTAGCAAATGGTTTAAAAATATTTAGTGAATACTTTGGTCACAAAATAGATGTTAAACTTGCAGGAAAAGATAAAGGGAAAATAATTATTCCTTTTCATTCTGAAGAAGATTTCAATCGAATTAAAAAATTATTAGAATAGTGTTTTACAAGTATCTTACTACCTTATTTATCACTCTATTTCTACTGGTAAATCCTATTTTTTCTCAAAAAAAAGATAGTTTTATTAAGGTAAAAGATACCGTAGCCGTATCGGCAAATTTATACAATCCTTTATCTCCTGCAAAAGCGGCATTTTACTCTGCTGTTTTACCAGGATTAGGACAAGCATACAATAAAAAGTATTGGAAAGTACCCATTGTATATGCTGCACTAGGTTCTAGTATTTATTTTTATAGTGCTAATAACGATTTATATAAAAAATACAGAGCTGCTTATAAACTTAGAATTAACGATAAACCCGATAATTACGATGGCTTAAACGGAAACCCCTACCTTTCTACAGATGCGCTTATTAATGCTCAAAAATCGTATAAAAAAAATAGGGATTTATCTCTTTTAGTAACCGTTGGATTGTATATATTACAAATTGTAGAAGCAAGTACCAACGCACATTTATTACAACATAATGTTGATAATAACTTATCAATTAGTCCAAAGTTAATTCAACAATCAGCAACAGACAAAGCTATTGTTGGCGCTACTATTAATTTTAAATTTTAGCCATGAAAATTGCTTTATTAGGATATGGTAAAATGGGAAAAGCAATTGAAAAAATTGCACTAAAAAGAGGACATCAAATCGTTCTAAAAGTTGACACAAAAACACCTGAGTACGATATTACAAAATGTGATATTGCAATAGACTTTAGCACCCCTAAAACAGCATTTTCAAATATTTTAAACTGCATAAACAATCACATTCCCATTGTGAGTGGAACTACAGGATGGTTAACTCAATTTAATGATATCACAGAGCTTTGTAACAAAAATAAAGGTGCTTTTATTTACGCTTCTAATTTTAGTTTAGGGGTTAACATTTTTTTTGAACTAAATGAATATTTAGCGAAAATGATGCGTCAACTAAAAGAATATCAAATAGATATAGAAGAAATACATCATACCAAAAAACTTGACAAACCCAGTGGAACTGCTATAACTTTAGCTGAAGGAATTATTAAAAACTCAACTAAAAATAAATGGGTGTTAGACAAGACAGCTACACCCAATGAAATCCCTATAACTGCTAAAAGAATTGAAAATGTTCCCGGAACACACACTGTACAATACAATTCTAATATAGACTGTATAGAAATTAAACACACTGCACATAGTAGAGATGGTTTTGCTATAGGAGCAATTATTGCGGCAGAATGGCTAGTAAATAAAACAGGAGTCTATACCATGAAAGATGTTTTAGACTTAAATTAAACTTAAAAAATATTATATTATGACAATGTTAGAGTGGTTTTTCTTTTTTTTAATAATTCAAATAGTTCATTTTGCAGGAACTTGGAAATTATACAAAAAAGCAGGAAGAAAATCGTGGGAAGCAATAATACCTATATACAATGCTGTTGTATTAATGCAAATAATTAGCAGACCTAAATGGTGGGTAATTTTATTATTTATACCTGTTATAAACTTGTTAATGTTTCCCGTAATTTGGGTTGAAACAATAAGAAGTTTTGGTAAAAACACAACTGTAGACACCTTTCTAGTTATTTTTACACTAGGTTTTTACACCTACTATGTGAATTACGCTTTAGACGTTAACTATATTGAAGATAGAAGTTTAAAACCTAGAACCGAACTAGGAGAATGGGTAAGTTCTGTTGTATTTGCTATTGTTGCGGCTACACTTGTTCACACCTACATTATGCAACCATATACCATTCCTACCTCATCGTTGGAAAAATCGTTATTAGTTGGTGATTTTCTTTTTGTAAGTAAGTTTCATTACGGAGCCAGAATTCCAATGACAACCATTGCTGCACCAATGGTACATGACTCATTACCTCTAATTAAAGCCAAATCGTATTTAAAAAAACCTCAACTACCTTATTTTAGACTTCCGGGGTTTCAAAAAATAAAACGTAACGAAATTGTTGTTTTTAGTTGGCCTGCCGATACTGTTCGCTTCTTTAGAGACAAATCGGGAATACACGTAGATAAACCTATAGATAAAAAATCTAACTATGTAAAACGCTGTGTAGGAATACCTGGAGACTCGTTAGAAATTATAAATGGGTATATTTATATAAACGGTAAAAGAACAAAACTTCCGGATAGAACAAAAACACAGTACTTTCACCGTGTAATAGTAAAAGATGGCTTTAACCCAAACAGCTTAATTAACAGGTATGGCTCTACTGAACTAGGAGGTGGCCAAAATGGAGAATACTTTGTAAACCTAACCGATGAAAATGCACGAAAACTAAAAAACAATCCGCTTGTAAAAAGTGTTGTCAAAGAAATCTCGCCTAAAGGGAATTTTAACAAAGCGATTTTTCCACACAACAAACAGTATCCGTGGTCTATTGATAACTACGGACCAATATACATTCCCGAGGAAGGTAAAACCGTAGCACTTAATACAAAATCACTTCCGTTTTATAAAAGAATTATTGAAGAATACGAACACAATAATTTAACTGTAAACGGAGATGAAATTTATATCAACGGAAAACTTGCTACAAGTTATACTTTTAAGCAAAACTATTACTGGATGATGGGTGATAACAGACAAAATTCTGAAGATGCACGCTATTGGGGATACGTTCCTTTTGACCATATTGTAGGAAAACCTGTTTTTATATTCTTTAGTTGGGATAGCAATGCACAAGGTATCGCAAATAAAATAAGATGGGAGCGTGTATTTACTACAGTTCACGGCTCAGGAAAACCGGTTTCGTATTTAAATTACTTTTTAGCCTTTTTAGCACTTTGGTACGGCTTTAGTGTGTATCGAAAACGTAAAAGAGAAGAATAAAGTTTGCCAAAAAAGAAATGATTGTACTTCAACCAACATACTTTGCTCCAATAATTCAATACGTAGCTATTGCAAAGAGCAAAAGCATTCTTTTTGAGGTAGAAGATAACTTTCAGAAGCAAACATATAGAAACAGATGTTATATTTATACCGATAAAGGAAAACATTTATTAAACATTCCTATACAACACAGTAAAAAAGGAAAACAAAAAACAAAAGAAGTAAAAATTGATTATAAGTACGATTGGAATAAACTTCATTTAAAAACACTTCAAACAGCCTATAGCTCCTCTCCTTTTTTTGAGTTTTACATAGATGATTTGCTACCTGTATTTGAAAAGAGATATACGTTTCTATTAGATTTAAATTTAACATGTCATCAAATAATTATGGATGCACTTCAGTTAAACATACCTACGCAACTAACAGAACAGTACTTTACGCAAAGTAGCAATGCTGTACTAGATTTAAGAAATTTAGCCATTGCTAAATCTAACAATACCTATCGGCTAGAAAGATATATTCAAGTTTTTTATCAAAAGCATGGCTTTCTAAGCAATTTAAGCATTTTAGATTTGCTTTTTATGGAAGGTCCTAACGCACTAAATTATTTAGAAAATCAACCCATAAAATTCTAATTATTTACTTCATCTGAAATTATTTAATTAATAAAAGACTTTTTCATCTTTTATTAATTAATTTTCGTATATTCGTTATCCCAATTTTAGACTTCAATGATTGACTTTAAAGAAAAAACAATTGCAGAAATTGTAAGTTCCGATATTAGTGCTGCAAGCATTTTTAAAAAACACCAAATTGATTTTTGTTGTGGAGGAAACAAAACAATTGCAACAGCTTGTGAAGAAGCAAATATTGATGTAAGCTTAATTATTAACGATTTAGCTAATTCTAAAAAAAATAGTGCCATACCTCAGCTAAACTTTAACAAGTGGAATAAAGATTTTTTAATTGACTATATTGTAAATGTGCATCATACCTATATTAGACAAAATATAGATATTGTGAATGAATTTGGTCAAAAAGTAGCTTCTGTTCACGGAGAACATGCTCCTGAAACCATTAAAATTTCAGCGCTTTTCTCTAAATTAACTGAAGATTTAAAAACTCACTTGGAAAAAGAGGAAAAAATTGTTTTCCCGGCCATTAAAGCAAAATTAGCTGATAGTAATTACCTATTTGACACAGAAGTGATTCACTTATTAGAAGATGAGCACGATAATGCAGGGACTATTGTTAAAGAAATTCAAAAACTTAGCAATAATTTTACCCCTCCCGAATGGGCTTGTAGTACATATAAAGCCTTCTATTTTAAATTGGATGAATTTATAAATGATTTATTTCAACACATCCATTTAGAAAATAACATTTTATTTTCGAAATTTAGGAATAATTAAGAAAGCCCAAAGATTAAAAATCCCTTAACAGTGTTGTTAAGGGATTTTTAGTTTTACAAAACTATCTAATTAGTTTTTTGTACTTAATACGCTTAGGCATAATATCAGCTCCTAATCGTTTTTTCTTATTCTCTTCGTATTCAGAAAAAGAACCTTCAAAGAAATACACTTGCGAATCTCCTTCAAATGCTAAAATGTGTGTACATATTCTATCTAAAAACCAACGGTCATGACTTATAACTACAGCACATCCTGCAAAATTTTCCAACCCTTCTTCTAGTGCACGTAAGGTGTTAACATCCAAATCATTTGTTGGCTCATCTAGTAATAATACATTTCCTTCTTCACGCAAGGTCATTGCTAAATGAAGTCTATTTCGCTCTCCTCCCGATAACGTATTTACTTTTTTATTTTGTTCACTTCCTGAAAAATTAAAACGACTCAAATAGGCACGAGAATTTACTTGTCTTCCTCCCATCATTATCAATTCTTGCTCATCAGAAAAATTCTGCCATATGGTTTTTTCCGGATCAATATTAGAATGGCTTTGGTCTACATAGGCTATTTTAGCAGTTTCTCCAACTATAAACTCTCCTTTATCAGGTTTTTCTTCACCCATAATCATTCTAAAAATAGTTGTTTTTCCTGCTCCATTTGGGCCAATAATTCCAACAATACCGGCTTGAGGTAAATTAAACTCTAAGTTTTCATATAGTAACTTATCTCCGTAAGCTTTTGCTACCCCTTTAGATTCAATAACGTTGGTTCCTAAACGAGGTCCGTTAGGAATGTATATTTCTAACTTTTCATCAAGTACACGCTGATCTTGACTCATTAATTTGTCGTAATTAGATAAACGAGCTTTAGATTTTGCGTGGCGTCCCTTTGGTGCCATACGCACCCACTCTAGCTCTCTTTCTAATATTTTTTGACGTTTTGAAGCCTGTTTAGACTCTTGAGCTAAACGCTTAGATTTTTGGTCTAACCAAGAAGAATAATTTCCTTTCCAAGGAATTCCTTCTCCTCTATCCAATTCTAAAATCCATCCTGCAACATTATCTAAAAAGTAACGATCGTGAGTTACTGCTATTACTGTTCCTTTATATTGCTGTAAATGATGCTCGAGCCAGTGAACAGACTCTGCATCTAAATGGTTTGTAGGCTCATCTAATAAAAGTACATCGGGCTCTTGAAGTAATAATCGGCAAAGAGCAACTCTTCTGCGTTCTCCTCCCGATAAATTTTTAATAGGAGTATCTCCTTCAGGAGTACGCAACGCATCCATTGCTATTTCTAATTTGGTATCTAGTTCCCAAGCATTAGATGCATCAATTTTATCTTGGAGTTCGGCTTGTTTTGCCATTAACTTCTCCATTTTGTCGGCATCAGAATATACTTCTTCTAAGCCAAACATATCGTTTATTTTATTGTATTCATCAAGAATAGCAACCGTTTCAGCAACACCTTCTTTAACAACTTCCAACACCGTTTTAGAATCGTCTAATATAGGTTCTTGAGATAGGTATCCAACAGTATAATTTGGAGAAAATACGACATCGCCTTGATAGTTTTTCTCAATTCCGGCTATAATTTTTAAGAGCGTAGATTTTCCAGAGCCATTAAGTCCTAAAATCCCTATTTTTGCTCCGTAAAAAAAACTTAGGTAAATGTTTTTTAAAACCGGTTTATTTGCTCCTTGGTAAGTTTTGGTAACTCCAGACATGGAGAAAATTACCTTTTTATCATCTGACATTTTTTATAAGTTTAGTAGGTTGTAAATAATTTAAACGCGTCCTTTTAAAGCATTAAATACCCACGCATTTGCAAAAAATCCAACACCTACCGATGCAAATCCCCAGCCAGCAACATCGTCGTATCTAAAGACTCCAAGCGCTATTAAAATAAGCCCCATAAGTATCATTATAAATGTTGCCCAAGCCAAAACTGTATTTTTATTCATTGCCATAATATCGTTTGTTATTGTTAGTTTATGTAAATGGTTATAACGCAAATATCGTAATTTTTAAGATTTTAACACAATAAAACAATCATTATATTATTCTATTAATGGTACTTATATTTCAACAAAATTAAAATGAAACTTAATATTTTTGTACATTCGTTATTCTAAACTATTTTACTTTATTAAAATGAAATTATCCATTCAAAAGTTAGCCTCTAAATTCATTTTTTATTTTTTAATAACTGCCTTTATTACAAGCTGTGCCTCAGTAAGTCATATTAAAGTAGAGAAACCTGTAGATACACACAGCAAAAAAATATTTCTCCAACCCAAAAAAGTATACAATATTGGCGATTTAGGAATTAGCTTTAGTAACAAGTTTGACGGAGCTCGATTAAATAATGTAGTGAAGGTAAACGACAGCACCTTTCAAGTTTGGAGTTATCCTGAAAATATTCCAATTAACAGTAGTGCTCACTATGCATTTAAAGTATGGTCAGAAACACCCAAAACTATTTATTTAGACTTTAAATATCCTGAAAAATACAGTCATAGATATATTCCTAAGATTAAAACCGAAACGACTTCTTGGAAACCTATAGCTGCTGAAAATATTATTAAAAACGATTCATTATCGTTTGTTATTAAATTACCTGTAACTAAATCTCCTACAACCGTTGCCGCTCAAGAAATTATCAATTCTACAATAACTACAAATTGGTACAATAATCTTGCTCATTCGCATCGTGATTTAATTCATTATTCTGAAGTAGGAAAATCGGTTCTTGGGAAAGTAATTCCTATGCTCGATTTGTACAAAGGTGACTATAAAAATAAAGAGATTGTAGTGTTACTAACCAGACAACATCCTCCCGAAGTTTCTGGGTTTATGGCTTTTCAAAGTTTTTTTGAAAGATTGTTAGAAGATGACGAACTCACAAAAACTTTCTTTTCTAAATACAGAGTTGTTGTTTTTCCTATTTTAAATCCTGATGGCGTTGATTTAGGACACTGGAGACACAATGCAAATGGCATAGATTTAAACAGAGATTGGGCTTATTACAGACAACCTGAAGTTAAATCGGTTACCAAAGCCATTGTTAAAGCTTCAAAAAAAGGAAAAGGTGCTATTATTTTAGGTATTGACTTCCATTCAACTCAAGAAGATTTATACTATACGAGTCATACCATTGAAGGAACAACTATTCCAAACTTTTACGACGATTGGTTTGAAGCAATAGACTCTGAATTTCCTGATTACAAACCCAACGAAATTAGAGACGACAGTAAAATGCCTGTATCTAAAGGATGGTTTTTAAAAATGTTTAATGCCACTGCTATTACCTACGAAATTGGTGATGAAACACCTCGCGATTTCGTAAAACAAAAAGCAATAGTTGCAGCTACCGAAATGATGAAAATTTTAAATAAAAGATAACTTAGCTCAATATATCTTTTTTACCATAATTAACAATATTACAATGAATATTAACTTCAATAAAAACGAAGATTTTAACAAACTTAAAAGCACAGAATTAAAAAGAAAGCTTTTAAAAGTTTACAAAGGTGGTGGAGATAAAAGAATAGAAAAACACAAAGCTAAAGGAAAACTTACTGCCCGAGAACGTATAAATTATTTGTTTGATAAAAATACCGATACCATTGAAATTGGTGCATTTGCAGGTGAAGATATGTATCAAGAACACGGTGGATGCCCCTCAGGAGGTGTCGTTGTAAAAATAGGTTACATTAAAGGAAAGCAATGTATTGTAGTGGCAAACGACGCCACAGTAAAAGCTGGTGCTTGGTTTCCTATTACCGGTAAAAAAAACTTAAGAGCTCAAGAAATAGCTATTGAAAATAATCTTCCTATCATTTATCTAGTTGACAGTGCCGGTGTTTACCTGCCACTACAAGATGAAATTTTCCCCGACAAAGAACACTTTGGGCGTATTTTTAGAAATAATGCCATTATGAGTAGTCAAGGAATTACTCAAATTGCTGCGGTTATGGGAAGCTGTGTTGCCGGAGGTGCTTATTTACCTATTATGAGCGATGAAGCGCTTATTGTTGATAAAACAGGAAGTATTTTTTTAGCCGGAAGCTACTTGGTAAAAGCTGCTATTGGAGAAAGTATCGATAACGAAACTCTTGGAGGTGCAAGTACACATTGCGAAATTAGCGGTGTAACAGATTATAAAGCTTCTGATGATTATGATGCGCTTGATAAAATTAAACATATTGTTGATAAAATTGGCGATTTTGATAAAGCCGGCTTTAATAGAACCAAGCCAAAACCTCCTACTGAAAATGTTGATGATATTTTTGGTATTTTACCTATTTCAAGAACCGACCAGTACGACATGCTTGAAATTATAAAGCGTATAGTTGATAATTCTGAAATTGACGAGTACAAAAAAGACTACGGTAAAACTTTAATCTGCGGCTACGCACGAATTGATGGTTGGGCAGTAGGAATTATTGCAAATCAAAGAAAAGTTGTTAAAAACGGTAAAAAAGAAATGCAATTTGGCGGAGTTATCTATTCTGATTCTGCAGATAAAGCCACTCGATTTATAGCAAACTGCAATCAGAAAAAAATTCCGCTTATTTTCTTACAAGATGTTACCGGATTTATGGTTGGAAGCAAAAGCGAACATGGCGGAATTATAAAAGATGGTGCTAAAATGGTGAACGCCGTTAGTAACTCGGTAGTTCCAAAGTTTACAATTATTATTGGTAATTCTTACGGAGCCGGAAACTACGCCATGTGTGGAAAAGCATACGATCCAAGGTTAATTGTTGCTTGGCCTTCAGCAAGACTCGCCGTTATGGGTGGAGAACAAGCAGCAAAAGTACTCCTGCAAATAGAAACGGCCTCGCTAAAGAAAAAAGGAGAAACCATTTCAGAAAAAAAAGAAAAAGAAATTTTAAAATCGATACAAAATAGGTACGATGCTCAAACATCTCCATATTATGCAGCGGCAAGATTATGGACAGATGCAGTAATAAATCCGTTAGACACAAGAAAATGGATTTCTATGGGAATTGATGCTGCCAACCACGCTCCAATAAAAAAACAATTTAATTTAGGACTTATTCAGGTTTAAAATTGTAAAAAAATATTGGAATAATTACATTTGCAACACTAAAAATAAAACTTAATTATGGGAAGAGCCTTTGAATTTAGAAAAGCTAGAAAAATGAAACGTTGGTCTGCTATGGCAAAAACCTTTACCAAAATAGGTAAAGACATTGTTATGGCTGTAAAAGAAGGAGGTCCAAACCCCGAAACAAACTCGCGTTTAAGAGCTGTAATTCAAAATGCAAAGGCTGCAAATATGCCTAAAGACAATGTAGAACGAGCTATAAAAAAAGCAACCGATAAAGACACTGCTAATTTTAAAGAAGTTTTATTTGAAGGATACGCACCTCATGGAATTGCTGTGGTTGTTGAAACAGCTACCGACAATAACAATAGAACTGTAGCTAACGTACGAGCTGCCTTTAATAAATGTAATGGAAACTTAGGAACTTCTGGATCTGTTATTTTTATGTTTGACCATACGTGTAATTTTAGAATTAAAGCCGAAGATTTAAAAATTGATTTAGAAGAATTTGAATTAGAACTAATTGATTTTGATGTTGAAGAAGTATTTGAAGATGAAGATGGTATTTTAATTTATGCTCCTTTTGAGCAATTTGGAGCTATTCAAAAATATTTAGAAGAGCAAAATTTAGAAATTCTTTCTTCTGGTTTTGAACGAATTCCTACAACAACGACTAAGCTTTCTGAAGAACAACAAGCCGATGTTGAAAAATTATTAGAACGATTGGAAGAAGAAGATGATGTACAAAATGTATATCACTCTATGGAAATGTAGTTTATTTTAAACACGCTTGTAGTGTTTCTTTTCGCTTTACTTTTTTAGTATCGGTTTCCATAAACTTTTCTATGGTGTACACTTCTCTAGGAACTTCAAATTTAGAGAGTGTTGTTTCCGATTTTATTTTAGTTTGAAGCTGTTGCACGTTAATATCGTTACCTGAACTTTCAATAACCAAAACCAATTTTTCGCCTAAAACTTTATCGGGAACTCCAATTACAAAAAATTGAGTATTTGCAAAAAAAGATGCTAGCTTTTGCTCAATTTGCTCAGGGTGCAATTTTACACCTCCGGAGTTAATAACATTATCGTACCTTCCTAACCACTTAAATGTGGTGTTAGAAACAAGCTCAACAACATCATTTGTAACAATCTTATTTTCCGAAATTTTAGGAGCATCTATTACCAAGCAACCTCTGCTATCTTGAGAAATAGCAACAAAAGGCAACACGGTATAATTGGCGTGTATACACTCCTGGTTATTTGAGAATCCATTTAACTTTTTAACAGCAATATGCGTAATTGTTTCAGTCATTCCATAGGTAGCAAACACATTTGTTTTACAGTTTTCTAGTTTTGATAACAAGGTGTTTGAAATAACACCTCCTCCAACAATAAGTGTTTTTATATTGTTTATTTTATCGAATGAATGGTATAATTGCATAGGTACCATTGCAGAAAAATCGTACAACTTATCTATTGTTTTTAAAGGCGTTGAAGAAGGTGCAACAACATCTATATTCCAACCCAATGTTAAGGCTCTCACCAGCATCATTTTTCCGGAAATATGTTGTGTAGAAAGACATAGTAATGCCGATGTGTTTTCTAACAAATTAAAATAGTTCCCTGTAGCCAAGGCACTATTAATCATATGTTTTTTTTGAAGTTTTATTTTTTTAGGTACTCCTGTAGATCCCGAAGTAAAAACCTCTATAAACAACTCATTATCAAACCATTCTTCCAAAAAATTAGAGATTTCATTTGAAATTTCTTTCGAATAAGATATCAATCCGGAAACCGTATTAAATGAATTACCTTGAAGCTTAAATTTAGGATGGTACAATCTATTTTCGTTTTGTGTGTTCATAATTAAGCTATAAACTCATCTTCATTTAAAACTATTGGCTTTTGAACCTTTCCAAGCAATTTTTCTTTCCAATTTTTCCAATGATATTTTTTTGAAAAAATAAATAACACTAAAGGGTATAACACAAAAACCGGCACAAACATTTGCCATCCTAAAGAAGGTTCAGAAACATCAACCAGCAATGCATCTGTTTGAAAAACGGTCCAATTTGTAGTTACAAAAATAGCCGCAATAATATTATTTGCCGCATGAAATCCTAAAGACAACTCTGTACCTTCATCCATCAATGTAAAAATTCCAAGTACAAGTCCGGTTCCTATGTAATATATCATACTCATCCAACCTAATTTTTCTACCTCTGGATTTAAACCGTGTAACAATCCGAAGATTATAGATGTTAATAGCAACGCTACTACCGATTTTTTAAACCATGTTCCAAATCCTTGCATTAAATAACCTCTAAATAGCAATTCTTCCATACTGGTTTGTATAGGTAAAAATAAAAATGCTACCGCTACCAGTGTAAAAAAAGATTTGGGTTTAAAATTCCATACATAATTTTCAGGAAATAATGCGTAATCTATTCCTATCATTGCAACTCCTATTAATGCCCAAACAATAAAGGCATAAAAAAATCGATTCCAATCAACCTTTTCTCTGCTTGTAATTAAGGTTACTATTTTACGTTTATGAATGGTTTTTACTCCTAAAAACAATGCTAATAATCCTCCTAAAAAAGTTAAAATAATAAGAAACAAGTACAGGTTAGCGTCCATTCCAAGTGTGGCAAAATTATCGATTGCCGAAGTTGTAAACTCATTAAAATCTTTTGCGTAATAATAGGCTGTGGCTATTAAAGGAATAACACCTAAAAACTGCCACCCAAACAGTAGAATAAGTATGGTTATTAAATAAGTCCACCACTCGTTATTTCCTTTATATGCCTGTTGAATAAATTTCATTCTTTAAAATATTTTAAAATACCATTTTTTAGTATTGTTATAGTGTAAGCATCCTTGATTAACCTCCAAAGGACTTTCAATATTATTTGTGAACAAACTTCCTGTACCTAAACCCTGAGGTAATTTATTTTGTAGCGTATAAGTCCATTGAGCTATTGCATTTAACCCTACATTACTTTCAAGAGCCGAAGTAATCCACCAGTCAATGTGTTGTTTTTTAGCAATATTAATCCATTGCTCGCTTCCGTTAAATCCACCAACCAAACTCGGTTTTAATATTATAAATTGTGGATTTATTGTTTGTAGTAATTTTTCCTTTTTTGTTACATCAAAAGCACCTATCAATTCTTCATCTAAGGCTATAGGTAATGGAGATTTTAAACACAATTCAGCCATTTCGTAAACCAAACCTTGTTTTATTGGTTGCTCAATAGAATGAATATTAAAATTTGACAACCTCTTTAATTTTTCTAGTGCTTCAGAAGGAGAAAAAGCTCCATTTGCATCAACGCGTAACGTAATTTCTTCAGAAGAAAAATTGGCTCTAATGCTCTTAAGTAAGTCTAGTTCTGTCTCAAAATCAATTGCTCCAATTTTCATTTTAATGGTAGAGAAACCTGCTTTAATTTTGGCTTCTATCTGCTCTTTCATAAACCCTTTATCGCCCATCCAAATTAGGCCGTTTATTTGAATACTATCTTTAGAATTGGTAAAATTAGAAGGGAACAGTACAAATTTTTCTTTAGACTGAATGGATAAAAGAGCTTGTTCTAAACCAAATTGAATAGAAGGAAATTCAGCCAACTCATTTAGTAAATATACCTGATTTAAATTAATATTATCGCAAAGCCATTTTAATTTTTCTTCATAATCCGGTCTATCATCAGCACTAAGCCCTCTAAAAACAGCACATTCTCCTACTCCGGTTCTTTCTCCGTCAATCAATTGCAAAAAATACGTTTCTTTGGTATGCAAAACACCTCTAGAAGTACCGCTTGCTTGTTTAAAATTAAGTATGTATTTAGAATATCTTGCTCTCATGTTATTTCCAAAATTGAAAGGTACAAATATTTAAATTTTTATTTTATATTAGATGAAAATATTAGTTAAAATGGAAGTTCCACAAATACCAAATTTAATTTTATACGCTATTCCTTTTTTTATAGCAACGGTTATTATTGAAGGTTTTTCTGTTAAAAAAAGAGAAGCAGAAAATTATGATTTAAAAGACACGCTAGCGTCAATATTTATGGGTATTGGAAACACCCTTATAGGTTTTGCCAGCAAATTGGTGGTTGTTTCTGTTATTACATTTATTTATGAAAAATATAGAATTGCTACAATTCCTTTTGTTTGGTGGGCTTGGATTTTAATTTTAATTGCCGAGGATTTTTGTTATTATTGGTTTCATAGAATTAGTCACGAAAACCGCTTCTTTTGGGCTTCGCACGTGGTGCATCACTCTTCTAAAAAATACAACCTAAGCACAGCCTTGAGACAAACTTGGACCGGAGGTTTTTTTGGTTTTGTTTTTTATTTAATATTACCGTTTATTGGTTTTCATCCGCTAATGATAATAACGCAAATGAGTATTAGTTTACTGTATCAATATTGGATTCATACCGAACTAATTCACAAAATGCCAAATTGGTTTGAAGCTATTTTTAATACTCCGTCGCATCATCGAGTTCATCACGGTTCTAACCCTATTTATTTAGACAGAAACCATGCCGGTATTTTAATTATTTGGGACAAGTTATTTGGAACCTTTCAACCTGAATTAACCGACGAAAAAGTAGTGTACGGTTTAACATCAAATATAAACACCTATAATCCTATAAAAATAGCTTTCCATGAATGGGTTGCTGTGTTTACCGATTTTTTTACTTCAAAAACATCGCTATTAAATAAGTTCAAATATTTTATAAAAGCTCCAGGGTGGAGACATGACGGAACCGGCCTATCATCAAATGATTTAAAGCAAGAATGGCTACAGAAACAAAAATAATTTACAATTTAATATTGCCTCCTATAGGCAGTAAATAAAGTTCTTTTTTTGCTTTAGAGAACTGTTGTATTGCTTCTTTATGGTTAATTTTAATATAGCCAAAAGTATCAAAATGATACCCTAACACTTTATGACAATTTAAAAACATACTTGCTTTAACAGCTTCTTTAACACCCATTGTAAAATTATCGCCAACAGGTAAAACGGCCAAATCCAATTCTCCTATGGTGGTTGGAATTAATTTCATATCGTAAGTAAGAGCTGTATCTCCCGCTATATAAATTCTATGATGAGCTGTTTCTATAACAAAGCCGCCCGGCTGACCTCCATAAGAGCCATCGGGAAAGGAACTAGAGTGAATGGCATTTGTATAATGTACTGTTCCAAAATCAAAATTCCATTTACCTCCGTGATTCATTGGGTGACCTTCTATTCCTTTATCGGCAAAATAGGTTACTATTTCATAATTTGAAATAATTTTGGCACCTGTATTTTTTGCAATTAGTTCTACATCTAAAATATGATCTTGGTGTGCATGAGTTATTAAAATATAATCTGCTTGTAATTTGTTTACATTTATTTTTGATGCCAATTCATTTCCTGTAATAAACGGGTCTACCAAAAGTGTTTTATCTCTTGTTTCTATGCTAAGTGTTGCGTGTCCTAAATATGTAATTTTCATGGTGAAGTGTGTTGGTTTTATATACTGCAATTTAATAATTTAACAGCATTCCAAAAAATAACCACGGATGAATTTTATCCGTGGTTATCTCAAACAAACTAACAAACAAACTAAGTAAATTCTAAGGTTTTAGAATTTATACTTAATATATGTCGTGAAATTTCTTCCCGGCTCGTAAATTCTTCCTGATAAGGTATTTGAATTTTGATATGAGAAGTTTAAGTGTTCATAGTAAGCCTTGTCAAAAATATTTAACACCGCGGCTCCTATAGATAGTCCTGTGTATGGTTCAAAACCTACTCGTAAATCAAGTGTTCCAAATCCTGGTGTTTTTTCTTCCATGAATGTAGTTGAAATACGATCTTGCGCTGCTACCAGTCTTGAGCTTACCAAAACCCAATAGTTATTTCCTTCATATTTAGCTCCTAAATTTGCCTTAAACGGAGGAATATGAGGAAGAGGCTCGTCAAAATCTTTATTTTGAGCACGTGTATAAGATACGTCAGATGTAAATGAAAGTTTTTCTGATGCCTTTACATTAAAAGTAAACTCAAATCCGGTTTGAGTAGCCTTGTCTACATTTATAAATTGTTTTGCCACAACAGGTGGCGTTGTTGGCATATACACTCTTGGAATATCTGTTACAACGGCAGTAATATAATCGGTTAAGAACGAGTGGAAAAATGTTGCACCAATAGTTATGGTTTCAAAATTTTTCAAGAAAGACAGTTCAATTTGATTGTTCACTTCAGGTTTTAAGTTAGGGTTTCCAACATATTCATATGGATCAACTCCTACATTAAAGTGATTGATATAACGCTCTACCATTGATGCTGTTCTTACACCTCTACCTAACGCAAGTTGCGTTTGAAAACCGTTTTTATGATATTTAATAGAAATATTGGCACTTACATTTGTTTCTGTTTCATCTTGTATAGAACCACCATATAGTGCTTCAAAATCTGCAGCAGGGTCGTCTAACGAAGTTGCTATAAAGTCTGCTCTTATTCCGGTTGTTAAAGTGGTGTACGCTGCTATTTTAAATTTTCCTTCTGCAAATACACCTATATCATCTAAGTTTGCATCTTGCCAAACTTTATCGTAAAAAGTCATAGGTTCAGGAAGCATTACACCATTCATCATTTTAACAATTCGAGTTCTATTTCCTTTTCTATCAATAATATTGGCATCAATACCTGTATAAATTCTAGCATGGTCTGAAGGACTAAATACCAATTCTGCTTTTCCACCATAAGTCCAAGACTCTACAGGAGTTCTAGAATCAACCATCATAAATGTTGGTCGTCCTTCGTTTGTCATCAAATGGTCTACATACGAATAAAATACCTTAAACGTAAAACTGTTTATTTTTTCTGAAAGCTCATTTATTTTGTAGTCTATTCCTGCTAAGTAACTATCATCATAAGGAGAGTCCATTGGCAATCCGGCATGGTCTATATCTCTACTAAAAGATTGTCTCCAGCTAAATTGTAAACGTTGATTTTCTTTTGGGTTTACGCCTAGTTTAATAGAATAATCTGTTGTTCTAAAAGAAGATGGTACTTCTGTTCCATTTCCATCGGTATAATCTCCAAAATCTCGATACGAGCCGTTGAAATTTACATCTATTTTTTTTCCAACATACACTACCGATGCTCCACTTACTAAATTATTTCCATTTGTTTCATATCCACCTTCAGCACTTCCATGCACGCCTAATTTGCTTCTATCAGGAGTTTTTGTAACCAAGTTAATAATTCCTCCAAAATTTTGTCCAAAACGTACTGTAAAAGGACCTTTTACTATTTCTATTTTTTCTACCTCTTCAGGAATTACGTGCGTAGTAATTGGATCCATTCTGTTTGGACACGCATTTAAAACTTTCATACCGCCATCGTATTGCACATTTAATTGTTCGTATTTAAACGAACGGAATACAGGCTCAGAAGCATATGCTCCTTTTTTAGTGATTCCAAAACCTTTGATATCTCTAAACAATCCTCCAACACTTCTTGGCTGACTAATTTTTTTTGAGGTATCATTAATTTCTGTCGATTGCGAAATGTCTTGTAACGGATTTGCAGATACAATAATTTCATTTAAACTTATTGGAGCCGGCTGAAGTGAAATTATTTGCTGGTTTTGAATCGTAACAAGTAGTGTTTTGTAACTCATATGAGTCACTTCTATTTGATCTCCCAAAGCTGCTTTTATAGAAAATGCTCCATTTTTATCGGTAACGGTATACTCATTGCTTTTTAGTACTCTAATAGTTGCCATTTCTATTGGAGTATTGGTATTCTCCTCTACAACTTTCCCTTTCATAATTGTTGATTGTGCAAATGCTACTGTTATAAATAGCATAAGTACAATACTTGAAATTATTCTTTTTTTCATGGTGTGTCTTTTATAAGTTAATTTGTTTATACATTATTTTTGATTTGTTCTTATCTACATTTACCCAAGCAATTAACAGCGAATTATCACCTAGTTTGGTAATTACCGCATGATTATTTACTGAATTGTAAGGGCTTATTATTTTGTTTAATTCGGTTCCGTCTTTTTTAATAACATGAAGGACTATATTGTTAAATGTTTGCCCTTCTACTTTGTAATAATCTTCATAAACAATGTAAAAATTACCATTTGGTAAAGCTGTCATTTGAGGATGACGGCCAACCGTTGTTATTAGTAATTTACTCTCTGGCAATAGCATTTCATCTGAAAGATTTTTAAAAAATATACCTGCACCAGAATCGGCACCTGTAAACCAAGTAACTGCCAAATCTTTTAAATTATTCGCAAAAGAAGGTCCTGTGTGAGGGCAACCATCTATTTTCCAATTATCTATCCCCATACGTACCGGAGTAGAAAAAGAGGCTCCATTGTCTGTTGAGCTTACGCTATACATATCTCTAATAGAGCCTTCTGTAATATTTCTATACCCTATGTGAATAGAATTGTCGGGACTTACAAATAAATCTGTTCTACAACATTGGCAAGTAGATCCAGCAATAGGTTTTTCATCAAAAAAGCCTAAACTTCCTTTTGTTTTTGCAAAAAACAAGGTGCTTCCATTTTTATCTTTCTCTATTTTTCTACTATCTAGCCAGCATAAGCCTAGCTCACCATCAGGTAACAACGCTACATCATAAAAACTTTGACTCATTGCTCCTTCTACCTGAACTAGCTTTCTTTTTACCGACCAGCTTTTACCATTATCTTCAGAAGTAGCGTAATAAATGTTTCCTGCAAATCTATTTTTAGGATCTGAAACCTTTATTCTAAAAATAGCATAAAGCACTCCTGAAGCCGTTTTGGCAATTTTTGCCATAGATTCATGGTGTGGTTGTAAACCGAGCGAAGAGGTAACAGTTATTGTTTTTCCAAATTTATTAGTTGCCGTATTAAACACTTTATATTTTAACACATTGGTTTTAGCCGAATCAACTTCTTCTGACCAATTGAGCAAAATATTATCTTCACTATCTAGATTAAAATAAGCACCCATTGCATTATAATCTGTGTCTGTTACTGCAATTGGTGACTCAAACAACGTGTTTTGAACTTGAACTTGATTATGTTCTTTTTTATCGCACGATACTACAAGTAAAAAACTTATTACTACTACTATTTTTTTCATCTTAAAATAAATTTATTTCCAGTCCTAAATTGAATGTTCTAGGATTTCCCGGAGTATATGTTGTACTTCCCCAATCTGTAGAAGCCTTTGTTGCATAAAGTTTGTCTGCAATATTTAGTATGTTAACCCATAAATTCCAGTGTCCTTTTTTATAACCAACTCTAGTGTTAAACACATCGTATCCTTCGTAAGTTGTTGTGTTTGCATCATCGGTAAAATAACTTCCAACATGTTGCCATTCAACACTTACTCTTAAGCCTTTAATAGCACTAGGTGTATATTTAATTTCTGCATTGTTTACCCAATCAGGTGCTCCTTTCATTTCATTACCACTATAGTCTGTTGTCGCTTCACCATCAACTATTTTTGTGACAAAATCTATGTAATAATGTTTTGAATATGATCCGCTAAATCTTAAACTAAGGTTTGTTACCGGTTTTAATTTTAATAAATATTCAACACCATAGTGTTCTGTTTCTCCCACATTTCTGTTTTCTCTAATTCTAACAGCGCCATCTTGTACTGTTACGCTTGTTACCTCATCTTTTCCTCTTAGATAATAGGCTGCTACATCTACATATAATTTATTGTTGAATAGTTTTAACCAACTACCTACTTCGTAATTATTAAATTTTGAAGGGTCTAATAACGGAACATCTGTGTTTCTATATAGTTCTCCAACACTAGGAGGTAAAAATCCATTGCTGTAGTTAGCATAGGTTCCTATTTGATTATTTACCTTATAAATAGCACCTAATCTTGGTGTAACTGCCGAAAATGTACTTTTTGTGTTTGGAGCTTTATAGTCTGAGGCATCTACTCCCAAACGATTTACAAAATCGTAATTAAACTGGTCTACACGTAATCCTGCACTTAATTTGAAATTATCAGATACTTGATATTCTCCAGATAAATAACCGCCAATGTTAAACAAATCAACTGCATAATTTGAAAGATAGTTTCCTGTAAGGGAGTAACTCTCGTACATTCCATCAATATTTCTATATACACTTGTTTCTAAGGCTTCATAGGTGTTAGGACTATAATCTAAACTAGAACCTATGCTCAACTTTCCTTTTGAAAAATTAATATTGTGTTGGGCTACAAAACCGTAACTATTAAAACTATTGTCATTCACTTGTCCCGGTGTATAGCTATCAAATGCCGCATCACTATCTATACGATATGACGGGTTTTGTTTCATTGAATTGTCTCTGTAAATAAGTGTTAGAGAGGTGTTATTTTTTTCGTTCCAAACGTGTTTTAATGTGGAATTAAAACGCAATGCTCTTGAATCTCTATATGTAAACGTGTGATATGAGGTATAATCTTTATTTATAAATTTCGTCTCATCTAAACTACCGCTCATCTCACTAAAATATTTGATGTATGTAAGCGTATTGCTCAAGGAAGTTTTATCAGAAAATTGATGTGTTAACTTAAAAGTAATGGCATCTTTATCATAATCTCCGTAAGCTCTAATACCATCTTTTATTTGTGATTTATATCCGCTTACATAGATGCCTGTTTTACCTACTGTTGTAGTCACTTTTGTATCCATTCTTAAGTACCCTTGATCGTTTCCTCTTATAGAAAAACTTCCCGTAGGCATTGCAGTTGGATTTGCTGTAAAAAAGTTAATAGCACCCCCTATTGCTTCACTTCCGTAAAGAGATGAGTATGGACCTCTAATTATTTCAATATTGTTTATAGCTGCCATATTCAACTCTAACAAAGCATTGTGGTTAAATACTCCTGTTGGACGAATAGGAATTCCGTCTTCTAAATACAAAAACAGGCTTTTTGTTGAAATTGGTTGACGAATTGCCATCATGTGTTGCTCGTTTCCTAAATCAACCATTAACACACCTGGTGTTTGGTTTAAAACTTGGTCTAGGCTTGATGGCTTAATAACATCTAATGTTTCAGCAGATACTGTTGAGATAGCTACCGGTACATCTTGTCGTCGTTGTTGTGTTCTTGAAGCTGAAACGACAACCTCCTCCAATCTATTTTCCTCACTTTTGAGAAAAATAACATATTTTTTTTGGTTTGCTTTAATTTTTTGATGCTTGTAGCCTATAAAAGACACCAAAATATAATCTGATGTTTTTATGTTTTTTAATGTAAATTCTCCTAATTCATTTGTTGTTGTCCCTCTTTGGGTATTTTCTATTAAAATGGTTGCGCCAAAAATTGGCTCTTTTGTGATATTATCTATTACTTTACCTACAATAGTGATTTCTTGGGCATATGACAATGCCACTACAAATACTAGTACTAGACTAGCAAATACAGTCTTATTATTCATTGAATAAATTTTTGAACCTAACCGCTCTTATTTTAGCGATTACAGCATTATTAGTTATTAATATTTACAGGAAGGAAACCTAGGCATATTGAATACCTTAGATAAAGGTTACTAAACAATATACAACACATCCAAAGTTGTACGTTGGTACAAATCCGGTGTTTTAAAAAGGTTTCAATAAAAAAGGGAGAATTATGCTTGTGGAGGTTGCAAAATTGAAAACAGGTACTCTTGCTCCGATTCTTGAACAATAACACGTATACTGTTTGTATTATCTTGAAAAGGTTTAAGCTTATAACTAAAATTGTCTAGCGTACTAATAGGATAGTCTTTAAAACTTATTGAAGGTATTGTAGATTTGTGGTCGTGAGTGTCTCCATTTACCTTTTTTAATTGTTTTTCGAGGTAACACTTCCCATTACACTCCAAATAAGGTTTATCTCTATTTTCACAAAGTACCGCTGCAATATATTCGTAATTTGCATAGTATTCAATCAATGGAACAAGTGGACGTACCATTGCCAAAAGGTATAAGAGGTAAAAAAATATGCCTAAAATTTGGTTTCTCACACTATGCTTATTTTACAGGACAAATTTATCTTTTTTATTTTATTTTGAAAAGAAAAAACTATAAAATTTGTCCTATTCCAAATAAAAACGCAAACAAAAAAGTACTTAGAGCTACTTTTTTAAGTTCTGCGTCTAATAATTTAAAATCTTTATTTTTAGAAACTACCCAAATGTGTTTTATAAATGGAATAAAAGATAAGAATACTATTAATTGATATGCACTTTTATAATGAAGTACAACATACCAAACAGAAGATAGCATTCCTAGTAATAAAATAACGTAATGGTATTGTTTTGCAAATGTAGCTCCCAGTTTAACAACCAGTGTTTTTTTATTTGATAAGGCATCTGATTTTTGGTCTCTCATATTGTTTAAATTTAATACAGCAACACTAAACAAACCTATGCTTATTGCAGGAAGAAAAACAGCTAATTCTAATTTTTTTGTATACAAAAAATATGTACCGCAAACGCTTAACAGCCCAAAAAAGAGAAACACAAAAACATCTCCCAATCCGTTATATCCGTAAGCTTTTTTACCAACAGTATATTTAATTGCCGCAACAATACTTGCTATTCCTAAAATAAAAAACACTACCGAATACAAAAAATGATCTTTCCCAAAAGAAAAGTATATTAATAAAAGAGCGACTATTATTGTTATAAATGAAGTAATTTTAATAGCATGTAGCATTTGCTCTGGAGTAATTTGCCCACTTTGTATCGCCCGCTCAGGACCAATTCTATTATTATTATCTGTCCCTTTTACACCATCTCCATAATCATTTGCAAAATTTGATACAATTTGAAATCCAATAGTAGTAAGCAATGCCAATAAGCATATTTTTATGTCAAAGCTTCCTTTAGAGGCTGCTAAAAAAGAACCTGCAATAATTCCCGACAAAGATAATGGCAATGTACGCAGTCTCGCTGCTTTAATCCAGTGTTTCACTACTCTCTACTTTTTCGAAAACACTAAAGGTCTTCAGCATTTGCTATAAGTTCTGCAATATCTAAAACTTCTATTTCATTTTCCTTTTCTGTTGCCTTTACACCATCTGTAATCATTGTATTACAAAATGGACAACCCGTTGCTATAATATTTGGTTGTGTTTCAATAGCTTCTTCGGTACGTTCTATAAAAATTTCTTTATCACCTTTTTCAGCTTCTTTAAACATTTGAGCACCTCCTGCGCCACAACACAATCCGTTTGTTTTACAACGCTTCATCTCAACCAATTCTGCATCTAGTTTTTTAATAAGATCTCTTGGTGCTTCATAAACATCATTGGCTCTTCCTAAATAACATGGGTCGTGAAACGTAATTCGTTTTCCTTCAAACTTTCCTCCTTCAATCGTAATTTTACCTTGATCTAACAATGATTTTAGAAGTTCTGTATGATGAACTACTTGGTAAGTTCCTCCAAGCTCAGGATACTCATTTTTTAAAGTGTTAAAGCAGTGCGGGCAAGCAGTTACTATTTTTTTTACCTCATAAGCATTTAGCACTTCAATATTTGTCATTGCTTGCATTTGAAATAAAAATTCGTTTCCTGCTCGTTTTGCAGGGTCACCGGTACAGCTTTCTTCTGTTCCTAAAACTGCAAATTCTACATTTGCTTTGTTTAAAATTTTTACAAAAGCTTTGGTTATTTTTTTTGCTCTATCATCAAAACTACCGGCACATCCAACCCAAAACAAAACCTCAGGTTGTTTTCCTTGTGCCATCATTTCGGCCATTGTTGGTACATTCATCCTAAAATATTTTAATTTAATTACTTGTGGTTTCCGTCATCAAAAACCTCAATTGTAACTTCTTTTTCTACTAAATCAGTAAACTTTCCTCTATATCTTGTAGCTTTAACTAAGTGATTATCTATCCAATGGTAATTTCCTCCTCTTGGTTTTCCCATAAGTAGGCTATGGTATTTAAATCCGTGTTTTTTAAGCCACGTTTCTGTATATGCTCTGTGTTCTTCTGTTCGAGAGGTAAAAAAGCAAATTACATGACCTTCATCATACCATTTATTAAGCGTTCTTAAAGCGTCGGGATATACTTTTGCTGTAAGCATACGCTCTGGTTCTTCATTTGGAATATCGTCACAAATTGTTCCATCAATATCTATCAAATAATTTTTAATTCCTTCAGGTAAAATTGGACTAATGTGTAATCCTCCCTCTACTTTATCATGCAACAGTTTTTCTACGTCTTCTTTTTTCATTATTAAAGGTTTAGTGTTATTTCTATTCGTCTTTCCAATTTAATCTATCCATTTGATTGTATTGCCATGGAGCTCCATTATTTTCAATATTGGTCATCATCATATTTAGTTCTTGAGGTGCCGCCGACTGTTCCATGACTAAGTATCGGCGCAAATCAATAATAATTGACAATGGATCTATATTTACCGGACATTCTTCTACGCACGCATTACAACTAGTACACGCCCAAATTTCTTCAGGAGAAATATAATCGTTTAACAATTGTTTTCCGTCTTCAACAAAAGCACCGTTTTTATCTATATTAGCACCTACTTCTTCTAACCTATCTCTTGTTTTCATCATAATAGCTCTTGGAGATAGTTCTTTACCTGTTTGGTTTGCCGGACATGAAGAAGTACATCGACCACACTCTGTACAGGTGTAAGCATTCATTAGCTGTACCCAGTTTAAATCGGTTACGTCACTAGCACCAAATTTATCAGGAACATCTTCATTTGCTGTTTCTGGAGCTGCTGCAAAAGGGTCTGCATTTGGATCAAGCATCATTTTTACCTCATTGGTTACCGCTTCTAGGTTGTTAAATTTTCCTTTCGGATTTAAATTGGCAAAATAAGTGTTTGGAAATGCTAATAAAATATGTAAGTGTTTAGAATAGTATAGGTAATTTAAAAAGATAAAAATTCCTATTATGTGTAGCCACCAAGCACCGCGTTCTAACAATACTAAAGTATGAATATCTTGAGGTAACCAAGCTGCTATAAAATGACTGATTGGAAAGTTACCGGCTTTTATATAATGCTCGGCACCTAGTTGTTGTAAGCTATAGTCTGATGCGTTCATTATTAAAAACAAACTCATTAGCACCATTTCAAAGTATAAAATATACAATGCATCATTCTTAGGCCAACCCTTCATTTCTTTATTCCAAAAACGAGGAATTTGTAATATCATACGGCGTGTCCAAAAAATAATAACTGAAATTAACACTAAAAAAGCTAAAATCTCAAAAGCTCCTATTAAAACATCGTATATGCTACCTGCAACAGATAAAACCCTGTGTGTACCAAAAAGTCCATCTATAATTATTTCAATAACTTCTATATTAATAATAATAAATCCTACATACACAATAACGTGTAATATTCCTGCTACCGGACGCTTTACCATTTTTGACTGTCCCAAGGCAATCATTGCCATATTTTTCCATCTTTCAGAAGGATTGTCATTACGGTCAATGTCTTTTCCTAATTTAATATTTCGAATTATTTTTTGGATGTTTTTAACAAAAAAACCAATTCCTACAAGTAGTAAAGCTGCAAATAATATATTATCAATATAGTCCATAATATTCTTAATAGATGATTTTAATTACATTCATCAAGTTGTTAATTTTCTTTTTCAGGCTTATATCCTTTATCTTTTTTTCCGAATAATGAAAAATGAACAAATCGTTTAGGATGAAGTTTCATTTCTCTTAATAGTTCTTCCAATTCTTTTGATGCATTGGTTAGGTTTTCATACATTCCTTCGTCTTTCAGTAACTTCCCTAACGAACCGTCTCCTGCTTCTACTCCTGCCAAAATTTTATTTAGATTGGTAACTGTTGTTTCTAAATTTTTAACAGTGGTTACTAAATTTGATTTTACCAAAGAATCGGACAAAATTGCCAAATTTCCTGTCATTGTTTCTACATTATCAAGTGTATTGGCTAGTTTTATTTCGTTCTTTTTAAGAAGTACGTCAACCGATTCTGAAATATTTTTGAAATTTTTAATGGTTTCATTTAAATGTGTAATACTAGACTTTATATTATTTCTACTTTTAGCATTAATGATATCTTTTAGTCCTGCCATTAAAGAATCGGCACTTACTATCACATTTTCTACTTTTGCTTGAAGTGGATTTAATTTTTCTGAAACCGATGAGAATATATCCGATTCTATTTCTCCTTTTAGAAAATCTCCAGACTTTGCTATTTCTCCTTCGTATGAAGGAACTATAGCTAGTGATTTACCGCCCATTAAACTTGTATTGTATATTTTAGCAATGCTTTTTTTTGAAAATTCAAAATCGTTTTCTACACTAAATTCGACAATAAGATTTCCTCTTTTTTTCTTGTCTTTAGAAAATTCGATATTGATTACTTTTCCAACATTAACGCCGTTTATGGTAACAGCACTTGAGGTAGTAAGCCCTTGAACATTGGCGTATTCTGTTTTAAATGTACGAAGAGGACCATCAAACAAATTAAGTCCTTTCATATAATTATATCCCCAAATAAATAGGACTATAATTAAAATTGCTACAATTCCTGTTTTTAATTCTCTTGTTATTTTCAAAACATACTATTTTATAGTAGCAATATTACTAATTATTTTTGTGAGTAATAAACAAACTAGCTACGATTTTTTAAAACATTTGTTACAGATATTCTTTTTCCATTTTTAAATGCTACTATAAATGCTGAAGTGTAACCTTTTGATTTTGCTAGTTGTAGTATTTCTTTTATTTTAGTGTAGTTTGAAGTTGAGCCAATATAATATTTATAGGTTTTTCCTATTTTTATTCTTTCTATATTTTTTAAGCCTTTAAAATTATACGGTTTTGTGGCTAATTTTCTAGGTCCTGAAGCTATTTGCACCTTAAACTGAACATTTTTATACTTTTTTTGCGGAGTTGTTTTTGGTTTTTGAACAATTACCCTATCTGGCTCAACCGTATTTAGTTCTAACTGGTGTTTATATTTTAAAATTCCTTCAAAAATAAATTTAGACATTTGCAATTGCCCTTTTTTTGAATTTAAAAAAGCACTCTCTGATTTGTTAGTTATAAAGCCTGTTTCTACCAAAACACTTGGCATATATGTTTGGTGTAAAACTACAAATCCGGCTTGCTTAACACCTCTGTTTTTCCGTTTTAATTTATTTGTTAGCATTTCTTGAATAATGCTAGCTAATTGAATACTTTGATCTAAGTATTCTTCTTGTAACAGCGTTAATCCAATAATTGATTCCGGAGAATTTGGGTCAAAACCTTTGTAGTTAACTTCATAATTATCTTCTAATAAAATAACCGCATTCTCGGCTTTTGCTACTTCAAAATTTTGCCTGTTTGCATGTGTTCCAAGCACCCAAGTTTCAGTACCGTATGCTTGTGTGTAGTGTCCGTTACAATGTATAGAAATAAACAAATCTGCATCTGCTTTATTTGCAATTCTTCCTCGCTCTTTTAATTCAATAAAAACATCCGTTTTTCGGGTATAAATAACTCTAATGTCTTTTTCTTTTTCTAGTAATTTACCTATTTGAAGAACTATTTTTAAAGCTATATCTTTCTCTCTTACTTTTTTGTAGCCTATTTTTCCGGGATCTTTCCCTCCATGTCCTGCATCTAAAACAACTACAAATTCTTTTTTTTGAGCAAATATTGAAAAGGAATTACAAACACTTAGTATAAAAAACACTAAAATAAAGCTGAATTTCGTTGTAATCTTAATTTTAGAAAGGAGTTGTGAGTTCATCAATAATTTTAATTATTTTTGGCATCTGTTATTTGGTGGTACAAATATTGAGCCATACATTTACAATCGAATTAACGGTTGATTAATCTTAAGCTAATTTAAAAAAACTTATACTATCAGCCCAATTAATATGGTATTTTTTAAAATATTTAGGTATTAAAGCAAACGGTCGTAAAATACATATTCTTTTTTTGTTGGTTTTGTCTCTAGGCATAATCAGCAAACCTGCTTATTCTCAAGAGATTCGTAAAAGAAATGCTATAAAAATTCCAGTCAAACAAAAAGATACTACTAAAACACTTATTAATAAAAAAACAGTAAAAAGCGATACACTTACCATTTCTAAAAAAGATAGTGTAGCTCCCACCAAAGAATTTTTAGAGAGTGTTGTTAAGCATGATGCCGACAGTTTAATTCGACAAGATTTGGCGAACAATAAAATATTTTTGTACAAAAATGCACATATTCATTATACTAATATTGATATAAATGCAGGTATTATTATTATTGACAACAATAACAACATTATTATAGCAAAAGGAATTAAAGATAGTGTTGGTGTCTATTCGCAACTACCTGTTTTTAAGCAAGGCTCTGAAGAATCTACACAAGATTCGCTTGTTTTTAACATTAAAACAAAAAAAGCAAAAATTTGGAACCTTAAAACCGAACAACAAGGAATACTTATTAGAAGCGAAGTGAGCAAGAAGCAAAACGATTCTGTTGTTTACATTAAGAATATTAAAATTACCACTTCTCAAAAAGAAAATCCGGATTATTATATTGGAATTAAAAAAGCAAAGTTTATTCAAAATAAAAAATTAGTTGCAGGTATGAGCCAGCTGTACATTGCAGATGTACCTACACCAGCTGTTTTACCTTTTGCATACATTCCGCTAACAAAGGGAAGAGCTTCTGGATTTTTAATGCCTACATGGGGAGAAAATAGCCAACAAGGTTATTTTTTACAAAATGGAGGATATTACTTTGTTATAAATGATAATTTTGATTTTGCCTTGCTTGGCGATGTGTACACCAATGGAAGTTGGGGTATTAGAACCGAAACCAGTTATGTTAAACGGTATCGGTTTTCCGGAAATTTTAGTTTTAGGTATGAGAATTTAATCAACAGTTTAAGAGGATTTGACGATTATGCAAAAACAACCAATTACAATATTAGATGGAGTCATAGTCAAGATACAAAAGCAAATCCAAACGCACGTTTTTCAGCTTCGGTAAACCTAGGTAGTAGTAAATATTATAAAGAATCGTATAATGAGTACAATAACAATTCTTTTTTAAACAACACTTTAAGTTCTTCTATTTCATATTACAAAAAATTTGTGGGGACACCTTTTAATATGTCGCTGTCTTTTACACACTCTCAAAATACAAATACACAAGAAATTACCATGACACTTCCGTCTTTACAATTAAATATGGATAGAATTTATCCTTTTGTTGGAAAAAATGGAGCGAAAAAAAATGCCATTCAAAAAATAGGGCTCAATTATTCTATGCGAGGTGAAAATAGGTTTAATACTACCGATGAATTTTTCTTCAAAAAAGAAATGTTTGATGGTGCCAAATCTGGAATTCAGCATAATATTGCCCTTAATACAAGTATGAAAGCCTTAAAATACTTTACCTTATCTCCAAATTTAAGCTATAAAGAAGTGTGGTATTTTGACAGACTTAAAAAAGTATTTGACGATGTTGAAAATGCTGTTGTTACCGATACTATTAACGGTTTTAACAATTTTAGAGAATACTCTACATCTATGTCATTAACCACCACATTGTACGGAATGTTTAAATTTAAAAAGGGGCGTATTGAAGCGATAAGACATGTTATAAGACCTTCAATATCATACAGTTACAGACCCGATTTCAGCTTTTACAATGAAGAAGTTCAGCAAAGTGCAGACCCTAATGATATTCTTGAATATTCTCCTTTTGCAAATGGTATCTACGGAACACCCGGCACTGGAATTTCAAATAGTTTAAATTTTTCGATAAACAACAATATTGAGGCTAAAATACGTCCTAAAGATTCTACTGCAACAGATGCTGAAGCTAAAAAAGTAATTTTGCTCAACAACTTAAACTTTTCTACCAGCTACAATATGGCGGCCGATTCTTTAAAATGGAGTCCTGTAGGTGTAACTGCCGGAACAAAACTATTTGAAAACAAACTTAATATTAATTTAAGAGCAACACTTGACCCATACGCTTTAGATGCAACCGGAAGAAGAATTAACACTTTTAATATTAATAACGGAGGAAGTTTATTTAGACTAACAAGTGCGGGATTAACTATGAACTATTCGCTGTCTAGTAAAAAGAATAATAAAAAGCAATCTCCGCAACAAAGAAACGATAGAGCAAACAATTCTGATGGGATTTTTGGTGAAAGCCTAACAGCAAGTAATCAACTTGATACCGAGAGAGATAAAGGCCCTAGTGTAAAAGAAAGTAAACTTTACTACTCTAAAATTCCTTGGACGTTAAGGCTTGCATATGCGTTAAATTACAGTAATAGCAATAGAGAAAAAGAAATCACTTCAAATTCGCTTATGTTTACCGGTGATATAGAATTAACGCCTAAATGGGGTGTAGGATTTTCATCGGGATACGATTTTAAAAATACGGGATTTACATACACTCAACTTCGATTTTCTAGAGATTTAGATAGCTGGAAGCTGAATTTTAATTGGGTTCCGTTTGGAGACAGACAAACTTATTACTTCTTTATTGGAGTAAAATCATCAATGCTTAGCGACTTAAAATACGACAAACGACAAGTTCCAGACAGAGTTTTATTCTAAATTATACCAGTATGAAAAAAATAATTAATACACCTAATGCACCGGCTCCTATAGGCCCTTATAACCAAGCTGTTTTAGCAGGAAACACATTGTACACATCTGGACAAATTGCCATCAATCCATCAACCGGCAAATTGGTTAATAGTACTATTAAAGAGGAAACCAAACAGGTTATGGAAAATATGAAAGCTGTACTTCAACAAGCCGGATTTACATTTGAAGATGTGGTAAAAACCTCTATTTTTATTGCCGATATGAATGATTTTGCAAAAATTAACGATGTGTATGGCAGCTATTTTAATTCGGAAACAGCTCCGGCAAGAGAAACTGTAGAAGTGGCTAACTTACCTAAGTTTGTAAACGTAGAAATTTCTATGGTTGCTATTAAATAGATTTTATGAGCAATTCGGCTGTAGCAGGATTTGTTGCAAGCGGAACATCATGAACATCGCATAAACGCATTAGCATGGCTATATCTGGTTCATGAGGATGTTTATCTAACGGATCTCTAAAAAAGAAAACCATATCGGTTTTTCCTTCGGCCACTCGAGCAGCTATTTGAGCATCTCCGCCATAAGGCCCCGATAAATATTTTTCTACTTGAAATCCTGACTTTTCAGCATTTTTACCTGTAGTACCTGTGGCTACCAGCGTAATGTTTTTTGAAAGAATTAAGGCTTTAAAATCCATTAAAAACTGAATCATTTCAGCTTTTTTACCATCGTGTGCGATAATTGCTATTTCCATAGTTTAAATATATAAAAAATCCCGAATTAATCGGGATGTAACATTTTTTACAGTGATGCTGAATATTCTAACAAGTCAACTATTTTGGTTGCATAGCCATACTCATTATCGTACCAAGATATTATTTTGTAAAATTTATCGTTAAGTGCCAATCCGGCACCAGCATCAAAAACAGATGTTCTTGTTTCTGAAACAAAATCTTGCGAAACAACCTCATCTTCGGTATATCCTAAAATTCCTTTTAGCTCATTTTCTGAAGCTGCTTTCATTACATCTTTAATTTCATCATAAGACGTTGCTTTTTCTAAACGAACTGTTAAATCTACCACCGATACATCTACAGTAGGTACTCTAAAAGCCATTGCCGATAATTTTCCTTCTAGCTCGGGCATTATTTTGGTGACTGCTTTTGCCGCACCTGTTGATGTTGGTATAATATTATTGATTGCCGATCTTCCTCTTCGCCATTTTTTAAGAGGTCCGTCTACTGTTTTTTGGCTTGATGTTGCTGCGTGAACTGTTGTAACCAAACCTTCAACAATACCAAATTTTTCGTTTAAAACCTTTACAATTGGTCCCAAGCAATTTGTAGTACAAGAGGCATTTGAAAAAATGGTTTCTTCTTTTGTTAATTTGGTATGATTTACACCCATTACAAACATTGGAGCATCTTTTGAAGGTGCCGATATAATCACTTTTTTTGCGCCTCCTTTAAGATGTAACGCCGCTTTATCTTTCGCTGTAAAAAAACCTGTAGATTCAATCACGTAATCTACATCTACTTCGTTCCATTTTATATTTTCCGGATTTCTTTCAGAAGTAATTCTAATTGGATTGCCATTTACAATTAACATTCCATTTTTAACTTCAACCGTTCCCTTAAAGGCTCCGTGAACAGAATCGTATTTCAACAAATATGCTAAATAATCTACTTCTAGTAAATCATTTATAGCCACTATTTCAACATTTTTTCTTGTTATTGCCGATCTAAAAGCCAGCCTTCCTATTCTTCCAAATCCGTTTATACCTATTTTTATCATTTTATTTACATTGTAATAATATCACTTACTCTTAAAAGTTCCTTATTAATTGTATGATGTCCTTTAACTGCTTTTTCTAAATCTGTGGTGTCTACTTTATTATTAATAAACCCAACCATTAAATTCTTTTCACCATCTAAAAGTAGTTCTACTGCTTTAACACCTAGTCTACTCGCCAACACTCTATCAAAACAGCTTGGAGAACCTCCGCGTTGCATATGTCCTAGAACAGAAACTCTAACCTCGTATTGTTGAAGATTTTCTTCTACATAGTTGGCCAACTCAAACACATTTTTTCCAATTTTATCACCTTCAGCAACCACTACAATACTTGAAGATTTCCCTGAGCGTTTACTTCGTTTTAACGACTCCAGTAACCGGTCTAAACCTAAATCTTCTTCAGGAATCAAAATCTCTTCAGCCCCTGCTCCAACTCCGGTATTTAGTGCTATAAAACCGGCATCTCGACCCATTACCTCCACAAAAAACAATCGGTTATGTGAACTTGCGGTATCTCTAATTTTATCTATAGCTTCTACAACTGTATTTAAAGCAGTATCATAGCCCACAGTGTAGTTTGTTCCAAAAATATCGTTATCTATTGTTCCGGGAATACCAATACAAGGGAAATTGTATTCGCTATTAAAAACCATGCCTCCTGTAAACGTACCATCACCTCCAATTAAAACAAGTGCATCTATATTTGCTGCTGTCAAATTTTTGTAAGCTTTAGCACGCCCTTCTTTGGTACGAAACTCTTTAGATCTGGCAGATTTTAATATGGTACCTCCTTTATTGATAATGTTGTGTACACTTCGAGCTGTTAATTTGACAAAATCGCCTTCAATCATTCCTTGATAACCTCTGTAAATACCAACGCACTCTACATTATAGTAAGAGCAAGCTCTAACAATAGCTCTAATTGCTGCATTCATACCCGGTGCGTCGCCACCCGAGGTCATTACTCCTATTTTTTTTATTTTTTTACTCATAAGGCGAAAGGCAAAATTAAAATTATATTTTAAATGGATTTATTTATTTTAATATAATTTAAATGATTATTAATTTGGTAATACTACCATAAATTTGTTGGGTAAACACCTTTATCTTTTAACTTTTGAATTTCAGAAGTGACATATGCTTTGTCTTGCTTATACGTTACTCCAAACCATTGTGCATTTGATTTTAGCACTTCCATAGTAGCAATATTATTAATTATTAAGTAATTTACGGCCAATGGTATAAAAAATTCTGCTTTTGGGTGTTGGTAATTTTCTTCTAAAAAATCTTCAAATAGCGATGCTGAAAGTTCAAAATATTTTGGTGTAAATCCAAAAAAGTTCATAGAAACAACTGTGTCTTCAGAAATAGGCTTTAGCGCTCCATTGTCATCTTTATATTTTAAAACTCCATCTACTTTTTCAATATGTGTGCGTTCTGTTATTCCGGTTAAAAATCCTTTTTCGTTAACATTACATTCTCCTCTTGAAACAGAGCCATATTCAGAAATTGTATTTTTAAGTACATATCCCATCATATTAAAGTAGTTTGAATCTTTATCTATTTTTTGAAGTGCTTCTGCTATTACTTCAAAGGCTTCTCTTCCGTAAAAATCATCGGCATTAATAACTGCAAAATTTTCTTTTACAACATCTTTTGCCATTAGCAACGCATGTCCTGTTCCCCAAGGTTTTTCTCTGTGGTTGTTTTTATATTTCTCCGGAATATTATCAAGTTCTTGATAAACATATTCAACAGCTATTTTTCCTTCTAATTTTTTATCAAAAAAAGCTTTAAAATCTTTTTCAATTTCTTTTCTTATGATGAATACAACCTTTCCAAATCCGGCTTGTATTGCATCAAAAATAGAAAAGTCTAAAATGGTATCTCCTTGAGGTGAAAAGGTATCTAACTGTTTTAACCCTCCGTAGCGACTTCCAATACCTGCCGCTAAAACTACTAACGTTGGTTTATTCATTTTTTTTAATTTTATTTTTTTTGAAATATAAAAGTTTTTTATTGATTTGTGTGGAATCTACCTGATTTGTATTTTCGGTAGAATCTTTCTTTTTTCGTTTTTTTAATCCTATTTTTTCTAACAATTCTTTGCCGTTATCAAAATCTATTTGATAGGTCATACCTACACCTTGGGTATACCCTTCTTCTTCTTCTGTATATTGAATTTCATTTTGACGATTAAAAATTGAAGATCTAAGCGTGCCTTCTTCATTCATTAAAAACTCAACATTTACCTCGCCTATTACGGTGGATTGTTCTTTAGAGCCTATTGGCATTCCTAATTTTCCGTTTATTAAAACCCTATCGTTTAATTGGTAATCTAAAGCTATTGCTAATTGATCGTCAATATTTAAATTATCAACTTTGTTTTTTTCTCCAACGGTATATACCGGCTTAAATTTAAATCGGTTGTTTCCTTGATTAAAAATATTGTCAAAAGCATTTGAAAGCAGGTCAAAACCTGTTCCATATAAAGCAGCATCTCTATTTACACTAAAATCACTCTCGTTATAAAAACTTCCAGATACTAATAGTGATAAGAATTGTATGGTTTTGTTATTGGTATCATTATTATTTAGTTTAAATGCTAACTCTGAGGCTACTGTAGAGCTTGAATTTGGTATTTCTATGTCAAATTCTCTTTGCGAGTTAAATAATTCTCCAGAAAAACGGGTAATTAAGTCTATTGGTATTTTTCTGTTAGTCGTAATGTTTTCTAACAACGATTTTGGATTGGCCGAAACTCTATAAATGGCTTCAATATTAATATTTGCAGTAAACGGATCGCCAGACCAAGAAATAATTCCTCCTTTTTTTACTTTAAACGGTTTGTTTATAAAACCGCCATATTTAAAATTATAAATTCCGTTATCTACAACAAAATCACCATACATTTCAAATTTATCTTTTGTATCTAATGCTATTTGTAGGTTTCCTACACCACTACCTCTTAAATAGCTTCCGGTAGCTTTATCTAAAACCATTTCTACTACGGCATCTTTAGTTACTTCCATATTAAAGTTGATAGATAATCCCTTTAATTTTTCTGAAATAAATGCTTTACGAACCTCTTCTTTATCTTCTTCTTTGGTTTTATTAATAAACCTAATTAGTTGCGATGATTCTACCGTTTTAACATCACTGATAGGAATTACAAAATAAGTTCCTTTTTTTGTTTTTCCATTGACGTCAATTACCAACTTATCTGTTGGTCCTTTTATGGCTGCAATACCTTCTAAAAAACCTGTGCCATAATACAGTGTATTTTCTTTTTCAACCGTATTTAGTACAAGTAAATTATTAGTAGCTATTACTAAGTTTAGCATCCAGTTATCAAAATAAGAATGAGTAATGCTCCCTGTTAGTCTTCCTCTAGTATTATAAGCCGTATCTTTTAGCATTACGTCTTCAAAAATAAACGATTGATTTTTTAAAGAAATGACACTTGTTCCCTCAAAGTCAAAATCGACATTGAGGTACGGAAAATACAATCCGGCCTGATCTAAAAATAAATCTCCATCCATTGTTGGATTGCTTAACAAACCTGTGGCATTTATTGTTCCGTAGGCAAATCCTCTAAAATTAGTTAATACATCTTCTCCTAAAGGGCTAAAGGCATCTAGTTTAAACTCATCAAAATTTATTTCAACATCTAGTGTAGGTTTTTTTGGCGTAAAATCGATACTTCCCAGTGCCGAAAAAGTAATGGTATTCTCTCTTTCCAAAGAAGCGTTTATAGTGTATTTTTTTACAGAGTTTTTACCTTCAATATTAATTTTTAAATTGCCTTGATGCGAATTGTTAATTCTAAAATTAGATACAGAAAGATTAGCTGTTGGCTTTACTTGCTTGTTTAACTGGTTGTAGTTAAGTGTTCCGTTTATAACACCCTCTAAATTTAAACTATCTATTTTAGGAGTAATATTTGCTAATTGGACATTTTTAAAATTAAATTTTAAATCTTTAGAAATACTATCGTTTAATGTTCCAAAAAATTCAATTTCTTGCTCGTCAGAAACCACGTTAAATGTTTCAAAAATGAGCTCTTTTACATTATTTTTAAAAACAACTTTATTTTTATTGTTGTTTGTTGGGTTAATATGCCACTTGTTGTTTTTAAACGTAAAGCTTGATTTTTGAACACCAAAAATAGAATGATTTTCTTTATTAATTGTATGGTAAAATGCCAAGTTATACGATTCTGTTTTATTTTTACCTCCCTTAAACTCTGTACGGAAATACAGCGTGTCATTTAGCGTTACATTTACCAAATTTAAGTTTGAAATATCATACACTTTTGTTGCTATTTTATCAATAACAAGATGTGTATTAAACAATGGGTTTTTATTATCTATTTGCAGGTTTAAGTTTTTAATAACACTGGTATACGCCTTTATTTCAGGAGATTTAACAGTGAGTTTAAGTAAATTTCCATCTGAATTTAATTTTCCTCTAATTGATGTGTTTGCAGAGAGGGTAACTTCAGGATAAAAAACTTCTATAATTTTATTATATATTTTAAATCTAAAATCTAAATCTTGATTAGGTGTTACTTCAAAAGGCTCGTAGTTTGTGTATATACTACCCATAGCATTTTGAGCTAATTTTGCCAATTCACCAAATTTAAACTTCCCTACCACACGTCCTTTTACAATTTCTGATGAATTTACATTTATAATTCTAACACTATCTACAAAGTTTGAAGTAATATTAAAATCTTTAAAAAAGTAATTGTCTTGTTGGTTGGTATACGATGAGTTTTTAAAATTTACAGTTCCGGTAATATCATCTAGGGTATTTCCTTTAAGGTTTATTTCAATGTCGCCTTTAATGTTAGAAATACTGTCTCTTTTAAATAAGTTTAGCTTGTTTAAATCGCAATAATCTACTACTGTTTTAAAGTCGAACTTATAGACTTCTGAAGAAAAATCGGCCAAACCATTAAAGTTTAATTTAATATTTGGATCATTTACTTCCATTTCACCGTTAAAGTGTTTGTTTTTAATAACACCATTAATAGAAATATTGCTATACGTGTAATTTTTATACTGATGTTTGTATACTTTTCCTTTTATAGAAGTATTCATATTTTCAATAGTAAACCCTTCACCATCCACATCGGCTTCCATAGAAAGTTTTCCAATTAAAGAATCGTTTAAAATTTCGCCCAACTCAAAATCTAACACTTTTATATGCCCTATGTACGAAGCATTATCTATATTATTAATATTTGTAAGTTCTAAATCTGAAATTGTAGTTCCAATAGCTGTATTTATGGTTACCTGAGCATTAATTAGCTCTTCGGTAATGTAAGTATCTCCTACAATTGTAAATCTACCTAATTTTTTAAATGAAGAAGGTAAGTGATTACCCAATACCTCGGGAAGTAAAATTTTAAGCTGATTGTAATCTGACGTTAGATTTGTTAAGTTTCCTTCTAAAACAAATCCATTTTCTAAATTAAACACATTTTTAAAATTGAGTGTTCCGTTTACAATTGCGTTTTCGTCGCTGTGAAGTCGTAAATTTTCAAGTACAAAATTATTAAGTGTTCCGTTTATTTTTGTAGAAAAATGCAGTTTATCTTTTGAACCAAACTTATTGTAAAATTTTTGCAAGTCTTCAAGAGAAACAGCTGCACTATCTACAACAGCATCTAAATGTACTTTATTGTTAAAATCGGAAAAATATTCGCGTTTATACGTAAAATTAATATCTGCTTTAACTACTGAAGTGGCTGTCTCTAATGTTGTGTTTAAAAACTTCATAAACGATTTTGTATACGTAAAATCGGTAGTTAGTTTTGTTACTTTAATGTTATGTCTTTCCTCAAAACTTATTCCTGTAATTGTAGTGTACACATTAGGGCCTTTTATTTTAAAAGCTTTGGTGTTTCCGGTAATATTTTTAAAGAATAAAGGGGTTTGGTTCTCTATATTGTCGTCTTCAATTTCTACATAACCATTGTAAAAGCTGAGGTTTGTTGCTGTTAATAAAAACGTAGAAGGCTTGTCACTTTTTTTTCCATCATCAAACTTATCTACAAAAACAGTTAATGCGTCATCTGTTTCTCCTTTATAAGTTCTCAGGTTTAGCACAAAATCACTCAGTGAAATTTTTCCAAATTCAAGTTTATTATCAATTACATTTTTATAACTAAAAATAGAAGTGGTTAAATTTCCAACATAAATAAGAGTATCGGCATGATGATTTTTTATAAGTACATCTTTAAGTTGAACATTTCCTAAGAAAGATAAATCCACTTTTGCAACTTCAATATCAACGTCAAATTCATCTTGTAAAAAAGTAGTTGCTTTTTTCCCCAGCTTTGTTTGAACCGAAGGAAAAGAGAGTAATAAACTTATTACTGCCAAAATTAATAACAGAATAAGTAAAATTCTAACTACTATTTTTTTTATTCGTTTGATATCCCCTAAATTTGCTTTTTCTTTGGCAATTTTCGTGCCTTTATTGTTAATAAATGACTAAAAATAGATCTATATATATTCTCGGTATCGAATCTTCATGTGATGATACTAGCGCCGCTGTTATTTGCAACGGAAAAGTATTATCAAATGTTGTAGCCAATCAAGAAATTCATGCCAAATATGGTGGTGTTGTTCCTGAATTGGCTTCTCGTGCACATCAACAAAACATTGTTCCTGTAATTCAACAAGCACTTGAGCAAGCAAATATCGGTAAAAAAGACTTAAAAGCCATAGCTTTTACACGCGGACCTGGATTAATGGGTTCTTTATTGGTTGGAACCTCGTTTTCTAAATCGCTATCACAAGCTTTAAACATTCCGCTAATTGCCGTAAATCATATGCAAGGACACGTACTTGCTCATTTTATTGAAGATGAGAATCAGCAAAAACCACCTTTCCCTTTTTTGTGTTTAACTATTAGTGGAGGACATACACAAATTGTAAAAATTAGCTCGTATGCTTCTATGGAAATTTTAGGTGAAACTATTGATGATGCCGTGGGTGAAGCCTTCGATAAATCGGCTAAAATATTAGGGCTTCCATATCCCGGAGGACCATTTATTGACAAATATGCCAAACTTGGAAACCCAACAGCGTTTAAATTTACCAAACCAAAAGTTGACGGACTGAATTTTAGCTTTAGCGGACTTAAAACCGGCATACTGTATTTTGTACAAAAAAAAGTTGCTGAAAATCCAGATTTTATAAAAGAAAATTTACACGATATATGTGCTTCTATACAAGCAACTATTATTGATATTTTAACCGATAAAATGGAAGCAGCTGTTAAGCAAACCGGTATTAAGCATTTTGCCATTGCAGGTGGTGTTAGCGCTAATTCAGGAATTAGAGAAGCTCTTAAATCGTTTGAAACTAAATATGGGTGGACTACTTACATTCCTAAATTTGAATATACTACAGACAATGCTGCGATGATTGCTATTGCAGGATATTTTAAATTTTTAGAAGCTGATTTTTCAACTAAAAATGTAATTGCAACTGCCCGACTAAAAGTTCACGAAAATTAACTCGTACAAATATTCAATAAAACTAAAAAAGCCTTCAAATGAAGGCTTTTTTAGTTTTGGTTAGAAATCTGAGTTAACATCCCAAGATTCCAAATACTCTTTAACGGCCTTTATAAACATTCCGCCTAAAGCACCATTTACTACTCTATGATCGTAAGAATGCGAAATAAACATTTTATGTCTAATACCTATAAAATCTCCTTCTGAAGTTTCAATAACTGCCGGAACTTTACGAACCGCACCTAAAGCTAAAATAGCCACTTGTGGTTGATTAATAATAGGTGTTCCAAACACGCTACCAAAACTACCTACATTGGTTACGGTATAAGTACCTCCTTGAATTTCATCAGGTTTTAAACTATTGTTTCTAGCTCTATACGCCAAATCGTTAACAGCTTTAGTCATCCCTATTAAATTTAATTGGTCTGCATTTTTAATTACAGGAACAATTAAATTTCCGTCAGGTAATGCCGCTGCCATTCCCAAATTAATATTTCCTCTTTTAATAATTTTATCACCATCTACAGCAATGTTAATCATAGGGAAATCTTTAATAGCCTTTGCTACTGCTTGCATAAAAATTGGCGTAAATGTGATTTTTTCTCCTTCGCGTTTAAAAAATTCATCTTTAATTCGGTTTCTCCATTTAACAATGTTTGTAACATCAACTTCAATAAAGGATTGTACATGTGCTGAAGTTTGAACCGATTTTATCATATGCTCTGAAATGAGTTTCCCCATACGAGTCATTTCAATAACTTCATCAGCACCATTTACAGATACCGGCGTTACAGGTTTTGAAGGTGGAGTAACTTTTACAACTGTCTCCTTTTTAAAGTTAGGATTTTCTATTGGCTTAGGAGCTCCTTTTCGAGTCTCTAAATAAGCTAAAATATCTTCTTTTGTAACTCTGTTATCTTTTCCTGTACCTTTAATTGTTTCTAGTTCTTCCATAGTAACACCTTCTGTGGTTGCTATATTTCGAACTAAAGGAGAGTAAAATTTACCTGTTGAAGAAACTTTAGCTATTGATACATCTTCTACAATATCTTTAATATCGTTTTCAATTTCTTTAGCTTCAGGAATTATTTCTTCTGTAGTTGTAACTGAACTAGTTTTTTCTGAATTAGTATCTTCTAACGTTTCAATAACCGCTATTGTTTCTCCTACTTTCACAACAGCATCTACATCAAAAAGAATCTCAACCAAAGTACCTTCTACTTCACTTGGTACTTCAGAGTCAACCTTATCTGTAGCTATCTCAACAATTGCCTCGTCCATTTCAATGCTATCTCCAACGTTTTTTAACCAAGCTGTTATTGTTGCTTCAGCAACACTTTCACCCATTTTAGGAAGTTTTACCTCAAATCTTGCCATACATTACATAATTTAAACGTGTGCGAATTTACAAAAAATATGTGCTATTTTTTAAAAGTTAGTCTCATTATTTAAAAAATAATTTCTTTTTTTATTGACACTTTAACAATTATCCTTCCAATTTACACTCTAAAATTATATTTTAAGTATCATTTTTAGTGATTTAATGATTTTTATCTAATTTATACACCCTTATTCTACACTTTTCAATTTTTGATAAATATTGTTATGTAACAATTTTTACAGTTTTATGTAACATTAATTGCATTAATTTTCAACTATTTTTATATTGAATGATTATAAACAAGAGTTATTTCACTGATTATCAGTTATTTATATTTTTTTAAATACTGATTTAAATCAGTGTTTTAGACCTTCCTTCCTTTTAAATTTATAGTAAAGAATTTAAACACGCTATTTAGTCATCTAAAAGAAAAACTATGAGCCACACTTCTAAAAAAGAAACAAAAATTAGCCGAAGAGGTATTCTTCCCTTATTAGGAAGCCTGGCACTGCTTCCCTATTTAGGTTTTAGTAAAGATACTGATACTAAAGAAACTACTTCAACCGATGAAGAATTTAAAACACTTTTAAAGTCTGATGGTACAACTGTAAAGGTAAAAGTTACAGCTTTAAAAAAATCGAAAGTTCTAAAAAAGAATGTTTCTAACAAATCACTACTTAGTTGGCTAGGTAGAAAACTATAACCAAAACGAATCATGAAAAACGACAGTAATTCAAGACGTAAATTTTTAAACAACGGTCTAAAAGCCGGAATAGCTACTGTTATTGGTGGTATTGGGCTTTCTAAAATGGCCACAAAATTAAATGCCAAAACCGATGGTAAAAAAGTAGAGTTAATGACTACCGATGGCCATTTGGTAGAGGTTGATGCTAGTGAAATTATAGAAGAAAAAACAACTAATTCTAAAAGTTACACCGTAAGAGAAGGCTTTAAAAATAAAAAGTTTGTAATGGTGGTAGATTTAGCCAAATGTAAAAATGCATTAAAATGTGTTAGTGCCTGCAATAAACATCACTATATAACAGGTAAAAATGCTTGGCTAAAAGTATATAAAATGCAAGAATCTAAAGATACTGCTCCTTACTGGATGCCTACAGCTTGTCAACATTGTGACCAACCTGCTTGTGTTACTGTTTGTCCGGTTGATGCCACTTTTAAAAGAAGAGACGGAATTGTACTTATTGACAATAATAGATGTATTGGTTGTAGATTTTGTATGGCAGCTTGCCCGTACTCTACCAGAGTATTTAATTGGAGTGAACCTGACCAAGGAGATATCACATTAAACTTAAGCATGGAACAAGAAACACAACCTTCACCAGAACACGGAGGACTTCCAAGTATAAAAGGAACTGTAGATAAGTGTGATTTTTGCCCTCATGAAATTAAAAAAGGAAAACTACCTCATTGTGTAGCTGCCTGCCCTAACGGTGTATTTTATTTTGGAGACAAGTATGAAGATACTGTTACAAACGGAGACGAAACACTACGATTTAGTAAATTATTAAAAGATAAATCTGGGTACAGATTAATGGAAGGCTTAGGTACAGAACCAAGCGTGTATTATTTACCTCCTGTTGATAGACTCGTTGATTTCGAAAAAGGGTTGAAACAATACGACGAATACCAATCTGTAAAAAAATCTGAATAATTATGGAAAATTACGATAATCTTCTCAACGATCTAGCACCCAAAAAATTTGGTAAAGTAGGTGTTATTTGGACTTGCTCTTTAATTGCAATTATTATTGTAGGTATAATCGCTTATATAGATCAACTTATAAAAGGACAAATTGTGACCAATATGCGCGATTACGCTCTTTGGGGTATATACATTTCAAACTTTGTGTTTTTTGTTGCCACCAGCTTTGTGGGATCTGTAACCGTAGCCATACTTAGGTTAACAAAAAACAAATGGAGAACACCTCTTGTAAGAATTGCTGAAATAATTTCATTGGCCGCTATTGCTATGGCAGGAGTTACCATTATGATTGATATGGCTAGACCAGACCGATTGTTAAACCTGTTTATACATGCCAGATTACAATCGCCTATTACATGGGATGTTATAATAATACCAACGTATATTGTTATTAGCTTTTTGCTACTTTATTTTCCATTAATTCCTGATTTTGCCATCCTAAAAAAACATTTTAAAGATAAAAATCCGGTGTTAAGTAAATGGTACGGAAAACTCTCTTTAAACTGGAAGGGTACTGCAGTACAAAAAGCATTGCAAGAAAAATCAATTAGAATTATAGCTTTAATGATTATTCCTGTAGGTTTAATACTACAAACTATTGATGCGTGGCTGTTTTCTACCACTTACCGAATTGGGTGGGATAGCACAAATATGGGTCCTTATTTTATTGCAGGTGCTTTTGTTGCCGGTATAGGTGCTTTAGTAACCGTTGTATATATTGTTAGAAGAGCTTACCATTTAGAAGCATACATCACAGATTTTCATTTTGACAAACTCGGAAAACTTCTTGTATTGGCTTGTTTAACTTATTTGTACTTCAATATCAATGAATATTTACTTCCGGCATATACCGTAACAAAAGATGAATCGGTACATTTGAACACTTTGTTTAGCGGAAGCTATTCACCTATTTTTTGGGCTGTTACAATTATAGGGCTCATTTTTCCAATACTATTTCTACTTTTCAAAAAAGGAAGAAAGCCGCTACCTATGTTTATTATAGGCTTGGTTGTTGTTTTAGCATCTTGGTGGAAACGCTATTTAATTGTAACACCAACGCTTTTACATCCATTTTTGCCAATTCAAGGTGTTCCAAAATCTTGGCATCATTATTTTCCAAGCATACATGAGTGGCTTATTACTTTAGCCACACTAGCAATGGCACTATTAATTATTACACTGTTAGTTCGCTTTTTACCAATAATTCCTATACAAAGAACAGCTGACGAACAAGCATTATTAAACAACGAAAAAGATACAAAGTCATGAAAAAAAAGTATAACATCCAACTTGTTTTATTGATATTAATTGGGCTTTTCTCTTTTAACAACGGACTCTTATACGCTCAAAAGAAAGTTAAGAAAAATAAGGTCCGAATAAAAGCTCAATACATAAATGAAATAAATGGAGATAGATACATTGTTGTAAAAGCTTCATCAAAAATAAAACGAAAAATACAAAAAATAAACGGTGCCGATTTAACTGTTTACACTATTTTAAATGATGAAAAACATAAATTAGGTCAGGTTACAACCAACGTTGAAGGTGAAGGTATTTTTACGTTGAGCAATAAACCTAACTTTAAACCAGATTCAACCGAGACATATACCATACTAGTTGAATTTAAAGGAAATGAACAATTTAAAAAGGCAAAGAAAAAAATAAAATTTAAAAATGCCTTTATTACAAGTAAGGTTTTTGAGAAAGACAGCATTAACTATATTACTGCAATTTTAACCGACCCAAATATAGGTCCGCTTAACGAACAACTTCTTGAAGTTCGAATAAAAAGACTTATAAATCCGCTACCTGTTGGCGAAGGCACTTACACAACCGATGAGAGTGGTAGCATTACAGTACCAATAGAAGCTGATGTTCCTGGTGTTGACGGAATTTTAACACTCGAAGTTGTATTAGCTGATAGTGATGAGTACGGAACTGTAATTTCTCAAGTGAATGCTCCGGTTGGTATTCCAATTGTACACGAAAGTACTTTTGACGAAAGAACCTTATGGTCTCCAAGAAACAAAACTCCTCTATTCTTATTAATATTTCCTAACTTATTAATATTTGGAATATGGGGGCTAATTATATATCTAATCTCAAATTTATTTAAAATAACTAAATCGTAAATTTAAACAATATGAAAACAATCAAAATTTTAACTCTTATTAGCATTGTATGTTTTGCTTTTTATTCTTTTACTACGCTCGTTCAAGAAGAATGGAAAGTGCCAGAAAAATATCAAAAAATGAAAAATCCTACAGACCCTAAAGCTGATTTAGCGTATGGTAAATCTCTATACAATAAACATTGTAAATCATGCCACGGGAAAGAAGGATATGGAGACGGCCCTAAAGCCGATGAACAAGAAGGTGATTTAGGTGATTTTTCTTCAGAAGAATTCCAAGCTCAATCTGATGGAGCTTTATTTTACAAAACTTCTTTTGGTAGAAATGATATGCCTGAATACAGAAAGAAAATTCCAGATGACGAAGAAAGATGGCTCATTGTAAATTACTTGAGAACATTGGCAGAATAACATTTTAGATATATGATTAAAAAAACCGAACATTGTGTTCGGTTTTTTTAATTTAAATGGTCATAGAAAAAACGCGTGTGTCGGGTTTATTTTTAACCAAACGAAGATCAAACGCCATACAAATATTTCGTACAAACATTCTGCCTTTTTCTTTTACTTTTATTTGATTGCCTACAACTTCAACTAAATTATCGGCTATCATTTCATCCAATCTATTTATAATTTCTGCTCTTGTATGCATATCTAAACCTACCTCCCATGAAGTTTCCAAATTACACATCAAATTTAAAATGTGTTTTCTAATAATTAAATCTGTATTTGTTAGCAAATGTCCTCTAAAAACAGGTAAATTTCCTTGATTTACTCTTTCCGTATATGCTTCAATTGTTTTTTCATTCTGAGCAAAAGCATACCAAGAATCACTAATAGAAGACATTCCTAACCCAATCATTAATTGCGTTTTTCCCGCTGTATATCCCATAAAATTACGATGTAGTTTTTTAGATTCCATCGCCTTATACAAGGCATCTGTTGGTAACGCAAAATGATCCATACCTATTTCAACATAACCATTATCAAAAAACAACTGTTTTCCTAATTCGTATAAATATCTTTTCTCTTTATCTTTTGGTAAGTCATTTTCATCAAACCCTCGTTGCCCAACACCTTTAATCCAAGGTACGTGAGCGTAGCTGTAATAGGCAATTCTATCTGGTTTTAATACTACGGTTTTTTTAATGGTATCTCTAATACTTTCTTCGGTTTGAAAAGGCAATCCAAAAATTAAATCATGGCTAATAGATTGATAACCTATTTCTTTTGATTGGTTATGTACTTTTTGTACTTGCTCAAAAGATTGTATTCTATGAATTGCTTTTTGTACTACAGAATCGTAATCTTGAATTCCAAAACTATTTCTATTTGCTCCCAGGTCAAAAAGTACTTGTAATTGTTCTTTGGAAGTATGGTTTGGATGTCCTTCATAACTAAAATCAAACTCTTTAAACTTATCTGCTCTTTTAAAAATACCTTCAATAAGCTTGGTCAAGTTTTCAGAAGAAAAAAATGTAGGTGTTCCTCCTCCAAGATGAATTTCTCTAATTTTAGGACGTTCATTCAATAAATCACAATACAAATCCCACTCTTTTAAAACAGTTTCTATATAAGGCTGCTCAACTTCATGACGTTTGGTTATTTTTTTATGACAGGCACAAAACGTACACAAACTTTCGCAAAAAGGTAAGTGAATGTATAAACTTATTCCTTCTTGAGTATTACTTTCTTGAAAAGATTTAACAACCGTTTTTTTCCAATCGGCAAGTGCAATTCCTTCTTTATCCCAAAAAGGCACTGTTGGGTAACTTGTATATCTTGGTCCGGGGATATTGTATTTCTGAATTAATTTTGAATCCATTAGTTATATTCTTTTACAGCATCAATAAATGCTTTTGCATTTTCGATAGGTACGTTTGGTAAAATACCATGACCTAAATTTACAATGTATTTATCTTTACCAAATTGATTAATCATTTGAGTAACCATTTTTTTAATTTCAGAAGGAGGTGATAACAAACGTGTTGGGTCAAAATTACCTTGAAGTGTTATTTTGTTTCCGGTTAATTTTCTTGCCATTTCAGGTGTAATTGTCCAATCTACTCCCAGTGCAGAAGCATTTGAGTTTGCCATTTCTTCAAGGGCAAACCAACAGCCTTTACCAAAAGCTATTACCGGAGCTTCCTCTTTTAGAGCTTCTATAATTTGGTTAATGTATTTCCAAGAAAATTCTTGATAATCTACAGGAGACAACATTCCTCCCCAAGAATCAAATATTTGTACAGCATCAACTCCCGCTTTAACTTTCTCTTTCAAATACGCAATGGTAGTATCGGTTATTTTTTGCAGTAACGTGTGAGCTACAACAGGCTGAGTAAAACAAAACTCTTTTGCTTTATCAAAAGTTTTTGAGCCTTGACCTTGCACACAGTAACAAAGAATTGTCCAAGGAGAACCTGCAAATCCTATTAAAGGAATCTCATCATTTAACATTTGTTTGGTGACCTTAATGGCATCCATCACATACCCGAGCGTTTCTAAAATATCTGGAACCAGTACGGTATCTACATCCTTTTGAGAGCGAATTGGGTTTGGTAACCAAGGTCCAACACCCGGTTTCATTTCTACCTCTATATTCATAGCCTGAGGAACAACTAAAATATCAGAAAATAAAATAGCTGCATCCATACCAAATCTACGAATTGGTTGCACTGTTATTTCTGAAGCTAATTCTGGCGTTCTGCAACGTGTAAAAAAATCGTACTTTTCACGAATTGCAATAAATTCAGGTAAATATCTACCTGCTTGACGCATCATCCAAACAGGAGGTCGTTCAACAGTATCTCCTTTTAATGCTCTTAAAAATAAATCGTTTTTAATTTTTGACATCTTTAATTTTTAAATTTATCTGCGACTGCTTTCATAGCTATTTTTATAGCTTCTTTAACTTTTAGCAAATCTCTTTTACTTAGTTCTGTAGATAAAAACCACGCCTCAAATTGAGACGGTGGTAAAAACACTCCGTGCTCGGTCATTTTCCAGAAAAATGTTTTAAACTTATTGGTATCACTGGTTTGTGCAGATTCAAAATTGGTTACTTTTTCTTTTGTAAAAAAAGGATTAATCATAGAACCAAATCTGTTTACTTGTAAGTCTACGCCATTTTCACGAGCTGCTTCTAGCAAAATTTGCTCAAGACGTTCAGCTGTTTTTTCAAAATCGTTGTACGGATTTTTCTTTTTTAATTCTTTAAGTGTTGCTATACCACAAGCCATTGCTATAGGGTTTCCAGATAATGTTCCTGCTTGGTACATATCGCCTAAAGGAGCTACCATTTCCATAATTTCGTTTCTCGCTCCGTATGCGCCTACCGGAAAACCACCACCAACAACTTTACCTAAACAGGTAATATCGGCTTCAATATTTAACAATTCTTGAGCACCTCCAAATTTTGATCTAAATCCGGTCATTACCTCATCTACAATTAACAAGATTCCTTTTGCTTTTGTTAAAGCTCGTAATTCTTGAATAAACATTGAATCTGGTACTACAACTCCCATATTTCCGGCTATTGGTTCAATAATAACCGCAGCAATATCTGTATGTTTTTTTAAGTGATTTTTTACACTATCAATGTTATTGTATTCTGCAATTAAGGTGTTTCTAACGGCTTCGTCAGGAACTCCTTTGCTTCCGGGTAAACTTAGTGTTGCTAGTCCTGATCCTGCTGCAACAAGTAATGCATCGGAATGCCCGTGGTAACAACCTGAGAATTTAATAATTTTGTTTTTTCCAGTAAATGCTCTTGCCAAACGAATTGCACTTAGCACTGCTTCTGTTCCTGAGTTTACAAAACGTACTTTGTCCATACCCGGAAAGGCTTCGCAAACTATTTTTGCTAAAATAATTTCACCTTTTGTAGAAGCACCAAATGTATATCCGTTTTTTAGGTATTTTTTAATTGTTTTTTCTACAACACTATTTCTATGCCCTAAAATCATTGGACCGTAAGACAACACAAAATCTATATATTCATTTCCATCAACATCGTAAATTTTGCTTCCTTTTGCCTTTTCTATAAAAATAGGTACACCTCCTACCGATTTAAAAGCTCTAACCGGTGAATTTACTGCACCAACCAAATGTTTTTTTCCTTTGGTGTATAATTCTATTGATTTTTCTAACTTCATTTTAATACTTTTCTCTAAAATTATTTTTTGTTTAAAAGTTTAGCTACTTCTTTTGCGAAATATGTAATAATAATATCGGCTCCCGCTCTTTTCATTGATAAAAGACTCTCCATCATAACTTTATTTCCGTCAATCCAGCCTTTTTCAGCAGCCGCTTTAATCATTGCATATTCTCCACTTACATTGTAACAAGCTATGGGTCTGTCAAAATTATTTTTTAAATCTCTGATAATATCTAGATACGATAAGGCTGGTTTTACCATTAAAATATCGGCACCTTCTTGGTCGTCAAAAGTAGCTTCTCTTAAACCTTCATCTCTATTTGAAGGATCCATTTGATAGGTTCTTCGATCTCCAAATGCAGGAGCCGAGTCTGCAGCATCTCTAAAAGGTCCGTAAAATGCCGAAGCATATTTAACCGCATATGACATAATAGGTATATTTTGAAAACCTGTATTATCTAGTGCTTGACGAATTGTGTCTATCATTCCATCCATCATTCCAGAAGGAGCTACCATATCTACACCTGCCTTAGCATGTGAAATAACTTGTTTTGCAATATTGGGAAGTGTAGCATCATTATCAACATCATTGTCATGTATTACTCCGCAATGTCCATGGCTTGTGTATTCGCAAAAACAAACGTCGGTAATTACGTATAACGAAGGATAATTCTTTTTAATAAACCGAACTGCTTGTTGCATAATTCCGTTATCATTCCATGTTTCTGAACCCTCTTCATCTTTTTTTGTTGGTATTCCAAAAAGTAAAACTGCGGGGATATCAAGTGCTACAACTTCGTCTAATTCTTTTGAAATTTTATCTAAAGAATACCGCTTAATCCCCGGCATAGATATAATTTCTGTTTCTATATTTTCGCCTTCTTCTACAAACAACGGATAAATTAAATCGTCAACGGTTAACTTATTTTCACGTACCAATCGACGAATGTTTTTGGTTTTACGTAAGCGTCTTGTTCTGTGTATCATAAAATTAAATTTTATTTAAAATACTCATTTACGGTTTTTAAAACACTTTCAACTGTTGCTAACTTAGCTACTTCAACCTGGTCAAAATATTTTTTAGCTTCGTTTGCGGTAGTATCACCTATACAAAAAGCAATACCATTTGTAAAAGTATTTTCTTTGATATAACTCTCTACACCTGTTGGACTAAAAAACAGAATCCCTTTGTATTTAGAAGCTATTTTTTTTGGTGTTAACAATGTTTTGTAACATTCAACTTCTGTAAGTTCAACATGGTGTTGTTTTAAAATAACAGGTAAATCATCTCTTCGTTTATTTCCACAGAAAAAAGTTACTGCTGCTACTTTTTCAATAGTTACCAAGTAATTGGCCAATTTTTTAGCTGTAGTCTCTGAGTGGGTTACTTTTCCTATTTTTTTCTCTATTAGTCGTTTTGTTCTTCGTCCAACACAGTATATGTTTTTAAAATCCAATGCGGTACTATCAAAGTTATTAAGGAGTGATTCTACCGCATTTTGACTTGTAAACACCACATTTTCAATAGTTTTTTTAACAACTACAGGTTTTAAACGATTGCTTCTAATCGTAATAAAATCACTCATATCTAACCCAATATTAGCTGATATCACACTTTTTTGAGCTGCTGATAATACTTTTGTAGCATACACTTTTATCTCTTTTTCTATAGTTTCGATGTACTGCATTAGTTTTTTACCTCCTCTTTCAAGAATATAATTTGCGGCAAACTCTCCTAAATCAGATACATTATCTACAGGAACTGTTTTTTGAAATTCTATTTTATTTTTTCCATCGGGACTAAACAATACGCCTTTAAATTTCAGCTCTTCATTTTTAATGGTCGCTAAAGCACCTATTGGAGCCGTGCATCCTCCTTCTAAAACTTGTAAAAATTTACGCTCAATAGTAACACATGTTTCTGTTTCTTCATGGTTTAAAAATTTACATATTTCTAGAATTTCTGTGTTAGTTTCTAATGCAGCTACCATTACAGCACCTTGTGCCGGCGCAGGAATCATCCAATCTAATTTAATAAAATTGTCTGGTAATAATTTTATTCGTTTTAGTCCGGCTAATGCAAAAATAGCGCCGTTCCAGTTATTTTCTTCTAACTTCCGCAAACGGGTATTTACATTTCCACGTAAATCTGTGATTGTATGGTTTGGGTATCGATATAACCATTGTGCTTTTCTTCTCAAACTTCCGGTAGCAATAACAGCCGTACTATTTTCAAAAAACGTTTCGTCAGATTTTAACACCAATACATCGTTAAAATTACCTCTTTTTAAAACGGCCGCCTGAACAATTCCTTCAGGTAATTGCGTAGGTACATCTTTTAAAGAGTGTACTGCAATATCAATTTTATCATTTAACAGTGCAATGTCTAAATTTTTAGTAAAAACACCCGTAGTACCAAGTTGATATAAAGGTTTGTTTAAAACCTCGTCACCAATAGAGTCTATTTTTACTATTTCCGTTTCATACCCTAAGTGATTTAACTGACTGGCAACTGTATTTGCTTGCCAAAGTGCTAGTTCACTAGATCTTGTTCCAATTCTAATCATTTCGATTCATTCTCATTAAGGTTTAATTCTCTAAAATTAAACATTTTACTAATTACATTTATACTTTGGTCAACTGCGGTATCTTCTTCTTTCAAATGTTTTACAAACTGTGTTGTGATTTTTTGAATTAAACGAGATGTAACCACCTCTGCATGTTCAACATTAAAGTTTTTAATTTTTTTAGAATGAAAATTAATTTCGTCTTGCTGAATATGTTGTAACGATTCTTTTAACGCATTTACTGCAGGAATAAATTTTCTATATGCAATCCAATCGTTAAACTCTGCTCTATACGTGTCTATAATTTTTTCTGCAGCGGGAATTTCATTTCGTCTAGTTTCAATGGTTTTATCTGTAATTTGAGAAAGCTCATCTACATCAACTACCGTAATTCCTTCTAACTGTTTAACGGCTACATCAACATTTTTAGGCATCGATAAATCTACTATAAGCATTTCTTTTCCTTCTGAAATGTGAACCGGAGTAATGGTGGGCGAGCTTGCTCCTGTAGAAACAATTAACACATCGGTAGTGCGCAGTTGAGAGGTTAGTTTGGAAAAAGGAAGTACCGATATTTCGGGGTGCTGTTTACCAAAGGCTAAAGCAGTTTCCATTGTTCTGTTCACTAGAGTTATATGCTTGTTTGATGTGTACTCTAATATATTTTTACAGGTATTTGTTCCTATTTCTCCTAATCCGTAAACAAGAATATTTTTAGTATTGTACTCCGGAACATTCTCTATAATATACTGAACTGCAGCATAAGCAACAGATGTTGTACCCGAACTTAATTTTGTGTTATTTTTAACCTCCTTACTTGCGTGTAAAACCAAATTCATCAATCGTTCTAAATAAGCATTTGTAGTTCCCAACTCTTTTGCTTGTTTAAAAGACTCTTTTAACTGCCCTACAATTTCATAATCGCCTAAAATTTGACTGTCTAAACCTGTACCTATTCTAAACAAATGTTTTACCGCTTCTTTATTTTTGTACACATTTGATACATTGATAAAATCTTCTACATTTCCGTTTGAATATTTTACAAGTAAGCTAATTAATTCAAAAGGGTGTTTTGCAAAACCGGTAATCTCTGTTCTATTGCAAGTTGACAATACAAAAATACCATCTATTCCTTTTTCTTTGGCTTCTTTTAACAGTAAAATTTGGTTGTTTTTAGTGATACTAAAAGTACCTCGTACTTTAACATCTGCCTTTTTATAACTCAACCCTACATTGTATAATTTTGCGGGCATATTTTCTAAACTCATAAAAATAGTATTTCCAATAAGTATCGACAAAGGTACTCATATATTTTAGCAGAAAATATCGATAAAAGTACTAATACTATCGACAACAGTTACAATATTCAATTTAGAACAAATCTAAATAGTTTTTGTTAACATACTTTTAACAAAAAACCCATTAAATAAAGGGTTTAAAAATATGATAATTATCATTAATAATATGAAAATATTTGATTTCCTTGCATTATTATTTATTGTACTTTTGCAATAAATAATTTATTAATTCATAAAAATACTTTATGAAGTCTGATTTAAGTAAATATAAAAACATCGACAAAAGTACTCAGCTGCTTTTTGACGAAAAAGAGACATTTAAAATACTTCATTTTAACAACTTATCTCATCAAAATACTTTTTTAAAGTACTATTTAGAGAACAATTGTATTCAACTTTTCTTTTGTAATAAAGGCGAATATATAGCTAGCTTTAATTTTGAACACTGCGCAATAAATATCTCTGAAAATAATTCAAATATGGTGTATTTTAAAGATGAGAAAATGAACATTCTTTTTAATTTACAACCGAAATCTGAAGCCACTATTGTATTAATTTCTATAGAATATTTTCACTCCTTATTTTCTAACGAAGGGAATTTCTTATTTAACTTCAGTAATTTTAAAGTAGGCAAACCAATTATTGAACCTAGAACTCTTAACCCTTCAATTAAAATAATTCTCAACCAACTTATTTCTAAGCAAATTTCTGAAGCACTTAGACCTATTTATATTAAAGGAAAAGTGTACGAATTACTTAGCTACTATTTTAATACAACAACCGAAGAAGACAGCAATACCTGTCCTTATATATCTAATGAAGAAACAATTAGTCAAATAAAACACGCTAAACAACTTATTATAAAGGAAATGAACAACCCTCCTTCTTTAAACGATTTAGCGAAAGAAGTTGGACTCAATATTAAAAAATTAAAAACCGGATTTAAAGAATTTTACGGTGTGCCGGTATATGCGTTTTTATTGAATTACAAAATGGAGTTAGCAAAAAAATTATTGATAGAAAAACAATTAAATGTGAATGAAATTGCCTTACAATTAGGGTACAGTGCTTCCAGTCACTTTATTGCTGCTTTCAAGAAAAAATATGGAATTACACCAAAACAATTTTCTAAATCGCAAATCTTATGAAAGGAGCCTTACTTGTAAATTTAGGATCACCTAAAAGCACTTCTGTTAGCGATGTTAAAAGTTACTTGAATGAATTTTTAATGGATAAACGTGTTATAGACACTCCGTATCTTTTAAGAGCTTTTCTTGTAAAAGGGATTATTTTAAATACACGCCCTAAAAAATCGGCAGAAGCCTATCGTAAAATATGGTGGAAAGAAGGTTCTCCTTTAATTGTTTTATCGGAAAGACTCACCAAAAAAGTAAATCAAAAAACAACTATTCCTGTTGAGCTTGCAATGCGGTACGGACAACCTTCTATTAAAAATGGTATCCAAAAATTGGCCGATAAAGGTGTTACCGAAATACTGCTAATACCGCTATATCCACAATTTGCTATGGCTACTACAGAAACTATTACTGTGCTTGCCGAAAAAATTATAAAAAAGCATTTTTCGAACATAACCCTCACATACATTTCTCCTTTTTACAACAATGAAGATTACATTAATACCTTAAGTAATAGCATAAATAATACACTTAAAAAGGTGAAGCCAGACCACTTGTTATTTTCGTACCACGGTATTCCCGAAAGACATATTAAAAAGTCCGATATTACAAAATCACATTGTAAAATAGATGGAAGTTGTTGTAAATCACCCTCGGCAGCACATAAATATTGTTACCGACATCAATGTTATGAAACAACTAGACTTGTGGCAAAAAAATTAAACCTAAAAGAAGGCGACTACAGTGTTTCTTTTCAATCTAGGCTAGGAAAAGATCCTTGGTTACAACCTTACACCGATAAGACCATTGATTTACTCGCTAAAAAAGGTGTTCAAAAATTAGCTGTAGCAACACCTGCTTTTGTAGCAGATTGCTTAGAAACTTTAGAAGAAATAGGCATCGAAGCCAAACAATCTTTTCACAATAACGGTGGTAAAGACTTTACAACCATTCCTTGCTTAAACGATAATACAGAATGGGTTGATACACTATCAAATTGGATTAACACCTGGAACAAAAACAACTAATTATGGAATACTTATACATTAAATCACTTCACATCATATTTGTAACTACTTGGTTTGCCGGATTATTTTATATTATTCGCTTGTTTATCTATTACAAAGAAGCTGAAGACAAACCAGAAATTGAACGAAAAATTTTACTAAAACAGTATAAGTTAATGATTAAACGACTTTGGTACATTATTACGTGGCCTTCTGCCGTTTTAGCAACCATTTTTGCCACTTGGCTTCTTGTACTTCAACCGGCTTGGCTTCAAACAAACTGGATGCTTATTAAATTAGGGTTTGTAGCTGCATTATATGCTTACCACTGGAGTTGTCAGATTATGTACAATCAAATTGAAAATGGCAAATTAAAATATTCTTCGTTTAAACTCCGTATTTGGAACGAGGTTGCAACCATTATTTTATTTGCGTGTGTATTTTTAGTTGTATTAAAAAATACTTTAGGCTGGGTTTTTGGTGTTTTAGGAATTGTTTTTGTGTCTATTCTACTCATGTTAGGTATAAAATTGTATAAAAACATCCGAAAAAAAAATAGCTGGGATAAAAATTAAATAATACGATTTATTTAAAATACTTACCGATTTTTTAACAGTCTTTTAAATTAAAATAATTCACTTTTAATAAAGTTTAAACTATTTGAATTTTAATTAAAAATACAGCATTCTAATAACCACGTACTTAGCTTGTTTAGTATGATTTTAATCATACTAAAATTACATCTATTGCCTTAATTTTACAGATACCGAAACATATTTTCTAAAATACTTTTTTATGAAAAAATTACTATTAGGCAATGAAGCTCTCGCTCAAGGAGCTATTGATGCTGGAATATCGGGTGTATACGCCTATCCAGGAACACCCTCAACAGAAATCACAGAATACATTCAACGCTCTAAAACAGCAAAAGAGCTAAACATACACTCTAAATGGTCTGTCAATGAAAAAACAGCAATGGAGGCCGCTCTAGGAATGTCTTACGCAGGTAAAAGAGCTTTAACTGTAATGAAACATGTAGGGCTAAATGTAGCTGCCGACGTTTTCATGAACATGTCTGTTTCCGGTATTAACGGAGGACTTGTTGTAGTTGTTGCTGATGACCCTTCAATGCATTCTTCACAAAACGAACAAGACTCTAGATACTACGGTAAATTTGCTATGATTCCTATACTAGAACCTTCTAACCAACAAGAAGCGTATGAAATTACAAAATACGCTTTTGAACTTTCAGAAAAGGTAAGTTTACCGGTATTAATTAGAATGGTAACCAGATTGTCTCACTCCAGAGCCGGTGTTATTACAGGAAATCGATTGAAACAAAATACCATTAAACTACCTTCAGATAGTAAGCAATTTTCTTTAATACCTATGTTTGCAAGAGCTAGATATAAACATTTGGTAGCCATTCAAAATGATTTATTAGATATTTCAGAAAACAGTTATTTCAATCAATTTATAAAAGCACCCAACACCTCAATAGGTATTATTGCTTCGGGTATTGCATATAACTATGTTATGGAAAATTTTGAAAGTGGTCAATGTCCATATCCTATTTTAAAAATTTCTCAATATCCAATTCCTAAAAAACCACTAAAAAAATTGTTTGATACTTGTAAAAAGGTATTGGTTTTAGAAGATGGATATCCTTTTATTGAAGAAGCTATTTCTGACTATTTAGGAGAAAACAGAAGAGTTATTGGTAGACTAAGTGGGGATATTGTTCGTGTAGGCGAATTAAACCCAGACAACATAGCTAATGCCTTAGGATTTGATGTGGTTATTGACGAAAGTAAACCTAGCGTTGTTTCAAATAGACCTCCTGAACTATGTGTAGGATGTGGCCATAGAGATTTATTTGATGCCATTAACAAACTCAGTAAAGAGATGGGAAGTCAACAAGTTTTTGGTGATATTGGATGCTATGCTTTAGGCGTTTTACATCCGTACAAAAGTATAAACACGCTTATTGATATGGGAGCTTCTATTACTATGGCAAAAGGAGCTGCAGATGCCGGAATTCATCCTGCAATTGCTATTATTGGTGATTCTACATTTACACACTCAGGAATGACCGGACTACTAGATGCTGTTATCGAAAAAACACCTATAACCGTTATTATTTCGGACAATTCAGCCATTGCAATGACAGGTGCTCAAGATTCTTCAGCTTCAGGTAGACTTCTATCCATTTGTGAAGGTATTGGTGTTGAAAAAGAGCACATAAAGGTAATTACGCCGCTACATAAAAATTTGGAAGAAAATATAAATACCATTCGAGAAGAACTCAATTACAAAGGCGTTTCTGTTATTGTATCTCAACGACCTTGTGTGCAACTTCCAAAAGAAAAAAAAGACCGGTTAAAACAACTTAAAAAAGTGACTCTAAATTAATATTATGAAAATAAATATCATACTAGCAGGTGTGGGCGGACAAGGAATACTAACCATTGCAGCCATACTAGATACTGCGGCATTAAAGAGTAATTTAAATTTAAAACAATCTGAAGTTCACGGAATGAGTCAGCGCGGTGGTGCTGTACAATCGCATGTTAGAATTTCTGATACCGAAATATATTCCGATTTAATTCCTCAAGGAAAAGCCGATATGATTATATCTGTTGAGCCTATGGAACTATTAAGATATCTCCCTTACCTTAAAAAAGACGGTTTTTTAATTACCGACTCAAATCCGTTTAACAATATTGTAGATTATCCCAATTTAGAAGCCTTATACAATGAAATAAAATCGCATAAAAATCACATTCTTATCGATGCAAAAAAAATTGCGAAAGACTTAGGAAATTCTAGAGCTACAAATATTGTGTTACTTGGTGCTGCTTCAGAATTAATTCCTATTAGTGAAGAAAATTTAACAAATGCTATCAAAACGCTTTTTGAACGAAAAGGCGAACGCATTGTTACTAAAAACATTGATGCTTTTAACAAAGGTAAAGAGATTGCAAAAGAGCAATTAACAGCCAAAAAAGTTTAATCTTATAAAACCACAAACAAATATATGCTGCACAAAAAATTATTGAATCCCAAAAGCATTGTCGTTGTAGGCGCTTCTAACAACACCGCTACTCCCGGAGGTAGTGTGTTGCAAAATCTGATAAATTGCGGCTATAAAGGAGTGCTTTACGCTGTAAACCCAAAAGAAACAGAGGTTCAAGGCATTAAGTGTTACCCACACGTAACGGCCATTCCAAATGTAGATTTGGCAATTATTGCCATTGCAGCAAAATTTACACTTGAAACAGTGAATGTGTTAACCGAAAATAAAAATACCAAGGGATTTATTATTTTCTCGGCAGGATACAGTGAAAAAGATGCCGAAGGAAAAGAATTAGAACAACAAATTGTCAATCAAATTAAACGTGTTAACGGGTCTTTACTTGGGCCAAATAACATCGGTTTACTAAATAATAACTACGCCGGCGTTTTTACAAAACCTATTCCAAAATTAAATAAAAAAGGAGTCGATTTTATCTCAGGATCAGGTGCAACCGCCGTATTTATTATTGAAGCTGCTATAGCAACCGGATTAACCTTTTCTAGCGTTTATTCTGTTGGTAATTCTGCTCAAATTGGTGTTGAAGAAGTACTAGAGCACTTAGATAAAAGCTACGATTATGAAATAAGCTCTAAGGTAAAGTTGCTTTATATTGAAAGCATTGAAAATCCTAAAAAACTATTAAAACACGCTACTTCCTTAACAAAAAAAGGATGCAAAATTATAGCTATTAAAGCCGGAAGCTCGAAAGAAGGAAGCAGAGCTGCAAGTTCTCATACAGGAGCATTAGCCAACTCTGACGCAGCAGTAGATGCTTTGTTTAAAAAAGCCGGAATTATTAGATGTTACGGAAGAAACGAACTAATTAATACCGCACTTATTTTTATGCATAAAAAATTAGAAGGGAAAAACATTGCTGTTATAACACACGCCGGAGGACCTGCTGTTATGCTAACAGATATCCTTTCTAAAAACGGACTAAATATTCCGAAAATTAGCGGAAAAGAAAGTGAAAAATTATTAAACGAATTGTATTTAGGCTCATCGGTATCAAACCCTATCGATTTTTTAGCAACCGGAACTGCAGAACAGCTCGAAATAATTATTGATTATTGCGAAACCAAATTCTCTGAAATAGATGCCATGGCTATTATTTTTGGTAGCCCCGGTTTATTTAATGTAAGTGAAGTATACCAAGTTATTCATGAAAAAATAAGAAGCTGTAAAAAGCCTATTTATCCCATTTTACCATCGGTAGTAAACGTAGCAACCGAAATTAAAACCTTTATTGCCAAGGGAAACTACTGTTTTACCGACGAAGTTATTTTTGGGAAAGCTTTAGCTAAGGCTTACAATAACACTACTAACATTACTACTAACAACCAACCACCAACTATTGATACTGAAAATATTAGAACCATTATAGCCAATGCTAAAAACGGTTTTTTACATCCAACCGAAGTTAAAAACATACTGCAGTTTTCAGGTATTCCTGTAGTAAATGAATTTGTATGTACTTCAGAAAAGGAAAGCATAAATGCCGCAACAACATTGAGCTACCCTTTGGTAATGAAAGTGGTTGGACCAATACACAAATCGGATGTTTCCGGAGTTGTTTTAGCTATTAATTCTGAAAAAATGCTGCTTGAATCTTTTCAAAAGTTAATGGCTATTAAAAACGCTACTTCTGTATTAATACAACCTATGAAAAAAGGAACTGAACTTTTTGTAGGAGCTAAAAAAGAAGGGAATTTTGGTCATTTAATTCTATGCGGCCTTGGAGGAATATATATCGAAATTTTAAAAGATATAAACACTTGTTTAAGTCCGGTTTCTCCTGAAGAGGCGACCGCTATGATTCAAAATTTAAAATCGTACAAACTAATTAAAGGCTACCGCAACAAAGAAGGCGTAAATCAAGCTATTTTTACTGATATTATTTTAAAAATATCTGAATTAGTTACTATTGCTCCGGAAATTTCGGAATTAGATTTAAACCCTTTATTGGGAAATGCTTCTGAAGTTTTTTCTGTTGATGCCAGAATTAAGATTGAAAAATAATTATATCTCCTTGCTCAAAAGAAGAGTTACTTCCAATTAAAAAGTTAGTGTTTTTGGGGTGTATTTTAAAAATAATTTCTTCTGAATGTAGTTGCTGAAGAAAAGTAATAATTTGCTTGTTTGTTAGTATCTCGTTATCTAAAACAAGCATTTCTATATTACTTTTTTGAATTGTTTCTTTTATTTTTAAAACATCGCTAATAATACAACTTTCAACATAAAAACACATTGTTTCCAAATAAGATATAATGTGTTTATTACGTCCTAAGTACAGTACATTTTTAATTGACTTTTCTTTCGTAAAAGAATACTTCAACTTAAAAAACTTTAGTGTATACCAAAAGGAAACTCCAAAATACATTAAAAAATCATATAGTTTAGTTGACTTAAAATGTGTGGCGTAAAAGATCTTCATTGCCTTGTAGAAATGCGTCAAATATTTCACATCTTTAAGAGTACTTTCTCCTTTATAATGAATAACTTGAGTCAAAGGATAATAGTAATTTTGATATCCTTTTTGTGTTATTTTATAACTCAAATCAATATCTTCACCATACATAAAATACGCTTCATTAAATCCGTTAACCTCTGTAAAAACAGCATGTTTCATAAACATAAATGCACCTACTAATATTTCTATTGAGCCCAATTCATCTTCTGATAAATGCGCTGCATAATATTTTCCTATCTGCTTTTTTGAAAAACCTAAAAGCTTATGAAATGATACTTTTGGTGTAGGAATACCTCGTTTGCTTTCAGGTAAAAACGCTCCGGTACCATCTATTAATTTAACGCCTAAAGCTCCAATATTTGTTGTTGTTTTTGCAAAATTCAATATTTTCTCAAGTGTATCTTCAGCAATAACGGTATCCGGATTCAAAATCAAAACAAATTCACCCTTAGCTATTTTTACACCTTGGTTATTTGCCTTTGAAAAACCTACATTTATTTTATTTTGAACAAGCGTTACTTCAGGAAATTTAGTAGTAATAAGTTGACAACTATCGTCGTTAGAAGCATTATCTATTACTATTATTTCTGTTTCAATATTTTTTGAAGCAGCAAGCACACTTAATATACATTGCTCTAAAAAATAGTGCACATTATAGCTAACAATAATAATTGATATATCCATTAAAATTTATAGTGAGTTTTCAAAAGGGATTCTATTAACAATACTTCTTCCCAAGGTAACCTCATCTGCATATTCCAACTCATCACCTATTGCAATTCCTCTGGCAATTGTAGATGTTTTAACTCCAAACGGTTCTAGCTGTTTAAAAATATAAAAGTTAGTAGTATCTCCTTCAATGGTAGAACTTAAAGCAAAAATAACCTCTTTAATAGTTCCCTTTTTAATTTTATCTATAAGGCTATCTATTGTCAAATTTTGTGGTCCAACACCTTCAATAGGTGAAATTTTACCCCCCAACACATGATACAAACCTTTAAATTGTGCCGTATTTTCTATTGCCATAACATCTCTAACATCTTCTACTACACAAATAATTTCAGAATTTCTATTTGGATTTGAGCAAATTTCACAAATTTCTACATCAGAAATATTATGACAACTTTTACATAAATTAATATCATCAACCAACATTTTAAGTGCATTGGCTAACTGATGGGTTTGAGAAGTTGGCTGCTTTAACAAGTGTAAAACCAGCCTAAGTGCAGTTCTTTTTCCTATTCCGGGAAGCTGAGAAACCTCATTTACGGCATTTTCTAAAAGTTTTGATGAAAAATTCATTTAGCAAATGTACAATTAGGAAATGAAATTCTCAATATTTTTAGTTTCTTTGTTAGATATTATAACAATTCAATATATGAAACCATTTTACATTGTTTTGCTCATTGTAGCATACTTTTTAACACTACTACTTATAGCACACTTTACAGGAAAAAGTGATACTAATGAAACTTTTTTTAAAGCAAATAAAAAATCGCCGTGGTACTTGGTTGCTTTTGGAATGATTGGCGCTTCGCTCTCTGGAGTTACATTTATTTCGGTACCGGGCTGGGTAGAAGCAAAACAGTTTTCGTACGTACAAATGGTTTTAGGATATATTGTTGGATATGCCGTAATTGGATTGGTGTTATTACCTTTATATTATAGGCTCAACTTAACTTCAATATACACCTACTTAAAGGATAGGTTTGGGAAATACAGCTACAAAACAGGTGCCTCATTTTTTTTACTTTCAAGGGTTGTAGGCTCTTCATTCAGATTATTCTTGGTAGCCAATGTGTTACAACTTATTTTATTTGATAGCTATGGAGTTCCTTTTTGGGTAACTGTTATTATTACCATTTTACTTATATGGTTATACACTTTTAAAGGAGGTATTAAAACAATTGTTTGGACTGATACACTACAAACACTATTTATGCTAATATCGGTAGGTATTTGTATTTATACTATTTCTGATACTTTAAACATTCAAAGTATTTTTACCTACGTTAGTGAAAGTAAGCTATCTAAAGCATTCTTTTTTGACGATATTAAAGCTGGAAATTATTTTTGGAAACAATTTTTTACCGGTGCTTTTATTGCTATTGTAATGACTGGATTGGATCAAGATATGATGCAAAAAAATCTTACCTGTAAAACACTTAAAGATGCTCAAAAAAATATGTTTTGGTTTACCATTGTTTTGGTAATTGTTAATTTTTTCTTTTTAGCTCTAGGTATTTTACTAACCGATTATGCTACTATCCATAATTTAGATGCTCATAAAGATCAACTTTTTCCTATTGTGGCCATTTTTGGAAATTTAGGCATAGGTGTTTCTCTATTTTTTATTTTAGGCCTTGTAGCTGCAGCTTATTCTAGTGCCGATAGTGCGCTAACAGCATTAACAACTTCATTTAGTATTGATATTTTGGAAATTGACCAAAAGAAAAACGAAGTGGATCAAGTAAAAATTAGAAAAAGGGTACACATCATTTTTTCATTCGTACTTATTTTCACCATTCTGGTATTTAAATATTTTATTGCTGACGAAAGCGTTATTTCTAAAATATTTCAATTTGCAGGATATACCTACGGCCCCCTTTTGGGATTGTACTCATTCGGACTTTTTACACGATTAAAAGTAAAAGATATTGCCGTACCTTTTATTGCTTTAATTGCTCCTTTACTTACTATTGCTATTAGTTATTATTCAAAAAAATGGTTTGATTTTGACTTTGGCTTTTTTGTATTGATTCTAAATGGTACTCTAACGTTTATTGGGTTACTTATTTTCAGTAAGAAACAGTTAAATTTGTAGTATGGAAAAAGATTTAAGCAACTACAGGAGAGTTTACAAAAAAAGTAAACTATCTGAAACTACTATCCCTAAAAATCCTATGGAACTGTTTCAAAAATGGTTTTATGAAGTAGATGAATTTGGAGGCGATATAGAACCTAACGCAATGACAATCGCTACCATTGGAACAGACAACTACCCAAAAAGCAGAATTGTTTTATTAAAAAAATACACTTGGGAAGGATTTATATTTTATACCAATTACAATAGTGAAAAAGGAAAAGCTATTGAGAAAAATCCGCAAGTTTGCTTATCTTTTTTTTGGTACAATCTTGAACGTCAAGTTATTATTAAAGGAAAAGCTGAAAAAATACCTGAAAATTTATCTGATGGGTATTTTGAATCTAGACCCGATGGAAGTAAAATTGGAGCTTGGGCATCAAACCAAAGTGAAATTGTTCCTTCTCGTCAATTTTTAGATGACAGATTACAATTTTTTGAAGATAAATTTAAAAACAGAGAAATACCAAGACCAAAACACTGGGGAGGTTATATTGTAAAACCTATTAGTATAGAATTTTGGCAAGGGAGACCTAACAGAATGCACGACAGAATTCAATACACCTTACAAGAAAATTTTGAATGGAAAATTGATAGATTAGCCCCATAAAATTGTTATATTTGAATATCAACCATACTGTAAATGAAAACACTTTATATTGTTAGACATGCAAAATCTTCTTGGGAGTATGAGGACATAAAAGATATTGATCGCCCTTTAAAAAAGAGAGGAATTAACGATGCTTACCTTATGTCAAGTGTATTACAAAAAAAAATTGCTAGTCCCGATATTTTTATATCTAGTTGTGCAAACAGAGCACTACACACTGCGGTAATTTTTAGTTATACATTTAACTATCCGTTAGCCAATTTAAAAATAAGTAAGTCGCTATACAGCTTTAGTGATGGTTACTTAATTAAAACGGTAAAAGCACTTGATGACGGATTCAATTCTGCCATTATTTTTAGCCATGACCACGGAATAAGCAGCTTCGTAAATAAATTTGGAAGTAAAAAACTTAATCATTTTCCAACATGTGGAGTTATTGGAATTCAGTTTGATACCAATCACTGGAAAAATATTAAATCCGGACAAACATTATTCACCGAATTCCCAAAACAGTATAGATGAGAATTGAAAAACTTGCCGCAATTGACATTGGTTCTAATGCCATAAGATTACTTGTAAGTAATGTTATAATTCAAAAAAATAGCGATCCTAATTTTAAAAAATCGGCACTGGTTCGTGTTCCTGTTAGACTTGGAACCGATGCTTTTATTAAAGGTGAAATTTCTCAAGAAAATGAAAACCGGATGATAAAAGCAATGAAAGCGTTTAAATTGCTAATGGAAGTTCACGGCGTTGAAAAATACAGAGCTTGTGCTACTTCAGCTATGAGAGAAGCTGCTAATGGAGAAGAAATTACCCATAACATAAAAAAAGAAACCGGCATTGATATTGATATTATTGATGGTAAAGAAGAAGCTGCTATTATTTTTTCTACAGATTTAGGAAATGTTATTCAAAATGACAAATCGTATTTATATGTAGATGTTGGAGGAGGAAGTACTGAATTTACCGTATTTTCTAACGGAAAAATAATCAATTCAAAATCTTTTAAAATTGGTACTGTTAGGTTGTTAAACAATAAAAAGATAAGTAAAAACAGTTGGAACGAAATTGAAGACTGGGTAAAAATTAATACAAAAAAATTAAAACATATTTCGTTAATAGGTTCTGGCGGAAATATTAACAAAATATTTAAACTTTCAGGAAAACCAATTAATAAACCTCTTTCCTTAATTTATATGAAAGCGCACTACAAGTTTTTAAAACAAATGACGTATGAGGAACGCATTTCTGAACTTGGTCTAAACCCTGATAGAGCCGACGTTATAATCCCTGCAACAAAAATTTATGTATCTGCAATGAAATGGAGTGGTGCAAAAAAATTATATGTACCAAAAATTGGACTTGCAGACGGTATTATTAAAAGTATATACCACAACAAGCCTTAAGTACTACAGCTTAATGTAAGCTTCTACCAGTTTACCTACTATTTTTTCAGAAATTTTAGCTACTTTTTGAACTTCTTCGTGCGACACTTCTTCAACAATACCCTCAATACCTAAATCGGTAATAACAGAAACACCAACAACAGTCATTCCCATATGTTTTGCTACAATAACTTCAGGAACTGTAGACATACCCACAGCATCTGCTCCTAAAATTTTAACCATTTTATATTCTGCAGGTGTTTCAAATGTAGGGCCTTGTAAAGCCAAATACACTCCTTTGTGCAATTTTATATTCAATGAACTAGCTACAGTTTCCATTTTTTCAATTTCTTTTTTACTGTAAGCCTCGTGCATATCAACAAACCTAGGTCCAAATTTAAGTTCATTTTTACCTCTTAAAGGATGTTCTGGCAAGAAGTTTATATGATCCGAAATCAACATAATATCACCTACTTTAAAAGAAGCGTTAACACCTCCTGAAGCATTTGAAACGATTAAATTTTCAACGCCTAAAAATTTCATAACACGAACCGGAAATACCGTTTGTTCCATAGTCCAACCTTCATAATAATGAAATCGGCCGCGCATAGCTAAAACCTTTTTAGCTCCAATAGAACCAAATATAAGTTCTCCAGAATGCCCTTCAACCGTTGACATCGGAAAATTTGGTATTTCTGAATAAGGTACTGTTATATCAACATTTATTTGATTGACAAAATTACCTAATCCTGTTCCTAAAATAATACCATAATCTGGGGTTGTAATTCCTTTATGTTGTAAAAATTTAACTGTCTCTTGTACTTTGTTCCACATATGCTTCTACTGTATTATCAAAATCTTTATTATCGTTTATAAATTTTGCTCTTATTGAAATGTAGTACACCTCATTAAAGTTGTCAAAGATACGAACATAATCCTTTTCTGTAGTTAAAATAATACTTTTTAAAGAATTATTAAATGCCTTCATTTTTTCAATATCATTATTATTAAAATTATAATGATCTGGGTATTTTAGGTGTATAAATTCAATATTCTCGTTACTTAAAAATGTTGTCAGCGGTTTAGAATTTGCGATACCGGTAACCAAAAGTATTTTTTCACCTACAAAATGGGTTAAACTTATCTCGTTGTAACCTCTTAATTTTTTATCGTATTCAATAGTGCTAAAAAATATCTTTTGATGCGGCTGCAAATTTAAATTATCGGTTATTTTCTGTTGCTCAAGTGCCGTTAAATTATCAGGACATTTTGTAACCACCACAAATTGAGCTCGTTTAGCTCCCAAAGCAAATTCACGTAAATTACCCGTTGGCAACATGGTATCATTTGTGTATAAACTGTAATAAGGTGTTAAAAGAATATTAAAACCACCTCTTACTTTTCTATGTTGAAAGGCATCATCTAACAAAATAACATCTGGCGGATTTTGTAGCTTTTCCAATTCTTTAATTCCTCTCCTTCTGTTTGAATCTACGCATACAATTATTTTGGGAAATTTCAAGAAAAGTTGATACGGCTCATCTCCTATAATTTCTGCATTTACATTATTTTTTGCAATTACAAACCCCTTACTTTTCCGTTTATAGCCTCTACTAAGTACAGCAATAGTGTATTTATCTTGCAACAGTCTTATTAAGTATTCTATTTGAGGTGTTTTTCCTGTACCTCCTACACTTAAATTTCCTACAACTATCGTTGGAGTATTAAATTGGGCAGATTTAAAAATACCTATATCGTACAAAAAATTACGAGTAAAAGTCACTACACCGTAGAGTACTGAAAAAGGGTATACTATTTTTCTTAAGAAATTCACTAAAAGCGAAAGTACAAAAACAAATTATAAAATTTGCGGTTAAATATTTTAACTTAATTTAGTAAAATCTATCTTTGTTAACAAATCAAGTCATCTAATGAAAATAAAAGATATTACCACTTACCTAGAAAGTATTGCCCCATTAAATTATGCCGAAGATTTTGATAACGTAGGTTTACTTGTAGGTAAATACAATACCAATGTAACCGGCGTTTTAGTAACGCTAGACACACTAGAAAACGTTGTTGATGAAGCTATTGAAAAAAATTGCAATCTTATTGTTAGCTTTCATCCCATTATTTTTTCAGGTTTAAAAAAATTAAACGGCAACAATTATGTTGAACGCGTAGTTTTAAAAGCAGTAAAAAATGACATTGCCATATATGCAATGCATACTGCTTTGGATAATTCTTTTACGGGTGTAAATGCTAAAATTTGTGAAGTGTTAGGCTTGCAAAATAAAAAAATACTTATTCCTCAAAAAAATACCATTAAAAAACTTACTACCTATGTTCCAAATAGTGCCGTAGAAGATGTGAGAAATTCGCTATTTGCCTCAGGCGCGGGAAATATAGGTAATTACGATAATTGTAGCTTTAATACAGAAGGTTATGGAACCTTTAAAGGAAACGAAAATTCAAATCCCACTATTGGTGAAAAAGGAAAACTTCACACAGAAAAAGAAACTCTTATAAGTGTTATTTTTGAAAAGCATCAGGAAAAAAATATTCTCAAATCCTTATTTGAAACACATCCGTACGAAGAAGTAGCATATGAAATTACTCTTTTAGAAAATACACATCAAGAAATTGGTATAGGTATGATAGGCGAATTGCCTGAAAAAATGGAAGAAATGGCTTTTTTAAATTTTGTTAAAAACAAAATGCAAACCAAGTGCATTAGACACTCTAAATTACGAAACAAACCTATTAAAAAAGTTGCAGTACTAGGAGGTTCGGGCAGCTTCGCAATAGAAAAGGCATTACAAAAAAAAGCAGACATCTATATCACATCAGATATTAAATATCACGAATTTTACAAAGCTGAAGATAAAATGATTATTGCCGATATTGGGCATTATGAAAGTGAGCAGTTCACAAAAAACCTTTTAGTTGATATACTTACAAAAAAATTTCATAATTTTGCAATCATTTTATCAGATAAACACACAAATCCAATTTATTACATATAACATGGCTAAAAAGAAAGAAGTTACCGTTGAAGAAAAATTAAGAGCTCTTTACGATTTGCAATTAATTGATTCTAGAATTGACGAAATTAAAAGTGTAAGAGGTGAATTACCTTTAGAAATTGAAGATTTAGAAGATGAAATTGTTGGCCTAAACAAAAGACTCTCTAATTTAGGTGAAGAAGTAACGAACTTAAAAAATGAAATATCGGCTAAAAAATTGGTAATTGAAGAAGCTAAAACACTTATAAAAAAATATGCCGAGCAACAAAAAAATGTTCGAAACAATAGAGAGTTTAATTCATTAAGCAAAGAAATTGAATTCCAAGAACTTGAAGTTCAACTAGCTGAAAAACGAATTAAAGAGTTTAAAGTTAAAATTGAACAAAAAAATGAAGTTATAAATGCTACCAAAGAGAATATTGAAAAGCAAGAAAGTGCACTAAATCATAAAAAGGCAGAACTTGATGATATTGTAAAAGATACCAAAAAAGAAGAAGCTTTATTAACGGAGAAATCTAAAGAATATGCAAAGCTAATTGATGATCACTTATTAAAAGCTTACAATAGAATTAGAGCAAATGTTAAAAATGGATTGGCAGTAGTTTCAATAGAAAGAGGTGCTTCTGGAGGGTCTTTCTTTACAATTCCGCCACAAAGACAGGTTGAAATTGCAAGTCGAAAAAAAATCATTACCGACGAGTATAGTGGTCGTATTTTAGTTGATGGTAACCTTGCTGAAGAAGAAAAACAAAAAATAGAAAACTTGTTAAAATAAGTAAATTCAACAAATATTTAATATAAACAGGCTTCCTTCTTAGGAAGCTTTTTTTATAAAAAAACAAACGTTAACACAAACCAAACTATAGGTATAGACTCTACCCAAAAACTAGCATAATACCTACTTTTAGAAGGCGAAGAATTCCATAGAAAAAAACCGGTAATTAGAGAAATTAGCAGTGTAACAATAATTTGTGCGCTATTAGTGGTTTTTAAAAGTTCTAAAACAATAAATATAAAAATTAAAAACACACCTCCTGTTTTTAATTTTTTAACTCCAAATACCTGAGGCAACGTTTTTAAATTTCTAGAATCTAAATTTAAGTCTCGTATATCAAAAGGAATTGTAATTGCAATTAAAATTAAAAAACGTTGAAAAAATTCGATATATACCTCTGGTGTAAATTCATACCCTTTTTCATAAAGAGGAAATAACACCGAAACCCCTGCCCAAGAAATAGCAATACTAAATATTTTTATTGAAGGAAAATTTCTGAAAGATCCCTCAATATTTCCTACTTTAAAAAGAGGAACTACATAAAAAAAAGTCATAAAAGCAAACGGTATCAAAATAACCAACGATTGCCATTTAAAATCACTAAAAAAGATAATATACCCTAAAAACACAGTCGATAAAAAAGTAATAAAAGCAATTTTTTTTCCATGTAGGTAAAACCAATCTTTAAACCACAATAACCTTTCTGTTTTTAGTTCGTAATAGCGTATAAAATTATATGATATAACAATCGAAAATGCGACAAACAAAGGAACTAAACTATTTGAAATACCATACTTTAACACCGTTACTTTAGTAAGACAGTATCCGGCCAAAGAAACGTGAATATTACTAAAAATATAAAAGTTTAATATTTTTTTTAAAGAAAGCATTACACAAATGTACACATATTGTTAATATGTTGTTTTTTAGTTAACAAAAACTAGAAATTTAGCAATAATAATTGCTTTTTGATTGTATATTTTTGAGTACTTTTGAACTTGTAATTTTTTATATTTCAAAAGATAGATGAAAACAAATTCTTTCGTTTTAAGACACATTGGACCTACCAAAAATGAAGTAGCAAAAATGCTAGAAACTATTGGAGTAGCTTCAATAGAGGAACTTATTGATAATACTGTTCCTTCAGACATTAGACTTCGTAACAATTTAAATTTACCTTCTCCACAAAGTGAATTTGAATATATGTCGCACATACAAGAACTCGCCTCAAAAAATAAATTATTTAAAAGCTATATTGGATTGGGATATCATCCTACCATATTTCCGGGAGTTATTCAACGAAATATCCTAGAAAATCCGGGATGGTATACTGCATACACACCATATCAAGCAGAAATTGCTCAAGGGCGATTAGAAGCCTTGCTCAATTACCAAACAATGGTAAGTGAACTTACTGGTATGGAACTTGCTAACTCCTCACTACTAGATGAAGGTACTGCAGCAGCAGAAGCAATGATTATGTTATTTAACACCCGCTCTAGAGTACAAAAAAAAGGAAATGCCATTCAGTTTTTTGTTTCTGAAGAAGTGCTTCCTCAAACCATTGCTATTTTAAAAACAAGAGCTATTCCTCTAGGAATTGAATTGATTTTTGGAAATCATGAAAGTTTTGAGTTTTCTGAAGCCGTTTTTGGTGGTATTGTTCAATATCCTGCAAAAAATGGAGAAGTATATGATTACACTGCATTTATTAAAAATGCAAAAACTGTTGAGGCTAAAATTGTAGTTGCTGCAGACTTATTAAGTTTAGCCATTTTAACACCTCCTGGTGAATGGGGTGCTGACGTTGTTGTTGGTACTACACAACGATTTGGAATACCTTTAGGATATGGAGGACCTCATGCAGGGTATTTTGCAACTAAAGAAGCTTACAAACGAAATATTCCGGGCAGAATTATTGGTGTTACTCAAGATAAAAACGGAAATCGTGCTTTACGCATGGCGCTACAAACCAGAGAGCAACATATTAAACGCGAAAAAGCAACTTCAAATATTTGTACAGCACAAGTACTTTTGGCTGTTATGGCCGGAATGTACGCTGTGTACCACGGTGCCGACGGGTTAATTTCTATTGCTCATAATATTAACAACCTAACTGCTACCCTTAGTGAGGGAATAAAGCAACTGCAATTAAAACAAGTAAATAATTCTTTCTTCGACACTTTAACTATTGACGTTTCTGATACTAAAAAAGTTAAAACCATTTCTGAAAGCAAAAACATTAACTTTTTCTATCCTGAAGCTAATCTAGTTAGTATTTCGTTAAACGAAACAACAAACTTAGAAGATGTAAACGAAATATTACAAATACTCTCTGAAGCTGAAAAAATAGAAACAGTTACGTTTAATACAACCACAAAATACAACCTACCTTCTTCACTTAAACGAAGTTCAACGTTTTTGAAAAATGAAGTTTTCGAAAAATATCATTCAGAAACCGAAATGATGAGGTACATCAAAAAATTAGAACGTAAAGACTTGTCTTTAAATCATTCTATGATTTCACTTGGATCTTGTACCATGAAACTAAATGCGGCAACTGAAATGTTACCACTAAGTTGGCCAAGTTGGGGAAACATACACCCATTTGTTCCTATAGAACAGGCACAAGGTTATCAAGAAATTTTTACCAATCTTGAACAAGCTTTAAATGAAATTACAGGATTTTCAGCCACATCGCTTCAACCTAATTCTGGAGCTCAAGGAGAATATTCCGGATTGCTAGTTATTAAAGCATATCATGAATCTAGAGGTGAAAACCATAGAAATATTTGCTTAATTCCTGCTTCTGCACACGGAACAAATCCTGCTTCTGCGGTAATGGCCGGACTTAAAGTTGTTGTTACCAAATCTACTTCTGAAGGAAATATAGATGTAGATGATTTAAGAGAAAAAGCAATGCTTTACAAAGATAATTTGGCGGCGTTAATGGTTACCTACCCTTCTACTCACGGTGTATTTGAAAGTTCTATAAAAGAAATTACGGCTATTATCCACGAATGTGGTGGACAAGTGTATATGGATGGCGCAAATATGAATGCGCAAGTAGGTCTTACCAATCCGGCAACAATTGGTGCCGACGTATGTCATTTAAACTTACACAAAACATTTGCTATTCCGCATGGAGGAGGTGGCCCTGGTGTTGGACCTATATGTGTTGCAAAACACTTAACACCTTTTCTACCTTCAAATCCTATCATTCCAACGGGAGGAGACACTCCTATTGATGCTGTATCATCAGCTCCTTGGGGTTCTGCTTTAGTACTACTTATTTCGTATAGTTATATAAAAATGCTTGGAGCTGAAGGTTTAAAACAATCTACTATTCATGCTATTTTAAATGCCAACTATTTAAAAGCAAGGCTGGAAAAACATTACCCTATATTATACACGGGCGAGCACGGTTTTGCTGCTCATGAAATGATTGTTGACTTTAGAGAATTTAAAGCTAAAGGGATTGAAGTTACAGATATTGCTAAAAGATTGATGGATTACGGATACCACGCTCCAACAGTATCGTTCCCTGTTGCAGGTACTTTAATGATTGAACCAACAGAAAGTGAAAACAAAGAAGAGCTAGATAGGTTTTGCGATGCATTAATTAATATTAAAAAAGAAATAGATGAAGCTGAAAGTGGAGAAACAAATAATGTGTTAAAAAATTCTCCTCACACGCAAGAAATGCTTACATCGGACTCGTGGAATTTTCCATACACCAGAGAACGAGCAGCCTTTCCTCTATCGTATTTAAAAGAAAATAAATTTTGGCCTGCGGTAAGAAGAGTTGATGATGCGTATGGTGATAGAAATTTGGTATGCTCTTGCAACCCAATAGAAGATTATATAGCATAATACCTTTTTAAATACCTGTATAAAATTGAAAAGTCTCGATAAATTATCGAGACTTTTCTTTTCTAATTATGCATTTCATAAAAGTAATAATATTTGTCGTCCCCACAACGGTAGTATATTATCATTCATCTTTTACAAACACAATAATTAGAAAACTCTTAACTACGAAAATTAAAGAAATCGTCGTCCCCACAACTGTAGTATAGTCTTTAATTGTGACATCGAAGTTAAAAGTTCTTATATATCATCTTGTAATCAATTTATTACTTCCGGATTTACAATTACAAATTCGGTTCTTCTATTTAGTTGATGTTCTTCCTTAGAACATTTAATTCCGTTCGTACATTTATTAATTATCTTTTTTTCACCATAACCTTTTCCAGAAATTCTATCTTTAGAAATTCCTTTAGATACAATGTATGCTACTGTTGAATTTGCTCTTTTATCAGATAAAATTTCATTGTAAGAATCAGATCCTCTAGAATCGGTATGTGAACCTACTTCTATAATCAATTTTGGATATTTTTTCATAATGGTTACTACTTTATCCAACTCTACTGCAGCATCTTCTCTAATGGCAAATTTATCATAGTTAAAATAAATAGGGTTTAAATTAACCATGAGCTTTTCTCTTACAACTACAAATTCATTGGGCTCTAGTGCTATAACTACATCTTTAAGACTTTTTTCTGTATTCGTTTCTATTGTTTTAAACGATGAAAGAAAAAATTTATTACCAGCTGTTATTTTATATTTATCATTGCAAGTAGCTTTGAAAAAATATTTTCCATTAGCATCTGTTTTTACACTGTCTGCAATAATTTTGTCATTGTGATAAATACTCACAATAGCATGTGGGATAATATCTCCTGTTTTTTTATTTTTAATTACAATTGTAACATCTTGGTCACAAGCAAACTCAAATGGTTTTTTTTCTTTAAAATAATAAATATCATCATCTCCTTTCCCTCCTTCTCTATTTGAAGAAAAATACCCTTCTCGTTTATTTTTAGCTATAATGAAGGCAAAATCATCTTTATCACTATTTATTATTGTTCCTAGGTTTATAGGTAATGGTTTTCTACCTGGAAACAATTTACACACATAAACATCTAACATTCCCATACCGTCTTTCCGTCCGTTAGAAGAAAAATACAATTCATCATTTCCTAAAATAAAAGGAAACATTTCTTTTTCAGGTGTATTTATCTCCGGACCTAAATTTACAGGCTTTCCATATGTACCATCAGTATGAACTGATACTTTAAAAATATCTGTTTTACCAAGTGTTCCCGGCATATCTGAAACAAAATAAAGTGTTTTTTCATCTTCACTTAGTGCAGGATGACCTACGGAGTAATTATCGTTATTAAACGGTAATGGTTTTATGTCTATCCACTCATCATTAACTCCTACAGAAGCTTTAAACATTTTTAATCTATTGATACCTAAAGAATCTTTTCCGTACTTTCCTTTGTAATAGTTACTTCTTGTAAAGTAAACTGTCTTTCTATCTTTTGTAAATGTGACATCTGCTTCGTGGAATTTGGTATTTAACTTACTTGAAAATTTTTTAACATTTTTTAAATCTCCTTCAGCGGTTATTGTTCCTATACACAAATCTAAGAAGGGTTGGTTGTTTGGTTTCCAGACATTATTAATAATATAATTTCTCTTTGTTGGTGAAGCAAAAATAAGTTTGTCATCTCCATAAAAGCTCGTTCCAAAATTAGATAACTCATCGTTTATGGATATTGTTTTAATTATATAGTGTTCGTCTTCAGTTTGAGCCATTCCCCTGAAACCAACAGTTAATAATAAAAGCAGTATAAATGTATTTATTTTCATTTTTTTCATTTTAATTTATGTTCGTTTTAGAAGAATCGTGGAGACAAACCTTCTCTTGAATTACTAATATTAAACAATAAAAATACTTCATGCGACCCCGAATTAAAATCTCCCAAATTAGATAAGGTATAATCGTAAGCATAACCTATTCGAGTTGAAGAAGATACTAAAAAATTAAATGTTGCACTTACAGAATCGTCAACTCTCCATGACAATCCTAATTCAAATTTTTCATTTATTAAGGCATTCCCTGACACATCTATTGACAAAGGAGCTCCATTTACGGCTTTAAACATAACCGAAGGTTTTAATTTTAAATGATCACTTGCTTCAAATACAATTCCTGATGTTATGTAATAGTGCATATCTTCAATAGCTTTAGAAATAACACCATTATTTCTTGTAAAATGCAGTGTTTTTAACATATTAGGCATTGATACTCCAATATAAAATTTATCGGTATAAAAGAAGGCTCCTGTTCCAAAATTAGCAGAAGTTCTATCTAAATTATTGTTTGTAAATAAATCATCGGCAACACCATCTCCAAGGTCTAATAAATTTAAATTTGCATTTAAAAATGTAAATCCTCCTTTTAACCCTAATGCGAGATTTGAATTAGCTGAAAGTTGTAACGTATAAGAAAAATCCATAAAAACATTTTGTTCTTTTACCGGACCTATTTCATCTGCAATTACAGAAAATCCCAAACCAACATTTCTTCTTACCGGGGCATGAATTGAAGCTGTTAAGGTTTTTGGAGCTCCATCTATTCCTACCCATTGAGACCTTCCTAAAAGTCCAATACTTAAAGTTCCTTGCGAACCTGCATAAGCCGGATTTATAACATTCATGTTATACATATACTGAGTATACTGAGCGTCTTGCTGTCCATAGCCTAACGTTACTAAAAATATTACAGCAAACAACGTTAGTAGATTTTTTACACTTTTCATATTTTTTTATTTTTGTATTGGAATAGTATCATACTACTACTTATACATTTTTATAATTATTATCTGTTCAAATAAACATATCCCGATCTTGGTTTTGTATTATCCTTATTAAAATATAACACGTAGAAATAAGTACCTACAGGAACTTGTTTTCCTTTATTTACAGTCATTCTACCACTTGAATAACCATCCCACCATAAAGGTTCTGATAATGTATTTCCATTATGTGTATAATCGTATACTATATTACCCCATCTATTAAAGATTTGTAATTTAAAGTTTGGATATAGATTAACCAATCCTCTTATATAGAATACATCATGATTTCCATCTCCATTAGGAGAAAATCCTTCTGGAATAATTAGTTCTGCACCTAAAACTCCTGTTACAATAATGGTAACTGTTGCAGTATCACAAAGTCCGTCATTATCACAAACTTGATATACAAATGTATCTTCACCTATAAAATCTTCATTTGGAGTATATGTAATTGTTCCATCATTATTAACTATTACATCGCCATTTAAAGGTTCATCTACAACTTGAACTGAAGATATATCTATGCTACCATCTTCATCGTAATCATTATCTAAAACTGCTATTTCAATTGGGATATTTGCTTCTGTGACAACTTCATCATCAATAGCAAAAGGTATTGCATAAACTGTTATAATAACCATTGCTATTTCTTGTGTGGTGGTTCCATCTGCATTTGTAACGGTTACTGTATATTCAAAAGCATCATCACCATAAAAACTTTCATTTGCAGTATATGTTACTGTATTGTCATCATTAATTATTGCATTACCATAAAGTGGAGTACTTACTTCTGTTACTGCCAATGTAGTAGTTGCTGAGAATGTGTCATTTGCTAAAACATCTATATCAATAGCATTTTGGGCTACTGTTTCATCATAATCATCATTTACATCTCTTATTGGGTTTACCGTAATTGTAACTATAGCTGTTTCAGTAATAACTGTTCCATCTGCATTTGTTATAAGAACCGTGTATTCAAAACTATCTACTCCGTTAAAATCATTATTTGGTGTGTATGTTAGTAGTTCACCATTAACAACTACTAGTCCGTTATTTGGAGGAGTTGTTTCTACAAGTTCAATGGTTGCGTTTGGAGAAGCTGTATCATTCGCAAGAACATCTAATACAACGGAAGTATCTTCATCTGTAGAAGCTCCATCATCTAAAATACTAGTATCATTATCGATAATCGTTCCCAATCCTTCACCATCGATAATCGTTATCAAACTCGTGCTTAAATTGCTTAAAGATAGCGTATAGCTCTCTGTTGGCTCTATCAAAATATCGTCCGTAATAGATACGGTAATCTCTTGAATCTCGCCATCGAAGCCTGTAAATTGTAATTCTCCACTAACGCCTTGGTAATCTAAACCGCTTATCGCACTCTGATCTGAACTCTGGTAAGAAACACTAAATCCGCCTTGAACGTCTCCTGTCAATAAAACACTAAAAGTCGCTGT
>JALWTD010000017.1:386245-436324 GCA_027082925.1 Flavobacteriaceae bacterium
CCGCTTATCGCACTCTGATCTGAACTCTGGTAAGAAACACTAAATCCGCCTTGAACGTCTCCTGTCAATAAAACACTAAAAGTCGCTGTACCGGAAGATTCATTGACCGTAACATCGTCGATGCTTATGTTTGCTGAATCATCATCTGAAATAATAACTGTTGCTTCTGTATTTGTTGAGGATAATTGTACTTCATTATTTGTACTTACCAATGTTATTGTAACCTCTTCATTCCCTTCAACTACACTATCATCAATAACCAATACAGGAATTGTAATTGCGGTCGTATTTTCAGGAATTGTAATTGTAGTGGTAATCGTATTATAGTCAACTCCGTTTGTTGCGCTTCCTAATACCGTATAAGTTAACTCGGTAGAAACACTAATGGCATTTGTTAAACTAATTGTAAATAAACCGTTTGTTGATGGCTCCGAGGCATTTGTTGTTGCTTGAATACTCACTTCAGGAACTGCCGTTGCATTTACTATTGTCCCTATTCCCTCTAAATCTGTAGAGGTGATTAAGGTATTAATTGTTGTAATAGTAACCGATGATAAACTTACGGTAAACTTCTCATCTGCTGGTTCATAAATGCTATCTGAATTAGTTACTACAGGTACTGTTACCGTTGTTTGTCCTGCCGGAATTGTGTACGTCACATTGCTAACAGAATTATAATCTTCAGGAGCTACAGCTGTATTATCTTGTGTATTAACTACAAAAGTAATATCGTACAAGTACGTATTGCTTAGTGTAACTGTAAAATTAGCCGTTCCTCCTTCTACAACTGTAACATCATTAATACTGATTGTTGGCAGCTTCGGGTTTACATTTACGGTTATGGTAAATGAATTTCCTTCACATCCATCAGGCGATGTTGTTAAAACCGTATAAACAACCGTTTGAATATCTCCTGTTAAGTTTGTAAGTGTATCGGTAATAACAGTGTTGTTACTTGAAGTTGTTGTTTCTCCTACAACATTGGTATTATCAGAGGCTTGCCAATTAAATGATGAATTTGCAATATCTACATTACTTTGAAGTACTTCATTTAAAGTATCGCCACTATCAATAGTTATTACTTTATCTACTCCAACAGGTTCAGGATTTACTGTTACTGTGTAGGTAAATGCGTCACCGGCACAACTACCTGAAGTTGTAGATATAGGAATGATTGTATATGTTACTGTTTGTACTGCACCACTAGTATTTATTAAAGTATCTGTTATGCTTGTCGAAGATGAATCTACAGTTGTTTCTCCCGAAACATTTGGATTATCGGTTGCCTTCCAGCTGTATGTTGAAGCAATATCTACTACAGAACTAATGTCAAAAGATAATGCTGTTCCACTACATATTATTTCTTCAGAACTTGTACCTATAGGCGTTTCATTAACAACCACATCTACTGGTTTAGAAATGGTGCATCCATTCGTATTTGTTAATAAAATATAATACGTTCCTGAAGTGGTTACTGCTTCAGGATTTTGAAGCACTGTTGTTAGTGTTGCATCTGAAAAATATGAGAACGTTCCTGAATCACTTCCTAGTGTTACATTCGAATTTGTTAAATCAACTACCGAAGGAGCACAAACTGCTTCTGGTGTATTAATTACTAAAACCGGCTCAGGAAAAGCGGTTATTGTTGTTTCGGTAACATTGTCTGCAAAAGAAAAACAACCATTTGAAGTTTCTGCTTTTGTTGTTAAAACAGCTTTAACTGTTTTGTTTGATGATAATATAGGTAATGTTATTGTTCCCGATAAACTTGTTGAAGTAAGAGCACTATCCAATACACCATCTATATAAAATTCCCATACATAAGAATAGGTAGGCACTTCCGAACAAGAAGTATCGTTGGTTACGGTAGCAGCATAATTAATTTGATTTGTACATGATTCTTGTGATATGGTAGGTACTACCGACGGACAAGGCACGCAAAAATCAGGATTGTTAAATTCAACTGATTTCACTTCACAGTAAGCACTTTCATAATTCATAGTTGTAATACTAGTGTCCGATTGTCCACAAGCATTTGAATCTGCTTCAATAGTATAATTTAACGTAACGGTCTCTGTATTGATAAAATCTGTAAACCAAGAAATTTCTTGATTGTTGATTGATGTAGATCCTTTAGATGTTTGCAGTGTTCCGGCAACTAGTGTAAATCCGTTAGCAATTACATCTGTAGCCATAGGTTGTGAAGGCAATTGTTTTGCTGCCCAAGATAACTGACCAAAAACATCGTTGTAGATAGCTGTTAAATCCGCAGCGCTCATCGTTTCAAAATAACCACTGTTTTGGATACCTTGCATTGTTTCCCGAGCTACTTGAATAACTTGAGCTGTTGTATTTTCGTCATCTCTATCAATTCCACCAAAAAGACCTATTGTATAAATGTTTGTAGGATATCCATTGTAATCTTGTGCGTTTTCTCCTGAAGTAATGGCTGCATTTGTACAACAAGTGTGTGTTGTTGGCCAAGAAGTACATCTACCACAATTGTAAGAGTCTGAAGCTCTATTAGCAACTCCATCTGTTAATACTATAATAGATCGTATTGTAGAACAGTCATGAGTACCATTGGTATTGAGCTCTTCCGACGCCAAATCAATTCCATGTGAAATATTTGTCCAACCTCCTTCTTCTAAATTATTTATAATATCAATAAGTTCAGTTTGGCTATTTAGCAATCCTGTATTTAAAGATGCTGTTGTATTGTAAGTAACGATCCCTACTTTATTGTTTCCTGTAGGATTGTTAGCCGGATTAAATATATTATTTATAAAATCTACTGCCGCAGCTTGTGCATACTCAAGAGACGTGCTTCCTCCATCAATAATATTCCCCATACTTCCTGAAGTATCAATTACGAGCATTACCTCTAATGGTCTCTCAGGAGCTACTCCCGTAATAGACAACTCTACGTCAAACCTATTACATCCATCTGCACTTTGAACAATTGTTTTGTTAATAGTTAATGTATTGTCAATAACCTGTTGTCCAAACGAGAATATTGATGTAAGCAAGAACAAAAAACTAAAAATACCTGATTTTAAGTTTTTTGTATTTATTTTTTTATTGTGTAATTTTCTTTTCATTTTAAGCGCGATTTAGGTTAGCACCTTGAATACTATTACTATTCTCCGTCTATAATTAGAGTACTGAGCATTTTACTTACTTTAAATTCGGCACACTTTTTAGAAGTTACCGTAATAATTGTGTTGTTCTTACTTCCTATGCTTGTTCCGTACGGAACTTTTAATCTCGCATAAAAATGAAAGGAAGATCCTTGCTTAAGGGTTATATTATAACTAGCTTTTTTTTCTGATAAATCACTCACTGTCAATGCATTCTTCTTCATATCATGCAATTTCCCATCTAACGCTACATTTGGAATACCTTGTTTAGCAAAGGTGTTCTCTTTAAAATTGGCTATTGTAATTTCGTATGTTGTTACTCCTGCACTTAAATTTGTAAGAGTTAAATCATAAAAAGTTCCTGATTCTCCGGCTCTTTTAGAATCTCTACCATCTTCAACAGTTAAAGTTGCACTACATAGCTGCATTTGAGCCGAGATATTAGAGTAAAAAAACACAAAAGCTATAAACAAGAATTTGTAAATTGAAGAAAAACATTGATTAGCAGTTCTTTTTTTCATAATTTTTTTATTTTGGTCAGCCATTTGGAAAACTTCTCAAACGCTTAACATTTATTCATAGACGAATTGACGATCTATTTTAAACATAGACGACACTTTAAAAAAATTGGGGTATTTTAAAATTCAATTAAATTGAATAGGAAATTTGCTAACTGTGGGGACAGATTAATTAAAATTTCTATTACAAATATAAAGCTCTATCGCTTTCATAAGTTAATTACTTCATTATTCGCACTAAAAAATATACAAACGGACGTTTTTTTTATATAAACGGTTTTTTTACAACTAAAATTAGCAGTTTTAAACATTGTAATACGCTTAATATCAGTACTTTTATGCTTAATTTTTACTTAAATACGTTTTTATAAATACCAATAATAAACATAAAAAAGTAGCTGTTTTATAGCATATTGTTACAGTCCGAAAACATTATCGTAAAAAAAATTGCTGTTATTTTTATACGTTCATACAAAATACTACTTTTGCAATTCGACTTAAATTATTTGATAAATGAAAAAAATAACCAAAGACACTTATATCAATTGGTATAAAGACATGCTTTTTTGGAGAAAGTTTGAAGATAAATTGGCTGCTCTTTACATCCAACAAAAAGTTAGAGGTTTTCTACATTTATACAATGGACAAGAAGCCGTACTGGCCGGAGCATTACATGCAATGGGTAAAAACGATAAAATGATTACGGCTTACAGAAACCATGTACAACCTATTGGATTAGGAGTAGATCCTAAAAAAGTGATGGCTGAGTTACTAGGAAAAGACACCGGTACTTCACATGGTTTAGGGGGGTCTATGCATATTTTTTCTCCAGAACACAACTTTTATGGCGGACATGGAATTGTAGGAGGACAAATTCCTTTAGGTGCAGGTTTGGCTTTTGCCGATAAATATTTTGAGCGCGATGGAGTAACTCTAACCTATTTTGGTGATGGAGCTGCTCGTCAAGGTTCTCTTCACGAGACGTTTAATATGGCCATTACTTGGAAACTTCCTGTTGTTTTTATTTGTGAAAACAACGGATATGCTATGGGAACATCTGTTGAACGTACCGCTAACCATGAAGATATTTGGAAACTTGGATTAGGTTATGAGATGCCTTGTGGACCGGTAGATGGTATGAATCCTGTAAAAGTTGCTGAAGCAATGAATGAAGCTATAGAAAGAGCTCGAAAAGGAGGAGGCCCTACACTTTTAGAGATGAAAACTTACCGCTACAGAGGACACTCTATGAGTGATGCTCAAAAATACAGAACAAAAGAAGAAGTGGAAGAGTACAAAAAAATAGATCCTATTTCTCAAGTATTAGATATTATCAGAGAAAAAAAATACGCATCTGAAGATGAAATAAACGCTTGGAATCAAGAGATAAAACAAAAAGTAGAAGCATGCCAAAAGTTTGCTGAAGAATCTCCTTTCCCAAACAAGCAACTTTTATACGATGTAGTATATGAACAAAAAGATTATCCGTTTTTAAAACATAGATAAAATGGCAGAAATTATAACAATGCCCCGTTTAAGTGATACAATGACTGAAGGAGTTGTAGCACAATGGTTGAAAAAAGTAGGTGATAAAGTAGCCGAAGGAGATATATTAGCCGAAATTGAAACCGATAAAGCGACTATGGAGTTTGAATCTTTTAGCGAAGGAACACTCTTATATGTTGGCTTAAAAGACGGTGAAAGTGCTCCGGTAGATTCATTACTCGCAATTATTGGCGATGAGGGAGAAGATATTGAAAAATTAATCTCCGAATTCAATGCTGCACACTCTGCTCAACCAGAAACCAGTTCAAAGCCTGAAGAGGAAAAAGTTAGTAGTCCATCTTCAAGTACACCTGCTAAAACCGAAACAATTGCCCAACCACAAGAAACAACCACTACTGATGGTAGAATTATAGCTTCTCCTCTAGCAAAAAAAATAGCTAAAGAAAAAGGTATTAATTTGGCACACATTTCTGGAACAGGTGAAAAAGGAAGAGTTATTAAACGAGATGTTGAAAACTTTACAGCCGTACCAGAAACAACTCAATCTAATATTGCGTTTGCTACTAACGCTGCGGAAAGCTTTGAAGAAACTACCAATTCTCAAATGCGTAAAACCATTGCTAGAAGATTGGCAGAATCTAAATTCACAGCTCCTCATTATTACCTAATGATTGAGATTGATATGGACAATGCAATTACTTCTAGAAAAGCAATTAATGAACTACCTGATACAAAAGTATCATTTAATGATATTGTTGTAAAAGCAAGTGCTATGGCGCTCAAAAAACACCCTAAAGTAAACTCACAATGGTTTGATGATAGAACTAGAATTAATCATCATATTAATGTTGGTGTTGCCGTGGCTGTCGAAGATGGATTGGTTGTACCTGTAATTCGATTTACCGATCAAAAAAGTATGACTCAAATAGGAGCTGAAGTAAAAGATATGGCTCTAAGAGCAAAAACAAAAAAACTAACTCCAGCAGAAATGGAAGGAAGTACTTTTACTGTTTCTAATTTAGGAATGTTTGGTATTTCAGAATTTACATCCATTATTAACCAACCTAATTCAGCTATTTTATCTGTAGGTGCAATTATGCAAAAACCTGTGGTTAAAAACGGAGAAATTGTTGTTGGAAATACTATGAAAGTAACTCTTGCCTGTGACCACAGAACTGTTGATGGAGCTACAGGCGCTGCGTTTTTACAAACCTTAAAACAGTATATCGAAAATCCTGTTACTATGTTAGCTTAGCTAACAAACATTAAAATAAATCGCATAAAAAAACTCCAATTAAATAATTGGAGTTTTTTTTTATTTTTTGTACTAAAATATTACTTTTTAAATTTAGCATATTTAGTTTTGAACTTATCAATACGTCCAGCAGTATCAACCAATTTAGTTTTACCTGTGTAATATGGATGTGAAGTTCTTGAAATTTCTAACTTTACTAAAGGATATTCAACACCATCTACATCTATTGTTTCTTTAGTGTTAACTGTTGAACGAGTCAAAAACACATCTTCATTAGACATATCTTTAAATGCTACCATTCTGTAATTTTCTGGATGTATACCTTTTTTCATTATAAACTCGTTTTAAATCTATTTTTATTTTTGAGACTGCAAATTTAACTATATTTTTGAAAATTCAAACAAATAATTTATTTTATTTACATAAAAATTTACAAAAGTTTATGACATCTAAATCATCTATCGGTCTTTTTATACTTCTTATTTCACTTTTATCATGCAAAAGCGAATACAAATTTGTGCTAAATGCACCTAAAAAAATAAAAATAACTAATGAGTTAACCATAAGTGTAACCGATAAAAATAAAAACCCTATAGATTCTATTTCATTTTCAATAGACCGTAAAAAAATTAAAAGTACCGGAAATACCGCCACACTAAAAATTAACGATTATAAATTAGGGAAACATATTATTACTGCTATTGTTTTTTACAAAAACAAAACAAAAAAAGTTACAAAGCCTATCTATTTTATGGCCGATTCATCTCCTGAAATATATACTTACAAAATAATAAATACTTATCCACATGATAAAAAAGCCTACACACAAGGACTTGAATATCACAACGGATATTTATACGAAGGAACAGGTAGAAAAGGAAGCTCTTCAATCCGAAAAGTAGAATTAGAAACAGGAAAAGTACTTCAACAACACAATATTGATGCGCAATATTTTGGAGAAGGAATTACTATTTTTAACAACAAGTTGTTTCAGCTTACCTGGCAATCTGGAAAAGGGTTTATTTACAACTTAGAAACCTTTGAGCAAGAAAAAGAGTTTAAATATACCAAAAGTAGAGAAGGTTGGGGATTAACCCACAATGGAGAGAAATTAATAAAATCTGACGGTACAGAGCGTATTTGGTTTTTAAATCCTGAAACACTTAAAGAAGAATCTTACATTGAAGCATACACGGATAAGCAAAAAGTTGAAAAGCTAAATGAATTAGAGTATATCAACGGAAAAATATACGCAAACCGTTGGCAATTAAATTCTATTCTTATTATAAACCCAAAAACAGGAAAAGTAGAAGGTGTTGTAAATTTAAATAGCTTAAAAACACTTATTCAAAAAAGCCAAAAACTAGAAGATACCGATGATGTACTAAACGGTATTGCTTTTGACAAAGAAAATAACAGGATTTTTATTACCGGTAAACATTGGAGCAAATTGTATGAAATAGTTTTTATTAAAAAATAATTTTTTAGAAATTATATCTACATTTACAAAAACATCGTTAAATGCATAAACAACCTCTATTTTATATTGCTATTGTCCTAATTGCGCTTTCTTCGTGTAGAAAAGATTTTGACACCGTTCTAAGTACCGGAGAACTTTCTTTCTCAAAAGACACCGTTTATTTAGATACCGTTTTTACAAATATAGGCTCAAGTACTTACAGGTTAAAAGTTTATAATAAAAGTAACCAAGCTATTTCAATTCCATCAATAACACTGGGAAAAGGAACTAATTCGTTTTACAGATTAAATGTAGACGGAACTCCTGGAAAATCGTTTGAAAATGTAGAAATACTAGCCAAAGACAGTATCTATATTTTTATAGAAACCACCATAGATTACACTCAAGTTACAGACCCTATTTATACAGATGCCATTGTTTTTGATAACGGAATAAACACCCAAGATGTAAAACTGGTAACTCTGGTTCAAGACGCCTATTTTTTATATCCTTCAAAAGATGCAAATGGAATTATAGAAACGATTAACTTAGGATTAGATGCTGATGGGAACCCCATAAACATCAATGGTTTCTACTTAAACGGAGACACGGTTTTTACAAACGAAAAACCTTACGTTATTTACGGATACTGCGCAGTACCCGAAAATAGCTCGCTAACTATAAATGCCGGAGCAAAAATTTATTTTCATGCCAATTCCGGATTAATTGTTAGTAATAGCGCAACTCTAAATGTGAATGGCAGCCTTTCTAATGAAGTTATTTTTGAGGGTGATAGACTAGAGTCCGATTTTAGTAATATACCGGGACAGTGGGGCGCTATATGGCTACGAGAAGGAAGTATTAACAACAGTATCGACTACGCTATCATAAAAAATGCTTCCGTAGGTATTATTGCAGATGCTATTTCTAACATTACAACACCCACTTTAACCATTAAAAATAGTCAAATTTACAATAGTGCTAATTTTGGACTGTTAGGCAGAGAAACTTCTATTTACGGAGAAAACATAGTCATAAATAACAGCGGTCAATCATCTTTAGCTTGTACAATAGGTGGTAGCTATACATTTATACACTCTACATTTACCAACTTTTGGTCAAATAGCTTTAGAGATTATCCTACAGTACTTATAAATAATTATTATACTTATACAGAAAACAATACCGAAATGGTGGTTATAAAAGATTTATCAACTGCTCATTTTACCAACTGCATTATTGATGGAAATAATAATATTGAACTTGTTATTGATAAAGCTGAAGGTGCTATTTTTAACTATAAATTTGAAAATAACCTTTTTAAATTTGATGATTACAATAATGTATACGGAGGTATTCCTGAGTATAATTTTGAAGATTTAACATATTACTCTAACAATATTATTAATGGTTTTTCTGATTTTAAATCACCTCAAAATAACGAATTAATCATAGGAAACTCGTCTGATGCTATTCAAAATGCAGCTATTAGTGGTACACTTTTAGTTCCTTCAGACATTTTAGGGAATACTAGACCAACTCCTGCCGATATTGGAGCATATCAACACACAACATTTTAACACTCAAATCATTTTCAAATGAAAAATATAGTAATTACCGGAACTAGCAGAGGTATTGGATTTGAATTAGTAAAAATTTTTGCAAAGAACAATTATAATGTATTGGCAATTTCAAGAAATTCGAAACCGCTAAACGCACTAAACCTTCCCAACACAACTGTACTTTCTATAGATATTTCCAGTGAAAACGAATTAAAAAAAGTCGCTTCATTTGTAGCTAATAATTGGAAAAAAGTTGATGTGCTTATAAACAATGCCGGAAAACTCATAAACAAACCATTTGAAAAATTAACTCCTAACGATTTTTTAGAGGTTTATAAAGTAAATGTTTTTGCGGTTGCCGAGTTAATTAAGCTACTTATTCCCTATTTAAACAAAAATAGCCATGTAGTTAACATTAGCAGTATGGGTGGTATACAAGGAAGTACTAAATTTTCGGGGTTAGCTGCATACAGCTCCTCAAAAGGTGCCCTTATAACACTTACCGAGTTACTTGCTGAAGAATACAAAGAAAATCAAATAGCATTTAACACATTGGCTTTAGGTGCTGTTCAAACCGAAATGCTAGAAGAAGCGTTCCCTAATTACAAAGCTCCTATAACTGCGAAAGAGATGGCTAACTATATTTACAATTTTTCCCTTAACGGACATACGTTTTACAACGGAAAAACATTACAGGTATCTTCTACTACACCTTAAGAGATGATTAAATTGCTATCTAAATACCTTCCTGAAAAATCGGTTTCCCTCGTTCAAGATATTATAGAAAAATATCCCGCACAATTTAAAATTGTTAAAAACAGAAAAACAAAACATGGCGACTTTAAGAAAACAAAAGACTATCGTCTAATTATTACAATTAATAACAATTTAAACAAATATCAATTTTTACTTACCCTCATTCATGAAATTGCGCATTTGGTTACTTACCGAGAATTTGGACGTGTAAAACCTCACGGAACAGAATGGAAACAAAATTTTCAGCACCTAATGCTTCCTTTCTTAAATCCAGATATTTTTCCTTCAAAACTATTACCTTTTTTAGCAAATTACCTTAAAAACCCAAAAGCAAGTACCGGATCTGATGTAAATTTAACGTATGCCTTAAAGCAGTTTGACGAAAAGTCAGGAAAGAGTTTTATATTTGAACTTGAACATGGAAGTCTTTTCTTATACAACAATCAAACATATCAAAAAGGAAATAAAAGAAGAACTCGTTTTGAATGTACTCAAATAGCTACTAAAAAAATATATTTATTCAATCAAAATGCCGAAGTTAATTTATTAAAATAGCACCTATGAAAACTAATTATTACGCCGTGATTATGGCTGGTGGCGTTGGCTCTAGATTTTGGCCGGTAAGCACTAAACAATTTCCTAAACAATTTCATGATATGTTAGGAACTGGTGAAACGCTTATTCAAAAAACATACAATAGATTAACACATCTCATTCCTTCAAAAAATATATTGATAGCGACCAATGAAGATTATAAAGATATTGTTATAAACCAGCTACCTAAATTATCTTCAACACAACTACTATTGGAGCCTGCAATGCGAAATACAGCGCCTTGTATATTGTACAGTGCTTTAAAAATTTACAAAGAAAATCCTGATGGAGTTATGATTGTAGCCCCTTCAGATCACTGGATAGAAAATGAACAAGAATTTATTCATAACGTGGAGACTGCTTTTCATTTTTGTGCACAAAATGACGCATTATTAACCCTTGGTATTAAACCTTCATCACCAAATACCGGCTACGGATATATACAGTTTAACAATACCTGTAGCGCTATAAAAAATGTCAAAAATTTTACTGAAAAACCAAACTTAGAAACCGCCAAGCACTTTATTAAAAGTGGAGATTATTTATGGAATGCCGGTATTTTTGTTTGGAGCGTAAAAAGCATTTTAAATGCTTTTCAAGAATTTTTACCTACAATGTTTAATCTTTTTAACAATGGTATTTCTTTATTAAACACTCCTTCTGAAACAGCTTTTATTGAAAACAATTATGCCAAATCAGAAAATATTTCTATTGATTTTGGCATTATGGAGAAAGCCTCAAATGTGTATGTATTACCTGTAGATTTTGGATGGAATGACTTGGGTACTTGGGGTTCTTTATACCACAAACTTGAAAAAGATTCAAACAAAAATGCTGTAAGTGGAGCTCATGTTATTTTTAGAGACGCCTCTAATAATATTGTTAAAACTCAACATGGAAAACGAATTGTAATACAAGGACTTAATGACTATATTGTTGTGGAAAATAACGATGTGATTTTAATATGTCCTAAGGATAAAGAACAAGAAATTAAAGAAATTACCTCGCAAGTGAAATCAGAATTTGGAGAAAATTTTGTTTAAAAATAGTACCATGGAAAACTCAAATAACACCAATCAAAATTCAAATTCCCCCAACACCAATTTCAAGACTATTTGGAGTAGCATCAAATTGTTTTTATATGAACTGCTTGATATTAGACACGATACAGATAAAAAAGGAACCATTGAAGATATAAAAGGAAATATTTCTATGAAAGGCCACACCGCATGGGTATTGGTTTTCTCTATTTTAATTGCTTCTATAGGTTTAAATATAAGCTCTACAGCTGTAGTCATTGGAGCAATGCTTATTTCTCCCTTAATGGGACCTATTTTGGGAGTAGGCTTATCAATAGGAATTAATGATATTGATACTTTAAAAAGGTCGTTGATAAATTTAGGTGTTATGGTAGGACTAAGTGTGGGTACGTCTTTTCTATTCTTTTTAATACCTATCTTTAGAAATGAAACACCTGAAATACTTGCCAGAACAGCACCCGATGTACGTGATGTATTTATAGCAATTGCCGGTGGTTTAGCCTTAATTGTTGCTCTAAGCAGAAGAAATAAACAAACTAATACCATTGCTGGTGTTGCTATTGCAACAGCGCTAATGCCACCTTTATGCACTGCCGGATACGGACTTGCATCAGCCAATTTTAGCTATTTTTGGGGAGCAATGTTCTTGTTTACCATTAACACTATTTTTATTGCTTTAGCTACGTTTGCTACCGTAAAGTTTTTAAGGTTCCCTATGGTTAAATACATTAATTCGACCAAAAGAAAGCGAATTGCCAGACTTGCCTCATTTGTAGCTATACTTGTTTTCTCCGGAAGCATCTATTTATTTATAAACCTTTTTAAAGAAAATCAATTTAGACAAGCTGCAAAGCATTTAATTAACGATATTAAAAGAAGTGGAATAAGTATTATAGATGAAGTAGATCACAATATAAATTATGAAAAAAATAGCGTTAAGCTGGTTGTATACGGAAATAAACTATCTAATGACGATATTAGCTATTGGACATCTAAACTTCCTGAATATGGCTTAGAAAACACCAAATTAATCATACAACAAGGAGCCGATGACTCTGATTTACGATTAGAGGTTAAAAACCTAACTGATTTGTACACCCAAAATCAAAAAATTATTTCGTCAAGAGACGAATCTTTAAAAGAAAAAGAAAATAAAATACAATTGCTAGAAAATGAATTGTCAAAGTTTTACGATAACCAAATTCCCTTTCTTCAACTTAGTAAAGAAGCTAAAATAAATTACAATGGATTATCAGAAATTAGCTATGCCAACACTATCAAGACCAATTTTAAAAAAATTGATACGATAACTGTATTCTATTTAAAATGGTACGATACAATTCCTAATACTAAGCAACAAGAAGCGACGATTAAAAAGTGGCTTAAAACAAGATTAAATTTAGACACACTCGTAATTAAAAGAGATTAAAAAAGCGAGGTTTAAAACCTCGCTTTTTGGGTGGTGAGAGGAGGATTCGAACCTCCGAAGCTTGCGCAGCAGATTTACAGTCTGCCCTCGTTGGCCACTTGAGTATCTCACCGGTATTTAATTAAAAAACTTCTCAAAATTGAGAAGTTTTTTGTGACCTGGCTGGGGCTCGAACCCAGGACCACCTCCTTAAAAGGGAGGTGCTCTACCAACTGAGCTACCAGGTCGTCTTTTCCCTTAGCGGGTGCAAATATATAAGGTTATTTTAAAAAAACAAACTCTTTTTTATTTTGTTTTTTTTAAATAAGCATCTCGTACTTTTTTAAATAAATTTGAAGAATACACAAATTTTACAATTGCTTCATTTTCAGTCTCAAATATTTCTTTATTGGTTCCCTCCCATGCTTTTACGCCATCTTTTAAAAAAATTATTTTTTCACCTATTTCCATCACCGAATTCATATCATGAGAGTTTATAACCGTAATGATATTGTATTCTTTTGTAATTTCCTGAATTAAATTATCTATTACAATGGCTGTATTTGGATCTAAACCTGAGTTAGGCTCATCGCAAAATAAATATTTAGGGTTCATAACAATTGCTCTGGCAATAGCAACACGCTTTTGCATACCTCCAGACAGCTCTGCAGGAAATTTTTTGTTTGCATTTTCTAAGTTTACTCTGTTTAAAACAACATTTACCCTTTCTAACATTTCCTCTTTAGAGTTTTCTGTAAACATTTGTAAAGGAAACATAATATTTTCTTCCACAGTTAACGAATCGTACAAAGCACCTCCTTGAAAAACCATTCCTATTTCTTGTCTTAATTGACGATGTGATTTAATATCGAGTTCGGTGTGTTTCCTTCCGTCAAATGATATAATTCCTTTTTCAGGAACTTGCAATCCTAATAAACATTTTAAAAAAACGGTTTTTCCTGAACCGCTTTGTCCAATTATCATGTTTGTTTTTCCTTTTTCAAAGGTTGTTGTAATTCCCTTTAAAACAGGAACTCCATCAAATTCTTTATGTAAATTATAAACTTCAATCATCTAACTTAAAAGCATTTGAGTTAAGAAATAGTTCAGTAAAATAATAACGATACTTGTCCATACAACAGCTTGAGTACTTGCTCTTCCAACTTCTAAGGAACCTCCTTTTACAAAATAACCATGATATGCTGGTATGGTTGCAATTACAAATGCAAAGACAAATGTTTTAATAAGCGCATATTGAATAAAAAAAGGATTAAATTCTAATTGAATTCCATAAATATAATCTTCGCTATGAAATAAATCGGTTAAAACTCCTGCTAAATATCCTCCGTAAATACCTAAAAACATAGCCATTAACACTAATAAAGGATAAAAGAAAACGGCTGCAATAATTTTGGGAAGCACCAAGTAGTTTAGAGAATTTATACCCATCACTTCCAATGCATCTATTTGTTCTGTTACACGCATTGTTCCTATGCTTGATGTAATGTATGAGCCTACTTTTCCGGCCAAAATAACACACATAAATGTTGGCGCAAATTCCAATATCATCGATCTTTTAGTTGCAAAACCAATTAAGTGTTTTGGAATTAAAGGGCTATCAACATTTAATGCGGTTTGAATAGCAACTACTCCTCCAACAAAGAAAGAAATAAAAGCAATAATACCTAAAGATTTTAGCCCTAAGTCTTCAATTTCTCTAAATAACGTTTCTCTAAAAACCGACCATTTTTGTGGTTTTCTAAAAACCTGTTTAAGCATTATAAAATACTTACCTATATGCTCAACGTAGTTCATTTAAATTTCTTTTTTGCTAAAATATTAAATTAGATGGTTATTTTGGTATTTACAAGGTATAAATAAATAGAACATAGGTTACAAAAAATAAAACTTTACCTCTAGTAACGAAAAAACCCTCTTTTACGAGGGTTTTTTTATCATCTAATAGTTTATGTACTATTTTACACCTACAGAACCACCTGTACCTGTTCCTGTTCCTGTACCTGTTCCTGTTCCTCCCGTAGAAGTTCCTGTCCCTGTTCCTCCAGTTGTTCCTCCAGTTGTTCCTCCCGTAGAAGTTCCTGTTCCTGTACCAGTTCCCGTAGGTTCTCCACCTGTTGATCCTCCGGTTGTTCCGTCTGTTGTATCATCGTCATCACCTTCTTCATCGTGGTCATCATCGTCACCTTCTTCGTCGTGATCTTCATCATCACCTTCTTCGTCGTGATCTTCATCGTCACCTTCTTCGTCGTGATCTTCATCGTCACCTTCTTCGTCGTGATCTTCATCATCACCTTCTTCGTCGTGATCTTCATCATCACCTTCTTCGTCGTGATCTTCATCGTCACCTTCTTCGTCGTGATCTTCATCATCACCTTCTTCGTCGTGATCTTCATCATCACCTTCTTCGTCGTGATCATCATCGTCGCCTTCTTCATCGTGATCATCATCATCTTCATCGTCTTCTTCAGTCACAGCTTCTTGATTGTGATTTTGTGAATATTGGAAGTAATTTGCATCACTACCATTTTTATTTTGACCCTTAGCCCAAGCTGTTTCATACATTAAAGAATCTCCTCCTGTACCAATTTTAGCTACTTCAGCATATGCAGAAAGATAAAATGTGTCATCAAAAGCTATTGATGGAATAAGATAATTTACTGACAGTTTTGAATCTGTATTGTTTTTAAAGTCCATTTGTTTTTCGAATACTCCAGAACCAAAATCTTGATTGTTTTTTGTTAGAAGAGTTGCTTCATTTCCTGCAAACAAGTGTGTAAACTTAAGTACCCAATCATTTTTAGAAGCATAGGTTACCGAAACATATTTTGTTCCGTTTTCTTCAATAGTTTTAACATTAATTTCACCAACAACAACACCGCTTTCTGTAATTAAAGGTGTTACAAACGAATTTTGGGGACTTCTTGAAGTTAAGCCCGAATTGTCTGTTGTAATGCTGAAATTGTTAGGGTTTGTTTGAAGAGTATCAAACGAATCATCTGTCTGACAGCTGGATAACATAGCTAATGTTACTACAGCTAAAAAAGTAATTTTTTTTAACATATTAATAGTCTTTGAGGGGTTTATAGCTAGCAATTTACAAAATTCAAAAAAGACAAGCAACTAATATTCAACATTTTATTTAAAAAAAATAAAAAAGCCCTTAATAATAAAGGGCTCTAAAAGATTTTATTTTAACAGAAGATTAATATCTATAAACTATTGCATTTATATTCATTCCTGCACCAACTGATGCTAGGATAATAACATCTCCCTTATTAATTTCTTGGTTTTCTATTTCACCTTTTTTAATCAAGTCAAATAGTGTGGGCACAGTAGCAACAGAGCTATTCCCTAATTTATGAATACTCATAGGCATTACTCCTTCGGGCATCGGGGTTTTATTTAATCTGTAAAACCTTTTTATAATGGCCTCATCCATTTTTTCATTAGCTTGATGGATTAGCACTTTTTTGACATCTGAAATATTGAGTCCGCTTTTCTCTAAGGCTTTTTTCATAGCCTGAGGTACATTATTAAGTGCGTATTCATATATTTTTCTTCCGTACATTTTTATGTAGCGCACATTTGGATCTTCTGTTTTATCAAATGAGTTTCCAAAAAATAAATAGAAGCATTCATCTACCGTATCTGTCTGTGCTGCATGGCTTAAAATTCCGTTTGGTTTCACATCCTCTACAGCTTCAACAACACAAGCTCCAGCTCCATCTGAATAAATCATAGAATCTCTATCGTGTGCATCTAATACCCTTGATAAGGTTTCGGTTCCAATTACCAAGCATTTTTTGGCAATACCTGATTTTATAAAGGATTCTGCTTGTATAACTCCTTGAATCCAACCAGGACATCCAAAAAGAATATCGTACGCAACACAACTTGGATTTTTTATTCCCAGTTTATGTTTAACTCTTGATGCCAAGCTAGGAAGTATATCACTTTGAATGGCTGCATTTTTAACATCACCAAAATTATGAGCTAAAATAATATAGTCTAATTCTTCTTTATTAATTCCGGCATCTTCTATTGCTTTTTGAGCTGCGAAAAAACCTAAATCTGAAGAATTTAAATCGTTTGTAGCATAACGTCTTTCTTCAATTCCTGTAATGGCTTTGAATTTTTCAATTACAACTTCGTTTTCATATCCAAAAGGAGTGCCATCTTCATTTAAAAATTCATGATTTAGAAAATCTGAATTTTTTTTAACTAGTGTTGGAATGTAACTTCCTGTTCCTGTAATTACCGCATTTAGTACCATGGTAGTCGTTTGAAAAATATATTATCTGTTATTTAATTCTGAAATTTTAATTTGCATAACCGTAGCTATTGATAAAGCTCTTGATTTTGCTGTATGTGCCACTTCGCCTTTAAAAAGCTCATCAACTGAAGCATTAAAATGCGAAAGCCACTTTTGAAAGTGGTTTTTACTAAAAGGATGTTGTTTTTGTAACTGCAAATGTGGTTTCATTGCATTTTTTTGATATGCTCCGGAATAAAATAAAATGTTATCCCAAAAATCAACCAAAGTTTGAAGGTGTTCTTCCAATAAGTTTTTATCTAAAAATGCTGTAAAAAAATGTTTCATCTCTTCGTCACTCATTAATTTGACATAAAACTTTTTCATAAGCACGTAAATATCCTGTCTGTTTTCTATATCTTTCATATTGCTATAAAAAAGACTTATCAAACGCTAAAGGAAGTAAATCTAATACCGCATGTGTATTAATTACCTTTCCGGTTTCTCCCATAAAATACACTTCTATTTTATCTTTTTGTTTAATCTCATATTCTGACAAAGCTTGCCTACAAGCTCCACAAGGAGCAACAGGTTCTTTTACAATATGAGATGCTGCACTTGCTGAGATAGCCAATGCAATTACCTTATTGTTTGGATACTCGGAAGAAGCCTTCCAAATAGCCACCCGCTCTGCACACATTCCTGATGGATATGCTGCATTTTCTTGGTTATTTCCGGTAATTACTTTAGCATTGTCTAAAAGCAAAGCAGCACCTACTCTAAATTTAGAATAAGGTGCGTAAGCTTTTTCTTTAGCTGCAATAGCTTTTTCCATTAAACTCTGAATTTGATTTGGCAAATCTTCAAACGATTCGTAAACCGAAATTTGAGTTTTTATTTCTAGTTTTTTCATTAGAAATGGTTGTTAATAAACTTCAAAAAGTTCTCCAAAATCAAATGATAGTGAAAAACGAAGTGTATTTTCTAAAGGATTATTTATATCCGATGCGTTAAATAAATAAGAGATATCTAATCGTGTACTTTTAAATTTAAATCCTGATCCTATTGTAAAATATTTTCGAGCTCCTTTTAAATCACTTTCATTAAAATAACCTGCTCTTAATGCAAATGAGTTATCGTACATGTACTCTGCTCCTAACGCCCAAGTAAACTCTTTTAGTTCTTCACTAAAACCTCCCGGTGCATCTCCAAAAGATTTAAATATTCCGCTAAAAAAACTTACATCCTCTTGTACATATGGAGGATTTCCATCATTATTTACAGAAACACTTGGAGTTGGAACTAACAATTTGTTAAACTCTAAATTTACACTTACTTTATTGTAATTATCTAAAATAAAGTCAAAACCTCCTCCTATTTTTAAGTTGGTTGGAATGTAATTATCTTGTCCATCATCTGAGTACGATACTTTTGGACCTATGTTAGAGATATTAAAACCTCCTCTCCAAATTCCATTAAAATTTCCGTAGTTATTCTCATCTGACTGAAAATACCCTGAAATATCAACAGCAAAAGTGTTTACCGGATTAATTGTAGTATTTGTTGATTTAATTCCTAAATCTGAGCGTATATAACGCAACGTAACTCCCATTGCGTAACTTTCACTTAGTTTTATAGAGTACGAACCATCTACTGAGAATTCGTTTAATTTTTCGGTTCCTTGCGGTGCTCCATTGATATCTGTTAAGTCTATTTGACCAAGGTTAAAATATTTTAAACTTGCGGCCCATGCACTTCGTTCATCAATTCTATTTGCAAAAGAGAATCCTCCCAAAAACACATCGTCTGTCAATTCTCTCAACCAAGGAGTATATGTGATACCAAAGGTAAACTGAGTTGGCATAAAGGCAAATTTTGAAGCATTCCAGTGTTGAGAGTTGGCATCTGGAGCTGTGGCTACACCAATATCTCCCATACCTCCTGCTCTCGCGTCAGGTGCAATTAATAAAAAAGGGGCTGCTGTTGTAATTGTATTTGGTTCTTGCTGAGCTTTGGCTTTTGTATGCATTAACAAAACCATTAGGGCTAATAAAATTATTTTTTTCATTTAATTATATAAATTTAACTTAACAAATATCTAAAATTATTATTGAAGTATTACTAATTTTTCTATTTTTTCTGCTGATGTATTTGAAATTAATGACTTTACTTTTAGTTTATATATATAAACTCCCTTCCCTATTTTAGACCCAAAATCATCTAAACCATTCCAAACTATTGTTCTTGACAAATTTCCTTCAGATTGTACCGTTTCGTTTATGGTTTTTACCAATTTTCCTGAAATGGTAAAAATTTGAATTTGCACGTTTAATAATTCATTAGGCTTATTGTGGTTAAACCAAAACTCTGTGTAATTAATAAAAGGATTGGGATAATTTAATACATTACTCAAAACTAAGTCACTATCACTAACTACAATGAATGTTAACGTTGCTTCTGACATATTATTGTAAGTATCCCAAACTTTTAACGTAATTGTATGTAATCCGGGAGATAAACCTCTAAAAGGATATCTTACATTTCCTTTCTTATAATTATTTAATTCTGTCTGATAATAATCGTTTAAAATGATTGGATTTGTTTGGTCTCCATCTAAAATGGCAACAATATCGTGATCTACAGCTGTAATAGAGGTGTTTATCCCATTTTCATCTTCTAACACTGCTAAAAACAATGGTGATTCATTTGTATTTCCTCCATCTACAAAATTTAAATCGTTCATATACAGTTTTATAAGCGGACCTGTATTGTCTTCCGGAGCATTGGTATTTATACCTCCTACGACAACATCAAAATTAAATCCAGCTCTATCATCAACTCCATTTTCTGCATACAAACTCAATTTTCCTTGCCCATACGCAATTTTTAAATCTCTTGGTGCTACAAAATCAAAATTAAATATTCCGTTTTCTACTTTGGATCTTCCTTTAAAAATAACACTTTCAATAGCATCAAAATCCATTGTAATATTAAAATTATCGTTGTCTAATGTAGTTTTATGAATTGCTTTGTCAAAAACCGTTACATCTAACTCTCCGTTAAAGTTATTTATAATTGTGCCACTTAAGTCGGTTACTTCTCCTTCAAACTTAACATAGGATAATGCTTTAATAGTGTCTAATGACTGTGTTACGGCAACATCATTCATTTTGGTAAGCTTAACATTTGGTTTAGGCACATTTAAATGCATTGCCGGATCTCCTAGGTAATAGATAAAATAACGTTGTGTTGTTGAGAACTGATTTTTAATCTGTATCAGAGATTCTGCTATGGAATAATTTTCATTATTAAATTCTAAAAGCAGTTTTATAAGTCGCTCATTAATTGCTTCGCCTACACTAATAAAAATTTCTCTAGTAGTAGAAACTAGAGAAGCTGCTCCTCCATTTTCATTCCAAATAACAAATTCTCCGGCCGTTTTTCGAAGCGGGTTGTCAAATCTGGAAAACTCACAGGTAACAGTTATAAACAATGGTAATTTTTCTTTATTCTTATAATTTTGTATTTCGGGGACTTCCAAAATACGTTCTCCAGCCCATCCATCTTCTCCTCCGTGTCCAAAATAATCTACCAACAACGTTCCTTTTTCTATTTGATTTGTTAAATCTATATTAACAGTTGGATATCTGGTTCCTCCTGAAGATATTTCTTGAATGTAAGCATCTATGTAAATTTTCTTCAAATTAAACAACGGTTTATTTGCTTCTATATCAACCGCTATTTGTTCCATATTTATTTGTAGCGTTTCTTCTCCTGCGGCATCAATATCGTCGGCAACCAGTGTGAGATTTGTTCTCCAACTTCCTAGTGATTGAGAACTGTAATAACTCAATATTTTATCGACTACTTGCTCGGCTTGAACCGGGTCGGAAACAGGAATTCTTCCGGTTATAACGTCTTGTTTTTCGTAGTAATTCATTTCGCCTTCATTATCATCCATCATTCCATAAAAGTCATCTGTAACAAATGATGTGGCTAAATTTAAACTGTTATAGGCTTCAAAAACAGGTACAATGTTGTTATTTCCTCCTATTCTATCTTTATAATCATAAGAAGCATCACCAAACAAGCACACGTATTTTACCTGATTGGTGGTTGCATTGTCGTACAAATGTTTTACAAAATCTCTAATTGCCGTAATATCCGGAGCTCCAGATGAAAACTCGTTATATATTTGATGTAATGGTATAACCGCTGTTTTTAAATTTGAGTTTTGAGAATGATAATCTGCCAATCGTTGTGCTTGATTAAGTAAAAAATCTTGGGTAATAATAACGTAATCTATATCTTTTAAACTATGTAAGTTCTGATTTCCAACAACGCTATTGGCAATTATTTGTGGAGTATAATAGTCTTCATCGCTTAAAACAACATACTCTTGGTACACTCCACCATTTACTTTAAAATTAAAGCTGGAAGTTGTAGATTCATTTTGTACATCTAGCGGAGTTATTGGGTCTGTGACATTCCACACTCTACTAATATTTACGGCATTTTCAATAACATATTCAAAAACACCCTGCGTATTTCCAACATCATAATTTCGAAAAGAGAATTGTTTTCCTCCGGCAGTTAGTTTTTTAGTTCCTAAAACCTCAATATAATCTAAATAAGCTTTTGCTGATGGATTTCCATTGTTGTTAAATGTAATACTTATGTTTACAGGGCTTCCTGATAATTGAACGGTAGCTCTATTTTCACTGGCAACAGCTTTTGTAAGGCCCGAAGCTGCCGAAAAATCAATATTAAAAAGGTGCTGATTATTAACACTCACTTCCATTTGAGAGGTTAGCGATGATTCTGCTACAGCTCTTACCTTTATTATCACATCGTTAGAGGTCACTAAATTGTTAAAAGGGATTGAAAACGTTTGAACATTTTCTATGTTAAAACTTTCACCAAACCATTGTTGCCCAACAGCAAAAAGGTTTACTTCATCCTTTTCGTAAAAAATATGGTCTTGGAAGGTAGTTACCTGTAAATCATACGGAGCTGTAACCTGTGGTTGACTGGAAATTCTTTTACCTGCCGTGTTTCCAATAGTTATAAAGTAATATCCGGCTTCTGAAAAAATATTGTATTGATGAGAAAGTTGATTTAAGGTTGGAGAGCTGCTATTGCTAACCCACTGATGTGGACCTTTTGCATAAAACAAAATATAATCTCCATTATCAAAGCTATTATCGTTTTCTCCTGCTACATAAATTGCATTTTCTTGCAATCCATCGTACCTAAAACTACTATTTTTAAAAGGTAGCATTTGACCTCCATTACCAAATATTTGGATATTTTTAGGATTAATCCTAGAAACATCTATTCCCAAACTTTGCAAAAAACTCTTATCAATTTTATAAACACCTGTAGTATCTACACTAAATTTGTACCATTTTCCGGTAGCCAATACCGAATTTTTAACAGTTGAGTGCCTACTCGAAAAATTATTTGTTTTTTGGGAAACGTATTCTAACTCAAACGATATTACTTTTTTTATAGAATTACCTTCTTTTACAAAAGGAATCAAACTAAAAACAGCTTGTGCTGAAGTTTTAGAACGCACAATATTAAATTCGGAAGAAATTTGAGTGGGAATTTTGGCGATATTTAAATCCTTTAAACTCTTTTTTGGCAATGTTTCAAAAACGATATTTTTTAAAGAATAATTAGCAACTCTAACAAACAAATTAACATTCCAACTACTTGAATACAAAGGAATTAAATCACTATTAAGAAAGCTATTTTTGGGTGCAGGTACCTGTATCTTTTTACTTGAGTTTATTGAAAAAACTGTAGGACTATTCCAATCTAACACCATTTGTTTAGACTGCGTATCTTGTCCTAATATTACATTACTAAGCACTAAGAAAACAAAAAATATTCTTATTTTTAAACGCTCACTCAAAATAAATACTCATAAATTTTAATTAATTACAACATTACATATAATAAAGAACAAAAACAATCGTTACAAGAAAACAAAATAATAATATTTAAAATTTTGTTGCAAAAAAATTTATTTAATGTAAATTGCGGAGCGTTTAAACCCTATATAATAAGTTTAATAATGAATATGAAAAAATTATTTAATGTTACTAGAATTTTGTTCATAGCAATTGTAACTGTATCTCTTGTTAGTTGTCATAATAGAAATCCTCGCGACAGTTCTTCTCTAACAGGATGGTCTTCAAAAGACAAAGCCGCTGGTGGTTTTTCAGCAAACTCAAGCTACAAAGGTCAAACAGCGCCTCCTGGAATGGTTTTAATCGAAGGAGGATCTTTTACAATGGGACATGTGCAAGATGATGTTATGTTTGATTGGAATACAACTCCTGTGAAACAGCAAGTCAGATCATTTTACATGGATGAAGCCGAAGTAACCAACTCTGAATATTTATTTTATCTAGAATGGATGGAAAAGGTATTTCCTCCAAACGATATTAATTATAAAGATATATACTTATCTGCTGTACCAGACACATTGGTATGGAGAGATGTTTTAGGATTCAATGAATTACTTACGGAAAACTATTTAAGACACCCTGCATATGCCGATTACCCTGTAGTTGGTGTTAGTTGGGTACAAGCTACACAGTATTGTAAGTGGAGAAGTGATCGTGTTAATGAAAAGTTATTAATGGAAAAAGGAATTTTAAATCCTTTGTTTGAAAATGATTCTATTGCCGTTAAAGGTCAAAATCATTTTGATACTGATACTTATTTAACCAATCCTTACGCCCTTTTTAACGGCGATTCTACTATTTATAGAAAAGGACTTCCTACAAAAGCTAAAAGAAAAAAAGGAGAATCAAGACCTGCTAAAGGATCTTTTTCTGGAAGACACGTAAAAGTATCTGATGGAATTTTAGCACCTAAATTTAGACTTCCTACAGAGGTTGAATGGGAATACGCTGCAAAAGCTGTTGTTGAAAACAGAGAGTACAATAACATAAGAGGTCGCAAAAAATACGCTTGGAACGGAAAATATACACGTAACAAAACAAAAAGATATAAAGGAGACCAACTTGCTAACTTTAAACAAGGTAAAGGTGATTACAGTGGTATTCCGGGGTGGAGCAACGATGGTGCAGATATTACTATCCAAGTTAAATCATACCCTCCAAATGCATTTGGATTATACGACATGTCTGGAAACGTAGCCGAATGGGTAGCCGATGTGTACAGACCAATTATAGATAATTATGCAAACGACTTTAATTATTTTAGAGGTAATATTTTTACTAAAAAAATGATTGATGCCGAAGGTAAGGTTGTAATTGTTGATGATTCTTCTGTAGAATATGACACACTTGATAACGGTAAAATAATTCCGAAGGCATTACCTGGAAGTGTTAAATACATTCCTATCTCTAAACGGGATGCGTATATGAGAAACAATTATGAAAAAGCATATAACATTGATGTTCGTGATGGAGATTTAGCTTCTACAAAACTTTATAACAAAGATGAAGAAGAATTAGAAACAAAACCTAGAATGTACAACTCTCCGGTAAAACCAAAAGTAATTGGTGAAAGCGGTTTCTTTAAACAAGAATACGATAAAGATAAAAGAACAACCCTTATTAGTAATAAAACCAGAGTTTATAAAGGTGGTTCTTGGAGAGATAGAGAATATTGGTTAGACCCAGCACAAAGAAGGTATTTACCTGAATATATGGCAACTAACTATATTGGGTTTAGATGCGCAACAGATAGATTAGGTCCTATGACTTATAAACGTCGAAAACCTACAACTACAAAAATAAAATATAAGTATTAGAATAAAATATTTAAAAAAACCTCACTTATTATAGTGAGGTTTTTTTATATTTAGAGTATGAAAATAAGGCAACTTCACCAATTATATACTCAAAACTACCTTGTTGATACAGATACGAGAACTATTCGAAAAGGAAGTTTATTTTTTGCTTTAAAAGGCAATAATTTTGACGGAAATAAATTCGCTGAAGAAGCTTTAAAAAAGGGTGCTAAATATGCTATAATAGACAATCCTAAGTTTTATAAAGGAACAAATACCATTTTAGTTAAAGACACGTTACGCACACTTCAAAAATTAGCCAACTACCACCGAAAAGACTTAGATATTCCCATTTTTTCTTTAACCGGAAGTAATGGAAAAACAACCACAAAAGAGCTTATAAACGTCGTATTGTCTAAAAAATTTAAGACAAACGCTACAAAAGGGAATTTAAACAACCATATTGGTGTTCCACTCACACTGCTATCAATGACTCCTGAAACTGAAATAGGCATTGTTGAAATGGGAGCAAATCACTTAAATGAAATCGCATTTTTATGTACTATTGCCGAACCTAACTATGGTTATATTACCAATTTTGGAAAAGCACATTTAGAAGGATTTGGAAGCATTGAAGGTATTATTAAAGGAAAATCTGAACTTTACGATTATTTAAAAAAAACAAACGGAATTGCCTTTGTAAATACAGATGATGCTATTCAAGTTAAACAGGCTTCTAAGCTCAAAACCATTACTTTTAACGCAACCGTAATCGAATACATTGAAGCAAACCCTTTTGTAACTGTTAAATATGAAAACACATTAATTAGCAGTAAATTAATTGGAAAATACAATTATTACAACATTGCTTCAGCAATAGCTATAGGAAAATATTTTGGAGTCCCGGTAAACGACATTAAAAATGCCATAGAAAATTACATCCCAACAAATAACCGTTCGCAAATAATTGAAAAAGGGAATTTTAAAATTATTTTAGATGCTTATAATGCAAATCCTAGCAGCATGCAAGCTGCTCTTGAAAATTTTAATCAGCTAAAAGCACCTGCTAAAATTGTATTTTTGGGAGATATGTTTGAATTGGGAAATGAAAGTATTGCTGCACATCAAAAAATAGCTGAACTGACCAACTCTTTTTCTTTTTCTGAAGTACATTTAATAGGAGAATCATTTGCTAAAGTAAGTGCAAAAAATGTGTTTGTTTACAAATCTTTTGAAGACTTTAAAAAGCAATACAAACCTCTTTATACAGCGTCAACTATACTTATTAAAGGCTCTAGAGGTATGGCTCTTGAAAGAATTTTAGACCTTTTGTAGTTGTTTTTGATGATGTTTTATCAAACCATCAATAGGACGTCTAACTATTTTTCCAAGTGTAACCATATGATACCTAGCAACATCTTTAATAATATCAGAAGCAAAATAAGCTATTGAACCTACAAAATGAACAGGGACTTCTTTTGCTTCATCAAAAGGAAGTACTCTATTTTTAAAAAAATCTTTTATTCCTTTATGCAACACTTTATTGAAGTAAGCATTTCTTTCGTTTTTAAAAATAAATTCTGCAAAGTGAGCTAAGTATGTATTTGGATTTGCTTCTTTGTACAGGTTTCTCTTAATTGTATCAGCATCTAAATCAAACTGTGCTTCAAAAGCTTTGGCTATTTTTACAGGCATTTTTTTATAAAAATAATCTCGTAATAATTTTTTACCAAAGTAATTACCACTAGCCTCATCCATAAGTACATAACCTAACGAAGGTATTCCTCCAATAACATTAGCACCGTCAAAAAAACAACTATTAGATCCTGTACCTAAAATACAAACCAATCCAGGAGCTGCTGTAACAGCATAAGCTGCAGCATAAGTATCTTCTTTAACTTCTACTGCAGCATTTATAAAAAAGTTTTCAAAAATTGATTTTAACAGTAATGTAGGTCTTTCTGTTCCGCATCCTGCACCGTAAAAATATACTTTTTTTACACTGCTACGAATCGTCTGCAAGTCGTTATTTTCTTCAATACTACTTTGTAGTAGCTCCTCACTAAAAACTGCCGGATTTAACCCTTTTGTTCTCGTTTTAAGCAACTGTTTACCATTTGAATCCAATAAAATCCAATCGGCTTTTGTAGAACCTCCGTCAGCAATTAAAATCATTTTTTTTGTTTTAAACAGTATGAATATAGGTTGCCAAATCAACTAACTTTGTTGAGTATCCAAATTCATTATCGTACCAAGATACTAATTTAAAGAAATTATCATTTAGCGCGATACTTGCATTCGCATCAAAAGTACTTGTCTTAGGTTCTGAAACAAAATCTTGTGATACCACACCTTCTTCAGTATATCCTAGAATACCTTTTAACTCATTTTCTGAAGCATTTTTAAGTGCTTTTTTAACTTCTTCAAATGAAGCGCTTTTTTCAAGTCTTACTGTTAAATCTACAACAGAAACATCAACTGTAGGTACTCTAAATGCCATTCCTGTTAGTTTTCCATTTAATTCAGGAATTACTTTTCCTACAGCTTTAGCCGCTCCGGTTGAAGCTGGTACAATGTTGTTTAATGAAGCACGTCCTAATCTATAATCTTTTCTAGAAGGACCGTCAACTGTAAATTGAGTTGCTGTTGCTGCGTGTACAGTAGTCATTAAACCTTCAACTATTCCAAACTCATCGTTAATTACTTTTGCCAAAGGAGCTAAACAATTGGTAGTACATGAAGCATTTGAAACAATGGTATCGGTTGGTTTAATTTGGTGGTGATTTACCCCCATTACAAACATTGGAGCATCTGCTGACGGTGCTGAAATAGCAACTTTTTTTGCTCCGGCTTTAATGTGTGCCTGTGCTTTATCTAGTGTTGTAAAAATTCCGGTACAATCCAAAACAACATCAGCTTCTACCTCATTCCATTTTAAATCTTCAGGATTTCGTTCAGCAGTAATTCTAATTTCATTTCCATTTACCACTAAGTTCCCGTTTTTTACTTCTATTTCTCCATCAAACTTTCCGTGAACAGAATCGTATTTTAATAAATAAGCCAAATGGTTTACATCTAACAAATCATTAATTCCTACAATTTGTATATTAGGTCTGTTAACTGCTACTCTAAAAGCAATTCTTCCAATTCTTCCAAATCCGTTTATTCCTATTTTAATTGTTGACATTTTTATAATTTTAGTTTAATATCTATTTTGTTTTATACCGAAGTAATTTCTGCTACTTTCAGTAATTCTTTATTAATTTCTCTATTCATTTTAATGGCTTTATTAAGGCCAACTGTTGTTATTTGTCCGTTTGTTATACCTACCATAACTCCAGTAGATCTATCTAACAATGCTTCTACGGCTGCTACACCCAATCTACTTGCTAAAACTCTGTCGTAACAACTTGGAGAACCTCCGCGTTGCATATGTCCTAAAACAGAAACTCTTACATCGTAATCTGGGTAATGTTGATTGATATAATCTGCTAATTCAAACACATTTTTCCCAATTTTATCTCCTTCAGAAACCACTACTATGCTAGATGTTTTTCCTTTAGCTTTACTTTTGTTTAATGAATCAACCAGCCTATCTAAGCCTAAATTATGTTCAGGAATTAGAATTTCCTCAGCTCCAGCACCAATTCCTGAGTTTAGCGCAATAAATCCGGCATCGCGTCCCATAACCTCAATAAAAAACAATCTGTTATGAGAACTTGCTGTATCGCGTATTTTATCTATGGCTTCAACTACTGTATTTAAAGCAGTGTCATAGCCTATTGTTTTATCTGTCCCGTAAATATCATTATCTATAGTCCCTGGGATTCCAACAATAGGAAAATTGTATTCTTCAATAAATTTTAAACCTCCTGTAAATGTACCATCTCCACCAATAACAATAAGCGCTCCAATATTTTCCTTTTTTAAATTTTTATATGCTTTTGCGCGTCCTTCGTCAGTTCTAAACTCTGTTGAGCGCGCCGATTTTAGTATGGTCCCTCCTTTATTGATAATATTACTTACGTGTCGTGCTGTAAGTTGTTTAAAATCGCCCTCTATCAAGCCTTGATAGCCTCTGTAAATACCAATACATTCTGTACTGTAGTAAGTACAAGCTCTAACTACGGCTCTAATAGCAGCGTTCATACCTGGAGCATCTCCTCCTGATGTTAAAATTGCTATTTTTTTTATAGGTGCAATCATAGATTAAATTTTGGTTCAAAATTACTTTTAAATGGATTTTTTTCCTATTAAAAGCATTAATATTCACTAAAACGATTTCGTAATAGCAACTAAAAAAGGAGTTTATTACAAACTCCTTCACACAAAGCATAACGAACTTATTATCAAATTATTAAAGCAATGTTAATCAATAATTATTTTATATTCCCAAGCTTTATATGTATACTTTTTATCTTTTGAGAAAGGGATTTTTTTAGTTGTAAAAAAGCTAGTTCTATCTCCTTCTTTATCTATTGAAAAAGTGCGTTCTTTATCTGATAAATTTGCAATAAACATAACCTTATCTCCATCTTTTTCTCTAGTAAAAGCTAAAATATGTGTATCATCAGAAGTTTTAATTCTGTGGTATGAGGCTGCTTTTTTACCTCCATTTAGTGCCTTGTGTGTTGTTTTTAATTGTGCCAATTTTTCTAAAACAGGCCAAACTTTTCCCTTTGCTTTTAAGATGGTATCCTTATCAAAAAAGCGAAGCCTTTTATTCATATCATATTCTTGTCCACTGTATATTAAAGGCATACCGGGTGTCATATACGAAAGCACGAGCATAACTTCAGAAGCGTCGCCCATACGTTCTTTTACAGTACCATTCCACGAATTTTCATCATGATTGGTTACAAAATTCATTAAAATATCATCATCTTGGTATAGTGTATCAATCTGTTCCATTCTGGCATCCCAAGCTTTTACATTTTCTTTTCCTTGGGCAATTGCATTCATTTTATGATGTGTATCCCAACCATAGGCCATATCAAAAGCATGAACCAATAATTCGGGTTCCCAAGCTTCGGCTAACATAAAAATAGGTTTCTCTTTTTTTAACTCTGCAACCGTATGTTCCCAAAAATCTAACGGTACCATTCCGGCAACATCACATCTAAAACCATCAATAGCAGCTTCTTTTATCCAGTACTTCATATCTGCTAACATTTCTGCTCTCATTTCTTTATTGTCATAGTTTAAATCAGCAACATCAAACCAATCTGTTCCAACGGTATGAGTTATCTCTCCCTTTCCATTTTTGGTGTAATACTCCGGATGTTCTTTTATCCAAATATGATCCCAGCCTGTGTGGTTAGCAACCCAATCTAAAATTACAAACATATTGTTTTTGTGAGCCGTTTCTATCAGTTTCTTTAAATCGGTTAAATCTCCAAATTCAGGATTTACCTTGGTGTAATCAGACACTGCGTAGTAGCTTCCTAAAGAACCTTTACTTTTGGTTTTTGAAATTGGAAAAATAGGCATTAGCCAAATAATTTTAACACCTAACTTTTTTAGTTTAGGAATATCTTTTGTGAACTGATTAAAAGTTCCTTCCGGAGAATACTGACGAATATTTGCTTCGTAAATAATTGCGGTTTCTAAATCAGCATTTGTAATGCTTGTTAAAGGTGGGGTAGTTTCTTTAGACTCTTTTGAAACCGTTTTGGTACAACTAACAGCAACTAAAACAATGGTTATTATAATGATTATTTTTTTCATTTTTAAAATTTTACACGAATTATTTCCAATCTATTATTTTGGTAATTTATAGGTATTACAAGTTGTTTTTTTTCTGAATCCCACGTATATACACGGCTTGTAACTTTTTTAGGTGATGTTAAAACATGGTGTATAATAATATTGATTCTTTTTGCTTCCGGAGAAAAATATTTTCCGGTTTTAGAAGCTATTTTTATAGTCAAATTTTTATTTTTAAAACTTGATGTGAATGATAATATTTCAAATTGTTCTTTTTCAAAAGCATTTGGTGTTACACCATCATCATTATATAATTTACCTGAACTTTTGGCTATTTCAGCGTCAAAATAAAAGTGTAAATCTATATTTTTTAAACTGTACTCTCTTGTGTTTTGTATTGGAGAAATCATTGGTATAAAAGCTCCTCCTTTGACGTATGTTGGAATGTGTTTTTCTGATAATCTTACTTCTTTTACACTTCCAGCATCTATTTTCTCATCTGTATAAAAATCGAACCAATTGGCTGTTGAAGGAAAATGTATTTTTTGTGTTTTAATTTTGGGTTTAACTACCGGACTTATCAGAAAATTAGCGCCCCATAAATATGCTTTATCTGAAACCTGAAAATCTGGTTGTGCTGGCTCTTCAAAAAACAAAGGTCGCATTAAAGGAGTACCATATCTACTGTTTTCAAAAGCTAAGGTGTAATTATACGGCAATAAACGGTAGCGTAAATAAATAGCTTTTTTTGCTAATTCTTTTGTTTTTGATGTTCTAAAAACAGGTTCGGAAGGAACCTCTTCTTGTGCATGTGGTCTAAAAACAGGTTGAAAAACACCATACTGCAACCATCTTACATAAAGCTCGTTATCTAGGTTTGCACCCGCAAATCCGCCCAAATCTGAGTGCATATATGCCAAACCTTGCATTCCCATTTGCAGTGCAATTTCAGGTTGAGATTGCAATCCGCCCCAAGTTCTGTTTACATCTCCAGACCAAGGAATTAAGCCGTATCGCTGTGAACCTGCGAATCCGGCACGCATTAAAATAAACGGTCGCTGATTTGGAAAATCCTTTTTATAGCCTTCAAAAATCATTTTTGCCCAATAATGTCCGTAAATATTATGAAGCTCATCTGCCGTACCTACTTCATGTATCAAATCTGAAGGATGAACTTCCGGCTCGCCTAAGTCTCCCCACCATCCTCCTATTCCTTTATTGGTAAGTTCTTTGTAAATATTCCAAAACCACACTTTCGCTTCCGGTTTAAAAATATCTATCAAACCTGTATTTCCGAAATAAAAATCGTAGGTATATGGTTTTCCATCGGGTGTTTTTCCTAAAATATCCGCTGCAACAACTTCTTTCCACCTGTTAGAAGTTGTTAAAATAAATGGCTCTGTAACCAATATGGTTTTAATTCCTTTTTTCTTGAAATTTGCAATCATTTCAATCGGATTAGGGAAAGAGTCTTTATCAAACTGTAAATTTCCCATAGTTCCTTTTATTTCTTTTCCAAACCAATATAAATCTAAAATAATAGCATCTACAGGTATTTTTTCTGCTATAAACTTATCTATTGTACGTACTGCTTCTTCTTGAGAATGATACCCAAATCGGCTTGAGAAATTACCCAAAGCCCAACGTGGAATTAACGGTTGTTTTCCTGTTAAATTTGTGTACTGGCCAATCAAATCGTTCCAACTATCACCGGCTATAATTTGATAGGTTTTTCTACCACTAATGGCTTCGTATTGCAAGGAATTGTCCTTTTTACTATCTAAATCTAAATAACCTATTGGAGCATTATCAAAATGAATGGCGTACAATTTAGAAGAATACACAAGAGGCAACGTATAGTTCATTAATTCTGAATGTGTTTCATAGCCGTAATGAGCTCTGTTGTATAATTTTAACCGGTGACCTCTTCTGTTCATTCCTAAGGCACGCGCTCCGCCTCCATACAAAATTTCAGATGCTGATAAATTAAAATCTAACAGTTCATTTTCATCATTTTTAACATAGCCTTTTCGTTCAGAAATTAACAATTTTTCTTTGTAATAGTAACTAATTAGAAATGGCTCTTTGTTTAGTATTACGCGAATACCTTTAGTTGCTATTGTAATATTTTGTGTGGTTTCTGTTAATTTAAAATTAGTTGATTTAGGGTTTAAAACAACAGCCTCTGATTGCGCGTTGAATATTTCTTTTTTAGGTATAAATGAGGTTTCTATTATTTTAGTTGAATAAGGTTTAATGCGGTAAACTCCATCGCTGGTATTTATTTCTACCATTGTTTTTTTTTGAACAATGCCTAAATATTTTCTGTCTGAATTTTGAGCATTTATTGTGAAAATTGCAGCAAAAAACAGGAAAATTAATTTTTGAATATTTTTAGCAATGCCATTCATTTATTCCAGCTCTAATATTAGTGATGTTTTTCCTTTTACAAGTATGTTACCCTTATATAAATCTACAGTATTACCGGTTAATATATCTTTTCCTTTTAGGTGATTTTTAATACTTTCTGAAAATCTACTTAATTGCAATGTTTGAGGGTTTACACTATTGTTTATAACTACCATAACAGCATCTTTATCATTATGTCTAAAGTACACATACACATTATTTTCCGGTATATAATGCGTTGTTTTTCCGGTATGTATTAACGGTTGTTGTTTACGCCATTGAAACAATTTACTTGTAAAAGCAAACAGTTCTTGTTGTCGTTTTGTACGTCCTTCTTTCACAAATGCGTTATTTGTGTCTGAAGGCCATCCTCCCGGAAAATCTTTTCGAATATCTCCATCTCCGTTGTCTTTATTTCCTGTTAATCCTATTTCACTTCCGTAGTAAATTTGAGGAATACCTCTAACAGTAGCAATTAAAGTCATTACCAACTTATATTTTTGAATATCGTTGTTTAGTAAATGATGTAACCGCTGAGTGTCATGATTTTCTGCAAAAACTAGTAAATTGTTTGGATTGGTATACAGGTAATCGTTCACGAAATTTTCATACGCTTTAATCATTCCGTTTGACCAAGAAGCATTGTCTTCATTAAACATGCTAGAAATAGCATCGTGTAAGGTAAAATCCATAACGCTTGGTAAATACGAATTATAGCTTTGAATAGCTCCAATTTTACTGTCTTTTTGCCAATACGCAATTGCTGCCTGATTGTGCATCCAAACTTCACCCACAATATTAAAATACGGATATTCATTTGTAATAGCCCGTGTCCATTTTGCGATAGCTTCCTTGTCGTTGTACGAATAGGTATCAACTCTAAATCCATCCAATCCGGTGTATTCAATCCACCAAATAGCATTTTGTATTAAATAAGTGAGCACTAACGGATTACTCTGATTTAAATCGGGCATTGATGGTACAAACCATCCATCCATACAGTATTTTTTATCTATCGCAGAAGCATTTGGATCAAATTGGGTTGTCATTCTATAATTAGAGTTGGCATAACCCGGAAATTGATGAATCCAAGTATACGTTGGAAGATCTTTAATCATCCAATGTTCGGCTCCCCAATGATTTGTTACGTAATCCATAATCAATTTCATACCTCTTTTTTCCATTTCGGTAGCCAAACGTTTGTAATCTTCATTTGTACCGTAACGAGGGTCTATGCGATAGACATCAGATTGTCCGTAAGTGTGGTACGAGTAACGCTCATCATTATCTTCTAAGAGTGGTGTACTCCAAATAGCCGTTACGCCTAATTCTTGTAAGTAATCTAGGTGTTTAATAATACCTTCAATGTCACCTCCATGTCTTCCTCCTTTAAAAGCTCTGTCGACCTTTTCTTTGAGTTCAGGAGAAGAATCATTATTTGGATTTCCATTTGCAAAACGATCTGGCATTAGCAAATATATCACATCTGAACTATCAAAACTTTTACGTAATGCTGCATCTTTTTCTCGCTGTTTTAACTGATAGTTGTAGTGTGTTATTACTTTATTTTTTTTTGTAAAATTTATAGTAAATACACCTGCTTTGGCATTTTTTAATTCTAGCTTAATAAAAAGGTAGTTAGGGTTTTCTGTTTTTGTTATTCCCAAAATAGTAATAGCCTTATTTGTTATTTTAGGTGTTAATTGTGCTATGTTTTTACCATAAACCATTAACTCTAACTTTGTATTATGCATTTCTGTCCACCAAAAAGGCGGTTCTATTTTTGCTATTTTTTGAGCCGATAACTGTATCGAAACAAAGCATAAGAGTATTAATACACTTTTTTTAAGTACATCCATTTGGTATATTTTACAGTTATTTTACTTTACTATTTCCTTCTAATAAGTTTATTTCTTCTCCAACTTCGTTGTAAAACTTACATGTTGTTTGACTTTTATAAACCGTTATAATTTGTCCTCTAAAGTTAATTTTAAAAGAGTATGATTTCCATTCTTTAGGAATTTGAGGGTTAAATGTTAGCTTGCCATCATCCCAAACTCTCATTCCGCCAAAACCTTGCACAATTGACATCCATGTTCCTGCCATACTTGTAATATGACACCCTTCTTCTACTTCATGGTTGTAATCATCTAAATCCAATCTAGCCGTTCGTAAATACAACTCATATGCCTTTTGTGTTCTATCGATTGATGCTGCCAATATAGCGTGTACACAAGGCGATAAAGAAGACTCATGAACAGTAATAGGTTCATAAAAATCAAAATGACGTTCTAACTCTTCTTTGCTAAATTTATTTTCAAAAAAGAACATTCCTTGTAAAACATCGGCTTGTTTAATATAACACGATCTTAAAATGCGATCCCAAGACCATTTTTGATTTATTGGTTTTTCAGACACCGGCAATTGACTAACTGGAATTATTTCTTTATCTAAAAAGCCTTCTTGTTGTAAATATACTTGGTTTTCTTCACTATAAGGAAGATACATATTGTCTGCAACATTTAGCCATTGATACATCTCTTCGGCTGTTAGTTTTGTAGTTGCTATTATACGAGAAAAATCGTCTGTATAATTATGTTTAACTTCATTTAAGCAATCTACGGTATAGGTTATACACCATTTTGCCAAGTAATTTGTGTAAAAATTATTATTTACATTGTTTTCGTACTCATTAGGTCCGGTTACTCCTAAAATAACGTATTTATTTTTTACCGAAGAATAATTTACTCGTTGATACCAAAAGCGGGCAATTGCAATCATTACCTCCAAGCCGTATTTTGGTATATAATCAAAGTCTTGTGTGTAGTTTACATAATTGTAAATTCCGTAAACCATAGCGCCATTACGGTGTATTTCTTCAAAGGTAATCTCCCATTCGTTATGGCATTCTTCACCATTCATGGTAACCATTGGGTAAAGAGCTGCTCCGTTTGTAAATCCTAATTTTTGAGCATTCTCTATAGCTTTATCTAATTGATTATACCTGTATAACAATAGGTTTTTAGCAACGCTTGCATCTTTTGTTCCCATATAAAAAGGAATGCAATAAGCTTCGGTATCCCAATAGGTACTTCCTCCATATTTTTCTCCTGTAAATCCTTTTGGTCCTATATTTAATCGGGCATCTGTACCCATATAAGTTTGGTTTAGCTGAAAAATATTAAATCGTATTCCTTGTTGTGCTTTTACATCTCCTTCTATAATAATATCTGAAGTGTCCCAAATTTTTTGCCACGCATCTTTTTGTGTTTCCAACAAGTTATGGAATCCTAATTTTTCTGCTTCTTCTACATTTTGGAATGCTTTTTTCACCAAATTGTCTGGAGTTTCATTTAAAGAACTTACATAAGTTCCGTATTTAAAAATGGTTAAGGTATCTCCTTTAGACACTTTAGTTTGATATGTATAATCGAGTTTTTTCTCTAGTTTTTGTGTATGCTGCTGAAGTTTTATTTCTTTATTGTTTAAAGCAAATGAAACTTTCATTGCTGTAGCTACTAAAAATTCTGTTTTCAATGTTTTTGACAAAATACATCCTGCATTTTCTCCGTCATAAATTTCCAATATCTTCCAAAAATATTCATCGTAATTGGCATCTTCATTTACAATACCGGCATCAATATATGGTGTGTACGCTATTGTACCTGAAAAATTGACTACATTAATAGTATATTCTATTGCTCCAATTTCATTAAACGCAACACTAATAAATCGTTTTGTTGTAACGTTTATTTCTTCTCCTGTTTGTAAAACAGCATTGAAAGAACGACTTAACCAGCCTTCTTTCATATTTAATTCTCTCTTGAAATCAACTACTTTACAAGTATTTAAATCTAGAAGTGTATTGTTTATTTTTATGTGAATACCTATCCAATTTGGTGCATTTAATACTTTTGCAAAATATTCAGGATATCCGTTTTTCCACCAACCTACTCGTGTTTTATCGGGATAATAAATTCCGCCAATATAACTACCTTGTAGTGTGCTTCCAGAATAATCTTCCTCAAAATTAGCACGTTGTCCCATAGCTCCATTACCTATGCTAAAGATACTTTCTGAAGCCTTTACATTATCGTTATCAAATCCTTCTTCAAGAATTGACCATTCGTTAGGGATTATATAATTCTTGTTCATTTTTTTCTAATTAATTAGATTTTGTAAAAAATCTGAAGTGATTTCGTTCATGCTTTCAAAAACATAATCGGCTTCACTTAAAACTGTTTTATCACCTATTCCAATGCTAGTCATTTTAGCTGAATTGGCAGCTTGTATTCCTGCAATAGCATCTTCAACTACAATACAGTTTTCGGGTGCTGTATTTAATTTTTTAGCACCTATTAAAAATACTTCCGGATCTGGTTTTGCTTTGGTAACATCATTACCATCAACAATTGCATAAAACCGTTTTAAAAGGCCTACTTTTTCTAAAATAAGTGGTGCGTTTTTACTTGCTGATCCTAAGGCAAACTTTATTTTGTTAGCTTCTAAAAACTGCAATAGCTTGTTTACTCCAGGTAAAATTTCGGCCGAAGTCATTGTATTTACGTATGCTAAATATTTTTTGTTTTTTTCTTTTAGCAAGGCCTCTTTTTTTTCTTCAGATAAATTAACCTTTCCAACACCTAACAAGATTTCAAGAGATTTAACTCTACTAACTCCTTTTAGTTGCTCATTTTGTTCTTCAGTAAAATCAAATCCTAAAGAGTTTGCTAAATTTTTCCAAGCCAAATAATGATACTTCGCAGTATCAACTATTACACCATCTAAATCAAATATAAACGCTTTCTCATTTTTCATATACCTATTATCGTTTAAGATATTGCTCTTTCATTGGTTATTAAAAGGTTGCTAAATCCTGCTATTATTAAGCTAATACCTGCAACAATCATTGTGTTAATTGTCTCTTCTCCAAATAAGCCCGATATATAGTTAATTCCTCCTATAGAGGCTATTATTTGTGGTATTACAATAAACATATTGAAAATCCCCATAATAACTCCCATTTTTTTAGGATCAACGGCACTTGATAACATTGCATAAGGCATTGATAAAATACTACCCCAAGAAAAACCTATTAACGTAAATGATAGTGCCAAATATTGAGGAGAAGGAATAAAATACATAGAAATAAACCCAATACCCCCAAGAATTAGAGAAATCATATGAGTAAATTTTCTATTAATTCGTCTTCTAGAGGTATAAAGCGTTAAAATAAGCGCAAAAGCCATAGAAGACAATCCGTAAATACCCATATAAGAACCTACCAAGTTAGACGATTTTTGAAAGGCTGTATTTGCTATATTAAAAGCCTCTGCCTGAATTGCATTTGTTAAATCGTAAGCACTTTCAACAGGTGCAGGTGTGTTAAAAACATGTTCTGTTAATGCCGGATTTGCCATACTCCACATAGTAAAAAAAGCAAACCAGCTAAAAAATTGAATGACTCCTAATTTTTTCATGGTTGAAGGCATTCCTCCTATATTTTCTAATATATTTTTTAGAAACTGATTTTTTTGTCGCTTTTCTTCCTGAAATGCTTCCATATCTTCAGGAGGATATTCGTCTGTCGTAAAAATAGTATACAAAATACTTCCTAAAAATACAGCAGCTCCAATAGCAAAAGCAATTTTAACCGACATAGGTACAACTCCCATTGGAGCTTCGTCACTAAAACCAAATTTAGAAATTACCCAAGGTAAATTACTTGCTACCCAAGTACCAATACCTATTATGAGTGTTTGAACTACAAAACCATATGATCTTTGAGATTCCGGTAACTTATCGGCAACCAAAGCCCTAAATGGCTCCATAGAAATATTTATAGAAGCATCTAATATCCATAAAAATCCTGCGGCCACCCATAATGCTGGTGAATGAGGTACAAATAATAGTGCTAAAGAGCTTAATATAGCTCCTATCAAAAAATAAGGTTTTCTTCTTCCCCATTTAACACTCCATGTTCTATCACTTAAATAACCTATAATGGGCTGTACTAACAACCCTGTTAAAGGCGCTGCAATCCACAAAATAGGAATATCATCTTTTTCTGCTCCTAAGGTTTGAAAAATTCTAGACATAAAGCCTCCCTGTAAAGCAAAACCAAATTGTATTCCTAAGAATCCGAAACTCATATTCCAGATTTCCCAGAAACCTAGTTTCCGTTTTTCCATATATGTAAAAATTAATAATTGCTACTATTTAAGACTGTATTTTGTCTTAAATATTTATTGTGAAGTGTAAAAAATAGTAGTGTGTGAAATTACTTTTTCAAGGCAAATATATAAAATTTTATTAAATGCGATTTCAAAAATTACCTTTTTGTAGATTTTCTAATTTTTAAATTGGTTGAAATAACTTCTTTCTGAAACTCTTTAGGTGCGGTATTTTCTATTCTGTTTATTAGCAATTCTGCAGCCTGTTTCCCCATTAAATAACCGTGCTGCACTACCGATGTTAACGGCGGTGAGGTAAATTCAGAAATTAAACCGCTTGTAAAACCAATAATGGCAATATCGTCAGGAATGGTTAAGCCTCGCTCTTTTGCTATTTTTAAGGCATTTGCAGCATAAATTTCGTTAACCGCTAAAATAGCGTCAGGAGGGTTTTGTACATTAATTACCTTTTCAATTTGTTCGTAAAGGTTTTGGTTATCATCAATTTTATAAATTAAGCTTTCATCAATGACAATTCCGTGGTTTTTGAGAGATTTTATATACCCTTCTTTCCGCAGTGAACCTACTGTTACATAATCTTGTGTGGTAATTAGTGCGATTCTCTTTGATCCAATATCAATCAAATGATTTGCTGCCTTGTAAGCTCCTCCAACATCGTCAATAATAACCTTATCGCATTGTAATTTATCATGAATCCTATCAAACAAAACCAAAGGAAAATCATCGTTTAATAAGGCATCAAAATGTTGGTAATTTTCATTTTCTTGAGTTTCTCTAGAAATGGAAATAATTAGTCCATCTACACTACCTCTAGTAAGCACGCTTATATTAGATACTTCTTTTTGATAAGATTCATTAGATAAACAAACCATTACGTTATATCCCTTTTCATTTGCATATTGCTCAATACCGTCAATTACCGTTGAAAAGAAATGGTGAACTATTTCGGGAATAATAACACCTATTACAGATGTTTTTTGATTGCGTAATTGAAGTGCTAAACTATTGGGTTTATAATTATAAAAATCGGCAAAAGCTTGTATTCTTTCGCGTACCTCTTCACTAATCTCATGACTATCTTTTAACGCCTTTGAAACCGTAGAAATTGATACTCCAAACTCTTTTGCTATTTTTTTTAAAGTGATTCTTGGTTTCATGCTTAATATTCAAAATATATCTCTAACAACAAATATAAAATTTCTAAGTAAAAAATGAAGTATTTACTTAGAAACATTCTTGTTTTTTTGAATAAAAATTAGCATTTCAGCAACTCATTTCCTTTTTTTTATAAAATCAGCAACTCTAACGTTTGCGTAAAAAAGTTATAAACACGAAAACGTTTGCGCAACTTTAAAAACACCCGTTATAATTGTTAAGTAAATGTTAAGTCCTTAACTTCACAAAGTGAAATGTAAAAAATAGTATAATTATTTTAAAAACTTAATCATTAATTAACTTAGAAAATAGATGAAAAATTTTAGATTTTTTTTGTTTAATGTCATACTTCTCTTTCCTTTAGTAATGTTTGCTCAGCAAACTGTTAAAGGTAAAGTTACGGAAGCAACGGGTAATACGGCTTTACCTGGCGTTGATGTTATAATTAAAGGAACTACTAAGGGCGCAGCCACAGATTTTGATGGAAACTATACCATAGAAAATGTAAAACCTGGGGATGTATTAGTATTTTCTTATTTGGGATTTTATTCTCAAGAAATTACCTTTACTAACAATACTACTATTAATGTTTCTCTTGTTGAAAATACAGAAACTTTAAGTGAGGTTGTGGTAATAGGATACGGTACTACAACCGTAAAAGATGCTACAGGATCTGTAACATCTGTTAAAGCAAAAGATTTTAATAAAGGAGTTATTGTTTCTCCTGATCAAATGCTGACAGGTAAAGTTGCCGGTGTTCAAATAACTTCAGGAGGAGGTGCTCCTGGTAGCGGGTCTACCATTAGAATTAGAGGTGGTGCTTCTTTAACAGCAACTAACAATCCTTTATTTGTAATTGATGGAGTGCCTGTTGATGGTACTGGTATTAGTGGGCTTCGAAACCCTCTAAACACCATTAATCCGAATGATATTGAATCTTATACCATTTTAAAAGATGCCTCTGCAACTGCAATTTACGGTTCTAGAGCATCAAACGGGGTAATTATTATTACCACTAAAAAAGGTAAAGGAGATGGATTTAAAGCTACGTACAGCTCTAATTTTTCAGTAAATGAAAATATTGAAACTGTAGATGCTTTATCTGCTAACCAATTTAGAGATTATGTGAATACTTACGGTACTGCATCTGACATTGCTTTGTTAGGAGATGCAAATACCAACTGGCAAAATGAAATTTTTAGAACCGGATATGGTACCGACCATAATATAAGTATCACTGGTGGAGACGAAAAATTAAACTATAGAGGTTCTATTGGTTATACCAATCAAACCGGTACGTTATTAACCTCAATGCTTGAAAGAGCTACTTACTCTTTAAGAGTTGGTACCAAATTATTTGACGAACATTTAAAAATTGATATCAATACTAGAATATCTTTAATAAATAATACGTTTGCTGATACCGGAGCTATTGGAAATGCTATCGCTTTTGACCCTACAAAACCTGTTTACGACAACGCTTCTCCATATGGTGGATTTTTTGAATGGTTACAATCAAATGGTAATCCAATAGCTGTTGGCGCTCCTAAAAACCCAGTAGCATTGTTAAAACAACGCAATAATTCTTCACATTCTAACAGAAATATTGCAAATATTCAGTTTGATTATAAAATGCACTTTTTACCAGAACTAAGAGCTAACCTTAACTTAGGTTACGACCGTTCTAAAAGTAATGGAGACGATATTAAGTATAACTCGGCAACAGCTAGCACACTTGATTTAGCACAGCTAGGAAATATTTCTCACTACGAACAAGATAAAGAAAACTTACTTATGGACTTTTATCTTAACTATGCGAAAGATTTAAAGTCAATTAACAGTAGTGTTGATTTTATGGCTGGTTATTCTTATCAAAATTTCAAAAATCAAGGATTTAGTGAAGTTGATATCCAAGATGCAGCTATTACACAAATGTTTGATTATTACAATGAGCTTAACTTACAATCGTTCTTCGGAAGATTAAAATATACTTTAGACCAAAAATATCTTTTAACCTTAACCTATAGAAGAGATGGTTCTTCAAGATTTAGCGAAAACAACCGTTGGGGTAATTTCCCTTCAGCAGCTTTTGCTTGGAAAATTTATGAAGAAGATTTTCTTAAAAACTCAAAAACAGTTACCAATCTTAAATTCCGTTTAAGTTGGGGTATTACAGGTCAACAAGATGTAGGGAGCTATTACCCTGCTATTGCTACATATTTGGCAAGTACCACAACAGCACAATACCAATTTGGAAACGATTTCTTAACTACATATAGAGCTGAACCTTTTAACTCTACACTAAAATGGGAAGAAACAGAAACCTATAACGTTGGTCTTGATTTCGGATTATTTAACGATGTAGTTAATGGTTCTATAGATGCCTACTTTAGAAAAACTAAAGATTTATTAAACTTTATTCCATTCCCTGGAGGTTCTTCACTGTCAAATGCAGGTTTAGCTAACATTGGGAAAATGGAAAATAAAGGTATTGAGTTAATGCTTAACGTAAAACCTGTTAAAACAGAAGACCTAAATTTAAACTTAGGTTTCAATTTTACGTATGCTGATACAGAAATTACAAAACTAACTACCAACGACGATCCTAACTATGAAGGTGTTGAAGTAGGTGGTTTTAGCGGAGGTGTAGGTAACACTATTCAAAGACATACCGTAGGATACGCACCATATACATTTTTCGTATATCAACAAGTGTACGACACAAACGGGAAGCCTTTAGAAGGTGTTTATGTTGATAGAAATAATGATGGTGTTATTACAAGTGCCGATAAATACCGATATAAAAAACCAACTGCAGATTATACTGTTGGATTTACTACCGATTTAAATTATAAAAAATGGAACTTCAATATGGTTTGGAGAGGAAGTTTTGGAAATTACGTATATAACAATGTTGATTCTAACTTAGGATTTAGACAACAGCTACTTAACGCAGCGTTCCCTGAAGTAATTTCAAACGGTGTAGAAAACGTATTAGAATCTGGTTTTATAAACGGAGGTACTGAAAGATATATGTCTGATTACTACGTGCAAGAAGCTTCTTTTGTTAAATTAGACAACGTAAGTGTTGGCTATAACTTTGGAAATGTATTTGGCGAAGAATCTAATTTATCTGTAATTGGTTCTGTCCAAAACGTGTTAACAATAACCGATTATGAAGGTTTAGATCCTGAAGTAAGTGGTGGTATTGATTATAATATTTACCCAAGACCTAGAATTTATATGCTTGGTGTTAACTTAAACTTTTAATTAATTAGAAATGAAAAAATATTCTTTTAAAATATTATTAGTAGGAACCATTGTAACACTGTTTACGTTGACTTCTTGTCTAAATGATTTAGATAAAGTTCCTCAAGATAAAGATATTGTATTGGCAGATGAATTGTTTAACGACCCTGCTTCATACAAACAAGTACTTGCTAAATTATATGCAGGTTTGGCTATTAGCGGACAACAAGGTCCTGCCGGATTACCTGATATCACCGGAATTGATGAAGGTTTTAGCCAATACTTAAGACAATACTGGTTAGCACAAGAAGTAACTACTGACGAAGCCGTAATTGGTTGGGCAGATGGTAGCTTACCAGATTATCACGAACATGACTGGAATCCTAGTAACGAGTTTGTTACTGCATTATACAATCGTATTTTATATCAAGTAACTTCTTGTAATGCATTCCTTAGAGAAACAACTCCGGCTAAATTAGCCGATAGAGGTGTTACTGGTCAGTTATTAAATGATATTGAACTATATCGAAAAGAAGCTCGATTTTTAAGAGCCTTGAGTTATTATCACGCACTTGATTTATTTGGAAACTTTCCATTTGTAACAGAAGAAGATGAGGTTGGTTTCTTTTACCCTCCTCAAAAAACAAGAACCGAGTTGTTTAACTACGTAGAAAGTGAACTACTTGACATAGAAGGGGGCTTATTAGCTCCTAAAACAAATGAATACGCTAGAGCAGATCAAGCTGCAGCATGGACATTATTGGCAAAATTATATCTAAATGCCGAAGTATACACCGGCTCTCCTAGATATAACGACTGTATTACGTACTCATCAAAAGTTATCAATGCAGGATACGGATTAGAACCTTCTTACCAAAATTTATTCTTGGCAGATAACCACACTGCAAGTGGTGTTATTTTCCCAATTGCTTTTGATGGTTTACACACACAAACATATGGAGGTACTACATTTTTAATTCACGCTGCCGTTGGTGGTTCAATGAATCCTAGTGATTTTGGAATCAATGGTGGTTGGGGAGGTACTAGAACTACAAGTTCTTTAGTAACTTTGTTTGATACCGGTCTAGATACCAATGCTGCAAACAACGCTATTGGCGCTGCTGCCAACTGGGGATTAGTTGGTTCAGCTACCTTAAACGGTTGGGGAGGTCCTGATATGTCACTATATCAAACAGGTACTACTAATGTATTTGCAGGTTACTTTAACCTAACCGATGGTGAAATAAAATTTAGAAGAGATAACGACTGGGCCTTTAATTACGGAGATAATGGTGCCGACGGTACACTAGAAAGTGGAGGAGCTAATATTGCTGTAAACGCTGGTTTATACAAAGTGACTCTCGATCTAAATAACTTAACATATACTATTGAAAAAGATCCTAGAGCTATGTTCTATTCAGACGGACAAACACTTGCTATCGAATCTATTAGTACTTTTACTGATGGTTATGCCGTTACCAAGTTTAAAAACCTTGATAGAAATGGAAATCCGGGTTCTGATACAAGTGGTAATTTTACAGATACCGATTTCCCATTATTTAGAATTGCAGATGTATACTTAATGTATGCAGAAGCTACTCTTAGAGGTGGTGGTGGAAATGAAGCTACAGCAATTTCATACATAAATCAGCTAAGAGCTAGAGCCAATAATTTTGGATCTGTTTCTTCTATTGATTTAGATTTTATTCTTGATGAAAGAGCTAGAGAACTATTTTGGGAAGGACACAGAAGAACTGACCTAATTAGATTTGGGAAATTTTCTGATGGAAATTATGTATGGCCTTGGAAAGGTGGTGTAATGGAAGGAACCGCTACACCTGGATATTTAGATTTATTTCCAATACCGGCTTCTGATTTAAATGCAAACCCTAATTTATCTCAAAATCCTGGGTACTAATTTTTTAATTAAGAAAAATATGAAAACATTATTAAATAACATATTACTTTTATTTACAGCTACTTCGTTTTTGGTAGCCTGTGATAATCAAGATTTTACGGTGTTAAACCCGAATGCTTCTACCACACTTAGCCTATCTACTAATAATTTAACACTTTTAGTAGATAATGCCGGACAAGATGTGCTAACCGTTTCTTGGACAGACCCTGATTATGGTTTTGATGCAGGAGCTAGCTATAATATTATTTTCACCTATGGTGCAAATAGTAAAACTATTTCTGCAGGTACAGCACTCTCAAAAGTATTTGAAAGTGTAGAACTTAACAAACTTCTCCTAAACTTAGGTTTAGAAGGAGGTGTACCTACCGAAGTAGCTGTACAAGTACAAGCTGTTTTAAGCGAAACAACAGTTATTGACTCTAATATTGCAATGTTTACCGCTACTACATACCTAGACGTACTAGATTTATCTACTATTTGGGGAGTCGTTGGTAGTGCTACTACCAATGGTTGGAATGGCCCGGATATGCCTTTCTATCAAACTAGTGATCCTAATGTAATTGTTGCGTACGTAACGCTTACCGATGGTGAAATAAAATTCCGTTCAAATAACGCATGGGATTTAAACTACGGAGATGATGGATTAGACGGTACTTTAGACCAAAACGGAGCAAATATTCCTGTATCAGCAGGTACCTATAAAATAACTTTCAATACTGCAGCACTTACCTATACCATTGAGGCTTATTCATGGGGATTGGTTGGGTCAGCAACTCCAAATGGTTGGGGCGGTCCTGATTTACCTTTTGAGTACGACTCTTACTCTGATACTTGGAAAGCTGTTGTAACACTTGCTGATGGTGAAATAAAAATTAGATTTAATAACGACTGGACACTAAATTACGGTGACGATGGTGCTGATGGTACTTTAGAACCAGGAGGTGCTAATATTGCTGTTACCGCAGGTAACTATCTGGTTACTTTTGATTTAAATGCTCTTCAATACACTATTGAACCAATAGATATTTGGGGTGTTGTAGGATCTGCTGCTCCTAATGGATGGGGTGGTCCTGATGTTAGATTTACTCCAGACTATAGTACTGATGGTGTTTGGGTATTAAATGGTGTAACCTTAACTACCGGAGAAATAAAATTTAGAACCAACGATGCTTGGGATTATAATTTTGGTGATGATGGTGCTGATGGTACACTAGAACAAAACGGTGCAAATATTGCCGTTACTGCAGGTACATATAACATTGTACTTGATTTTAGTGATCCTAATGCTCCAACATATACTTTAACATCCATATAATGTGTTAATTTCAAAAAACCTGCATAGTCTTTTCTATGCGGGTTTTTTTATTTATATCCTTCAATTTTGCCTTATATTTAAGCATTTCTACTACCTTTATAGTATGCTTCAGTAGCTAAAACAAACATCATGAAAAAAGCTTTATTCATATTCGTTTTCCTTATTTCAAATTATTACACATATGCACAAGTAACTACATCTCCTGCAGTACCTACCGCAAATAATGAAGTTTTAATTACTTTTGATGCAACAGGTACAGCTCTTGAAAATTATTCAGGAGATATTTATGCACATACAGGTGTAACTGTTAATGGTGTACAATGGCAAAATGTAATTGGAACTTGGGGAGATAATGTAAATCAACCTATTTTAACTAGAGATGCCACAAATCCCAATATATATACATTGCTAATTACTCCTACCGTCTATGCTTTTTACGGAGTACAAACTACAGAAACAATCTCTGAACTTAATTTTGTTTTTAGGTCTTCTGATGGATCACAACAAACAAGTCCTGATATTTTTGTGCCTATTTATCAAGAAGGATTAAACATAACCTTTACACAACCGCTCGCTAATAGCGTATACAACTTAAACGATAATATTACAATTACTGCTGAAGCCTCTATAAATGCAGACTTAGAGTTACTTGTTGATGGCGTTTCTATTCAAACAGCATTAAACACAACAATCATATCATCTTCTCATATTCTAAGCACTACAGGTACACACACCTTAAAAGCCATAGCTACTGCTAATGGAGAAACTAAGTTTATTGAAATAACTATTTATGTTAAAACAGTTACCCAAAACCTACCATTACCTACAGGCGTTAAAAATGGTGTTAACATAAACCCTGATAATTCTGTTACTTTCGTATTGTTAGCTCCAAACAAAATAGACGTTTTTTTAATAGGTGATTTTAATAACTGGTCACTTAACCAAAGCTATCAACTTTATAAAGACGGAGAGTATTTTTGGATAACACTAAATAATTTAGATATAAACACCGAATTTGCATACCAATACCTAATAGACTACGACATTAAAGTAGCGGATCCTTATTCAGAAAAAATTCTAGATCCGTGGAATGATCAATACATCTCTTCTACAAACTATCCAAACCTAAAGCCTTATCCTCAAAATTTAACAACCGGATATGTATCTACTTTTAAAATAAACGATACTCCTTATACTTGGAACGTTACCAATTTTATGAAGCCGGCACAAGACAATTTGATTATTTACGAATTGCACATAAGAGATTTTACAGATACTGATTCTTATAATGAAGCACTAACCCATCTAGACTATCTTGCCTCATTAGGTATTAATGCCATTGAGCTTATGCCTATAAACGAATTTGAAGGTAATGATAGTTGGGGATATAATCCGGCACTATATATGGCTTTAGATAAAGCTTATGGTACAAAAAACGCTTTTAAAGCATTTGTTGACGCATGTCACCAACGAGGAATTGCAGTACTTGCCGATGTTGTATTTAATCATTCGTACGGACAATCTCCTCTGTTACAAATGTACTGGGATAGCGTAAATGGAAAACCTGCAGCAGATAATCCTTGGTACAATCAAGATTCTAACTTTGTTGATAACACAAGCGCACAATGGGGATACGATTTTAATCATGAGTCTAGTTACACTACTTCATTTTTTAAAGATGTCTTAAGCTACTGGATGTCTGAATATAAAATTGACGGTTTCAGATTTGACTTTACAAAAGGTTTTTCTAACACTATTTACACAGGTGTTGATAACTGGGGAAGTGCTTATGACGCTACTAGAATTAGCATCTTAAAAAACTATGCCGATTTTATCTGGAATTTTGATCCAACTAACAAGCCATACGTGATTTTTGAGCATTTAGCCGATAATTCTGAAGAAATAGAACTAGCCAACTACGGAATTATGCTATGGGGAAATATGAATTATAACTATAACCAAAACACAATGGGCTGGAGTGATCAAGCCGATATCTCTTGGATTTCTTATCAACAACGTGGTTGGAATAATCCAAACTTAGTTGGATACATGGAAAGTCATGATGAAGAACGTTTAATGTATCGAAACCTAACCTTCGGTAATAGTAACAGTACTTATAATATAAAAGATTTAAATACAGCGCTATCTAGACAAGAGCTTGCCGGAATGTTCTTTTTTACCATTCCCGGTCCAAAAATGATTTGGCAATTTGGCGAACTTGGATACGATTATAGTATTGAAGAAAACGGAAGAGTTGGAAGAAAACCTATTCGATGGGATTATGCGAATGATGTTAATAGAATGCAAATCTACAATACTTGGACTACCCTTATAGAGTTTAAAAAGCAACAACCTGTTTTTAACACTACCAATTTTACATTAGATGTAAGTGGTTTAACAAAAGCTATCGTGTTAAGAGATCCTAGTATGGATGTTGTTTTAATTGGGAACTTTGATATTGTAAGTAAAACAATTACTCCACAATTTACACAAACCGGTATTTGGTACGAATACTTTACAGGAGAAGAACGCGCTGTAGCTAGTACGTCTGAAACAATTACGTTGAATCCTGGAGAATATAGATTGTACTCAACACAAAAACTACTTGACCCTAGAGGTGGATCTGCTCTAGATGACAGTGACAACGATGGAATTGTTGATACTGTTGACCTATGTCCTAATACACCTGCAGGCACAGCTGTTAATAGTACAGGCTGTCCAATTTTCACCTTACCATCAGATAATTTCAGTATTGAAGTAATAAGCGAAACGTGTCCAAGTAAAAACAACGGACAACTAATTATAACAGCAACTGCTAATTACAATTATCAGGTAACCGTAAATGGCG
>JALWTD010000018.1 GCA_027082925.1 Flavobacteriaceae bacterium
ACTCGCAGTTAGTTTCTAAGAAGACGTATCGTGTAGTGTATGGGAAAGTACAATTAAGTTTAGAGAATCAACCTACAGGCTTATACTTAGCAAAAGTACATTTAGATGAGCCTGTGAATATTAAAATATTTAAAGGAATATAAATTAAGGTAACTTAATTATTCAAAAAAGCACTGCATTGTCCTACAATGCAGTGCTTTTATTTTTAAAGACGCTGCCTCAAGCAGTTTTATATATAGAGGTTATGGAGGTTGCTTTTAAGGATTGATAAGTACCATCATTAACAGTTAAAACCGTATTTATCCTTTAATAGAATCGATTTAGGCATAGAAAAAATAGTAGAAAATAAAAACTACAACTTAGCTAATTTCTTGTCTCTTGAGAGTTCTTTTGAAGAATGATTTTATATGCTCAGTTGTAGTAGTAACAATATTATTCTAAAATTAGGAAAGAAAGTTATACGCAATAAAAAAAGGCTACCATACGGTAGCCTTTTTTTTATATAACAAAGTTATTTTTATTGAAGAACGTAAACGCCTCCGCTTAAGATAACTTTCATACTCCAAACTTCTGCTGTTCCTGTGTAAACGTTATAGTATACTAGGAATTTTTGACCTTCAGCCATTCCAGGGAAGTTATTTAGAAGAATTGTGTTGATTTTAGCTAATCTAGCTTCAACAGTTTCTTCAGCTCTTCCTGGTCTAACATCAAAGTTGTTATAACGATCGTTACCAACTAAAGCATAATCAGCTGCAGTTAATGTGTACTTGATAGTGTTATCTGGTACCCATCTTGTGCCGTCATGTCCAAATTTAACAGTTTCATTAATGTTATTTGTGTATTTAGTCCAATCTTGACCATCGTAGATATAATATATAACATAACTACCAGTAACACCTCCACCTAAGTATACTTTATACATAATAGCTTCAATATCACCAGGTTGTTTGTTAGCATATCTAAATTTCTCTTTTAAGAAGATAGGAATTTTTAACTCAGCTTCATCAGAAGAGTTAAAATTTGGATAGCTTTGACCCATTGTGGTGTATTCATCATTTGTGAATCCTTGAATAAATTGCCACTCGTTATTAACATATAGGAAACCATCATTTAGAGTTCCTGTAACACCTCCACCAAAGTAGTATCTGTATGTTAAAGAAACTAAATCTCTATAAGCTGGGTTAGGATACTTCCAGTTTAAAAAAGCAATTATTTGTCCCATGTTAGAGAAGTTGTTATAAGTGGCTACACTACCTCCTTGAGCATCGTAATCAGCTGTAGTAACAGTATAAGTGATTAGGTTTCTCTCAGTATATCTAGGTGCATATACTTTAAAAGTAACTGTTGCTAATGATCCATCTCCCCAAACAGGATATTTATCTGTAAGTAAGTCAGGAATCATCGCTTTAGCATCATCAATAGAGCTAAAATTTCCATAGGTTAAGCCTAAGAAACTATAGTCGTCATCGTTCATAGTGAATGATACTTCACCTGTAATAATGTCTTGCTGGGCATCTATTTCAGTATAGATATCATTCATTGGGTCACAGGCAGAGGTTAATACCAAGCCTAACACCATAAATAAATAAACTAATTTTTTCATTTGTATATATTTTTTTAATTAAAATTTAATTTTGGCACTGATGTTAAATGTTCTTCCGTAACCGTACCAAACTAAAGCAGTTTGAGCAGAAGAATCTGCACCATCAATAGCATCAGAGATATACTCTGTATTGAAAACGTTATTCATTCTTGCAGTAAGAGTAGCGTCAAAACTTCCAAATTTGAATCCGTGTCTGATACTTGCATCAAACAATCCAACACTTGGTGCTTTCCAAGCTTGAGGAGCTCCTTGAATACCTCTATCATTTGGATCATACTGAGCGTATAAATCATCGAAGAAGTTATAATCTACAGTGAAATGAGTTTTTTCCATTAGTTCATAGTCAAAACCAAGAGCTGCTGTAGTTTGAGCTGCGTCAGATACTTTTAAACCATCAATATAAAGGCTTACAGTATTTACTAAGTTTTGCTCATCGTCGTATATTTCAACGTTTTCAAGGTTATTAGCCCATTCCCAGTTTCCTAAAGAAAGCATACCTGTAAAAGTGAACTTGTCTGAAGGTCTGTATGTGAAGTCAACTTCAACACCTTGGTGTAAAGCGTTTACTCCTGTAATGTTTGCAGTACCAAAGGTTCCGTCAGGATTTTGGAATGTTCTAATTAAAGTTCTATCGTTCCATTGTGTGCTGTAAAGGTTAATGTTTGCAGCTAATTTATCACCTCTTAATCCGTATCCTAATTCAACACTAAATATTTTTTGATTTTCAGCATTAACGTTGATATGTTCGTTATCATATCTTAAGAAAACAGCTCCAAATTCTGGTGCTTTTTCAAAGTATCCAATGTTTGCGAATACATTTTGAGTTTCTGTAAAGTTGTAGTTAATACCTCCTTTTACACTGTAACCAGCAAAGTTGTATTTGTCAGTTGTTTGTAAAGGATCAGAATCTAAGTAGTTAAAGTAATCAATTCTTCTGTATGAAGTGTTAGATACTGCTGCTGAGATAAATGTAGAAACATTATCAGTATTGTACTCTAATTGAGTAAATAAACCTTGCCAACCTACTTCACCATCGTTGTGGTATGCAAATTTATCACCAACACCTAAAGCAACGTTAGGATTGTTTACATCACTATTATCTAAGTAGTAGTTACCACCTAATAAGTCTGTAATTTCTCTAAAGTGTTCTCCTGTGTAAGTTCTTAAGTCAATACCTCCAATAAATGATAAGTTATCATTTATGTCTGTTTTGAATGTAGATAATAAACCAAACCAGCTGTGGTCATTTCTAGAAGCTCTTAAAATAGCTTCAGAACCTAAGCCTAAAGTACCGTTTGTTTTGTTAATATTAACAATATAGTCTAAATCCATAGGTTGATCAGAGTTTCCTAATCTTACGTCAAATAAAGAATAGTTTCCGGCTTTTCCACCTCCACCTCCTGTACCCCAAGAAGCGTATAAAGCAGTAGATAAGCTTGTTTTATCACTGATTGTCCAGTAGTGATTTAAAGATGTTTGAGATTTGTGATAGAAGTTATCTTCTACATGAACAATTTGTCCATTTTTGATTCCCCAATCTGGGTTATATTTAATACCTCTTTCACTATTTCTATAAGTAGAAATTAAACTTCTACTTTGTCTTTGACCGTGTCTTTGTGGTGCTCCAAATGAAGTTAAAGATAATTTGTGGTTTTCATTAATTTGTTTTGAAATATTCACAAAATAGTTAGCTCCGTTAAATTCAGTTCCGTCAACATAACCGTCACCAGTTGTTTTAGAAGCAGAAACAGTAACAGCATATCCGTTATCTAATAATCCTGTAGATAAAGTTACACCGTATTTTTGGTAACCATCATTACCTACTGCAGTGTATACACTTCCACCTTTTGTAACATCGGTAGTTTTAGATAAGATATTTACAGTACCACCAATAGAAGGTACAGCTACTTTAGAAGCTCCTAAACCTCTTTGTACCTGCATAGCGCTAGTAACGTCAGCTAAACCAGCCCAGTTACTCCAGTATACTCTACCGTTCTCCATATCATTAACAGGTACCCCGTTAATCATTACAGCAACGTTTTCAGAGTTAAATCCTCTTAAGTTTAATCTACCATCACCGAAACCACCACCAGATTTAGTAGCATATACTCCAGGAGTAGATTTTAAAATTTCAGGAAATTCTTGAGAACCTAATTTGTTCTCGATAACATCTGCTTTAATTGTAGAAACAGCTACAGGTGTTTTTCTGTCAATAGCAAAAGAAGTTTGAGTAATTACAATTTCGTCTAATGCTTCTGCAGAAGGTTTTAATGAAATTGTACCAAAATCAGTACTTCCATTAAAAGCAATTGATTTGCTTTCGTACCCCACGAATGAAACTACAATAGTTCCATTTGCTGCCGAAGTTTCAAAAGTAAAGTTTCCATCAAAATCTGATGAAGCTCCTGTTGATGTACCTTTTACAACTACAGAAGATCCAGGTAAAGGTTGGTTTGTTTCATCAACAACCTTACCGGTAAGTTTAGTTTGTGCAAAAAGGGTAGATGTTGTAATAAACATTGCTACCATTAGCCAATTTTTAAATTTTTTCATTGTTTAATTTTAATTTGAATTAAATGTTTTGCAAAAATGGTAATTTTTACCATAAGAGCCTTTAATTAATTGTTAAATTTTAACAAAAATTTAAGACTTTAAAAGTAATAAAAAATACCTATAAAACCAGTGTATACCTTTATAAATATAAACAGTTTTATTAACAGGATGTTAAATAAGATATTTGGTTGCTTTTTTAAAAGTTAAAATATTAGACTTTTTTGTAAATTTTTTGGGCGAGTTCCTTCCCAAGCTCAACGCCAAATTGGTCGTAGCTATATATATTCCAAATAATTCCTTGAACAAAAATTTTGTGTTCGTAGTAAGCAATAAGGCATCCTAAATTTTTTGGGGTTAATTTTTTAATTAAAATGGTTGTGCTTGGCTTATTTCCGTCAAAAACCTTATAAGGGAGTAGGTTTTCTAGATTTTCAAAATTTCCTTGAATTTTCAAATCTAAGTGGGCTTCTTCTATCGTTTTTCCTTCAGCTAAAGCCTGTGTTTGGGCGTAAAAATTAGCCATTAATTTTGCATGATGCTCTTCATTTCCACACAAAGATTCTTTAAATCCTATAAAATCGGCAGGAATTAATTTAGTGCCTTGATGCAACAGTTGCATAAATGCATGTTGAGCATTTGTGCCTGTGCTTCCCCAAATAATATTACCGGTTTGGTAATCTATTTTATGACCATTTCTATCTACACTTTTACCGTTACTTTCCATAATGGCTTGTTGTAAATATGGTGCTAATTTAGTTAAGTATTGTGTGTATGGTAAAATAACTTCGGTTTCGGTGTTAAAAAAGTTAGTGTACCATATTCCTATTAAACTTGAAATTACAGGTGCATTCTCAGTAAATGGAGTGTTTTTAAAATGCATATCCATTTCGTAAGCGCCCACTAATAGGTTTTTAAAGTTTTTAAAACCAATAGCGAGGTTTATTGAAAGACCAACAGCGCTCCATAATGAAAATCTGCCTCCAACCCAATCCCACATAGGAAATATGTTGTTTTTTGAAATTCCAAAGTTTTGAACAGCGGTTAAATTTGTAGAGACAGCTACAAAGTGTTTTGAAATATCACTTTCTTTCGCTGTTTGCAAAAACCACTTTTTTATAGTTGTAGCATTGGTTAATGTTTCTTGAGTGGTAAAAGTTTTAGAAACAATAATAAACAGGGTTGTTTCAGGATTGAGTTTTTTTAGTATCTCTTGGGTATGATCTCCGTCAATATTAGATACAAAATGTGTATTTAAATGGTTTTTATAATAGGCTAAAGCTTCAACAACCATATCTGGCCCTAAGTCAGAACCTCCAATACCAATATTCACAATATCGGTTATTTTTTTATTGGTGTATCCTTTCCAATTTCCAGAGATTACTTTTTCTGAAAAAGATTCCATTTTGGCCAATGTTTCAGAAATTTCAGGAAGAATATTAACACCATCAACCACGATGTTCTCTTTAGACTGATTTCTTAGAGCAGTGTGTAATACAGCTCTTTGCTCTGTAACGTTTATTTTTTCTCCGGAAAAGTAGGCGTCAATAGCACTTTTTAAATCTACTTCGTTCGATAAATCGATTAAATAAGCTAGCGTTTGTTCTGTGATTCTATTTTTTGAAAAATCGAATTCAAAATCACCAACCGAGATACTAAATTTTTCTTTACGATTCTTATCGTTACCAAATAAATGTTTTAAATGAACATTGTTAATTTCAGAAAAATGATCAGTTAATTTTTGCCAAGCTTTGGTATGTGTAGGATTGTAATTTTTTAAACCCATGGTTGCGATTTTAAATTATCTTAATGTATTTCGTTTGTAGTATCAATAGTGGTGTCAATATGATACTCAATGCTGTCTAATTGTTTTTTTAGTGGTTTTATAAACTCAAAAAATAATGGTTTTATGTTTTTGTCCATAGGTTTTGCAGCAGGTAATTTTTGTTTTAGAGGATCTACCTGTACGCCATTTTTCCAAAAGCGATAACAAACATGAGGACCTGCGGTGTTTCCTGTCATTCCAACATATCCAATTACATCTCCTTGTTTAACAACATCGCCCACTTTTACGGCTCGTTTACTCATGTGCAGGTATTGGGTGCTGTACGTTCTGTTATGGCGTATTTTCACATAATTCCCATTTCCTCGTTTGTATCTAGATTCTATGACGGTACCGTTGGCGGTACTCATAATTTCACTACCTATTGGAGCTGCAAAGTCTGTACCTCTATGCGGTCTTACTTTATTTCCGTAGTAAGCAATTCTTCTTCTTAGGTTGTACCGAGAAGAAATTCGGCTGAATTTTAACGGTGCTTTTAAAAATTGGCGACGTAAATTTTTAGCTTCGTCATCAAAATAATCGGGAATATTTAATGTTGAATCGGCAAGAAATTTAAAAGCGTAAAAGGGTTTTCCTCCGTGCTCAAAATAAGCTGCTTTTATTTCGCCAATACCAACAGGAATGGTATCGTTAATATAAAGTTGTTCGTAAATTAATTTAAACTTGTCGTTTTTCTGAAGTCTAAAAAAATCGATAGTCCATGCGTAGATATCAGATAGTTCGTAAGCTAAGTACAAGTTTAGTCCTTGGCGATCCATAGCTTCAGAAAGCGAACTTTTTATAATTCCTGAAGCGGTTTTTAGTACCGTTTTTACAGGTTTTTTACCGTGATAGGCCGTAATTATAGAATCTTTAAAATCAACTACGGTATATCTAACTTTTGAAGGTTTATAAATAAATACTTGTGCTTTTTCCGTAGAGTCTTTTTTTGCTAAAATGGTGTATGGCACTCCACTTTTTATCTTTCGTACATTAAAAGTATCTCTTATTTTGTTAACTATTTCTAAAACTTTAGGGTATTCAATATGGTTTCTGTCTAAGATTTCACTAAAGTTTTCTCCAGGTTTAATAGTGTCGTTTATAACTTTATAATTGTTTAGATTAAAGCCGTATTCGTATACGTCTTTTTTAACGATAGGTTTAGGGGTAGATGTCGTTTTGGAATCATCTTTACAGGCGAAAACGAGGAGAACAGTTAAAAGAAAATATATTTTTTTCAAAAGGTTACTGTATTTTGGTAGTTAAATGGTTAAAATGAAACGCAAAAATACAATTTAATTGTTAAAAATAATGTTAAAAGGATTGGCTAATCCTTTGAAAGCATCTAAGTCTGCTCTAAGTGAGCCTACTGCAAGAGAAGCTTTTATTCTGAGAGGAATTTTATTATTGTCGTCACTAATCCAAACGGTAACACTTTCTTGTTCTTTAAACACACGTCCTTTTTGTACGATGGGTTTAAATTTTAGAGACTTTATTTTGCCAAATTTTGTTTTAATAATTTCCTTCCCTATAAACCGAAGCTTGAATGTGTTTATTTCTTGATCAAAAAACATTTTTAGCTCAATTTCTTCACCTATTTTTAACAGGTGAACTTGTTGATTTCTCAGAAAATACAAGGCAGAGAGCATATCTTGAATATTGCTACTGATAGGATATTTTTTTACAGTGTTGTGTTTGTAGTTTTTAACGGTAGCTTCATTTTTGTCGTAATCAAAAATGATTTCTTTATTTTTAGTGTAGCCACCTTCATTTATTCTTCTAATAAATCGGTAAGGTTTTAACGATTCTTTATACATAAATGTTTGATAGTTGTCTTTTACTTTAAAGAATAGACTAATAAGTCCGGTTGATTTTCCTTTACCAATAATGTGGTATGCTTCTTTTCCTTTATTTTTAGTTTCTTTAACTTCAATAGTTGAATAGCCTGCATTTAAAAAATTACTGTAGCTCATTCTAAATTTTAACCACTCTCCCTTTTTAAAGGCAGGAACTACTTTATTTTCTTTAGACTGACTGAAAGATGTAAAAAAGAAAAGAGAAAATAGGAATACTAACGTTGTTGACTTTTTCATTTAATTAGATAGTAAAATTCTTTTTGTAAAATACAAAGACTATTCCAAAAATATAAAAAGCTCAACACATAAGTGCTAAGCTTTTTAAAAATATTATATTTTATTGTTTTTATAATGTTCCTCTTCGAGCCTGTTCGGCTTCAATACTTTCAAATAAAGCTTTGAAATTTCCTTTACCAAAAGATTGTGCTCCTTTTCTTTGAATAATTTCAAAGAAAAGTGTAGGCCTATCTGTAACAGGTTTTGTAAAAATTTGAAGTAGATATCCTTCATCATCTCTGTCTACTAGAATGCCAAGTTCTTTTAACTCTTTTAATTCTTCATCTATTTCACCAACTCTATCTAAAACAGTATCGTAATACGACCCGGGAACGTATAAAAATTCTACGCCTCTTTTGGTCATTTCTTTAACGGTTTCTATAATGTTGTACGTTGCAACGGCAATGTGTTGTACTCCCGGACCATTGTAAAAATCTAAATATTCTTCAATTTGAGATTTTTTTAATCCTTCGGCAGGTTCGTTAATAGGGAATTTAACTCTTCCGTTACCGTTGGTCATTACCTTACTCATAAGTGCGGTGTATTGGGTTGAAATATCCTTGTCATCAAAGGTAATTAAGTTTGCAAAGCCCATTTTTTCGTTGTAGAATTTAGCCCAAGTATTCATCTCATTCCATCCTACATTTCCAACCATGTGATCAATATATCTCAGCCCAACATCGGTAGGGTTAAAGTGCGATTCCCATTTTGTGTATTTTGGCATAAAAACGCCATGGTAATTTTTTCGTTCTACAAACACATGTACCGTATCTCCGTATGTATGAATTCCGGAACGAATAATTTCACCATCTTCATCTTTTTCAACAGTAGGTTTTAGGTACGATTTAGCACCTCTTTTTGTTGTTTCTTCCCAAGCTTTTGTGGCGTCTTCAACCCAAAGAGCAACAACTTTAACGCCATCGCCGTGAGTTGTAATATGTTGAAATATTTCCTGATTTTCTTTATTTGGCATTGGTGTGGTTAATACCAATCTAATTTTATCTTGTACAAGAACATAACTCGTTCTATCTGTCATTCCTGTTTCTAGACCTGCATATGCCAATGATTGAAAGCCGAAGGCAGTTTTGTAATAATGAGCTGCTTGTTTAGCATTGCCCACATACAATTCTACGTAATCGGTTCCCAGTAAAGGTAAAAAGTCATCGGCTTCAGGAAATATTTTTTCTAATCCGTAATTAAAGTTTTGTATATTTTTTAGATTGCTCATAATGTTTTTATAAATAGGTTTCTAAAGTTAGACTACAGCTGTTAGTCTGTGATCCAAGATTTGTAATAATCATTTACTTCTAAATTCAAAGCATCTTCGGTAATCGAGATTGGGTTAAAAGGGTCAATCATTACTGCCAATTCACCGGTTTCTTTTTTACCGATACTTCTTTCAATAGCTCCGGGATGAGGTCCGTGAGGAACGCCTCCTGGGTGTAGCGTTATTTGTCCTTTTTCAATATTATTTCTGCTCATAAAATCACCGTCAACGTAATATAAAATTTCTTCAGAATCTATATTGCTATGATGATAAGGAGCCGGAATAGATTTTGGATGGTAATCGTACAACCTAGGAACAAAAGAGCATACTACAAATCCGCCAGCTTCCCAATTTTGGTGAATTGGAGGCGGTAAGTGTATACGTCCGGTTATTGGTTCAAAATCGTGAATTGAAAAAGCATACGGATAGTTGAATCCGTCCCATCCAACAACGTCAAACGGATGATTACCGTAAATGTATTGCCATAATACCCCTTGTTTTTTTATTAATACTTTAAAATTCCCTTTTTCATTGTGAGTTTCTAAATCTTTAGGAAGTCTAAAATCACGTTCACAAAAAGGAGCGTGTTCTAGTAGTTGTCCAAAGTTATTTCGGTATCGTTTAGGAGTAACTATAGGACTGAAAGATTCTATGTACAGCAATCTATTCTCTTCTGAATTAAAATGAATTTGATATACAGTACCTCTGGGAATAATGAGGTAGTCTCCATAGTCAAAATCAATACTTCCATACATTGTTTTTAATGTTCCTGAACCAACATGAACAAAAATCATTTCATCGGCATCGGCATTTTTATAAAAATAATCAGGAGAAAAGGCTTTAGGAGCAGCAAGTCCTATATGTAAATCGTTGTTAACAAAAAGTGTTTTTCTGCTTTCTAAATAGTCTGCTTCAGGTTGTAGAGAAAAGCCTTTAAAACTAAGTGCTTTCATGTTTTTTTCTACGGCTATTTTTGGAGAAACGTCTTTTATTTTTTTTATTTCGGTAACAACAGTTGGTGGGTATAAATGATAAATTAATGAAGACATTCCTGCAAAACCGGCGGTTCCAAAAAGTTCTTCTTGATATAAACCTCCTTCGGGTTTTTCAAATGTTGTGTGGCGTTTATGAGGTATTTTACCTAAGGTGTGATATCTAGGCATATGTTTTTTTTAGTTAAAGTGACTCCCAACAGGGAAATAATTCGAGTTTTGTACTTAATCAGCTATTAAATAGTTGACTTGTGGTTGTAACACAAATGTGTCTTTTGAAATTATTGATAAATTTCATTCAGGATCTCTCTTGATTAAGAATTTGAGAAGTAATAATAATTCTATCCAAGCTTTTTTCATACTTCACAAATATAATTTTTTTTAATTAAAAAAAAAAGAGTACCAGTTTTGGTACTCTTTTGTAAGTTTTTGTTTTAGGAATGCTTAAAAATCGATTCCATTAACTTCAATAACCCTTTTTATTTGTGGAGCATATTTTTTTATGGTTGCTTCAACACCGTTTTTTAATGTTAATTGATTTACAGAACAACCTAAGCAAGCACCTTCTAGCTGTACGCTTACAGAATCGGGTGTAATTTCAACAAGTGAAATATTACCACCATCTGCTTCTAAGAAAGGTCTAATTTCTTCCAATGCTTTTTCTATATTAATTTTAAGTTCTTCTGTACTCATATACATATTTTATTTGGTACTACATCCGCTCATAGTTGTAATTCTAACAACTTCTGTTGGAGGTAAATTTTTATTTCTTTTCACTAATTGAGAAATGGTGTTTTTTGTTATTTCAGAAAAGGCTTTTTCAAGAGGTGTGTTGTCTTGTAAGGCAACAGGGTGCCCAACGTCTCCAGCTTCTCTAATACTTTGAACTAAAGGAACTTCTCCTAAAAAGGCAGTATTTAAGTCTTCTGCTAAGTTTTTAGCTCCATCTTTTCCGAAGATATAGTATTTGTTGTCAGGAAGTTCGGCAGGAGTAAAGTAACTCATGTTTTCTACAATTCCTAAAACAGGAACATTTATGTTAGGTTGTTGAAACATAGCCACACCTTTTTTTGCATCGGCTAAAGCAATGTTTTGAGGTGTGCTAACAATAACGGCACCTGTAACAGGAACAGCTTGTACAATAGAAAGGTGAATGTCTCCTGTTCCTGGAGGTAAATCAATTAATAAAAAATCGAGTTCGCCCCAGTGTGCATCAAAAATCATTTGATTTAGTGCTTTTGAAGCCATTGCACCACGCCAAATAACAGCTTGGTTTGCATCTGTAAAAAAGCCAAGTGATAAAATTTTAACGCCGTAGCTTTCAATAGGCTGCATTTTTGAACGACCATCTATGTTAACAGAGAGCGGTCTTGCATTTGCCACATCAAACATTAAGTGTGTAGAAGGGCCGTATACATCGGCATCTAGTATACCTACGCTAAATCCCATTTTTTGTAAAGAGATAGCCATGTTTGCGGTAATTGTAGATTTTCCAACACCACCTTTTCCTGAAGCCACAGCAATAATATTTTTAATGCCCGGTATATCATTCCCTTTAATTTCAACAGGTTTTACAGGCACATTTGCAGTTACGTTTACCTTTACATCGGCTTTTTGATTTACGTGTTGATGTATGGCTTTCATAATTTCAACTTCTACCTTCTTTTTAGCTTGTAATGAAGGGTTTCCTATGGTAACATCAATAATAACTTCTTTGTCAAAAGTTACAATGTTTTTTACCGCTCCACTTTCTATTAAACTTTTTCCTTCACCAGGAGCAGTAATAGTTTCAAGTGCTTTTGATATATCTTTTTTATTAAGTGTCATGTTTTTATGTAAAATGATTCTAAACAACAAAGATACAGACTTCTAATGAATATAAAAAAGTGTAGTACGAAAAGTAATGTATGAGAAGTTACAAACGATTTTATTTAGAGTGCGCGGGTAATTCTGTATTTGGATCCCAAAAAACAGCGCTAAATTTTTGGATTTGATTTTCCTTAATGGTAATACCTTCGCTTTCTAGGAGTTGTTGCATAAGATTTGTGCCGTCAAAATGATGTTTTCCGGTCAACAAGCCTTTTCTGTTAACAACTCTATGTGCAGGAACGGTAGGATTATTATGAGAGGCATTCATAGCCCAACCAACCATTCTGGCAGAGCGCGCAGTTCCTAGATACTTGGCAATAGCTCCGTAGCTAGTAACTCTTCCGTAAGGAATTTGTTTCGCAACAGCGTATACTTTATCAAAAAAATTAGCCGAATTTTCCACAAAATATAAATTTTATAACGCTCTAAATTAATAGTTAATTCTGAATTTAATATAGGTAATTGGTTTTCCTTTTTCTAAGTATTGTTTTTCGTAAAAAGTTTGTGTGCTTGTAACCTCTTCTGGAGCATGTGTATTTCTATAAATATCGTGATGAGCGTATAAAATCTCATGTCCTTCTCCATGAAGCAATCCCAAGGTGTATCCGTGCATAAATTCGCTATCGGTTTTTAGGTTTACAATTCCTCCAGGTTTTAACACGTGATGGTATTTTTTTAAAAACTCAGCATTTGTTAGTCGATGCTTTGTTCGTGTGTACTTTATTTGAGGATCGGGAAAGGTAATCCAAATTTCTTCTATTTCATTTTCAGAAAAAAGAAGGTCTATTAACTCTATTTGGGTTCTTAAAAAGGTAACATTTGTTAAATTTTCTTCTAGGGCTGTTTTAGCGCCTCTCCAAAATCGGGCACCTTTAATATCTATACCAATGTAGTTTATAGATGGGTTTTTACGAGCTAAATCTATGGTGTATTCTCCTTTTCCGCAACCCAATTCTAAAATAATAGGGTTTGCATTATTAAAGTGTTTACGCCAGTTTCCTTTCAGAGAAAATCCTTCAAGAACCTCTTTTCTGCTAGGTTGAATTACATTTGGAAATGTTTCGTTTTCACGAAATCGCTTTAATTTGTTTTTACTACCCACAGTTTTTGAGTTTTGTTAAGAAAGAATACGACAAGTTATGTTGAGGAAGTAAATTTACTCGTTTCCTGCTTTTTTGTATTTTCTTAACTCACCAAGCCAATATAAAAACGCAGTAAATGTAATAGCAATAAATATCCAACTTACAGTACTTTGCAACCACCAGTTGTCCATAGACCTTAAAGCGTCGTAAGGAGCAAATAAAACATTTGTAAAAAATTCACCTGTAGCCTTAAAAATATTGTTTGCAATCATATCTTAGTTATATTTACAGGCAAAAGTATAAAATATAGTAATGATAGCAAATTTTTTTAGTAAAACTAAACCAGTTAATATTTTTGGTGTAATAGTACTTCTTTATTTCTACTACTTTGCATCAACACTTTTATTTCATTCAGGAGTACTTACATTTTTGTATATAGGAAATAAATTATTGTTTTTTTTCTGGTATATACTTCTGTTATTACTGGTTTACTTTATTATAAAAAAGAATAGCTTAACAAAAGACAATGCCTATCCTTTATTACTTTTTGCTATCTTTTTGGGTACTTTTTATACTACAATGTTTTCTAAAGAAATTATTTTCTCAAACTTGTTTTTGTTATTGGGAGCTAGAAAAATATATAGTTTAAAAACAGATTTGGTCATCAAGAAAAAATTATTTGATGCAAGCTTTTTAATCGCTATAGCATCACTTATTTATTTTTGGAGCATTGTGTATTTACTTCTGGTTTATGTAGGTTTAATAATGTATAACAAAATAGATTTTAAAAATAGTATTATACCTGTTATAGGGGTTTTTACACCTTTTTTCTTATATTTTACATACTTTTTTTACAGTAGCGGAGAAGTTGATTTTGGGTTACTGTCGGCTGATTTTAGTTTTACTTTTGATAAGTACAATTCACTAACAATGATTGTTCCCATATTTTTCTCGACACTAATTTTGGTATGGGCAATATTGTCTGTCAATTCTAAAATGGCATCAATGAGTTATAAATTTAAATCGTCGTGGAAAGTATTGTTGAGTCACCTTGCTCTTGCATTACTTATTGTAATGGTTTCGCCAAGTAAAGATGGATCAGAATTGCTGTTTTTATTTTTTCCGATAGTAATAATGATTACAAATTTTTTAGAAAGAATAGAGTCTGCAATTATAAAAAACAGCATTTTGTACTTGTTTTTTATAATTTCTGTGTGGGTCTATTTTTTATAATTTTTTACCAAATGCCAAATCTCCTGCATCACCTAAGCCGGGAATAATATATCCTCTATCGTCTAATTTATTATCAACGGTTGCAATCCAAAGGTTTGTATTTTTAGGAAAATGTTTTGAAATGTAATTAATTCCTTCTTCAGAACCAATAACACAAGCAAGGTGGATTTCTTTTGGGGTGCCATACTTTTTTAATCCTTCATAAACACTTACCAACGAGCGTCCGGTAGCAAGCATTGGGTCGGCTAAAATGAGCGTTTTGTTTTCAAGAGTGGGAGAAGCAAAATACTCTACTTCAATTTTAAATTCTGTTTCAGAAATATGCTCACGATATGCAGAGATAAATGCACTTTCGGCATTATCCAAATAGTTTAAAATACCGTTGTGCAAAGGCAATCCTGCTCTTAAAATAGAACACACAACAATTTCATTTTCTGAGAGTAAAATATCTTTTGTGCCAAGAGGCGTTGTTACAGGGGTGTTTTTATATTTAAAAGATTTACTAAACTCGTATGATAAAATTTCGCCGATACGTTCTATGTTTCGTCTAAAACGCATGGTATCTTTTTGAATGTTTTTATCTCGTATTTCTGAAATAAAAGTGTTTAGTACCGATGTTTTTTCTCCTAAAATGTGTACAGTCATAAAAATTATTTTCAGCAAAAATAAGACTTTCTTATTTTATAAAATTTAGAAAATTGAAAATATTATATAGATGCCATTATTTTATTGGTAATCTTTTCAGGAAGAATAGTTTCCATAATATTTTCGTAGCCTTTGCAAACATAATTTCCATAAATAGAACACGGAATGTTTGGGTACTTTTGCAAATCGGGTAAAATCGCATTTTCAAATGGTTGGTTAAAAGGTGCAAATCCGGTAAATGGGTGTGTAACTCCCCAAATAGTTAGAGTATTAACTCCAAACATAGCAGCAAAGTGTGCATTTCCAGAATCCATACTTAGCATGCAATCTAAGTTAGAAATAATAGCAAGTTCTTCTTTTAAGTTTACTTTTCCGGCAATGTTAATAATATTTTTAGCTTCTTTGGCAATACCATCTAAGATGTCAATTTCTTTTTTACCGCCACCAAATAGTAGTATTTTAATATCAGAATTTTGAGTTAAAATTTTGATAACTTGTCTCATTAAGTGTATTGGGTACATTTTAGATTGGTATTGAGCAAAAGGTGCAATACCTACCCATTTACAAGTTTTGGCTCCGGTTAGTTGAAGTATTTTGTTGGTAAGTGCTTTTTTAGGAAGAAGTTCAGGTACTGAAAGAGAAAGGTTGAATCCTAAATTTCTAAATACATCAGCATATCGTTCATGAGTTGTTTTTAGTTGTTTAAACACCTTATTTGTAGTTCGCGTGAGTGCTTTTTTCTCTTTTCGCCCTTTATCTATAGAAGCAATTTTAACATTAGTAAATCTAAAAAAAGCTCGTAGTATTTTAGAGCGTAGTACGTTGTGTAAATCGGCTACACTTGTAAATTGAAGAGGTTTTAGTTCTTTATATAGTTTGTAAATTCCAACAACACCTTTGTGTTTTGAGGTAACTTCTGCAGCAATAAAAGAAACATTAGGAATATCGTTAAACAGGGGTTTTAAAAAAGGTTTTGAGAGTACCGTTATTTTTACTTCGGGGTATTGTTTTACAAAAGTTTTAAGCACAGGAACAGTCATTGCAACATCGCCCATAGCAGAAAGTCTAATTACCAAAATGTGTTGTTTTTTATTCAAAGCAGAAAAGGTAAATAATTTTTATAAAGACAAAAGTAGTATAATTTGCACGTTGTATACAAAATATCTCAAATGTATAATGGTTTGTATATTATTTAAACGCTAAATTATGTTTTGTAGTAGCAGAAAACATACGCTATTTATAAAATATGTAAATTTGCCTAAATTTTTTAAAATAGATGATACAATCAATGACAGGATACGGGAAAACCGTATTACAGCTTCCTACTAAAAAAATTACGATTGAATTAAAATCGTTGAATAGCAAAAATTTGGATATTAATGTTAGAATGCCTTCTTATTACAGAGAAAAAGAAATAGACGCTAGAAAAAAATTAGCGAAAGGCTTGGTAAGAGGCAAAATAGATTTTTCTATATACGTTGAAGATAATGGAGATGCAACTTCATCTAAAGTAAACGAAAATGTGGTTAAAGAATACATGCGTCAGTTGAAAAATATTGTTGACTCAAATGATGTTGAACTATTAAAAATGTCTATTCGTTTGCCAGACTCATTAAAAACAGAGCGAGAAGAATTGGACGAGCAAGAGTGGATGCAAATAGATGCTGCAATTGATGAAACCATCAAAAAAATCAATATCTATAGAGTTGACGAAGGAAAATCACTTTACAACGATTTTGTATTGCGAATTTCTAATATTGAAAATCTTCTTGAGAAAATTATTGAAATTAATCCTCAACGCATTGTAAATGTTAGAGAAAAACTTCAAAAAACAATTGCAGAATTAGAAACCAAAATAGATGAAAATAGGTTTGAACAAGAACTGATTTATTACATAGAAAAGCTAGATATTACAGAGGAAGAGGTGCGTTTAAAAAATCATCTCGCATACTTTATTAAAGAACTTAACGGACCTGTATCTAACGGAAAAAAATTAGCTTTTATAACCCAAGAAATTGGAAGAGAGATAAACACCATTGGTTCAAAATCAAATTTTGCAGATATGCAAAAAGTGGTAGTTCAAATGAAAGATGAATTGGAAAAAATAAAGGAACAAGGCTTAAACGTGTTGTAATGAAAGAACAAGAGAAAGCAACAGCAAATAGTGGGAAATTAATTGTTTTTTCAGCACCTTCGGGATCGGGAAAAACAACCATAGTACATCACCTTCTAAAGCAAAAAGAGCTTAATTTAGACTTTTCTATTTCTGCAACTTCCAGAGCAAAAAGAGGGAAAGAAGTACATGGTAAAGATTACTATTTTATTTCTGTAGAAGCATTTCATAAGCATATTAAAAATGGCGATTTTATTGAATGGGAAGAGGTTTATACCAATAATTTGTACGGTACTTTAAAAGAAGAAGTAAATCGTATTTGGAGTGAAGGAAAACACGTAATTTTTGATATAGATGTAATAGGAGGGTTAAATATAAAAAACCAATTTCCAGAAAAAACACTTGCTATTTTTGTACAACCTCCGTCTATAGAAGAAATGGAACGAAGGCTTAGAAGTCGAAAAACAGATAGCGAAGAAAAAATAAAAGAACGCGTTGCAAAAGCAGCAAAAGAATTAAAATTTGCACAAGATTTTGATGTTATTTTGGTAAATGACAATTTAGAAACAGCAAAAAACGAAGCGTATAGCCTAGTTAAAAATTTTATACAACATAAAAACTCATAGAAGTGAAAGTAGGTCTTTTTTTCGGTTCGTTTAACCCGGTTCATATAGGGCATATGATTATTGCAAATCATATTGTTGAATTTTCAGACTTAGATGAAGTTTGGTTTGTAATAACACCTTTAAGTCCTTTCAAAAAAAAACCTTCATTGTTAAATAATTACCATAGGTTAGCATTGGTAAATATTGCAGTAGAAGCGTATCCAAAATTAAAAACGACAGCTATAGAGTTTGAGCTATCGCAACCAAACTACACTATAAATACGCTGGTAGCCATTGAAGAAAAACATCCGACACATGATTTTTGCCTAATTATGGGTGAAGATAATTTAGCGAGCTTTCACAAATGGAAAAATTACGAAACAATTCTAGAAAACTATCAACTGTATGTGTATCCTAGAATTTCTAAAAAAGAAACACACACACAATTTGACAATCATCCAAAAGTTCATAAAGTAGAAGCACCTATAGTTCAAATATCAGCAACATTTATTAGGAAAGCAATAAAAAACAATAAAGATATCAGGGTGCTGTTTCCAGAAAAAGTGTGGAACTATATTGATGAAATGAATTTTTATAAAAAATAAAGCTAAACTTTAACGTTTTAAAAAGAAAAAGGTTTAAAAATTAATTAAAAACCATTGTATATTTGTTTGAATCATTTATGACAAAAAAAAACAAAAATAAAGGAAAGTTTAGACAAAAATTAGTTGATAAATACCGTTTAGTAATTTTAAACGAAGATACTTTTGAAGAAAAAATATCATTTAAGCTAACTAGGTTAAATGTGTTTGTTTTAGGAAGTTTATTTTCAATTTTTTTAATTGTAGGCACTATTTTTTTAATAGCATTTACACCTCTTAAAGAATACATTCCCGGATATTCTTCAACAAAACTAAAAAAAGATGCTACTAAATTGGTGTATAAAGTAGATTCTTTAGAGCAAGAACTAAAGAAAAACGACATTTATATCAAAAAAATAAAAGAACTGCTTACAGGTAAAATTACAGAAGAACAATTTGATAAAGACTCTGTTTTGGTGCCGGTACATTACGATAAAGACACTATGAATATCAATCCTTCAGAAGCCGATTTAGAATTTAGACAAGAGGTTGAAAGTGCTGATAGGTTTAGTATTTTTAATGAAGCTACCAAAACTGTAGATATTGTGTTTTTTGCTCCCGTAAATGGAACAATAACAGATGGGTATAATTTAAAAAACAAACATTTTGCAGTAGATATTGCTGTAAAAATGGGAACACCCGTTAAATCGGTAGCTGATGGAACCGTTATTTTTGCCGAATGGACAGCCGAAACAGGACACGTTATTATTGTAGAACACGCCCAAGGTTTTATATCTATTTACAAGCACAATACGGCATTGCACAAACATCAAGGCGATTTGGTAAAATCAGGAGAAGTAATTGCTTCTGCAGGAAATACCGGAGAGTTTAGTACCGGACCACATTTACACTTTGAGTTATGGAACGAGGGGTATCCGGTGAATCCTGTAAACTTTATAGACTTTGAATAACAAATGAGTATAAAATCAATTTTATCAAAACCATTTGCAAAACTTATTGCTAAAAAGGTATATAAGGATAGCTTTAATGCTGCTCAAGTTCAGCAAAAAATATTTAGACATTTAATTTCTGAAGCCGAGCACACCCTTTTTGGTAAAGACCATTATTTTAGTAAAATAACTTCGTACGAAGATTTTAAACAGCAAGTACCTGTTAGAGATTATGAAGCATTAAAACCATATGTTAACAAGGTGGTTGATGGCGCACCCGACATTTTGTGGAAAGGAAAACCTTTGTACTTTGCAAAAACTTCGGGAACTACTTCAGGAGCAAAATACATACCGTTAACAAAAGAATCTGTTCCTACACACATTAACGCGGCAAGAAATGCACTGCTTATGTACATTGCCGAAACAGGAAATAGCAAGTTTGTTGATGGAAAAATGATTTTTTTACAAGGAAGTCCGGAGTTAGGTGAAACAAATGGAATTAAAACCGGCCGTCTCTCTGGAATTTCGGCACATTACGTACCTAAGTATTTATTAAAAAACCGACTGCCAAGTTGGAAAACAAACTGTATAGATGACTGGGAAACTAAAGTGGATGCAATTGTAGAGGAGACGTACCATGAAAATATGACTTTAATTAGTGGAATACCATCTTGGGTACAAATGTATTTTGAAAAACTTATTCAAAAATCGCATAAAAAAGTAGGAACGTTATTTCCTAATTTTAGCCTATTTGTTTACGGAGGAGTTAATTTTGAACCGTATAGAAATAAATTTGAAGAACTTATAGGAAGAAAGGTAGATGCTATTGAATTGTATCCTGCTTCAGAAGGTTTTATAGCATTTCAAGATTCTCAAAAAGAAAAAGGAATGCTGCTATTAGTTAATAACGGGATGTTTTATGAATTTATACCTGCCGATGAGTTTTTTGATGACAACCCTACACGAATCTCTCTGTCAGAAGTTAAACTAGGCGTAAACTATGTTATTATTTTAAGTACAAATGCAGGTTTGTGGGCTTACAATATAGGCGATACGGTAGAATTTGTGTCGTTAAGTCCTCCAAGAATTATAGTAACAGGTAGAATAAAACATTTTATTTCTGCGTTTGGTGAGCATGTTATAGGAAAAGAAGTAGAACAAGCTATGCATGAAAACACCAAAAATACTGCCATTCAAATATCTGAATTTACGGTAGCGCCTCAAATAACACCTAAAACCGGACTTCCATACCATGAATGGTTTATTGAGTTTGAAAAAGAGCCAAAAAATTTGGAGGCTTTTTCTAAAAAGTTAGACGATTCGTTACAAAAACAAAATTCGTATTATTTAGATTTGATTAAAGGAAAAGTATTGCAACCTTTAAAAATAACACCTATAAAAAAAGGCGGATTTAACAGCTATATGAAATCTGTAGGTAAGTTAGGAGGTCAAAATAAAGTTCCTCGCTTATCCAACGATCGAAAAATTGCAGATGAACTTTCAAAATTTAGTGTAAAATGAACGTAGTTTCGGTTAATATAGGTGCGTTAACAACCATTCTTTGGAAAGGGAAAGAAGTAAAAACAGGATTGTATAAAAAACCGGTAAAAACACCTATATTTTTAGCAAAAGAAACCGTTGAAGGCGATGTGGTGGTTGATAGAAGGTATCATGGAGGTGTTGATCAAGCCGTTTATGCTTATTCAAAAAATCATTACAATTATTGGAAAGAATTATATCCAAATCTGGATTGGGAGTACGGAATGTTTGGAGAAAATTTAACGGTTGAAGGGTTAGATGAAGCACAAATTAGGGTAGGAGATGTTTACAAACTTGGAACAGCTATAATAGAAGTCACAAAACCGAGAGAACCTTGCATGAAATTAGGAGTTCGGTTTGGTACTCAAAAGGTTTTAAAACAGTTTTGGAACAACACAAAGTGTGGTGTTTATTTTAAAATTATTCAGCCGGGAAAAGTAGCTGTTGGCGACCAGTTTAAAATTATTAAAACAACAAAAACAGCACTGACAATTGCAGCGCTGTACGATTTAAAAAAGTAAAAAAAAGGTTAAGCCATTATCTTTTTGCTAATAAATCTCTAATTTCAGCAAGTAAATCTTCTTGAGAAGGACCTTTAGGTGCTGCCGGGGCAGGCTTTTCTTTCTTTTTCATTTTATTAATTCCTTTAATAATCATAAACATTACAAAAGCAACAATAGTAAAATCGATTAAATAGGTTAAAAATTCGCCGTAAAGTAGAGCAACTTCACCGGTCATTTTTCCGGCATTGTCAACACTTCCATCTCTAAGAATTAGTTTTAAATCTTTAAAATCGGCTTTAAAAATTAGCCCTATTAGAGGAGAAACAATTCCTCCTGTGAACGAGGTAACAACGCTTTTAAAAGCAGCACCCATTACAAATCCTACCGCAATATCTACTAAGTTTCCTTTTACAGCAAAATCCTTAAATTCTTTTAACATTCCCATTTTTTTATTGTTTTAATTGAATGGCAATATAATAAAATTATTTTTTTATAACTCGTTTAACTCTTTGAGAAATAGCGGTAATAAGCTCATAAGGAATTGTATGAAGCGCTTTTGATAGTTGTATTATATGGTTCTGGTTTTTGTAAATAACAACTTCATCTCCTTCGTTACAGGTTATTTTAGAGATGTTTACCATAATCATATCCATGCATACATTTCCTATAATTGGAGCTTTTTTATTGTGTATGTAAACATATCCAATACCATTTCCAAGTTGCCTAAACAGTCCGTCGGCATGGCCTATAGGAATTGTAGCGGTTTTTATAGTTGAAGCGGCTTTATAAGCCCTGTTGTAACCTACAGTTTCTCCTTTTTCAATAGTATGAATTTGAGAGATGACAGATTTTAAAGTAAATACATTTTGAAGTTTTTTTGTTTCGTTTGGTGAATTTCCAAAACCATAAAGCCCAATTCCTAACCTAACAATATCAAATTCAGCTTCTTGGGTGTAATTAATAATTCCAGAAGTATTCAACATGTGTTTTAGCGGATGCTGTTTTGTGAGTTTTACAAATTCAGTATAACTATTTTTAAAAGCATGTATTTGTTTCAGCGTAAAATCACGCTCATTTAAATCTTCACTTGCCGCAATATGAGAAAAAACAGAAACTATTTTAACCGCGTTTTCATTATTTAGTGTGGAGGCTATTTTGACAATATCTTTTTGTGTAAATCCTAACCTATTAAGACCGGTATTAAACTTAATGTGTATAGGATAGTTTTGTAAATGTTGCTTTTGTGCTTCGTGAATAAAAGATTCAAGCAAACTAAGCGTATAAATATTGGGTTGCAACTGATGTTGAATGAGTTTAGAACTATTTTCTTTTTGAGGGTGTAATACAACAATAGGAATTTGAATACCAGCTTTTCTAAGAGCAATGCCTTCATCTAAATAAGCAACTCCAAAATAGGAAACTTCAGGCTCAAGGTATTTTGCAATTTTTGTAGCATCGCTTCCATACCCAAAAGCTTTCACAACCGCTAATATTTTAGTGTTGTTGCTGAGTTTAGATTTAAAATAATGAAGATTGTGTAATAGCGATTTTAAATCTACTTCAAGTACGGTTACGTGGCTACTTTCCATTATCGGATTGTTCCTTTTTTTCTAAAGTTTCTTTGTGTATAGCTTTATAGAATGCAGCTCTACTTAAAGGTTCATATTCTTGAGTTTCTCCAAGTAAAACCAAATCGTCACTAGCAGCTTTTCTGTGGCTGTAGTGAGCTAAGTTTCCCGTTCTGGTGCAAACCGCATGAACTTTAGTTACGTACTCTGCAGTTGCCATAAGTGCCGGCATTGGACCAAACGGATTTCCTTTAAAATCCATATCAAGTCCGGCAACAATAACTCTAATACCTCTATTCGCTAAATCGTTACAAACAGCCACAATTTCGTCATCAAAAAATTGAGCTTCATCAATTCCAACCACATCAACATCGTCGGCTAAAATTCGAATATTTGCCGATGACGGAACGGGAGTAGATCTAATTTCATTAGCATCGTGTGAAACTACTTTCTCATCGTCATATCTAGTATCTATAGCAGGTTTAAAAATCTCCACTTTTTGTTTTGCGAACTTGGCTCGTTTAAGTCGCCGAATAAGCTCTTCTGTTTTACCCGAGAACATAGAGCCACAAATAACTTCTATCCACCCAAATTGTTCGTTATGATTTACTGTATTTTCAAGAAACATTTTGTAATTTCACGCTTGAAAGGTTATTATTATATTTTTTATATTCGTCTTTAAAGAAAAAGAAAACAGAAATACTGTTTAAACCTTACAAATTTATTAAAAATAATACACCAAAAAATTAATTAACATATCAACTTATGCACAAAAAATTAGAAGCAGAATTAATGAGCTTGGCACATAGTATTTTAAAGTTAAAAAATAAAGATGATGTAATTGCCTTACATAAAAAAGCACACAAGTTGTACGAGAAACTTTCGGTGTTAAAATTTGTGTCTGAATTTAAAAATACCACCCCAAATATTTCTGAAGAAAGCCGTGAAATGATTCAGGATATTGAAAATCATTTTAAAACGGAGGCAACGGTAAAAGTAGAAGAATCTCCGGTTTATGCTGAGGAAGAGAAACAAAATAAGGTTAAAAATATACAAGAAAATGCAGTAGAAGACACGGTATTTAAAACAGTAGATGCTGTGAAGGAAAACACTCGAGAAAAAGAAACCGTAATAAAGCAAACATCTTTAGAAGAAGAATTAAAAGATGCTGTACTTGCTGATGTATCTGCAGAATTATTTGAAAAAGTAACAAAAGAAAATCCGGAAGCAGAAGCCGACTTTACAGGTAAAAAACAAAGCCTAAACGACTCATTGTTTAAAAATAATTTACAAATAGGATTAAATGATCGTATTGCTTTTGTAAAACACCTGTTTGATGGAAGTCAGGAAGATTTTAACAGAGTGCTTTCACAATTAAATACATTTAAAACACAACAAGAAGCGGTTACATTTATTAATACTATTGTAAAACCCGATTATAATTGGGAAGCAAAAGAAGAATATGTAGATCGCTTGTTTACACTCATAGAACGTAAATTTACGTAAACAAAAAGTCTTTAAATATATAAGATGAATTATGAATTGCTAGAAAAAGAATTAAAAAACAGAATAAACTATCCGTATAGTTGGGGTAAAAAGCAAACAGATATTTTAGACCAACAAACAAAATTTATCTATAAAGCAACGTCTTTTAAGAAGCTTTTAGCTCATATAAAAACAGCTTGTGCAAATTATAGCAACTGCAATGAGCTAAAAAACTACGCCTTAAATCGTTGGTTTAATTTTTGGTCGGCAAAGGCAGTAGAATCGTTGTTTTGCGAACACAAAATAGTGCAAACACATCCTAATAAATACGATAAGTATGTAGATTTTTACATTAATAATATTCCGTTTGACCATAAAACTACCGTATTTCCAAAAAATTACCATCATTCCGTTCCGTATGCGATAGAACATAAAAAAGAGTTAATAGAATGGTTGTATAAAAACCAAAGTAAGCAACAACGACAGCATTTTAAAAATAGAATTTTTATTGTTTTGGTAAATAATTTTAATAATTCAGAACACTGGAAACTTAAATCGGAAATTATTTGGCTAAACCAAATAATATCGGCTTATTTGTGTAATTTTAGCAGCTCAAAATTACATCGGTTTTCGTTTAAAAATGAAGAGATTTTAGCAGATGTTATTTGGGCAATTAAATAAAAATAAGTGAATTACATAGGATCTAAACATACCCTTTCTTCTTTTATAAAAAAAGCAATAATAACTACGGTAAAGAAGAATTTATCAGAAGTTGTTTTTTGTGATTTGTTTGCCGGTACCGGAATAGTTGGAAGAACGTTTAAGCCTTTGGTAAAGCAAGTGTTGTCAAATGATATTGAGTATTACAGCTATGTTTTAAACAGAAATTATATTGAAAACACCACACAATTAGATGCCGAAAAGTACATAGCATATTTAAATTCAATAAACGGGATAAAAGGTTTTATTTATCAGAACTATAGTGAAGGTGGATTTGCAGAAAGACTTTATTTTTCTGCAGAAAATGGTAAAAAAATAGATGCCATAAGACAGCAAATAGAAACTTGGAAAAAACATCTTGAAATTACAGAAGACACATACTATTTTTTATTAGCCTCGCTTATTGAAAGTGCAGACAAAATTGCAAATACAGCATCTGTTTACGGAGCGTATTTAAAGAAAATTAAAAAATCTGCAGCAAAACCAATAAAAATAATGCCGGCTACTTTTAAAATTACCACAACCAAGCATCACGTTTTTAACGAAGATAGTAACAAACTTATTAAAAAAATAAAAGGAGATGTTTTATATTTAGACCCTCCTTACAATGCGAGACAGTACGGAGCAAATTATCATTTATTAAATACGATTGCTAAATACGACGCATTTATACCTAAAGGAAAAACAGGATTAAGAGCATATTATAAATCCTCGTATTGTAAAAAGTCACTTGTAAAAAAAACATTTAACGATTTGATAAAAAATGCTAACTTTAAATACATTTTTTTAAGTTATAATAACGAAGGATTGATGAGTGAAAATGAGGTAAAAGAGCTAATGAGCTTATACGGAACATATAGTTTAAAAAAGACAAAGTATCAACGTTTTAAAGCCGATAAAACAGAGAGTAGAAATCATACAGCAACTGCCACAGTTGAATATTTACATATTTTAGAAAAACAATTATGAAAGCAAAACAATACAATCAATTATTTGATGAACTAATTAAACAATACCATATAATAGACGATGTTGATCAACCATTTGAAAACCCTTACCCAAAGGATTCTTTTGAACACTTATTATACAGAAAATGTTGGATAGATACTGTACAATGGCATTACGAAGATATTATACGTTTACCAGACATTAATCCGGTAGAAGCCTTGGCTTTAAAAAGAAAAATAGATGCTTCAAATCAAGACAGAACAGATATGGTAGAGTATATTGATAGCTATTTTTTGAATAAATTTAAAGATGTTAATGTAAAAGAAGGTGCAAAAATTAATTCAGAAACACCAGCTTGGGCAATAGACAGGTTATCTATTTTAGCTTTAAAAATATATCATATGAACGAAGAAGCAACCAGAGAATCTGCTTCTGAAACACACAGGGCGAACTGTCAAAAAAAATTAGACGTTTTATTAGAACAACGAGTTGATTTGTCTACAGCAATTGATGATTTATTAGCCGATATTGCATCAGGAGAAAAATATATGAAAGTATACAAGCAAATGAAAATGTATAATGATGACGAATTAAATCCAATGCTTTATAAAAAGAAATAATGGCTTCCAAAATCAGATTTTCATGGGGTAGAATTTTTTTTCTAATCGCTTTGCTAGGGCTAGGTAGCTGTAAAACAATAACAATTCCCTCGTACAACGCTCAAAAACCACCTCCAAAACCAGATTATACAAAAGAGCGTTCTTGGGCGGTTTTACCAACAGCATATCCGGAAAATTTAAAACATTGGCAAACAGTAGATTCTTTGTTTGCAGACGTGTTTTACATTTACCCAACGTTAAATGTAGAAAGAGAAGATTTAAGATGGAACATTCCTGTAACAGATGTAAAACAGCATGACAAAATAATAAATAAAGCGGTTTATTTTCAAGCGTCGGCATTTATAAATGCGGGTGAATTATATGTTCCTATATATCGGCAAGCTCATTTAAGAGCATATTTTTCGCCATACAATAAAAATGAAGGAAAAAAAGCACTAGACTTAGCTTATAGTGATGTAAAAGACGCCTTTGAAGTGTATTTAAAAAAATACAATAACGGAAAACCAATAATTATTGCAGCACATAGCCAAGGAACAACGCATGCCATTAGATTGCTAAAAGATTTTTTTGATGGAAAACCGCTTCAAAATAAATTGATTATAGCATATTTACCTGGAATAGGGATAAAAAAAGAGGTGTTTAAATATATTCCGCTTCTTACAAGTCCTACGCAAACAGGAGGTTTTGTTACTTGGAATACGTACAAAAAAAATTACTATCCAAAGAGTTACGATTTGTGGTTTAAAGGAAAGGCTGTTACAAATCCTATAACTTGGGATAACACCTTAGAAACAAACCGTGATACACATAAAGGGTTTTTATTTACAAATGGGAAACTGTATAAACACGCCCTTAAAGTATATGTAAAAGATGGCCTTTTATGGACAACATTACCTCGTTTTCCATATCGTATTTTTGCTTTGAGAAAGAAGCGTTACCATACCGGAGATATTAATTTGTTTTGGGAAGATATTAGAGAAAACGCTGTTTTACGTGTACAGTCGTATTTCGAAAAAACAAAAAAGCAGTACTATACTAATTAATTATTTTCGAGTAACAAAAAAGCAGTTTAATCGTCAAAAGTTAAACGCTTTTTTATGAAAAAATATACATTAATTTTAGTTCTGGTAATTTTATTTAGTTCTTGCGCTTCTAGATCAACCTTCAATACTTTTTATATTGAAAATAAACACCATAGTGAGTTTTCTGCAAGTGCACCTGCCTTTTTAGCTAACTTATTTATTCCGAAAAACGATACTGAAATGCTTAAAAGGTTATTAAAAAAAGTGAAGCATTACAAATTCATGGTGTTTTCAGAAGAATCGAATTTCTTAAATCAAAAATTTAACAGATTTATACAATCTAAAAAATACATACCTGTTTTTAGAATAAATCAAGCCGGTGAAGAGGTTAAGTTTTATGTGTTAAAAAGCAAAAACAGAATAAAAGAAATTGTTATGAAAATTAATAGTGATGATGCAGTTATTGTGTTAGATTTAAAGACTAATATTTTAGAAAGTGATTTTAATAATTTTGCAGGAGAAGCCGTTTATAAAGTTACAATTAACTAAGGTTTATCAACTCTTTTTTTAGTATTTCCAACAAGTACCTCGTTATTATTAACAATAACAGGGCGTTTTAAAAAAGTATATTCATCTAAAATTAACTGACGATAATCTTTTTCAGATAAAGTTTGATTTTTTAAATCCATTTGCTTGTATTTTTTAGCTCTTTTACTAAATAATACTTCATAGCTTTTGGTTAACAAGTACAAATCGTCTAGTTGTTTAGCCGTAATTGGGCTTGTTTTTATTTCTTGTAGTTCAAATAACGATGTATCAAATTCTTTTAAAATTCTTCTACACGTATCACAGGTTTTTAAATAATAAATTTTCTTCATACCTAAAACTAAAAATTGCTGCAGTAAATGTAGCGTGTTTTTATAAAAAATTAAATACTTTTATGAAAAATAAAAAAGATGGAATATCAATTTAACATTTTAAATAAAACCCGAAAACTCATACTAAATGCTATTGAAAATTTAACACTGGCACAATTAAATAAAATTCCAACAGGGTTTAATAACAATATTGTTTGGAATGTAGGGCATTTAGTAGTTACGCAACAACTATTGTGTTACAAACTCTCGGGCGTTAATTGTTTGGTGTCAGACGAAATGATTGAGCGTTTTCAAAAAGGAGCAAAGCCGTCGGGCTCGGTTTCTCAAGAAGAATTTGATACTCTAAAAAACCTCTTTTTAGAGTTGCCGCTTATGTTGGAAGAAGATTACGCCAACGAAAAATTCCAAACGTTTCACAGCTATCATACAAGTGTTGACATTTCAATAAACAACATTGATGAGGCTATTGAATTTAATTCGTATCACGAAGGAATTCATTTAGGAATTATTCTCCAATTAATAAAATTTGTTTAACACCTAGCTAAACTTGTTTTTATTGGTTATTTTTTGATAAAAAAATACAGAAGAATCAATACATTTGCCAAATATTATATAAGAATTATAAATCGCATTTTATGAAATTTAATACTAAAACAATTCACGGGAACCAACAGCATGACCCTTCAACAGGAGCGGTAATGCCACCTATATATCAAACGTCAACATACGCTCAAGCTTCTCCGGGAGATCATAAAGGGTACGAATACTCAAGAACAGCAAATCCAACACGAACAGCACTTGAAAACGCATTTGCAAGTATAGAAAACGGAAAGTTTGGCTTGGCTTTTGGGTCGGGGTTAGCGGCCATAGATTGCGTTATTAAGTTATTAAACCCAGGAGACGAAGTAGTTTCAACCAATGATTTGTACGGAGGTTCTTATAGAATTTTTACCAAAATATTTGAAAATTTAGGTATTAAATTCCGATTTATTGGAATGGAAAACGCTGAAAAAATAGAAGAATTTATAACAAGCAATACAAAACTTATTTGGGTTGAAACACCTACCAATCCAATGATGAATATTATTGATATTGAGGCGGTTTCTAAAGTAGCAAAAAAATACAATATTATTTTGGCGGTTGACAATACATTTGCAACGCCATACTTACAAAACCCGTTAGATTTAGGAGCTGATATTGTAATGCATTCGGCTACAAAGTACTTAGGCGGACATTCTGATGTGGTAATGGGAGCTTTGGTTGTAAACGATAAAGAGTTGGCAGACAAGCTTTATTTTATTCAAAATTCTTGTGGTGCAGTGTGTGGTCCAATGGATAGCTTTTTGGTTTTGAGAGGAATTAAAACATTGCACGTTCGTATGCAACGTCATTGTGAAAACGGAAAGGCTGTTGCCGAGTTCTTGGCAAACCATCCTAAAATTGAAAAAGTATATTGGCCAGGGTTTAAGAGTCATCCAAATCATGAAGTTGCCAAAAAACAAATGAAAGATTTTGGAGGAATGGTTTCATTTGTAACAAAAGGAAATAAAATAGAAGATGCTTATAAAATAGTTGAAAATTTAAAGGTGTTTACATTGGCAGAATCTTTAGGTGGTGTAGAATCTCTTAGCGGGCACCCTGCGAGTATGACTCATGCTTCAATACCTAAAGAAGAAAGAGAAAAAACAGGTGTTGTAGATTCTTTAATTAGACTTAGCGTAGGAATTGAAGATGAAGAAGATTTAATTAATGATTTAAAACAAGCGTTGGATTTAATTTAACAATTGAAATCTACTCGATATAAAAAAAGCTACTTTTAAAAGTAGCTTTTTTTATGATATTATTTTAAGAAAGAGTTTAATTTAAATAATAAACATACCCTACGTGAAGCCATAATAACCAATCGTTGTATTTGTTTGCCGGATCATCTTTGGCGTTTAAACCATCAATATAATTAGAGAAAAAATATTGCCAGCGAGATTCTATTAATATATCTGAATATTCACCTATTTTATATCGTGTACCTATACCTAAAGTTGCTGAAAGTGTGGTTCTTGGGTTTACATTAATAGCTCCAGGAACTCTCCATTTTTCATAAATTAGAGAGATGTCACTCTCCCAATCTCCTAAATCAGATTTTAAATCAGGGTCATAGTAATCAACCATTAAACCAGCGCTTACATATGGAGACCATTTTAAATCCGGAATTCTTCGAGATCCAAAATCTACAATGTCTACAATGTGAAATTCTAATTGAGCTCCAAAGTTAACAATAGAAGCTTTTCCGTGCATAGCACGTAGCTTATCGGCTTCATAAGAAGTTTGACTTTCATCTACATATTTTCCAAAGTGATCTAAGTCGGCAGCCATATATGAAAGTTCTGCTCTAACTCTAAAATGCTCTGCAAAATAACTAGTACGTTGATACCATCTATAACGATAATCGGTAAAGTTTAAATAGTAAATAACACCAATACCAAATCCAACATTTCCTGAAACGCCACTTGAAAAATCATATCTTTGACCGTAATCGGTACTAAAAGATGCTGCACCTGAAATAAATCCGACCTCATGACTACTGTAATCTTGTGCGTATAAATTTGAGGCTAAGAAAAATAAAAAGATAGAGGTTACTATTTTTAGAAGTCTTTTCAATTTTGGTAATTTTAATAGGGTTTAAATTTAAAGATAAAAATTAAAAATTTCGGTTCAAATATAGTTAATCTAAATTAAACACTTCATTTATATCCCAATTCGCTCTTAACTCGATGGTTTTTTTTAGGTATTTTACAACTTCTGGTTGTCTTTTATCTAAAAAACTTCCGGTATCCCAACGACCATTATTATTTTTGTCTATAATAATTCGCACTACATATTCTCCGGGAGGCAACAAATTAAATGTTACTTTCTTGGCTTGTTTGATTTTTGCTCGTCTAACAACTTCCTTTTTACTGTCTATTAACTCAATAATTAAAGAGGCGTTACTGCTAATTTTTGGAATAATATTTAGATTCCCGTAATCTTCAACAGTTCTAGTATTTGTTTTGTACTTAATGGTGTCATTTGTTACTCCAAAAATATCAGTTATAGCCTTAGGTAATAACTCAAAATGGTACTTATTATTGTATTTTTTATCAAAATTTAAATACAATTTTGTGTCAGATTTAGTTAAAAAAGTATTGAATTTTACGGCAGCAGAATCTTTGTCGATAATCTTTATAAGCGAAGTGTCTATTTTTGCTATTGGCACGTTACTAGATATAGAAAAGGTATCTAATAAATGTAAAACTTGCCCGGTATTGTTACTTATTTTAAGCGAATCAATTTTTGAGTTACGAGTTTTTACTACAAACGTATTTGAATATGCTCCTTTTGAAACAGAAAATTGAAGAGAGTCAGATTTAAAAGGAGTGTACCAGTAATTTATAGTATCCTTATTTTTTTCAAAAACGATTTCAGACTTAAAATTAGAAGGTACTTCAGATAAGAGATCTATTTTTAAATTTCTTGCGTCGCCTTCATACCCAAAAATAAGATGTCCTTTAGAGGTTTCTTTAGGATTAAAAACTTTTAAGTTTAAGGTTTCTTTAAAAATAGAAATTGTATATTTTTTATCGGTAGGAAGTGTAATCGTATCGCTTACAAATCCTATTTTATCTGTTTTAGGATTGTATATTTTATTATTGTTAGCATCTTTAAGAGCAATAAGCAGATACTTTCCGGCACGTAAGTTTGTTAACTCAAACAAAGTGCTGTCTAAGGTATTGGCAATATAGCTTGGTTTTTCTTTGTATATAATAGAATCAGTAAAAGTATCGGTGTATTCATACAGCATTACATCAATATTTTTTACAGATTCTTTTACAATTGGGTCTGAAACTTCTCCTGTTAAATTCAAAGAGTCAATGTAGCTTCCTGTAGAAAAGACATATTTAAAATTCCCTAATTTATTTCCTTCATTATTATCAACAATACTATTTCCAAAATTAAAGGCATAGGTTGTATTCTTCTTTAGGGTATCAACTATTTTTATGGTAATAAATTTACTTGCTGTACCTACAGGAGTAATAATAGGGTTGTTTTTTTGAGGAGGAGATACCACCAAATTTTTGGTTACTTCATTTAACTTAATATATTCATCAAAATAAATTTTAATTTTATTTCCTTTAAAGTTTACGGTTTCTTCTGCCGGAATGGTTTTAATAAGAACAGGAGGAATGGTGTCTTTTGCTCCGCCGGTAGGTCTTCCTCTTCGAGCACAGCTAAAAAAAGCGCTTTGTAAAATTAGAATTAATAAAAATGTAGAAATCGAATACTTCATTAGGTTCTATATTATGTTGCAAAATAACAATTAATTTATTAAAAAAGGGATATTAGCAATGTACAAAGTTAGTTTATAAATGCTTATTTTGTATAAGCCATACAAGCAATGCTTATTTTAACATCTTTAATATTAAGTAGTGCATTGCAACAAGCCTCTAGTGTGGCTCCGGTAGTAATAATATCGTCAATTAAAAGGATGTGTTTTCCTTCCAACTTAGAAGCGTTTTGAATAACAAATAATTCTTGAACATTTTTCCATCGTTCCAGTCGTAACTTTTTGGTTTGTGTTTTAGTTGAAGAAACTTTTAATAACACATTGTCTATATACGGAATGTTTAATTTAGAAGATAGTTGTTTTCCAAATTTTGTAAGTTGGTTATATCCTCTTTTTTTTAATTTTTTTTGATGTAAAGGAACCGGAATAATTGCATTAACAGTAGAGTATAAACGGCTGTTAACAAGCTCATCACCTAACCAATTTCCAATAAAAATACCTACATTTTGTTGGTTATTATACTTTAATTCGTGAATTAACTGTTGCACTTTCCCTTTTTTTCTAAAATAGAAAAGAGCTGTAGCATTCTCAATAGGAATACGGCCGTAAAAAGATTTTTTCACCAAATTCTCTTTTTCAATGCTAAAATGTGTTAGTGGTAATTCATGCCTACAAGCAATACACACTACAAATTCTTGTGTGGTTAATGGCTCTTTACAGCAAAGGCATACTTCTGGAAAAAACAGGTTAATAATTTCTTTAAAAAAAATCACAGCAAAATTTTAGTTAAAGGTACAATTTATTGCTTAAATCTAACGGATGATGTATGATTTAATACGAGTTATTTGTTTTTGTTGACATAAAAATAACATTAAAAATTATTTAATACTTATAAATAATTTATCTTTGCTTTTTACGTTAAGTTATTAATAATCTAATATTTGAGTGATGGAAGACAACAAAAAATCGAATAACAAGCTTATTGTTATTGTGTTAGCAGTTTTATTAGTAGGTGTTTTAGCATACACTGTTTACAACAACAGCGAGCACAAAAAGCTTACAAATGCAATTGAAGAAGAAAAATTAGAAATTGAGCAAAATTTAGATAGCATGATTGTGAAGTACGAAGATGCTATAGCTCAAAATACCTCAATGTCTAACGAATTGGCTTTAGAGAGAGACAGAATTATTGCTTTAAGAGATTCTGTAAAATCATTAAAATCGGCTAATTATAGACTAATTCGTCGTTACAGAAGACAAATTTCAAAACTGGAAGAAACAAACAGACGCTTGTTTTTTATGAACGATTCATTAACAACAGTAAATCAGTTGCTTTCGGTTAATTTAGATAGTGCAAATGTTAAAATTTCAGAGCAACTAGCTAAAAACGATACATTATCGTTAAAAAATATGGAATTGTCAGAAAAGGTAGCTTTAGGAGCTTTACTTAGAATAAGTGCTTCTAAAATGATGGCAATGCGTGAGCGTAACAACGGTAAATTAGTTGCTACAACCAAAGCGAGAAATACCGATGCTTTTAGAGTTAACTTTACCATAGCAAAAAATGAAATTTCAGAGCAAGGAGAGCGTAAAGCATACATTCAAATTGTAGACCCAAGAGGTACTACACTTGCTAAAAAAGACGAGTTTACATTACCTGATGAAACAATTGTTTCTTACAGTGATGAAACTACCGTAAACTATTTAAATGATGCTGTTGACGTTATTTCTTTAATAGAAGTAGACAGAAAATACATGCAAAAAGGAACGTATACACTTAATGTATATTTAGAAAACAGACTAGTTGGAACTACTAAAATTACACTTAAGTAAAAAGGTAACTCCAAGTTTATATTATTTAATGTTTTATTTTTAGCGGAAATAGTTAAAGCTATTTCCGCTTTTTTATTTTTTAGAACTAAAACCTTTCCTATTTTTGCAGTATGGCAAAACAAGAAGATCAATTTAAAAAGGTAGTTTCACACGCAAAGGAATACGGATATGTATTTCAATCAAGTGAAATTTATGACGGATTAAGTGCCGTTTATGATTATGCACAAAACGGTGTTGAATTAAAGAAGAATATTAGAAACTATTGGTGGAAAGCAATGGTGCAAATGCATGAAAATATTGTAGGTATAGACGCCGCAATTTTTATGCATCCAACAACTTGGAAAGCATCGGGGCATGTAGATGCTTTTAACGATCCCTTAATTGACAATAAAGATTCCAAAAAACGATATAGAGCAGACGTACTTATTGAAGATTATGTGGCAAAGCTGGAAGCAAAAATTGAGAAAGAAGTTAAAAAAGCGACAAAGCGTTTTGGAGAAGCGTTTGATAAAGAGCAGTTTTTAGCAACAAACCCAAGAGTAGTAGCTTATAAAGAAAAAGGAGAAGCTATTTTAAAACGAATGGGTAAATCTTTAGAAAATGAAGATTTAGCCGATGTAAAAGCCCTTATAGAAGAGCTAGAAATAGCGTGCCCGTTGTCAGGTTCTAAAAATTGGACAGATGTGAAGCAGTTTAACCTTATGTTTGGAACTAAATTAGGAGCTTCTGCTGATACGGCAATGGATTTGTATTTGCGTCCTGAAACTGCACAAGGAATATTTGTAAACTTTTTGAATGTGCAAAAAACCGGAAGAATGAAAATACCATTTGGTATTGCCCAAACCGGAAAAGCTTTTAGAAACGAAATAGTTGCTCGTCAGTTTATTTTTAGAATGCGTGAGTTTGAACAAATGGAAATGCAATTTTTTGTTCGCCCCGGCACTCAAAAAGAATGGTATGAGAAATGGAAAGAAACCCGATTAAAATGGCACTTGTCATTAGGTATGGGCGAAGAAAATTATCGTTTTCATGACCACGAAAAACTAGCTCATTACGCAGATGCTGCAGCCGATATCGAATTTAAATTCCCTTTTGGATTTAAAGAACTGGAAGGAATTCATTCTAGAACCGACTTCGATTTATCTAGTCATGAAAAACACTCAGGTAAAAAGCTGCAATACTTTGATCCGGAGTTAAACGAACGATATATACCTTATGTTGTAGAAACATCTATTGGTCTAGATAGAATGTTTTTAGCTGTTTTCTCACATTCTTTACAAGAAGAAACATTAGAAAACGGGACCACACGTACCGTATTAAAATTACCTGCTGTTTTAGCCCCAACAAAAGCAGCCGTTTTACCATTGGTTAAAAAAGATGGTTTGCCAGAAATAGCTCGTAAAATTGTGAACGACTTAAAATGGGATTTTAACGTAGCTTACGATGAAAAAGATGCTGTTGGAAGACGCTATAGACGCCAAGACGCTGCCGGAACACCATTTTGTATTACGGTAGATCACGATACGCTAAAAGACAATACAGTTACCATTCGCTATAGAGATACTATGGAACAAAAAAGAGTTAAAATTGAAGAATTACGCTCTTTGATAAATGAAGAAGTAGCTATAAAAAATTGGTTGATGAGAATGTAGTTTTTCTACACCAGAAAGGAAACTCCATAGAAGTAATAACCTATGGAGTTTTTTTATGACAAAACTTATTGAAATCGATACCCGATAGAAATACCACCTCTACCAACAACTTCAATATCACTATTGTTTAAAAGATCTCTTCCAATACCAAAATAAAATTCAGCTACAAAACCTCTTTTAGTTACAAATTTAGCTCCTGCCGAGATACCAACGGCTAAGTCGGTGTAATTATTTTCAATAGCCACAGAATCGTAAGGAGGAAAATCGGCATATAAATAGGAGTAATCTTTTCCGGAGTGTAACATTCCAAAGGCTTCAACAAAAAATCCTTGTGCGTGTTTATCGGAAAAAAAATGACGATAATAAGGTGTTACAGAAAAAGTTCTATATTCATCTAAACCATCAATAGTAGGGTCAAGGCTTATTAAAACAGAAACACCTAAAGAAGCTTCTTCATTTATAATTCTTTCGTAAGCTATGTCCATCCACTTAAAAACAACGAGGTTAGACATGTTTATTTTTAATTCGTTTTTTTTGTAAGAACTTTCGCTTTTTTCTTGTGCAAAACCTGAGACACAAATACCAACAAGAAAAAGGGTAATAACAATTTTTTTCATATTATATTTTTACAATTATTGGTAAATATAATTTCAATAATTGATAGATACAACAACTTTTAGTTAAAAAAGAGCTTTTAGTTGAATGGTTCCGGTATGAATAGTTTTTGAAGTTTCACTTTTTCTGCCTAAATAGTTAATATCTAAATGTAAAAATGAATTTATTTGTTGCTGAAATAAAAAGCTCCAAGTATAGTTTTTACCATTTTGAAGCCCTTCTAACATTTGATAGGCAACAGGAGAATTTACATTTCCGGAAAAACGATTGTTAAAAAGATTTAAAGAAGCTTTTAACATTCTTCTTTTATGGTTGGAGTAGTTTATTTCAACGCCTATTTTTTGAAGTTTTAAAGTTTCAAATAAACCGATTAGATTCTCTTTGTTTTTAAATTCGTAAAAGAGAGAGAAGTAAGCGTTTTCATTGTAATAATACGATAGTTTTGGATAAACTTGATAGTTTTCGAGTTTGTAATTTCTATTGATATAATTGAGTGAATTTGTACTGTTTTTTGAGGTTCCAATATTAAAATTAACTAACCAAAAATCGCCTAATTTATGCTCAAATTTAATTTGATGCATACTTATTTTATTTTCTAAATCATCAATTGTAGAAGTATTTTTATTTTGTGATTTTATAAATAAATAGGTGGTTGAAAAATGCTTTTTCCCTTTGTTAAAATAAAGGCTGTTATTAATATTAAAATTAAGAGCAAGTAACTTGTCGTTACCAATATCAAAAGGATTAAAATTAAATTGATTTCCTATTTTTTGTTTTTTATTATCTACTAAAATAAATGATTGATTGTAAAAATGTGATACGAATTTTTTAAATCCTTTTTTAGTATTCCATTGTTGCGGATTTACAATAAAGGTTTGCGAAAATTTATTTTGATGTGTGGCAATGTAATTTATAGTAGGCAAAAATATACGCAAGTATGTTGCTTGATCTGGAAATTGTGCAATTTCAAACTCATTTAATTCTTTAACGCCGTTGTTGTTATAATCAATCCACGTGTAAAACCCTTGACCAGGCTCAGTTTCAATGTAAGCAAAATCTTGTTGTGGTAAGGTTCCTGAAAGTGTTTGATAGGTAGTGTTTAAGGTTAAAAATTGATGAAAAAGTTGTTGTTTATAAACAATTTTTGAATTTAGTGATTCCTCATTTTCATAGTTTGTGTTTTTAACGGTTCTATAATTAACATAGCTAGTAAGTGTGGCGTATTTATTTTTAATTAGGCTCGATTTAACAAAAAAGGTTTTGGCTTTGTTTACCTGACTTAATTTACCATTTTGAACACTGTCGGTAGTTCTATAAATAACACCTGCAGAGGTATAAACATTAGAAGAATCACCTATTCCTATTAAAAATTTATACTCGTTATATTTATGGCTTAAATTAGAAAGTGTGTTGGTGGTTAGTAATGTTCGCTCGTTATTTTCAGCATTTAAATCAAACTCAACCCAACTTTTAGATAAATTTAATTTTGATTGAATGTAGTTTCTTAAAAAAGAGGATTTTTCAATAGTAGATTCACTGTTTAGAAGACTGCTATTTACGTTAATACTTATATTTTTATGAGTTAAATCACCGGTTAGTAAATGTCTAATTCCTTCAAATTTATTTCCAAAAGACAACGATTCAAAAGTGTAATTTACATGACCAGATTTGGCATTTGAAAGTGTCATATTTGACCTTATTAATCTTTGATTTCCTTCACGTTCGTTAGCTGTAATATTCCAATCTCTATCAAATTCTACACTTTGAATACGTTCAATACTTTTAAAGTGTGTATCAATATAGTCAAGTAAAAAATTACTTTTTAGCGACCATTTTTTCTGAAAAAATAGTTGACTCCAATTTAATTTTGCAGCCATTCCTTCATTAAAACGATCGTCTATTTTTGAAAATAAATTTAGGTCGTTATTACTAAAAGCAATTTCGGTATTAATAGTGGTTTTATTTATAGGTTTGTACGAAGCTTTAAAAACAGCTAGTTGTAATTTGTTGGGTGCAATAAGCTGAATGACAGGATTGTAGTCTCCTGCATTTTCACCAACAAACTCATACACTTTTCCAACGGCAATAACTTCTTTTAAAGCGTAATTTCCCATATGTTCTCCAACATAACTAAAAGAAACATGGTATAAAACATCATTTTGGCTTGTAGAATATTCAAACACCTCGGTTGTACCAATAAGTGTTTTTTTGTACAAAATTTTGTTTTCAGAAAACACATCTTCATATGCAGATGGAGTCACCATTAAACTAGTATCATTTCCGGCATTGGAAAGGATAAGTTTTTGTTCATCGGTTAAAATTTGGTCTAACGGTTGATTTTTAAGGTCGTTTTCATTGTAAAAATAACCACTTAATTGTAGTTTATTATTGTTGGTTTTATAATTAATACTGTTATACGTTATAAATCGTGTGTAAATCCTATCGGTAAATTGGTATTCGGCAGTAATTCTCATATCTGCAGTAATAGGAAAGGTTGTAGAAAATGTAATTTCGCCGGTATTATAGTCTATAATATAATCGTTATTTTCGCCTCTTTTTAGCAATTGTCCATTCACATAAATTTGTTCTGTTCCGGCCAATATTAACACGTATGTATTGTTCGTTAAGTCGGTTAGCTTGTACGGACCTTGATTTCCTTCTTGGCCGTTAAAGTTTATTTTTTTGTATTTCCCTCTAACAACAGCTCCAGAAGTGTTTACCGTAATTTCCGATTTTTTATTAGAAATGGTCGCATTTAAATTTAGTCCGGCTACTTTTTTATTAAAGCGTAGGTAAGAAGTTTCGTTGTTGTTTAAATAAATATCTCCGGCATTTATTTTCCATTTTTTACTAGATAACTCTATAAAAACCCTTTCAAATTCATTTAGTTTAAATGTATTTCCATTTTCTTGAATAGGAATATTTGTGTCAACTATAGACGCTTTTAGCATTACATTTTCAGAAATTTTTCCTGAAATTTGTAAATCTAGTGTAGCATTTACAACGGCATTTTGATTGTTTCCTACCGTAACACCGCGGGCAATAGTTCCGGTAGTATTTAATCCGTCAAAAGGTTTGTACGGAATTTTTTTCTGATTTGACGTTAAGGCGTATAACAGTGATTGGTTGGTTGCCTTCGGAACAATAATTTTCTCATCTATTTTAAAATATTTTTTAGTCAAAAAAGAAGGGTACGAAAAGTACTCAACAATAACCTTGTTAGGTTTGGGGTTTTTGGTAAACACAAGTAAGGCTTTTGAAAAATCAATATAGTAATAGCTTGTATCAATTTTCTTTTTTTCAGGTGTTAAAACGTTAAAGTGTAAAGAGCTTATACTTACGGTGTCAATTTTAACACTGTCGTTTTTTACCAAAAAAGATTTTGTATGGAATCTTTTGGAGTGTGACTGCGCGTACATTCCGAAGCTAAAAACAAGTGCAAAAAAGAATAAAGTTTTTTTCATTTTTTAAACTAACGTTGTAAAGTTAACAATAGTTTAAAATAACGACTGTTGTGGTGAAGGGTTTTCGTGTTCAAGCAACCATTTTTTTCGCCATAACCCTCCAGCATAACCAACCATTTCGCCATTGCTACCAATAACTCTATGGCAAGGAATAAGTATCCATATTGGGTTTTTTCCATTGGCAGAAGCTATTGCTCTAATGGCTTTTGGATTTCCCATTTTTTTTGCTTGTGCTAAATATGTAATGGTTTTTCCGTAAGGAATTTTCGTTAACTCATTCCATACTTGTTTTTGAAATGTAGTTCCTGCCGGATTTAACTTTACGTCAAAGCTTTTACGTTGTGCACTAAAATATTCATCTAGCTGTTGTACACAATTTTGTAGATATTCAGGAGTTTTAGTGTTGGTATCAAAAACTTCATCGGTTAAGGTAACGGCAGTAATTCCGGAAGCATTTCCTGTAATTTTAGCAGTTCCTATAGGCGTTTTGTAATATGTTGTTTGATTAGATTCCAAAAACGGTTTTTGAGTTTTGGGTTGTTATGTGAGCAACTTCTTCAGGAGTTAAATTGTAAATTTTACTCACCTTATTTAATACATTTACAATGTAGCTACTTTCATTTCGTTTTCCTCTATAAGGAGTAGGAGCCAAATAGGGGGCATCGGTTTCTAAAACAATATATTTAAGAGGTATGCTGTTTAAAAATTGATCTATTTTTCCATTTTTGAAGGTTACAACGCCTCCTATACCTAACTTCATATTGTAAGATATTGCTTTTTCAGCTTGTTCTAGGTTCCCGGTAAAGCAATGAAAAATTCCAAAAAGGTTATCGCCTTTGGTTTCTTCTAAAACTTCAAATACTTCGTTAAAGGCATCTCTACAATGTATTACTATTGGAAGTTTTTTTTCTTTTGCCCATTCAATTTGTAATTTAAAAGCATCTTGTTGCTCTTTTAAAAAAGAGTTATCCCAATATAAATCAATTCCTATTTCACCCACACCATAAAAAGGTCTTTTATCTAACCAACTTTTTACAAAGGCAAGTTCTTCTTGAACGTTTTTAGTTACATGAGTTGGGTGTAATCCCATCAATAAAAACATATTTTCAGGATATGCTTTTTCTAAACTCAACATGCTCTCAAAATAAGAGGAGTCAATAGCAGGAATAAAAAATCTAGAAACACCGGTATCTATAGCTCGTTTAATTACAATATCTCGGTCTTCATTAAATTGTTCACTGTATAAATGTGTATGCGTATCAGTTATAACCATAGCACAAAAGTAACAGTTCGGTAGCTATATAAAAAATAGCTTCTTAATTTTTATAATTTGTCTAATAAATCTTGTGCTTTGTTGTACTCAGGAGCGCTTTGAGGAATGATTTTTAAAAGTTGTTTGCAGGCAATGTACTTTTTTTGTTTAAGTAAGCTTAAAGCTTTATACCAAACAGCAGTACTTGATAAAGAAGATGTTCCGGTGCTAATTTTATCAAAAATAGCTTCGGCTTCGTAATAATTTCCTAACTCTAGTAAGCAGATACCTTTGTATAGTTGGATTTCGGTATCGGTTAAATAAATATTCGATAAAAAGGTAAGTTCTTTTAAAGCTTCTTCATAGTTTTTTGAATTAAAAGCTTCTTCGGCTCTTGAAAAGGCTTCATTATTTTCGCCTCTAACCACTAATTCTAATGCGTTATGGTTTGCATAATCATTATAACTAGGAGTGTTGTTGTTAAAAACAAAAAGACCTACAATTATTGCAATACTGGCAGCAATCATTAAATTTTTATAGGTTTTTAACTCAATTACCTTTCCTTTTTTTGTAATGTGCTTATTTCCAAGTTTTGTAAGTGTTTTGCGTAAATTTTGTTCCTCTCCTTCGTTGCTGAATTTTGAGGATAACGAAGTATTTAGCGCTTTATAAATTTCAAATTCTTCTTTTAAATTGGCATTTGTATTTAATTTTTCTTCAAAGTGTTTTTTTTCTTCAGAAGAAAGCTCATTGCTAATGTAATTTTCAAATTCTATATAATTGCTGTCGTTCATTTTAATACTTTTTTAATTGATGAAATGCCTTAGCATTTTTTACAAGCTTGGTTAATTGTCCCATACACTGTGATTTTTTCTTACGAGCATATCCGTAAGTTACACCCAATAATTCAGCAACTTTTTCCATCGACTTAATTTTAAAAGTTGTTTTTAACAGCTCTTGACATTTTTCTCCAAGCTTTTTAAACATAGTGTCAAAAAGTTGTTGTTGTTCCTCAAAAATTTCAGTTTCTTCAACTTGTTGCTCCTCTATGTCACTTATAGATGTTTCATCTTCTAAAATTGTTACCCTATTTACGCCTCTTTTTTTAAGCTCGTTTAACCACTTACGTTTACATAATAAAAAAAAGTACGCATCAAAAGGGCAGGTAAGCACCAAATTTTTTTCTTTAGCCTGATGATAAATAGTAACTAAAGTTTCTTGAATAATATCTTGCGCATCGTCAGCACTCCCACTATTTTTTTTGATATATGAAATTATTTTAGGGGTAAATAACTCATATATTTTAGATAAAACACGACTGTTATTTGTTAACAATGCTTCTATATATATATGGTCTGAGTGTGGCTTTAATGTCATTATTAGTAATTAATTGTGAGCTAATTTAAATTTTTTTTATGAAAAGGGGGTAACAAAAAATAAAACCTGTTGATATGTTAGTGTAAAACAAATTTAAAAACAATTAAAAAATTATAGTAATGAATTTACAAAAACAAAATTTTGCAAACTTGAAGAATAGTAAAGTAGTGAGTAGGACAATTAAAATGTTAGGATTAGTAGCCATAATTTCATTTGCTAGTTGTAAAACAGATAACGACACAGATATCTTAGGAGTACAACCAAATGGTGCAGCTTTAGTAAGTCGTTTTGAAACCAACAGACAAGATGCATTGCAAGAATTTACATTAGATGCAGCAACTGGAGGTGTTATAACAGGAAGTCAAGGAACACAGGTTACATTTGCACCAAACTCTTTTGGGTTAAACGGAACTCCGGTAACAGGAAATGTAACAGTAAAATTAATTGAAATATACGATAAAGCTTCTATGCTTCTTCAAAACAAATCTACCTTAGGTCAACGATTTACAGGAGAAAAAGAAGCTCTAAAATCTGCAGGTGAGTTTTTTATTGCCGCAGAACAAGGAGGAACCGATTTAGAACTTTTAGCAATGGCAAATGTGACAAGCCGACCTGTTGATATCCCTAATATTGATGGAGGTATGAAAGTTTTTAGAAGTGGAGATGGAATAGATAATGATTGTGACGGTATAAACGGTACTTGCGATTGGGTGGAAGCAGATGAAAATGGTGACGGTGTTAATGATGATGTTCAAATTAGAGATGGGCAAGGTGCTGCAGGAGAATTCGCATCGTATACTTATGATATAGGAAGTTTTGGTTGGACAAATTTAGACAGATGGTACAGTTATACAGGAGCAAAAACAGAATTATTTATTGATGTTCCAGATGGATTTAATCAAGATAATTGTGCAGTGTACTTGTCATACGATGGAGAGCCAACAGCTTTAGCAAGAATGGATGTTTGGGACTCAAACTTAGAAATGTTTACAGAGCACTACGGATTAATACCAATAGGTTTACAAGTACACATTATTATGGTTGCTGAAATTGATGGACAATTAAATTATGCAATACAAGGAACAACAATAGTTGATAACCACGTAGAAGTAATCTCAAGCTTAAGTCCAATATCTCAACCAGACTTAGAGAATTTAATTAACGGATTGCCATAAACCCCGCATAGTTAGGCAGTAAGAGTAACTCTTCATTCTTTATTGAATGGAGAGTTGCTACGTATTAAGTAAGAAGTATCTTTTTAAGATATATATTTGAATGCTTTTTTTATATTTGTTACAAAAGGAATTATTATGATAAGGAGTACGATATGTTTTTTAAGTATTTTAGTTTCACAATTTTTGTGGGGACAGCAAATAGAAAATGATACTATTACTAGAACCGCAAGAATAAACTATAAGGTAAACAATAACAAAGTATTACTTAGCCCAGAAACACCACCGTTAAATCAAATTGCCGGAGCCCCAAAAGCATTCTATACTTATTTTTGGGAATTTGGAGATGGCGCTTATAGTTTTGAGAAAGAACCAACTCACGTTTATAACGAAAAGGGAAACTATAAAGTGTTGTTATCTGTAACAAACAATTACGACGATGGTAAGCCCCCAACAACTCGCCCAAAAGAAGTTGCTATTAATACGTTAACTTTTGACAACTCTGAGAACGAAAAACATCATTTACTTACAGCCTACAATGGTTTTCGATTGCAGATTAATAGAGATCCGGTACCTGAAGAAGACATGCAATTTTTATTGAGTTACGGAAATCAAAAAGAATATCCTACCGGAGGTAAAATTTACCTATTTTTTAACGAAAAAAAGTATAAAACAAAAAATTTTGATTTGGTAGATGTTAGGTTATATCATAACGAATATGAAGTCCAAGAAGAGACCTTTGCAGTAAATTCAAAAAAGATTTCAAAAGAAGATTTTATTAGATCTACCGGAGTTTCTACCTTTTTAGACAAAAAGCTGTTGGTAGCAGATACGCTTAAACAAAATTTACCACTTACTTTAGAAGAAGCTAAAATGACGTATCAAGATTATAAAGCGTACAGTTTTGATGATTTAAAACCGGGAGAAGAACGTACTATGTTTTTCACATTTAAAACAACTCCAGAAATGCTAAAGGATACGAGTGCCGTTATAACTATTAGAAGTATTTATGTGCTTGAACGAGGAAGCGATACTCACAAAGTAAGAACAAAAGAAATGGAAATTGTAACCTCTCATGACCCAAATAAAATGGCTGTTTATGATACGCGTTTAAATTATAGGTTGGTACGATTTAAAAGGTTAAAGTACAAAGTTCGTTTTCAAAACAATGGAGAAGGACCGGCTAGACTTATAAAATTAAATGTAGATATCCCTGAGATGCTTGATAAATACTCTTTAAAAATATTAGACATGTACCCAAAATGTCCAATTTGTCCAGATGGCAAAGAGGTTTCATACAGTTGTATAGACACCATATTTAGTGCAAATCAAATATCATTTCAGTTTAAAAATATTTATTTACCAGGAACAGCACAAAAGGGAGTGCATGAAAAAGATTCAACAAAAGGTTTTGTTAAATACTCTCTAAAGTTTGGGAAAGATTTCCATAAAAAAACATCTAAAAGTAAAACAGAAATTATTTTTGATAAAAATGATCCTATAATAACAAATACATCCACTTCTAGATTTTCTCCAGGAATATCTATAGGAATTAAAACAGGGTATAATAGTTATTTAAATTTAAAAAACTCTGAAAGTTATTTTGTAGGAGCAACAATATCTCCTTATAAATCGTATAAAAAATACCTACAAGCAGAACTTATGATAGGAACACATAAATTTTCTGATTTTAGCACTTTAAGCGAACCACTAGGAATTGTGCATTTACCAACGGGAGTTACAATAGATAGCGCTATAAGAATTGACGAGATAACCAGTAGTACAAGTAAATTGAATATAGATGTTGTGCCAATATCATTTAGGTACAATTTAAATGGCGTTGTAGGTGTAGGTGTAGGAACTCAATTTTCGTTTGATATTTCTAACGAAGTAAAAAATGCAGTAACATCAAATTATTTTACATATTTTGGTGATGTTGTTGGAGATCCTATAGATGCCTTAAACACCCAAACTACAACTACGTCTAACACATCGTTTAGCGATATTCGGTATGGTGTGTTTGGTGACATTACTGTTGGAGCTTCAAGAATTGGTCCTAGCTTAGGTGTACGTTATATTTATAATTTTGTAACACCGCATTCTCAGCTTCATTTTTATGCGATATGGAAAATATAACAAAATAATATGCTAAAAAAGGCACTATTTTATGTTTTTGTCTTTTCAAAACTTATTGCATTTGCTCAAAAAGAAGATGTAAATTTTACAAAAAAGATAGACTCGCTAAAACAACGAGATAATTTAGCAGAATTCATCTATGTTCATTTAGATAAGTTTGCAGAGAACCCTTCTGCAAAACAGCTAAGTATTTTCTCAAACCTTCTTTCTGAACTATGGAGAAGACCTTCTTCTAACAACGAAAAAACAGCTGAAGTCTATTTATATGTTAACTATGCCTACTATCTAAAAAAATACGGATTCATAAATAAATCGATACGCAATTATGAAAAGGCGTACGAATCGTATAAAAAATACAAGCTGCATAATTTTGATATTATCGAGTTTTGCCTAAAACCTTTGGCTAACAACTACACAAGGTTGGGCGATGTTGATAGGGCAGAGGATATCTTAAAAATTACAATTGAAAAAGCCCAAAAGCAAAAAAATGAAAGTCAAGTAATTTCGGGCTATTTTAACTTGGCTGCTGCTTTTAGAACCAAAGGAAATTTTGAAGGAGCTATTAAGCATTTAGAAACAGCCTTAAAACGAAGTAAATCTACGCAGTTTAAAGCTAAAATTTTAGCAGACATTGCGCTAAATTATTTAATGCTTAAAGCATACGATAAGGCAATTAAAACAGTGCATAAATCAAGTAAATTTAATCGTAAAAAGGAGAAGCCAATTACGCTAACAAATGCCAAAACACTTGGTATGTGCTTTATGCAAAAAGAAGAAACAGCAAAAGCGTTACAGCATTTAACAAAGGCGTTAAAATACGCCAAAGAAGTTTTTGGAAATTACGATAGAGAGGTAGCTAAAATTTACAATCTTATTGCAAATGTGTACAAAAAAGAGAGGAAACTTGATTTGGCGCTAACCTATTTTCAAAAAGCAATAACAACACTTCTGCCCAATTTTATCCCTAAAACAATTATTGAAAATCCTTCTAACAACTATTTTTATCCCGAAAACACGCTTAAAGAAGCTTTAGACGGAAGGGCTTCCGTTTTTATTTTAAAGGAAGATTACGAACAGGCACTTAAAAATTTTGAGCTTGCTTTTGCTGTTGAAGAAGAATTAAGAGCTACGTATTTAACACAAAATGCAAAATTAGTTCAGCAGCAAGAAAATAGAGATAGAAGCGAAAAGTGTATTGAATTGTGCTATTATTTATTTCAAAAAACCGGAGCTAAAAATTGGATTGAAAAAGGGTTCAATTTTTCAGAACAATCAAAAGCGGTTGTATTGAGAGAAGCAAAAGAATACAACGCTGTAAATTCTTCAAAAACCGACCAGCTTTTCGCTGTTGAGAAGAAATTACTTTTTCAAAAAGCACAACTTAATAAGCGTATAGTTTTAGAAGAACTAAAGCCTAAGGAAACCATAAATGTGGTTCAGTTGGCAGCACTTGTTGAAGAGCGAAACGAGGTCCTTCATTCCTTACAATTAATAAAAACACAGCTTTCTGAAAAATACCCAAATTTAAAATTAAACTTAAAGGAAATAACCGTTAATCAAGTAAAAAAACAGCTTCTTAAAACAAGAGAAACACAATTGATTACTTATTTTGATGGTAAAAATGAAGTGTTTGTTTTTTCTATTTCTAAAGAAGAAACAATAGCCATGTATAAAATTATTAAAGACGATGTTTTTACCAATGTATTAAAACAATTGTTACATCTTTTTTCAGAAGAGAGAGGTACTGCCATACAAAATAATGTAACAGCATATACTCAACTAGCATTTGATTTGTATGACAAATTATTACCAAAAAAATTGAAGAAAAACGTGATTATTGTGCCAGACGGTCTTATTTCTTTTATTCCGTTTGATGCGTTAATAACAAAAAACACACCAATAACTAATTTTGAAAAACTACCATACCTTATAAAAACACACAAAATAAGCTATGCTTATTCCACGGCTATTTTATTAAAGAACTCACAAAATCGTAGTTTGCATAAAAGCGAAGATAAATTTATTGGTTTTTTCCCTGTTTTTGAAGGAAATCACAGAGGTTTAACAGCACTAAAGTACACTTTAAAAGAAGCCGAAAGCATTAAAAAGTTAATGGAAGAAACATTTTTAATTTCTAATGAGGCTACAAAATTAGCTTTTACCCAAGAAGCTGCTAATTATCAAATAATACATTTATCTACTCATGCAACAGCAGGAGATTACAATATACCACCAGCTATTGAATTTTTTGACGAAACACTCTATTTGCCAGAAATATACGGATATAACTTACATGCCGATTTGTTAGTTTTAAGTGCTTGTGAAACAGGTATAGGGATGGTTAGAAAAGGGGAAGGAGCTATGAGTTTAGCTAGAGGTTTTTCGTATGCAGGAGTTAAAAATTTAATAGTTTCACTATGGAAAGTAAACGATAAGTCAACAAAAACAGTTTTAACAACGTTTTATAAATCTTATGCAAAGGGCAGTAGTAAATCGCAAGCATTGCATAACTCAAAATTAAGTTATTTAAAAAACACTTCTATTTCGCCTCAAAAAAAATCACCGTATTATTGGGCCGGATTTGTATATATTGGAGAAACTACCAACCAAGAGCAGCATACCTATTTTGTTTTTTGGATACTGACTGTTTTCGCTCTTGCAATTGGGAGTTATTTACGTTTAAAAAAGCATTAGATTTGCGCTAAATTTTATTTAATGAAATTAAAGAATATTCTTTTTAGAAAGAGATACACAAAAATAAAACTCAAAAAAATTAACACAAATCACTTTGTGTTAAAGCTGACCATTAACGGTGTGAAAGGAAAATTTATTTTAGATACAGGAGCTTCAAATTCGTGTATTGACGCTACGCTAATTCAAAAATTTAAATTAAAAAATGTAGAAGATTCTGAAACAAAAGCTGCAGGAGCAGGAGCAACAGGAATGGAAACAAAAGTATCTCTTAAAAACAGCTTGGAAATAAATAAGTGGGAGTACTTTAATTTTACACTAATCTTGTTAGACTTTAGTCATGTAAACAACGCATTAACTGAACATAATTCTAAAAAAGTACAAGGAATAATAGGAGCTGATATTTTAGAAAAAGGAGCAGCTATAATAGACTATAAAAAGAAATGCTTGTACTTAAAAAAGCTTATTTATAAATATTAAAAAACGTCAAGCAATTTGCTTGACGTTTTTTATTTAAAGTTCTAAGGCTTTTTTAGGATTGTTATCCATTAAAATTTCTATAGGATTTTCCAGCGCTTCTTTAACAGCAACTAAAAATCCGACAGACTCTCTTCCGTCAATAATTCTGTGATCGTACGATAAGGCAACATACATAATAGGTCTAATTACAATTTCGCCATTTATTGCAACCGGCCTTTCAACAATGTTATGCATACCTAAAATACCACTTTGAGGAGGATTTATAATAGGTGTAGATAACATAGATCCAAAAACTCCACCGTTGGTTATCGTAAAAGTACCTCCGGTCATCTCATCTACGGTAATTTGTCCATCTCTAGCTCTTATAGCCAACCGTTTTACTTCACTTTCTACACCTCTAAAGGTTAAATTTTCAGCATTTCTAATGACAGGAACCATAAGCCCTTTTGGGCCAGAAACAGCAATAGAAATATCTTGAAAGTCATGTGTAATTTTATAATCACCATCAATCATAGAGTTTACATCAGGATACATTTTTAGAGCTCTTACTACAGCTAGTGTGAAGAAACTCATAAAACCTAATCCAACACCATGTTTGGCTTTAAAATCTTCTTTAAATTCTTTTCTTAAGTCAAAAATAGGCTTCATATCTACTTCGTTAAAAGTAGTAAGCATAGCCGTTTCATTTTTTACAGAAACCAATCGTTGTGCTACTTTTCTACGAAGCATAGAAAGTTTTTTACGTTCAGATGTGCGTGCACCTCCGGCAGGAGTTCCCATACTTGGAACTGCCTTTACAGCATCATCTTTTGTAATTCGTCCGTCTTTACCTGTGCCTTTAATTTCTGTTGGGTCAATTCCCTTTTCATCTAAAATCTTCTTCGCTGCAGGTGAAGCACTACCGCTTGCGTAGGTGGTTTTTGTTTCGGTAGGTTTTGTTTCTGCAACCGGCGTGTCTGTTTTAGAAGCTTCTTTTTTGCTTTCAGTACCTTCAGGTTTTTTAGCGTCTAGGTCAATTAAGCAAACAACTGCTCCAACCGCAACGGCATCTCCTTCTTCGGCTTTAAGGGTTATAATACCGCTTTCTTCGGCAGGAAGTTCTAGAGTAGCTTTGTCAGAATCTACTTCGGCAATAGGTTGATCTTTTTCTACATAATCACCGTCTTCTACAAGCCACGTTGCAATTTCTACTTCTGTGATTGATTCTCCCGGAGAGGGAACTTTCATTTCTAAAATCATCTCTTTAATTTTTAGTCTTTTTAGACGAATTTTTATTAGTTAGTTTCAAATACTTTATTAATAACACGTTGGTGTCTTCTTTTAAATCTGGCTGAAGATCCTGCTGCAGGTACAGCGTAAAAAGGCTGCGAAGCAATTTCTAAGTTTACCAGTTTAAAACGTTGGAGCATAAAACTACAAGCTCCCATGTTTTCCGGCTCTTCTTGTGCCCAAACGTATTTTTTTGCGTTTGGATATTTGGCTATAATTTGTTTTAATTTTTCAAGATGCAAAGGAAAAAGTTGCTCAATCCTAATTAATGCAATGGTATTATTTTCCAGTTTAGTTCGTTCAGCAAGTAAATCGTAATAAAACTTACCGGTACAAAATACCAATTTAGTTACATTTTCAGGATTTAACGTATCGTCAATTACTTCTTGAAAACTTCCGTTTGCAAATTCATCTAATTTAGAAACAGCTAAAGGATGTCTTAGCAAACTTTTTGGTGTAAAAACAATTAAAGGTTTTCTAAAGTTTCGTTTCATTTGACGACGTAGCAAATGATAAAAATTAGCAGGGGTGGTACAGTCTGCAACAATCATATTGTCTATGGCACACAGTTGTAAGTAACGTTCCATACGAGCCGAAGAGTGTTCTGAACCCTGACCTTCGTAGCCGTGAGGTAAAAGAATTACAATTCCGTTTTGTAATTTCCACTTATCTTCGGCAGCTGATAAATATTGGTCGAATATTATTTGAGCTCCGTTGCTAAAATCTCCAAATTGAGCTTCCCAAATGGTTAGTGTATTAGGGTTTGCCATTGCATAACCATAGTCAAAACCAAGAACACCATACTCTGAAAGTAATGAGTTGTAAATGTACATTTTACCTTGAGCATCGCTAATGGTGTTAAGTAGGTTAATTCGCTCTTCAGAAATTTCGTTACGCAAAATAGCATGTCTGTGACTAAAAGTTCCTCGTTCTACATCTTGTCCTGAGATTCTAACATTAAATCCTTCTTGCAGTAAGCTTCCGTAAGCTAATGTTTCACCCATTCCCCAATCAATCTTATCGGTTTCAAAAACCATTTTTGCGCGATCTCTTAAAATTCGTTCAGCTTTTCGTAAAAATTTAACGCCTTCAGGAACGGTAGAAACTACGGTTGCAATTTCTTTTAGCTTAGATTTTGGATATTTTGTATTTTCTGGAGATAATATGGCCTCTAACCCTCTTCTGGTAAAATCTTTCCAAGTATCTTTCATAAACTCACAAACTTTTGAAGTTTCAACTTGTTTTGAAAGTTGATATTCTTTTTCTAGGAAAGCTTTGAATTCAGAAATAATAGTATTTAGGTATCCATTATCAATAACACCTTCTTTAAGAAGCTGCTGAGCGTAAATATCTCTTGGGTTTGGATGTTTTGAAATAGCTTTGTATAATCTAGGTTGTGTAAATCTAGGTTCATCACCTTCATTGTGTCCATATTTTCTGTATCCAAGCAGGTCTATAAAAATATCTCTTTTAAATTTCATTCTGAAGTCTAATGCCATTTCAACAGCATGAACAACAGCTTCAACATCGTCAGCATTAACGTGCAATACGGGAGATAAGGTAACTTTAGCAACATCGGTACAGTATGTACTTGAGCGTGCATCTAGATAGTTGGTTGTAAATCCAATTTGGTTATTAATAACAATATGAATGGTTCCGCCTGTAGAATACCCATTTAAATTACTCATTTGAATAACCTCATACACAACACCTTGTCCGGCAATAGCAGCATCTCCATGAACCAAAATAGGTAGTAATTTAGAGTTATTTTCGTTGTAGTCTGTATCTATTTTTGCTCGGGCAATTCCTTGAGCAACAGGGCCAACGGTTTCTAAATGTGAAGGGTTAGGAACCAAATTCATTTTAAGTTCCTTATTGTTTTTTAATGTTTTGTGAGTTGTTAACCCAAGATGATATTTTACATCACCATCAATATCTTCATCTTCAAAATCTTTTCCTTCAAACTCACTAAAAACATCTCGAATAGGCTTTCTAAAAATATTGGTAAGCGTATTTAGCCTTCCTCTGTGAGCCATTCCTAACACAAACTCTTCAACGTCATAATTTTCGCTTGCATTTCTAATAACAGCACTTATTGCAGGAATTAATGTTTCGCCACCTTCTAAAGAAAATCGTTTTTGTCCTACATATTTTGTTTGCAAAAAACTCTCAAAAGTAACAGCTTGATTTAGTTTGTTTAAAATATATTTTTTGGTTTCTGCGGAATAGCTAGGATGATTGGAATTTTTATTGAGTTTACGTTGCAACCATTTAATTTCTTCCGGATTTCGAATATACATATATTCCACACCAATAGATTCGCAATAAATGGTTTCTAAATGTTTAATAATTTCACGTAAAGTAGCCTTTCCCGTTCCTATTATTTCCCCGGCATCAAAAAGTGTATCTAAATCGTTTTTTGATAATCCAAAATTTTCGATAGCAAGTGTTGGCTCGTATTTTCTACGCTCTCTAACAGGATTTGTTTTTGTAAATAAATGTCCTCTTGTTCGGTATCCGTTAATAAGGTCAATTACTTTAAATTCTTTTAATACATTTTCAGGAACTTGAACATCGGTGTCTCCGTCATGAAGTGTGTATTTTTCACTGGCAAAATCGTACCCTTGAAAAAAGCTTCTCCAGCTAGGTTCTATGGCGTCAGGGTTTACCAAATACTGGTCGTATAAATTAGCTATATAACCTGTATGTACAGCATTTAAGAAAGAATATTTATCCATCTTTAATTAGTTAGTAGTGTTTTAAAAAAAACTGGGGCAAAAATACAACTTTTAGCTAAACAACAGTTTTAAATAGTCGTTTTATTGAAATTATTATTTTTTTAATAAATTTAAGTAAGTTTTATTAAAAACATTGAATTTCTTTTTCTTTTTTAAGAATAAATAGCTAATTATGAAGCTGTAAATATTAAATATGAAATTTAAAAATAATAAGATTTAAACCGAAAAAAAACGCTCATAAATTAAAATAATTACAAAAAATATTTTTTTTCGAAAAATACTTGTAAAAAGTATAAAACCTTGTATATTTGCACTCGCAAAAGAGAAATAAATTCCTCCTTAGCTCAGTTGGTTAGAGCATCTGACTGTTAATCAGAGGGTCCTTGGTTCGAGCCCAAGAGGAGGAGCAAAACAAAAAGACTTACAATTTAATTGTAGGTCTTTTTTTATGGAATTTATTTTCCTTTCAAATAGAGCTTTGTACGTGTTAACAATAGTATAAACGGCTATAAAATAGCTGTAGATGATAGAAAAAAGAAGACGTAAAAAGGTAAAAAACACCTGTTTTTTAACAGCTTATATTTTATTTTTCAGCTTAAAACTTTAGAATATTTATATTTGCAAAAATATAAGAGACAGCTTTTTGTATTAAATATGATAAGTACTATAAAAAAAATAGTTAAATTTATAATGTTTATAAGGTTTAGTAAGTATTTAACAAAAATGTCTGGAAGTAATTTAGAATGTTGGAAAAAACAATTAATCTAGAAAAGCTAAAATTTTCTGAATTGCTATTAAATGGTGTAAATTTAATAGTAATTTCTGCAAATGAAAAAGGAGAAATCACCTATGTTTCTCCTGCTACAGAAAAAATTATCGGTTATAAAACGGATAGTCTTTTAGGTGATAATTGGTGGAAACACACCTACTTTTCTGATGAAGAAAGCGAGTTATTAAAACAGAAAGCTATAGATATAATATCAGGTGTAAGGCCAATAGATTACGCTCCTTACGACAGAAAGCTAAAATGTAAAGACGGAAGTTTAAAATGGATTGAATGGCGAGATTCACTAGGAGAAAACAATACATACGTTTCTGTTGGAGTTGACGTAACCGATTGGAAAAAAACACAACAGAAAAAAATACAATCAGACGTTATTTTAAAGAATGTAAGTTCCATGATTTTGGTTAGTGACAAGAACGGAAATGTTCTTTTTGCTTCTCCTTCTGTAAAAAAAATGCTAGGATACGAAATTGAAGATGTTTTGGGAGAAAAATGGTGGGATGTAACTTATAAAGATGAATATGAAGCTATTAGAGTTAAAAATGCAATTTTAAAGTATGTCTTTTTTAACGAAAAAGGAGCTATAGATTTTTCGAAACAAAAAATAAAAACCAAAACAGGAGATTATAAATGGATTGAATGGCAAATATCAAAAGGTGTTAACAATACTTACATTTCTATTGGAACAGATATTACCAATAGAATATTAACGGATATTGAACTTAAAAAAGCAAAAGAATCTGCAGAAGAATCGTTAAAAGTTAAAAATCAGTTTTTAGCGAATATGAGCCATGAGATTAGAACACCTTTAAATGCAGTAATTGGATTTGCCGATTTACTTCTAGAAACAAAATTAACGTCAGAGCAAAAAGAGTATTTGGAGAGCATGCAAAACTCCGGAGAAATTTTACTCTCATTAATCAATAACATTTTAGACTTATCAAAATTAGAGTCAGATAAACTCGAGATAGAAGAAATTCCTTTTGATTTGTACAAGCTTTTATACGATGTTGTGAAATTAATGAAGTTAAAAGCAAATGAAAAACACATTTCGTTAGATTTAATAATTGAGCCAAATACGCCTAAAAAAATTATAGGAGACCCAACCAAATTGGAACAAATACTTTTAAACCTAATTGGAAATGCGGTTAAATTTACAGACGAAGGCTCGGTTACCATATCGGTAAAACAATTAAGTAGTGCCGAAAAATTTTCAGAAGTTCACTTTGAAATAAAAGATACCGGTATAGGTATTTTGTCAAATAAAATTCACTCGGTGTTTAAAGCCTTTACACAGGCTAAAAACAATACTTCAAGAATATACGGAGGTACAGGTCTAGGTTTAACTATTGTAAAAAAATTGGTCGATTTATTTGGAGGTGAAATAAAAGTTGAGAGTAAATTTGGAGAAGGAAGCACCTTTAAACTAAACTTACCGCTAAAAAAATGTGATTCAAAAATAAAAGCTAAAAATGAAGAACAAAGTAATTTGGTATACGAACCTTTGTGCTTAAATATATTGCTTGTTGAAGATAATAAAACCAATCAGCTTTTAGCAAAAAGAAGATTAGAACGATGGAAATGTACAGTTGATATTGCAAATAACGGAATAGAAGGCGTTAAAAAAACACAACAAAAACTGTATGATTTGATTTTAATGGATATTCAAATGCCGGTGATGGATGGATATGAGGCTACAAAAATTATAAAAAATGATATCTCAGAGAGAGTTTCAAAAATACCGGTTATTGCCATGACAGCCTATTCTTCAATAGCCGATATTAAGCGAGCTAAAAATGCTGGAATGGACAATTATATTTTTAAACCGTTTAAACCTGTAGAGCTCTATTCCCTTCTTAAAAAATACTCTAAAAATAAAAGTGTATATTCGCCGTCGAAAAAGAATAAAGAAAATCACAGTTCCCCAAAAAATCAGGTTAAAACTGATAAAAAAAATCATCAATATGTAGATCTTTCTTTTTTAAGGAAAGAAACACTTAATGAAAGCCCCGTATTAATATTATTAATAAAATCATTTATTAGTGACTTTGAAGATTTTTTATCGGAAATAGATAAAGGCTTTAAACGAAAAAACTGGAAGCAAGTTTATGCGGCAACACATAAAATTAAGCCAAGTATCAATATGTTTGGAATTTCAGAACTAGAACCGGTTGTTCATTTGTTAGAACATAAATCTAAAAACGAAGAACAAATAGAAGAATCAGAAATAGAAAGACATATAATTTCTTGCAAAGAATTGTTTGTGTATGTTAAAATAGAATTATTAACAGAAATTAAATTATTAAGTAATGAGTAATGTAAAAAAAATTGTACTTGCTGAAGATAATTCTACCTTATCTCTATTACTCAAATTTAAATTAGAGAAAGAAGGGTACAAATTATTGGTGGCAAAAGATGGAAAAGAAGCGATTGATATTATTGAGCAACACAACCCTGAGTTAATTCTTACAGACATAATGATGCCATTTATAAGTGGATTAGAAGTTATTAGCCATGTGAGAAACAAACTGGAGTTGCAAACACCAATTGTTGTCTTTTCAACAGCCGGGCAAGAAGAAATGGTTCTTAAAGCTTTTAATTTAGGCGCAAATGATTTTATGGGAAAGCCATTTAGTCCAAATGAATTAGTAATTAGAGTTAAAAGATTACTAGGCTCATCCTAAATTTTTAAAATAGTGCCTATGATAGATTATCATTACTTTTTAAATTATTACTACCAATTACCTGTAGTCCTTAAGTGGGTTTGGATTACCATTATTGTTCTTTCAATAGTGGTATTTTTACTTATTGTCTTTTTAAAATTACTACGATTAAAATTACGCAGAAACGAAAAGATTACTTCAGAATATCAAGATAAGTACGAGGCTCTTATAGTTGCTTACCTATATTCAGATATAGAAAATGAAGAAGCTACAGAAGAGCAAAAATCAATTATAAAAAAAATAAAATCTTCAATAAAAGACGATTTTAAACGAGATATTATAGTTGCTATTTTAATGCGACTGAGAAATGAAATATCTGGTGAAATGGCCGATACAATACAAGATTTATATTTAGAAACAGGACTTGTAAATTCAGCAAAATCGAAACTTAAAAGTGATGAATGGTATGTGGTTTCTAAAGGAATTAGAGAGCTCACACAATTTCATGTTAAAGAAATTCATACCGAAGTCGAAAAATTAGTTAACCATAAAAACCGAGAAGTTAGAAAACAATCGCAATTGTATTTAATTAATCTATTTGGGTTTGAAGGCCTTAATTTTTTAGAAAATCTAACCACTCCTTTATCGGAATGGGATCAAATTCAATTACTCGAAATATTGCAACGATTTAGCAATCAAAAAATATCAGATGTTACCAAATGGCTAGCCTCTTCAAATGATACTGTAGTAAGTTTTGCACTTAAACTTGTAAAAATTTATAATTTATACGGAGTAAAAGAAAAGCTACTTATTTTGTTTAAGAATCATCCAAATAAGGAAGTTAAAATTGAAACCATTCAGGTTCTTAGCAACTTGCAAATTGTAGAAGCAAAAGAGGTTATAAAAGAAAATTTTGAAACTCTTAGCAAAGAAGAACAAATAACATTTTTTAAGGCATTTGAAGATTTATTTGATATTGAAGACAAGGACTTTTTATTACAAAATATTCAGCACAAAATATTTGATATTAAATTTATATCATTAAAAATTCTAAAAAGGTTAGATACACCGTTGTTGTTAAAATTGCCAACAGCATCGTCTGATTTAGAGTACACAAAAATTGTTAAATTTCTTCAAACGCACTAAATGATGGATCCTAAAACGGTACATACTTTAATACTCATATTTCATTACCTGTTTTTGGTTTATACCGTAGCGGTAATTACCTCGTATGTAGTATTGTCTATCATTTCGGCAAAGGAAACGGTAGAGTACAAGAAAAAAAACAGTTTTGTAAATTACTCAGAAATACTTTCATCAAGCATATCACCATCCATATCAATTATTGCTCCGGCTTATAATGAGAGCTTAAATATTATTGAAAATGTACGTTCTCTTTTGTCTAGTCACTATGTTAATTACAACGTAATTATTGTAAATGACGGAAGTACCGATAATAGTTTAGAAAAACTTATAGAAGCTTATGATTTGGTAAAAATAGATTACCTTATTAACGAACAAATTATTACAAAACCTCTTAGAGAAGGCATCTTTAAATCTACCAACCCGGCGTTTGAAAAATTAATAGTTGTAGATAAAGAAAATGGCGGAAAAGCCGATGCTTTAAATATGGGTTTAAATATTAGTAATAACGAGTATGTTGCCTGTATAGACGTAGATTGCTTGTTGCTGGAAGATGCTCTTCAAAAAATGATTAAACCGTTTTTAGAAGCCACAAGTGTTAAAGTTATTGCAACAGGAGGAGTGATTAGAATTGCAAACTCTTGTGTAATTAAAGATGGAAAATTAATAGACATTAACCTTCCAAACAGTTTAATGGAAATAGCACAAATATTAGAATATTTGCGCTCTTTTTTACTAGGAAGAATGGCTTGGAGTAGATTAAATGGATTGCTCGTTATTTCAGGAGCTTTTGGATTGTTCGATAAACGAATCGCTATTGATGTTGGAGGATATGACACAACAACTGTAGGAGAAGACATGGAAATTATTGTGCGGATGAGACGATTTATGGAAGACAAAAAAGAAAAATATAAGGTAGCTTATATTCCAGATCCTTTGTGTTGGACAGAAGCACCCGATAATTATAAAACGCTAATCTCTCAACGAAATAGATGGACTAGAGGAACCATTGAAACATTAAAAAAACACAGAAAAATAGGGTTCAACTCAAAATACAGATCTTTAGGGTTATTAAGCTATCCGTATTGGTTCTTCTTTGAGCGTATGGCACCGATTGTAGAATTGGCCGGAATTATATATTTCGCAATTTTAGTAGCATTAGATTATGTGAGATGGGACTATGCGCTTGCATTTTTTGTTGCTGCATATCTTTTTACACTCACATTTACCATTGTGGCTATTTTTTCTGAAGAACTTACATATCATCAATACAAAAAGAAAGGAACAGGTTTTAAACTTTTAGTAACAACCATATTAGAACCGTTTATTTTACACCCTTTTATTTTATATGCAGCCATTATTGGAAACATTGATTATTACTTCAATAAAAATAAAAAATGGGGGAAAATGACACGAAAAGGTTTGGTGAAAAGTAAAAATTATCAAGATAATTGATTTTTAAACCACAATAAAAATGAAACTTAATTTTTCAACAAAACAGCTTTTTAAATACTTGCATTTAATCATTTCGCTAGTTGTTGTTTTTTGGTTAATAAGTTTTTTTGAAATCTACCAAATTTACACTTCTCAAGAAGTAACAATAAATGCTTGGAATTTTGTTGCAAATTATTTTTTAAACGACTTTTTAACGGTAGCAATTCTAGCAATTTTAATTTTCCCAATTTATTTTTTAACGGCATTAATATCAAAACGATTGGGAGTTATTATAGTACAAATAATTTTTGTGCTTGTTACCCTAATTCAATTTTCATTAGTAAAATACAGTTTAACAACACTGCTGTTTTTAGGTGCCGATATTTTGGGATACTCGTATAGCGATATTTATATTACAACAGCTTCTTCTGGAGCTACATCAATGGCAAGTTTAATACCATTTTTAGTACTTCCTATTGTTTTAATAGTGCTACGTTATTTAATTACCAAATATTTTAAAAATACAGGTGTTTTACTATTTTTAGGCGTTTTACTATTGAGTTTGGTAGGAGCTAAATTGGTACTTCCTAATACGTTTGACACAGATCATAAAAATAAACTTTACTTTTTTGTTGAAGATATTATTAGATATCAAGTAGAAAAATCGCTTACCAATGTTAAAAGCTTTGCAAATAGAGATGATTATCCGCTTTTAAGACCTTCAAGCGAAATAAAAGATGTGTTATCGCCATTTTTTAACACAAGCGACTCTATACAAGGTCCTAATATTGTTATTCTTATGATTGAAGGTTTAGGAGGTGAATTTGTAGGAAATCACGCCTATGCCGGATTTACACCATACTTAGATTCTTTAATTCCAAAATCGTTATACTGGGAAAATTTTGTGAGTAATAGTGGAAGAACTTTTGGAGTGTACCCATCGTTATTGGCATCACTTCCATATGGTGATAACGGATTTATGCAAATGGAAAAATTGCCTTCACATATTTCACTTATAAGTGTATTAAAGGCTAATGGTTATACAACCTCGTACTATTCGGGAGGTAGATCTAGTTTTGATAGAAAAATTAATTTTTTTGAAGATAACGGAATTGATTTTGTAGTTGACGAAGGAAATTTTGGACCGGGTTATGCAAGAACTCAAGCAACTTCTGAAGGATTTTCATGGGGCTATCCAGATGGTGAACTCTATCGAAAAATATTAGCTTCATTAAACGGGTTACAACAGCCTAGGTTAGATATTGTGCTTACAATCTCAAATCATGAGCCGTTTAAATTCCCTAATAAATCACTGTTTTTAAAGCGAGTTGATAGTATTTTTAGCACTCCTAAAATTTCTTCCGAAGAAAAAAAGATTTTAAAACCTCATAAAGAAATTTTGGCAAGTTTAATGTATACAGACTATGCGATTAAAAATTTTATTGAAGCGTATAAAAAAAGACCAGATTATAAACATACCATTTTTATAATTACAGGTGATCATAGGTTAATTCCAATTCCTCAAAAAGATAAATTGTGTAGATTTCATGTACCTATGATTATTTATAGTCCAATGCTAAAAAGAACAAAGCGGTTTAAATCTATTTCATCGCATTGGGATATTGCACCAAGTTTAATGTCGTTTTTAGAGCACAATTACCCATTGTTAGAACTTGAAGAGGTTGCATGGATGAGTAATGGGTTAGATACTGTGGCGGCATTTAGAAACATACATAAAATTCCTTTGATGAGAACCAAAGGAGGTATTCATGACTATATTTATAAAGATTACTTTTATTCTAGAGGAAAACTCTACAAAATAAAAGAAGATTTTAATGTGTACAATGTTTCAGATAAGCAATTATTGAAAGAAGTAGTAGATTCTTTAAACGCTTTTAAGAAACTAAATGCATATGTCACTAAAAAAAATAAAATATATCCTGAAGCGTTAAATATTTATAAAAAGTCAACCATTGTATTTTCTGATGAAGAGATTGCAACCATTCAAGAACTTACTTCGGGATTGAGTTTTGACGAAACGTTTAATGTTGCTAAAAAAGCTGCGTTTGAAGGTGATTATAAAACAGCTCGTTTATTGTGTAATTACATTTTAAGTGAAATTCCTAATCACGCTGATGCTCGAATTTTAAAAGGAAGAACATACGCTTGGGAAAATAACTTTAAACAAGCCGAATTAGAACTGCAAAACGTATTAAAAAGAGTACCTTACTACGACGAGGTGTATTTAGCTTTAATAGATTTGTATTGGTGGATGCATCAAGATGAAAAATCTATTTCAATTGCTAAAAAGGCGTATAAAAATAACCTTAAAAACCCGAATATTTCATTTAAGTTGGCGAAGGCCTACCAACGAATGAATGACTTGAAACAAGCAACTAAATTAATGGATAGTATTTTACAAATATATCCGGAGAATCAAAATTATATAACCTTTAAACAATCTTTAAAACAATGATAAATTCTACAAAAACGGTTGTTAAATTGTTATTTGTACTTACGTTTATAATAACGCTAAATACAAATGCTCAAAGTACTTTTACCGGAAATCCAGACAGTGCGTTTAAAGTGGCAAGAACATTAGCATTTAATAAAGAGCGTAAAAAAGCACAAGACACGCTTCTTTTAATACTTACAAAATATCCAAATTACCATGATGTTCGTTCCTTTTTAGCAACTACATATTCTTGGGATGGCGAATACCAAAAAGCAAGAGTAGAATTTTCACATATTTTAAAAAAAGCACCTAAAAGAAAAACCACTTGGGTTGCAGCAATTAACAATGAACTTTGGGCAAACAAACCATTTAAAGCTCTGGAATTGGTAAATAAAGCATTAAAGTATTTTCCTAACGATACAGATATTTTGTATTTAAGAGCAAAGGCTGAGGAAAACACCAATAAACCGGAAGAAGCTTTAAGCACACTTCAAGAACTTATAAAAACAAATCCTGAAAATAAAAAAGCAAAAGACTATAAAAACAGGTTGGTCAATTCTTTAAGTAGAAATACTGTCGGAATTAGATCTGAAGTAGAGATTTATTCTAAAACATTTGATCCTATGCAATACCACGCTTTTAAGCTGGGAAGAAACACAAAATATGGAAGCATTATAGCAAGGGTTAATTTTAACAGAAGGTTTCAAGAAAACGGAGTGCAATTTGAAGTAGATATGTACCCTAAAATATCGAAAGGATTTTACGCATACTTAAACGTTGGTTTTTCCAATTCCTTTTTGTTCCCCGATGTTAGATATGGAGCAGAATTGTATAAATCATTACCGCGAGGTTTTGAAATGTCTTTAGGATTTAGAGCATTAAAATACGACACTACAACCACCATTTATACAGGATCTGTTGGTTGGTATACAGGAAACAGCTATTGGTCATTTAGACCGTATATTACCCCTAACGATGCCGGAACAAGTTTTTCAGGAGCATTAAATTACAGACGTTATAGAAACGATGCCGACAACTATTTTAGTATTGTTACAAACGTAGGATATTCTCCTGAAATAAATCAGTTTATTTTTGGAGGAAATGCAAATACCATTGTAAATTTAAATTCTCAAAAATTGCGATTAGGGTATTACTTTACCTCGTCAAATAAGCAAAATGCTTGGGGAGTTCAAAGTGGAATTTCTCATCAAGAAATAATTTTTGATCCTGGAAATTACTTTTGGGTATATTCATTTATCTTATCGTGGGAACTAAAATTTAGATAGTGAATACCGAAATTGAACGAAAATTTTTAGTAAAAGGAGATTTTAAAGGCGATATAATAAAGTCGTATAAAATTCTTCAAGGATTTTTATCTTCAGTACCTGAGCGAACAGTTAGAATACGCATATTAAACAACAAGGGTTATATTACGGTAAAAGGCATTGGAAACAAAACCGGAACAACGAGGTTTGAATGGGAAAAAGAATTAACACTAGAAGAAGCTACACAGCTATTTGAACTTACAGAAGCCAATAGAATTGAAAAAATTAGACACATTATTCCTTTAGCCAACAATTTATTTTTTGAAGTAGATGTTTTTTTAGGGAAAAATGAAGGCTTGGTTATTGCAGAAATTGAACTTCCTACCGAAGATTTTTCTTTCGAAAAACCTAGTTGGCTTGGAAAAGAAGTAACAGGTATTTCTAAGTACTACAATGTATCCCTAGTTAAAAATCCATATTGCAATTGGTAAATTTTAACTATATTGGAAATCGTTTAATTTTAGTATATGATTGAATTAGCCGGAATCATCGTTTTTGGAATTATTGCTCAGTGGTTTGCTTACAAACTAAAAATACCATCTATTTTACCATTAATTTTAATTGGTTTATTAGTAGGTCCAATATCTACACTAATTACCGAAGATGGATCAAAATGGATTGAACCTGTTTGGAATGGGCAAAATGGATTATTTCCGGGAGAAAGACTTTTTAACTTTGTGTCGTTAGCCATTAGTATTATTCTTTTTGAAGGAGGGTTAACACTTAAAAAAGATGAGATTTTTAATGTAGGCCCTTCTATAATGAAACTTATCTCATTAGGATCTTTGGTTACCTTTTTAGGTGGAGGTTTGGCAGCACACTATATTTTTGATTTAAATTGGCAAATATCTTTTTTATTCTCAGCACTAATTATTGTTACAGGACCAACAGTAATAGCACCTATACTGCGAAATATTCCTTTAAAAAAAGATATCTCAGCAGTTTTAAAATGGGAAGGTATTTTAATTGATCCTATTGGAGCATTGGTTTCTGTACTGGTTTTCGAATTTATTATTGCAGGAGAAAGTCATAACTATACCAAAGAAGTATTGGTTGAGTTTGGAAAAATAGTTGTAATAGGTTTTTCTATAGGGTTTACGTCTGCATATGCGTTGTATTACGCTATTAAGCACAAGGTAATTCCTCACTTTTTACTAAATGTAATTACATTGGCAAGTGTTTTAGCGGTATTTGTTCTTTCCGATTTGTTTGCTCATGAGTCAGGATTGTTGGCAGTTGTTGTTATGGGAATGGTTATTGGAAATAAAGATGTTCCCGAGTTGAAAGATATTTTATATTTTAAAGAATCACTAAGTATTTTACTTATTTCTATACTGTTTATTTTACTGGCGGCAAATATTAATATTGATGATTTGCTGTTGATATATAATTGGAAATCATTATTATTATTTGCAGTTGTAGTTTTTGTGCTTCGGCCTTTGTCTGTATTTTTAAGCACTATAAATTCAGGATTAAAGTTTAATGAAAAGCTATTTATTAGTTGGGTTGGACCTCGAGGTATTGTTGCTGCTGGAATAGCTTCTTTATTTGGACTAAAACTTGTTATGAAGGGAGAAGAAGGTGCTGATTATATTACACCTTTGGTGTTTATGATTGTGTTAGGAACAGTTTTGCTAAACGCTACTACGGCACGAATTTTTGCCAAAGCAGTTGGTGTGTTTTTAACATCTTCAAACGGAATTTTAATTATAGGAGCTTCTCCTTTTTCTAGAATTATTGCAAAATACCTTAAAAATAACGGACGAAGAGTGGTATTGGTAGATTCCAACCCAAAGCACATTCAAAAGGCAAAAGAAGATGGCTTAGAAGCCATAGAAGCCAATATTTATAGTGATGAGCTTATTGAAAATGTAGAATTAAACGATATTGGCTATTTATTGGCTTTTACCGGAAGTGCTTCTGTAAATAAGTATGCCATTAATCGTTTCACAAAATACTTTGGAGAGAAAGGAGCTTTTAGGCTAATTTCAGAAGAAGAAATGAAACATAGCGACACAATTCCTTCAGAAGGAATATTTTTACGCACCGATGACTTTTTAAATTTGAGTGAAGTTGTTAGAGATTATCCTACAATAAACGAAGTTACATTAGAGTCTGAAGCACATTTTAAAAAGTTGTTAAACGCTATTAATAAACACCCAAATGCAGTTCCTTTATTTGTAAAAGACAATACAGGACACATTCATATTATTTCTTCCAATCCTAATTTTAAAATAGAAGAAGGAAATGTATTAATGTATTTGGGAGCTGCTGTAAAATTAGAGTAAAGATTACTTTTTACTTTCCCAATACTGAGGTTTTACATTTTCTGTTTTTTGAAACCAATAATCTTGCGTTACTTTTTTCCCATCAAAAGTTTTTAATTTTCGTTCAAAAATATAAATGGTTGGGTTAAATACCATATCTGTAACGGCTACAGTATACAACTGAGGTTCTTCTTCACTTTTGCGTTTTTCTTCTTGAATAATAACTTCAAAACCGTTGTGTTCTAGGAGTTTTTTTAAAAAGTTTTTTCGGTTTTCGTCAATTTTTTTCTCTACAAAAGTAACTCTTGTATCGTCTATACTTCCAAATAAATGTTTTCCTGCTAACGCCATAACTTTTTAGTTGAGATTACTACTTAGTTCGTAAATATAATCATATAACGGACTGTACAATCCTAAAATTAAAATACCAATAACGGTAATTATGAGTCCTAACCTCATATACAGTTTGTTTTTAAAAAATGGTATAGGATGATCGCTTTTTCTTAAAAACATAGCTCTAATTACCAGTAAATAATAATAAAGAGAAATGGTCACATTTACAACTGCTAAAAATACCAGCAAATAGTACCCTTTACTTGCAGCAGCGGTAAATAAGAAAAATTTCCCAAAAAATCCGGCAACCGGTGGTATTCCGGCTAAGGAAAATAAAGCCAACATCATTACCAAACTAAGGTTTGGATTTGTTCTGTACAAGCCTTCATAATCGGTCATATTTTCTTTTCCTGTTTTTAAAGAAATAGCTTGAACAACTCCAAAAGCAGCTAAGTTTGAGAAGATATAAATCATTACAAAATAAACGATTGTTGCTGTACCAAGTTGAGTTCCTGTTATAAGTCCCAGTAAAATAAATCCGGCTTGAGCAATTGAAGAAAAAGCTAAAAACCGCTTCATATTTTGCTGTCTTAGTGCAAATAAATTACCGGTAAACATAGTTGCAAGAGCCACTACGTATAAAATATTTTCCCATATATGCATTAGTGGTTTTAATACGGTAAATAATAAAATCATTAAAATAAAAACTGCAGCACCTTTTGAAATAACAGACAAATATGATGCAACACTAATTGGCGCTCCTTCATAAACATCGGCAGTCCAAAAGTGAAATGGTACTAGAGATATTTTAAAAGCCAATCCAGTAAAGAATAATACAAACCCTAAAATAGTAAGATAATTTGCTGTAATGGTATTTACAATATCATTAAAGTAAATAGATCCTGATGTTGCATAAAGCATAGAAATTCCAAAAAGAGATATTCCCGATGCTAATGCTGCAGAAAGTATTAGTTTAATACCGGCTTCGCTAGATTTTCTTTTTGAAGTTTCATAGGCAGCAAGTGCAGCTACAGGCAATGTAGATAGCTCTAAACCTAAATAAAACATAAGAAAATCTCCTGAAGAAATCATAAAATACATTCCTAATAAAGAAGAAAACAGCAGTATAAAAAACTCTGTACCTCTTTGTTGTTGTACCATTTTTTCTTGTAACCAATCAGCAGATTGTAGAAGAAGTATTAATACTCCAACATTTAATACATTTTTAAAAAAGTGAATAAGGTTGTTAGTTTTAAACATAGTTCCAAATAACACGCCTTCATCCATAGCAAAAAATCCAACAATGGTATGTATACCAAATAGAAATATAGCTAAATGTACAATGCTGCTCTTTTTGTTTTTATGAATAAAAATTTCACCAACAATTAGCAATAGTAGTATTGCTAAAAGCAAAATTTCGTGTCTCATCAATAAAAAATTACTAAAATCCATTTTAGTTGTCTATTTTTAATTTTATAATACTCCTTGAATAAATGGTTGTAAACTTTCTAATATCATATCGCTTAACCAAAGCGGTGCAACTCCCATTCCAACAATTGGAATAAGAAGCAGTAATACGCCAATTTTTTCGTACCAAGTTGCTTTAGGTAAGTTCAAATAATCGTTGTTTTTAACAGTACCCATTAACATAATTCCAACAACTCTTAAAATATAAACTGCTGTAACTACAATTGCTGAAACAGAAATAATAGTGGCTACTCTATAAAAAGTTTCTTCGTGTTGAAAAGCCCCTACAAAAATGTTCATTTCGGCAACAAACCCACTAAATCCGGGTAATCCTAAAGAGGCCAATCCGGCAATAACATAAATAGCAGAAATAAAAGGAATTACTTTTAATAAGCCTCCTAATTTAGTAATATCTCTTGTATGTGTTCTGCCGTAAATCATTCCTATTAACGCAAAGAAAAGAGCAGTCATAAATCCGTGAGAAAGCGATTGTAATATAGCTCCATTCCAAGCTGTTTTGTTGAGCATTAGTAAGGCAAACAGCACCATTCCTAAGTGACTCACAGATGAGTATGCATTTATGTATTTTAAATCGGTTTGTTTTATAGCTCCAAAGGCACCGTAAATTACACCTGTGGCTGATAAAATGATAAAGAACCACGACCAGTCTATAGCTCCTTGCGGAAGTAAAAACATAGCAACTCTAAAAACACCGTATCCTCCCAATTTCATAAGTACTCCGGCGTGAAGCATTGATACGGCTGTTGGAGCAGAAGCGTGTCCGTCAGGAGACCAAGTATGGAATGGAAATAAAGCGCCTAAAACAGCAAACCCGATAAAAGTAAGTGGAAAAAATAGTTTTTGAGCTTCAAACGGAATATGCACTTTGGCAATTTCTAATATATTAAAAGTAAGAGCTCCGCCATCGGCATTAGAGTTAAAATAAATTCCTAAAATACCAACAAGTAATACTGCAGATGCACCCATTAACATAAGTGTTAATTTCATTGCTGAATATTCTTTAGGTCCGGTTCCCCAAATACCAATTAAAAGATACATTGGTATTACGGCAATTTCGTAAAAAACGAACATGGTAAACAAATCCATCGAAATAAAGAACCCATACACTCCGGTTGATAGCACCAAAAGAGATATAAAAAACTCTTTAGGTAATTCTTTCATTTTCCAAGAAATAAACACACCCGCAAGTACAACAATTGATGTTAATAAGAGCAATGCCACAGAAATACCATCTACGCCAATATTGTAATGAATATTAAATTGCTTAAACCAAACAACATCTTTGGTGAATAGCATAAGACTATCATTTACAGCTCTTTCTTTAAAATATGCAAAAAGGAGGTTTATAGCCATTCCTAATTGTATTATACTCCCAATCATTGATACCAATCGGGCTTGTTTGAGGCCCTTAGTAAAAACCAACGTTAAAATTGTTAGTACCGGTACTATTACAAAAAGTGATAAAATATCCATATTAATTTGTTAGTTTGTCCATAAATAAATAAAAACCAAAGCAATAACTACAACTCCCGAAACAAAATAAAGGGCATAATCTTGAACTTTACCAGATTGAATTCCTTTTATTTTATTTGAAGTAACAACGGTTTTGTTTCCTATACCTTCCATTGTAGCATCAACAACTTTTTTGTCGAACCAAGCTATTGGAGCAGCCACACGTTTGAATAATATTTTTTTGGTTACAAACATGTATATTTCATCAAAGTAAAATTTGTTGCTTGCCCATTTGTATAGAAAACCAAATCCATTTGCAAACTTATCAGCTAAATTATTTTCCTTTTTATAAAAAATCCAAGCAACAATGATTCCAATAAGTCCTACAGCAATAGCGATGGCTGCTAACGGATAATCTAAATGAGTTTCAAACCCGGCTTTATCAGCAGAAACAAATTCGCTAAATGGAATAAATCCTGTTGAAATACTTAGCAATGCAAGAATCATTAGCGGAAAAGTCATAGATAAAGGTGATTCATGAGGAGTGTGTTTGTATTCTCTTTCTTTTCCCCAAAAAATGCCAAAGTAAATTCTAAACATATAAAATGCAGTTAGTCCGGCAACAAAAACACTTACGTAGTAGATTAATTTATTGTGTTCAAAAGCAGCAACTAAAATTTCATCTTTACTAAAGAATCCGGCAAAAGGAGGGATTCCTGAGATTGCCAATGCAGCAATTAAAAAGGTGATGTTAGTAATAGGCATATATTTTCGTAATCCACCCATATCTTTCAAGTAATTGCTATGTACGGCATGAATCACAGATCCTGCACCTAAGAATAATAATGCTTTAAACATAGCATGTGTAAATAGGTGGAACATAGAAGCCATATACCCAACACCTTCGTGTCCGTCATAACCGGAAACACCTAAGGCTAACATCATATAACCTAATTGCGACATTGTAGAGAAGGCTAAAACACGTTTAATATCTGTTTGAGTTATTGCTATAACCGCTGCAAATAGGGATGAAAATGCTCCAACATACGCTACAATGTTTAACGCAAAACCGTCTTCAACAAAATAGTACATTGGAAATAAACGAGCTACCAAATATACACCGGCAACTACCATTGTTGCTGCGTGAATTAAGGCCGATACCGGAGTAGGGCCTTCCATAGCATCAGGTAGCCATATGTGTAGTGGGAACATTGCAGATTTACCTGCACCACCCATAAAAATTAAGATTAGTGCCCACGTAATTACCGATAAGCCCATAAATGAGGTAGATGCCCAATTTAGTATGGCACTTCCTTCAGGGTTGTTTAGTGTTTCAAAATCGTATGTACCTGTGTAGTATCCTATAATTAAAATTCCTATTAAGAAACCTAAATCTGCAAACCGAGTTACAATAAAGGCTTTTTTTGCGGCTGCAACGGCCGAAGTTTTTGTGTAATAATAACCAATGAGTAAGTAGGAAGATACTCCAACAAGCTCCCAAAAGATATATATTTGGAATAAGTTAGTAGCTAATACAAGTCCGTAAATAGAAAAAGAGAATAAAGATAGGTATGCAAAAAAGCGTGTATAACCATCATCACCTTTCATGTACCCTCTACTATAAATATGAACCATTAGTGATACTATTGACACAACAATAAGCATCATAACAGAAATAGGATCAATTAAGACACCCATATCTATATGTAGTGTATCGGTAAAATTCATCCAAACTGTTTTTTCAACAAAAGTTTGATACACGCCATCTACTTTTCCGTAAATAAAAAAGTATTGGTAGGCAGTGTAGAACGATAAAATACCAGATGCTATTAATCCAAATACACCAATGTATCCTGAAATAGCAGGTTTAATTTTTTGATTAAAAATTCCTAACAGCAAAAATACTGCTAGCGGAATTAACGGAATTAATATTGTATAATTTAGATTCATATTCTCAAATATTAATACTTCATAGTTTCAGTGTCCTTTACCTCAACAGAGCTTATTTGTCTGTACAGGTTAATAATTATAGCAACTGCTAAAGCTGTTTCTGCAGCTGTAACGGCGATAATAAAAATTGAAAACAAAACCCCTTGAAGAATGTCAGGATATAAATATTTGTTAATAATCACAAAATTTACGACCGAAGCATTCATTATTAATTCTATAGAAATAAGAATTGAAATAAGGTTTTTTCTTGTTATAAATCCGTAAATACCAATAAAGAATAGGATGGAGGTTACGGTTAGTATTTCGTATATGCTAATTCCGGCTATCATTATTAGTTTATTTTATCGGTTAATTTTTTCCCTTTGGCAATTATAATTGCCCCAATCATTGCGGCTAACAATAGCACACTTATCACTTCAAAAGGAAGTATAAATCCGCCATTTCCGTAGCTTAATAATTTTGTACCTATATCTTCTGTGGTAGTTGAAATTGAGTTTTCAACAACGTTAAAGTTATACGAGTAGATTGTAGTTAAAAACACCCCAAGACCAATTGCACATATTATTCCTGTAAGTATTTTTTTTGAAGTTTTGGCAACTTCAAGTTCCATTTCTATGTGGTGTACCAATAAAACTGAAAATATAATGAGTACAATAATACCTCCGGCATATACCGTTAATTGTATGGCTCCTAAGAAATTGTAATCGATTAAAAAATAAATACCGGCAACACTTACTAATACAAATAGTAAGTAGATAACTGATCGAAGCATTTTACGACTGCTAACAGATGCAATTGCAAATACAATCATTAATAGTGCTAAAATGTAAAATATTATTTTTTCCATAAGCTTATTCTTCAACTCCAGGTTTTAATCTAGAACCCGGTTTATTTAATACTCTAGTAAGATACGATCTGTCGTAAACAGAATTTTCAAAGTTTTGTGCCCATTTAATAGCATCGGTAGGACAGGCTTCTATACATAGTCCACACATCGTGCACATTCCTAAATGGTAAATGTGCTTTTCTATCATTTTCTTTTTCTTTCCTGTTTCCGGATCAACTTTTCTATCCCAAATAATTTCGATACTTCCGTTAGGACAAGCTAATTCACATTTTTGGCAACCGGTACAACGATGCTCATTGTTCTCATCGTGAGGCATTACAACTTCACCTCTAAAACGGTCAAACATTTTTAAGGAGTCTCTATTATCTGGGTATTGTTGTGTAATGGCTCCTTTTCTTGAATTTAAGAAGTACTTTCCGGTAACACTCATTCCCGTTAAAAGTGTTTTTATACCTTTATATATATCTGAAAAATAACTCATAATTTCTAAAATTGAATTGTTAAGTTAAGCCAAACAATAAGTGCCATAAGAACAATATTTAATAGGTTTAACGGTAGTAAATATTTCCATTCTAATGTTAACAGTTGGTCAATTCTAAGTCTAGGGAACGTCCATCTAAACCACATCATTAAAAACACAATAAGTAGTGTTTTACCTAAAAACCAAAAAACGCCTAATACCGGTATTGATTCTGTAACACCGAAAGGAGAAAGCCATCCTCCAAAAAAGATGGTTGTGGCTATTGATGCAATAATGAACATATTTATAAATTCGGCTAAAAAGAAGTAGGCAAATTTCATTCCTGAATATTCAGTATGAAAACCGGCTCCTAATTCCGATTCTGCTTCTACCATATCAAAAGGGGCTCTGTTTGTTTCTGCAGTTCCGGCAATCATGTAAATCATAAATGCAATTACAGCAGGAATATGTCCTTGTACAATGAGCCAACCATTTTTTTGAACTTCTACAATTTCTGATAGTTGTAGCGATCCGGTAATTAAGACCATTGTTAATAACGATAAACCAACAGATAGTTCGTAGCTTATAGTTTGTACACCACTACGCATAGCTCCAATTAAGGCAAATTTATTATTGCTGCTCCAGCCTCCTAATAAAATTCCAATAACTCCAATTGAAGAAATTGCTATTAGAAAGAAGATACCAATATTTATATCAAAAGCTTGAAACTCCTTTGTAAAAGGGAATACGGCTAAGGCCATTAATGATGAAATGATTACAAAGTAAGGAGCTAAGTTGTATAAAAATTTATCAGCTCTATCAGTTCCGGTTAATTCTTTTGATACTAGTTTTAGTGCATCTGCCATAGTTTGTAAAAGACCTTTAAAACCAACTCTATTTGGTCCTAGGCGTAATTGAAACCAAGCAGCTACTTTTCGTTCTAGTAATACTAAGTACAATCCTGCTACTGCAAAAATGGCTAAATACACGAGTGCAATTAATACCATTTCAGTAATGCTTGCTGCACCTTCTGGCATTATACTAAAAAGCCAGTTGTGAATATTTTTTGTGATACTTAATGAGATATGATTCATTGTATTTGTTTTATCTGTCAATATCTGGTACTACAATATCTAACGTTGCCATTGTTGCAACTAAATCACCTATTTTACCACCAACAGCAATATGGCTTAGAAGTGATAAATTTGAGAATCCAGGAGAACGGAATTTAACTCTGTACGGATTTTTTGTTCCGGTACTAATGATATATACTCCTAACTCTCCTCTTGCAGTTTCAACTTTTTGATAATATTCTCCTTTTGGAAGTTTTATTACGGCATTAGTTGCTACTTTATAATCTCCTTCAGGAATATTATCTATTAGTTGTTCTATAATTGATAGTGATTCCCACATTTCTTGAATTCTAACTTGGTATCGAGCAAATGTATCACCTTCTGTTTTTAAGGCTTCGTTAAAAGTAACTCTATCAAGTGCACTATACGGATGATGTTTTCTAACATCGCAAGAATATCCTGAAGCTCTACCAACAGGTCCTGAAGCTCCAAAAGAAATAGCGTCTTCTTTGGTTAAAATACCTACGCCTTTAGTTCTTTTTTGAAAAATCACATTTCCTGTTAATAAGGTGTCGTATTCTGGTAGTTTTGTTTTAAAGTGTGCAATAAAGTCTTTTACACGCTTTACAAAGTTTGGATGAATGTCAAACATTAATCCGCCCGGAATATTATAATTCATTGTTAGTCGAGCACCGCATGTTTCTTCAAAAATGTCATTAATCATTTCGCGATCTCTAAACCCATAAAAGTAGGTGGTTAAAGCTCCAACATCCATTCCCATAACTCCCCACCATAAGCAGTGCGATGCTATTCGAGTAAGTTCACCAATAATGGTTCTAATTACTTTTACTCTGTCTGGCACTTCAATTTGTAGGGCATTTTCTACAGTTAAGCATACAGCTTCATTGTTTATATGAGATGATAAATAGTCCATACGATCTGTTAAATGAACTATTTGTTGGTAGCTATCGCGTTCGCACATTTTTTCTATAGAGCGATGGATATATCCTAAATCAGGTTCAACTTTTTTAATAATTTCACCATCTATGGTTAACAAAAGTCTTAAAACACCATGCGTTGCAGGGTGTTGAGGTCCCATATTAATGAAATATTCTTCTGATTTAAAGTTGCTATTATTAGTGGTTGTTTCCATAGATTACTTATTTGATAATCATATTAACTTCATCTACGAAGTCTTTTCTTAAAGGAAATCTTTCCCAATCTTCAGTTAAAAAGAGATTTTTGAGGTTTGGATGATTGTTAAATTTTATTCCAAAAAAATCAAAGACTTCACGTTCATGAAATTCAGCTGTTGCCCAAATATCAGATACAGAATCGAATGTAGGATTCTCTCTGTCTTCGGTTTTTACTTTAACAACAATAATATGTCTGTGCACGGTAGACTCTAAGTGATAAACAACGCCTAGTTCTTTTCCCCAATCAACACCGCTCAAACAAAACAAATAGTCAAATTGAGTTTCGGTATTACTTTTTAATTGATTCATGAAATGGTGAAGCTGTTCTGGTTGCACATTGATATTTAAAAATTGAGATCCTTCTTCTGTAAATTCCAAATCAGGAACCCAACTATTTACGAGTGTTTGTATGGCTTCATTTGTCATAATTTCCGGTTTTATAGTCCTTCATCAAATCCGTCAACAGGATTTTTTTTATGCTTCATACTTTCCGTTCTAATTTTATCTTGAAGCATTAACATTCCTTCTAATAATGCTTCGGGTCTAGGAGGGCATCCAGGCACATAAACATCAACAGGTATTACGTGGTCTGCTCCTTTTACAACAGAATAGGAGTTGTAAAAAAACGGACCTCCAGAAATAGCACAGGCTCCCATAGCAATTACGTATTTTGGTTCGGCCATTTGGTCGTATAACCTACGTAATACGGGTGCCATTTTATTTACAATGGTACCTGCAATTATAATTAAATCGGCTTGTCTAGGTGAAGGCCTTGCTACTTCGAAACCAAACCTTGAATAATCATGGCGTGCAGCTCCTGTTTGCATCATTTCAATGGCACAACAACTTGTTCCAAAGTAAAGCGACCAAAGTGAATTTGATCGCCCCCAATTAATTATTTTGTCTAATGAAGTAACAATTACGTTAGCTCCATTTCCTGCAGGAATTACTTTTCCCGGGAAATCTTCCGGTATGTTATTTGTGTTATTTACTCCCATTTTAAAGCTCCTTTTTTCCAAGCGTAAATTAAACCTAATCCTAAAATGAGTAGAAATACGAGTATTTCAATAAAAGCTACGGCGCCTACGTTTTTAAATACGACGGCCCAAGGAATTAAAAATGCTACTTCTACGTCAAAAACTAAAAACAAGATTGCAAATAGGTAGTAACCTACTTTAAATTGAACCCAAGTGGGCCCAATAGTTCTCATTCCACTTTCGTAAGGTTCTCGTTTTTGAGGATTGTCAGATTTATGCGAGATTAGATTAGATAAAAAATTTGCTCCGGCAACTAATACGATGCCTGCAAGTAGAAATACAATAATTGCTTCTGACCCCATTTTATTTCTTTTTTTGTGAGATAAAAGTAGTTGAATACTTTTAGTTTTTAGCTGATAATAATCAGCTACCAATGTTACTTTTATTACTTAACTTCGTATGTTTCTCCAGAGAAAAATAAGTCGTCTGTTTTTGAAAATTTAGAATTTGCTTTCACTTCTGCAGTTAGTGCATTTTCTCTTTCTTCAAGTGTTACATCATCAAAACTTCTTATAATTCCTGTTACGAGTGGATATTCTAGTCTAACAAGCATTTGGTGTAATGTTGGATCTTGTTCTTTTGCGTCGTGTACTAAAATATCGTCTTCAGTAATACCATTTTCTCCAATGGTAACAACTTCTAATTTAAGACCGTTTAATACAAGTCCTTTATCGTTGTTTTGACCAAAAATCATAGGTTTACCGTGTTCTACATAAAGTTGCTTATCGGCTTTAACTTTTTTATCTGTAAATTGTGTAAAGCAACCATCGTTAAAAATTACACAGTTTTGTAAAACTTCAATAAGTGATGTTCCTTTGAATTTTTCGGCTTCAATAAAAATCTTCGTCATATCTTTCGGAGTATTTCCTCCAATTCTGGCAAAAAATCGAGCTTGTGCTCCAATAGCCAATTCTCCGGGAGAGAAAGGAGGTTGTGTATTTCCGTAAGGAGATGATTTTGTTTTTTGTCCAACTAAAGATGTTGGAGAAAACTGACCTTTGGTTAATCCGTAAATTTCATTATTAAATAGGATAATATTTAAGTCTATATTTCTTCTTAATACGTGAATAAAATGATTTCCACCAATAGCCATAGAGTCTCCGTCACCGGTAATAATCCAAACGCTTAAGTCTGGGTTTGCAAGTTTAACACCTGAGGCAATTCCAGGAGCTCTACCGTGAATACTATGCATTCCGTAAGTATTCATATAATATGGAAAACGTGATGAACATCCAATACCAGAGATAAATACAACGTCTTCTTTTTTAACACCCATTTCAGGAAGAGCTTTTTGCATAGAACGCAAAATAACATAGTCATCACAACCTGGACACCATCTTACTTCTTGGTCACTTGCAAAGTCTTTAAATGTATATTTTTTTTCAACTGTTGTTTCCATAATTAGTCTACTAATTGTTTAAATTTTTGAATGAGTTCGTTGTTACCAAAAGGCAATCCTTGTACTTTGTTAAATTGTAACACATTAAAACCTTCTAAGTTCATTCTTAGTACTTTTGCAAATTGACCGTTGTTTAATTCACACACGATAATTTTTTTGAACTTACCTAAAACTTCACTTGTATTTTTAGGAAGTGGGTTAATGTAGTTAAAGTGTGCAAAGCCAATATTTTTATAACCTTCTTCGTTTAATTGCTTTACAGCAGAGTGGAGCGATCCGTATGTTCCTCCCCAACCAATAACTAGTAAGTCGCCACTGTCAGCAAATTCTGTTTCTAGATCTGGTATGTAATTTTGAACTCTTTTTATTTTCTCAGCTCTAATTTTAGTCATGTATTCGTGGTTGTCAGGAACGTAAGAAACGTTTCCGGTAACTCTGTCTTTTTCCAATCCACCAACTCTATGTTCAAGACCTTCTGTACCAGGGATAGCCCAGTTTCTAGCTAAAGTATCTTCATCTCTATCATAAGGATGCCAGTTTTCTGAAGCTTCTTTTACAATGTTGTTTTTTATTTCAGGCATTTCAGAAACCGATTTTATTTTCCAAGGAGCAGATCCGTTGGCAATATATCCATCTGTAAGTAATATTACAGGTGTCATATGTTCTAGTGTTAATTTAGCGGCTTCATAAGCAAAGTTGAAACAATTTGAAGGAGTGCTTGCTGCAATAACAATTACAGGACTTTCTCCGTTTCTTCCGTATAAAGCTTGTAATAAATCCGATTGTTCTGTTTTTGTAGGAAGCCCTGTTGATGGTCCTCCTCTTTGTACGTTTACTACTACCAATGGAAGCTCTAACATCATGGCTAATCCTAATGCTTCACCTTTTAAAGCTAAGCCGGGTCCAGATGTGGTTGTAATTGCTAAGTCTCCGGCAAAAGACGCTCCTATAGCAGAGGTAATTCCTGCAATTTCATCTTCGGCTTGAAATGCTTTCACGCCAAAATGTTTGTGTTTTACAAGTTCGTGTAAAATATCTGTAGCAGGTGTAATAGGGTAAGACCCTAAGAATAATTCTAGACCAGACTTTTCAGCTGCGGCTAAAAATCCCCATGCAGTAGCAGTATTCCCCATAATAATTCTATAAGTTCCGGCCTTCATTTTAGCAGGAGATATAGTATATGAATTTGGAATTAACTCCAGTGTTTCTGCAAAGTAAAATCCTGCATTTAACACTTTCGTATTTGCTTCAATAATTTGAGGTTTAGATTTAAACTTTTTATTAAAAAAGTTTATTGTATGCTCGGTAGAACGGTCGTACATCCAGTACACCATTCCTAAGGCGAACATATTTTTGCTTCGAGTAATACTTTTATTATCTAATCCCTCAACATCTTTTAGTGCTTCTTTGGTTAACGAAGTCATGGCAACTTCAATAACTCTATAGTTTTCTAAACTTCCGTCTTCTAAGGGATTTGACTCGTACTGTGCCTTTTCTAAATTCTTTTTGGTAAAAGCGTCGGTATCAACAATAATTGTGTGTCCCGGTTTTACGGCGTGTAAATTTGTTTTTAATCCGGCAGGGTTCATAGCTACCAGCAAATCTACATTATCACCTGGGGTACTTACTTCTACACTACCAATGTGAACTTGGAATCCTGAAACCCCGTACAAACTTCCTTGAGGGGCTCTAATTTCTGAAGGGTAATTGGGAAAGGTGGCAATATCATTACCAAACATTGCAGAGGTGTCAGAAAATTGGGTTCCCGTCAACTGCATTCCATCTCCTGAATCACCAACAAAACGAATGACAACTGCTTCGAGTACTTCGGGTTGATGATTTTTTTTAGCTGTAATCATAATCTTATGCTAATTTGAAAAATTTTATTAAATTTATGAAAATAATTTTATAACAAAAATTAAGCGTCAAATATATAGTTAGTTTTTTGAACAGGAAATGACTTTTATCACGTTGACTTGTATAAAATTATATAATTTTGTGTAATTAAAATTTAAAACTAAAAAACGATGGCTATTAAAATAACTGACGAGTGCATTAACTGCGATGCTTGTATTTCTGAGTGTCCAAATAATGCAATTTACGAACCAGATAGTGAGTGGGCTTATTCAGACGAAACATCACTAAGTGGTATGGTAACACTACCTAGCACAGGTGAAGAAGTTGATGCTGATGAAATGCATGAACCATTATCTGACGAATTTTATTTTATTGTAACTGATAAATGTACAGAATGTAAAGGTTTTCATGATGAGCCTCAATGTGCATCTGTTTGTCCTGTTGATTGTTGTGTGCCTGATGAAGACCACGAAGAAACAGAAGAACAATTATTGGCTAAAAAAGCTTGGTTACACGGCGAATAATTTTAAAAATAAAAAAGAGAGGAATTTTCCTCTCTTTTTTATTTATTTAATCATTTAGTTTTAAAACGGCCATAAAGGCTTGTTGTGGAATTTCTACGTTTCCAACTTGTCGCATCCGTTTTTTCCCTTTCTTTTGTTTTTCTAGTAACTTTCGCTTACGAGAAATATCACCACCATAACATTTTGCAGTTACATCTTTTCGGAGAGCTTTTACGGTTTCTCTTGAAATAATTTTAGCGCCAATAGCGGCTTGTATAGGAATGTCAAATTGTTGTCTAGGAATTAATTGGCGTAATTTTTCACACATTTTTTTACCAATACTGTAGGCATTGTCAGCGTGAATTAAAGCAGATAGTGCATCAACAGATTGACCGTTGAGTAAAATATCTACTCTTACCAACTTAGAGGCTTTCATACCTATTGGATGATAATCAAAGGAAGCGTACCCTTTAGAAACTGTTTTTAGCCTGTCGTAAAAATCAAAAACAATTTCAGCCAGTGGCATGTCAAATGTTAGTTCAACCCGTTCGGGCGTTAAATATGTTTGAGCGGTTATTTGACCTCTTTTTTCAATACATAAACTCATTACCGGACCAACAAAATCTGATTTTGTGATAATACTTGCTTTAATAAATGGTTCTTCTACTCTGTTGAGTTTAGAAGGCTCTGGCAAGTCAGAAGGGTTGTTAACTAAAATAGGTATTTCGGGTTGTTTATGAGTGTACGCATGGTATGACACGTTAGGAACGGTAGTAATCACAGTCATATCAAACTCTCGCTCTAAACGTTCTTGAATAATCTCTAAATGAAGCATTCCTAAGAAACCACATCTAAAGCCAAACCCTAAAGCAGCAGAACTTTCTGGAGTAAATACAAGAGAAGCATCGTTCAGTTGTAGTTTTTCCATAGAATTTCTTAACTCTTCATAATCATCGGTGTCAACAGGATAAATTCCGGCGAATACCATTGGTTTTACATCTTCAAAACCATCAATAGCATGTTGTGTTGGATTTTTAGCATCGGTTATAGTGTCACCTACTTTTACTTCGCTGGCTGTTTTTATACCGGTAATTAAATACCCTACATCACCTGCTTTAATGCTTTTTTTTGCAACTTGATTAAGTTTTAGTGTTCCAACTTCATCGGCAAAATATTCGTTGTTGGTAGACATAAATTTAATGCGTTGCCCTTTTTTTATTTCTCCGTTTAGCACTCTAAAGTAGGTTTCTACACCTCTATAAGAATTAAAAACAGAATCAAATATAAGCGCTTGAAGCGGCTGATTTACATCTCCTTTTGGTGCAGGTATTTTTTCAATAATGGCTTGTAAAATAGTATCAACACCAAAGCCTGTTTTACCACTTGCGTGGATTACTTCTTCGGGTGTACAACCTAATAAGTCTACAATATCATCGGTAACTTCATCGGGATTTGCACTTGGCAAGTCAATTTTATTTAAAACAGGTATAATTTCTAAATCATTTTCCAGTGCTAAATACAAATTGGAAATGGTTTGAGCCTGAATACTTTGAGCTGCATCAACAATAAGTAAGGCTCCTTCGCAGGCAGCAATAGATCTAGAAACTTCATAAGAAAAATCAACGTGTCCAGGAGTGTCTATAAGGTTTAAAACATATTCTTCTCCTTTGTAGGTATAGTCCATTTGAATGGCATGACTTTTAATGGTAATTCCTCGCTCTCGTTCCAAGTCCATATTATCTAAAAGTTGGTCTTGTTGTTCTCGAGCTGTAACCGTACCTGTAAAGTCTAACAGTCTGTCGGCCAGTGTACTTTTTCCGTGATCAATATGTGCAATAATGCAAAAATTTCGGATGTTTTTCATGCGTCGTTATTCTTACTTCTGTGATTGGCAAAGATAACCAAATTCCGCAGGGCGCAAAAAATACTGAAACTAAGTTTTAATCTACCCAATCGGCAACAAATAAATTGGTATCATGAGTACCGTTATTGTTTCTGTTTGAAGAGAAAATAAGCTTTTTACCATCAGGAGAAAACATAGGAAAAGCATCAAAAACGGCATCGTATGTAATTTGTTCTAAACCTGTTCCATCAATATTTACCATAAACAAGTTAAAACTGTGTGTTGTTTTATGGTTTGAAGAGAAAATAACTTTTTTACCAGATGGATGAAAAAATGGCGCCCAATTTGCATTTCCTAAGTTGGTTATCTTTTTTAAATCAGATCCGTCAACATTGCAAATGTAAAGTTCCATGTTTGTTGGTTGCACGAGCCCTTGCGCCAGTAAATCTTTATACTCTTTTATCTCTTCGTCAGTTTTTGGTCTAGACGATCTAAAAATAAGTTTGTTTCCATCAGGAGAGAAAAAAGCACCTCCATCGTAACCTAGCTCAAAAGTAATTTGTTTTACATCGGTGCCATCAATATTCATAGTGTATAATTCTAAATCTCCGCTTCTGGTTGAAGTAAAAACAACTTTATCTCCTTTAGGAGAAACAGTAGGTTCTGCATCGTACCCATCTTCAAAAGTTAATTGCTTTAGGGTGTTTCCTTTAAGGTCGGCAACAAAAATATCGTATCCTTTATATACAGGCCAAATGTATTTGTTTCCATAATCTTCTTTTTTTGGAACAGGAGGACAATCTTTACTAGCTAAATGAGTAGAAGAGTACACAATGGTAGAATCTCCCGGTAAAAAATAGCTACAAGTGGTTCTTCCTGTGCCGGTGCTAATAAGTTGAGGTATTTCTCCATTGCTTAAATCATCATTTAAGTTCATTGTAAAAATTTGGTCGCAGTCCAATCCCCATTTTTTATTAGTAGCCTGAAAAGTGAGCTTTGTATTGTCAAAACTCCAATAAGCTTCTGCGTTATCGCCTCCAAAAGTCAATTGCTTAATATTTTGTAAATGTTTTTCTTTAGGATAATGAATTACATTCACGATTTTTGTAGCACCTGATTTTTCATCGTGATTTTTATCTTTTTTAGAAGTGTTACAACTAATAGAAAAGATTAGAATTGCAAGAATTAAAGAAGATTTGATATGCATAATAGTATAATTTGAATTCCAAAAATACAATTTAAAATCGAATCTAAGAATAATTATAATTATGTATTTTTGCGATTGTAAAAGGAACGTAGTTTGGTAAAAATAGGCGATATAGAATTGAGCGATTTTCCGTTGTTGTTAGCACCAATGGAAGATGTGAGCGACCCTCCGTTTAGAGCATTGTGTAAAGAACAAGGAGCAGACGTAGTGTATACAGAATTTATTTCTTCGGAAGGATTGATTAGAGATGCAGCAAAAAGTGTCAAAAAACTAGATATTTACGAGAAAGAGCGCCCTGTAGGAATCCAAATTTTTGGAGCAAACTTAGAATCAATGCTCAAAACCGTTGAGATTGTCGAAAAATCTAACCCAGATTTTATTGATATTAACTTTGGATGTCCTGTAAAAAAAGTGGTAAGTAAAGGTGCCGGAGCAGGTATTTTAAAAGACATCGATTTAATGGTAAAGCTAACAGAAGCAATGGTAAAACATACCAATTTACCAATTACGGTTAAAACGAGGTTGGGGTGGGATCACGATTCTATACAAATAGTTGAGGTAGCAGAACGGTTGCAAGATGTTGGCTGTAAGGCTATAGCCATTCACGGAAGAACTCGAGCTCAAATGTATAAAGGAGAAGCTGATTGGACACCAATAGCCGATGTAAAAAACAATTCTAGAATGCACATTCCCGTCTTTGGAAATGGCGATGTAAATACGCCAGAAAAAGCAATGGAAATGCGCGATAAATACGGATTAGATGGTGCTATGATTGGACGTGCAAGTATTGGTAATCCTTGGTTTTTTAAGCAGGTAAAACACTATTTTAAAACAGGTGAACATTTACCTGAAATAACAATTGCTGAACGTGTTGAAATGGCTCGAAGACATTTGCAAATGGAAATTGAATGGAAGGGGGTTGAAATTGTGGGTGTTATGGAAACCAGAAGGCATTATACAAACTATTTTAAAGGAATACCTCATTTTAAAGAATATCGTTTAAAAATGGTTACATCAGATACTGCTCAAGGTGTTTACGATGTTTTTGATGAAGTATTAGAAAAATTCGCTTAACTTTTATGGGACGAATATATCTCTTTTCAACTTTTTTGGTATTTACACTTATGGGATGTTTTTCTCAAAAAAAACATCCAAAATTAACACTTGTTAAAAGTATTCAATTACCCATTAAAGAGCCTTCAGGAATAACAACAAACAATACAAGCTTGTTTATTGTTAGCGATAAAACAGGGAGTATTTTTGAAGTTTCTTTTAAAGGTGAACTAATTCGAGAAATTAAATCAAAACTGAAAGATTTGGAAGGAATAGCATTTGAATTTTTAACAAACAGTTTTTGGGTAGTTAGCGAATCTAGCAGAAAGTTAATACAATTAAATTTTTCAGGAAAAGCACTTCAAAAACACAAAATAAAAGGTGAGCAACACCGTAAAAACAACGGTTTAGAAGGAGTGTGCTTTGGACCAAATAACACGTTAGTTTGCATAAACGAAAAACAACCAAAGCAGTTACTAAAACTAAATAAAGCAGCCCAAATTACAAAGACATTTAAATTAAAATTTGGGAATGATATCTCGGGTATTTGTTACGATGCCGTTTTAAAGTGCTTTTGGGTGGTAAGCGATGAATCTCAAAAGGTATATCAAATTACGCAACAAGGAAAAAAGGTGGCATCGTATTCTATAGCAGTTAAAAAACCGGAAGGAATTACATTGTACAAAAATCGTATTTTTATAGTGAGCGATTACAACGAAAAACTGTACATTTTTAAAAAACCTGAATAATTTTATTCAATTAAGTTTTTTGAAATCCTGCTACTTGCAATTTTTGAAGCAAAAAAACCTAAAATAAGAATGGTACAAGCAACAGTAACCACATTTAAAAATGTAAATTCAACCGGATACGGTAAATGTGCTGTTATCATAAAAAGGTGATATTTTTTTTGAAGCAGCACAAGTGCAACTCCAATAGAAAGACCAAAAACAAGTCCTACAACCGACAATAAAAAGCCTTGTAAAATAAAAATTTGCTTAATCTCTTTAATGGTAGCTCCTATGCTAAATAATGTTTTCAGATTTTCTTTTTTATCTAAAATCATCATAATAATAGCGCCAATAACGTTAAATAATGCAATAATTAAAATAAGTGTAAAAATTAAGTATGAAGCCAAATGTTCGGTATTTAACATTTTATAAAACACGGCATTTAGTTGCTCTCTTGTTTGTATGTTAAAATTTTCACCAAATTTCTTTTTCAAAGAAGCTATTGTATTGTCTCGTTTAGAAATATCGTTAACCTTTATCTCAATAGCCGATATTTGAGAAGGCTTGTAATTCAGCAATTCTTGTGCTAAATCTAACCAAATAAAGGTGTATTTTTTATCAATTTCATCGGTAAGGGCAAAAATACCTATAGGTTGTGTATTTATTTTATTAAATGCATTTTTAGGATTGGTTATATACCCTTTTCCGGGTTTGGGAACATAAATTTTTAACGATTCAAAAAAATCGAAAACACCTACAGATAGTGTGTTAGAAATACCGTTTCCAACAACAGCTCCAAACGGAATATTTGTATCTAACCAAGTACCTACATATACGGTAGTATCTATTTTATTAACATAAGTGTAAGTACTGTCTACACCTTTTATAAAAGCAATATATGTTTTTCCTTTAAAATCAAAAAAAGCGCGTTCTTCAATAACCTTGGTATAAAAAGCAATGTTTTTTTCATGCGCTATATTTTTTTGAACAGTACTGTCAAAATAAAAAGATTTTCCTTCGGCAGAAGTTATTTTTATATCAGGATCAGAGGTGTCTAAAAAGCGCAAACTAAACGTTCTTAATCCAGAAAATCCCGACAATACAATAAACAAAGCCAACGCACCAATTAACACACCAAGCGTTGCAATAAACGTAATAATATTTATGGTATTATTGCTGCTTTTAGAAAATAAGTACCGCTTAGCTATGTAAAGAGGAAATCTCAAATTACTTTTTTTTGCGTTTAGATAAAATATCCGGATTTTTAATAGGATTATCCTTTTCGCCTTTTAAAGCACTATCAATTTCTTCAATATAATCTAAGGTATCATCTACAAAAAACTGTAGTTCGGGCATTCTGCGCAATTGGTTTTTAGTACGTTTAGCCAATTCATGTTTAATTAATGAAGAGTTGTATCTAATACCTTCAATTAATTCATCTCTTTTGTTTTGAGGAAAAATACTAATATATACTTTCGCAATAGATAAATCGGTAGTTACACTTACTTTAGTAACAGATATAATAACACCTTTCATTCCGTCACGAGCAGCATTTTGTAAAACCTCAGCCAAGTCTTTTTGTAAAACTCCGGCAATTTTTTTTTGTCTATTTGTTTCCATAATGCAAAAATAACATTTAAATATAGATATTTTTTGTTTTTCAGTCAGTTTCAATCCATAAAAAGTAAAAAATGGTGTTCCCAAAAAATTAAATCGTCAATTACATTCAAATTTCAGTAAATTTGTAAACCTCAATACAATAAAACGATGAAAAAAATAGAACATATAGGAATTGCAGTTAAAAATATAGAAACAGCAAATAAACTATTCGCAAGCCTTTTCGGAAAACCACACTATAAAATAGAAGAAGTGATAAGTGAAGGCGTAAAAACATCGTTTTTTGAAGTTGGTCCTAACAAAATAGAATTACTTGAAGGCACTTCAGCACAAAGCCCAATTTCAAAATTTATTGCAAAAAAAGGAGAAGGAATACACCATATTGCCTTTTTGGTAGACGATATTTACACAGAAATAGAGCGGCTAAAAAAAGAAGGATTTACAGTGTTAAGTGAAACCCCTAAAAAGGGAGCCGACAATAAAAAAGTTGCTTTTTTACACCCAAAATCTACCAATGGCGTTCTCATAGAGTTGTGTCAAGAAATAGCGTAGTATAAGGGCGTTACCCTTTGGGTCGGGCTTTCGCTACTCGCTTTTTAAACAGTTTTTACTGTTTAAAAGAGCTTAAACAAAGCGCTCAATCCCTAACGCAAAAGACATGTAGAATTCACAAAAACTAATAAGTAAATTTGTATATTGCAAGCGTATAAGTAATAACAATCACTTTGGGAAAATCATTCGAAAAATATCAAAAAAGAAGACTTAGATCGTCTTATTTTTCAGTAGTTATCAGTATTGCTTTAGTTTTGTTTTTAGTAGGTTTGTTAGCGCTTATTGTTTTAAAAACCAACAGTTTAACAAAGCATTTTAAAGAAAAAGTAACAATGACTGTTTTTTTAAATGATAACGCAAAAAAATCTGATATAGAAACATTTAAAGCCGAACTTAAAAAAGCAGGTTACACAAAAACAATTACATATATTTCAAAAAAAGAAGCCGCCGAAAAATACAGTAAAGATATAGGAGAAGATTTTTTAACATTTTTAGGAGAAAACCCTTTAAAAAACGCAATTGATATTACATTAAAATCAGAATACGTTACTCCTGAAAAAATGGAAGCGATAGAAAAACAATTACTAATTAGAAGTATTATTTCAGAAATATCGTACGATAAACCGCTTATACAGTTATTAACACAAAACATAAACCGTTTAAGTTTATGGATGCTTATATTTAGTGGGTTTTTTACCGTAATAGCAGTTGTGCTTATTAACAGCTCAATACGTTTATCGGTATATGCAAAACGATTCACTATTAAAACAATGCAAATGGTTGGAGCTACAAAAGGCTTTATTCGTCTCCCTTTTATTTGGAGAAGTGTACAATTAGGTATGCTAGGTGCCGTTGTAGCTATTGGAACATTGGTAGCCTTGTTGTTTTACGTAAATAAAAACATTCCCGAACTAGAACTGCTGTCAGATTATCCAATGCTAGGCATTGTATTTGGCGTTATTTTTTTAATGGGAATTTTAATTACATTTTTAAGCACCTTTTTTGCTACACAACGCTTTTTAAATTTAAGAACAGACGAACTTTATTATTAAACACACATGAAACAAAAGAAAGAACCCAATAAAGACCAATTTCTTTTCGGAAAGAAAAATTACACACTCATGCTATTAGGAATTGTGGTTATAGCTGTAGGATTTATACTAATGGCAGGCGGCGGAAGCGACGATCCGGAAGTTTTTAATGATGCTATTTATAACTTTAGAAGAATTAGGTTAGCACCTACATTGGTGTTAATTGGTTTGGCTATTGAAATTTATGCCATAATGGTTAAGTCTGAATAGTAAATGGGATATTTAGAAGCTATTGTTTTAGGAATTATTCAAGGAGTTACAGAGTTTTTACCGGTGTCTTCTAGTGGTCATTTAGAATTGGCAAAAGCATTGTTTGGAGGACATTTAATACCTCAAGAAAGTTTAACATTTACCGTAGTATTACACTTTGCAACAGCTTTAAGCACTATGGTTGTACTTAAAAAAGAGATTTTCCAAATAGTAAAAGGATTGCTTAAGTTTTCATGGAATGAAGAATTGCAATTTTCTTTAAAAATTATTGTTTCTATGATTCCGGCAGTTTTTATAGGATTGTTTTTTGAGGAAGAATTGGAAACTTTTTTTAGCGGCCAAATTTTATTGGTAGGGTTTATGTTAATAATTACTTCGTTACTACTACTATTTGCCGATAAAGCAAAGAACTCTAATAAAGGTGTTTCTTTTTTTAATGCTATTGTAGTTGGTATTTCTCAAGGATTGGCAATACTTCCGGGTATTTCAAGATCTGGAGCAACAATTTCATCTTCCGTTCTTTTAGGTATAGACAGAACCACGGCTGCACGTTTTTCTTTTTTAATGGTAGTACCTCTTATTTTTGGTAAAATTGGGAAAGATGTATTTTCCGGAGCAATAAATTTCCATAATTCACAAATAGGACTCTTAACAGCCGGCTTTTTTGCCTCTTTTTTTGCGGGGTTATTCGCATGTAAATGGATGATAGCTTTGGTGAAAAAAAGCAAACTATCGTATTTCTCAATATACTGTTTTGTTGTAGGTGTGGCAGCAATTGTTATAACTCTTATGAATAAATAATGACAGAAGAAGATTTTAAAAATGGACAAGTTTTATTAATAGATAAACCTTTAGAATGGACTTCATTTCAGGTAGTTAACAAGTTAAGGTGGCATATAAAACAAAAGTTTGGCCTAAAAAAAATAAAAGTTGGACATGCCGGAACATTAGATCCTTTAGCTTCAGGTTTATTGATTATTTGTACGGGGAAATTCACCAAAAAAATTAATGAATATCAAGGGCGAGAAAAAGAATATACAGGCACTTTTTTTTTAGGAGCAACAACACCTAGTTACGATTTAGAAACAGAGGTTAATCATACATTTCCTATTTCTCATATTTCAGAAACCTTAATTTACAGTACCGCTAAAAAATTTATTGGACAAATTCGTCAAAAACCACCAATTTTTTCGGCACTAAAAAAAGACGGAAAACGGTTGTACGAACTTGCAAGAGAAGGTAAAACAACAGAGATTAAAGAACGAGAAATTACCATTTCTGAGTTTGAAATTACAAATATTTCACTTCCTGAAGTGTCTTTTAGGGTAGTGTGTAGTAAAGGCACTTATATTAGGTCATTGGCTTTTGATTTTGGAAAGGTACTTAATTCCGGAGCCTATTTAAAAGCATTGAGAAGAACTAGAATAGGGGAGTTTAAAGTTGAAGATGGTATAAAAATTGATGAGTTTATAGCGAACTTATAAGTTTTTTCTGTGAAAAAGATTTTTACGTATTTATGGCTTTTGTATTCCGTTTTATTCTTTACTCAAGAATTGAGAGCTCAAAAAAAAGTATCATATTCATTTACTATAAATGGCACGCTTGCTAGAAATACCAATTATGGTGAATACGACTACTATACAGGAGAACAGGATAAAGCTATTTTTGCAGTAGGAGCCTTTTTTTTAAGAAGTGAATTAAACATACCGTTAAACAAAACATTTACTACCGGAATTAATATAGGACTCGATTATCACAGCAAATCGCAAATATTAGCCATTCCTTATTTTTTAAATCTTGAAATTACAATTTCAGAATTAGACGATGATAGGTTTTTTATTAGAGGAGGTTTAGGAAAATTATTAAAAATCTCTGAGGCATTTGAAAAGGGAAATTACGCTACTGCCGGAATAGGTTACCACATAGCAACCGATACTTCTCGTAAATATATATTAAGTTTAGATTTTCATCAAAAACAAATAGATGGTTTTGCTAAAGGGAAGTTAAATAGTCTTTCTATAGGATTTGGAGTATTATTTTTTTAAAAGTCGCCCCAACCAAGAGTCTGTAATATTAATCTCCCAGTCGTATTCCAATTCTTCTTTGGTATTTATTAAATTGTTAAACACAACAGTTTTTTTAGATACACCTCTGTTTTTAACCAAATTTTTGAACTCATCTAACTCTTTGTATTGCACAAATTCTCCTTGCTTGTAGCAAACATTAATTTTGTCTAATAAAACCACGTTGTATTTTTTTTCTAGGTTTTGTATAAATTGAGTAAGTGTATTGTAAAAGTGTGTAGATAGGTTTTGAACCGTATTATCAACGGCAAAAATAATAAACCTTTGATATCGAATATCAAACGCATATGTTACCCCTTCATTTTTAAGGTCACTTTCGGTTAAAAACGAGGAGATATACTGGTTTAATTCTGTAAGTTCATGAGTGTAAAATTTACGACTAGATGGAAATACAAAAACTTTTCCCTGATTAGGAATATTATCAAAATCTACAATCATTTATCAAAAAAATTTCAGCAAAGGTATTTAAAATACCGATAAAGGCTGTTCAACTTTTTTTAATAATGTTACAATGTCTTCTTGTGTGCTGTTTCCTTTATCTTTATTGTACCAAACTTGTAAATGTTTTTTAAATTCGACATCAATAGCTCCATTTTTTCTTTTGTAATCTTGTACCATTTGAGTTGCAACAGCAGGTCTAGGTCCCCAAGTTCCAATAACGTTATTTTTATAGTCTAAAAGAAGGAGTTTTGGTATAGATTTACTTCCGTTTGTTAAAAAAGCATTCATAAGTTCTTCATTTTCGTCTCTTAATGCAATTTTTAAATCAATATTGGTAGTTCCTTCAGCAATTTTATTTAGAATAGGTAAAATTTGAGCTGCATCGCCACACCACCCTTCAGCAATAACCAAAAAAGTATAGTTTACATTTAAACTGTTTAAAAAAGCAATTGTTTGGTCGTTTAATTTCAAAGTTTTATCTAACCTATCCATTCTTTTATCGTTTAGAATGCTATAGTTTAAAATTTCTTCAGTTTGATTTTCTCCTGTAGATTTTCCTTCTGAAATTAGTTTTTTAACAAAAGATCTGTATAATTGATATGATAATGTTCTTTTTACGTTTTTTTCTACTAAAATGTCGCTCATTTTATTTAAATTTAGTTCCCAATTAAACATAGGTTTTTTTAAAGGCTTACAAAAATAGAAATGTTTTGTGTTGCGAGAGTCATATAAAGTGAGTTAATTTGCATTATGTAACAGTAGTTACACTAAATTAAAGGATATATAAGTCTTTTTATATTATTCTATGATATATATCATATTTCGAATGACCGAGTATGGTTATTTTTGCTTTGTATTTATAAACTAAATCATATTATTATGAAAAAAATCAAACTAACAATTTCTCTTTTAGCGGTATCAATGCTTTTATTTGTATCGTGTAATGGAGAAAAAAAACAAGATGTAAAAGAAACAAAAACTGAAGCAGCACCTCTAGGAAAAGGACAATCTGCAGTATCAGATAACGTTTCAGAAGCAAACGCATTACAAGTTGCAAAATCTTTAGACGATTTTAAAACACTTGTAGTAGCAATTGAAACAGCAGGAGTTGAAGACGCAGTTGTAAACGCAGGTCCGTTAACTATTTTTGCGCCGGTAAATAGCGCTTTTGATAAATTACCTGAAGGTACCGTTGAAACATTGCTAAAGCCTGAAAATAAAGCAAAATTAGCATACATATTAACAAACCACGTAGCGCCGGCAAACTACCCTATTAAACAACTAAAAAAAGAAGCGAAAAAAGGACGTAAGTTATATATGGCTTCTGGTAAATATTTAGTTGTAGAAAATAAAGATGGCGATATTTATGTTGGAGGAACAAAAATTTTAAAAACAGTAAAAGTGAGTAATGGTTGGATTCACGTTATAGGAGACGTGTTGGTGCCAGCCGAATAATTGAGTATATTTAAAAAACTAAAAAATGAAATTAAAAGTATTAGTATTAGCATTAGTTGTAGCGTTTATATCTAGTTGCGGAGGAGAACAAAAGAAAGATCAAAAAGTTTCTGGTGAAAAAGAAGTAAAAGAAGTAAAAAAAGAAGCAAAAGCTGAGGAAACTGCCGATCCTATGAAAAACAAAGGAATTGGGCCTATAACAAATGTTGAGCTTGCTGAGATTGATGAGGCAATGGCAGCAGAAGGAAAAACTGTTTTTAAGGCAAAATGTTCTGCTTGTCACAAAATTAGTAAAAGAGTTGTTGGCCCGGCGTTGGCAGGAGTTACAGAAAGACGTTCTCCAGAATGGATTATGAATATGATTTTAAATCCGGAAGAAATGGTAGCTAAAGATCCAATTGCTAAAAAATTACTAGGAGAATATTTGGCGCCAATGGCAAACCAAAGTTTAACAGAAAAAGAAGCAAGATTAATATTAGAATACTTTAGAACAAAAAAAGGAAAATAATTAAGTAACAAACAACAAACAGATATAGTATGAAAACAATTTTTAAATCTCTATTTGCAATTACAGTATTATCGGTAATACTTAGTAGTTGTGGAAATGGAGGAACAAACAAAAAAGGCTCTCAAGGAGCTTTATCTGGAAATGCTGCAGAGCGAGTATATGTAGCTCCAGGTGAACACGATGAATTTTACGCATTTGTATCAGGTGGATTTAGTGGGCAGTTATCTGTTTACGGACTTCCTTCAGGTCGTTTATTTAAAGTAATCCCTGTATTTTCTGTAGATGCAGAAAAAGCTTATGGATTTAATGAAGAAACAAAAGCAATGTTAATGACTTCTCACGGATTTATTCCTTGGGATGATTCTCACCATCCAGATATATCTCAAACAGAAGGAGTATTAGACGGACGTTGGATATTTATTAATGCAAACAATACACCTCGTATTGCAAAAATAGATTTAACAACTTTTGAAACAACAGAAATTCTTGAGATTCCAAATTCAGCAGGAAATCACAGTTCTTCTTTTGTGACAGAAAACTCTGAGTATGTAGTTGCAGGGACACGTTTCGGTATTCCATTCCCTCAAAGAGATATGCCTATTGATGAATATAAAGGAAACTTTAAAGGAGCTTTATCTTTCATTAAATTAGATCCTGAAGATGGAACAATGGATTTATCTTTCCAAATTAGAATGCCAGGATTTAACTACGATTTATCGCACCCAGGACGTGGAAAATCTCACGGATGGTTTTTCTTTAGTACATATAACACTGAAGAATCAAACTCATTACTTGAAGTTAATGCTTCACAAAACGATAAAGATTATATCGCAGCTGTAAACTGGAAAAAAGCAGAAGAGTACATTAAAGCAGGTAAATATAAAACAATGCCAGCTAGATATGCACATAATACATATGACGAAAAAACACATACAGCTTCAACAGAATGGGGTAAAGAAGTAAAAGTATTAGACCCAGCAGAATGCCCAGGTCTTGTATATTTTTTACCAACTCCTAAATCACCTCATGGTTGTGATGTAGATCCTTCAGGAGAGTACATTATAGGAAATGGAAAATTAGCTGCTGAACTTACAGCACACTCATTTACAAAAATGCTTAAAGCCATTGAAGAGAAAAAATTTGATGGAGAAGCTTATGGAATTCCTATCTTAAAATACGAAGATATCTTAGCAGGAGTTGTTAAACAACCAGGATTAGGACCATTGCATACAGAGTTTGACGGTAAAGGAAATGCATATACTACATTCTTTATTTCTTCTGAAGTAGTAAAATGGAAATTAGGAACTTGGGAAGTAATTGACAGAAAACCTACCTATTATTCTGTAGGTCACTTGATGATTCCTGGAGGAAACTCACGTAAACCATTTGGTAAATATGTGCTTGCAATGAATAAAATCACAAAAGACCGTTATTTACCAACAGGACCAGAGGTAACACAATCTGCTCAGTTATATGATATCACCGGAGAAAAAATGGAGTTATTATTAGACTTCCCTACTATTGGTGAGCCTCATTACGCTGCAGGTATTCCGGCTAGTATAATAGCAGAAAACTCTAAGAAAATATACAAATTGGAAGAAAACGAGCATAAATATGCCGTTAAAAGTGAAGCAGAAGCTAAAGTGGAAAGAAACGGAAACGAAGTACATATTTATATGACAATGATTCGTTCTCACTTTGCACCAGATAATATTGAAGGTGTTAAAGTAGGAGACAAAGTTTACTTTCACGTAACAAACTTAGAACAAGATTATGACGTACCTCACGGTGTTTCTATGATTGGAGCTCAAACATCAGAGTTGTTAATTATGCCAGGTCAAACAGAAACATTTATTTGGGAACCAAAAGAAGTAGGTATTTGGCCATTCTATTGTACAGACTTCTGTTCTGCATTACACCAAGAAATGCAAGGATATGTTAGAGTTTCTCCAAAAGGATCTAAAGTTCCTATTAAATTTACATTAGACGGAGATGCTGTAGATGCCGAATAGGAATCTCCTTAGTTAGAATAATTAAAAAATCAATAACGGGCAAGGCACACTATATCTTGCCCGTTTTTACTAAAAAAGCTTTTAATGAATACTTTCAGTTGTTGCATACATGAGTTATCTCCTTAAGGTTTTGATTTTTTAAAATTGCTATTTGAGTAAACTATTAAAAATTTAAAACTTTAAAAATCATGAAAAAATCTAAAATATTAATGATTGTAGGATCATTACTGTTGTTAGGATTGTTTGTACTTCCGTTATGGAATATAACTCTTGAAGCACCTCAATATCCAGATCCTATAGGAATGGATATATACATTACAAAAATAGTAGATGCAAAACCCAACGATATAAAAAATATCAACTTAATGAACCACTATGTTGGAATGAAAGAAATTCCAGAGCATATGGCAGAGTTTGATATTTTTCCAATAGTAATTGGATTTATGGTTGGATTAGGACTGTTAATTGGCTTTAAAGCAAATTATAAATGGTATTTGTTTTGGCTAATATTAATGACAGTTTTAGGAATAGCTGGAATGTATGACTTTTACTTGTGGGAATACGACTACGGACATAGTTTAAGTCCTAAAGCAGCTATTAAATTTACAAATCCAGACGGTACGCCTATGGCATATCAGCCACCATTATTTGGAACCAAAACAATCTTAAATTTTGTGGCACATTCTTATCCAAGATCAGGAGCGTACTTTTTGTTTGTAGGAATGATTTCTACCTTAGCAGCTTTCTTTGTAGGAAAAAAAGAAGCTAAAGCTTAATTTATTACATTTACAAAAAATTATTTAAGCGAGTGTGTTTATTACATACTCGTTTAAATACATTTTAGAAACTACTAAAATCTAAAAATTATGAAAAAATCCTTTCAAAAATGGGTTATAGGTGTAATTATTTTATCTACTTCACTAGCTTGTAAACCAGAACCTCAAGCAATAGAGTACGGCAAAGATCAGTGTAGTTTTTGCAAAATGAATATTGTAGATAAAACACATGCCGCTCAGTATGTTACAAAAAAAGGAAAACAGTTTAAATTTGATGCTATAGAGTGTATGGTAAATGCCGCAAGCGAAAAAGATGAACAAAGTATCGCTATTTTTTTAGTGGCAGATTACGGAAACCCAGGACAAATGATTGATGCGTTAAAAGCAACGTATTTAATATCTAAAGAAATAAAAAGCCCTATGGGCGCCAATCTGTCGGCATTATCCTCTAAAGAAAAAGCAGAAGAATTAAAACAACAATACGGCGGACAATTGTATTCTTGGGAATCATTAAAGCAAAAACTATCCGATAAGTAATGAAGTATAAAATTCTCTTATTTTTTTTATTACTCTTCTCTTTTTCTTCAAAAGCATCACAAATAGAAGTTTGTAAAAGCTGTAAAATCTCTACAATAAAAGAAGCAATTAGCATCGCTCAAAAAGGAGATACAATATTTATAAAAAAAGGTTTATATAAAGAACAAAATATAATTATTGATAAACCTCTTTCCTTGATAGGAGAAGAAGGTGCAGTTATTGATGGTGGCGAGGTAGGTGTAATCCTTGTATTTGAAACAGGTAATTTTACAATTAGTGGATTAAAAATTATTAATGTAGGAATTAGCTATACCAAAGACCATGCAGCAATAAAAGTAGTTAAAGCAAATAATTTTGTGATAGAAAACTGCGTTTTGGAGAATGTATTCTTCGGAATATTAATAGAAAAATCAAAAAAAGGAATCATTCGAAATAATAAAGTCTCTAGCGATAATAAAAACGAAGCAAGTTCAGGAAATGGAATCCATATTTGGAATGGAAATCAAATGGAGATTTATAAGAACGAACTTTTTGGGTTGCGTGACGGTATTTACTTTGAATTTGTAAAAAACAGTAAAATATATGAAAATATAAGTCACGACAATATTAGATATGGACTGCATTTTATGTTTTCAAATAAAAACGTTTATCACCACAACGAGTTTAGAAATAATGGTGCAGGAGTGGCCGTAATGTTCTCTAAATTTATTGTAATGCACCATAATAAATTTAGATTAAATTGGGGCTCGGCATCTTACGGATTGCTGTTAAAAGAAATATACGACGCTGAAATTTATAATAATTTATTTGAAGAAAACACCATTGGAATTAACGGAGAAGGCTCTACGCGAATTAATTATACAAACAATACGTTTTCCAGAAATGGTTGGGCCGTTAAAATTACGGGAGCTTGCTACAAAAATATTTTTAAGAAAAATAACTTTTTACATAATTCACTAGATTTATCATACAATAGTAAAATAAATGACAATCTATTCGAAAACAATTATTGGAGTGAATATAACGGATACGATTTAGATAAAGACGGTATAGGTGATGTGCCTTACAGACCCGTAAAACTATTTTCGTATGTTGTTAATAAAACTCCGGAAGCATTGGTTTTATTAAGAAGCTTATTTGTAGATATTATTAATTTTTCAGAAAAAGTATCACCGGTTTTTACACCTGATAATTTAGTAGATAATAAACCTCTAATGAAGATAATACATGATTGAATTTAAAAATTTACATAAACGTTTTGGAAAACTAACAGTTTTAGACGGCTTAGATTTAGAAATAAAGCAAGGAGGTATTTTTGCAATATTAGGTCCAAACGGTTCAGGAAAAACAACTCTTATAAAATGTTTACTTGGGATGGTAATTCCTAACAAAGGAGATATTATATACGAAGGGAAAAGTGTTTTGAGAAAATGGGAGTATAGAAATAATTTAAATTACTTACCTCAAATTGCAAATTTTCCACCAAATTTATCGGTTATAGAGCTTATAAAAATGGTTAAAAATCTTAGACCAAAGACTTCAAATGAAAAAGATTTGATAACCCTTTTTGGACTAGAAGATTTTTTAAATAAAAAATTGGGAAATTTATCAGGAGGAACAAAACAAAAAGTAAATCTAGTACTTACTTTTATGTTTGATAGTGATTTAATTATTTTAGATGAGCCTACCACAGGTTTAGATCCTATTTCTTTAATTCATTTAAAAGAACTTATTCAAAAAGAAAAAAGCAAGGGCAAAACCATTTTAATAACAACTCATATTATGAGTTTTGTTGATGAGGTTGCTGACGAAATAGTGTTTTTATTAGATGGTAAAATTTACTTTAAAGGCACTATAGAAGAATTGAAACAAAAAACAGATAACAACAACTTAGAGCACGCCATTGCTAACTTAATATCAAAACAATATGCTTAAAATATTAAAATATAGTTTTTACGATTTAATGCGTAGCCGTTGGAGCTATGTGTATTTTATTTTTTATTTATTGCTAGGATTTGTATTGCTATTTTTAAATAATAATGTGTCAAAAGCGGTGATAACACTAATGAATATTATTATTGTTTTAACACCTTTAATAGGAACAATTTTTGGCGTTATGTATTATTATAATTCCAAAGAGTTTACAGAGTTATTACTAGCTCAGCCTATACCTAGAAATAAAATTTTTATGGGTCAGTATGTAGGTATCTCACTATCGTTAACATTAAGTTTAGTTTTAGGATTAGGAATACCTTTTGTACTGTATGGTTTATTTAGGTCTGCCTCAATTTTTGATTTTAGTTTGCTGTTGGTAGTAGGCTCATTTTTAAATTTTATTTTTGTGGCACTTTCATACAACATTGCACTTTCTACCGAAAATAAAATAAAGGGATTTGGTTATGCTATTCTAATGTGGCTCCTTTTAGCTGTAGTTTACGATGGTGTTTTTTTAATATCGCTTATATTTTTTAATGACTACCCGCTTGATAAATTTTCGCTTATTGCTACAATGTTTAATCCGATAGATTTATCGCGAATACTTATTTTACTTAAATTAGATATTTCGGCATTACTAGGATATACAGGAGCTGTTTTTAGAAAATTCTTCGGAACAAATTTTGGAATGGTATTTTCGATGTCAGTTCTGGTATTTTGGGTTATTATTCCTGTTTTTAGGATGAATAGAAAATTGAGAAAAAAAGACTTTTAGAAATAAAAAAAGCCTCAACATTTGTTGAGGCTTTTTTTATAATTCTTCATATTTATTGTGTAGACTGTTTAGCATGTTCTCAGACATTTTTTTAAGGTCAAAATGATGTTTCCAGCCCCAATCTTCTCTTGCTCTAGAATCGTCGATGCTTCTTGGCCAACTTTCAGCAATACGCTGTCTAAAATCGGTATTGTAAGAAATTTCAAATTCGGGTAAAAAAGTTTTAATCTCGGCAGCAATTTCTTCCGGAGTAAAACTCATAGCTGCTAAATTATAAGAAGACCGAATTTTAATATTTTCAGATTTTGCTTCCATGATTTTTATGGTAGCACTAATAGCATCATCCATATACATCATTGGCAATTTAGTGTTTTTGTTTAAAAACGAATTGTACTTTCCAATAAGCAATGCATTGTGATAAATTTCTACAGCATAATCTGTAGTACCTCCGCCTGGATTTGTTTTCCAGCTAATAATTCCGGGATATCTAATACTCCTAACATCTACACCGTATTTATTAAAGTAATATTCACACCATCGTTCCCCGGCAAGCTTGCTAATACCGTACACAGTGGTAGGCTCCATAACGGTTTCTTGAGGAGTGTTTTCTTTAGGTGTTGTAGGTCCAAATACAGCTATTGAGCTTGGCCAAAATAATTTTTTAATAGCACCTTCTTTTGCTAAATTTAAGACATTAAATAACGAATTCATATTTAGTTCCCAGGCTTTATCAGGAAACTTTTCTCCTGTTGCAGATAGCATTGCTGCCATTAAGTACACCTCTGTAACCTTGTACGTTTCTAACACGTTTTTAATGCTATCATATTCCATAGCATTTACAAATTCAAAAGGTCCAGACTGCATTAACTCATCACTTCCTTCTCTAATATCTGAAGCTATAACAGCGTTTTTACCGTATAATTCACGAAGTTTTAGGGTGAGTTCTGTTCCTATTTGCCCACAAGCGCCAATTATTAATATGCTTTTATTCATTATCTCTTAGGTAAACCGAATTATTTTGATGTCAAAGATACTTAAAATTCAAAAATCACTACATTTTAAAGCTCTTAATTATTTTAATTTTTGTACAATGCATTGTATTAATTAGTATTTTTGAATGGAATAATTTTTTGAAATGAAATATTTATACCGTCTTTTTATAGTTGTGTTTTTAGTGGGAGTTTCTTGTGGTAAAACAAAATCGTCACAAAAAACACCTCAACAATCAGATTCTTTAAAAGAGGAATCTTACCAAATTAAAAATACCATTGCAGAAACTTTACTTCCGGAAGCACGAAAAGCAGTTGAAGATTGGAAGGAATACCAAGAAGTAGATAAGTTTTTGTTACGGTACTATAATATCTCTGTAAATGAAGCTCTAAATAATGCACAAGAACTTTCTGTTTTAGCAAAGCAAATGAAAGATTCTATTAGGGTGCCTGAACTCACACAGCCAAGTGTGGTTGCAAGATTAAACGTTTTATACAATGAAACCTTACGACTTGCAGATATGGAACAAATTAGTGCAATTACACCTAATGAGGTTAAAGAAGAAGTTTTTAATATTTTAGAAATATTTTCAGCATTAAACGCAAAAATTAATACGATTTACAAATCATCAGCTTTAAAAGCTTCTTTAGGAATAGATACAGTATTTCCCGCTCAAGAAGAAGGGATAGAAAAAAAAGAGATTAAAAAAGAGGATTCTAAGTTTAAAAAATCGATACCTCCTATTTCTAAAAAAATAGGAAAGCCCGAATTTAAAAAACTAACTAGAACAAGAAAACGACCTGTCAAAAAATTAAACTAAATGAAAAAAGTAGCTTATTTTATAGTATTTATAACCTTATATTCATGTTGTACAAATACACCTTCTGACGTAGATAAGGCCGTTGAAAAGGAGCGTATTAATAAAGTACTTAACCAGTGGCACAAAAGCGCCTCTGAGGCAGATTTTGACGCATACTTTGATGCGATGTCAACCACAAGTGTATTTATTGGAACCGATGCATCTGAAAATTGGAATAACACAGCTTTTAAAAAATTTAGTAAACCGTATTTTGATAGAGGAAAAGCTTGGAGTTTTAAAACAATAGAACGTACTATATATCTTAATGATGAGGGCGATTTCGCTTGGTTTGACGAGCTTTTAGATACCCATATGGGTATTTGTAGAGGTTCTGGAGTTCTTAAAAAAGATACTGAATGGAAAATAGAGCACTATGTACTCTCATTAACAATACCTAATGAGGTAATTGATGAGGTGAAAAAAATTACTAAAAAAAGAGACTCTATTTTTTTAGCAAAAAAGTTACTTAGGAATTAAAGCAGCTACTGTTTGATAAACTAGATTAGACTCAAAGCCTCTTGAGATGAGATAGTTTGAAAGTTTTTGGCTTTTTTTATAAGGATTAGACTCTCTAATTAAAGCACATTTTTTAGTGGCTACTATTTTTAAAGTTTCCAGATATTCGTCTTCTTTAATTTCTTTTAAGGCTGTTTTTATATTGTATAAAGAAACTCTTCGTTTTTTTAATTCGTTTGTTATTTTAATTCTTCCCCATTTTTTGATATTGAATTTTCCGCTAACAAAACTTTTTGCAAAACGTTCTTCGTTTAAAAAATCATGTTGAATCAAGTGAATAATAATCAACTCCTTAGCCTCTGGTATCATATTGAGTTCGGCCAACTTTTTTTCAATTTCGGAATGACTTCTTTCTTGATAGGCACAAAAATGCTCTAATGCTTTTGTAGCCTCTTCAACAGTGTATGATTTTTGTGTTTTCATTTTTAAAATGTAAAGGAGTGATTTTTTAAATCACTCCTTATTTATTTTTATTGTTTTCGATTTAGTCTTAATTTTAAATTATTAAGCATAGAAAACATTACAGGTACTATAATTAAGGTTAAAAAAGTAGCAAAAGTTAATCCGAATATAATTGTCCAAGACATTGGTCCCCAAAAGGCAACATTTTCTCCTCCAATATAAAATTGCGGATTAAACTCTGTAAAAAGTGTCATAAAATTAATATTAATACCAATGGCTAGCGGTAGCAATCCTAAAATGGTTGTAATGGCTGTTAAGAGTACAGGTCTTAATCTTGTTTTTCCGCCTTCTACAATACTCTCGTAGATAAGGTCTTTTGTTAACACGCCTTCTTCTAAATTTTGCTCAAGTCTTTTTCGTTTCATTATAAGGTTTGTATAATCAATAAGCACAATGGCGTTATTTACCACAATACCAGCCAACGATATAATACCAATCATAGTCATAATAATGATAAACTCCATTCTAAAAACAATTAATCCAATAAGTACACCAATTAAACTGAGGAGTACAGATAATGAAATAATAATAGGAGTAGAGGTAGAATTAAATTGACCTACCAATATTAAGAAAATTAAAAACACAGCAATTAGTAAGGCTTTGCTTAAAAAGGCCATTTCTTCGGCTTGTTTTTCTTGTTCTCCTGTAAACGAAATAGAAACGTTTTTTGGCAAGTCATACTTTTCCAAAAGTTTTCTAATTTGGTCGTTTACTTCGGTAGCGTTGTAATTTTCAAGAACGTTAGAAAAGATGGTAATTACTCGGTTTAAATCTTTTCGTTTTACAGCACTAAAAGTAGACGAAACTTCAGAATGTGCAACCGATGAAATAGGTACTTGAACTATTTGTCCGTTTGTTGGATTTCTAAATGTTATTTTTTGATTAATTAGTGCTTCTTTATTGTAACGATACTTATCCATTAAACGAATATTAATAGGATAATCATCTTCTCCATCTTTAAAAGTAGATACTTCTTTTCCGTATAGCGAAGTTCTAATTGCATCGGCAATTTGTCCGGTTGAAATATTTAGCCTTCTCGCTTTTTGCCGGTCAATAATAATAGGTAATTCCGGTTTTCCTTGTTCTACATCAAGCTTTAAATCTTCAATTCCTAAAATACCTGAGTTATTGATGTACTGTTTAATGTCAGAAGCTGTTGCTAAAAGAAGTTTATAGTCGTCTCCGGCAACTTCAATATTAATAGGAGCTCCTGTTGGAGGACCTTCTTTTGGTCTGTCAACAGTAATGTTTACTCCAGGAAAGTTATGTAAAAGGTTTCTAATATCAATTAAAATATCGTTTGTATCAACACCTCTTCGTTCCATAAATTTTACAAAATCTATGGTAATTCTGGCTTTATTTGGAGTTGTTCCTCCTTGTTCTTTTCGGTTTGGGTCACTAGTACCTTCACCTACTTGGCCTATGATAGATGTAATTAAAAAGTTTTCGCCATTAACTTCGTATTTTTTAAGATAGTTTTGAATTTTAGCTTCAATTTCTTTTGAAAGTTCATTAGTAACTTTAATGTCGGTTCCAATAGGATACTCTAAATAAACGTATACTTGTTTTGGAGGTGTTTCAGGGAATAGTAATACTTTTGGAGGGAAATTTTTAAATAGAAAAATAGATAAAATAAGGAGTCCAAAAGTACCTAAGAAAAATGCTCTGGTTCTTTTACCGTGTAAAGCATATTTTAGAATTTTTTCGTACCCGGCTTCTAAACGAGGTAAAAAAGTGTTTTGAAACCAATTGGTAGCCGGAGTTAGTAGTGTTGTGTTTGCCACTCTTAAAATTCCGGTTAAAACAAGTAATAACCCAAATGCATTTAGTCCTTTTTTGTTTAAAGTGAGTCCGGCAATAATCAAAATAACTCCAATACTAAAAGTAGCGGCACTTTTAATAAGCAGTTTTTTAAAGTTTACTTCATCTTCTTTAATTTTCATGTATACAGAGGTTAGCATTGGGTTAATTACCAATGCAACAAATAAAGAAGATGTTAAAACAATAATAAGGGTAACAGGTAAAAACCGCATAAACTCTCCCATAATTCCAGGCCAAAAAGCAAGTGGTAAAAATGCCGCAAGTGTTGTGGCGGTTGAAGCAATAATTGGCATAGCAACTTCACCTACGCCGTATTTTGCAGCATCCATTTTAGAGTACCCTTCATCTAGTAATCGGTACACGTTTTCAACAACAACAATTCCATTATCAACAAGCATTCCTAAGGCAATTACAAGCGAAAATAACACCATCATATTAAGTGTTACTCCAAAGGCATTTAATAAAATAAATGAGATAAACATAGATAACGGAATGGCAATACCTACAAAAAGGGCATTTCTAATTCCTAAGAAAAAGAGTAAAACCAATACAACTAAAATAACACCTAGTATAATACTGTTTTCTAAATCGGCAACCATAGACTTGGTGTCGTTGGTCATATCATTTGTTTTGGAAATATGTAAATTTGAAGGAAAGTAATCTTTTTTAGCCTTCGCAATAATAGCGTCAATTTGGGTAGAAGCTTTAATTAAATTTTCACCTCCTCGTTTGGTAACATCAAGCATTACCACAGGCTGTAAAAACTCTCTAGCATAACTTGTTTTTTCTTGTTCTTTGAAACGAACTTTTGCAATGTCTCTTAGGTAAACAATATTTCCATGTTCTTGTTTTACAATAATGTTTTCAATTTCTTTGGCCGATTTAAATTCTCCAATAACCCGAACATTTCTTCTAAGACCATTTTCTAATAAACTACCTCCGGAAACAGTTAGGTTTTCGTTTTTTATTGCCATAGCAATATCGGAGAAGCTTATTTTTGAAACTTCCATTTTATAGAGGTCAACGCTTATTTCAATCTCTTTATCTTGAATTCCTCTGATGTCAACTTTTGAAATTTCAGGAACTTTTTCAATTTCATCTTCTAAATATTCGCCATATTCTTTAAGCTGATCCATTGAAAAATCTCCCGATAAGTTAATGTTCATAATTGGCATAAACTCGGCAAAATTTAATTCTTGCACGTTGGGGTCTGCCGGTAAATCTTTTGGGAAATCTTTATCTGCTTTTGCAGCATCAACTTTATCTTTAACTTTCCGAAGTGCTTCAGTAGGAGTTATGCTAAAGTCAAATTTTACTCTAATAGAAGAAAACCCTTCAATAGATGTTGAAATAATTTCATCAACACCAGAGATTGCGTTAATTTCTTTTTCTAAAGGACGAGTTATTAATTTTTCTATGTCAATTGCAGAGTTTCCGGGATAAGGTGTGGCAACAAATATTTCAGGCACAACTATTTCTGGAAAAGCTTCTCTAGGCATGCTTCTGTACGAAAGAATACCGGCAATAAAAATCATTGCAATGAGCACAAACACAGTCATTTTGTTGTTAATGGCCCATGTTGATAATTTGAATTCTTTTAAGACTTTATTCATTTTTTGAAGTTGTAAAGTTTACGTAAGGTTTATTAGTTATTAATTTTAACAACATCTCCGGCTTTTACAAGTCGAGCTCCTTTGTTAACTAATGTGTCATTTTCAGTTAAACCACTGTCAATATAAGTTTCGTTATTGTACTCCTTTTTAATGTGTATTATTGTTTTTACTACGGTACTTTTATTATCTAAGTTTTTAATAGTAAAAACATAATTATCTCCTTTTTGATCTTGCTGAATAAGTTTTGATGGAATGATAATTCCATTTTCTTGAAAATCTAAAATTTTTAAATCGGCTAACAAGTTTGGTTTTATGCTGTGGTCTTTATTTGAAATATTTGTGCGTATTTTAAAACTTCTATTGTTAGGGTTAATATAGTTTCCTATTTGAGCAATAGAGGTATTTACTTTTTTGTTTATAGATGGGAAAGATACTACGAGTTCAGTTCCTTTACTAAGTACAGGTAAGTACGTTTCTGTTACATCGGCTTCAACATATACTTTTTCTAAGTTTAACAGTCTAACAATAGGGAACTGTGGACTAGTAAGTTCTCCCTTTTTAGGAAAAATTTCATCTACAACACCGCTAAAAGGTGCAATTATCTTCATTTTTTTTGCCTGAGTTTTAAGAGTAGCTAAGCTGTTCTCTAGTCCTTCTTTTTGAGCTTTGGCTTGTAAATATTGCATTTCAGAGCCTATTTTTTTATCCCAAAGTCGTTTCTGTCTTTCAAACGTTGTTTTAGCTAAACTTAGCTGAGTGCTAAGTTCGTTTATTTTGTTTTTTATACTACTATCGTCAAGTTGTACTAAAATTTGTCCTTCTTTTACTTTTTGTCCTTCTTTTACAAAAATAGATTTTACAGTTCCTCCAAGTTCAGGGTGTATTTCAATGTTTTTGTCAGACTGAACAACACCTTGAATTTCAACAAAATGTTTGAACAATCCTTTTTTTACAGGAAGTGTTGTAACTATTAAATGCTTTTTTGTGGTATCTAGTTTTGAAATTTGAGCTTCAATAATTTTTAACGTATTATTTAAACTGTCTATTTTATTTGTAATAGCAGTTTTTTGTTTGTTTAACTCGGTTAACGAATTATTTTCCTCTTTTTTATCACAAGAGGTTATAAAAATAGCTATTGACAGAAGGAATATTATTTTTTTCATTTTTTATATATTTTAATTTTGGATAGGGATACTTAATGCTTTTAGTAAAGCTGATTTTTTAGTAATTACATTTAACATAGCCTGCAAGTATTTTTGTTGCATACTGTAAAGTTGTTCTTGTGCTTTTGATAAGTCAAAACTGGTTGAAATTCCTTCAAAAAATTTCACCTGTTGCTTTTTTTCAATTCTTTCAGCCAGCTCTAAGTTTTGTTTAGAAGTATTGTATTCTTCTAAACTGTACTGGTAGTTTGTTTTTGCCTCTTCAAGTTGAAGGAGTAGTTTTTGTTGCGTTAATGTTAAGTCTGTTTTTGCTTTTTCTAAAGCTATTTTTGCTTGTTGTGTTCTGGCACTTCTTTCTAAACTGCTAAAAATAGGAATGTTTAAACTTACACCTAATAATGATGAATCAAACCATTGCTGTTCTTTTTTGAAAAAATTAAACTTTTCGCCAAAGCCTGCATAGCCAAAATTTACAAAGCTACTTAATGAAGGAAGCGCTTTACTTTGCTCTAATTTTACAAGAAGCTCGTTAATTTTTGTGTTGTTTTTCGCTATTTTGTAGTCAATATGATTTTCAACATCAAGTTTAGATGAAAGCAGTTCTAAATTTATGTTTTCTTCTGCAAGTTTATCTAAAGTATCTGTAAGAATAACAGGAGTGTTAATATCTATACCTAAAGTAATGTTAAGCATTTTATATGCAATATTTTTCAGCTTTTTGGTTTTAGAAAGCTGACTTTTTATAGCTGCTTTTGTAATTTTTAATTGCTCAACACTTTCTTCTTCAGTAAACCCATTTAAATAAATTTCGGTTGTTTCCTTTAGATTTTTATCTATTGTTTTTAAGTTTTTTTCTAGTATATGAATGTTTTCTTCGCTTAATAGTACATTTCCGTAGGCATTTACAATAGCATCTTTAATACCAAGCTCTGTTTTTACTTTTGCATTTTCTGATATTTTTAAATATGTTTTTGCAGATTGAAGTCCTACTAAATAAGAACCGTCAAATATCAATTGCGATAGAGTTACAGAAGCATTTATATTGTGTTTTGTGCCAAAAGATACTTCTGTAAAATCTCCGGGAGATCCTCCTAAAAACTCAGATGGAATTAAAGCAACTTGTTGCTTAATCCAGTTTTGATACTCAATTTTAGCATTTACTTGAGGAAGACCAATAGTAGTAGTTTCCCACTTTTTTTTCTTTGCGGCGCTAATGTCTCTATCGGCATTTAATGCTGTATAGCTATTCTTTAATCCGTATGCAATTGCTTGCTCAAGAGATAATGAAATGTTTTTTTCTTGCCCGTAAGTAACAATGCAAATAAAAAATCCAATAATTAATAAGGTTCCTTTTTTCATTAGTTGTGTGTATTTTTTTTGAGTTGCTCTTCTAAAACTTCTAATCCTTTTGGTGTTGCGATAGCTCTGGTATGGTATTCCAGTACGCTTATTTCTAGCTTGTTTAAGGTGTTTTTATTATAGGTGTGTAGATTTGAGTTATGAACACTCATAGCTACCGTAAAATAAAATTTTGTAATTAAATCTTTGTCAATATCAGCTCTGTACAAGCCCTCTTCAATTCCTCGCTCTATGTTTTTTGAAATACAATCTTTAAACATTGAAAATTCATGGTCCATAATTTTTCGAAATGTTTTTGGATAGTATTTTTCAAGTTGATACATAGGAGAGTCATCTAAGTTTTTAAACATGTCTTTAAACATATTTTTAATTTCAAAGTTTTCTTGAATTGCATTAAATCCTTTAGTGCATATTTTGTTTACAGCATCATGCATGCTTTGGTGTAAAAATGTAATAGCTTCATCAACAAGTTCTTCTTTGTTTTTAAAATACTTGTATATGGTTTTTTTTGATATTGCTAATGAGTTAGCAACATCATCCATGGTTACACTTTTGAACCCGTATTTTAGAAATAACTCACCAGCTTTTTGTAAAATTGTTAATTTCATTTATGTTTTTTGCTATAAAAATAGGGTGCAAATATACAAAAGGAAACTATAAATACCATAAAAGTTTCCGTAGTTTTAACATTTTGATAACATTTAGTGAATTATTTGTTTTCATTTTTATAAAACAATAATTTGTAAAGATGTATTTTTACTGAAAATTTTATGCAGAATGGATGTTATTGATGCTTATAAAAAAGAATTTATATCTTATTTAAATTTGAAGGTAAAAAATAGAGAGCCTAAAAATTTATACGAACCCATTTCTTACATTTTAAAACTAGGAGGAAAACGATTACGGCCAGTTTTAACTCTAATGTCTTGTGAGTTGTTTGGTGGAAAATCTTCGGAAGCTTATGATGCCGCTTTGGCGATAGAAATGTTTCATAATTTCACGTTGATTCATGATGATATTATGGACAATGCTTCGCTTAGGAGAGGAAATTCAACCGTTCATACAAAATGGGATTTAAATACAGGAATACTGTCTGGAGATGCTTTAATGATTATGGCTTATCAGAGTTGTGAAAATTATCCGTCGCATTTATTTAAAAAATTACTACTACTTTTTAGTAAAACAGCGCTAGAGGTTTGTGAAGGGCAGCAACTGGATATTGATTTTGAAGATAGAGAAGATGTTTCTTTAGATGAATACCTGAAAATGATTACTTACAAAACTTCTGTATTAGTTGCGGCAGCGTTACAAATGGGAGCTTTAATTGCAAATGCTTCAGAAAGTGATATTTCATGTATTTATGATTTTGGGTTAAATATTGGTATTGCATTTCAATTACAAGACGATTACCTTGATACGTTTGGGAATGCCGAGACATTTGGAAAAAAAATAGGAGGTGATATTCTAGAAAACAAAAAAACCTTTTTGTATTTAAAAACACTTGAGGTTGCAAGTGCTAATGATAAAAATGAGTTAATTTCTTTATATCATTTGAAAGATTTAAATAAGCAAAAAATAGAAGCGGTAACAAAATTATTTATAAAAAATAACATACCTGCTATAACCAAAAATGAGATAGCACATTATACAGAGAAAGCGTTTGATAGTCTCAAAAAATTAAGTGTTTCTAAAGAGAAAAAAGAGCTTTTAAAGGCATTTGGATTAGATTTAATGAAAAGGACTATTTAAAATGCTACCTATAAAAAATACTAATGATTTACAAAAAGCGTTAAAAGAAGAAATGCTGTATACCGCTTTTATTAATCAAATCAATAAAGATTTTTATTTAACAAATATTGACGTGAGGTTTAAAACAGATATAGCTTTTGAAGATTTAAAAGAATCTGTTAGAGATTTTTTAGTACGGTTAATAGAAAACGAATATGATTCTTACTTAAATTTAATTTATAGAGTAGATATTTCAGAAAAAGAACTGAAAAATATCAACGAAACAAATTTAATAAATACCATTAATCAAATTACGTATCTATTTTTAAAGCGAGAATATCAGAAAGTTTGGATAAAAGCACATTATAGTACAGAGTAAATTTTAGAGTAAACCCTGTATAAACAGTGTGTTGTAATTATTAAAACGAAAAACCTTCAGAAACCATTTAAGGTTTTTGAAAAAAATAAAAAAAACTGTTGTACATAAAACAAAATAATAGTAGTTTTGCCTCCAGTTTCAGGACCCATAGCTCAGCTGGTTAGAGCACCTGACTCATAATCAGGGGGTCGAAGGTTCGAGCCCTTCTGGGTCCACAAATAAAATTGCAAAAAAAGATTTAAAATAAATATTATATATTTGTAGTTAGATATTTTTTAATTAATTTTATATATCAACATCAACCCCCATAGATGAAAAATAGATTTAATAAATACTTATTAAGTTTCCTGTTGGTGCTTTCTTGTGCAGTAACATTTGCTCAGATTACACCACCTCCTCCGGGGCCACCGCCTCCTCCAGGGCTTCCAATAGATGGAGGTTTAGTTTACTTATTGCTTTCTGGAATTGCTTTTGGGGTTTTTAAAATAAAACACAAAAAGTAATTATTTTTCTAGTAGTCTTGCTACATATTTTCCAATTACGTCAAACTCTAAATTAACAACGCTTCCTATTTCTAAAGTGTGGAAATTTGTAAATTCGTACGTATATGGAATTATAGCAACAGAAAAACTGCTTTTTGCTGAGTTTACAACTGTTAAACTTGTTCCGTTGACAGTGATAGATCCTTTTTCAATAGTTACGTTGTTTAAAGAAGCATCATACTCAAAAGTAAAAACCCAGCTACCGTCTTCTTTAAGAATATTTGTGCATACAGCAGTTTGATCTACATGGCCTTGAACAATGTGTCCGTCGAGTCTAGCTCCAAGAATCATAGCACGTTCCAAGTTAATTAATGCGCCAATACTAATGTGTTTAAAATTAGATTTATCTAGAGTTTCTTTAATTGCCGTAACAGTATATTCTTTATCATTAATATCTACAATAGTCAGGCAAACTCCGTTGTGAGCAATACTTTGATCTATTTTTAATTCAGATGTAAAATCACTTTCAATTGTGATGTGAAGATTATCACCATCTTTTACAATATTTTTAACAACACCTATACTTTCAATAATGCCTGTAAACATACTTTATCAATTTAATTGATTACCTTTGACACCTCAAAATTAAGTATAAAAAGCTGATTTATGAACAAATCTGACAAAATAAAATTAGGAATTTCTATAGGAGATTTTAACGGAATTGGAATTGAGATTATTTTAAAAACTTTTTTAGATAAACGAATGTTAGATTTTTGTACACCTATAGTTTTTGGTTCTACAAAATTAATAACTTCTTACAAAAAAATATTAGATATAAACATACCTTTTAACGGTATAAAAGATGTAGAAAGGGCTATAAACGGAAAGTTAAACATACTAAACCTTTGGAAAGAAGAAATAACGCTTCATTTAGGAACGCCAACAAAAGCTTCTGGAGAATACGCATATAAGTCATTGCAGTCTGCAACCGAAGCTTTGGCTCAAGGAAAAATAGACGTATTGGTTACAGCTCCTATTAATAAAGACAATATACAATCTGAAGATTTTAAGTTTCCTGGACATACAGAGTTTTTAGAGTCAAAGTTAGAAGGTGAGAGCTTAATGATATTAATGCGCGATACATTACGAATAGGTTTAATAACAGGACATATTCCTATTTCGGAAGTTCCAAAATCAGTTACTCCTGAGTTAATAAAAAAGAAAGTAGCGATTTTACATAGTACTTTAATACAAGATTTTGCAATTGTAAAGCCTAAAATAGCAATTTTAGGGTTAAATCCTCATTGTGGCGATAATGGAGTTATAGGAGATGAAGATACAACTATTATAATGCCAACAATTATGGAAATTCAAGAAACAGGAAAGTTGGTTTATGGTCCTTATGCGGCAGATAGCTTTTTTGGTTCAGAAAATTACAAGAACTTTGACGCAATATTGGCAATGTATCACGATCAAGGTTTGTCTCCTTTTAAAACACTCTCGTTTGGAGAAGGTGTTAATTTTACAGCTGGATTAAATAAAATTAGAACCTCACCAGATCACGGAACAGCGTACCAATTAGCCGGAAAAAATCAGGCAAATATTAACTCTTTTAAAGAAGCTGTATATAGCAGTATACAGTTGCTTAGAAATAGAGAAGAGTATAAGAGTTTGACTAAAAACATTTTAAAAACGTCGAATTAAAAAGAAAAACGATAAAAATTCAAAATATATTTCGCAAAATATTTTATAATTTTATATCTTTGCACGCTCAAATTGAAATTCTAAATGAAAGATTTAAAAGAGTTTGATATATCTTTTATAGGTTTAAAAGAAGGAATGCATCAATTTGAGTATAAAATTGAAAAGGAGTTCTTTGATTTTTTTAACTATGATGAATTTTACAATTCAGAGGTCAACGTTGGAGTTCAGTTTTTAAAAAAAGCGACAATGTTTGAATTGAGTTTTCAATTCAATGGCTGGGTTGAAATTAATTGTGATGTTACAAACGAACGATATCATCAACCAATAGAAACAAGTATTGATTTAGTTGTAAATTTTGGTGATGAGTTTAATGACGAGAATGAGGAATTATTAATTATTCCGTATTCAGAGTATAAAATAAATATTGCTCAGTATATTTACGAAGCAATTGTTTTAGATGTACCGCTAAAAAGAATACATCCGGGGCTTGAAGACGGAACATTGCATTCAGAAGTTTTAGAAAAATTAAAAGAATTTGAAATACCTGAAGAGGTAGAAGAAGTTGACGAAAATAAAGAAATAAATCAGGACATAGATCCTAGATGGAATAAATTAAAAGATATACTAATAGATAAAAATACAAGTAATGGCACATCCTAAGAGAAAAATATCAAAAACCAGAAGAGATAAAAGAAGAACTCATTATAAAGCGATAACTCCGCAAATTGCTATTGATCCTACTACAGGAGAAGCTCATTTATATCACAGAGCACATTGGCATGAAGGAAAGCTTTATTACAGAGGTCAAATTGTAATAGATTCTGAAGAAAATCAGGCTTAATAAAATATTTTGAAAAAAACCCCAAAAACTCTCATTTTGAGGGTTTTTTTTATTTTTTGACTCAAAAATGAGTAAAAAACGATGAAAATCATCAATAAATCGAAATAAATTTCATTACTTTGAACCTCTTTTTTTACTAAAAGGAAACAAATTATGGCAAAAATTACCGCAGCAATTACAGCCGTTGGAAAATACATTCCAGATTACATTTTAACAAATGCAATGTTGGAAAAAATGGTTGATACAAATGATGAGTGGATAACTACCAGAACAGGAATTAAAGAACGAAGAATTCTTAAAGGAGAAGGAAAAGGAACATCTTACATGGCTATTAAAGCTGCAAAAGAACTGTTAGAGAAAAAAAAGTTAGATCCAAAAGAAATAGAACTTGTTATTGTAGCCACAGCAACCCCAGATATGCAAGCTGCAGCCACATCGGTTTATGTTGCTACTCAAATAGGAGCAGTAAATGCATTTGGTTTTGATTTAGAAGCAGCCTGTTCTAGTTTTTTATACGGAATGTCTGTTGCAGCAAAATATATAGAATCAGGAAGATATAAAAAAGTACTTTTAATAGGTGCAGATAAATGTTCTTCTATGATTGATTACACAGATAGAGCTACTTGTATTATTTTTGGAGATGGAGCAGGAGCGGTTTTGTTTGAACCAAGCGAAGAAGGATTAGGACTACAAGACGAATACTTAAAAAGTGATGGTGTAGGAAGAGAGTATTTACAAGTTAAAGCTAGTGGTTCTTTGTATCCGGTTACAAAAGAAGCCATAGATAAAAAAGAAAACTTTGTATATCAAGATGGTAAAACAGTTTTTAAAAATGCTGTTTTTAATATGGCAGATGTTGCTGTTAAAATACTAGAAAGAAATAATTTAACTAACGACGATATAAATTGGTTAGCAGCACACCAGGCTAATAAACGAATTATTGAAGCTACGGCTAGGAGAATTAATTTAGAGAGTTCTAAAGTAATGATGAATATTCAAAAATATGGAAATACAACTTCAGCAACCATTCCATTGCTTTTAGCCGATTACGAACAACAACTCAAAAAAGGAGATAATATAATTTTTGCATCATTTGGAGGTGGTTTCACCTGGGGATCAATATACTTTAAATGGGCTTATAATTCTTAATAAAATAACGACCAAAACTCAATAAATTATGGATTTAAAAGAAATTCAAAATCTGATAAAATTTGTCGCTAAATCTGGCGCAACTGAAGTTAAGTTAGAAATGGAAGATGTTAAAATTACCATTAAAACAGGCTCAGGAAAAACAGAAACTACAATTGTTCAACAAGCACCAATGGCAGTGCCTCAAATGCCTGTTGCAGCGCCAACAGCACCACAAGCAGCTTCTGACACTACTCAAGCTGATTTGAGTGAAAAAGAGAATGACTCAAAATATATAGAAATAAAATCGCCTATAATAGGTACTTTTTACAGAAAACCATCGCCAGATAAACCTGTTTTTGTAGAAGTTGGAGATACCGTAACTCCAGAGTCAATAGTTTGTATTGTTGAAGCCATGAAATTATTTAATGAAATAGAATCAGAAGTTTCAGGAAAAATTGTAAAAGTATTGGTTGATGATGGAACACCAGTAGAATTTGGACAACCACTATTTTTAGTAGACCCTTCATAAAAGTTTAACCCAAATAATAAACTTTAATTTTAGTTAAAATTGAAGCAGAAATATTTCGTAATACCAAGCACGTTATGTTTAAAAAGATATTAATTGCCAATAGAGGCGAAATAGCTTTACGGGTTATAAGAACTTGTAGAGAAATAGGAGTTAAAACAGTAGCGGTTTACTCGACAGCAGATGCAGAAAGCTTACATGTTCGTTTTGCTGATGAAGCTGTATGTATAGGTCCGGCTCCAAGTAGTGAATCTTATTTAAAAATGTCCGCAATTTTAGCAGCTGCAGAAATTACAAATGCAGATGCCATTCATCCGGGATATGGATTTTTAGCAGAAAACGCCAAATTTTCTAAATTATGCGAAGAGCACAATATTAAATTTATTGGAGCTACTGCTGAAATGATTAACAAAATGGGCGATAAAGCTTCTGCCAGAGCAACAATGAAGGCCGCAGGAGTACCTACAATACCAGGATCTGACGGAATTTTAGAAACCTATGAAGAAACAGAAGCATTGGCAAATAAAATGGGATATCCTGTAATGCTAAAAGCAACTGCAGGAGGAGGAGGAAAAGGAATGCGTGCTGTTTGGAAAAAAGAAGATTTAAAACCTGCTTGGGAATCTGCAAGGCAAGAAGCATTTGCTTGCTTTGGGAATGACGGTATGTACATGGAGAAACTTATTGAAGAACCTAGACATATTGAAATTCAAGTTGTAGGAGATTCATTTGGAAAAGCATGTCATTTATCTGAAAGAGATTGTTCTATTCAACGCCGTCATCAAAAATTGACAGAAGAAGCACCATCTCCATTTATGACACCACAACTGCGAAAAAAAATGGGAGAAGCTGCAGTAAAAGCAGCTGAATACATTGCTTACGAAGGAGCGGGAACAGTAGAGTTTTTAGTTGACAAACATAAAAACTTCTATTTTATGGAAATGAATACTCGTATTCAGGTTGAGCATCCAATAACAGAACAAGTTATTGACCACGATTTGATTTATGAGCAAATAAAAGTAGCAGCAGGAATTCCAATTTCAGGGAAAAATTACATTCCAAAATTGCATTCAATAGAATGTAGAATTAATGCAGAAGATCCTTCAAATGACTTTAGACCTTCTCCAGGTAAAATCACAACATTACACGTACCGGGAGGCCATGGAGTTAGAGTAGATTCGCATGTATATGCAGGGTATACAATACCTCCTAATTACGACTCTATGATTGCTAAATTAATTACAACAGCACAAACAAGAGAAGAGGCAATAAGTAAAATGAGAAGAGCTTTAGATGAGTTTGTGATTGAAGGCGTAAAAACAACCATACCTTTCCATAGACAGTTAATGGATAATCCAGATTATATCTCTGGAAATTATACCACTAAATTTATGGAGGATTTTGAAATTAATCCTGAAGATTAAAACATTTTAGATATAAATTAAAATAAAGGATATAAGAGATTATATCCTTTATTTTTTTAATTTTACTTTCAAATTTTAATGTATGAAGCAAAAAGAATTACATATTGACGGAATTGATAAGATAATTTTAAAGTCGTTAATGAAAGATGCTAGGACGCCTATTTTAGGAATTGCTCGTAAAATAGGAATTTCAGGAGCCGCAATTCACCAACGCTTGAGAAAATTAGAGGCTTCCGGATTAATTTCAGGGTCAAAATTTGTCATAGAGCCAAAAGTACTTGGTTATAAAACACTTGCTTTTGTGGGAATATTTTTAGAAGCAGCTAGTAAATATAGTGCTGCAATAAAACGACTTAAAGAGATACCCGAAGTTATAGAGAGCCATTATACAACAGGGAACTATGCGATTTTTATAAAAATTTTATGTAAAGACAATGAACACCTTATGAAAGTTTTAAATCAAGAAATTCAACTCATAAAAGGCGTTGCCAGAACAGAAACATTTATTTCGCTAGATCAACAAATAGATAGACAGATACAATTGTAGTACCCTAATCTCTAGAGCCTAAAATACTCAATCCCCAATACAATAGCATTGCTAAAGAAGCAAGTGCAGCAACCAAGTAAGTTCTTGCAGCCCATTTTAGGGCGTCTTTTGCGCCATCTTGCTCTTCATGGGTTAGCATGTTGTTAGATTTTAACCAGTTTAACGCTCGGTTACTCGCATCATATTCAACAGGAAGTGTTATAAAGCTAAAAAGTGTAGCAAGCGCCATCATAGCCAATCCAACAATAGCAATCATAAAACCAACTCCTACATTTCCTGAAGCAGCACCTAAAATAAGTCCTCCAATAACGAGCCATTGAGATAATTTTGAAGATACATTAACGGCTGGTACTAAATTAGAACGCAAAGTTAGCCATTTGTAAGCAGTTGCATGCTGAACGGCATGCCCAACCTCATGAGAGGCAACTGCCGCTGCTGCTGCGTTTCTTTGGTTATAAACCGCTTCGCTTAAATTTACAGTTTTGTTTATTGGATTGTAATGATCTGTAAGTCTTCCAGATGTTGAAATGACTTTGACATCGTAAATTCCATTATCATGTAGCATTTTTTCAGCAATTTCTCTTCCGGTTAGTCCATTTCTTAAATGTACTTTAGAGTAATAGTTAAACTTTCGCTTAAGCGTATTTCCAACTAACCAACTGATTAAAGATATAATTCCTATTAAAATGTAAAATCCTGCCATATCGTTACTAAATTAATGTATTTTTATTTGGTAAATTTACAGCATAAATTATTCCAAACCCAGATTACAGACAAAATGGCAAAAACACCACATCTACTTTTAATATATACCGGAGGAACAATAGGAATGGTCAAAGACTTTAAGACAGGAGTATTAAAGCCTTTTAATTTTGACAAACTTATAAAACACATTCCCGAAATAAATCATTTAGATTGTACGGTTGATAGTTTTTCTTTTGATACGCCAATTGATTCGTCAGATATGAATCAAGAAGAATGGATTTTATTGGTAGAAATTATTGAAAAAAACTATGATAAATACGACGGATTTGTAGTGCTTCACGGTTCAGATACAATGTCTTATACAGCATCAGCAATTAGCTTTATGCTCGAAAACCTCGGTAAACCGGTTATTTTTACAGGATCTCAGTTGCCAATAGGAGATTTAAGAACCGATGCTAAAGAAAATTTGATAACTTCCATAGAAATTGCCTCAACTCAAAAAAACGAAAAACCTTTGATTACTGAAGTATGTCTTTATTTTGAGTACAAATTATACCGAGCAAATAGAACAACCAAAATAAATGCAGAACACTTTGAAGCATTTACCTCTCCAAATTACCCTCCGCTTGCGGTTAGTGGAGTTCATTTAAAGTTTAACTATCACTTGTTTTTTAAGAAAGAAAATGCAGCACCATTAAAAGTTAGAAAAAACTTAGAGAACAACATCGTCATTCTAAAAATATTTCCAGGGATAACAAAAGAGATTGTGCAAAATATTTTACGAATACAAGATTTAAAAGGAGTTGTTTTAGAAACCTACGGTTCAGGAAATGCCCCAACAAAGAAATGGTTTGTAAATTTATTAAAAGATGCCGTTAAAAAAGGGGTTTATATAGTAAATGTAACCCAATGTGTTGCCGGAAGTGTAATTATGGGACAATATGAAACAAGTGTTGAGCTAGAAAAAATAGGAATTATTAGTGGAAATGACATTACAACAGAGTCTGCCTTAGCAAAACTAATGTACTTATTAGGCGAAAATATACCTAAAAATGAGTTTAAAAAGGTTTTTGAAAGCCAACTTAGAGGAGAAATGAGCGAATTGACTTAATAGTTTATTGACTGAATAAGCTTTTTATTGATTTAATTTTAAATAAAATAGTTTTATCCCGCTCTATTTTATCAAAAATTAAAAAAAAACGGGTATTTCAAAAAAATTACTTAAAGTATATGTAAAATTTTTAGAACTCAACATTTTTTTGTTACTTGCCACACGCAAAAGATGTTATACAAAGAATTTAATGTTATAATAGTTACTTTAAGTAGCTTTCTCTTTGTTAGACTTGTTTGTTTTGTGAAAATTATTATATATTTAACCCGTTAAAAAATTAATAAATTAACTATTACACGATGAAAAGAGTATTTACTATCCTTGCAATTACAGGATTATTGTTATTTGGAGCAGCACCTAAAGCGATAGCGCAAGATGCAGCAAAAACTGAGCAAGTTGCTGACGATGCAACAACTGAAAAAACATTTCACCAAGAATTAAAACAACGTTTTATTGAAGGTGGACCATTCTTTATGGGAATTGTATTAGTAACCTTAATATTAGGGTTAGCTATTGCTATTGAGAGAATTATTTATCTTAATATGGCAACAACAAATACAAAAAAATTAGTGTCTAGTGTAGAAGAGGCTTTAGCTTCAGGTGGTGTAGAAGCTGCTAAAGAAGTTTGTAGAAATACAAAAGGCCCTGTTGCTTCAATATTTTATCAAGGATTAGATAGAATGGATGAAGGTGTAGACGCTGCAGAAAAAGCCGTTGTTGGTTATGGAGGTGTACAAATGGGATTATTAGAGAAAAACATCTCTTGGTTATCTCTTTTTATTGCCTTAGCACCAATGCTTGGTTTCATGGGAACGGTAATTGGTATGATTGGAGCATTTGACTCTATTCAAGCAGCAGGAGATATTTCTCCAACAGTTGTGGCAGGAGGTATTAAAGTAGCGTTATTAACAACGGTATTTGGTTTAGTTGTAGCAATTATTCTTCAAATATTCTATAACTATATTATCTCAAAAGTAGATAGTATTGTTAATAGTATGGAAGATGCGTCAATTTTACTTGTTGACCTTTTGATTAGACACAAAAAATAAGAGAAATTATGAATAATAAGTTATCAAAAATATTAACAATTGTAGCTGGGATAGTAGGGTTTATAGGATTCTATTATTTCATTAGAATTGTTATGGTGGGCGATGATGTCCTCGAAAATGATGTAGACTTACAAAATAGTATTTTGTCTCCATTTGTTTCATTTTCACTTTACTTGTTAATTGCTGTAACAGGAATGGCTGTGGTATTCTCTATGTTAAATTTATTTAAGAACCCACAAGTACTTAAAAGAACATTAATAGGTGTTGGAGCTTTGGTTATACTATTGGTTGTAGCCTATTCAATTTCACCTGATGGAGCAGTTACAGACGGAATGGGAAATGTATTACCTGACGGAGAAGCAGGAAGTGTATCAAAATGGGTAAGTACCCTTATAAACTATAGCTTTATTTTAGGAGCAATAGGTTTGGTATTCTTTTTGGTAGACTTTGTAAGATCATTAGTAAAATAAAATTATCATGGCAAGAAGAGAAAACTCAGAAATTAATGCTGGTTCAATGGCAGACATTGCGTTCTTGCTTTTAATATTTTTCTTAGTAACTACTACTATGGATGTTGATTCTGGAATTTCACGTAAATTACCAGAAAAAAGTGAAGAACCTCCAAAAGTTACAATTAAAGAAAAGAACGTACTAGATATCGTTGTTAACAGAAAGAATCAAATTTTAGTTGAAGGAGATCAATATGTTCAAGTGAAAGATATTAAACAGATAGCGATTGACTTTATTGACAATGGAGGAGGATTAAGTGCACCTAAAGATGGTAAACCAGGAGAACCTTGTGATTACTGTGAAGGCAAAAAAGATCCAAACTCATCAGATCATCCTTCTAAGGCAATTATATCTTTACAAAGTGACAGAGGTACAACTTACGGTATGTATGTATCAATTCAGAACGAAATTGAAGCAGCTTACAATGAGTTAAGAAACAGGTTAGCACTTAAACTGTACGGTCGATCTTACAAAGATTTGTTAAAAGATCAGAAAGACAATCCTTCTGAAAGTTTGAAAGCGAAAATAGATAATTTAAAGGAAAAATATCCTCAAATTATCTCTGAACCAGAACCAATAAAATAGTATCAGTATGAGTAAATTTAAAAAGAAGAAAAAAGGACTACCTGCAATTTCTACTGCATCATTACCTGATATTGTATTTATGTTGCTATTCTTTTTTATGGTATCTACCACTATGCGGGAGACTGATTTGTTGATTAAAAAACCAGTTTTACCAACCGCAACAGAAGTAAAAAAGCTAGAACATAAAAGTTTGGTAAGTACAATTTATGTTGGTAAATCTAATAATGAAAAGATATTAGGAGATAAAATTCAAGTTAATGATAAAATTATTGACGTGAAAGATGTTCCTAGTTTTATCCTTTCAGAAAGAGCTTTACGTAAAGAAGAAGAAGTTAAATATATGACTACTTCTATTAAAGCAGATAAAGAAGCTAACGTAGGTACAATTTTAGATATTAAAGAACAATTAAGAGATATTAATGCTTTAAAAATTAGCTTTTCTACTACCAAAGGTGGTGACATAAGTAAAAACTATTAGTATTATATATACTCTTTGAGATATTTAAAAGGCAACTAAATTATATTTGGTTGCCTTTTTTACTTTTATAAAGTATATTTGTTTTTATGAAAAAATACGGGTTTGTAGTGTGTTTGTGCTTTGCTCTTTTACAAGGAAGAGCTCAGGAGTCTTCCAATATAGTGATTGACGAAAATTATTTAGAAGATCAATTGTACCTTTCGTTTACATATAACATGCTTACAAATAAGCCTGAAACCATTGCAACACATGGATTTTCAGGAAGCTATTCAATAGGGTTTATAAAAGATATTCCGTTAAATAAAAGGCGAAATATAGGTTTTGGTGTAGGAATTGGATACACTTATAATGCATACATTCAAAATTTAAAAATAACTGAAAATAGTGGAGGTACTTTGTTTGAAGTTGCTCAAGACTACACCACCAATAAGTTTATAACAAGAGCTTTGGAAATGCCTATGGAGCTTAGATGGAGAACTTCTACTCCAAGTAAGTATAAATTTTGGCGTGTTTACAGTGGTATTAAGTTTTCGTACTTATTGTTATCAAAAGCAACGTATAGCGATGTAAATACTAAAATAACAGCTAAAAATATTCCGGAAGTTAACAAACTACAATACGGTTTAACAATGGCTGCAGGATATGGAACTTGGAACTTATATGTGTACTACGGGTTGAGTTCTTTTTTTGACAACGCTTTTTTGAATAGTGAGCGTATAGATATATCAGATTTTACAGTAGGACTTAAGTTTTACATTATGTAAATACCATACACTACAAATTGGCTTAAAATGCCAATAACATACCCTATAAAAACTTCTTTTAAGCTGTGAGCATTTAAAACTAGTCTAGAGTACCCTATAAGACCTCCTAAGGCAAAAAATAAGCTAATAAATACAATAAGGTTTATTTTATAAAAGTGGCTAAAATAAATCAGAAAACCAATTAAACTACTAACTGCTGCAGTATGTAAACTGATTTTAATTTTGAAATACAAGAAAATATAAGCTAAAATTAGCGTTAACCCATATCCGAAGTATAACATTGCTAAAATATCAACTAGAGAAGATTTGTATAGCCAATTTCCAATGATATATGATATGGAAATAAAAAGGAGCGTAGGAAATTTACGCTCTTCTATTGTAACCATATGATGACTACCAATCATTCCAAACTTTTTAAGAAGAAAAAGTAACAGTAATGGAAATGCATATGTTCCTAAAAAAATCACAATTAGCATTAAGTGCTCTTGCGATTTAAAAATATGTTTAGGGAGTAGTAGGAAAAATAATACAGATCCAATAATGGAGAAGTTTATAGGATGGAAAAAATAAGATATAAATTTTGATAATTTCATGAATAGGTATTATTGGGCTAAATTTGTTTTCTAAGTCTTGCTACCGGAATATCTAACTGCTCTCGGTATTTTGCTACCGTTCTTCTAGCAATAGGATATCCCTTTTCTTTTAGTATAGCAGCTAATTTATCATCTGTTAAAGGTTTCTTTTTGTCTTCTTCTTTAACAACGGATGCTAAAATATTTTTAATTTCTCTTGTAGAAACGTCTTCACCTTGTGTGTTTTTCATAGATTCTGAAAAGAATTCTTTGATAAGTTTAGTTCCGTAAGGTGTTGAAACGTATTTGCTGTTTGCGACACGAGATACTGTAGATACATCCATACCAATTAAGTCTGCAATATCTTTTAAAATCATGGGCTTTAATTTTCGCTCATCACCGGTTAAAAAATATTCTTTTTGATATTGCATAATTGCATTCATAGTTAGCAAAAGAGTTTGTTGGCGCTGTTTTATGGCATCAATAAACCACTTTGCGGCATCTAACTTTTGTTTTACAAATAATACAGCATCTTTTTGTGTTTTAGATTTGTTTTTTGCCTCTTTATATCCGCGTAATAAATCGTTATACTCTTTAGAAATATGTAGTTCTGGAGCATTTCTTGAGTTAAGAGTTAACTCTAATTCTCCTTCTACAATTCGAATGGTAAAATCAGGAACAATTTGTTCGGCTATTTTATTGTTGTTAATATAAGAGCCTCCCGGTTTTGGATTTAGTTTTTCAATTTCTTTAATTGCTTTTTTTAACTCTTCTTCTGAAATATGAAATTTTTGAAGGAGCTTATTGTAGTGCTTTTTTACAAAGTGTTCAAAAGAGTTTTCTAAAATATTAATAGCAAGTGAAACACTTGGTTGCTCTTCTTTTCTTTTTAGTTGTATAAGTAAGCACTCTTTTAAGTTTCTGGCTCCAACACCTGCTGGATCTAGCTGTTGTACAATTTTAAGCAACCGTTCCAATTCTTCAATAGTAGTGTAAATGTTTTGGGTAAATGCAAGGTCATCTAAAATATCTGCTAAGTCACGCCTAATATAGCCACTCTCATCAATAGACCCTATTAAAAAATCGGCAATAATTTCTTCTTCTTCATTTAACCTGAAGGTGCTTATTTGATTTTTTAGATGTTGTGTAAATGAAATACCTGAGGCATATGGAACTTGTTTGTCTTCATCATCGGCCGAATAATTGTTAGCTTGAGTTTTGTAATTGGGAATTTCGTCGTCACTTAAATATTCGTCTATATTAATATCTTCGGTATTAATATTTTCACTTCCATCATTTTCATAATCGTTTTGAAATGTATCTTCAAACTCTTCATTTTTTTCTTTTCCGCTTTCTAATGCCGGATTTTCTTCTAATTCTTGCTTAAGGCGTTGCTCAAAAGCTTGTGTAGGCAATTGAATCAATTTCATCAACTGAATTTGCTGAGGCGAGAGTTTTTGTAGTAGTTTATATTGTAAACTTTGTTTAAGCATAAAAAATTTAAAAGAAATGGTTTTTAAAAATACAAAAAAACATAGTACAGTCTATATTATGTTTTTGTAATTTATGAACTAAAATTCGGCATTTTGAGGTGTTCTAGGATAAGGAATTACATCGCGTATGTTCCCCATTCCTGTGGTAAATAAAACCAAACGCTCAAAACCTAATCCAAATCCGCTATGAACGGCTGTTCCAAATTTTCGAGTGTCCATATACCACCATAATTCTTTTTCGTCAATACCAAGCTCTTCTACTTTTTGTTTTAAAACGTCTAAGCGTTCTTCACGTTGGCTTCCGCCAACTATTTCACCAATGCCCGGAAATAAAACATCCATAGCTCTTACTGTTTTTCCATCCTCGTTCAAACGCATATAAAATGCTTTGATATTTGCAGGATAGTCAAATAAAATAACGGGGCATTTAAAGTGCTTTTCTACCAAGTAACGTTCGTGTTCACTTTGTAAGTCTGCACCCCATTCTTGAATTACAAACTGAAATTTTTTCTTTTTATTGGGTTTGGAGTTTCGTAAAATATCAATAGCTTCTGTATAACTCACTCTTTTGAAATTATTATCAACTACAAAATGTAATTTTTCCAATAGCGACATTTCGCTTCTTTGATTAGCCGGTTTCGTTTTTTCTTCCTGAAGAAGTCTTTGGTCTAAAAACACCAAATCATCATTACAGTTTTCTAAAACATATGAAATAACATATTTGATAAAGTCTTCTGCTAAATCCATGTTATCATCCAAATTATTAAAAGCCACTTCGGGTTCAATCATCCAAAATTCTGCTAAATGGCGTGTGGTATTTGAGTTTTCAGCTCTAAAAGTAGGTCCAAAAGTGTATACTTTACCCAAAGCCATAGCATACGTCTCTGCTTCTAACTGTCCGGATACGGTAAGGTTTGTGGTTTTACCAAAAAAATCTTTAGAAGTATCTACATTTCCGTGCTCATCTTTTGGAGGGTTGTTTGGGTCAATAGTTGTTACAGTAAACATTTCTCCTGCTCCTTCGGCATCAGAGCCCGTAATTATTGGTGCGTGAAAATTATAAAATCCATTTTCAGTAAAATATTTATGTACGGCAAATGATAATGCCGAGCGAACTCTCATAACAGCACTAAATGTATTTGTTCTAATACGAAGGTGTGCATTTTCTCTTAAAAATTCAAAACTGTGCTTTTTAGGTTGAATAGGGTATTCATCTGGATTAGAATCTCCTAAAATTTCAATTTTAGTAACCTGTATTTCAACTTTTTGTCCTTTTCCTAAGCTTTCGGCTAAGGTTCCTGTTACAGCCAATGCAGCACCGGTAGTAATTCTCTTTAGAATAGATTCATCGGTATTTTCAAAATCAACAACGCATTGAATGTTATTTATGGTTGAGCCATCGTTTAGCGCAATAAACCTATTTGCTCTAAATGTTCTAACCCAACCTTTTACAGTAACTTCTTGTAAAAACTTATCTGACTCTAAAAGTTCAGCAACGTTGTATTTTGTCATATTCTTTTAATTTATAAGTTGCAAAGATACATGAACAATTGCGAATGAACAATTGCGAATGATTGCGAAACAACACAAATTTTGTATTGTAAAGCTGGTAAATTTACTTTTTATCTTCTGAAGATAAAATATCGAGTGTTGGTTCTTTAAATATTTCTTTATTTGCAATTTTCTTTTCTAAAGAAAGAAGGAGCGATGGTAGTAACAATAGATTTGAAACCATGGCAAATAAAAGTGTGATAGAAACCAATCCTCCAAGAGCTATGGTACCTCCAAAACTTGAAATGGTAAATACCAAGAATCCGAAAAATAATACAATAGAGGTGTAAAACATACTTACCCCAGTTTCTCTTAGTGCTGCGTAAACAGATTGTTTAATTCTCCAGTTATTTGCTTTTAACTCTTGACGATATTTTGCTAAAAAGTGAATAGTGTCATCTACCGATATTCCAAAAGCAATGCTAAAAACCAGAATGGTTGAAGGTTTTATAGGTACACCTAAATACCCCATTAAACCAGCGGTTAATAGTAGTGGAAAAATATTTGGAATTAATGATACTACAATCATTCTAAACGACCTAAACATAAAAGCCATAAATAGTGCAATTAATATAATTGCAAGTGAAAGTGATACAATTAGGTTGTTTATTAAAAAGTGAGTTCCCTTTAAAAATACGAGCGCTTTTCCTGTTAACATGACCGAATATGATTTTTCAGGGAAAACTTTAGCTATTTTTTGTTGTAAACGCTCTTCAATACGACTCATTTTATCGGTACCAATATCTTTCATAAACGTAGTCATACGGGCATACCTTCCGGTAGAATCTACAAAGTTGTTAAGAAATTTTACGTTAGATGTAGAGTTTTTGGTATATGCTAAAATCCAATTTTTTTCTTGATTGTTAGGTAGCTGATAATATTTTGGTTTACCACTATAAAAGGCTTGTTTTGAGTATTTTACAAGATTTAATATTGAAATTGATTTTGATAACTGTGGAATTTCATCAATAGTTTCATCTAATTTGTTCATTCGTCTAAGGGTTGCTAAATTCATAACACCCTTTTCTTTTTTGGTATCTATTATAATTTCAAGAGGCATAATACCACCAAATTCTTCTTCAAAAAATACAATATCTTTAAAAAACTGTTTGCCCTTAGGCATATCTTCAATTAAACTACCAGATACTTTAATTTTGTAAATACCAATCATACTTACTATAATTAGTGCAATGGTAGTTGCATATACTGTGAACCTATGATTTCGAACAATAGATTCCATCCATTTTACAGCTTTTTCAATCCATTTTCGTTCAAGGTGCTTTAAATGCTTCTCTTTTGGAAGCGGCATAAAACTATAAATAATAGGTATAATTAGCAATGCAAGAACAAAAATTCCTAAAATATTAATAGAGGCTATAATACCAAACTCTTTAAGTAGTTGACTTTTGGTAAAAATAAAGGTGGCAAAACCAGAAGCAGTTGTTACATTGGTCATTAGTGTTGCATTTCCAATTTTGGAGATAACACGTTGTAATGATTTGGCTTGATTTCCGTGCTTTTTTACCTCTTGCTGATATTTGTTGATTAAAAATATAGCGTTTGGAACTCCAATTACAATAATTAAAGGAGGAATTAAAGCCATAAGCACGCTAATCTCATATCTAAAAAGTCCAATAAACCCAAACGCCCAAATAACACCAATACTTACAACCAATAAGGTTATAAAAGTGGCTCTAAAAGATCTGAAGAAGAAGAAAAATATAAGTGCGGTAATACCTAAAGCCAACCCTACAAACATACCAATTTCATCAATAATATTTTGGGCATTCATAGTACGTATGTATGGCATTCCCGAGACTCTTACATCTATGTTATTATCTTTCTCAAACTTATCTATAATTGGGTTAAGGGTATTAAATATAAAATCTTTTCTAATAGAAGTGTTTACAATATCTTTTTTTAGATAAATAACGGTTCTAATAGTTCCTGTTTTTTTGTTGTATAAGAAATTATCAAAAAAGGGAAGGTTGTCGAAAAGTTCGTGTTTAATTTTTAAAACTTCTTCTTTTGTTTGGGGATCTTTAACATAAAGAGGTTCAACATCAAACTTTTGTTTCTTTTTGTTTCTTTTTAGTTTTTTTATATCACCAATACCTACGGTAAAGTCTATTTCAGGAAACTGTTTTATTTTTTGAGATAAAGCGTTCCAATCATTAAACTTTTTAGGAGTAAATATGGTTGAGTCTTGAACAGCTAATATGATGATATTACCTTCTTCACCAAAGAGTTTTAAAAAATGATCATATTCAACATTAACCTCGTGATTGCTTGGCAACAAGTTAGCTTCAGTATATGAAAATCTCATATATTGCATTTGAGAAGCTAAAAAATAAGTAAAGGCTGCAATTACTATTAAAATAAAAAACCTTCCTTTTAAAATCAATCTAGAAACCTGGGTCCAAAAATCCATTCAAAAATATTTTTGCAAAGGTATAAAAATAGTTGGGCTTACAATGGAGGAGCTCTAAAAACCTAATCTTAGTTTAAAGGTTAACTTTAGGGCTAAATTATCGCTCCAAGTCGTATTTTTATAACTACCATATCTGTAAAAGGTACTTAGTCCAAAACCTTTAAGAAGTTCGTTAAACTCTAATCCGCTTTCAAAGTATATTTTGTTTAGTTTTTTAAATACAATACCGGTTTGGTATTGGGGATTTTTGATATCACCAATAGCAGCTCTAGAAACCAGTGTAAGTTGAGGCTTAAATTTGGCACTTAACTTAAAAGGTTTTAGTTGATGCTTTATGTGAAGAGCAGCATATTTATCTGAAATAAATTCGTTATATCCCATAGTTTCAAAACTGTTCTTCCCGGCAAAAGTAATGCGTTTTCGCCAAGGACTTTTAAAGGTGTAATTAGGAGTTGTATTGTATAAATGAGAAATAGGGGAGTCTCCAAACACAATGCCTCCTTCAAATAAAAAGGTGGTTGTTGCTTTTTGTAATCGTTTAATTTTATATAAACTTCTAAAATTTACCTGTATAAAATTAAAGTCGCTATTTAGTAAATTTTGAATGCTTTTTCGTAGTTGTAAAGTAAATTGTGGGTATTTGTTTTTAATAGTTAGTTTACCTATAGGAGAATTCATGTACTCGCTATTAGGGTTAAATTGTATTCCTAAACTTACAGTTGTTAAGTAATAGTCTGATAAATTTTGATTAGGTGAAATAAATTGATAGTTGAAAAGCGGATTGTATTTTCCTGAACTCAATTGAATTTTTGCCTCTAAGTTGGGTTGAACATCGTGTTTTATATAAAAGCTGCCTGTTTTATAATTGTAAAATTTACTAATGTTTAAATTTCGAGGGTTGATAGGTGAAAACGAATTGTTTTCGGCAATAAAATCTAGAGAGGCTGCTTCTTTAATATCATTGGTGTAGTTAAAGCTAAACCAAGAATTTGTTTCTTTCTGAAGCCTTATTGAGGCTCCAAGTGTAAACTTCATTTTCTTATCTTTTGTTCCGTAAGCGATGTACGATTCTAGTTTTAAGTAATTGGAAAAATTAGTAGTAGTAATTCCTCCAAATCCTACGCGTAACCCTTCATAATTATTTAGGTTTATTATTTTGCCAAGATTTAAATTGATGTATTTTGTTGGATAATATCCTTTCAAAATATTTCTGGCCAAGTTTATCTTTTTATCTACACCTTCACTTTCGGCTAAACTATCTAGTACAGTATATGTTTTTTTACCTCTTTTTGTTATTGAATCGATTCGGTATGCATTCCAAAAAGTTTCAGGTTGCCTAGCAGCATTATCATCAAATTGAATGGTAGCAGAAGACTTTTTAATAGTGATTGGTGGGTTAATCTCTATATTAGAATTCATTGTTTTTGATATAAAGTAGGTAATATCTGAAGGATCTTTAATTTTTGTGCTAACGATAGAGTCGTTTTCTCTGGCTTTTTGAAATTTTACAATGCCCCCAAATAAATTTAAATTTTTATCGTTTTCACCTTTTTTTAGAATCATTTCTGTTTGCTGAGGAAACCAAATGTTATCATTTTTAATAAACATATAATTTTGAGTTGCTTTTACAGCAACTATTCCTTTGAGTTCAGCAATAGCTTTAGTAATTGCAAAACTTTTTGCATCAATATATAGCACTCCTTCTAAGCCGGTTACTTCTTTAACAACTTTAGGTTTAAAATAAATAAGAATTGCTATTCTATCTTGTATTTTAACAGTGTCTAATATTTTGTATTGGTAGTGTTTCAATGCATTTTTTGCTATGGGATTTACGTATTTTGTTCCGGCAATAACATAGTACTCATTATAAAATGAGAAGTCTTGAAGTGTTACGGCTAACAACTCATAAATAGGTTGTTTTAATCCGGCCATTTTTGAAGCTAAAATAATTTCTTTCTTTTTTTTCCCTTTCTGAAATTGAAAAGATGATATTTTTTCAGAAATGTATAAATGCTGATTCTGAATTTCTTTTTTAAACTTATAATTGGTAGAGTCTATATGTAAAAAAGTTTTTTGATGATTTTTGACTAAAAAGACCGAATCTATTTTATTGTTGATAGAATCGGGGTTTGCTGTTACCAGTATTTTATTGTAAGATGTAAACTTAAAAGAATTAAGAGCCTGTTCTATATTGTTTTTTGGTTTTTGAGCAATGGCATTCCGTATAATTTGTAGTGCAGGATTTTCTGTAGCAGTTATTGTAACTTCATTTAAACTTTCAACAGCAATTTGCAATTTTATTTTCACAAATTTATCTTCTGGAGCTATGGGAATGGTTACGCTTTTATATCCAATATATGAAACGGTTATTGTTTTAAAAGGGTTTTTAGTTGCTATTGAAAATACACCATCAATATTGCTTAATGTCCCAAAGTTTGTGTTTGTGGTAATGGTTGCATAAGGAAGTGTTTTTTTAGTTTTACTATCGATTACAACTCCCGATATTTTTGTTTGTGAAAATATGGCTAGTGGTATTAAAAATGTAATGAATAGTAGTTTTTTCATCAAATGTTTTTTACATCGGTATTAAAACGTAGGGTACTTGTTATTTATTTCTTTTTAATAGCCAAGTTCAGTTAAAACTTCTTGTGCTGTTTTATCAACCGGCCTGTGATAATATTTTAGAGACAAATCGGTTAGGTTTGTAAACCCTCCATCAATAAAAAGAGAGCGTTGTATTTTGTAATTATTAGTGGTGTTTACTTTTCTGTTAGGGTTTTCAAATCTAGATATTCCCCCATAAAAATAGTCTCCGTTATATCTTTTTAGCTGTTCTTCTGTGTCAAATGAATATGCGTGAATAAGCATTCCGGCTCGGTGATACATATCGCACATCCAAGGAGAGGCTAAATTATTGTAATTATTTGGAGGTCCTGAAATAGATGGCCCTATAATTTGACAGTTGTATTTTACAGCGTAATTAATAGCGTTTGCTAACGATTTTACTAAACTATCTTGAGGTATTTTTGCAGGGTCATCATCGTACCAAAGCAACATACATTTTGGTATTTTTGGCAAATAGGTGTCTAATTTCGCAATAGATTCAGGCGAAAAAGATTGAAGGATAAAACGTCCTTTAGTGTATGCTATTTTATATTCGTCACCTGTAGGTGCTTTTTTTAAAGTTTCGGGACTATTAATATTCCATCCTTTTTCAGTTAAAAATAATGCCAACTCTTTTTCAATACCATCAAATAGTTGAGGTTCTTTAGTTTCGGCATATACACCAGGTCTATTTCCATTGTCTTGTAGATCTGGCTCCATTTGGTAGCGGCCTCTCCACTTAGTAATGGTTGTTTTTTTGTTAGTAGCACTATCAATTTCATCAAATGTTTCAATAAGCTTAACCGGGTTGTTATTGGCATCTCGTTTAATTCTATACCCTTCAGCTATTTTTAAAACTTCTTCTAAGGTAGATATTTTCTGATTTTTAAAGCGTTCTCGTGCATTTTCAGGAACAGATGTGTTAAACCAGCTTCCGGCATCAAGTTCTCTTAATTCGGCAAGTGTAAACTCACTTACCGGTAAATTTTTTCTTTCAGGATATACTTCTTCAATATTTGTAGTTCTTTGTAAATTATTATCGTGTAAGGCAAGTAAAAAGCCATCTTTGGTTCTTTGTAAGTCAATTTCTAAATAATCGGCGCCCATATTTCTACCCCATCTAAAAGCAGCTTCAGTTTCCTCCGGTGCCCAAAAAGTGGTACCTCTATGTGCAATAATAACGTCCATTTTCACATAATCTCTTACTTTTTCAGCTTCGGGGCTAATTTTTTCTAACGGAATAGTTTTATAGGTATATTTTTTAGTTTGTGTTTTTTCTTTACAGCTATAAATACTGAAAGAAAGTATGGTTAATGCAATTATTGAGAAATTTACAGAAAATAGATTTTTCATTTTTTAAAATTTAGCTGTGAATACCATTATGACCTTTAATTTCTTGTAGCCAAGAAATACCTATTAATATTATTGAAAGAATACAAGCGCTAATTAACACTATAAACCCTCCAGACCATCCCCAAGAGTCAACCACAGCACCCATGGCTATATTTGCAAATAAAGCACCTCCTAAATATCCAAATAACCCAGTTAATCCGGCAGCTGTACCTGCAGCTTTTTTAGGAACTAAATCTAGAGCATGTACTCCAATTAACATAACGGGACCATAGATTAAAAATCCAATACATACCAGAGCAATAGAGTTTGCTAAAATAGACTCACTTCCCCAGTATAAAAATATTGACAGCATAACTAAAAGCATATAAATAATACTTACAGGCGCTCTTTTACCTTTAAAAACTTTATCGCTAAGATAACCGCAAAGCAATGTTCCCGGAATTCCAGCCCATTCATAAGCAAAATAGGCCCATCCAGATTCTTTAATAGAGAACCCTTTGCTTTCTTCCAAATATAAAGGAGCCCAATCTAATACGCCATACCTAACTAAATAAACAAAAGCGTTAGCAAAGGCAATAGACCAAAGAAGCTTATTTTTAAAAATATATTTGAAGAAAATTTCTTTGGCAGACATTTCTTGTTCAAATTTTTCAGAATAATTATCGGGATAATCATTTTTGTACGATTCAATGTTTGGAAGTCCGCATGATTGAGGAGTATCTCTAACCAACAACCAAGTTATTACAGCTACAGCCAAAGCAACAAATCCGGGGAAATACAATTTGGCATGCCAATCGGCAAAAACAGCTACTCCTAAAATGGCTAAAGGACCAATAATTCCGCCACCTACATTGTGGGCGACATTCCAAATAGACATTTTAGTTCCTCTTTCTCGAATAGAAAACCAGTGAACCATAACTCTTCCGCTAGGAGGCCAGCCCATACCTTGAAACCATCCGTTTAATAATAATAACACAAACATAATGGTTATTGATGAAGTTGCTACCGGAACAATACCCATAAAAATCATGGTAATGGCAGAAAGAACGAGACCTGTAGTAATAAAGTAACGAGCATTGCTTCTGTCGGAAACATTTCCCATAATAAATTTACTTAAACCATAGGCTATGGAAACTCCAGATAGGGCAAATCCTAGCTCGGTTTTAGAATAACCCAACGCTACCAAATTTGGCATAGCTAACGAAAAAACTTTTCTAACCAAATAGTATCCGGCATAGCCAATAAAAATACCTAAAAACACTTGAATCCTAAGTTTTTTATAGGTTGAGTCTATTTTATCTTCAGGTAATAAAGCTTTGTGAGCTGCCGGTTTTAGAAAATTTATAATCATATTGCAAGGCTTTAGTTTAAAATATAGTTTTTTGCTATTTCTTTAAATTCGTTTACTTGTTTTTGTTCCCAAAAGGCATCTTTATTTAATTCAGAGGCCATTAATTTAGCAACTTCAGGAGCAATTCTAACGCTCTCTTTTGCATCTAAAAATAAGGCGCGTGTGCGTCGTGCCAGTATATCTTCAACAGTTCTAGCCATTTCAAAACGCACTCCCCAAACAACTTGTGCTTTAATAATATGCAAACTACGACTTAGATAGGTGTCTAAATGTTCATTTTCAGCTAATTGTTGTAATTTTTTTAAATCGCTTCCGTAGAAATAGAGCGGATTTTTAAAATTTACTTGTTTTTTGTAACCGTGAATTTTTAGGTGTTGTGTGGTAGACCTTTTTTGCTTAAAATGGAGTAGTTTACACATTTTATTAATAGCATCTTCCCCCATTTTTCTGTAGGTAGTCCACTTTCCTCCGGTAATAGTTAATAGTCCGGAGTTAGAAATTAAAATTTTGTGTCCTCTAGAAATTTCTTTTGTTTTTTGTTTTCCTTCTTTGGGTGCAGCCAATGGTCTTAATCCGGCAAAGACACTTTTAATATCTGATCGTTGAGGTTTTTTTTCTAAAAACCTACCGGCAGTTTCTAAAATAAAGTCTATTTCTTCTTCCAAGGCTTTGGGTTCAAGTTCGGAATTCTCTTTAACCACATCGGTAGTACCTACTATTACTTTGTTGTGCCAAGGTACGGCAAACAAGACTCTTCCATCGGTAGTTTTAGGAATCATAATAGCGTGTTGATTTGGAATGAATTTTTTATCAATGACAAGATGAACTCCTTGGCTGGCACAAATCATTTTTTTTGTAGAAGGAGTATCCATTTTAATAATATTATCAATAAATACGCCTGTTGCATTGATAACACCTTTTGCTTTGATATGCATTTCTTTACCCGTTTCCAAATCGGTAAATACAACGCCTTTAACCTTGTTATTTTCTTTAATGAGATTGATAACTTTAGCGTAGTTTAGGGCGATACCTCCTTTTTCAACAAAGGTTTGACATAAGTTTATTCCCAAACGAGCATCGTCAAACTGCCCGTCGTAATAAACAACACCACCTCTTAAATTTTTTAGTTTTAAGGTTGGAATGCTTTTTAGTGTTTTTTCTTTTGAAAAAGGTTTAGACCTGCCAATACTTAGCCTAAGTGACATCAAATCGTAAATTGTTAATCCAAGTGTATAGTACGGTTTAATCCACCATTTATAACTAGGAATAATAAATGCTTGTTTGGTAACTAAGTGTGGGGCATTATTTTTGAGTAATCCACGTTCTTTTAATGCTTCAAAAACAAGTGAAATATTACCTTGAGCTAAATATCTAACACCACCGTGTACTAATTTGGTGCTTCTACTTGAAGTTGCTTTTGTAAAATCGGCTTGTTCAAGTAAAAGGGTTGAATAACCTCTAGATACGGCTTCAATTGCAGTTCCTAATCCTGTAGCTCCACCACCAATAATTATAAAATCGTAAGTTTTTGAGTTTTGATTAACAGCGTTAATCATTTGATCTCGATTCATATAAATCTCATATTTTTCAATGAAAAATCAACTAGTTATAGTTTGTTTGTTGTAAATGTAAGGCAAAAAATAGAAAACAAAATAAAAAACGAATCTTTAACTTAAATTATTGTAAAAAAAAACCTTCCGGTACTTTTGGAAGGTTTTGATATTTTAATAATAATGATGTTTAATACTTAATTAAACCTTCATTATTTCTTGATCTTTTATTTTGTAATGATCATCAACTTCTTTGATGTATTTATCGGTAAGTTTTTGAATATCTACTTCAGCATTTGCTTTCATATCATCAGAAGCTTCGGTTTTTTTAATTTCATGCATCGCTTCTCGTCGATCATTTCTAATACTCACTTTAGCAAGTTCTGCTTCTGCTTTGGCTTGTTTAGATAGTTCTTTTCTACGTTCTTCGGTTAAAGCAGGAACATTAATAATAATAACTTCACCGTTATTCATCGGATTAAATCCTAGGTTAGCTATCATAATTGCTTTTTCAATTTCGTGTAACATGCTTTTTTCCCATGGTTGAACGGTTATGGTATGCGCATCGAGTGTGTTTACATTGGCTACTTGAGTAAGAGGTGTTTGTGTTCCGTAATAATCAACGGTTACACTTCCTAGCATAGCAGGAGAAGCTTTTCCAGCTCTAATATTTTTGAATTCTCTTTCTAAATGCACGATTGCATTTTTCATTAATTCTTCGGTGCTGTCAATAATAAATTTTAATTCTTCGTTCATAATTCAATATATTACATTTACACTTATTTGTTTACTTTGGTTCCAATGTTTTGTCCAGATATGATTTTTTCTAAGTTTCCTTTGGTGTTCATATCAAAAACAATTATTGGTAAGCTATTTTCTCTGCTCAATGCAAAGGCAGTCATATCCATTACTTTTAAATTTTTACTCATAACGTCTTTATAAGTAATAGAGTCAAATTTAACGGCATCTTTATTTTTTTCAGGATCTGAGGTGTATATGCCATCAACTCGAGTTCCTTTTAAAATTACTTCGGCACCAATTTCAATGGCTCTTAATACGGCAGCAGTATCGGTAGTAAAATAAGGATTTCCGGTACCTCCTCCAAAAATTACAACTCTTCCTTTTTCAAGGTGTCTAACGGCTCTTCTTTTAATAAAAGGTTCAGCAACTTGTTCCATTTTAATAGCCGTAAGTAATCTGGTTTGAATTCCGGCATCTTCAAGAGCGCTTTGTAGTGCTAGTCCGTTAATAGCGGTTGCTAACATTCCCATATAATCACCTTGAACTCTATCCATACCGTTACTCGCTCCGGCAACACCTCTAAAAATGTTTCCGCCGCCAATTACAATGGCTACCTCAATACCTTTATCAACAACTTTTTTAATTTCTTCTGCGTATTCTGCTAACCTAGTAGGGTCTATTCCATACTGACGATCTCCCATTAAAGCTTCGCCACTAAGTTTTAAAAGTATTCTTTTATAAATCATAATATCTTTGAAAGTTATGCAAATATAAGAAATACTTTAATAGTAACTTGTATCTAAAATAGAACAAGCTTCATGTTATAATTAGAAAAAGGCAGCCTAAAAACATTCTTGAATAACTAAAAAAGCAACTCAGGTATATTTTGTATATTGAGCGATAAAATTTTAAATAACTCATAAAATAATGAATACAGTTTCTACACAAAAAAATAACTCTTTAATACCAATAATAATAATTGCCGGTCTTTTTTTCATTTTTGGATTTGTAACTTGGATTAATGGTGCTTTGATTCCGTTTATGAAAACGATTAACGAACTAACTGCAACTCAATCGTATTTTGTAGCATCGGCATCTTATATATCATTTGTAGCCATGGCTTTACCGGCTTCGTATATTATTAATAAAATAGGATACAGAAAAGGAATGTCTTTGGGCCTTATTGTAATGGCTTTAGGAGCTTTGGTATTTATACCTGCAGCAGAGGCTAGAACATATTGGGTGTTTTTATCCGGAATTTTTATTCAGGGAATGGGTATGACTTTATTGCAAACAGCTTCAAATCCATATATTACTATTTTAGGTCCTATGGAAAGTGCAGCAAAACGAATTGCAATTATGGGGATTGCCAATAAGGTTGCAGGAGCTTTAGGTTCTGTAATTTTTGGCGCTATTTTATTATCAGGAATTGACCAGATTAAAGAAAAATTAAGTACTGTAGATGCGGCTGCAAAAGCAGAATTACTAGATAATATGGCCGATAGTGTGGTAACTCCGTATATAATAATGGCAGTTGTTTTATTTGTATTGGGAATACTCATTAGAAAAGCTCCTCTACCACACGTAGAGGCAGAACCTATTTCTGAAACAAAAGAAGGCGAAACGGCTAAAACGAGTATTTTTCAATTTCCACATTTGTGGTTAGGTGTTCTTACACTTTTTGTATATGTAGGAGCCGAGGTTGTCGCCGGTGATACTATAATTGCTTACGGAATTTCTTTAGGTATTCCTGCAGAGGAAGCTAAGTTTTTTACCATGTTTACTTTATTGGCTATGGTCGCTACTTATGCTTTGGGTGTTTTTCTTATACCAAAGTATATGAGTCAAGCTTTTGCACTAAAAGCAAGTGCTGTTTTAGGAATTGTATTTACATTTTGTATTGTATTTACTTCAGGGTTTACATCTATTCTTTTTGTTGCTGCTTTAGGTATTGCAAACGCATTGGTTTGGCCGGCAGTATGGCCATTAACGTTAAAAGGCTTGGGGAAATTTACAAAGACCGCTTCGGCATTACTTATTATGGCTATTTCTGGAGGAGCAATTATACCTCCACTATACGGTAAATTTGTAGATAGCACAAAGCTTTCTCTTATTTCTGAAGGATTAAGTGAAGCTGCTGCTATGGCACAAGCTTCTACATCGGGCTATTGGATTTTATTACCTTGTTATGCTATTATTTTGTACTACGCAATAGCAGGTCATAAATTAGGATTGAGAAAATAGATTTATTGTGGAAACAAAACGATTAATAGCACTTGATGTTTTAAGAGGAATTACCATAGCTTTAATGATTTTGGTAAATACTCCGGGAAGTTGGTCTTATGTGTATGCTCCTTTACGCCATGCAAAATGGCACGGAAGTACACCAACAGATTTTGTGTTCCCTTTTTTCTTATTTATTGTAGGAGTATCAATGTGGTACTCTTTAAAAAAATATGGAAGAGGGTTTACAAAAAAAGGCCTTTTAAAAGTATTAAAAAGGTTTTTGGTAATTTTTTTACTGGGACTTTTTTTAAATGCTTTTCCGAAATTTATTTTTGAAAAACTGCGTATTTTAGGAGTACTTCAACGTATTGCAATCGCTTACGGTATTGCAGCAATTCTATGTTTAAAATTTAATTTTAAACAGTTGGTCTTTTTATTTTTTGCAATACTATTTGGTTACTGGGCGTTACTCTATTTTGGAGGCACGGGAGAGGTGTATAGTTTGGCTTCAAACTTTCCGAGAAAAATAGATTTAGTTGTTTTTGGAGAAAATCATATTTACAAAGGTTTCGGGATTCCATTTGATCCGGAAGGACTTATATCTTCTATTCCTTCGGTTGCTACAGTATTGCTGGGGTATTTTTCAGGAAAAATAATTACCACCTCAACAAATTTACAATTGACTGTAAAGAAGTTGATGATTTTTGGTTTTATTGGGGTTGTGGTTGGTAAAGGTTGGTCTTTTTGGTTTCCTATAAATAAGGCATTGTGGACGAGTACTTATGTATTGTATACAGGTGGTTTTGCTATGTTATTTTTAGCATTTTTGTTGTGGGTTATTGATGTAAAAGGATGGAAAAAATGGTCTAAACCATTTTTGCATTTTGGCGTAAATCCTTTAATTATTTTTATGCTTTCAATACTCTACGTAAAAATTATCATTTACCTGATTAAGATACCGGTTACCTCAGAAAAGACAGTGTCTGGATATGGTTATTTATACCAACATATTTTTGTTCCGGCTGCCGGTTATTTAAATGGCTCGCTTTTATTTGCAATAACCCATGTTTTGCTTTTTTGGCTACTAGCTTACGTGCTGTATAGAAAAAAGATATTTATAAAAATATAATAAAAAAAGCAGCTTTAAAGCTGCTTTTTTTATTAGTTAACATGATTTTAGTGGTTACGATAAAGCAACTCTTCTAAAATCAGTTACAGTTACGTCACCAATAGTTTTAACATATTGTGCAACTGTTTGTTTGCTATCTTTAATAAACAACTGGTTTACTAAAGTATTATCTTTAAAGAAACGTTTAATTTTCCCTTGTGCAATTTTGTCTAGCATTGCTTCAGGCTTACCTTCTTGACGTAGTTGGTCTTTTGCTATTTCAATTTCTTTTTCAATAATTGAAGCGTCAATACCTCCTTCATCTAAAGCTATAGGATTCATAGCGGCAGCTTGCATTGCAACATCTTTTGCAACAACTTCAGCACCTTCTACATTTGCCGATAAAACAGTTAATGTAGCTATTTTATTTCCAGCGTGAATGTATGACCCAACAAATGGACCAGATACTTTCTCAAAAGCTTGAATTTCTAGTTTTTCACCTATAACACCTGTTTGCTCAATTAATTTTTCAGCAACGGTCATACCTCCAAAATCAGCATTTAAGAAATCTTCTTTTGAATCGCAGTTTAAAGCGATTGTTGCAAATTGTTTTGCCAGTGCAACAAAATTATCATTTTTAGCAACGAAATCTGTTTCGCAATTTAAAGAGATAATAACTCCTTGAGTTTTATCATCGTTTACTTTTGCAATAACAGCACCTTCTGAAGAGTCTCTATCTGCTCTTTTTGCAGCAACTTTTTGTCCTTTTTTACGTAAAATTTCAATTGCTTTGTCAAAATCTCCTTCAGCCTCAACTAAAGCGTTTTTACAATCCATCATACCAGCTCCGGTAGATTTTCTTAATTTGTTTACTTCTGCAGCTGTAATTTTTGCCATTTTAAGTATATTTTATTGAATTTTAATTCAAATGAATTCGATTATTTTTTTTCTTCTGTTTTTTCAGCAGCTTTTTCTTTGCTTGCTTTTCTTTCAGCCAATCCTTCAGCAATAGCATCAGTAACAAAACTTAATACTTTGTTAATTGATTTTGAAGCATCGTCATTTGAAGGAATAACATAGTCAATATCTCTAGGGTCAGAGTTTGTATCTACCATAGCAAAAATTGGAATGTTCAATTTTTTAGCTTCGGCAACTGCTATGTGTTCTTTTTTTACATCAACAATAAAGATAGCTCCCGGTAAACGAGTCATATCAGTTATTGATCCAAGGTTTTTTTCTAGTTTTAATCTTTGACGATTAATTTGTAGTTTTTCTCTTTTTGATAGTGCATCAAAAGAACCATCTTGCTTCATTCTGTCAATAGCTGACATTTTTTTAACGGCTTTTCTAATGGTAACAAAGTTTGTTAACATTCCTCCAGGCCATCTTTCTGTAATGTATGGCATGTTAATGCTGTTAGACTTGTCTGCAATAATTTCTTTTGCTTGTTTTTTTGTAGCTACAAAAAGGATTTTTCTTCCTGAAGTTGCAATTTTTTTAAGAGCTTCTGCAGCTTCTTCAATTTTTGCTACGGTTTTGTAAAGGTCTATAATGTGTACACCGTTACGTTCTCCGTAAATGTATGGAGCCATGTTTGGGTTCCATTTTCTAGTTAGGTGGCCAAAGTGCACACCTGCCTCTAATAAATCTTTAATTTCTAGGTTTGTCATTTGTATTTAGTTTACGTTCCGTTGAGTTAGCAATAGGTAAGTAGCGGAAATCCGATCTTACCTATTTGGATGCTAAACTTTTTTCAGTCATTGACCGATTCAACGACAACTTATAGTTATTTTTAATTTCAATGAACTGCCAAATAAATTGGCGAAATAATTCTGAAAAACGATTAACGTTTTGAGAATTGGAATTTTTTACGTGCTTTCTTTTGACCAAATTTCTTACGTTCAACCATTCTTGGGTCTCTAGTAAGTAATCCTTCAGGTTTAAGAATTGCTCTGTTCTCTGGGTCTAGTTCTATTAAAGCTCTAGATATTGCTAATCTAACTGCTTCTGCTTGACCAGTAACTCCACCACCGTAAACATTTACTTTAATATCAAATGCTTTTGCATTATCTGTTAAATTTAGTGGTTGTAAAACTTTGTAACGCAATGTTGCTGTTGTAAAGTAATTATCTAGTTCTCTTTTGTTTATGGTAATGTTTCCGCTACCGTCAGAAACATAAACACGAGCAACTGCCGTTTTTCTTCTTCCTATTTTGTGTATTGTTTCCATTATTTAAGATCGTTAAGGTTAATAGCTTTTGGAGATTGAGCTTCTTGTTTGTGCTCAGCACCTGCATAAACGTATAAATTTCTGTAAAGAGCACTTCCTAATTTATTTTTAGGTAACATTCCCTTTACTGCTTTTTCTACTAAACGAGTAGGGTTTTTTTCAAACATTTCTGAAGCAGTTAACGATCTTTGTCCTCCCGGATAACCTGTGTGACGAATGTAAGATTTATCTGTCCACTTTTTACCGGTTAGGTTTATTTTCTCAGCGTTGATAACCACTACATTGTCTCCACAATCAACATGAGGAGTGTAGTTTGGCTTGTATTTACCTCTAATTAGCATTGCTATTTTAGAAGCTAGACGACCCAACGTTTGACCGTCTGCATCAACTAATAACCACTCTTTGTTTACAGTGTTTTTGTTAGCTGATACTGTTTTGTAACTTAATGTATTCACAATTAAATTCTTTGTTATAGTTAAACATTTATTTTATAATCCCTAAAAAGGGAGTGCAAATGTACAATATATTTTGTATATAAAAAATTTAGATTAATTATATTTAAAAAAGGGATATGCTTATGATTATCACAAACATATCCCTCTTATTTAGGAAAGGGAATTTATTTTTTAAATAGTTATTTTATTCTGGCTTGAAGTTCAGGAATTACATTTGAATAGCTTCTTAAAATTCGATCCCATTCTTTGTATAATTCATCGCTTTTTACACTTGTCATTGCTCTTCCAGATTCTTCACTTATTAGTTTTACTTTAAATACAAGAGGGTTGTCAGAAGTTTGTTTTACAATAATACGTGTTCTAATGGTGTTTTGCTTAAATGTTTTTAGAGACCAAGCAGTTCTTAAATAGCCGGTTTCTTTATCGGTCATTTCAATAACATCAATATTTGAAAGAATTATTTGATTGATAAGTTTCCACGCTTTGTCTTTGCTGATAGAGCATTTTAGTTCAATATCAACGTTGGCAATATCTGTTTGTACCGAAGCATCAAAGGCATCGTCTCTTACCATTTGCATGTAGTAAGATTTTGGCGGTTTTGCCATTCCTTTTCGGTTACAGAATTCTATTTTTTCTATTAAAAAGCCAACTTTTTTAACAATTACGGTAACGCAACTGTTTGAAGGAACAACAACTTCTAAGTTTCCTTTACCTAAAAGTTTTCCATTGATATAGATTTCGGCATCAGATTCTGAGCAACCAAAATTTATTTTTCTTTTTCCTATTGGGTTTAGAATTGTATTTTCTCCGGTTGTTCTAATTGTTTCTTTTCCAGTAAAGGTGTTTACTGTAAGAATGCAAAGTAAGGTGAATAGTATTTTTTTAATCATTTTTTTGAATTTAAGTTTTGCTAATTTAATTATTTTTAGGAAATGGAACGAATTAAACTAAATTAATGTGCCTCTAACCAATTTTGACCTTCGCCTAGGTCAACAGTTAGTGGTACCGATAGTTTAAAAGCATGTTCCATCTCTTCTTTAATTATTGGTTTAAGTAATTCTAATTCGTTGTTATGTATATCAAATACTAGTTCATCGTGTACTTGAAGTAGCATTTTAGACTGGTAATTTTCCTTATCAAATCGTTTTTGAATGTTAATCATTGCTATTTTTATAATATCAGCAGCACTACCTTGAATGGGTGCGTTTACAGCATTTCGTTCATCGGCTGCACGTACAATGGCGTTTTGAGAATTGATGTTTTTTAAATATCTGCGTCTTCCTAAAATAGTTTCAACATACCCGTAGTCTCTAGCAAAATCTATTTGACGGGCTATGTATTGTTTTAATTTAGGAAAGGTTTTGTAATAGTTGTTTATTAATTCTGAAGCTTCACTTCTAGATTTATTCAATTGTTGTGCAAGTGTAAAAGCTCCTTGTCCGTAAATAATCCCGAAGTTTACGGCTTTTGCCTCGCTTCGTTGTGCTCGAGTTACTTCATTTAAAGGAATATTAAATACTTTTGAAGCTGTTGCTGCATGAATATCCTCTCCTCTTTGGAAAGAAGCAATCATACTTTCATCTTCACTTAAAGCAGCTATAATTCTAAGTTCTATTTGAGAGTAATCTGCTGCTAATAGTGTGTAATTTTCATTTTTGGCTACAAACGCTTTTCTAATTTGTTTTCCGCGCTCAGTCCTAATAGGAATATTTTGGAGATTTGGATTGTTTGAACTTAATCTACCGGTAGCAGCTACTGCTTGACTAAATGTGGTGTGTACTCTTCCTGTGTTGGTGTTAATTTCATTTGGGAGTGCATCTACATACGTATTTTTGAGTTTTACCAAACCTCTCCATTCTAAAATATTTTTTACAATTTTGTGTTTTGATGCCAGTTTTGATAAAATCTCTTCACCGGTGGCGTATTGTCCGGTTTTGGTTTTTTTAGGTTTTTCTACAAGTTTTAAGTGCTCAAAAAGAACATCGCCAAGTTGTTTTGGAGAAGCTAAATTGAATTCAATATTTGCTTCAGTATAAATTTTTTGTTCTAATTGTTTTATGTCGTCGGTCAATTTTTGAGACAAACTGTTTAGAAATGTATCGTCTACTCTTATGCCTTCCAATTCCATTGAAGCTAGTACACGAAGTAATGGTATTTCAATTTTAGTGTAAAGTTTTGTCAGTTTATTTGCAGCCAATTCTTTTTCAAAAATATGTTTAAGTTGTAAAATAATATCGGCTTCTTCTGTGCGATATTCGGCTTGTTTTTCGAGTTCAATAGATTGAAATTGAAGTTTATTTCTCCCCTTTCCTACAAGTGACTCTATTTTTATAAGTTGGTAATTAAGGTATGTTTCTGAAAGTATATTTAAATCATGACGCATATCAGGGTTAAGTAAATAGTGCGCTAACATAGTGTCAAACAGTGTTCCTTTTACAGAAATGTTATAAGCAGAAAGTATTTTAATAGCTGTTTTTAGTTGGTGTCCAACTTTTTCGTTAGTGCTGTCTTCAAAAAAAGAAGAGAAAGTATCTAAAATACTTATTGTTTCATCTTTGTTTTCCGGAAGCGGTATGTAATACCCTTTACCGGTACTGTACGAAAAAGAAATTCCGACAAGTGTTGCTGTTAAAGGATTTTCTCCAACTGTTTCTAAAGAAAAACAAACAGACTTTTGTTTGTGTAATTTGTTAGCCAGTAGTTTTCTGGCAGTATTGGTAGTAACAAATTGGTAAAGGTGATTGTTAGTATTGTTTTTATATCCAGATTGATTTTCTGTAGAGGTATCTTCTGAAAAAGTTGAAAACAAATCTAGTTGCGAAGAGGTATTGGTTGTTGTATTCGGCTTTTGTTCTTCTTTGTACTGGTTTGAAGTGGTTGTTTCTGAAGGTTTATTAAAAATTTTATCTAAGCTGTCAGCAATTCGCCTAAATTCTAACTCTTTAAAGATTTCGGCTGTTTTTTTAAAATCGGGTTGACTTAGTTCAAAGTCTTTTTCATTAAAATCAACAGGACAATCTAATAAAATGGTAGCCAATTTTTTTGATAAAAGGCCAAGCTCTTTGTTAGCTTCTACTTTTTCTTTTAGTTTTCCTTTTAGTTTATCTGTGTTTTCTAATAGTTTTTCCATGCTGCCAAATTCTTTTAAGAATTTTTTAGCGGTTTTATCTCCAACTCCCGGTAAACCAGGAATGTTGTCTACAGCATCTCCCATCATTCCTAAATAGTCTATAACTTGTTCAGGGCGTTCTACTTCAAATTTTTCTTGTACTTCCGGAATTCCCCACTTTTCAATTCCATTTCCCATTCTTGCAGGTCGATACATAAAAATATTGTCAGAGACCAGTTGAGCAAAATCCTTATCAGGCGTAACCATAAATACTTCATAGCCTTCTTTTTCGGCCTTTTTAGCTAAAGTTCCAATCAAATCATCAGCTTCGTAACCTTCTTTTTCTATGATTGGAATGTGCATTGCTTCTAATATCTTATGAATGTACGGAATGGCAATTTTTATAGCTTCCGGAGTTTCCTGTCTGTTTGCTTTGTATTCAGGAAATGCTTCAGATCTAAGATGAGAACCGCCTTTGTCAAACGCAACGGCTAAATGGTCTGGTTTCTCACGCTTTATAACGTCTAGTAGCGAGTTTGTAAATCCTAATATAGCAGAAGTATCCATTCCTTTAGAGTTAATTCTAGGATTTTTAATAAGTGCGTAATACCCTCTAAAAATGAGTGCAAAAGCATCTAAAAGAAAGAGTCGTTTTTTCGGTGTCATATTTTTGTAAAATGTTCTATATTAGGCGTTAAAGTGTTGTTTTTTGCCAAAAAAAAGGTTGTTTTTCTTTGAGAATACGTGAAAAATACATACATTTACGTACCTTTGACCCCTAAACTTTAGTGTGTTATGAAATTAAAAAACCTCATTTTAGCCTACACTTACCTATTATTTATACCTATTGGGTTTGCTCAAATAGTTAATAGCGGAACATTAAAAATTAATGCTTCCACTACGGTTTATTTTGGCGATGAATATACAAATAAAACCGGAGCGACGCACAATAATGATGGTGATTTATACCTGAATAGTAATTTTATTAATAACGGCACTACTGTTGCTACGGCAGGGACAACCTATTTTGTGAGTGCAACAAATGCGATTCAAACAATTTCAGGATCAACAAACAATATAAACTTTTACAATTTACAACTGAATTTATCGGCCGTTGGAAAAAAAGGCGTTTCAGTTGTAGATAATTTTGGTTTGTTTGTTAAAAATTCTGTTAGCTTATTAAGTGGAGATTTGCGACTCGTTGGAGAGGCTCAGTTAATACAAACACACACAGGAATAACAGCAAATACAAACTCTGATCCGGGAAAATTACTGAGAGATCAACAAGGAATAGCATCTACATATGGTTATAATTTTTGGTCATCTCCGGTAAATAATGGAGGTACTTTTTCTTTTACAGGAAATTTGTTTGACGGAACAGATTCAAGTATTAATTCGTTTGCTCCACAACAAATAGCATTTAGTACAGGATCTCCATATAACGGAACTCCATCTGTGTTAGATGGTAGCTCAAATGTTGTTACTCCTCTAAAAATATCGACAGACTGGTTGTATAAGTACTCAAGAGGAGCAGCAAGTGGTTATGCTAGTTGGGTTGCTTTAACTTCAATAAGCACACTTTCTCCGGGAGAAGGCTATACTATGAAAGGTTCAGGAACAGTAAGCTCATCTCAAAATTATGTATTTAAAGGAGTTCCAAATGATGGAACATATACGTTTTCAATTACCTCAGGAGAATCTTCGTTGCTAGGGAATCCTTACCCTTCGGCACTGGATTGCACTAAATTTATAAACGATAATCTTAGCGTGGTAACCACACTGTATTTTTGGGTAGACGGCGGTTCAACATCTCATTATTTATCAGATTACCTAGGAGGATATGCAACACGAAACCTAACAGGAGGAACACCTCCTTCCTTAGCATCGTCTTTAATTGGAGGATTAGGAACGTCAAGTAGTGTAACAGGTCCTTCACAGTATATGGCAGTGGGTCAAGGGTTTTTTGTAGAGGCTGTAGGTACAGGAACAATAACATTTGACAATTCACAACGAGTTTTTCAAACTGAAGGTAGTGGAGCGTCAACGTATTATAAAACATCTTCAGGAAATGAAGATAATACAAAATCAAAAGGCGATACAGCAAGAAATAGAGGAAATAGTTTTATAAGAATAGGTTACGAAGATCCGGAAGGTTTTCATAGGCAATTACTTTTAGGATTTTTACCTGAATCTCCGGCCGATATTAATTACAATCCGGGTTACGACGCGTTAATGTCTGATGAAAGAGAAGACGAACTATTTTACATTATAGAAAATGATTTTACTAAAAAATATGTAATACAAGGAGTAGGCGCTTTTGATATTAACGATGAATTTCCTTTGGGCTTAAAAATTTCTCAAGAAGGTCAACATACCATTATGTTAGATACTATTGAAAATATTGACGGAGTGGTTGTATTTTTGAAAGATAAAGAGCTTCGAAGAGTGTATGATTTAAGCACGTCAAATTTTAAGTTTGACTTTCCCGCAGGAGAATATTTAAACCGATTTAGTTTAGTTTTTAAATCATTACAATCATTAGGAGAAGAAGATTTTGTTTTGAATAACGAAATAAACGTTTACTACAATAAAAATAAAGGTATTGTAATAAATAACCAAGGAGGTTTACAACTCGATAATGTATTTGTATTTAATACTTTAGGTCAAAAAATAACACAAGTCAAAAACAATTTATTAAACCAAAGCGAAATAATAATCCCTTTTAACCAAAAACAAGGGATGTACTTAGTAGTCGTATCTTCAGAAAAAGGAACGGAAACGTACAAAATTATTAATTAAAAAAGATGTTATGAAATTACTAAAATATCTATTATTGCTTGTTTTTTTCAATGCTTCGGCACAGGTAGGAATAGGTACAACAAGTCCCAATGCATCTTCAATGTTAGATATTCAATCTACTACCAAAGGATTTTTGGCACCAAGAATGACTACCACACAAAAAAATGCTATAAGCTCACCAACTACAGGGTTGATGGTTTATGATACGGATTTGGGTAAATTCTGCTACTATACAGGAAGCACTTGGGTTACTATGGAGGTTGATACGAATAGCAGAAATAACTACGTTTTAGTAAAATCATTATCAGATTTACCAACGCCTGTTGGCGGAGTGATTACACTGGCTTCAGGAACGCTATATGAAGTTAATGGAACCATTAATTTAGGAACAAATAGTATTAATTTAAACGGCTGTGTGCTTGTAGGTGCTGATCCTAATAGTGATATTTTAAGTTACTCTGGATCTACTGGTTTATTTTCAGGATCGGGAGGAGGACAAGTGGAGTTTTTAAATATTCAAGGTGGTGCATCTTCAAAACTTTTTAATATGAGTGATGCTACCGGGACAAAAAACTTCATTATAAGAGACTGTTATATCTCAGGTTTTGCAAACATTGGTACAATTTCCGGATATAATTTTGTTTTTATAAATTCTTTAAATTTTGAAAATAATACCACAGGACTAACTTTTTCAGGCAACAGTCAATTATATTTAAACAACCAAATTTGGAATGCATCTAATACAGGAACAGCATTTACGTTTACAGGAACTTCAGATGTCATTTCAATAGTGGGAGGTAAAATCGTTGCAGATTCCGGAGAATCTGGTATAGATGTTAGTGGTGACCCTACGGTATCTAGTGGTGTGTTGCAAAGTGTTTCTTTTTCAGGAAACGGTACTTATGTGGTAGGCTATACTACAGGTACGTATAGCGGCTATTCTTTTACAAGTGATTGGCACGTAATATCTTCAGGAATTCTTCAAGAAACAGACGGAAATGCTGTTGGAGATATCAATTTATCAGCAAATGTAGGTTCAGGGTATAGAACCACTTTTTCAGGTACAGGTATAGGAAGTAGAACTAAGCTGGTTGGAGTTTCAACATCTAATAATTTATTTAGGTTTACAAAATCTGGAGATAATAGAATTGTATACGATGGAAAACGTACAAGAAACTTTAGTATATCAGCAGCATTATCTTTTCAAGGAGATAACAGTAGTAATATTTTTATTTTTTACATCGCTAAAAACGGAGTTGTAGTTGAAGATACAAAGGTGTATAGAGAAGTAGGTGCCAATTATGATGTAGGTGCACTTGCTATAGTTGGTTCTATGACGTTGTCTCAAGGTGACTATATTGAAGTTTGGGCAGAACGGTTTAGCGGTAGTGGTGATTTACTTTTGGTATCTTTAAACTTAGTAATTGATTAAAAAAACAATGATGAAATAACTATTATATAATTCCAACAACAATTGTTAACCCCTAAAAAAAACAATATTATGGAAATAAGAAAAATAAATTGCAAGTATATAAGAGTAGCTTTTCTACTTTTATTTTTAGTAAGTACAAGCTTATTTGCTCAAGTAGGAATAGGAACAACAACCCCAGATGCCTCTTCAATGCTAGACATAACATCAACTTCTAAAGGTGTATTAATACCCAGAATGACAACTGCACAACGGAGTGCTATTAGTAGTCCGGTTACCGGTTTATTGGTGTTTGATACCACTACAAATAGCTTTTGGTTTTATACCACCTCGTGGATAGAAGTATCTTATAATCAAGCTTCTAAGCATGACGATTTAAGAGTGCCAATCACATCAACAGAGAAAGATGGTGTGGATCAACCGGGAATGAAAAAATTTATAGATAACGGCTCAGGAAGCACAGGTGTGTATTCGTACTATTTTGACCCAGATAAAACAGAAGAATTGTTTTTTGTAGTGCAAATGCCTCACTCTTGGAAAGAAGGAACAGATATTTCCCCACACGTACATTGGTCGGCAGAAACCGATGTGGGAAGTGATAAAGTTACTTGGGGGCTCGAGTATACGTGGTCAAACATTGGAAGTACTTTTAGCAATACCACCATAATTACAAATAGTGATCCTGACCCAACGGTAGGAACAGTAACAGCATATGAACATGCAATGACAGATATTGGAACAATTGTGGGGACAGGACAAACAGTTTCTAGTTTATTGATTTGTAGAGTTTTTAGAGATGGATCAAATTCGGCCGATACGTACCCTAATGATGCTGTGCTTTTTGAGATAGATTTTCACTATGAAATAGACCCGCAATGGTAACAGGTAGGGTTTTTTGAATTTAAAATGTTACATTTGTATATATATTTTTGAAGTTTTGTTCAAAAAAACATAAAAAATTATGACAAAATTTGGGGAATTAATAAGCTCTACGAGACCTGTTTTAATTGATTTTTACGCGGATTGGGAGAATGCTTCTGAAGATAATTTTCACAACATCTTAAGAGATGTGGCCGCTGCGTTAGGCGATAAGGCTAAGGTGATAAAAATTGATATTGATAAGAATGAGACTTTAGCAAATGCACTTAGAATTAAGGGAAATCCTACGTTTATTATTTATAAAGACGGGGAAATGAAGTGGCGTCAAACCGGAAATCAAGATGCCAATACTTTAATTAGTTTAGTGCAACAATATCTCTAGTTTATAGAAGTTATTTTCTGAAATTTAAATCCTTTTTCAGAAAAGAATGCTAGGACTTTAGGAAGCACATATTCTAAATTTCTAAATGCCTTTTTGCTGTCATGAAAAACAATAATACTTCCTTTTTGCGTATTGTCAAGTACATGTTGTAGGCACTTTTCTTTATTAATGCTTGTATCAAAATCAGCGCTTAATACATCCCACATTACAATACGGTATCCTTTTTTTCTTATTTTCTTAGCAGTGCTTAGCTTAAGTTTTCCGTAAGGAGGCCTAAATAATTTATTGAATTGTTGTGTGTATTTTGTAAGTGTATTATTGGTAAGTTGAATATTGTTTAAATACTCGGCATTGTTTGTGTTCCAATTGTTGAGGTGATTGTGCGTATGATTTCCAACGGTATGCCCTTTTGAAATTATTTTTTTAAAAACTTCAGGATGATTTTCTATGTTTTTCCCAATGCAAAAAAAAGTGGCCAAAGCATTGTGTTTTGAAAGTAAATTTAAAACCCATTCAGTAACTTCTGGAGTTGGTCCGTCATCAAAAGTGAGGTAGATGTTTTTTTCTTTTTTAGAAAAACTCCAAATCCAATTTTTAAAAATAACTTTAATTAGATTCGGAGTTTTTATAAAATAGAACTTCATTTAAAATACAACGGATTAGTTATCCTGAATTAAAAATTCAAACATTTTTATATACGAGATATACTCATCTTTAAGAGATGTTGAAAAGGCTTCATCATCAAATTGAGTTGCTGTTTTCACAACCTGATCATACATTAATAAGTTTCGTTCAATTTCATTAAAAATGGCTTCAATATCACTTTCGTCAAATTGACTATAATATACAAGGTGTTCTTGGAAAACAGTTTTTAGTTCGGTTATTAATTTTCTTGCTTTTTCTTTTTTATTTAAGGTGTAGTATAGGTCTATATATGAAATAAGCATACTGTAATGTCCAAACTTATTTACAGGCATTTTTTCTAGTGATAAATCTAAAATTTCTTCAGCTTTGTCAAACTTATTTTCTACAATTAATTGTCTTGCCAAACGCTCGAGGTTATTTCTGTAGGTTACTGAGTTTTTTCTAGTTTCAGGATCTAAGTATATACCATCATCTGTAATGTTTCTCCATTCCCAATTTTTAACTTTATTGTACATTATATTGGAATTAATTCTTCCCATTTCAAAGAAATTACCATCGTGTGGTGTTCTAATAGGTACCAATTTATACGCCATACCATCTAATTGTAGATAGTCTTTAAGCCAAATATATTCTTCATCTGCTTGAGCACCTCCGGTAAAATAGATAGGTTGTTTCCACTTGTTGTTTGCTAAAACATCAAGCATTAAAATTCTATTTTTGGTAAGTGTTGAGCCAAAATTAATATCTATATACGGAACAATTAGGTCTGCATCTTCAGGTGCCACAATACCATTTTTTAATACAGCTTCTTTATCAACAGGTATTCTAATTTTATTGCTAGGAAGTATTTTCTCAGGAATACCATCTTCATCTAAATCGTAATAAGTCACTTTTTTATCGCTTTCAATCCATCTCATAAAATAATTAATATCTACAACAGAATCTTTGAACTGAGGGAAAAGCTCTTCAAAATAATAAGCTACATCTAAAGTTCCCCATTTGTATTTGTCGTGTGTTAATTGCGATGGTATAGGAGGTGCTTTATATGTTTTTCTTTTCATTTGGTCAATATACCAATCGGTTTGAAAAAGACTTGTGTTAATTAACTTAATATCTGTTCTATGATTTTCAACTTCTTGTAAGTACCAAAGAGGGAAAGTGTCATTATCTCCAATAGTGTATAAAATGGCATTTTCGCCACAAGAATCTATGTAAGCTCTTGCGTTTAGGTGAGAAGTATATCTGTTTGATCTATCGTGGTCATCCCAATTTTGGAAAGCCATGAGCATAGGAACGGCTAATAGCGATATAAATGTAAGAGCAATGGCAACGAGTTTTTTATCTGCGTATTTTTTAAAGTATTCATACATGGCGAAAACTCCAAAGCCAATCCATATAGCAAAAATATAAAATGAGCCTACCACAGCATAATCTCTCTCTCTAGGTTCAAAAGGTTTAGGGTTTGTGTAAAAAATGATAGCTAAGCCTGTGAATGCAAAAAACAGGAGTAGTGTGTAAAAATTATTTTTATCTCTTTTAGCATGAAAAAACACACCAATTAATCCTAAGATAAAAGGTAAAAAGTAATAGGTGTTTCTTCCTTTATTGTTTTTGATATCTGCTGGTAAGTTAGACTGAGGTCCTAAACGCCATTCGTCAATAAAATTAATACCACTTAGCCAATTTCCATTTTGTAAATCAAGTTGACCTTGCTCATCGTTTTGTCTTCCTACAAAATTCCACATAAAATACCTTCCATACATATACCCAAACTGGAAATCAATCATAAATTTCAAATTTTCTAAAAAAGTAGGTCTTCTTTTACTTTTTTGAGGGATGTTGGCAATGGCTTTGTAGTTTCTGATTACATTTGGATCGGTACTAACCATTCTAGGAATAAAGCCTTTGTGTTTACTGCTCCAGTTAGGTAATGCATCTTTATAGTTGTTTACAATAACGTATTTTCCTAACTTTTCATTTTTCTCGTACTTAGGTTTATCGTCTTTTGTTGGATTTTCAGGATCATTTTCTCTGTTGTAAACAATAGAGTAATATGTGTCGTAAAAAACATTGGCATCACCGTATTGCTCTCGGTCGTAATACGCCAAAAGTTCTCTAGCACTTGAAGGGTTATTTTCGTTAATAGTTGTATTTGCATTTGCTCTAATAGGAAGCATAATCCACGATGAAAAACCAATCATTATAAACAATACAGATAAAATAACGGTATTGGCACCAACAAGTTGCTTTTTATGAGTGTGTTTAATGCCGTAGTAAAACATTGCAATTAGTAATATCCCGGCAATAATACTTCCCGAATTAAACGGAAGCCCAATAGAGTTTACAAAAAACAATTCTAAAGCACTAAAATATTTTAGCGTAAAAGGGAATAGCATTTTAAACACAAACACCAACACTAAAATGGAAATTACATTGGCAATTATAAATTGTTTAGTTGTTAAGTTTGGATACTTTCTGTAGATGTATAAAAATACAATAGAAGGAATAACTAACAGTGACAATATGTGTACACCAAATGAGAGACCTACAATAAAACTAATAAGTAAAAGCCACTTATTTCCTTTAGGTTTATCCATTTCAGCTTCCCATTTTAAGCCAAGCCAAAAAAGAAGGGCCATTAAAAAAGAGGACATTGCATATACTTCGGCTTCTACAGCACTAAACCAAAAACTATCTGAAAAAGTATAAGCCAACGCACCAACAGCGCCACTTCCAAGAATGGCAATAGCATTACTTTTAGAAATGTCATTTTGTTTGTAAATTAATTTTTTAACTAAAATGGTAATGGTCCAAAACATAAATAAGATAGTGAAAGCACTCGCTAAGGCCGACATAAAGTTTACCATTTTTGCAATTTCCGTTACCTCATTGGTAAAAATTGCGAAAAAAGCACCTAACATTTGAAATAAGGGAGCTCCCGGAGGGTGTCCTACTTCAAGTTTTACAGAGGTAGAAATATATTCTCCACAATCCCAATAACTAACGGTAGGTTCTAAAGTTAATGTATATGTTATTAGAGCAATAGCAAATGTTAACCACCCTATAATGGTATTCCATTTTTTGAAATTAAATGAGTTCATAGAAAAAAATTAATTGAGGCGAATTTAATAAAATTAAACTTAAATAATGAATGTTCGTTTAATATGAATACCCATAATTGTGTTAAAGTGTGGTTAAAAATAAAAAATCAAAAAAATTATTGAATTTATTTGCCGAATTAAAACTTTACTTTAAATTTGCAACCGCAAAATGACCCATGGTGTAATGGTAGCACTCCGGTTTTTGGTATCGTCAGTCAAGGTTCGAGTCCTTGTGGGTCAACAAAAAAGCTTCAAGATTTCTTGAAGCTTTTTTTATATCTAAAAATCAGATGTTTAAATTTTAAATGTAGCTACCGGAAGTTTTGAATGATTTGCCAAATCTTCACCAATACTGCCGTTAAATAAATGTGCTAAACCACGTCTTCCGTGAGTGTTAAGTAGTATAATATCAGCATCAATTACTTTTGAGAAATTTAAGATTCCGGCTTCTACAGAAACATCGTTGTAAATGTTTAAAGAATAATCGCCCAAATCAAAATCGTTTATAAAATTTCGAATGGCATCACTAGATTCTTTTGTAGTTTCGAAGTTATGAATAGTGTTTATTTTTAATAAGTGTAATTTTGCATCAAATAGGGTTGCGAAATCAAGTATTTTTTGAAAAGCAACTCTGTATTCATATTTAAAATTAGAAGCAAAAACAATATTCTGAATTTTAAAATCTTCAATATCTTCTTTAACAACAAGTACCGGTACTTCAGAGTTTCTAACCACTTTTTCAGTATTAGAACCAACGAGCATTTCTTCCAAACCAGAAGATCCTTTAGAACCCATTACTATTAGGTCTATATCTCGTTTTTTACTTTCGTCAATAATGCCGTCAAATGCTTTGTGAAATTGCACAGAGTCTTCTACATCTAAACCTTCAAGAAAGTCAGATTTTTTAAATTCTTCAAATTTTTCATGTGCTCTTTTTAAAAATAACAATGAGGTAGGAGAATTATTAGACGTTCCGTAACTAGTAGGGTCAATAACACCTGTGGGTAGCTCAAGCATATGCAACAAATAAATTTTAGAATTCGTAAGTCTGGCAATTTTTGAAGCAACTTTTGCCGCGTATTCAGCTTGATCAGAGAAATCAATAGGTACTAAAATGTTTTTCATAATTAAAGTTAAGTTAGTAATCTTACTTGCATGTAAAGTTACTAATTTTTAATTTAAATTAATAGACTAATTGTTATCAATTAAAAAAATGTTACTATATTTGCGTCGAAATTAACAATTTAGAAGGAAGGAGGGGACGCTAAGTCCCCTCTTTTTATAGCGGTAAATGGATAAACAAAAAGTTACAAATTTGGTAAATGATGCTATTGCAGAAAATGCTGAGTTATTTTTAATAGAATTAAAATTTTTACCAGATAATAAGATATATGTAGAGGTTGATGGAGATAATGGAGTACCTTTAAAAGAATGTATTAGAATTAGTAGAGGTATTGAGCATAATTTAGATAGAGAAGAAGAAGATTTTTCTTTAGAAGTAACTACTCCTGATGTAACAAACCCTTTAAAGGTAAAAAGACAATACAAGAAAAACATTGACAGAATTTTACAAATTAAGTTAATGGATGAAAGTACAATTGAAGGAACGCTAGTTAATGTAGGTGAAGACACTATTGAGTTAACATGGAAAACACGCGAACCTAAACCTATAGGAAAAGGAAAGGTAACAGTTACTAAACAAGCTGTAGTGCCTTATAAAGATATAAAAGAAGCAAAAGTGAAAATAATATTTTAATAACAGAGGATGCATGGAAAATTTAGCATTAATTGAATCATTTTCAGAATTTAAAGGAGATAAAAATATAGATAGAGTAACACTAATGGCAATACTTGAAGAAGTATTTAGAGCTGCTCTAAAAAGAAAATTCGGATCTGATGATAATTTCGATATTATCATAAATCCAGATAAGGGAGATTTAGAAATATGGAGAAATAGAATTGTTGTTGCAGATGGTGAAGTAGAAGACCCAAATGAAGAGATTGAACTTTCTGAAGCACGAAAAATTGAACCGGATTTTGAGATAGGTGAAGATGTATCAGAAGAAGTAAAACTTGTAGATTTAGGAAGAAGAGCCATTTTAGCACTTCGTCAAAATTTAATCTCAAAAATTTACGAACACGATAGCACAAATACATTTAAATACTTTAAAGAATTAGAAGGAGATATTTATAGTGCAGAAGTGCATCATATTCGTCATAATGCAATCATTTTGTTAGATGACGATGGAAATGAAATAGTACTTCCTAAAAGTGAACAAATTAGATCTGATTATTTCAGAAAAGGAGAATCTGTTCGAGGAATCATAAAAACAGTAGAATTACGAGGAAATAAACCCGTAATTATAATGTCTAGAACGGCTCCTGAATTTTTAGAAAAATTATTTGAGCAAGAAATTCCTGAAGTATTTGATGGACTAATTACCATAGAAGGTGTTGCAAGAATACCTGGAGAAAAAGCAAAAGTAGCAGTAGATTCTTACGATGATAGAATTGACCCTGTTGGTGCTTGTGTGGGAATGAAAGGTTCACGTATTCACGGAATTGTTCGCGAACTTGGAAATGAAAACATAGATGTAATTAACTACACCAAAAACACACAACTATATATAGCAAGAGCATTAAGTCCTGCTAAAGTTGTTTCTATGAAAATTCATGAAGAAGAAGGTAGAGAAGATGGTAAAAAAGGAAGAGTAGATGTATTTCTTTTACCAGAAGAAGTATCAAAAGCTATTGGGAAAAACGGAGTAAACATTCGATTAGCTTCTCAGCTAACAGGATACGATTTAGATGTTCAAAGAGAAGGTATAGAAGCAGAAGACGATGTTGAATTAATAGAATTTTCTGATGAAATTGAAAGCTGGGTAATCCAAGAGTTCAAAAAAATAGGTTTAGATACCGCAAGAAGCGTTTTAGAAAAAGACGTGAAAGAACTTGTTAGAAGAACCGACTTAGAAGAAGAAACTATTTTAGAGGTTCAAAAAATATTAAAAGAAGAATTTGAAGATTAGTCTTCAAAAAATTCAAGAATAATTGGCTAAAAAATAATTATATGGCTGAAAACAAAACATTGAGACTAAACAAAGTATTACGAGAGTTAAACATTTCGTTAGATAGAGCTGTTGAGCATTTAGCTGCTAATGGCTTTGAGGTTGAAGCTAGGCCTACAACAAAAATATCTAATGAAGAGTATCAGGTATTGCTAGATGGTTTTCAAACAGATAGGAGTAAAAAAGCGGCTTCAAAAGAAGTAAGCGAAGAAAAAAGAAAAGAAAAAGAAGCTATTAGAATTGCTCTTGAAGAAAAACTAGCAAAACAACGTCTTGAAGAAGAAGCTAAAAAAGTTGTTGTTAAAGCCAAAGCCGAAAAGCTAGAACTTAAAACTGTTGGCAAAATTGATGTTGAGTCAGTTGAAAAACCTTCAGTAAAGGAACAGCCCGTTAAGCCGGAAATAAAAGAGGAAGTACCTGAGAAGCCTAAAAAGGAAGTAACAGAAAAAGAAAAAACAGAAACGGTTCAACAGCCAAAAGAACCTGTGAAAATTGAGAAACAAGAACCTCCTAAAAAAGAAAAAGAAGCACCGGTAAAAGTTTCTAAAGAGCCTAAAGAAGTAATACAGCCAGCTAAAGAGACTCAAAAAGAAGAAGCTAAACCTAAAGTAGGTGCCAAAAAAGTAATTGAAGAAGCGCCTAAAGTAGAAGAGAAAGAATCTAAAACGATAGCAACAAAATACGAAAAATTATCTGGCCCTAAAATGACAGGACAAACAATAGATTTAAAGCAATTTGAACGTCCTAAAAAGAAAAAAACAGATAATAATACAGCTAAAAAAGGAGATGATAACGATGCGAATAAGAAGAAAAGACGCAGAATTAAAAAATCACCTACAACCAATACAAATAGAAAACCAGGAAATTCTCCATACAGAGGAAATAACAATAAAGGAAATAATAAAGGAAGAAAGCCTATTATTAAAGAGGAGCCTTCTGAAGCTGAAGTACAAAAACAAATTAGAGAAACCTTAGAGAAATTACAAGGAAAATCTAAAAAAGGAAAAGGTGCAAAACACCGCAGAGATAAGCGTGATTTACACCGTCAACAATCTCAAAAAGATTTAGAGCAACAAGAAGCAGAAAGTAAAGTACTTAAAGTAACCGAATTTGTAACAGTTAGTGAAGTTGCAACAATGATGAATATTCCGGTTACAAACGTTATCTCAGCTTGCATGTCTTTAGGAATGATGGTAACAATGAATCAGCGATTAGATGCAGAAACACTTACAATTGTAGCAGAAGAGTTTGATTTTACAGTAGATTTTGTTAGTGCAGAGGTAGAAGAGGCAATTCAAGAACAAGAAGATGCACCAGAAGATTTACAACCAAGAGCTCCTATTGTTACAGTAATGGGACACGTAGATCACGGGAAAACATCACTGTTAGATTATATTAGAAATGAAAATGTAATTGCAGGAGAATCAGGAGGAATTACGCAACATATTGGAGCGTATGGTGTTGAACTAAAAGATGGACAAAAAATCGCATTTTTAGATACACCGGGTCACGAGGCTTTTACAGCAATGCGTGCCAGAGGAGCACAGGTAACCGATTTAGTTATTATTGTTGTTGCGGCAGACGATGACGTAATGCCTCAAACAAAAGAGGCAATTAGTCACGCACAAGCAGCAGGAGTTCCCATTATTTTTGCAATAAATAAAATTGATAAACCAAATGCCAATCCCGATAAAATAAAAGAACAACTTTCAGCAATGAATTTATTGGTTGAAGATTGGGGAGGTAAAATACAATCACAAGAAATTTCAGCAAAAACAGGAGAAGGCGTAGAGGAATTATTAGAAAAAGTATTGCTTGAAGCTGAAATGTTAGATTTAAAAGCAAACCCTAATAAACGAGCTGTTGGTACTATAGTAGAGGCTTTACTAGATAAAGGTAGAGGATATGTTTCTACAATCTTAGTTCAAGACGGAACGTTGCATATTGGAGACTTTATGTTGGCAGGAAAACATTGCGGTAAAATAAAAGCAATGTTTAATGAAAGAGGTAATAATATGGAAGCAGCAGGCCCTTCAACACCAGTTTCAATACTTGGTTTAGACGGAGCACCTCAAGCAGGTGATAAATTTCATATTTTTGAAGATGAAAAAGAAGCAAAACAAATAGCAGTTAAAAGATCTCAACTCCAAAGAGAACAATCAGTTAGAACACAACGTCATATTACGTTAGACGAAATAGGAAGACGAATTGCATTAGGAGACTTTAAAGAGTTAAACATTATCCTAAAAGGAGATGTTGATGGTTCTGTAGAAGCGTTAACAGATTCATTCCAAAAACTATCTACAAACGAAATACAAGTGAATATTATTCACAAAGGAGTTGGAGCTATTACAGAATCAGATGTGTTATTAGCATCGGCTTCCGAAGCTATTATTGTAGGATTTAATGTAAGACCTTCAGGAAATGCACGAACACTAGCAGATAACGAAGAAATTGATATTAGAACATATTCTATTATCTATGATGCAATTAACGATTTACGTGATGCTATGGAAGGAATGTTATCTCCTGAAATGAAAGAAGAGGTAACAGGTAATGCAGAAATAAGAGAGGTATATAAAATATCTAAAATTGGAAGCATTGCAGGTTGTATGGTAACAAGTGGTAAAATTTATAGAAACTCTAAAATTAGAATAATAAGAGATAGTGTAGTTGTACACTCGGGTGAGTTAGCGTCTCTTAAAAGATTTAAAGACGATGTGAAAGAAGTCGCTAAAGGGTATGATTGTGGATTGCAAATTAAAAACTACAATGATATAAAAGTGGGTGACATTATTGAAGCTTACCAAGAGATTGAAGTTAAAAAGAAACTAAAGTAATTTAGTAACGATATAAAAAAAAGCGGGCATTGCCCGCTTTTTTTATTAAATTTTATCCTCTAAAACAAATGCCCCTGTAAATTTTTCGTTAATTACTTTCAATATTCTGTCGGCCTCTAAGCGCGTTCTAAAACTTCCAACCTGAGTTTTCCATTCAGGAGCTTTATATATAATTTTAGCAGTATACTCAGGAAACGCAATCTCAAAATTTCTTTTTATTTTGTACGCTTTAGACTCACTTCCGTTGTATAGCTGGATTCTATAGATGGTAGAATTCTTATTTTCTTTATTAAAATTCTTCTTAGAAGTAATTAATGTTTCAATTTTTTGACTCTCACTTTGTGAATACATGTTTTTAGCCCCAAAAAGGCAAACAATTAAAAAAGTAAGTAGTGTTTTGTTGAGTGACATATTTATAAATGGTTTTTATTTTTTCAAATTTAGTTTTTTCTAGGAAATTAAGTATAAAACTTCGTTATTTAGAATCGGTATAAATTAACTTTAACATAGTTTTTAGATTTTGAGATAAGTATATAAATACTACTTTTGTGAAATTAAATAACAAGTATGACTTAGGTCATAAAGTTTATTGAATGAAAATATTATACCAATCAAGAAAGAAAATATTTTTTTTAAGTATGAAAAGTGTGAAGCAACACAGTCCATTGTCAAGATTAGTTATTAATAGTCTTGTTTTTCTTTTATTTTTCTCATTTAACTTAACAGCCCAAGAAGGCGATGCAGCAAATGGAGAGAAGCTATTTAAATCTACTTGTGCAGCATGTCACAGGTTAGATAAAAAATTGGTAGGTCCTGCTTTAAAGGGAATTACAGAAAAAAGAGAACAAGATTGGTTAATTGCTTGGATTAAAGACAATCAAGGATTAATTAACTCGGGAGACAAGTTAGCGAAAGAAGTTTCAGAAAGTACACCTGCAGCGATGACAGCTAACCCTCAATTATCTGACCAAGATATTATTGATATTTTAGCGTACACTAAAGGAGAAAAAGCAGCCCCTAAAGCTGCAGCAGCTCAGGAAGTAGACCCTGGAGTTGGAAGAGGAAAGAAAGTTTTTAAAGCAAATTGTGCAGCTTGTCACAAGCTAAAAGGGAAACTCATTGGACCAGAGTTGTTCAAAATTGGAGACAAACGAGATCCAGATTGGTTAAAACTTTGGATTAAAGATAACAATGCTTTAGTAGCTTCTGGTGATAAGTTGGCGAAAGAAGTTTCAGAAAGTACACCAGCGGCAATGACACCGTTCCCTCAATTATCTGATCAAGATGTTGAAGATTTATTAAAGTACTTTGCAGTAGGTGATGTAGCAAAAGCAACCACACCTGTAGCAACTTCTGATAATAAAGAAATGTTTAACAAACCAGGTTTAGGTGTTTGGACAACATTAGGATATACTATTTTAGCATTTATTTTACTTTCTTTAATTGTTGCAGCAACAACAAATAAGCGAGATTCTGAAGATACAGGTGATAGCATGTTAAAAACATTGTTTTTCAATCCTTTCTTACGTTTCTTATTGTTGATTTTTGTGTTATTAGGAGGTGCTTGGTTAACCTTTGGTTGGCTTATGCAAATAGATGTGAATGTTGGGTATCAACCAATTCAGCCAATTAAATTTTCTCACGCAGTGCATGCAGGAGATAATAAAATAGACTGTCAATATTGTCACTCTTCAGCTAAAAACAGTAAAACCTCAGGAGTTCCTTCTGCAAATGTGTGTATGAATTGTCATAAAACAATATCAGAATACAACGGACCTCTATTTGGTGGTAATACAAAAGAAGATTTGGATAAAGAAATTCAAAAAATATACGATGCTGTAGGTTGGGATAAAGAAAACTTGAAATATATAGAAGGTTATAAACAAAAACCGGTAAAATGGATTCGTATTCATAATTTGGCAGATTTCGTGAACTATAATCACTCTCAGCACGTAACAGTAGCTGGTGTAGCATGTCAAAAATGTCACGGTCCTGTTGAAACAATGCACGATATGAAACAATTTTCTCCACTTACAATGGGTTGGTGTATTGACTGTCACAGGAATACAAAAGTTGATTTGACAGCGAATGGATATTACAAAAACATTCACGATCAGCTAGCTAAAAAATATGGAGTAAAAGAAGTGACTGAGGCTCAAATGGGAGGTTTAGAGTGTGGTAAATGTCACTATTAATTAATTACCAAGAAAACAAATAAAAAATGGCATCAAACAAAAAATACTGGAAAAGTGTTGAAGAGCTAAAAGAAACTAGCCCTATTGTTGATACGTTAAAACATAACGAATTTGTTGATGAAATTCCAACAGATGAATTTTTAGCAGATAAAGAAACTTTAGAAACTTCATCAACAACACGTAGAGACTTTTTAAAATACGTAGGCTTTACAACCGCAGCAGCTTCATTAGCTGCTTGTGAAGGACCTGTTGTAAAAACAATCCCTTATGTGATAAAGCCAGATGATATTATACCTGGTGTTGCAGATTATTACGCAACAACAATGGTTGATGGTTTTGATTTTGCAAATATTTTAGTAAAAGTTAGAGAAGGTCGCCCAATTAAAATTGAACCAAACAAAGAAGCCAATGGTAGTACAAATGCACGTGTTCAAGCATCGGTACTATCGTTGTACGATAGTCTTCGTTTAAAAGCTCCAAAAGCAAACGGTTCTGAAATTTCTTGGGAAGAAGCCGATAAGCAAATTGTAGCAAAATTAAATGAACTAAAAGAAGCCAATTCGCCAATTGTGGTTTTAACAAATACTTGTGCGAGTCCTTCAACTAAAAAATTAATTAACAAACTTGGAGATACCTACGGAAATGTTCAGCACGTAATATACGATGCAGTTTCTGAATCAGCAGCTTTAGATGCTTTTGAAACTATGTACGGAACAAGAGCATTGCCTGACTATAATTTAGAAAAAGCAGCTGTTATTGTTTCAATAGGTGCTGACTTTTTAGCCGATTGGCAAGGAGGCGGTTTTGATGTAGGATATGCTAAAGGAAGAATTCCTAAAAATGGTAAAATGTCACATCATATTCAGTTTGAATCAAATATGACATTAACTGGAGCGAATGCAGATAAGCGTGTAATGATGAAACCATCGGCGCAAATTTCAACATTACTTAAAATTTATCAAGCTATTGTTAAAGGTGAAAGTACAGAACTTCCGGAAGCAGTTAAAAATGCAGTTAACCAGCTTAAAAAAGCAGGAAGTAAAGCTGTTGTTTTAACAGGTATTCAAGATAAAAATGCTCAACTATTGGCATTAGCCATAAATAAAGCACTTAATAGTGAAGTGATTGATGTAAATGCAATGAGAAATATTCGACACGGTAATGATGCGAAAGTTTCTCAACTGATTGCAGATATGAATGCAGGTAAAATAGGAGCTATTATTATTAATAACGCAAATCCGGTATATACATTACCTAATGCAAAAGAATTTGTAGAAGGATTGAGTAAAGTAAAACTTTCTGTAGCATTTACAATGCAAGATAACGAAACTGCAAATGCAGTACAGTTTGCATTAGCAACACCTCATTATTTAGAATCTTGGGGAGATGCTGTAATTAAGAAAGGACATTATAGCTTAATTCAACCAACAATTCAACCATTATTTAAAACACGTCAATTCCAAGACGCTTTATTAGTGTGGACAGGTAGCAATACTTCATATTACGATTTCATTAAAGAATCGTGGAAATCAAATGTGTTAGATGGAAATAAATCGTGGAATCAAGCTTTACATGATGGAATTTATGTAAAAGAAACAACAGGAACAGTAGAAGCTGTTGATGTTGATACCGATGCAGCAGCAAAAGCACTTTCAGAAGTAAAAGGTAGCGATTTTGAACTAACCTTATATACAAAAGTAAGTTTAGGTGACGGACAAATGGCAAACAATCCTTGGTTACAAGAAATGCCAGACCCAATAACCAGAGCTTCTTGGGATAATTACATAACAATGTCTAAAGCTGATGCAGAAAAACTAGGTGTTGTAAATATTCATGTAGCAAATGGAGCTTTAAACGGAAGTTATGTTGAAGTAACAGTAAATGGAGTAAAAGAAGTATTACCTGTAATCATTCAACCAGGACAAGCAAAAGGCTCTTTAGGTTTAGCTTTGGGTTACGGACGTAAACAAGGTTTAAAAGAAGAAATGCAGACCGGTAAGAATGCTTACCAATTCTATAAAAATTTCCAAAACAATCAATTTGATGTGACTGTAAAATTAGTGTCAGGTGAACATGAGTTTGCTTGCGTTCAGTTGCAAAACACATTAATGGGTAGAGGAGATATAGTTAAAGAAACAACATTAGATACATTTAATAATACAGCTTTAGATCCTAAGGAAACTTGGAATAAAGTAGCTGTAGTTTCTCTAGATCATAAAGAAGTTGAAGCAACAAAAGTTGACTTATGGGATTCGTTTGACAGATCAATAGGACACCACTTTAACTTGTCTATTGATTTAAATGCTTGTACCGGTTGTGGAGCTTGTGTAATTGCTTGTCATGCAGAAAATAATGTACCTGTAGTTGGAAAAAGAGAAATTAGAGTTTCTAGAGATATGCACTGGTTACGAATTGACCGATACTATTCTCACGAAGAAGATTTTGCAGGAGATGTAGAATTAAAAGAAAACAGTTCAGGAGTTATTGGATATAAAGAAACAATGTCTTCTTTAGAAGATCCTTCAGAAAATCCTTCAGTAGTATTTCAACCCGTTATGTGTCAGCACTGTAATCACGCACCTTGTGAAACAGTATGTCCTGTTGCAGCAACATCTCACGGTCGTCAAGGTCAAAACCACATGGCGTACAACAGATGTGTTGGAACACGTTACTGCGCAAACAACTGCCCTTACAAAGTACGTAGATTTAACTGGTTCAATTACCCTGAAAATGATGAGTTTGATTACTACATGAATGATGATCTAGGTAAAATGGTATTAAACCCAGATGTTACAATTAGATCAAGAGGGGTTATGGAAAAATGTTCATTATGTATGCAAATGACACAAGCTACCATACTAAAAGCTAAAAAAGAAGGACGACCTGTAAACACTGATGAGTTTGAGGTTGCTTGTTCAAACGCTTGTAGTACCGGAGCTATGGTATTTGGAGATGTAAATAATGAAAATGATACCGTTACTGAATTAGTAAAAGATAAAAGAGCTTATCATTTATTAGAGCATGTAGGAACAAAACCTAACGTGGTTTATCAAGTGAAAGTTAGAAATATACAAGAAGCATAAAAATAATATTAATAGATAATAATTAAATAAGAATTATGTCGTCTCATTACGAAGCACCTATTAGAAGACCTTTAATCATTGGAGATAAAAGTTACCATGATATTACAGTTGATGTAGCCGCTCCAGTTGAAGGTAAAGCAAATAAGTTATGGTGGACAGCTTTTACAATTGCCTTATTGGCATTCCTTTGGGGATTGGGAGCTATCATTTACACTATTGGAACAGGAATTGGAGTTTGGGGATTAAATAAAACCGTTGGATGGGCTTGGGATATTACCAACTTTGTATGGTGGGTAGGTATCGGTCACGCCGGTACATTAATCTCTGCAGTACTACTGTTATTCCGTCAAAAATGGAGAATGGGTATTAACAGGTCAGCAGAAGCTATGACCATATTTTCTGTTGTTCAAGCAGGATTGTTCCCAGTAATTCACATGGGGCGTGTTTGGAACGCTCACTTTGTACTTCCATTACCAAACCAATTTGGAACATTATGGACTAACTTTAACTCGCCTCTACTATGGGACGTGTTTGCAATATCAACCTATTTATCAGTATCTCTTGTTTTTTGGTGGACTGGTCTTTTACCTGATTTTGCAATGTTACGTGATAGAGCAATAAAACCATTTCAAAAGAAAATTTATAGTTTACTAAGTTTTGGTTGGACAGGTAGAGCAAAAGATTGGCAACGTTTTGAAGAAGTTTCTCTTGTGTTAGCAGGATTGGCAACACCGTTGGTACTTTCGGTACATACAATTGTATCATTTGACTTTGCGACATCAGTTATTCCAGGGTGGCATACAACAATTTTCCCTCCATACTTTGTGGCTGGAGCTGTCTTTTCAGGATTTGCAATGGTAAATACATTGCTTATTATTATGAGAAAAGTATCAAACTTAGAAGCATATATTACCGAGCAACATATTGAATTAATGAATATTGTAATTATGATTACAGGTTCTATTGTTGGATGTGCTTATATAACAGAGTTATTTATCGCATGGTATTCTGGAGTAGAATACGAACAATATGCGTTTTTAAATAGAGCGACAGGACCTTATTGGTGGGCTTATTTACTTATGATGAGTTGTAACGTATTCTCACCTCAATTTATGTGGTCTAAAAAATTAAGAACAAGCATCACATTCTCATTTATAATTTCTATAGTTGTAAACATAGGAATGTGGTTTGAAAGATTTGTAATTATTGTAACTTCATTACATAGAGATTATTTACCTTCATCTTGGACAATGTTCTCTCCTACATTTGTTGATATAGGAATTTACGTTGGAACTATCGGATTTTTCTTTGTTTTATTCTTATTATATGCAAGAACATTCCCTGTAATAGCACAAGCAGAGGTAAAATCTATTTTGAAGTCATCAGGTGAAAAATTTAAACAATTAAGAGACGGAAATCATGAGTAATAAAGTAGTACAAGCAATGTATAATGATGATGATATCCTTATGGATGCTGTAAAAGCAGTTCGTGAAGCAAATCATCATATAGAAGAAGTATATACACCATTCCCAGTTCATGGTTTAGATAAAGCAATGGGCTTAAAAGGTACTCGTATTGCAATAACAGCTTTTATGTACGGATGTGTTGGTTTGGCATTTGCAATTTGGATGATGAATTATATGATGATTCAAGATTGGCCTCAAGATATTGGAGGAAAACCAAGTTTTAGCTTCGCAGCTAACTCACCTGCTTTTGTACCTATTATGTTTGAATTAACAGTATTTTTTGCAGCACATTTAATGGTAATTACCTTTTATATGCGTAGTAAATTATGGCCGTTTAAAAAGGCAGAAAATCCAGATCCAAGAACTACAGATGATATGTTTGTAATGGAAGTAGCTGTTGATGGAGATGAAAATGAATTAGTTTCTTTTTTAGAAAAAACAGGAACAGTTGAAATTAAAGTAACTGAAAAGCATTATTAAAATGAAAAACATTTTAAAAATTACATTCGCATTGGCTTTCTTATTTACAATGTCATCTTGTTGGGGTGATAAAACAAAGCCTAATTATCAATATATGCCTGATATGTACAAACCGGTAGGTTATGAAACATACTCGCAAAATCCTAATTTTGCAAATGGAATGACCTCGCAATTACCAGTAAAAGGAACAATTGCAAGAGGACAAGTTCCTTATGAGTACGAAAATACACCTGAAGGTTATGAATTAGCAAAGGCAGAGTTGAAAAATCCGCTAGAAATAAATGAAAAAAACTTAGCAAGCGGAAAAAAACTATACGATATTAATTGTGCTGTTTGTCACGGTAAAAAAGGACAAGGAGATGGCGTACTCGTTCAACGAGAAAAGTTTTTGGGAGTTCCAAATTACAAGGATAGACAAATTACAGAAGGAAGTATTTATCACGTAATTATGTACGGGAGAAATATGATGGGATCACACGCATCTCAGTTAAAAGCGAAAGAACGTTGGCAAATTACAATGTACGTTCAAAAGCTAAGAAGCGATTTATTAAAATAACACCTTTACTAAGATAGAATTTAAAAATATGTATACCTTTTCAAGTAAATTAAAAACGTTTTCATTTGCCTTAATGATTGTAGGGCTATTAGGTGTTGCTTACGGTTTTTTATCTACACCAAGTTCAGTAGAAGATGTTAAAGTAATGTTGCAAGAAAGCGGTGCTCACGGAGAAGTAGCACAAAGTAATGAACATAGTGCAAGCGATAAAGTTCAAGCCGAAGAAAATACACATTCAACAGATGAGCACGCAACTCATGTATTCCATTTATTAAAGAATAAACCTTGGTCTGCCTTATACGTAGCTTTGTTTTTCTTTTTTATGTTAGCATTTGCGACATTGGCTTTTTATGCAATTCAACATGCATCTCAAGCAGGATGGCCCATTGTATTATTTAGAGTTATGGAAGCAATAACAGGTTATTTACCTGTAGGAGCTGTATTGTTATTTGTATTTTTTGTGTTATCATCACTACATATGAATCACTTATTTATATGGATGGATCCTGAAGTTGTTGCAAATGATGAACTAATTCAAGCAAAAAGCGGATATTTAAATGTTCCATTTTTCCTAATCAGAGCAGCAATTTATATTATAGGTTGGGTTGCTTACAGACAGTACTCTAGAAAATTGTCTATAGCGCAAGATAACGCAAGCGATTTAACAAACTACACCAAACTATTCAAATCTTCAGCAGCATTTTTGGTTTTCTTTTTAGTTACAGAATCAATGATGTCGTGGGACTGGATTATGTCTTTAGATCCACACTGGTTTAGTACTTTATTTGGATGGTATGTTTTCTCTAGTATGATTGTTTCTGCAATTACAACAATAGCATTAATAACAATATACTTAAAAGGAAAAGGATATTTAGAATTTGTAAATAACAGTCATTTACATGATTTGGCTAAGTATATGTTCGGGTTTAGTATCTTCTGGACCTATTTATGGTTTTCTCAGTTTATGTTAATTTGGTATGCTGATATACCTGAAGAAGTAACTTATTTTGTAACTAGATTTGGAGAATACAACCTTCCTTTCTTAGGAATGGTAGCTTTAAACTTTGTATTCCCTTTATTGGTTTTAATGAACAGTGACTACAAAAGAGTTCCTTGGTTTATTGTTACAACCGGAATTATTATATTAATAGGACACTACATAGATATTTTTGTAATGGTAATGCCTGCAACTGTTGGAGATCAATGGTTTATAGGAATTCCTGAAATAGGATCAATATTATTTGTTTTAGGACTATTTATTTACGTCGTATTTACAACATTAACCAAAGCACCTTTACTAGCAAAAGGAAATCCTTTCGCTAAAGAAAGTGAGCAATATCATTACTAAAAACTAAAATTTTATATTTTAAAGAGTCCTGAATACAAATTATTCAGGATTTTTTTTATATTTGACACCACTAAACACTAACTAAAAAACATGACAGCATTACTTTATATTATACTGGCAGTTGTTGTTGCCGTAGCTATATGGCAAGTTGCAGGTATACTTAATTTAAAAGGCGTAATAGCGACAGAGAAAGACAACAATACTCAAGGAATTTTATTTGCACTTTTTGGTGTATTTTTTTACGGACTGATGATATTTTCTTTTGTAAAGTACTCAGTAGTTCTTTTACCTGATGCCGCTTCAGAAGAAGGAAGTAAAATTGAAACCTTGTACATAGTTACCATGCTTTTAATCCTGTTTGTACAAGCAATTACACAATTTTTACTTTTCTTTTTTGCTTTTAAATATAGAGGAGTTAAAGGAAGAAAAGCACTTTTTTATGCCGATAGTCATAAACTTGAAATGATTTGGACTATTGTACCAGCAGTTGTTCTTTCAGGATTGGTATTATATGGTTTATCAGTATGGAATAACGTTATGGATGCTTCAGATGCCGAAAATCCACTTATTGTAGAAATATACGCAAAACAGTTTCAATGGGAAGCAAGATATGCCGGAGAAGATAATGAATTAGGTAGAGCTAATGTTCGAAATATAAAAGGCGTAAACACAATGGGTGTTGATGTAACCGATGAACATGCTAGTGATGATGTGCCTACAAGAGAATTGCACTTACCAAAAGGACGTAAAGTAATTTTTAAATTTAGATCTCAAGATGTACTACACTCTGCTTATATGCCTCACTTTAGAGCACAAATGAATTGCGTTCCAGGAATGGTTACTCAATTTGCATTTACACCGTCTCTAACTACAAAAGAGATGAGACAGAATGAAGCAACCATAGCAAAAGTTGAAGGAATTAATAAAATTAGAGCTGAAAAAGGAGAAGATCCTTATGAATTTGATTACCTATTATTGTGTAATAAAATATGTGGTTCTTCACACTATAATATGCAAATGAAAATTATTGTTGAAGAAGAAGATGAATTCAACAGTTGGATAAAAAGTCAAAAAACAATAGCTCAAATTATTCAATAAAACAAAATTAACTTACCGCACTACTAACAAAATTTAAGAATATGTCAAACCATCATCATAAAGAAACATTTATTACAAAATATGTTTTTAGTATTGATCATAAAATGATTTCTAAACAATACCTTATTACAGGTATTTTTATGGGAATTATAGGAGTATTTATGTCAATGCTTTTCCGCTTACAAATTGCTTGGCCAGAAAAATCATTTTCTATTATTGAAGCCTTTTTAGGATCACATCAAGATGGGGGAGTTATGTCTCCAGATATGTATTTGGCTTTGGTAACAATACACGGAACCATTATGGTGTTTTTTGTATTAACAGCAGGACTTAGCGGAACATTTAGTAACTTACTTATTCCTTTGCAGATAGGAGCAAGAGATATGGCGTCAGGTTTTTTAAACATGGTATCATACTGGTTGTTCTTCCTGTCAAGTGTAATTATGGTCTCTTCTCTTTTTATTGAAGCAGGACCTGCAGCTGCTGGATGGACAATTTACCCTCCTTTAAGCGCATTGCCACAAGCTATGCCTGGATCGGGATTAGGAATGACACTTTGGCTAATTTCAATGGCGATATTTATTGCGTCTTCTTTATTAGGTTCGCTAAACTACATTGTAACAGTACTTAACTTAAGAACTGTTGGAATGAAAATGACTAGATTACCACTAACTATTTGGGCATTTTTAATTACAGCAATTATTGGTGTAGTTTCATTCCCTGTACTTCTTTCAGCAGCATTACTACTTATTTTTGATAGAAGTTTTGGAACATCATTTTACTTGTCAGATATCTTTATTCAAGGAGAAGTGCTACATTATCAAGGAGGTTCACCGGTATTGTTCGAACATTTATTCTGGTTTTTAGGACATCCTGAAGTGTATATTGTATTATTACCTGCACTGGGAATTACATCTGAAATTATCTCAACAAATTCTAGAAAACCAATATTTGGTTATAGAGCAATGATTGGCTCTATAATGGCAATTGCATTTTTATCTACAATTGTTTGGGGACACCATATGTTTGTATCAGGAATGAATCCATTTTTAGGTTCGGTATTTACATTTACAACATTATTAATTGCGATTCCTTCTGCAGTAAAAGCATTTAATTATTTAACAACACTTTGGAAAGGAAATCTACAAATGAATCCCGCAATGCTATTTTCAATAGGATTGGTATCTACCTTTATCACAGGAGGTTTAACAGGATTGGTTTTAGGAGATAGTGCATTAGATATAAATGTACACGACACTTATTTTGTTGTAGCTCACTTTCACTTAGTAATGGGAGTTTCGGCCATTTATGGAATGTTTGCTGGAATTTATCATTGGTTCCCTAAAATGTATGGTAGAATGATGAATAAAACATTGGGATATTGGCATTTTTGGTTAACAGCCATTGCCGCTTACGGAGTTTTCTTCCCAATGCATTTTGTTGGTTTAGCAGGATTACCTCGTAGATATTATGCAAATACAGCATTTCCTTTGTTTGATGATGTATCAGACATTAACATTGTTATTACATTATTTGCAATATTAGGAGGAGCTGCACAAATCATATTTTTAGCTAATTTCTTTATAAGCATTTATAAAGGTAAAAAAGCAGTACAAAATCCTTGGAGATCAAATACTCTTGAGTGGACTACGCCTGTTGAGCATATCCATGGAAACTGGCCAGGTGAAATACCACAAGTACACCGTTGGGCCTATGATTATAGTAAGCCAGGACACGAAGAAGATTTTGTTTCTCAAATCACACCATTGTTAGATGGTGAAGAAGAATCTTAAAAAATAGACACCATACAAAAAACCTTTCTAAAATATTTTAGAAAGGTTTTTTTATTTCTGTTATCTTTGTTTGTATGAATGAACACTTAAATCCTGATAAAAACAATCTTTCATCTGAAGAATTTGACGTTGAAAAGAAGCTTCGGCCAATTACATTCGATGACTTTACCGGTCAGGAACAAGTTTTAGAAAACTTAAAAGTGTTTGTTGAAGCTGCAAATTTGCGTAATGAAGCTTTAGACCACACACTTTTTCACGGTCCTCCGGGATTAGGGAAAACAACCTTAGCACACATTCTTTCTAATGAATTAAATGTAGGGCTGAAAATTACTTCAGGACCGGTTTTAGATAAACCGGGTGATTTGGCAGGGCTTCTAACAAATTTGAGTGAAAGAGATGTTTTATTTATTGATGAGATACACAGACTTAGCCCTATTGTTGAAGAATATCTGTATTCGGCAATGGAAGACTATCGTATAGATATTATGATAGAATCTGGCCCAAATGCACGTACAGTACAAATAGATTTAGAACCATTTACCCTTATTGGAGCAACAACCAGATCCGGATTGCTAACATCTCCCATGAGAGCTAGATTTGGAATTAGTAGCAGACTTCAATATTACAACTCTAAACTGTTAACCACCATTATACAACGCAGTGCCGATATATTAAAAGTGCCTATATCTATGGAGGCTGCCATTGAAATAGCCGGTAGAAGTAGAGGCACACCTCGAATAGCAAATGCATTGTTGAGAAGAGTTCGTGATTTTGCTCAAATTAAAGGAGATGGAGCTATTAATATTAAAATTGCTAAATACGCTTTAAATGCCTTAAATGTAGATGCACATGGCTTAGATGAAATGGACAATAAAATTTTATCAACCATTATCGATAAATTTAAAGGAGGTCCTGTAGGGATAACTACCATTGCAACCGCTGTAGGTGAAAGTAGTGAAACCATTGAAGAAGTATATGAACCTTTTTTGATACAAGAAGGCTTTATTATGAGAACTCCTAGAGGAAGAGAAGTGACAGAATTAGCCTATCAGCATTTAGGTAAAACAAAAGGCAATTCACAAAGAGAACTGTTTTAGAAGTGATATACATCACAAAATAAACAATATATCACATTACTTTTGTAGTAAAATACATTATAAACTTGCAAAATGAGTTTAAAACAACTATTTCCTTTTTTAGAATGGTTACCCTTAGCAAAAAAGTACTGGAAAGATGATTTAATTGCTGGTATAACAGGAACAATAATAGTCATTCCTCAAGCAGTTGCATTTGCTATGATTGCCGGACTACCGCCAATTTATGGATTTTATACTGCAATGGTTACACCAATAATTGCGGCTTTATTCGGTTCTTCATATCATTTAATTTCAGGACCAACAACCACCAGTTCTATTGTGGTATATGCAATAATTAGCAAGTTTGTAAGTCCAGAATCGGATTTAGAAGCCTTTATTTCATTAGCAATTGTACTGTCCTTTATGGCTGGGGTTATTAAGTTGTTAATGGGAGTTGCCAAAATGGGAAAACTTGTGAATTTTGTCTCACATTCTGTTGTTATTGGCTTTTCTGCCGGGGCAGGAATACTTATTGCTTTTAAACAATTAAAATATGTTTTTGGAATAAAAGTTCCTATGGGAAGTACATTTTATGAAATTATTATTTACATAGCCTCGCATATAAAAGAAACAAATCTATATGTTTTTGGTGTTGCTGCAGGAACTTTAATAATAGCACTTTTAATTAGAAAGTTTGTTAAAAAATTAGCGAGACTTTATATGTTAATAGCAATGATACTAGGAAGTGTTCTAGCTTTACTAATGGGTGGAATAGCAAATGGTATTGAAACCGTAGGAACAATACCATCACATTTACCTCCTTTTAAAGTTCCCGATTTTTCTTACGAAAGTATGAAAATGCTGACATCTGGAGCCATCACATTGGCATTGTTAGGATTGGTAGAAGCCGTTTCTATTGCAAGAGCAGTAGCGCTGCACTCACACCAGAAGCTAGATAATAATAGAGAATTTATAGGACAAGGTTTATCAAATATTATCTCAAGTTTTTTCTCATCTTATGCAAGTTCGGGCTCATTTACCCGTTCAGGAGTCAATTATCAGGCCGGAGCAAAAACGCCAATGTCTGCAATAATTTCAGCAGTAGGGTTAATGCTTGTAGTTTTATTTTTCGCAAAGTATGCTTCATTTTTACCAAAGCCTGCAATGGGAGGAATTATTTTACTTGTTGGATATAATTTAATAGACTTTCATCATATAAAACAAATAATAAGAAGCAGTAAAAGAGAATTTATAGTATTAAGTGTTACCTTATTAGGGACTCTTTTTTTAGAATTGGAAACAGCATTGTTTTCAGGAATATTAATTTCGTTGTTTTTCTACTTAGAAAAAACATCAAAACCAAATATTGCTGTATTTGGTAAAAATGAAAACAATAAGTTTATTAATATTATTAGAGATGATACTTCTGAAGAATGCTTGCAAATTAAAATAATTAGAATAGATGGTTCTATTTACTTTGGAGCGGTAGAATCTGTTTCTAAATTCTTTTCAGAACTATATGAAAAAAATGAAAAAAAGTACCTGTTAGTGATTGCCGATGGAATTAACTTTATCGATTTGGCCGGAGCAGAGTGGCTTACTCATGAAGTAGAAAAATGGCAAAAAAGAGGTGGCGGAATTTATTTTGTAGGTTTAAAACTAGTAAGTCAAGATATTTTAAAACGAGGAGGCTTTATAAATAGAATTGGATATAATAATTTTTTTAAAGATAAAAACGACGCAATTTCAACAATTTACAAAAAGCTAGACAAAAATATTTGCTTAAATTGTATGGCAAAAGTATTTACTGAATGCAATAATGAAGTATAATTATGAGTATAAAAAAAATACTACCAATACTTGATTGGCTACCTAATTACCAAAAAGACTGGTTTAAAAGTGATTTTGGTGCAGGTTTAACAATTGGTATTATGCTAATACCTCAAGGTATAGCCTATGCTATGATTGCCGGCTTACCACCTATATACGGATTGTACACAGCTATGATTCCTCAAGTTATATATGCATTATTTGGAACTTCTCGTCAGTTAGCCGTAGGACCTGTTGCAATGGATTCGCTTATAGTAGCTTCAGGAGTCGCTACATTGGCTAAAATAGGAACAGAACACTTTATAGAATTTGCTATTTTATTGGCTTTTATGATGGGAGTGTTGCAAGTGCTTTTTGGTGTTTTTAAATTGGGGTTTTTAGTAAACTTTTTATCAAGACCGGTTATAAGCGGATTTACTTCTGCGGCATCGTTAATTATAGGGTTAAATCAGTTAAAACATTTATTAGGGATTAATATTAATAGAAATAACAAGCTACAAGGACTCCTCTTAGAAGCTTTTCAGCATTTAAAAGAAATACATTGGGTAACATTTTTAATAGGTGTATTATCCATTCTCATATTGTTGTTTTTTAAACGCTTAACAAAAAAAATCCCGGCAGCTTTGGTAGTAGTAGTTCTGGGAATTTTAGCCGTTAAAATATTTCATTTAGAACAATCTGGAGTTAAAATTGTAGGAAGCATACCTGAAGGATTGCCTATTTTTAAAATGCCAGCTTTTAGTAAGCAAGTTATGATTGATTTGTTCCCTATAGCGCTTACGCTCTCATTTATAGCTTTCTTAGAAGCAATATCTGTATCTAAGGCTATTGAAGCTAAACATAGCGATTACAAAGTTGTACCTAATCAAGAGCTAATAGCTTTAGGTATGGGAAATATTATAGGTTCCTTTTTTCAAACATACCCAGCAACGGGAGGTTTGTCTAGAACAGCGGTTAACAATCAAGCCGGAGCAAAAACACCTTTGGCAGCAATTATATCTGCTTCAGTTATAGCACTTACCTTATTGTTTTTAACACCGGTATTTTATTATTTACCCAAGGCTGTTTTGGCAGCAATTATTATGGTTGCAGTTTTTGGTTTATTAGATTTTAGTGTACCAAAACAACTCTTAAAGTATTCTAGAAGAGATTTAATAATTTTAAATATAACATTATTGATTACTGCAACAGTGGGTATTAAAGAAGGTGTTTTAGTTGGAGTTGTACTATCATTGGCTATGCTTATTTACAAAAGCACAAAACCTCATATTGCTATTCTAGGACGAGTTCCGGGGACTCATTTTTATAGAAATATAAAAAGATTTGATGATATTGAAATTGATGACGAAATTCTTATTGTACGATTTGATGCACAACTACATTTTGCAAACACAACCTACTTTAAAGATAAGTTACAAGAATTTGCTAGTGAAAAAGGTAAAAAACTAAAAATGTTGATTATTGATGGAGAAAGCCTAAACAATTTGGATAGTAGTGCTATATATACAATAAACGAAGTGTTAGACTACTTTAAAAACATGAATGTAAAGGTTGTGTTTACAGGATTAAAAGGACCTGTAAGAGATACCATTAATAAATCAGGACTAATTCATAAAATTGGTTTTGATCAATGTTTTATGAGTATTCAAGAAGCCGTAGATTGTTTTAAATCTACTTGCGAAAGCGAATCTGACGTAAAGAAATATCAAGAATATTTAAAGCAAAGCAACAAGTAATTCTTACAAGGTATTTTTAAGTTATGTAATCTAAGTTACAAAAAATACATGATGATTCTTGTAGCTTTGGAACGCTACGAACTTTTTTAACAAAATATAAATCAAACAATTATGAGAGTAGAACAATTATTTACAGGCTGTCTTGCGGAAATGGCTTACTATATAGAGTCCAATGGAGAAGCTGCAATTATTGACCCTTTAAGAGAAACAGAACCTTATATAGAAATGGCAAAAGTTGATGGTGCCAAAATTAAATATATCTTTTTAACACATTTTCATGCAGATTTTGTTTCAGGACAAGTAGATTTGGCGAAAAAAACAGGAGCTACTATTGTTTTTGGACCAAACGCTGAAGCTGCATATGAAATTTACAATGGTAAAGATGGTGAAGAATTTAAGCTAGGAGGAGGAAAAATAACCCTTTTACATACACCGGGACACACGATGGAATCTTCATCGTATTTAATAACAGATGAAGAAGGAAATACACCATACGTTTGTACAGGTGATTGCCTATTTATAGGAGATGTTGGTCGTCCAGATTTAGCCGTTAAATCAGGAACTATTACCCAAGAAGATTTAGCCGGATTTTTATTCGAGTCATTACGAACAAAAATAATGCCTTTACCAGATGATATTATTGTATATCCAAATCATGGTGCAGGTTCTGCCTGTGGAAAAAATATGAGTTCCGAAACATTTGATACTTTAGGAAATCAGAAGAAAACAAATTATGCACTACGTGCAGATATGACCAAAGAAGAATTTATAAAAGAAGTAACTACCGGTCTAAAACAACCACCACAATACTTCCCTAACAATGTTAGAATGAACAAGGGAATAAACACAAGTATTGATGAAATTTTACACAAAGGAACAACTCCAATTGATGCGGCAAGCTTTAAAGAAATGAGCGAACAAAAAGACATTCTTGTTATAGATACTCGATCAAAAGAAGCATATGCCGAAGAAGGAACAATTCCTGGAGCTTGGTATATTGGGGTAGATGGAAGTTTTGCTCCTTGGGTTGGTGCATTAGTGACCAACATTAATCAAAAAATTATTTTTATTGCCGAAGGAGGAAGAGAAGCTGAGGTTGTTACCCGATTTTCTCGTGTAGGATACGACAATACTTTAGGATATTTAAGAGGAGGAATTAAAGCGTGGATTGCAGCTGGTTTTGAAATTGATACCATTGGTTCTATTTCGGCCGTTGAGTTTGCAAAACGACTAAAAGAAGGTTCTATGGAAGCTCCTTTAGATGTTAGAAAAGAATCGGAATATTTATCAGAACACGTTGTTGGCGTTGAAAATTTTCCATTAGATTTTATAAATTCAAATTTTGCAGAAATAGACACAAGCAAAGAATACTTTTTACATTGTGCAAGTGGTTATAGATCACTTATCGCAGCCTCTATTTTTAGAGCAAACGGGGTGAAAAAAGTTACAGATGTTAGAGGTGGATTTAAAGATATTAAAGATACCGATGCTGAAATTACCGATTACGTTTGTCCAACAACATTATTGTAATTTAGTAATAACAAAATATAGAAAAGGAGGCCGTTAAGTCTCCTTTTTTAGCGTTTAAATTTTGTATAAGCAAAAATTAAATTTAACTTTACTCAAGAAAATATTTTATATGAAAACTTTTTTAAAAATAGCATTAGTATTTATGGCTCTTACTATTACAAGTTGTAATAATAAGAAGCAAACCGTAGCAAGTAAAACTTCAGAAACAACCGTTAATCAGGAGGAGGGGAAAATAACACTTATTACTCCTGAAGAACTAAAAAAACAAGCAGAAAATCAACTTTTAGTTGATGTGCGAACTCCTGAAGAATACGATGAAGGCCACATTGAAAATGCAAAAAATATAAATTATTTTGACGACGACTTTATAGAGCAAATGTCTAAATTTGATAAGTCAAAACCTATAATTGTCTATTGTAGATCAGGAAGAAGATCTTCTTCTGCAGCAGAAAAACTTTTAAAAAGTGGATTTAAGCAAATTTATGATTTAAAAGGAGGAATTATTAACTGGACAAATCAAAACAACAAAACTGTAAAGTAAAATGTTTAAAAAAGTTGCATTTTTAATTACATTAGTTTCTTTAATTTCTTGTACAAACTCATTATCTAAGCAAGAAAAAAAAGACTACCTTCAGAAAGGTAAAGAAATAGCAAAAGCTTCATTTAAAGAACTAAGTAACCACTTAATGAGTCAAATGCAAATGGGTGGGCCTGCACAAGCAGTACCTTTTTGTAATGTTCAAGCTATTCCTGTTACAGAAAGCTTATCAAACAAATACAATGTTACCATTAAAAGAACTTCCGATAAGGTAAGAAACCCTAAAAATACACCTACAAAGAGAGAACAAGAGGTAATATCAACCTATAAAGCGTTAAAGGCTAAAGGAGAAAAATTGACGCCAATAGTTGAAATAGATGCCGCAAATAAAAAGCACTTTTATGCACCTATTATTGTAAATAAAAAGTGTTTGAGTTGTCACGGAACAAAAGGTGAAGAATTAAGTGTTAAAACAGATTCTTTAATTAAAACAATGTATCCAAAAGATTTGGCTGTAGACTATAAAATAGGCGATGTTAGAGGAGCTTGGAGTATAACATTTAATTAAAAGATTTATAAAAATATAAAAAACGATTAATTGTGATAAACATCACAATTAATCGTTTTTTTTTATATAATTTTCTAAATTAAAATTACTAATTAAAAAAATAATACAATGTCAAAACACTTTCAAGTTCTTGTAATTGGAGGCGGAACAGCCGGAATCATGGTTGCCTCAATGCTAAAACGAAAAGACAAATCATTACAAATTGGGCTGATTGAACCTTCTGAAACACACTATTATCAACCTGCATGGACTTTAGTAGGTGCTAATACGTACGATTTTAAAAACACAGCCAGACCAATGGCGTCACTTATTCCAAAAGGAGTAGAGTGGATTAAAGAGTTCGCCGATAAATTTGAGCCGGAAAATAATAAGGTAACTACCAAAGATGGTACAACATTTACATATGATTATATGGTTGTTGCAGCCGGATTAAGAATGGCTACAGAGTTGGTAGAAGGCTTACAAGAAGCAATGGATAAAGGTGTTGTATGTAGTAATTACACAAACCCAACACATACTTGGGAAACTCTCAAAAACTTTAAAGGAGGAACAGCGTTGTTTACGCAACCGGCAACGCCAATTAAATGTGCGGGAGCCCCTCAAAAAATTATGTATTTAGCCGAAGATCACTTCAAAAAAAGTGGGGTTAAAAGTAAAACCGACATTGTTTTTGCTTTGCCTAGCGGAGTTATATTTGGAGTTAAAGTAATAGCTAATACACTTATGGAGGTTATTGATAGAAAAGATATTAACGTTCGTTTTTTCCATAAGCTGGTAAAGGTAGATGCCGATAAAAAGATAGCTTGGTATGAAATTGTAAAAGATTTATCTGCCGGAGGTTGTGTAACAATGACAGATGGAGATGAAAAATCACTGGATAAAGAAATTCAATACAACTACAAAGATGTTAAGGTTACAAAAGATGGAGATAGATACGGTATTCATTTTGATATGATGCATTTAGCTCCACCTCAAACAGCACCTCTTTTTATTAAAAATTCGCCATTAGTATCAAAAGATGGTTGGGTAGATGTTGATAGTAAAACAATGCAACATAACAAATACAAAAATATATTTAGTCTTGGAGATGTGGCTCAAATACCTACTTCAAAAACAGGAGCTGCTATTAGAAAGCAAGCGCCAATTGTTGTAGAAAATGTGCTAAAAATGATTGAATCAAACTCAATTAGCGCTAAAGAATATTCAGGATATACATCTTGTCCTTTAGTAACGGGATATGGAAAAATGGTATTGGCTGAGTTTGATTATGATAAGAATTTTAAACCAGACCCCAAATTAAAACAATTCCCATTAATGATTAGTGATTCATCTAAAGAACATTGGAGGTTATGGATTTTAAAGAAATACATACTACCTTATTTGTACTGGAATAAAATGATGAAAGGAATTGAGGTTTAAATAAAAAAAACCGAGGGGTAACCCTCGGTTTTTTCATTAAAAAGTTAAACTTACACCCAATAAAAAATTTCTTGTTGCTTGAGGGTAATAACCAGCGCCATCAAGTGTTGTTGTTTGTCCGGGTACCGACCACGTATCATCATAAGTGTAATAGTATCCGTTTGAAATATATTCAACATTAAAAATGTTGTTTACAAGTGCAGTAAACAAAATAGATTTGAATAATTTTTTAGGATTTATCCTATAGCTAATATTTAAATCGTTTACAAAATAGCTATCCAATTTAGAGTTTATATTATCGATGTTGCTCATGTATTGCTCTCCAACAAATTTAGATAATAAGGATAGTTGAAATTTGTTAGACGCCATAAAGGTTAAAGTATTTCCAGCAATAATATTTGGAGAAAAAGAAATATTAGTAGCACCTAAATTTACAAGATCACCATTCCAAGAGGTAATAAAATCTATATTTTTGTTACTGCTAACAGCTATATTTGGCCGAATTAAAAAATGGTTAGATAGTTTAAATGATGCGTCCATTTCTAAACCTAACCTATAACTTTCTCCACTAGTGGCTCTTATTGGTGTTCCGGTATCGTCAATAGCTCCGGTTAAAACCAGTTGATTTTTGTACAACATGTAATAGATGTTGGTATTTACTTTTGTATTGGCATTGCTAAAACGCCAACCCAATTCAAAATCGTTTAATTTTTCAGAAGTATTTACACCATTTTCAAAATCGGTTCTATTGGGCTCTTTATTCGCAACTGCAAACGATAAGTAAAAGTGGTGGTTATTATTTAATTTATAGGTTACCCCGGTTTTTGGATTAAAAAATGAATATTTTTTATCTACTTGAATAGGAATTCTATCTGAAGTTAAACCGTTTGTTTTAAATGAAACAAAACGCTCCTGAAAATCGGTAAATAACGACCAGTTATTGTTTAGTTTTAAGGTTAATTTACCAAAAATATTTGCATCTTTTTTAGTGGTTTTACTATCGTAATAATGGTCTCTAATTTGAGAATTACTCGCAAATTCTGCCCATATAATTTCACCAAAATGATCTCCTGTATAGCTGCTAAAAGAAGTTCCAAAAATAAATTCAAGTTTGTCGTTTTTATACGTAGCATTTGTATTTACAACATAAAAATCGTTATCTAACCATCTGCGTCTAATCAAATCTGTTTGTGTTATTATTTCTCCTCCAATAACAATAGGATCTAAGTTATAGTCTGAAAAATTTTGATTGTTTTTGTATTGCTCATAATAACCGATACCTTTTGTATAATTTAACCCTACGGTTGTTGTCCAATTTTCTGATAAACTTTGATTCCAATGCAGCTGATAATGATTTTGTGTATAATTATCAATTTCGTTATCATAGGTATACGGATTGTATGTTCGTCCAAAATTTAACATTTCTTCTTTTGTAACGCCATACCAAGCTTGGTATGTTTTTTCATGTCCTCCAAAAGTTAATGCTTTTATTAGGGTATTGTCATCTACATACGCAGCCTGAATAAAATACGATTTTAAATCAGACCAAGCTCTGTCTATATATCCGTCAGAATCTATTTTTGAAAAGCGTCCGGCAAACTCAATGTGATTGTTTATTTTTCCGGTACTAAATTTTACAGTATGTTTTTGAGTGTTGTAAGAGCCAAAAGAACTACTAATTTCACCGTAAGCTTCGTTGGCAATGGCATCGGTAAGTATATTTAAACTAGCTCCAAAAGCTCCGGAACCATTTGTAGAAGTACCAACACCTCTTTGCAATTGTATGTTTTCTACGGAAGAGGTGAAATCTGGTAAATCAACCCAGTAAGTACCTTGGCTTTCAGCATCGTTAAAAGGAATTCCGTTAATGGTTACATTTACTCGAGTGGCATCGCTACCTCTAACACGAATGCCGGTATATCCAACTCCGGCACCGGCATCACTTGTAGTAACTACAGAAGGTAAATAGTTTAATAAAATGGGAATATCTTGCCCTAGATTTCTATTTTTTAGTTCTTTTTTAGTTAGGTTGCTATGAGTCACAGGTGAATTGGATTTTACGCGAACTGCAGATACAGTAACTTCTTCTAATGTCTCCGTTTTTGGTACTAGGTAAAAGTGTAAGGTGTTTTTGTTTTTTAAAATATTCACCTGTTTTACAGTAGAAGCATAGCCAATAAAAGAGACTTCTATATGATATTTTCCTTTCGGAATTTCAAAAGAATAAGCTCCGCTAACATCTGTTGCAGTGGCAAACTGTGTGTTAAGTACTTTTACTGTTGCTCCCGGAAGCGGATTATTGTTTTCGTCAAACACTTTTCCGGTAAGAGAAAATAAGTTTTGTGACTGCATAGTTGCAGTAAGCAATAGAATTAAAAAAGGTACTAAAATCTTCGCTTTTTTAAAATAAGGTTTTAAAAATAGTTTCATTTAAAATAAAATAAAACGATTTAAAAAGAGGTAATTAATCGAAATGTGAAAAATTAACTTTTGCCCTGTCGTATTAAACGTTTGAACGTCCCTTAACAGCATTACCTGTTCAGGTTCATTGGGTATGATCTCAGCCGTTATAGGCACCCCTTTTGAGATAGGCAAATGTACAATAAGTAAGTTAAAAAACCTTAAAAAAATGAAAGAATCAATCTAATAAAGGCTTTTTTCGGTATGCTTTTTTAAGAGCTTGTTTTTTCTTTTTTTCTAACCGTTTTACATTGCTAGATTTACTAGGTTTTGTACGTTTTCTTTTTTTAGGAACTCTTAAGCTATCGGCTATTATTTTTAAAAACCGTTCAATAACCAATTGCTTGTTTTTGTGTTGGCTTCTACTTTTGCTACACGATAAGGTAAATAGGTTTTCTTGGGATAATTTTAAGTTTTTAGAAAGAAGCTCTTTTTCTTCCGGAGTAAATACACTAGATTTATTTAAATCAAACAGTAAAACAACTTTTGAAGAAACTTTATTTACATGCTGACCTCCGGCACCACTACTTCTAATGGCTTTAAATTTTAATTCTTTTATGAGTCTTTCAAAATCCATAAGAGGTTTTAAGTTAATCGGTTAATTCATCAGAAAAGCTCTGTAAATCTGGTTTTGATTTTAAAAGTTTATCAATTTCTTTAATAGCTATTTCAAGACGTGTTTTTTTATCTCCTTTGAGTAAAATATAAGGGCGATCGTATTTTTTTAAAGCGTTTTCAAAAGCGTTAAACATTTCTTCTCTTTGGTCGGGGCGATCACGAAGGTCATCTTTTTCCCAAGGAGTATCTATATATGTTAAAAAATATAAGTCGTAGGTATTAAATTTAGCAGCCTCATCTAAAACGGGATCTACAAAACCACCGTAATATTCTTCAGAATAGACTTTAGTTTCCAGTAAATCGGTATCGCAAATAAGTACTTTGTCGGCTTTTTTTGCCAACTCGTTTTCTAATTTCATTTGTCCAATAGCAATAGGCAACAAATCGGAATTTTCACATGTTTTGCGTTCATTATTCCATTTATTTTGTAAGTATTCCCTTGCGTATTCGGGAGCCCAAACAGTATTGTAGTGTCGTGCTAATTGTTTTGAAAGTGTAGTTTTCCCAGTACTTTCAGGTCCAAATAATACAATTTTTATGATGTTGGTAGGTTGTTGCTTAAGTTTTTCTTCCATGCGATATAACCTTGTATGGCTAAAATTAAAAATATTGAGTATTGTATACCGGTAAACCCTAATCCTTTAACAAAATATAAAGGTATTGAAACAATGTTTCCGGCAATCCATAATGTCCAGTTTTCTATTTTTTTATTTGCCATTAACCACATTGCCGAAAAAAATATTCCTGTAGTAAAAGTATCTAAAAACGGAGTTGCTTTTCTAAAGTCAACGAGGTTTCCTGAAGATAAATTGTCTATGGCAAACAAAATACTTTCTTTAAAACTTAAATGATTTGGCATTACATTGTAATGTCGGTATACAAAAATTACAAAAATAGAAGTAAATACGAAGATACCGATGGTTTTTAATTTGTCTTTTTTAGTTGTACGAGATATTGGAATATGGTGTTTGTCTGCATCAATGACTTTACTCCACATATACCATCCATATATGCTCATTAAAGTGTAATAACCATTTACAATTAAATCGCCATATAAAACAAATCGGTAACAGATAAAAATGTATAAAAAAGTACTTATAATTCCCGTTGGGTACACCCAAATTTTTTCTCGTTTAGCAAACCAAACACTAACTATTCCAAATATTGCAGCTGTGGCTTCAAGGGCAATATCAAAGAAAGAGGAGTTTTTATAGGGTTCTAAAAAAAAATCAATTATAGGATTCATTAAAAAGGTTTTAAAATATTATAATGTTCTTCAAAAGCCGTTCCTATTACCACTAAATCAGCTCCATTTTTATAGGCATTAGTAAGTTGTTTTTTTGTTTTAATACCTCCACCAACAATTAACGGAATTGAAATATTTTTTTTTACACTTGAAACGATGCTAGGATGTACAGGTACTTTTGCGCCGCTTCCGGCCTCTAAATAAATAAGTTGTTTTCCTTTATACATTCCGGCTATTGCAGTTTCGGTGGCTAATTTAATGTTTTTTTGGGGTATTGGTGTTGTTTTGCTTACTTTTAATACAGATGATTTTGTGCCACCATCAATTAAGATATATCCTGTAGGAATAATTTCTAAGGTTGAATTTTTTAAATAAGGAACTGCTTTAATTTGTTGCTCTATTAAAAACTCCGGATTTCTTCCTGAAAGTAAAGATAAAAACAGTAAAGCATCTGCTTTATGAGTTATTTGAGAACAATCTCCAGGGAAAAGGATAATAGGAAGTTTAGTGTGTTTTTTAAGAATAGCTACCAATATTTCTGTAATTCCGTTTTCAACAGTACTTCCTCCAACAAAAATGTAATTTGCACCTAAATCTTCTATTTTTGTAGCAATTTTTGGTAGATTATGTATGTCAATTTTATCAGGGTCTAATAAAATGGCGAGTAATTTATTTCCTTTTTCAGAAGCTTTTTGTATGTCTTTTAAAATTGAATTAGTCATGGGCTATAGATTCTAGAGCGTACACCAATGTAAAGTCTTCAAGTTGCCTAAATGCGATGTCATATTTTTTATTCCAATCATCAATTTTAATCCACCCTGTAGTTTTTCCATCACTAATTTTAAAAGGCTTAATAGGAATGTGCTTTTTAAAAGTGATTCCTCCTTTCGGGTATATTTTATAGAGCGATTCTTTAGCGCCCCATATAATGGTTAACAAGCTAACAACATCTTTTGTATCAAAAAAAGTTATTTCCTTATTGGTAAACTTGTGTGCTATGAGTTTTATTTTTTCTCTGTTTTTTTCTATATCAATACCAACTGCTTTATCACTAATAATAATTGCAGAAAAGGTAAAAGAGTGTGTAATGGATATATGTTTTTTATCTTTTAGATGTGGTTTTCCATTTGTATTGTAAAACAAATCGGTATCGGTATAACCAGCTTCTTTTAACAAGTGTCTAATACTTAAAAAGCCGCATCGGTGGATTTCCGATTTCATAGAAAGCAACCTTTCTTCACTAGAAGCAGTTAAGCTAATATTTCGGTATAAAAAATCGAAATCCTCTTCAATTTTCCAAACAAAAATAGAAGTATTAGGGGCAATCTTAATAGTTTTATATAAAGGCATTTATATTCTCAAAGGTATTTTGTACTTTTGCAAATTAAAAACAAATAATATTACTTATTTAAAATAAATAGCAAATTTAATAAATATGAGTTCAGAAACATCAACTTACGTTAAATATAAAGTAAAAGATATTAATCTTGCAGAGTGGGGACGTAAAGAAATTGAATTGGCTGAAGCAGAAATGCCAGGGCTAATGAGTTTAAGAGAAGAGTATAAAGGAATAAAGCCTTTAAAAGGAGCTAGAATAGCCGGTTGTTTACATATGACCATACAAACAGCTGTGTTAATAGAAACGTTGGTAGATTTAGGAGCTGAGGTTACTTGGAGTTCGTGTAATATTTTTTCTACTCAAGATCAAGCAGCAGCAGCTATTGCAGCAGCAGGTGTTTCTGTATATGCTTGGAAAGGAATGAATGAAGAAGAATTTGATTGGTGTATAGAACAAACACTTTTCTTTGGAGAAGATAAAAAGCCGTTAAACTTAATTTTAGATGACGGAGGTGATTTAACCAATATGGTTTTAGATAGATATCCTGAGTTAGTTCCTGGTATTAAAGGCTTGTCTGAAGAAACAACTACAGGTGTTCACCGTTTATACGATAGAATGAAAGAAGGAACGTTGCCTTTACCAGCCATTAACGTAAATGATTCTGTTACAAAATCTAAATTTGATAATAAGTACGGATGTAGAGAAAGTGCAGTTGATGCTATAAGAAGAGCTACTGATATAATGTTGGCAGGAAAAAGAGTAGTTGTTTGTGGATATGGAGATGTAGGAAAAGGTACTGCAGCATCGTTTAGAGGAGCCGGAGCTATTGTAACGGTTACCGAAATTGATCCAATTTGTGCTTTACAAGCAGCAATGGATGGATTTGAAGTAAAAAAATTAAATACGGTAGTTGAAAAAGCAGATATTGTAATTACTACAACCGGAAACAAAGATATTGTTGTGGGTGAGCATTTTGAAAAAATGAAAGACAAAACAATAGTTTGTAACATTGGTCATTTTGATAACGAAATTGATATGGCTTGGTTAAATGAAAACTACGGAAATACGAAAGTAGAGATTAAACCACAGGTAGATAAATATACTTTAGGAGATAAAGAAATTATTATTTTGGCAGAAGGAAGACTTGTGAATTTAGGTTGTGCAACAGGACATCCTAGTTTTGTAATGAGTAATTCTTTTACAAACCAAACACTTGCACAGTTAGAATTGTGGAATAATGGCGATGCTTACGAAAACAAAGTTTATATGCTTCCGAAGCATTTAGATGAAAAGGTAGCTAGATTGCATCTAGATAAAATAGGTGTTGAATTGGAAACGTTACGTGAAGATCAAGCATCATACATTGGTGTTAAAGTTGACGGACCATTTAAACCAGACTATTACAGATATTAAGAAATAATTAATACTTGCTAAATAAAAAAAACCTCTCAAATTCTGAGAGGTTTTTCATTGCAATTTCCCATAAATTAACAATAACATATATTTCTTTTTCCTACCTCAAAAGTAGGGCAACCTTAAAAAAAATGGTTAAGGCTAATACCTAAAAAAGAATGGGGAAATTTCCCCTTTTTTATTGGGGGGAAATTTAACCAAGCCATCCTTCTCTATCTAAACTTCGATACTGTATTGCTTCAGAAATATGTGAAGTGTTGATTTCTAACGAATTATCTAAATCAGCAATGGTTCTAGCGACTTTTAAAATTCGATCGTAAGCTCTTGCCGATAGGCTTAACCTTTCCATTGCACTTTTTAAAAGCATTTTACTTTCGTTGGTTAGTTTGCAAAAAGCTCTAATGTGTTTTACGTTCATTTGAGCGTTGTAGTGTACTTTTTTAAGACTATTAAATCGTTTCATTTGAATTTTTCGAGCGTCAATAACTCGTTTTCGAATGGTATTGCTTGACTCGCTTGTTGACTCTTCAGAAAGTTTATTAAAAGGTACAGGAGTAACTTCTATATGAATATCAATTCTATCTAATAGCGGTCCTGAGATTTTACTTAGATAGCGTTGCATTTCGGCAGGAGAGGATGTAACAGGAGAGCTAGGGTCGTTAAAATAGCCACTAGGGCTCGGGTTCATACTTGCTACTAGCATAAAACTGCTGGGGTACGTAACGGTAAACTTAGCTCTTGAAATGGTAACTTCTCTATCTTCTAAAGGTTGTCTCATAACCTCTAACACAGTACGTTTAAATTCAGGAAGTTCATCTAAAAATAAGACTCCGTTATGAGATAATGAAATTTCTCCCGGTTGTGGATATTGGCCGCCACCAACCAGAGCAACATCAGATATGGTATGGTGAGGAGACCTAAATGGACGTTGACTCATTAAACCACTATCTTTTATTTTTCCAATTACCGAATGAATTTTTGTAGTTTCTAAAGCTTCTTGAAGTGTCATAGGAGGTAAAATAGAGGGCAATCGTTTGCTAAGCATTGTTTTTCCACTACCCGGAGGTCCTATTAAAATAATATTATGCCCTCCTGCAGCTGCAATTTCCATAGCGCGTTTTACAGATTCTTGTCCTTTTACATCGGCAAAGTCAAATTCGGGATTTTCGAGTCCTTTAAAAAAGGTTTCACGAGTATTTATGACGGTTGGTGTTAACAGAGTTTCTCCGTTAAAAAAACGGATAACTTCTTCAATGTTTTCTACACCAAATACCTTTAATCCGCTAACAATAGCAGCTTCTTTAGCATTTGCTTTAGGTAAAATAAAACCTTCAAAACCTTCTTCTAAAGCTTTTATAGCAATGGGAAGTGATCCTTTTATAGGTTGTAAACTTCCATCTAAAGAAAGTTCACCCATAATAATAAACCGTTCTATGTGTGTTGCTTTTATTTGGTTTGATGCGGCTAAAATTCCAATGGCTAATGTTAAATCGTATGCAGATCCTTCTTTTCGTAAATCTGCCGGAGCCATATTTATTGTTATTTTTTTACCCGGAAGTTTGTAGTTGGTATTATTTAGGGCGGCAGATATTCTGTAACTGCTTTCTCTTATTGCGTTATCGGGTAAACCTACCAGATGATAACCAATACCTTTATCAATATTTACCTCAACGGTAATAGTGGTAGCTTCAACGCCAAAAATGGCACTACCAAAGACTTTAACTAGCATATTTTTTTTCTATAAAAAAAAAAAAAAAATAATGCATTAAATAAGGTGAAACGTATTTTTGTTAAAATTTGATAAACGCTTTTTTTGTGGAAGACCGTTCAATTAACTCTGTCCGGATAATTTCAGTTTTATTATCATCAAAATCAATTTTACCTTCAATTTTATCGATAAGTCTTGAAGCTGCAATTTCTCCTATTTTAGTTCCAAACTGGTTAACGGTTGTAAGAGGAGGAGTAATGTGTTTAGATAAAATACCATTTGTAAAACCAATAATAGCAACATCGTCAGGCACACTTAACCCTCTTGAGTTTAAAACTTGTATGGCAATAGCTGCAGAAGATTCATCAACAGTGAAAATGCCATCCACAAGTTTATAATCTAGCATTTCGTTTATTTTGTTGGTGAGTTCTTCTTTTTTTGTAAGTCTAATAGTTAGTTTTTCATCTACTTTTACACCGTATTTTGTCAGTGCTTTTTTATAGCCTTCGGCTCTAAACTTCCCTACGTTTAAGCCTTCAATAGAAGAAATAAAAGCGATGTTTTTACAGCCGTATCTCATTAAATATCTTGTTGCTTTGTAGGCACTTTTAATGTTATCAATAACCACTTTATCGCAATCAATACTTTTGTGCACTCTGTCGTATAATACAAGTGGAGTTTTATTGTCAATGATTCTATTAAAGTGTTCAAATTTTTCAAGATTTAAGGTTTCTTCAGAAATACAGGCAATAAACCCATCAATACTTCCATTGTCTAACATTTCCATAGTAGTTACTTCTTTATGATACGATTCGTTGGTAATACACGTAATCATATTGTACCCTTTTTGGGTGGCAACTTTTTCGATACCGCTAAAAACTCTTGCGAAAAAATGATTTAAAATATCGGGAATAATAATTCCTATTGTTTTTGTTTTTTTATTTTGAAGACTTAGTGCTAGTGTGTTAGGTTTGTATTTGTGTTTTTTTGCGTACTCTTTAATTTTTCTTTTGGTTTCACTACTTATTTCATAACTATCATTTAACGCTTTTGAAACGGTAGATATAGAAACATGCAATGCTGCTGCAATTTGTTTTATGGTAATACGCTTACTCATTTTTAGGCTCGAAAGTTAATTTAGTTGATACGCTAATAATTTCATCTTTATTCAATTTCATTTTTCTGAATTTGCCGGCATTGTACATTTCGACTTGATCTTTATAATGTTCGCTAAAAGGATTTCCCGATTGACCTGTTGGTAAAATACTGATGCTATTTTCTACATCTGAAAAGTCGACAACTCTTCTGGTAGAAGGTCCCATAATTGTTTTGTAAAGTCCAGCGTTTTTATACACATACCCTCTATTGTCTATTACTTCGGCATTTCCTTTTATAGGGAATGGCCCTACGTTAAAATACGTTCTAAGAGCGGCTATTTTTCCAAGTGGATGTTTGTGTTCTATACTACTTACTTTTCCCCAATTCCAATCTTTTATATTTTCTCCTAATTGGTTTTCTAAAAAAGCAACAGCTTCTGTGAGTGAGGCTGATAAAATTTCTTTTTGAGTTTCTTTTTTGTTTGGAGTTTTAACATTATCCCACCAAATAGAGTTGTCATTTTTTAGTTGTTCTGCAATGGTTCGTTGCATAACGTGGGTTTCAACTAACTGGTCAAAAAGGGTTTCTCCTAATTCATCTTCAAAAGTATTTTTTAGATAGTTGTGAATCCACCTATTGTAAATGGTAGAGGCAACATTATTTACGGTACTTGCACCATCCCAAAGTTGTAATACATCTATGGCTTGTTGTTCTTTTTTTGAGAACGAATTGTAATCCATAATATTGGTAAATTCCTTTATAATTTCTACAGAAACCGGAGATGTTACGTCGTTAATCATTTTTGCAAAGGTTTCTTTATTCCAATTGTTTTTAGGTTCTAATAGTTGAACAATTCTTTTTGCTCTATTTTCAGGAAGGTAATAACCGGGATAAAGCATATTTGCAATACTGTCTGGTTGATTGTTTGCAGAATACACGTAATTCCAGCTAGGGTTTTGCGCCATAGGATTTTCACTAAAATCAAGATATTCTACAATATCATCTTCACCTGAAGCACCGTCTAATATAAATTTAGTGTTTACATGAGGTTTGTGTTTGTATAATTTTCCGGCTGCCCACCAAGCTATATTTCCTTTTGCATCTCCATACATAATATTTAAGCCCGGAGCATGAATCATTGATGCTCCTTTTTTAACATCTTTCATTTCCTTAGCTCTTGATATGGTGTATAGTGCACTAAGAATTTCAGCATCTACTTGAGTGTAAATCCACGACATTGCAATAGGTTGGCTTTGGGAAATTTGTTTTAGTGCCGAATTCATAATAGGTCCGTGTCTAGAAATTTTTACTTTTAAAGTAGCATCTTCGGCATCTTTAACTTTAATGGTTTTTGTTCTTATTTTATAATTTTCGTATCCCGTAGGTGTTTTATATTTGTTTTCATCTGTTGGATGGTTTTCCTCCTTGTAAAAATCAATATCATCGTTTTCAAACATAGTAAGTCCGTAAGCGTAGTTTCTGTTATGTCCTAACAAAGGAAACGGAATTCCTGCTAAGTGATATCCGTACATTTCATAGTTGGGAGTTTTTATGTGCGCTTCGTACCATACGGCTGGTTGTGCATAGGCAATATGTGGGTCGTTGGCAAAAATAACATTTCCGGTGGTTGTTTTTTTAGCAGAAACTACCCAGCTGTTACTACCAATAAAAGGAGGAATAGGAGTTGTTTTTAGAACATCGTTAACGTTTGAGACAATGTTTTCTAAGTTTTCAATATCTTCTTTAGCATTTTTAATAAAAGTGGTTTTTGGGCTAATTTGAATATTTAACTCTTTTAAATAGGCGTCACCTAATTTATCTTTAATTACAGTAAGCAAAGGATCGGTTTTGTGTGCCATGGCAAAACTAAAAGACATATAACCTAAAATATTATACATATCGTTAAGTGTATATGGTTGTTTTTCAATTCCAATTAATTGAAACTCTATAGGTGTTGGCCCTTCTTTTATAAATTGATTTACACCGTTTAAATAAGCAATGGAAAGCTTGTAAGCCTCGCTGTTTTTATCAATATTTTTGATTGTTTTTTTTGAAGCCTCATCAATACCTAAACTCAAGAAAAAGGTGTCGTTTTTAAGCATATCTTTTCCAAAAATTTCCGATAAGCGTCCTGGAGCAATTCTTCTCATAAGCTCCATTTGCCAAAGTCTGTCCTGAGCATGTACGTATCCAAGTACGGTTAACGCATCTTCTTGATTTTCTGCATAAATATGCGGAATGCCGTAATCGTCAAAATAAACGGTAGTTTGCTTACTTATATTTTTAAGTTTAATATTTCCGGCGTATTTAGGTTTTAAACTATTGATGTAAAACCAGCCTCCAACAAATATAAGAATAAGTAATACAGCGATTATTTTTAGGGCTTTTTTAAGAGTGCGCATTGGTAAAAATTATTATTTTTATTAGTACTTCAAATATAATATTTTAAATGATATTAATACTAAATGTAAAAAATATTTGTCTAAATGTAAGATAAACTTTACATTTGAGTTTTCAAAAGATAAAAAATATGAAATCTAGATTTTTATTGCCACATACATTTAAACCTCTAGGCTGGGTGTTGTTTTTAATAGGATTGGTATTGGGAGTGTTTCTATTAATTAACAATTTTGATTATTTTGATTGGGAAGTTAAGGTTTTTCCTTTGTTGGGAGATAGTGGTTTATTTTCATCAAACCCTTCTCTTACTTGGAGTACAAATAATATTGCCGATGAAATTGCTTCTATTTTATTAATAATAGGAGGTGTGTTGGTTGTGTTTTCCAGAACAAAAGATGAAGATGAATATATTTCTAAAATTAGAATGGAATCGTTAATATGGGCAACATATGTAAATTATTTTGTGCTGTTATTAGCTGTTTTGCTTGTTTTTGACTTTAGCTTTTTTACAGTGCTTGTTATTAATATGTTTACGGTGTTATTTTTCTTTATTTTCCGATTTCATTACGTATTGTATAAGTCAAAACAGGTTATTAGAGATGAATAATACCATTAAAATTGAACGGGCAAAGCAAAATATTACACAAGCAAAACTGGCAGAAATGGTTGGGGTAAGCAGACAAACCATAAATGCAATGGAGCTAAACAAGTACATACCTTCTACAGTGTTAGCATTAAAAATTTCAAAAATTTTTAATAAAAATGTAAACGAGCTGTTTTTTTTAGATAAGACCGATTGATTTAAAGATACCGTTCTTTAATAATTTTGGTGTGGTGCATTAGATGTCCCGAAATAATAAACCCTAAAGCTCTAACGCTTATAGTATCTCCGTTGGCATTTCCGGTTCTGGTAAGCATTTCATTAGTAAAACTTTGAAACATTAAAATGGAGGATTTTCTAACAAGCGATAACTCTTCTACAATAGTTTTAAAATTTCTGTGGTTACAGTCGGCATTTTTCACATACCAATCTTCATCAAATCCGTTTATTTGGGTTTTATCATTTCTAGAAAACCGGAGTGCCCTGTAACACATTATTCGCTCGGTATCTATTAGGTGTTGAAATAATTCTTTTAGTGTCCATTTATCTTTAGCATATCGGTAGTTCGATTTTTCTTCAGAAATACTATTGGCAATTTTTAAAATATCTTTAAAAGAATTGTTTAGAGCTTCTAATAACTCTATGTTGTTTAACATTTTGATGTAGCCTTCGTAAAATGAGGCATACTCGTTGTTGTTTAGCTGAGATACATTCATTGTTTAGGCCGAGTTTCTACTTGCGTTAATATTTCCGAAGAGAGAGCGTGTTACTATTTTTTCGTAAACACGAATCAGCTCTTTGTTTTGAGGGTTGTTTTTTTGCAGTTCCTGAATATTCAACAATGCGTATTGTTGGATGGTAAGCAATGGTAAAACAATATTCTCTCGTACATCAATTGAAGCTTTTCCTACCAGATTATCTTGCATAAGTTTTTGGTCTCCTGAAAGCTTTAATATTAAGCGTTTGGTTGTTTTATATTCATTGTAAATTAAATTCCAAAAAGCACCAAATTCTTTGTCATCGGCCATGTATTTTGTAAGCTCAAAAAACGATTTTGAAAGAGACATCATACTGTTTTTTATAAGTGCTTTGAAAAAATCGGAGTTGTTGTAAAATTGTATTAACCGATTGAAATTTCTTTGATCTTCATATTTTTTTAAGGCGGTTCCAACGCCAAAAAATCCGGGTACATTTTGTTTGAGCTGACTCCACGACCCAACAAAAGGAATGGCTCTTAAATCGGAAAAATTTAATTTTTTAGATTCAGATCGTTTAGAGGGTCTACTTCCAATATTTGTTTTAGCATAATATTTTAAAGTGCTCATTTTTTCTAAATAATCTAAAAATTTAGGATGATTTTTGAAGCGAACGTATGCGTTGTAGCTCGTTTGCGCCAAATCTTCCATAATTTTAATATCATCTTTGGTCATTTTGCCGCTTGTATTAGAAAACAACTCGTTAGAAATGCCTGAGCTTAATAGTTGCTCTATATTGTATTGTGAAGAGTCTAAGGTTCCAAAATTAGAACTTATGGTTTGACCTTGTACGGTGAGTTGAATTTCTTCATTTTCAATGGTTGGTCCTAATGATGCGTAAAACTGATGTGTTTTTCCTCCTCCTCGAGCCGGAGGTCCTCCACGACCGTCAAAAAAAATAACCTTTATACCGTATTTTCTAGAAATTGCAGTTAAATTTTCTTTGGCTTTGTAAATAGACCAATTTGCCATTAAATAGCCTCCGTCTTTTGTTCCGTCAGAAAAACCAAGCATAATGGTTTGCTTGTTTTGCCTGTGTTTTAGATGATTTTTGTAAGCGGTATTGTTGTAGAGTTTTTCCATAACATTTGCTGCATTTTGCAAGTCTTCAACAGTTTCAAATAAAGGAACAATATCAACAGTAGCCTCCGATTTAAATCCACATAAGTTAATCATTGCAAAAGACTCCATAACATTTAAAGCAGTTTGATTATTGCTTATAATGTATCTGTGAGCGCCTAATTCACCGTTGTTTTTTTGAATTGTTTTTAATGCATGAATAGATTCTAGTGTTTTTAAAACCATTTCATCATCAAAAACAGAAATCGCAATATTTTCTTTAATGGTTGACAGTATTTCAATTTGTTCGTCTTCGGAGAGTGATGTGTAGTTTTCAGGAAAAACGCGCTTGTTACTTTTGTTAAGTGTTTCAACTATTTTTGTAAATACTTGATGGTGGATTCTGCTGTCTTGTCTAATGTCTAAACTCGCAAAGTGATACCCAAACAAATGAACTTTATTAATAAAGTCATTTATTTCTTCTAAAAATAACGATTGGTGTTTTTGAATAAGTGTGCCTCTAATATCGTATAGTTTTTTCTTAAATTCATCGAGAGATATTAAGCTGTTTGTCTCTGGATTTACGCTATTGTCAAATAGCATTTTTTCCAGTTCAGAAATGGTTTGTTCTACACCACTAAAAGTGAGTCTTCGCTTTAAAACACGAATGTCTTTATAGTAGTTTTTAAGAATGGTTTGTTTTAAACGTTTTGCAACATTTAGTGTTATTTCTGTTGTAACAAAAGGGTTTCCGTCACGATCGCCTCCCGGCCAAAAGCCCAAATTAATAATTTCGTTGGCAATTGGTTCGTTTTCAAATATATTTGTTTGTATGTAGTTATATACTTTAGAAATAGAATAATAAAATACATTTTCTAAGTACCAAATTAAGCTAACGGCTTCATCAAAAGGCGATGGTTTTTTATGTTTAAAAAAAGGTGTTTTACCTAGTTGCGCTAAAAGATTATTTATAGCTAAAAGGTTATTGTTTTGTATGGCCTCTGCTAAATCGGTAATAATCCCCAAAACAGTTCCCGGATAAAATTGTGTAGGGTGTGCGGTTAAAACAATTCTAACTTTAAAGTCTTCTAAATGTTTTTTTAAGGCTTCTTTTTTATTCTCTAAAGCAGCAGTTTCTTTACTATTTCTTAATGTTCCAATACCATCCATATTGTTAACAATAGGAAAAGCTGCATCTTCAACTGCATCAAAAAGTACAACTTGCCGTTCAATGTATTGAATAAATTGAAAGAGTAAGTTTATTTTTTCTTCTTCTGAAGGGTTGTTTAAGTATGACTGAAAGAAAAATTCAATAATCTCTTTTGGGTTTTTACCTTTTGCAAATCCATTTTTACAAATATCGTGGAATAGAGGAAGTAAAACGCCTGTTCTGCTAATAGTATCAAAGGGAAGCGTCATAAAAATACTGTTGTAAATTTGATACTTTGACAGTACATTTTCTTTAAATCGGATAAGTTTGGGTTGTATTGCCATTACTCAAGTATTTTTTTATGAAATTACAAAAAGAGAATTAAATAATCTTTTAGTGAAATGTTAATTTAACGAAAACGTTTTTTACACGTATTAACTTTTAGTGGGAAATAGTGATTTTTAAAATAGATGAAGATTTAGGAGTTACTTTAAACCTGTTATCTAACCGTTTTCCAATAATCCAAACAATTGCATTTTTAGAACACAGCAACCAAGTATGTTCTTTATCTATTAACGAAAATTGCTCGTCTTTAAAGTATTTACTTACTTTCTTTTTACCTTTAAGTCCTAATGGGTAAAAGTAATCGCCGATTTGCCATTTTCTAATTACGAGCGGAAATGTAAGAGAATTGTAATCTAACAAAGCGGTATTAACACTGTTGTTTGTTGAAATAAGTTCCTCTATTATTTTATTTTGATGTTTTTTAGTGTCGAACGGAATAATGATTTTTTCAAATTTGAGGCCAATTGGTTTGTAAATCTCTTTTACATTTTCCAATACGGTATATTCTTGTTTATTGTTTGAAGTAATTTCGGTTAAAAGAAGCGCTGTTCTATTTTTAAGCAATCGGTGTGTTTTACTAAAAAGTTGTTTTCCGCTTTGAGCATCTAATAAATTAGCAACATCATTCCATTCGGTAAAGCCGTATTCTTTCAAGAGTTCAAACAAATAAACAGGAGCGTTTTTTAATTTCTTAAGATGTTTAATGCTAAAGGTTATTTCATTTTCAGAAGTACTTACAACTTGTTTTTTAACAATCTCTACAGCATCTTTTGCAATGGCTTTTGTTTTGTGAAGGTTGTCTAATGTTTTTTGAAACGAATTTAATAGGTTAGGGTTAATTTCTTTTAAAACAGGAATCACTTCATGTCTAATTTTGTTTCGAGTGTATTTTGTTGAAGCGTTGCTTTTATCTTCTCTCCAATGTAGCTTATTCGCTAAGGCAAAATCGAGAATATTGTTTCTAGAAAAAGAGAGTAGCGGTCTAATAATATTTTCATTTTTTTGTGGAATTCCAGATAGCCCATCTATACCGGTACCTCTAGTAAGATTAATTAAGAAAGTTTCTAGCGCATCATCGCTATGGTGTGCTGTTAAAATATAGTCAAACTTATGAGTTTTACAAATTTCCTGAAACCAGTTGTAGCGGAGGTCTCTAGCTGCCATTTGTGTAGAAATTCCCTTTTTTTGAGCATACTCTGAGGTGTTAAATTTTACAGTGTACACAGCAACATCTAATTCTCTTGCTAGTTTTTTAACAAAAAGTTCATCTTTATCACTTTCTTCATTTCTTAACGAAAAGTTACAATGAGCCAAAGCAATTTTACAGTGTAACCGATGTAATAAATGTGTTAGAACAACGCTATCAACACCTCCAGATATGGCAACAAGTAACTTTTTTCCTTCTAAAAAAGGAAAATGATGACTAATATGTTTTTCAAAATTACGATTCATTATTAAAGGAGGTAAAGATAACTATTTCGTGTTTAATAATACTTTTTTCATAGCTTCTGCTTTAAGCAAACACTCATTGTATTCTTTTTCGGCAACAGATTTTGAAGTAATTGCGCTCCCTACTGTGTACGATATGTATTTGTTGTTGGCGTTATACAGAATACTCCTAATAACCACGTTAAAATCAAAATCGTTATTTGGTGTAAAATACCCGACAGCTCCTGAATATAAGCCTCTTTTAGTTTCTTCGATGCTTTCTATTATTTTCATTGCTGAAATTTTTGGAGCTCCGGTCATACTTCCCATGGGAAAAGTATGTTTTATAATATCGACAGGGTGCGTATGTACGTTTACGTTACATGAAATAGTTGATATTAACTGGTGTACTTGTTTAAACCGATAAGCTTTGCAAAGTTCGTCTACTTTAACCGAACCTTTTTCTGCAAAACGAGAAAAGTCGTTACGAACCAAATCTACAATCATTATATTTTCTGAAATTTCTTTAGGATTTTGTTCTAGGTTTTTACGAAGCAATTCATCTTCTGTTTTTAAAACAGCTCTTTTTTCGGTTCCTTTAATAGGTTGAGAAATTACCGTTGCTCCATTTTTTTTTAGATATCGTTCGGGCGATGCGGAAAGCAAATAGTGATTGTCAAATTTTAAAAATGAAGCAAATGGAGGTTTGGATATTTTATTTAAGTTTAAATACGTACTAACAGGATTTATGTGTGTGTTTTCGCTATAAAATTCTTGACAGAAATTGACTTCGTATAAATTTCCTTTTTGAATGTGTTCTAGCAGAGCATCAAATTTTTTAAAATAAGCTTGTTTTTTAATTCGAGGCTTTATGTTGCAATTTGTAACGGTATTTTCTTTTTCTTTTTGTGATGAAATTTCATGAATATCATGCGTTATTTCGTCACTTAAATGTTTTAAGTATTTTACTTCTAGTGAGTTTTGTTTTATAATGAATATTTTTTTTGGTTGGAAAAAATACAACTCAGGAAAATGCAATCCGTCAAAGTTAGTGGAGTTTAGTTTTTCAAGATTATTTTTTAAATCGTAGCTTAAATACCCAAAAATAAAATCATGGGTCTCCAATTGGTATTTTTTCAGCTTTTCAAAAGCATTTTTATCGCTTGTTTTAATCTTTGTGTAACTGTCTACAGCTAAAATTGCATCAAAAGTGATATTTGCTTTATGGTTGTTACTGTCTAACCAAACAACATTTTTAAACTGCTGTGCCCAAAGTAATAACTTTTGTTTAAAACCATCGCTGTTAGTTAACCGTATCTTTTGACTAGTTCTAAGCATTATTGGGTTGCAAAATAAAAAAACCTTTCAATTTGAAAGGTTTAAAAAGTTGTTAATTAACTGTGAATAGCCCTTTTGTTAACGGCCAAACACGCTTCTTTAAATGCTTCGGTAAATGTAGGGTGTGCGTGTGAAGAACGAGCAATATCTTCAGAAGATGCTCTAAACTCCATTGCAATTACTGCCTCGGCAATCATATCAGCAGCTCTTGCGCCAATCATATGCACTCCTATAATTTCATCGGTTTCAGCATTTGCCAAAACTTTTATTTGTCCTTCAATATCCATACTAGCTCTAGCTCTTCCAAGTGCTCGCATAGCAAAAGTTCCAACGTTGTACTTAATACCTTCTTCTTTAAGTTGCTCTTCGGTTTTACCTACGGTTGCAACTTCAGGCCAAGTGTAAACAACACCGGGTATTAAATTGTAGTTAATATGTGGTTTTTGTCCTGCTATAATTTCAGCAACCATAGTGCCTTCTTCTTCGGCTTTGTGTGCTAGCATAGGACCTTTTACCACATCACCAATGGCATAAATATTAGGGACAGCTGTTTGTAGTTGTATATTGGTCTCTATTTGACCTATGTTGTTTGTTTTTATTCCAATATTTTCTAACCCTAATCCATTTGTATAAGGTTTTCTTCCAACAGAAATTAACGTGTAATCTCCTTCAAAAGTAACTTCTGCCCCTTTTTTGTTTTCAGCCTTAATGGTAACGGTATCTCCGTTGTTAACCACAGATGTTACCTTATGACTTGTGTAAAATTTTATACCTTGTTTTTTAAGTGTTTTTTGGAGTTCTTTGGATAGCATAGCATCCATTCCCGGGGTAATGGTTGGCATGTACTCTATAACAGATACTTCTGAACCTAATCTTTTATATACAGATCCTAGCTCTAATCCAATAACGCCACCACCAATTACAATTAAATGTTTAGGGATTTCAGATAAACTTAGCGCTTCTGTTGAGGTAATAATTCTTTTCTTATCAATATTAATAAACGGAAGGGTAGCAGGTTTAGATCCTGTAGCAATAATTGTATGTGTACTTTCAATTTTTTCTAAAGATTTATCCTCTTTTAAAATAGCAATATGGGTGCTGTCTTCAAAACTACCCACACCTTGGTACACATCAATATTATTTTTATCCATCAGGTAATTAATGCCTCCAGATGTTTGATTGACAACTTCGTTTTTACGAGCAATCATTTGTTTAAAATCTACATCTAACCCAGAAACTTTAATACCGTGAGTTTCAAAATGTTTGATAGCATCATAGTAATGATGAGAAGAATCAAGCAGTGCCTTTGAAGGAATACAACCCACATTTAAGCAAGTACCGCCCAAAGTGTTGTATTTTTCAATAATGGCTGTTTTTAATCCTAGTTGTGCGCATCTAATGGCTGCAACATATCCTCCTGGTCCAGAGCCGATTACAGTAACGTCGTATTTATTCATTAGTTTATCTTAGATTGAGGAGGCAAAAATATAATTTTTATTTATTCAATACCTAAAAACAATAAAAAACTTATTTAAATTCATCATAAACTGAAGTTGTGGGGACAACAATTTGTGTGAATTTAAATAAGTTTAAAGGTATATCGAGGGGAAAATATACAATAATATAACTCTATAAGAGAACACATTTTTTAGGGGTAATCACTTGCCCTAGGTGGTTTGTATAATTGAAACCTGGCATTAAAGTATTAATGTAAAGCTTGTGATTTATTTTTTTCTTTCTACCTGCTGAAATATTGTTGTTAACAATCTTTAGATGAGGTTGAGCATCGTTGCGTTTTAAAGATGTTGCTTTCATAATTTTTTCTTTTTAGGGTTAAACAATTACTTCTTTAGGTATTGAAGATATTATTAGGGGTTGATTTATTTTTTTATAAAAATTTGTGTGAAGAAATTTCTGCCTTCACTATTTGATTCTGTCGATATTCCAAAGTGCGTAAAATTTGGATTTTCGATAACAGCTCTATGGCTTTCGCTGTTGAGCCAACCGTTTACTACGGTTTCTGCAGAATTGTAACCATAGGCTACGTTTTCAGCTACAGATTTCGCATTGGCGTCATTCATTAAAATTTGAGCTCTTTGATCAAAGTTGTCATGGTTAATTTGCCCAACTTGAATCATGTACTTGGTATGACCATCGGCCACACCCGAAATAATTGTCAGAGATTGAAGTGGTGTTAAGCCAAGATCAACTCTGTGTTTATTAACCAAATCTAAAATTTCGAGTTCAATTTTAGAGTACGAAACACTATTAATGTCAACGGTTTCGGCAGTTTCAGTAAAAACCAAATCGCTATCGTCTTTTGTACAAGCTACTAATGAAAATACACTTAAGAGAATTAATGAAACAAACTTTAGAGTCAGTGTTTTCATTTTTGTGGGGTTTTGGGGTTTTGGAACTGTTTAATTCAGAAGTGATTATACTACAATCGATAAACTAGCAAACTAATTATGGTATAACCACTACTGAATCACCATTCTTACTAAAAATACTATTTTCTAAAATTATACTAATGAAATTTGGGGTTTTAGGTTAAACAATTTTTTAAAATCATCAAGTTTATTTACATCGGATAAACTTGATGATTTGATCCATTCATCAATTAATAAGACATAATGGTAAAGAACTATTTTAATCAAATTAAAATTCACCGAATATTGTGGGGTTGTGAACTTTTAACACAGCTAAGATATAAAATATTTTTATGTTTCCAAATAAAAATGAAAAAAAATTAACCATTTAACGAAAAAAACATACCGTTTATTATGAAAAATGCGCAATTTATTTATATATAACACCCTATTTAAGGGGTAAATCGCATCCGTTTATTTAAAATAAAATGCATTTTATTTTAAATAATGCGCTATTTATTTTTTGAAAAAATGAGTTTTTGATTTAAAAAACAACTTATTTTAAAAGTCCGGCTCTTTTTAAAAGAGCATTGTTAGTTGGCTTTTTTCCTCTAAAATTAATGTAGAGTTCCATTGGTTTTTGAGTTCCTCCTTTTGATAGCACTTCATTTTTAAATTTTTGAGCTACTTGTTTATTAAAGATACCTTTTTCTTTAAAAAATTCGAAAGCGTCGGCATCTAGTACTTCTGCCCATTTGTATGAGTAGTATCCAGAAGAATACCCTCCTTGAAAAATATGAGAGAAAGAGGTACTCATACAGTTTGTTGCTACATCAGGAAATAGTTGTGTGTTTTTAAAGGCTTCTGTTTCAAAGCTTTTAACATTTGTGATGTTCGTAGGGTTTTTTCCGTGCCAGTTCATATCAAGAATTCCAAAGCTAAGCTGACGTAAGGTTTGCATTCCTTCTAAGAAATTTGCAGATTGTTTAATGTTGTCTATTAGTGTTGTTGGAATTAACTGATTTGTTTTGTAGTGGTTTGCAAATAAGTTTAGAGCTTCTTTTTCATAACACCAGTTTTCTAGCAGTTGACTAGGAAGCTCTACAAAGTCCCAATATACACTAGTTCCCGATAGGCTTGGGTAGGTGGTGTTTGCTAGCATTCCATGAAGTGCATGTCCAAACTCGTGGAATAGAGTAGTTACCTCGCTAAAGGTTAATAAAGAAGGTTTTGTGTTTGTTGGTTTGGTAAAATTACAAACGATAGATATGTGAGGTCTAGAGTTTTCCCCATCTTTTATCCACTGGTTTTTAAATGAAGTCATCCAAGCACCGTTGCGTTTACCTTCTCTAGGGAAAAAATCGGCATACAGTACAGCTATAAACCGGTTGTTGGTATCGGTTACTTTATATGTTTTAACATCGTTATGGTATTTGTCAATATTAAAAACTTCTTCAAACTGCAAATCGTAAAGTTTATAAGCAATTGTAAAAACACCATTTATTACATTTTCTAGCTTAAAATAAGGCTTTAGTTTTTCTTGATCTATGTTAAAAAGTTTTTTCTTTAGTTTTTCGGCATAGTAGGCACTATCCCATTTTTCAAGTTTTTTTACACCGTCTTTTTTTGCGAATTCCGATAAGGTTTTAAACTCTGATTCAGCAGCAGGTTTTGCTTTTTTTAAAAGATCTTCTAAGAAAAGATTTACATTATCAGGATTTTCAGCCATTCGCTCTTCTAACACAAAATGAGCATGTGTATTATAGCCTAATAATTGAGCTCTTTTATGACGGAGTTTAACAATGTTAAGTATTACATTTTGGTTGTCGTATTTATTGTTTCTAAAGGCTTTAGCTCCAAAGGCAATAGCCATTTCTTTTCGAAGTTCTCGGTCTTCTGCATAAGTAACAAAAGGGATATAGCTAGGGTAGTCTAGTGTAAAAATCCACCCGCTTTTACTTTTTTGTTTTGCAGTTATTTGAGCGGCTTCTACAACACTTTCAGGAAGTCCTTTTAATTGATCTTTATGGGTAATATGAAGCTCAAAAGTATTGGTTTCAGCAAGTACATTTTCCCCAAATTGTAATTTTAACTTGGCAAGTGCTGTGTCAATTTTTCTAAGTTCAGCTTTGTCTTTATCGTTTAAGTTAGCACCGTTTCGTACAAAACTTTTGTAATTTTTAGTTAAAAGAGTAAGCTGTTCGGTAGAAAGGTTTAAATCATCTTTTTGGAGATAAAGCTTTTTTATTTTATTAAAAAGTGATTTGTTAAGTGTAATATCATTTGAAAATTCAGATAACAATGGAGAAATTTCTTGAGCAATTTTTTGAATTTCACTTGTTGTTTCTGCGGCGTTTAAGTTGAAAAAAATACTAGAAATTCGCTCTAATTTTTGTCCACTAAACTCTAATGCTTCAATGGTGTTTTTAAAAGTAGGTGTTTTAGGGTTGTTTACAATATTTTCAATTTCTTGTTTGGCCAGTTTAATAGCTTCAATAAAAGCAGGTTTAAAATGTTCAGGTTTAATTTTAGAAAAAGGAGCTGTAGAAAAGGGAGTGTTGAAATTTTGTAGTAGCGGGTTACTCATCATGTTTTTTATTTTTTTAGTTCTTTAGCAGCATTTGAAACTTTTAGTTTCAACTTTTCTTTAAATTGAATTATTTTAGACTGAATGTTTTTGCTAGAAGCACCCATAATTTGAGCAGCTAAAATTCCTGCGTTTTGTGCACCATCTAAAGCAACAGTAGCTACCGGAACTCCTGCAGGCATTTGTAAAATAGAGAGAATAGAGTCCCACCCATCAATAGAATTTCTAGATTTTACAGGGACTCCAATTACGGGTAACGGACTTATAGCCGCCACCATACCTGGTAAATGAGCAGCTCCTCCTGCACCTGCAATAATAACCGAGATATTATTTAAATGTGCGTTTTTTGCGTAATCAAATAGTTTTTCAGGAGTTCTGTGAGCTGATACAATATCTACGTCTGTTTCAATACCAAATTCATGTAAAATATCTATAGCTTGTTGCATAATTGGGAGGTCAGAGTTGCTTCCCATAATAATTCCTACTTTGCTCATAATTGTATTTATTTGCTTATTACCTTTATCGTATTTTTAACTTTTTCTGCAATTTTTCGTGCTTCATGAATATTGTTATTTACCACAGTAATATGTCCCATTTTTCTAAAAGGACGAGTTTGCTTTTTTCCGTATAGATGCGGTGTAACACCATTCATTTGAAGTATTTTTTCTAAATTTTTATAAACCACATTACCTGTATATCCTTCTTCGCCTACCAAATTTACCATAATTCCGGCAACTTTACTATCGGTGTTTCCAAGAGGTAGGTTTAAAATACTTCTTAAATGTTGTTCAAATTGATTTGTATATGAGGCTTCTATGCTGTAGTGGCCACTGTTATGTGGTCTTGGAGCAACTTCGTTTACCAAAATAGTGTTGTTGTATGTTTGAAACATTTCAACTGCCAGTAACCCTACGTGTTTAAAATGTTTGGCAACATCTAAAGCAATTTGTATGGTTTTTTCTGAAATTTCTTCTGAAATTCTAGCAGGGCAAATAACATATTCAACCTGATTGGCTTCTGGATGAAATTCCATTTCAACTACAGGGTATGTTTTTAAATCGCCATTTTTATTTCTAGACACAATCACGGCTAATTCTTTTACAAAAGGAATTAATTTTTCAACAATACAAGGTGTGTTGGGAAGTGCCTTTAAATCGTTTTCATTTTTAACAATTTTCACACCACTACCATCGTAACCAAACTGAGCTGACTTCCATACAAAAGGAAAAGGAGGAGTGTTTTTAAGCAACTGTACCAAAGTTGCAAATTTTTGGTACGGAGCGGTAGGAATGTTGTTTTTTGTAAAAAAATCTTTTTGAGTTCCTTTGTTTTGAATAATGTTTAAGACTCTTGGCTGAGGGTATATGGTTAATCCTTCTTTTTCAAGTTTAAAAAGAGCTTCTATGTTAACGTGTTCTATTTCAATAGTAAGTAAATCTACTTTTTTGCCAAAATTATAAACAGCTTCAAAATTGTTTAAATCACCTACGTAAAATTCATTGCAAATTTCGGCACAAGGAGCTTCTTTAGAGCTGTCTAGGATGCAAGTGTAAATATCAAATTTCTGAGTTTCGGAAAGAAGCATTCTTCCAAGCTGACCTCCACCTAAAATTCCTAGTTTAAATGTTGAAGAGAAATAATTTTTCACGTTAATTGCTTTCGCACAAAAATACTAATCTGTTTTTAAATTACAGGGTTTAAATAGTTAAAAATTAGTAATGTTTAATGTGGTAGCATTTATAACATTTACTCTGTATTCTCTTGCAAAATGAGGATTTCCGGTGGTTTGTGGAGAACCGTCAATAATACTATACTCGCTATCGTCGCAAGGACATTTTAATTTTAAACTTCCGTCAAAAATCATAGCACTACTACAATCGTTATTAGGGCACGCTCTATCAAAAGCCTTGTAAGGAGGCGTTCCTGTGCCGGTATTTAATACTAAAATTCCTTTAATACCTCCGGTTGTATATGCCCAACCGCTGGGAATTTGTAGATCTATATATTGCGGTAAATTTAAATCGATGGTCACATTTACATCAATATCAGGTAAAATATCGTTGGTTTCATTTTTTTCACAAGATGAAAAAGAAAAGAAGAGGAATAGTAAGAATAAAGTACGCATTGTTAAAAAATGATAGTTTGTTTATAAACGATGGCAATTTACAAATATTTTGTACATTTGTATTCAAGTCTCATTCTGTTATTCAGAATTGAGATTTTTGTCTTTATTAAAATGATAAGTTATGAGTAAAGTATCGTATTACACTGTAGAAGGATTAAAGAAATTAAAAGCCGAATTAGAACATTTAGAGCACGTTGAGCGCCCTAGAGTAAGCAATGCTATTGCTGAAGCCAGAGATAAAGGAGATTTAAGCGAAAATGCAGAATACCATGCTGCAAAAGAAGAACAATCGTTATTGGAATTAAAAATAGCAAAGCTAAAAGAGGTAGTTGCGAATGCTAGAATTATTGATGAATCACTGTTAGACACTTCTAAAATTTTAATTCACTCAACGGTTAAATTAAAAAATGTAACAAATAATATGGAGTTTACCTATACGTTGGTTGCAGATTCTGAAACAAATATAAAAGAGGGTAAACTTTCTGTAAATTCTCCTATAGGAAAAGGGTTGTTAGGTAAAAAAGTGGGAGATGTTGCTGAAATTAAAGTACCTAGCGGAATGATGAAGCTAGAAGTTTTAGAGATTTCAAGAGACTAACATAATTGCTTCAATATTATTAGAATTGACGCTTTTTAATACATTACAATGAGCAGTATTTTTACTAAAATAATAAACGGAGATATTCCTTCTTATAAGATTGCCGAAGATGAGCATTTTTATGCCTTTTTAGATATAAATCCAAATGCGAAAGGACATACATTGGTAGTTCCTAAAAAAGAGGTTAATAAACTTTTTTCTTTAGACGAAGAAACGTACAATGGGTTAATGAAATTTTCACGAAAAATTGCCTTAGCAATGGAAAAAACAATTTCTTGTGAACGTATTGGAATGGCTGTAATTGGATTAGAAGTGCCTCATGTGCATGTGCACTTAATTCCACTACAAACAATGGAAGATATACAGTTTAGAAAAAAAGTTTCACTTCAGCCTGAAGAATTTGAGGCTGTTGCAAAAGCAATAGCGTCGTATTTGTAAATTATTTTTTTAAGGTTATTTCAAAAGTAGTTCCCTTTCCTAAGGTAGATTTTTGAACTATAATTTTACCGTTGTGATAGTCTTCTATAATTCGTTTAGCCAGTGATAAGCCCAATCCCCAACCTCGTTTTTTTGTAGTATATCCCGGCGAGAATATTTTTTGTTGTAATTTTTTTGGAATACCTTTTCCTGTATCGGAAATGGTAATGTGAACAGACTTATATTTTTCGGTAATCTTTAAATAAATAGCGCCTTTCCCTTCCATAGCATCAATGGCATTTTTTACCAAATTTTCTATTACCCAGCTAAATAATTGCAAGTTTATTTTAAGTGAAATGTTAGAAGTGCTGCTTTCAAAATTAAAATGTACTTGTTTAGAACTTCTAGATTTTAGGTAATTAAATGAATTTTCGGTAGCTTCAACAATATTGCAAACTTCTAGTTTTGGAACAGAGCCAATTTTAGAAAATCGTTCGGCAATTACATTTAATCGCAATACATCTTTTTCTATTTCTTGAACAGTATTTTCGTCAGTATTTTCTAGGCGCAAAATTTCTATCCAAGCAAGTAACGAAGACAAAGGAGTGCCTATTTGGTGTGCAGTTTCTTTCGCCATTCCTGTCCAAAGTTTATTTTGTTCAGCAACTTTGTTAGATTTAAAAAATAGGTATATAACACTTGCAAACAGAAACAGGATAAGTATTAAAGCAATTGGATAATATTTTAGTTTGGTCAGTAAATCGGAATCTCTGTAGTAAATATATTGTTTTACATTTCCTCCTTTATGACTTACTAAAATAGGTTGGTTTTGGCTTTTCATAATAGCCAATTGTTTTAGTAAATAATCGTTATTTTTTGCTTGGATACTATCTAGGTTAGACCATTCTGTAATACTGTCTTTTTCATTAGTAATAATCATAGGAATGTTGTTGTTATTCCCTATAATTTTATACTCTAACGAAATGTCAGCATTTAAATCGGCACTACTTAAACGTTCATAAACTTTAGCCAAAATTTCCATTTTGGCACGTTCTTCGTTTTTAAATTTTTTAAAAAAATCGTAGGTGTTCCACAGTATAAGAGAAACTATAATAAACGAAGCTATTATGACCAGCCAACGTATAATTTGTGTGCGTTTGTAAGAAACCATTTCAACAAAAATACTTAAAAAGTATTGATATAACTTCATAAGTTCTCCAATATTGTTTTAAATCGGAATTAGTTACATTTGTTAAAAATATAAATTTAATGCTAACAATAAGTCCAAAAGAAATACCTGTAGCAAAACTACACAGTTATTTACTGGGAGCTATAGCACCAAGACCTATAGCTTTTGCTAGTACTATAGATGCAGAAGGAGTTCCAAACTTATCGCCTTTTAGTTTTTTTAATGTATTTAGTGCCAATCCGCCAATTTTAATTTTTTCTCCGGCACGGAGAGTAAAAAATAACACGACAAAACACACATTAGAGAATGTATTGGAGGTGAAAGAGGTGGTAATAAATGTGGTAAGTTATAATATGGTTCAGCAAATGTCGCTGTCGAGTACAGAGTACCCAAAGGGTGTAAATGAGTTTGAAAAGGCTGGTTTTACAATGGTAAAATCAGAAAACGTAAAACCTTTTAGGGTAGGAGAGTCACCCGTTCAGTTTGAATGTAAAGTTACAAATGTAACCGCTTTAGGAAAAGAAGGCGGTGCAGGAAACTTGGTTATTTGTGAAGTTATTAAAATACATATTGATGAAACTGTTTTAACAGAGGCCGGAACAATAGACCAACACAAAATAGATTTGGTTGCCAGAGCAGGTGGAAGTTATTATACAAGAGCTAAAGAAGGCTTTTTTGAAATACCAAAACCACTCACTAGTTTAGGTATTGGCGTAGATGCGCTTCCTTTTGAAATAAAAAACAGTGCAGTTTTAACAGGAAATCATTTAGGAATGTTAGCCAATGTTACCGAAATACCTTCTAAAGAAACTGTTGATAAATTTTTGAAAGAACACCCGGAGTATGTAAATATTAATACAGAAGAAAAACATATATTTGCGAAAACATTTTTAGAGAAAAATGACGTAATAAGTGCTTGGAAAGTACTTTTAATGAAATAATTTATATAATGGAAGTTACAGGGAAAATTAAAAAAATTGATGAAACTAAAACCTTTGGAGCAAGTGGTTTTAGAAAAAGAGAAATGGTAGTTACTACAAATGAGCAATACCCTCAAATGTTGTTGATTGAATTTGTTCAAGATAAATGTGATTTGTTAAACAACTTTCAAGTAGGGCAAGATGTAAAAATTTCTATAAACCTACGAGGTAGAGAGTGGATTAATCCTCAAGGAGAAGCCGTGTATTTTAACTCAATACAAGGTTGGAGAATTGAGAATCTTCAAGCTGAAACTTCTGGAGAGATACCTCCAACAGCTCCGTTAGAAAATTTAGAAACAACTCCTTCTATTGATGATAGTGAGCCGGATGATTTACCATTTTAAGGGCGATTAATAATAAAATTGAAAGAGAAAAGTGGTTGTAGCTTTTCTCTTTTTTGTTTAATAACAATTTGTAAAAACAACCACCATGTACTTTCTTTCAGAAGAATTATTTTTTCCTCCTGTAACTATAGCAAATGAGTACGGAATAGTAGCAATAGGGGGCGACTTATCTACAGAACGACTTCTATTAGCGTATAAGAGTGGTATTTTTCCGTGGTACACTACCGAAGAACCTATTGTGTGGTACAGTCCAAATCCTAGAATGGTTTTATTTCCGGAAAAGTTAAAAGTATCAAAGAGTATGAGGCAGGTTTTAAGAAGGGAAATTTTTAAAGTTACCTTTAACACCGCTTTTAAAGAGGTTATTTATAACTGTAAAACAATTGATAGAAATGCGCAAGGAGAAACAGATACTTGGATTACCAATGAAATGGAAAAAGCATACATAAAACTTTATGAGAAAGGTATTGCAAAATCTGTTGAAGTGTGGAAAAACGATGAGCTAGTAGGCGGATTATATGGGGTTGATTTGGAATCCGTTTTTTGTGGCGAAAGTATGTTTAGTAAGGTAAGTAATGCTTCAAAAGTGGCATTTATTTATTTGGTACAAAAATTAAAGAAAAAAAATTACAAACTGGTTGATTGTCAGGTTTACAATAAACATTTGGCAAGTTTGGGTGCTGAAGAAATTCCGAGAAACGAATTTTTGAATTTTTTAAAGCAATAGCTAATATGTAAATCAGAAATCTATATTTCTATAAAGAATTGATATCTTTGAATGGTATAAAAAGTTAAATAATGGATATTAAAAATGCACAGCAGGTAGTTGATAACTGGATAAAAGAACACGGAGTTCGTTATTTTAACGAACTTACAAATATGGCGCAACTAACAGAAGAAGTAGGAGAGGTAGCACGTATTATCGCAAGACGCTATGGAGAACAGAGTGAAAAGGAAAGTGATAAAGAAAAAGATTTGGGCGAAGAGTTGGCAGATGTTGTTTTTGTAGTGTTGTGTTTGGCAAATCAGACAGGAATTGACTTACAAGATGCTTTTGACAAAAAAATGAACCTCAAAACCAAAAGAGACCATAACCGTCATCACAATAATCCAAAACTACGTTAAATGAAGACCGATAAAAAACAATCATTTTTTAAAATGTTATTCTATTTTGGAATTTTCTTCTTAATTGTTGTTACCTTTATTAAGATACTAATATCAATTGTTAAAAACGGAGGAGTTTCAGGAATGATATCCGAATATTTTGCAGCAGGTGTATGGCAACAATTTATAAAAGTACAAGTTGTTTTATCATTAATATATGGTGCTTTTATGGCGGGATATTATAAGTTTATTAAAAAATAAAGAGGCCGAAGCCTCTTTTGTGTTTTAGTTTAAATTTATAAGATTTATATCGCTTTGTTTCACCTTCTTATTTAAGGTTTTTACATCGTTATTAAAAATAGAATAAACGTTGTTTAGCACAATATCAATTTCTTTTATAAGTTGATTTTTAAACTCAACAGACTGTGCAGTTGGTTTAAAATCGCCAATAGAATTTAGCGCATTTAAATGAGCCAATTTGTTGTTTAGTTTTATAGGATAATTAAGTGGGTCTTGCGCACTTTTACTCTTAGTTTGGTACAACTCATTTTCATATTTGGTTAAATCTTTTACAATTTTGTCAGCTAAATCTACAATTTTTTGATGCTTTTTAGTATCGGTTATAGCTAATTTTAACTGTTCAATTTGCTTTTTAATTTTTGTAATATTTTTAAGTGTTTTATGTATTTCTGTGAGTTTTTCTTGAACTTCAATAATATAGTTAAATTGAGCTTGTAAATCTTCTTGAGTACTACTGCTTCTAGGGTCTTTCAATAGGTTAAAATTTTGCTCAGAAACCGTGTTTCCATTTTTGCTCAGTTTAACAGTATACGCTCCCGGTAACGCTTTTGGTCCTCGCAATGAAGCCCACCACAAAATCATACCTTTTACTTTTTCAGCATCGGGATAATACATGTTCCAGTTAAATTGATTGTCACCTTTTTTAACTTTTAACTTTTCTTCATGTTGTTTTTTGTCAGGCTTCGTTGAAAATGTTTTAATATGTTTGCCAGACGCTTCGTAAAAAGAAATACTCAAGGTATCTTTTTCGTTAAAATCTCTTACAAAATAATTGATAATAACACCGCCTGGATGATTTTGTCCTGCTGTTTTTGATTTTTGACTGCTTCCTTCCAGTCTGTAGCTATCCATTGGTTTGTACAAGAAAATATCTTTAGCAATAAGCGATTTATCAAGTTGTTGTAAAGGTGTAATATCATCAATCAGCCAAAAAGATCTTCCTTGAGTAGCTGCAATTAAATTGTTGTTTTTTATTGCTAGGTCGGTAATAGGAACAATTGGCAGGTTGAGTTGAAAAGGCGCCCAATTTTGCCCATCATCAAAACTAATGTACATTCCAAACTCTGTACCTGCATATAGTAAACCTTTTCTTTTAGGATCTGCTCTAAGTGCTCTGGTAAAATGTTGAGGATTAATGCCGTTGGTTAACAATTTCCAACTCTTTCCGTAGTTTTCGGTTTTATAAATGTAAGGGGTATTATCACTTAACTTATACCGTGTACCTACAATGTATGCTCCACCGGCAGTAAAAGGATCAACTTCAATGCAGTTAATCATCATCCATTCGGGCATTTTTTTAGGTGTCACATTTACCCAATTTTTACCACCATCTCTAGTAATATGAACAAGGCCGTCATCAGAACCTGTCCAAATTAAATCTTTTTCAAAAGGAGATTCTACAGCAGCAAAAATAGTTCCGTAATATTCTACACCGGTATTGTCTTTTGTTATAGGTCCTCCTGAAACTTTTAAGGTTTTAGGATCGTTTCGAGTTAAATCGGGACTAATTACCTCAAATGATTGACCTTCATTATAAGTTACGTGTACATGATTTGAAGTGGTGTACATTTTCTTTTTGTTGTGAGGAGAAAAGAAGATAGGGTAATTCCATTGGAAACGGTACTTCATATCTTCAGCACCATGTCCCATAGGGTCATCGGGCCAAACGTTAATCACTCTCACTTCTCCAGTTTTATGATTAATTCGGGTAAGTAAGCCACCATAACTACCTCCGTAAACAATATCATTATTTAAAGGATCTACGGCAATATGAGCACTTTCTCCTCCGGCAGTAGGTTCCCAATCTTTTTCTCCAATAGTACCTCTATCGGTTCTGTGTGCTATTCTAAATGTAGAGTTGTCTTGTTGTGCACCGTAAATTCGGTAAGGGAAATGATTGTCTGTAGTAACTCTATAAATTTGTGCTGTTGGTTGGTTTAAGTAGGTACTCCAATTTTTACCGGCATCAAAACTTACTTGTGCACCACCGTCATCAGCAATTATCATACGCTGATTGTTTTCTGGAGCAATCCATAAATCGTGATGATCTCCATGTGGAGCATTAAACGTTTTAAATGTTTTTCCTCCATCTTTAGATTGATGATATTTTACATTTAAAACATATAGTGTGTTTTCATCTTGCGTATCGGCATAAATACGAGTGTAATACCATGCGCGTTGTCGTAATTTTCGTTTTTTATTAATAAGTTTCCATGTTTTTCCGGCATCGGTAGATTTGTACAATCCGCCATCTTTATTTTCTATTAGTGCCCAAACAATATCCGAATTAACAGGAGATACCGCAATACCACTAATACCCCAAATACCTTCAGGGAGTCCTTCATTTTTTGAAATGTTTACCCATGTTTCTCCTTCGTCGGTACTTTTCCACAATGCAGAACCTTCGCCTCCACTAGACAAGCTGTAAGGAGTTCTTCTAACACGCCAAGTACTAGCGTATAGTATTCTTGGGTTATTAGGATCTATAATTAAATCTACAGCTCCTGCATCGGCATTTGAAAAAAGTACTTTTCTCCAAGTAGTTCCTCCATTGGTAGACTTATAAACACCTCTTTCGGTACTAGATTTAAATAAATCGCCTAAAACGGCTGCATATACAATATCGGGATTTTTAGGATGAATGCGCACTCTGGTAATGTGCCTAGATTTATCCAATCCTATATGAGTCCATGTTTTTCCGGCATCAATAGATTTCCACATACCATCACCTGAAGATACATTTCCTCTTACAGTTACTTCTCCATTTCCTACATAAATAACATTATTATCAAATTCGCTTACGGCAATAGCTCCAACAGAGCCTCCAAAAAAGCCATCAGAAATATTGCTCCAAGTATTTCCGGCATCGGTAGTTTTCCATACGCCACCACCGGTAGCTCCAAAATAAAATAGGTTTGCTTTATTAGGAACTCCTGTTACTGCAGCGCTTCTACCACCTCTAAACGGACCTATATTTCTCCATTGAATGGCATCATAATATTCTTCACTAAATTTGGATACCATTTTTTGAGCGTTAACTTTGTACGCTGTAATAAAAAATAAGCAACTGATAATAAAAACGTATTTTTTCATGATATTTGATGTATTAATTGATGAACGATACTAGAAAGTAAAGCTACTAATTTTATATAGAATGAAATTGTTAAAAATTAATAAAATAAACAAAACGGTAAAAGGAAGCGTTCAAATTACCGGCTCTAAAAGCGAAACAAATAGGTTGTTAATTTTAAAACAGTTTTATTCGAACTTACATATTGAGAATGTATCTAATTCTGATGATTCTCAGTATTTACAAAAAGCACTTCAAAGTACTTCTGAAACAATAAATATAGGACATGCCGGTACTGCTATGCGCTTTTTAACGGCTTATTTTTCGGCTAAGACACATGCTAAAGTTGTATTAACAGGTTCTGAACGAATGAAAAACAGACCTATAAAAATTTTAGTAGATGCTTTGAGAGAATTGGGTGCCGAAATTGAATATGTTGAAAAAGAAGGCTTTCCTCCGCTAAAAATTTCAGGAAAAGAAATTGTAAAAAAAGAGGTTAAAATTGATGGAAATGTAAGTAGTCAATACGTTTCGGCGCTACTTTTAATAGCGCCAACATTAAAAAACGGATTGGTATTGCAGTTTAAAGGTGAGGTTACCTCAATTCCTTATATAAAAATGACTTTACAACTGCTAAAAGAGTTGGGAATAGCGTTTTCTTGGAATGAAAATAAAATTTTGGTGCAGCCTAAAAAAGAAATTAAACCAAAAAAGATTACAGTTGAATCTGATTGGAGTTCAGCATCTTATTTTTATAGTTTAGCAGCGTTAAGTACAAATGCTGAAATTCAGCTTTTTGCATTTAAAAAAGACAGTTTACAAGGCGATGCAATTTTAGCAACTATATACAAAAAACTGGGAGTAGATACTCGTTTTTTGACACATTCAATAGTGTTAAAAAACAATCCTGAATTTAGCCTTCCTAAGAAATTAACGTTAGATTTAATACAAGCGCCAGATATAGCACAAACAATTGCGGTGACTTGTTTTGGGCTGGGTATTTCATGCTACTTAACAGGACTTCATACTTTAAAAATTAAAGAAACAGACAGGTTGGTAGCTTTAAAAAACGAATTGGAAAAATTAGGAGGAGAGGTTACCATTACAAATAGTACTTTAGATCTTAAAGCTTCAAAAAAAATACACAAAAATTGCAGCATTGCTACCTATGATGATCATAGAATGGCAATGGCTTTTGCACCTTTAGCTTTAAGAGTTCCTATTCAAATACAAGATGCAAACGTAGTGTCAAAATCGTACCCTTCTTTTTGGCTTGATTTTAAAAAAATAACAAGCTAAAAGGCATTGAAATAAACTTTTATAGGTAAACACTTGACAACGCCTATGTTGATGTTGTATATTTGCGCTCATTTCAATTAAAAAAATACATGAAATTATCACATTTTAAATTCGATTTGCCAGAAGAATTATTGGCAGAATACCCTGCAGAGCACCGAGATGAAGCACGTTTAATGGTGTTAAATAGAAAAGAACAAACTATTGAGCATAAAATGTTCAAAGATTTGATTGAATATTTTGACGAAGGAGATTTAATGGTGTTAAACAATACAAAAGTTTTTCCGGCACGTATGTATGGTGAAAAGGAAAAGACAGGTGCTAGAATTGAAGTTTTTTTATTGAGAGAATTAAACGCCGAAAGTAGATTGTGGGATGTATTGGTAGATCCGGCAAGAAAAATTAGAATTGGAAATAAATTGTTTTTTGGAGAAGATGAAAGTTTGGTTGCTGAGGTAATTGACAATACTACATCACGTGGAAGAACTTTACGCTTTTTGTTTGATGGATCTTACGAAGAGTTTAGAAAAAAATTGCAAGAATTAGGCGAAACACCATTACCTAAATACATTAAAAGACCTGTTGAACCAGAAGATGAAGAGCGTTACCAAACCATTTACGCAAAACACGAAGGAGCTGTTGCAGCACCTACAGCAGGACTACACTTTTCTAAGCACTTAATGAAACGTTTAGAAATTAAAGGAATCGATTTTGCAGAAGTAACACTTCATGTTGGATTAGGAACATTTAACCCGGTTGAAGTAGAAGACTTATCTAAGCATAAAATGGATTCTGAACAAAATTTAATTACACCAGAAACAGCCAATATTGTAAATAAAGCAATAGATCAAAAACGCCGTATTTGTGCTGTGGGAACCACTGTGATGAGAGCTTTAGAAAGTTCAGTTTCATCAAACAAACACTTAAATCCGTTTGATGGTTGGACCAATAAATTTATTTTTCCTCCATATGAATTTAGTATCGCCAATAGTATGATTACTAATTTCCATACACCAAAATCTACGTTAATGATGATGGTTGCGGCATTTGCCGGTTACGACTTTTTGATGGAAGCCTATCAAGAGGCTGTAAAAGAAGGATACAAGTTTTATTCGTACGGAGATGCAATGTTAATTATATAAAAAAAATCCCGCTTTTGCGGGATTTTTTATGGGTTATTTCCTAAAAGATAACAGCATATTATTTTAACCTTTTATCTTTGTATAGACCATACAGATTGGTAGAAGGACCGATAAAAAAACACAATCGATTTTGAGTAATAAAAAAGACATACGAGCATTGAGCAAAGAGCAATTACGCGATTTTTTTACAGAAAATGGCGATAAGGCTTTTAGAGGCAATCAGGTATACGAATGGTTGTGGCAAAAAGGAGTTCATTCTTTTAGCGATATGACAAATATTTCGAAGGAAACCAGAGAAATGTTACAAAATAACTTTGTAATCAATCATATTGAAGTTGATCAAATGCAACGAAGTAGTGATGGAACTGTAAAAAATGCCGTTCGCTTGCATGATGGTTTGGTGGTAGAATCTGTTTTAATTCCAACAGAAACTAGAACAACAGCATGTGTGTCTAGTCAAGTAGGGTGTAGTTTAGATTGTCAGTTTTGTGCAACTGCCCGTTTAAAGCGAATGCGAAACCTAAATCCCGATGAAATTTACGATCAAGTTGCAGCCATAAATAAAGAAAGTTTACTTTATTATAACCACAAACTATCTAATATTGTGTTTATGGGAATGGGAGAGCCTTTAATGAATTACAATAATGTGTTAAAGGCCATAGAGAAAATCACCTCTCCTGAAGGATTAGGAATATCGCCCAAACGAATCACAGTTTCAACTTCCGGAGTTCCTAAAATGATTAAAAAATTGGCTGATGATGAAGTAAAATTTAACCTAGCGGTTTCGTTGCATTCGGCAATAGATGAGGTTCGTACCCAAATAATGCCTTTTAATAAAAACTTTCCGCTAGCAGATTTAAAAGAAGCACTTCAGTACTGGTACGCTAAAACAAAACGAAGAGTTACTTACGAATACATTGTTTGGAATGGAATAAACGATACCAGAGAAGCCATAAACGCTCTAGTAAAGTTTTGTAAATACATTCCTTGTAAAGTAAATTTGATAGAATACAATCCTATTGATGATGGTGACTTTCAGCAGGCAAATGCAAAGGTAATAGACGATTATATTAGCATTTTAGAAATGAACGATATTATTGTAAATGTACGTAGAAGTAGAGGAAAAGATATTGATGCAGCTTGCGGACAATTGGCGAATAAAAGTTAAAAATATCCTTTTATTTTTCCTATTTTTGAAACATAAATGAAGCTAGTAGAAAAAATAAAAGAACCTATTCTTACCGAAATGGAACTCTTTGAATATAAATTCAAAGAGGCTATGATTTCAAAGGTACCTTTACTAAACAGAATTACTCATTATATTGTTAGAAGAAAAGGAAAACAAATGCGACCAATGTTTGTTTTTTTGGTAGCAAAAATGGTTTCAGAAGGGAATTTTGACGAACGCACTTATAGAGGTGCTGCTATTATAGAACTTATTCATACGGCAACACTTGTTCATGACGATGTGGTTGATGATAGCAATAGGCGTAGAGGTTTTTTCTCGATAAATGCTTTGTGGAAAAATAAAATTGCTGTTTTAGTAGGTGACTTTTTACTATCAAAAGGACTATTACTCTCAATAGATAATAACGATTTTGACATTTTAAAACTTATTTCTGTAGCAGTAAGAGAAATGAGTGAAGGAGAGTTACTACAAATAGAAAAAGCCCGAAAATTAGATATTACAGAAGCCGTTTATTTTGAAATAATACGACAAAAAACAGCAACTTTAATTGCGGCTTGTTGTGGAATAGGTGCCGCCTCTGTTGGATGTAAAGATGAAGAGATTGAAAAAATGCGCTTATTTGGAGAACTTATAGGAATTGCTTTTCAAATAAAAGATGACTTGTTTGATTATACCGATGACAAAATAGGAAAGCCAACAGGAATTGACATTAAAGAACAAAAAATGACACTTCCTCTTATTTATGCACTAAATAATTGTACCGATAAAGAAAAAAAATGGCTGATAAACTCTGTTAAAAACCATAATAGAAATAAAACTAGAGTTAAAGAAGTTATTGCTTTTGTGAAAGAAAAAGGAGGAATAGAGTACACTACTTCAAAAATGAAAGAATACCAAGTTAAAGCATTAGAGTTGTTAAATAGCTATCCAAACTCACCTTATAAAGAATCGCTTCTCACTATGGTAAACTACGTTATTGAGCGTAAGAAATAGAATTGTCTGCTGCTAAAATGGCTTCTAAAAAAGTTCTGGTGTTAGACAATCTAGGAATTTTATGTTGTCCTCCTAATTTGTTTTTTTGTTTTAGCCAGTTATAAAACAAACCTTCTTTAGCCAATGTTATTTTAGGTAATGTAAGAGTCATATTATGATATCTTTTAGCATCATAATCAGAGTTAATAGCTCTAAGTGCTTCGTCTAAAATTAGCGTAAAGTTGTGTATATCTTTAGGTTCTTTTTTAAATTCTATAAGCCATTCGTGACTTCCCTTTTGCCCATCATTCATAAAAATAGGAGCTACGGTATATTCTAATATTTCAGAATCAGTTTTTAAACAAGCTTGTTTTAAAGCTTCTTCAGCATTTTCTATAATAAGTTCTTCTCCAAAGGCATTTATAAAATGTTTGGTTCTTCCCGTAATTCTAATTCGGTATGGGTTTAAAGAAGTAAACTTAACGGTATCGCCAATTAAGTATCTCCACAAACCGCCATTTGTTGTTATTACTACGGCATAATTTTTATGAAGTTCTACTTCAGAAAGCGGAATGGCAACAGAGTTTTCTCCGTCAAAGTTTGCCGTTGGAATAAACTCGTAAAAAATACCATAATCAAGCATTAACAATAAGTCTAGAGAATTATTTCTGTCTTGTATGGCAAAAAAACCTTCAGAAGCATTGTATATTTCGTAGTATTTAAATTCTTTTTTAGGAATAAGTCTTTTAAATTGTGATCGGTACGGGTTAAAGTTAACGCCACCGTGAAAATAGACTTCTAAATTTGGCCATACCTCAAGAATATTTTGTTTTCCTGTTTTTTCTAATACTTTATTGAGCAGTACAAGCATCCATGAAGGTACGCCAACCAGACTGGTTATATTCTCCTTAATTGTTTCATCAACAATAGCTTCCATTTTACTTTCCCATTCATCCATTAAAGCTACTTCTTGTTTTGGAGCACTACTAAAATCGGCCCAAAAAGGCATGTTTTCAATAATAATAGCCGATAAATCTCCAAAAAAAGAATTGTTATCTTCATACATGGCGCTACTACCACCAAGCCTTAATCCTTTTCCTGTAAATAGTTCAGCATTAGGATTGTTGTTAAAAAATAGGCATAGCATATCTTTTCCGGCTTTAAAATGGCAATCTTCTAACGCTTCATTACTCACTGGAATAAATTTACTTTTTGCGTTTGTTGTACCGCTAGATTTTGCAAACCATTTTATAGGTGTTGGCCAAAATATATTTTGTTCTCCTTGTCTGTTTCTTTCTATTAAAGGCTCTATAGATTCGTATTGCTGAATAGGAACTTGTTTGGTAAATTTTGAATATGAATTTATTTCAGAAAAACAATAGTTACGACCTATCTCGGTATCCTTTGCCATGCGAATTAGTTTGAATAGCAATTCGTTTTGCACATCAATAGGATATTTTAAAAATAACTCCATTTGATGTTTTCGTTTTTTTAAAAACCATGAAATTATTGAATTTACTATCTGAAAAGGCATTTATTAAGTATATTTAGCGTGTTAAATTTACTAAAATATTTTATGAAATATCAGGGAGTTTTAAAAAAAATGATAACTGAATTGCAAGATGAGGTTCAGTATTATTTAGATATGGAGGAAGATTTTTTAAATATGAATCAGCTTCTTTCAAAAAATATAGAAATTCAATTTGAAGGATATCAGTGTTTATGTTGCGGAGAAGCTAAAAAAATATACCGACAAGGCTATTGTTACGACTGTTTTTACACGAGTGCAAGTGTAGGAGATTGGATTATGAAACCCGAGTTAAGTAAGGCCCATTTAGATATTGAAGATAGAGATTTAGCATACGAAAAAAAAGCACAGTTACAACCTCATATAGTTTATTTGGCAGTTTCAAGTAATCTTAAAGTTGGAGTTACCAGAAAAACCCAAGTCCCAACACGTTGGATTGACCAAGGTGCAACGGCAGCGATAGAGGTGGTAGAAGTTCCAAACAGGTATTTAGCAGGAATTGCAGAGGTAGCATTAAAATCGTTTGTTTCTGATAAAACAAGCTGGCAAAAAATGCTTAAAAATGAAATTGTTTCGGTTGATTTGGTTGAGGAGAGAGAAAAACTTAAAGTGTATTTACCTGAAGAAGTTAAACCGTACTTTTCAGAAACAACTAAAAAAATTACAGAAATCCATTATCCGGTTATTCACTATCCTAAAAAAGTAAAATCGTTGAATATTGAAAAAGAAAACTCTTATTCTGGAAGGTTGGTTGGAGTAAAAGGTCAGTATCTTCTGTTTGAAGGAGGAACCGTGTTTAATGTTCGAAATAACGAAGGGTATAAAGTGAGCATTTCCATTTTTTAAAACCTTGCAATTTTATTTAAACCCAGCGAGTAGCAAACTAAATAATTACTATTTTTGCCTTTTAAAAAATAAACTAGATATGAAAGCATATATTTTTCCGGGTCAAGGAGCACAATTTACAGGAATGGGATTGGATTTATATGAAAGCAATCCGTTAGCCCAAAATCTTTTCGAAAGTGCAAATAAGATATTGGGATTTTCTATTACCGATATTATGTTTGAAGGTACTCCGGAAGCTTTAAAACAAACAAAAGTAACACAACCTGCCATATTTTTACATTCGGTAATATTAGCAAAAACACTCGGTGAAAATTTTAAACCTGAGATGGTTGCCGGACATTCTTTAGGAGAATTTTCTGCGTTGGTTGCAAACGAAACACTCTCTTTTGAAGATGGATTACAGCTGGTTTCAAAAAGAGCTTTAGCAATGCAAAAAGCCTGTGAAATGCAAGAATCTACAATGGCTGCTGTTTTAGGTCTTGACGATGCTATTGTAGAGCAAGTTTGCGAAAGTGTTGAAGGTATTGTGGTTGCTGCAAATTATAATTGTCCGGGGCAGTTGGTTATTTCAGGAGAACTAAAAGCTATAGATAAAGCTTGTGAATTATTGTTAGAAAAAGGTGCCAGAAGAGCCTTAAAGTTACCTGTTGGTGGTGCTTTTCACTCTCCTTTAATGGAGCCTGCACGAGAAGAATTGGCCTTGGCTATTGAAAATACGACATTTAGTACACCTATTTGTCCTGTTTATCAAAATGTGGTTGCAAAAGGAGTTACCGATGCTTCAGAAATAAAAGAAAATTTAATAGCTCAATTAACAGCTCCAGTACGATGGACACAAACAATTAAACAAATGATTGCCGATGGAGGAACTGAATTTATTGAGGTTGGTCCGGGGAAAGTACTACAAGGATTGATGCGAAAAATAGATAGAAGTGTGGCTGCAAGTGGAGCAGCGCTTACCAAATAGTATTTGGTTGTAAGAAGCTATTATTCAAAAAATGCAGAAGGGTATTCTACTTTTCCAGAAACGCCTTTTAACCCATTTTTTGTGAGTGCTATAACCATACAGTTTTTTTCAGGAACATCAAATGGAATTTCAATTCCATATTTGCTAGTTCGTTCGTATCCAAATTTTGGGTAGTAGTTTTCGTGTCCTAAAAGCACAACAGATTTAAAATTTAATTCTTTAGCTTTTCTATGAGCTTCTTTAATAAGCTTGCCTCCAATTCCTTGATTTTGGAATTTTGGAAGAACTGAAACAGGAGCAAGTGCTAAAGATTCAAAGGAATTGGAATTATTAATAATGTTGATTTTAGTTAACAGTATATGCCCAACAATTTCATTTTTGTATACTGCTACAATAGAAAGTTCTGGTATAAAAGCAGGAGATTTTCTCAGTCTTTCAACTAAAAAATGCTCTTGATGGTCACTAATTTTGACCTGTTCAAAAGCGAGTTTAATAACATTTGAAACTTTAGGGAAATCGTTAGAAGTTTCTTGCCTAAGTGTTAGAACCATTTTTAAGTTATTAAAGTTTTTTGCCATTCCCAAGCCGAAAGTAAAGCTTCTTCTAAAGTTTGTTCTGCCTTCCAACCAAGTTCGGTATTAGCAATGGTTGTATCGGCATAAGCGGCGGTAATGTCGCCTTCTCTTCTTTCAACAAGTTTGTATTTTAATTTTTTTCCTGAAACTTTTTCAAACGTTTTAATAATTTCCAATACAGAATTTCCTTTTCCTGTACCAATATTAAAAACTTCAAATGTTTTTTTATGATTATTGTTTAGTAACCTTTTTAAGGAAACAATATGAGCTTTTGCCAAATCGACTACATGAATATAATCACGAATTGCAGTGCCATCAGGAGTTGGATAATCACTGCCAAAAACAGAAAGTTCTTCTCTAATACCGGCAGCCGTTTGTGTTACAAAAGGAATTAAATTTTGAGGAATGCCAATAGGAAGTTCTCCAATTTTTGCAGATTTGTGAGCTCCAATTGGGTTAAAATATCTAAGAGCTATTGCCTTTAAATGACTGGCTTTAGTGGTGTCAAAAATAATTTCTTCTCCTATTTGTTTGGTATTTCCGTAAGGAGATTCTGCAAATTTGATAGGCGCATCTTCAGTAATAGGCAACTTATCGGCTTGTCCGTAAACAGTACATGATGAGCTAAATATAAAATTGTGTATTTGATGCTTTTGCATTTCTTGTAAAAGATACACTAGAGAGCTAATATTATTCTCGTAATAGTCTAAAGGTTTAAGAACACTTTCTCCAACAGCTTTGTATGCCGCAAAGTGAATGACACCTTGTACAGCGTTTGTGTTAAAAAAATGTTGTACCGCTTCCTTATTTTTTAAATCGATATTAAAATAGGCTGGTTTAATACCTGTAATTGAGGTAATATTGTCTAATACACTAATACTGGAGTTTGATAAATTATCAATAATAATAACATCAAAACCTTCATTTTGAAGTTCAACAACGGTGTGTGAACCAATAAATCCAAGTCCTCCTGTGACTAAAACGGTACACATACGTTATTGTTTAATAAAATTTAAAACGGTTGAAGTAATAAATGTTAACTGCTCTTCATCCAATTCTGTATGCATAGGTAACGACAATACTGTGTTTACTAACTCGTTGGTAACGTTAAAATCACTTTCACTGTATCGTGTATCTGCGTATGCTTTTTGACTGTGGAGTGGAACAGGATAATAAATAGCATTTGGAATTTCTTTATCTAGCAAATGTTGATGTAGTGCATTTCTATCAATATTTTTTACCTGAATAGTGTATTGGTGAAATACATGAGTTGTAAATGAACTAACCGAAGGAGTAACAATATTTTCGCAGTTTGTAAATGCCGTTGAATAAAATTCAGCAGCTTTTCTACGAGCATCACAATAGCTATCTAAATGTGGTAGTTTTATTCTTAAAATAGCAGCTTGAATACTGTCTAGTCTTGAATTAACACCTACTACATCGTGGTAATATCTTTTATACATACCGTGATTTACAATTCCTTTCAAAGTATGTGCAAGTTCGTCATCATTTGTAAAAATAGCACCTCCATCACCATAACATCCTAGATTTTTTGAAGGAAAAAACGATGTGGTTCCTATAGTTCCAATAGTTCCGGCTTTTTTAACAGTTCCATTACTAAAAGTATAATCGGCGCCAATAGCTTGAGCAGTATCTTCAATCACGTATAAGTTATGTTCTTTAGCAACTTCTAAAATAGCTTCCATATTAGCACATTGTCCAAACAAGTGTACAGGAACTATTGCTTTAGTTTTAGGTGTTATTGCCTTTTTTAAGGCGTTAATATCTATGTTAAAAGAGTCTTTTTCTATATCTACTAAAACAGGTGTTAATTTTAGCAAGGCTATAACTTCAACAGTTGCAGCAAATGTAAAATCTACGGTAATTACCTCGTCACCTTGTTTTAATCCAAGTCCCATCATTGCAATTTGCAAGGCATCAGTCCCATTAGCACACGGAATAACATGCTTTACACCTAAATATGCTTCTAGTTCTTTTTGAAATTCTTGAACTTCAGGACCATTTATATATGCTGAAGATTTTACAACCTCTAATATTTTGGAATCTATTTGTTTTTCAATTTTAGCGTATTGACCTTTAAGGTCAACCATCTGAATTTTTTTCATGGTAAGTAAATATATAAATCAAGCAAATTTACAAATAAAGGGGTTGTTAACCAATCTAATTGGTATAGATATTTATGACCATTGTGTATAAACTTTTTCAAAAGGGATTCTAAAACGCTCTCCGTATACACCTTCAGGTTTGCGGATACCACAAGAGATAACCATGTTAATTTCGGCACTAGGCGGAAGTTTTAGTATTTTTTTAACCCTTAGTGAGTCAAAACCTTCCATAGGGCAAGTGTCATAACCTTCGGTAGCCATACTAAGCATAAATGTTTGTGCTGCCAAACCGGCACTTTTTTGAGCAACTACGCGTAAGTCTGAATTTCTAAATTGCCTGTAGGTTGGTTTAAAAAAACCTATAATGCAAGCGTAGATGTATTTTATATAACCCGAAATCCCTAAGAAATTTGAATATACGTAAGGAATAATTTTTTTGTAATATCCAAGTGCAAATTTTTCTCTAGGAGTATATTCATAAGGTTGTTTTTTACCAAATAAGCGATATAGATAAGAAGCGTTTTCTTCTGCTCTTTTTTTCCATAAATCTTTACGAGATACGACTACCACAAGTTGTTTAGCAGTACTTGCTGCACTTTGACCTAGACAGGCTTCAGAAAGTTTTTTTAACATAGCTTCTGAAACTACATGATGAAATTCCCAAAGCTGTAAATTACTGCTGTTTGGAGCTAAAGTTGCTTGCTGAATACATTTTTTTACAATATCGGTGTCAATTTCTTTTTTCTCGTCATAAACTCTGATTGAACGACGGAATTGAAGCGCATTGGTAAAAGTTTGGGTTTTTTCCATGCGTGTAAAACTACAAAAAAACAATTACAGCGTTTTTTAAGGCTTTTAAATAATGGTTGATTGTCCTAAATCGATATTATTTTTGTTATAAAAAGTGTTTTCGTCATCTAAAATATAATCTCTAATAAAGTTCCCCACATTTGTTGTAGAAAAATGGTTTGTGGTGTTTAAATCGGGAGTTGTAATGTTTAACTCAATAGATTTTTCTACAGCGATTTTAATATCTTCGGCTTCTTCGTACATTTCAAAATGATCTAAAAGCATTGCAGCTGATAAAATAGCGGCTAATGGATTGGCAATATTTTTACCTTTAGCTTGTGGGTACGAGCCGTGAATAGGCTCAAACATAGCAGTGTGTTTTCCTACGGAAGCAGAGGCTAACAATCCTATAGATCCGGAAATAACACTTGCTTCATCAGAAAGAATATCACCAAACATATTTTCTGTTAGAATAACATCGAATTGAGCCGGATTTAAAATAATTTGCATTGCAGCATTGTCTACAAATAAAAACTGAAGATTTACATCGGGATAGCTTTCGGCAATTTTAGTAACACGTTTTCTCCATAATCTTGAAGTTTCAAGTACGTTTGCTTTGTCTACAAGCGTTAGTTTTTTTCTTCTAACCTGAGCAGCTTTAAATGCGAGATGTGAAATTCTATCTATTTCATCAGCAGTATATTTACAATTGTCTGAAGCTGTTTCTCCTTTTTCATCAGCTTCTTTTTCGCCAAAATAAATACCACTGGTAAGCTCACGGTAAATTACAAAATCGGTTCCTTTAATTACGTGTTCTTTAAGGTTTGATTTATGAATTAATGCATCATAGGTACAAAGTGGACGAATATTTGCAAAAAGACCTAAGCTTTTGCGAAGTTTAAGCAATCCTTGTTCTGGTCGTACCTTAGCGCTAGGGTTGTTGTCGTACTTTGGATCTCCAATAGCTCCAAATAAAATAGCATCAGAATCGATACACGTTTTTAAGGTTTCTTCAGGAAGCGGGTCTCCTGTTTTGTCAATGGCAATTGCACCTACATCGGCTTTTTCGTATTCAAAAGTGTGGTTGTATTTTTCGGAGATAGCATTTAAAATTTTTAAAGCTTGTTGGGTTACTTCAGGACCAATTCCATCGCCTGAAAGTACAGCGATTTTTAATTTCATAATTCTATTTTTTTTGCTTCGTATGCTTCAATTTTATCTTTTATGCTTACCAAATAATCAATATCATCATAACCATTTTGTATGCATAATTTTTTATACGGATTTATTTCAAATTTTTCTGACTGCTTTGTTTCTTCTAATGTAATAGTTTGTTGCTCAATATCAATTAAAATTAGTGATTTTGGATTACTTAGCGTTGTTTTTAATAAAATTTGTAAAAAATCTTCAGAAACTTGTACGGGTAAAATGCCATTATTTAGTGCGTTTCCTTTAAAAATATCGGCAAAAAAGCTGGAAACCACCACTTTAAATCCATAATCGTGAATTGCCCAAGCGGCGTGTTCTCTACTAGAGCCACATCCAAAATTACTGCCGGTAATAAGTATTTTTCCGAAATAAGCATCGTTGTTTAAAATAAAATCGTCGTTTATAGAATTGTCTTTATGAAAACGCCAATCTCTAAAAAGATTTTTACCAAAACCTTCTCTGTCGGTAGCTTTTAGAAAACGAGCGGGAATGATTTGATCGGTGTCAATATTTTCAATAGGTAGCGGAACGGCGGTTGATATAATTTTTGTGAATTTTTCCATAGGTTAAAGAACTTTTGTAATATCAATAATTTTACCTTCAATAGCTACAGAAGCAGCTAATAAAGGGCTAGCCAATAATGTTTTTGATCCTTGTCCTTGTCTTCCTTCAAAATTTCTGTTTGAAGTTGAAACACAGTATTCTCCTTCAGGAATTTTATCGTCATTCATAGCCAAGCAAGCAGAACACCCAGGTTGTCTAAGTTTAAATCCGGCTTGTTCAAAAATAGTTTGCAAGCCTTCTTCTTTAATTTGCTTCGCTACCAAGTGCGATCCGGGAACAATAAGTGCATTTACATTTTTAGCTTTTTGCTTGCCTTTAATGTAATTGGCAACAACTCTAAAATCTTCTATTCTAGAATTTGTACAGCTACCTATAAATACATAATTTACAGGGAGATTTATTAACGAATCTCCTTTTTCAAATCCCATGTATTGCAATGATTTTTCGAACGATTTGTTGTTTTCTGAAGGAATTTTTTCGTTGATTTTAATTCCCATACCGGGATTTGTTCCGTAGGTTATCATTGGAGAAATATCAGAAGCATTAAACTGATATTCAGCATCAAAAACGGCATCAGTATCTGTTTTTAAGGTTTTCCAAAAGGTTACCTTTTTATTGAAATCTTCATTTTTTGGTGCAAACTTACGGCCTTCTATATAATCAAAAGTAGTTTGGTCAGGAGCTATAATTCCTCCTCTTGCACCCATTTCAATGCTCATATTACACACGGTCATTCTTCCTTCCATTGTCATGTTTTCAAAAACATCTCCGGCATATTCAATAAAATAACCTGTACCTGAGTTTGTTCCCAGTTTTGATATGATGTACAAAATAACGTCTTTTGGCAACACTCCTTTAGAAAGCTTTCCATTTACGGTTATTCGCATTGTTTTTGGCTTTTCTGTAATAACACACTGGCTAGCAAATACTTGTGCTACTTGGCTGGTTCCTATCCCAAAAGCGATAGTTCCAAATGCTCCATGGGTAGATGTGTGGCTGTCTCCACAAACCATTGTCATTCCGGGTTGTGTAATTCCTAATTCCGGAGCAATTACATGAATTATTCCGTTGTATTTATGACCTAAACCATATAATTCTATCTGATTTTTTTTACAGTTTTCGGTTAATTGTTCTAGCTGTTTTTTAGATAGCGCATCTTTTACCGGTAAATGTTGGTCTTTTGTAGGAGTATTATGGTCGGCAGTGGCAACAACTTGCTTAGGACGAAATAATTGGATGCCTCTATTTTCTAATTCTTTGAAAGCTTGAGGACTTGTTACTTCGTGAATCAAGTGTTTGTCTATATACAATACTTGCGGACCGTTTTCAATGGTGGTAACAATATGATTGTCCCAAACCTTGTCAAATAAAGTTTTCCCCATTTTTTTAGATATGAACACCGGTTTTAAAGATATGATTTAATTCCATTAAATGATGAATGTCTTCGTCATTAATTTCTTTGTGATGGTCTGCAAATTGTAAAAATTGAGGATAGATATCGTCTAGCTCAATTTTTGTTAAATCATAGCCTACATTTTTAGCTCTGTACGCTAAAGCAGCTCTTCCGCTTCGAGCGGTTAGTACAATAGAAGATTCAGTAACACCTACATCGGCAGGGTTAATAATTTCGTAGGTTTCTCTATTTTTAATAACACCATCTTGATGAATCCCAGAGCTATGTGCAAATGCATTTTCGCCTACAATAGCTTTGTTAGGCTGCACACGCATTCCCATACTTTGTTGTACCAATTGGCTAGTATCATATAGTAGTTTGGTGTTAACTCCGGTGTCTAAATTTAAATAAGGATGTTGTTTTAATATCATAACCACTTCTTCTAAAGCAGTGTTTCCTGCACGCTCTCCAATACCGTTAATAGTGCATTCTATTTGACGTGCACCATTTTGTACACCGGCTATGGCATTGGCAGTTGCCAATCCTAAATCGTTATGACAATGACAAGAGATAACAACCTTATCTATTCCGGTAACGTTTTCCATCAAATAGTTAATTTTTTCACCGTATTCATCAGGAAGACAGTATCCGGTAGTGTCAGGTATATTTAATACGGTTGCACCTGCTTTTATGACCTGTTCGCACACTTTAGCTAAAAATTCATTATCTGTTCTTCCGGCATCTTCTGCGTAAAACTCAACGTCTTCAACAAATTTTTTTGCGTATGCAACAGCTTGGTAGGCACGTTCCATAATTTTTTCTTGGGTAGAATTAAATTTATGAATAATATGAGAATCGGAAGTACCAATTCCTGTATGAATTCTTGGTCTTTTAGCAAAACGAAGTGCATCTGCAGCTGTTTCTATATCTTTTTTATTGGCTCTTGTTAAGCCACAAACAGTTGCGTTTTTTACAATTTTTGAAATTTCTTCTACCGATTTAAAATCACCCGGACTTGAAATTGGAAATCCAGCTTCAATAACATCAACACCCAGGATATCTAGCCTTTTTGCAATTACTATTTTTTGTTGTGTATTTAGTTTACAACCAGGGACCTGCTCACCATCTCTTAGTGTTGTATCAAAAATTTGAACTCTATTTTTACTCATTATTGATTTTTTTTTATCACATTTGGAATATCAAAAATAGAATTAAAGGTTTTTTGAAAAACTTAATATAAGGTGTGTTTACTATATTCAAACAAAAAGCAACACTATTAAAATATTGAAAATCAGTAAAATACAATTAAATTAGTACGATGGCTATTGAACAAAAAGATGCTTTATTTACATTAATTAAATCTCTTTCAAAATCGGAGAAGCGACAATTTAAGCTATATGTTGGTAGGTTAGGAGGTAATGCGCAAGCCAACTTTATGTCGTTATTTAATTTAATTGAAAAAGTAAACTCTTATGACGATGAGCTTATTTTGAAAAAAACCGGAATAAAAAAACAACAAATATCCAATACAAAAGCTCATTTATACAAGCAATTGTTAATTAGTTTGCGATTTAATCCGGTACACTACAATGTAAGATCTCAGATTAGAGAGCAGTTTGACTTTGCTTCAATTTTATACAACAAAGGGTTGTATAAACAGAGTTTAAAAATTTTAGACAAAGCAAAAGAACTGGCATTAAATAGCGATGAAACAAATTTGGCGTATGAAATAGTTGAATTTGAAAAAGTAATAGAGTCTCAATACATTACGCGAAGTATGAGTAATAGAGCCGATGAGCTGTCTACTCAAGCAAAAGAGTTGAGTTTAAAAAATGTACGCATAAGCAAGCTTTCAAACTTATCGCTTCAACTTTATAGTCTATTGCTAAAAGGTGGCTATGTGAAAGATGATGTAGATTCTAAACGAGTAACCGATTATTTTGAAAAAGCACTACCTTCATATCGGTTGTCAGATTTAGGGTTTAAAGAAAAACTTTTTTTGTACAAAGCGTATTTATGGCATAGCTTAATTAAACAAGACTTTGTTTCTAGTTATAAATATTCTCAAAAGTGGGTAGATTTATTTGAAGAGAACCCTGAGATGAAAAAGCAAAATCCGGTATTTTATTTAAAAGGAATTAACTACTTGCTAGAGTCGTTGTACCTAATACAGCACAATACAAAGTTTGTGCAAGTTTTAAATAATTTTGAAAGTGATTTGAAAACACATCAAATTAGATTAAACGACAATACCAATACATTGTCATTTTTATATCTCAATCAAAACCGTTTAAATCAATACTTTTTAGAAGGAAAATTTACAAAAGGTTTACAGTTTATTCCTAAGTTGTTATTGGAAATAGAAGAAAACAAATCTAAAATAGATGCACATCACATTATGGTTTTTTACTATAAAATTGCCTGTATGTATTTTGGTGCAGGAGAAAATAAAATGTGCATACATTATACTGAAAAAATTATAGCGAATAAAGGCTTAAAAATGAGAGAAGATCTATTGTGTTTTACAAGAGTACTCAATTTAGTAGCACATTATGAAGCAGGTTTAGATTACAATATAGATAAGCTAATTATTTCTACGTATAAGTTTTTATTGAAAATGAACGACTTGCATGAAGTACAACGAAAAATGATTTCTTTTCTAAAAAAGCTAAGTACAATTTATCCACAAGACCTCAAAAAAGAATTTATCAATTTATACAACGAATTAATTCAATATAAAGACCATCCTTACGAACGAAGAGCTTTTTTATACCTAGATATTTTATCTTGGTTAGAGAGTAAAATTCAAAATGTTTCAGTAGAATCAATTATTGAACAAAAAGTCAAAAAAATTACCAAATAGTTAAATAAAATAGAAAAAACTTTTTTGTTAACTAAAAAATACTAACATTTGTTGCGATAAATGAAGTACCTAGTAGTAAATATTATAATGATTCAAATTTTTGTGATTATCAATCGTAAAAATTAGGAACGTTATTATACATATTTCAAGTTAAAAAACCTTCCTAAATAAATTTTTAGGAAGGTTTTTTAATGGTATCGTTATTGTAAAACAAATTAATGTAACGCACTGTAAAACAAGATATTAAACAAAATAGACGCCTAATGGATATTGTAAAAAAACAAAATGCAATACAAAGAGGAATAATTCCTAATATAAATTTGCGAATTGATGTTAAGTGTCATGTTAAAAAGCAACACATTTAAAAAACATCAAACAATATAAAAAAGAAGTAAATACATGCAATTAAATAAATACAGTAAACGAGTAACTCAAGATCAAACTCAGCCTGCTGCACAAGCCATGCTTTATGGTGTAGGACTTTCAGAATCTGATATGAAAAAACCGCAGGTGGGTATTGCCAGCACCGGTTTTGATGGAAATCCGTGCAATATGCACCTTAACAATTTAGCCTCTCAAATTAAAGAAGAGGTAAATAAAAACAATTCGGTAGGTTTAATATTTAATACAATTGGTGTTTCTGATGGTATTTCTATGGGAACTTCAGGAATGAATTATTCATTGCCTTCAAGAGATGTAATCGCCGATTCTATTGAAATAGTTATGAACGCACAAAGTTATGATGCCTTGGTTACGGTGGTTGGTTGCGATAAAAATATGCCGGGAGCAATAATAGCAATGCTTCGATTAAACAGACCGTCATTAATGGTCTACGGAGGTACTATTGCTTCAGGAAGATACAAAGGGCAAAAGTTAAATATTGTTTCTGCATTTGAGGCTTTGGGTAAAAAAATAGCCGGAGTTATTTCAGAAGAAGAATATAAAGAAATAATTAAAAATGCCATTCCGGGAGCCGGTGCTTGTGGAGGTATGTACACGGCAAATACAATGGCTTCATCTATAGAAGCGTTGGGTTTTTCACTGCCGTATAATTCATCAATACCGGCAGAAAATCCACACAAAAATACAGAGACATCAAGAGTTGCTGCAGCAATACAAAATATGATGGAATTAGACTTAAAACCGCTAGATATTATTACTAAAAAGTCTTTAGAAAATGCCGTGGCATTGGTAAATGCTCTTGGAGGATCAACAAATGCTGTTTTACACTATTTGGCAATAGCTCATGCCGCAGGTATTGATTTTACACTGGAAGATTTTCAGCGTGTAAGCGATAGAACGCCTGTTATTGCCGATTTAAAACCTAGTGGAGCGTATTTAATGGAAGACGTACACGGAATTGGAGGTACTCCGGCAGTTATGAAATATTTGTTAGCTAATGGATATTTACACGGAGATTGTATGACCGTTACCGGGAAAACATTGGCTGAAAATTTAGCAGATGTAGCTCCTTTAGAGTTTGAAGAAACACAAAATGTAATTCACCCAACCAATAAAGCCTTAAAATCTTCGGGAAATATTCAAATATTATTTGGAAATCTTGCAACAGAAGGAGCCGTAGCTAAAATAAGTGGTAAAGAAGGAGATTTATTTAGAGGAAAAGCAGTGGTGTTTAACAGTGAGCAAGAAGCAAATGACGGAATTGGAGCAGGAAAAGTTTCTAAAGGAGATGTTATTGTTATACGATATGTTGGACCTAAAGGTGGACCGGGAATGCCGGAAATGCTAAAACCTACTTCTATGATTATGGGTGCCGGCCTTGGTAAATCGGTAGCCTTAATTACCGACGGACGCTTCTCTGGAGGTACGCACGGGTTTGTAGTGGGACACATTACCCCTGAAGCTCAATCGGGAGGTGCAATTGCACTAATAAAAGACGACGATGAAATAGTTATTGATGCCGCAAACAATACAATTAATGTTGAACTTTCTACAGCAGAACTACAACAACGAAAATTAGAATGGAAAGCTCCCGAATTAAAACATAAAAAGGGAATACTGTATAAATATGCGAAAACCGTTTCTTCAGCTTCTGAAGGTTGTGTTACGGATAAATTTTAGACTTTATGGAAACATTAAAAAAGGAAATTAAAGAAAAGAAATCTTCTAAGCCAGTTCGAGTTGCAGGAGCAGAAGCGGTAATTAAATGTTTACTGGAAGAAGGTGTTCATTTGGCTTACGGATATCCGGGAGGAGCTATTATGCCGGTGTACGATGAATTGTATAAATATAAAGATAAACTTCACCACGTACTCACACGTCACGAACAAGGAGCCATACACGCAGCACAAGGTTTTGCTAGAGTTACCGGTAATACGGGAGTTGTTTTTGCAACTTCAGGACCGGGAGCTACCAACTTGGTTACAGGTATAGCCGATGCACAAATAGATTCTACACCTTTAGTGTGTATTACAGGACAAGTAGCTTCACATTTATTGGGTTCAGATGCTTTTCAAGAAACAGATATTGTAGGTATTTCAACGCCGGTAACTAAATGGAATTACCAAATAACCAAAGCTAGTGAAATTCCTGAAGTAATCGCAAAAGCTTTTTACATAGCAAAATCGGGAAGACCGGGACCTGTTTTAATTGATATTACCAAAGATGCTCAGTTTGAAGAGTTTGACTTTAGTTATAAAAAGTGTGAAAATGTAAGAAGTTATAGAGCCGTTCCTGAAACGGATATAACTCAAATTGAAGCAGCGGCAAAACTCATAAATAGTGCTAAAAAACCATTTGTAATTTTTGGACAGGGAGTTATTATTGGAGCTGCCGAAAAAGAATTAAAAACATTTATAGAAAAAGCAGGAATTCCTTCAGCATCTACAGCTTTAGGCTTATCAGCACTAAAAACAAAACATCCGTTGCATGTTGGTATGGTTGGTATGCACGGAAATTATGCCCCAAATGTACTTACCAATGAATGTGATGTGCTTATTGCTATTGGAATGCGTTTTGACGATAGAGTAACAGGTAATTTAAGTACGTATGCAAAACAAGCCAAGGTAGTTCACTTTGAAATAGATCCTGCCGAAATTGATAAAAATGTAAAAACAACCGTTGCTGTTTTGGGTGATGTAAAAGATACATTAACAAAAATAACACCGTTAATTCAACAAAATTCACATCCACACTGGTTAGACCAGTTTCATAAACTCTATAAAAAAGAAGAAGAAGCGGTTATAAACAATCAGTTAAACCCAACAAAAGAAGGATTAACTATGGGCGAGGTATTGCATACTATTAATAGTCAAACCAACGGAGAAGCTGTTATTGTTTCGGATGTAGGACAACACCAAATGTTTGCTTGTCGGTATGCAAACTTTGAACAAACAAGAAGCAATGTTACTTCTGGAGGTCTTGGTACTATGGGATTTGCTTTACCGGCAGCCATAGGTGCTAAAATGGGCGTTCCAAATAGAGAAGTAATAGCCGTTATTGGAGATGGAGGATACCAAATGACCATTCAAGAGTTGGGAACCATTTTACAAACCAAAGCAGCCGTTAAAATTGTAGTATTAAACAATAGCTTTTTAGGAATGGTTCGTCAATGGCAAGAGTTGTTTTTTGACAGACGTTATGCTTCTACAGTAATGACAAATCCCGATTTTATAAAAATCGCCGAAGGTTATGGCATTGAAGCCGTTCGTGTTTCAGAAAGAAAAAATTTATCAAATGCCATAGAAAAAATGGTTGCTTCAACCGAAGCATTCTTTTTAGAAGTTGTTATAGAAAAAGAGGATAACGTGTTTCCAATGGTGCCTACCGGAGCAAGTGTGTCAGATATTAGATTATGTTAATTATGGAAGATAAACAAAAATTTACCGTTTCGGTTTACACCGAAAATAATATAGGATTATTAAACAGGCTTTCAGCAATATTTTTAAAACGTCATATAAATATAGAAAGTATGACTGTTTGCGAATCTGAAATTGACCATGTACACAGATTTACTTTTGTGGTAGAAGTTCCTGAAGAACAAATTAGAAAAGTGGTAGGTCAACTCGAAAAACAAATTGAAGTTATAAGAGCCTTTTACCATACTGAAGAAGAAATCATTTATCAAGAAACAGCAATGTTTAAACTATCAACAGCTTATTTATACGATGAAAAAATTCAAAATAAATTAAAACTGCGAAGAGCACATATAGTAACCATAACAACGAGCTTTTTTATTATTGAAACTACAGGACTAAAAGAAGATATAGATAGGTTATACGAAAAATTAAAACCCTATGGCTTGCTTCAGTTTGTACGTTCTGGACGCATTGCAATTACGCGTCCTAAAATGGCAATATCAGAATTATTACAAGAATTTAATTAAAAGAACAACATATAAAAATGACAAATTATTTCAACACATTACCACTGCGTTTACAGCTTGAACAATTAGGGACTTGCGAGTTTATGGATATCTCAGAGTTTGGAGATGGCGTAAAAAAACTAAAAGGCAAAAAAATTGTAATTGTAGGCTGTGGAGCTCAAGGCTTAAACCAAGGGTTAAATATGAGAGACTCTGGTTTAGATGTATCTTACACGTTAAGAGCATCGGCTATTAGAGAACAGCGACAATCGTATAAAAATGCGGTAACTAATAATTTTAAAGTAGGTGTGTATGAAGAAATGATTCCTACAGCAGATTTGGTAATTAACCTAACTCCCGATAAACAACATACAAATGTAGTTTCGGCAGTAATGCCGTTAATGAAACAAGGAGCTACATTGTCATATTCTCACGGATTTAATATTGTAGAGGAAGGAATGCAAATTAGAAAAGATATTACGGTTATAATGGTAGCGCCTAAATCTCCCGGATCTGAAGTTCGAGAAGAGTATAAAAGAGGATTTGGAGTTCCTACATTAATTGCTGTGCACCCAGAAAATGACCCAAATGGTGACGGATTTGAAATAGCAAAGGCATATGCAGCTGCTACCGGCGGACACAAAGCAGGAGTATTACATTCTTCTTTTGTTGCCGAAGTTAAATCGGATTTAATGGGAGAACAAACAATACTGTGCGGATTGCTTCAAACCGGCTCAATTTTATCTTTTGATAAAATGCTTGAAAAGGGAATTAACCCTAATTATGCAGCTAAATTGGTTCAAAACGGATGGGAAACAATTACAGAAGCACTCAAACATGGCGGCATTACAAATATGATGGATCGTTTATCCAATCCGGCTAAAATAAAAGCCTTCAAACTTTCAGAAACGTTAAAAGAAATTATGCGACCGCTTTTTCAAAAGCATATGGACGATATTATGAGTGGTGAGTTTTCAAAAACAATGATGGAAGATTGGGCTAACGATGATAAAAACTTATTAAAATGGAGAGCTGAAACAGGAGAAACAGCTTTTGAAAAAACATCGTCAGAAGGTATTGAAATTGCAGAACAAGAATATTTTGATAATGGTGTTTTAATGATTGCTTTTGTGAAATCAGGAGTTGAATTGGCTTTTGAAACAATGACTGAAGCAGGAATTAAAGAAGAATCTGCGTACTACGAATCTTTACACGAAACACCTTTAATAGCAAATACCATTGCAAGAAAAAAACTGTTTGAAATGAATAGAATTATTTCAGATACAGCAGAATACGGATGCTATTTGTTTGACCACGCTTGTAAACCATTATTGGCAGATTTTATGAATGAAATTGATGTAGATGTTATTGGTGAAAAATACACAGAAGGAAAAGACGATGGTGTTGATAATAAAGAGTTAATAGCCATTAATGAAGCTATACGATTTCATCCAATTGAAATTGTGGGGTACGATTTGAGAGAGTCTATGACAGCAATGACTAAAATTGTTTAATGAAAGTACAGGTAAAAAATAGAATTTCTTTAGAAGATATTTACAAGGCTCAACAAAATGTCAAAGGAGTAGTAGAACATACTCCTTTGGTTTATATGAAAAACTTTTCTCAAAAGTACCAAGCCAATATTTATTTTAAAAGAGAAGATTTACAAGTAGTTCGATCTTACAAAATTAGAGGTGCATTTAATAAAATTCAAGGACTCTCTAAAGACGCGTTGTCAAATGGTATTGTTTGTGCAAGTGCCGGAAACCATGCACAAGGTGTTGCTTATGCTTGTAAAAAGCTAAAGGTAAACGGAACTATTTTTATGCCGGTAACCACTCCTCATCAAAAAATTAATCAAGTAAAAATGTTTGGAGGTGAATTTATTCGCATTCAACTCTTTGGTGATAGCTTTGACGATAGTCAAAAGGCAGCTAATAATTATTGCAATACCACTCAAAGTACCTTTGTTCATCCTTTCAACGATTTAGATGTGATTGCAGGTCAAGGTACTGTTGCTCTGGAAATACTAAACGACAGCAGCTCAAAAATAGATTATTTATTTCTTCCTGTTGGAGGAGGAGGCTTGGCTTCAGGAGTCTCAAGTGTATTTAAAACCTTAAGTCCGCATACCAAAATTATAGGTGTAGAGCCCAAAGGTGCTCCTTCGTTAACAACATCGTTAAAAAATGGAAAAAACACCACACTTCAGCATATTGAGAAATTTGTTGACGGCGCAGCGGTTAAGCGTATGGGAGATTTAACATTTCAGTTTTGTAAAGAACTGCTAGACGATACTGATACGATTAACGAAGGACTTATTTGCTCTACCATTTTAAAAGTTTATAATGAAAATGCTTTAGTGGTTGAACCTGCTGGAGCATTAGCCATTGCGGCATTAGAAAATCATAAAGAACAAATAAAAGGAAAAACGGTAGTGTGTGTGGTAAGTGGCGGAAATAACGACATTACCAGAATGGAAGAAATGAAAGAACGCGCGTTACTATACGAAGGACTAAAACATTATTTTATTATAAAATTTCCACAGCGAGCAGGAGCCCTTAAAGAGTTTGTTGTAGATGTATTGGGAGAAAACGATGATATTTCTTATTTCGAATACACTAAAAAAAATAATAGAGATAAAGGTCCGGCGGTAGTAGGTATTGAACTTACATCTAAAAATGATTTTGAACCTTTGGTAAAAAGGATGGAAGAAAAAGGATTTTTAGGAGAATACCTAAATAACAACCCCGAATTATTTCAATTTTTAATTTAAGGATACTTAAAAAATTAAACAAAACAGATAAATAGTGTTAAATAATTAACACGTTAAATATTCGTATCGTTATTTTACGTAATATTGTACCAATGAAAATGCACATTTCACATACAACTGTTTTATCTCCCATTCGCTTTACTGGGGAGCCGCGCTGTATTCGCTAATACACCAACTTACACCACAAAAACAGTTTTATTTATTTTCATAGAATACCTTTAATTTTGCAATCACTTTTTTACATAACATTTTTATCAAATCCGACATTCTCTATGTCAGATAAAAAAGTAGTGCGTTTTATACCTAGTCGTCGCCCCGTATGGGCGTAATTAATACTATTTTGAAAACGGTGCGTCCGTTTTCCTTCACAACACACATCAAATAAAAATTCTAATTAAATCATAAAACAATGAAAGTTGTTATAGCTAATAAATTGCATATAAAATATGCAGATATTATTTGTGAAACCATTAAAGATTCTGCAAAAGTAAGAGGTACAGGTATTGCAGAAAGAACACCTGAATACATTACCCAAAAAATAGAAAATGGCAATGCGGTAATAGCAATTCACAATAACGAGTTTGCAGGTTTCTGCTATATAGAAACCTGGGACAACAAAGAGTTTGTGGTAAACTCAGGACTTATTGTTCATCCTAAATTTAGAAATCAAGGACTGGCTAAAAAAATAAAGCAAAAAATTCTTGAATACTCTAAAGAAAAATACCCCGACGCTAAAATATTTGGAATTACAACGGGTCTTGCAGTGATGAAAATTAATTATGAATTAGGATATCAGCCGGTAACATTTTCTGAATTGACTAATGATGATGCTTTTTGGAATGGGTGTAAAACGTGTAAAAATTACGATGTGTTAATGAGAACAGATAGAAAAATGTGTTTTTGTACAGCAATGTTATACAACCCAAATCATAAAACACTTGTGCAAAGACATCCGTATAACTCAAAAGCATTGAGCAGGTTAAAAAAAATAAAACAATCATTATTTCTTAAAAAAAGTAACGTATAAAATGGAAAAGGTAGTAGTAGCATATAGCGGAGGTTTAGACACCTCATTTTGTGTAAAGTATTTGCAGAATGAATTAAAATTGGAAGTACATAGTGTGTTGGTAAACACCGGAGGGTTTTCAAAAGCAGCACTTAAAGAAACCGAAAAAAAAGCATATGAAATGGGTGTTTTTTCTCATGTAAACAAAAATATTTTGGATGTTTATTATAACAAAGCTATAAAGTATATGGTTTTTGGAAATGTGTTAAAAAATAACACATATCCTTTATCTGTTAGTGCTGAGAGGGTTTTTCAAGCTATTGAAGTGGTGAAATACGCAAAAAAAATAGGTGCAAAATACATTGCACATGGAAGTACCGGAGCCGGAAATGATCAAGTGCGGTTTGATATGATTTTTCAGACCATAGCTCCTGAAATAGAAATTATTACACCTATTAGAGATTTAAAACTATCTAGACAAGAAGAAATCACTTATTTGCAAAAATATGGAGTAGACTACACGTGGAATAAAGCAAAATATTCTATAAATAAGGGAATTTGGGGTACCAGTGTTGGAGGAGTTGAAACACTTACATCTAACGAATCGTTACCTGAAAGTGCATACCCTAGCCAATTAGAAACCACCACACCTACAAATGTAACACTGCACTTTAAAAAAGGAGAATTGGTAGGTTTAAATAACGAATTTGATACGCCTGTAAATGTAATTCTGAAATTAGAAAGTATTGCTTCTAAATATGCTATTGGTAGAGATATGCATGTAGGAGATACCATTGTAGGAATTAAAGGAAGAGTTGGTTTTGAAGCCGCTGCAGCCTTAATCATTATTAAAGCGCACCATGTTTTAGAAAAACATGTATTGAGTAAATGGCAGCAGTATTGGAAAGAACAATTGGGAAACTGGTACGGAATGTTATTGCACGAAGGGCAATATTTTGATCCTGTAATGAGAAATATTGAAACTTTTTTAACAGATTCTCAAAAAACAGTTTCAGGAGATGTGTTGGTTAGTTTAAAACCGTATCATTTTACAGTTAACGGAATTGAATCTAAACACGATTTAATGAAATCTAAGTTTGGAGAATACGGAGAAACCAATAAATCTTGGACTGCCGAAGAGGCAAAAGGATTTATTAAGGTACTTGGAACAGCTACTAAAATTTACCATCACGTAAACTCAGAATTATGATAACAGTTGGAATTGTAGGAGGAGCAGGTTATACCGCAGGAGAACTTTTAAGACTTCTTGTAAATCATTTAAAAGTAACAATAGACTTTGTTTTTAGTACGTCAAATGCAGGAAATTACATTTCTCAAGTACACCAAGATTTGGTGAATATAGATTTGAAATTTACAAGTACTATTCATAAAAACGTCGATGTTGTATTTTTATGTTTGGGACATGGAAATTCAACTGCATTTTTACAAGAGAATGCTTTTTCTGAAAAAACAAGAATAATAGATTTAAGTAACGATTTTAGGCTTCAGCAAAAAGCTTCTTTTCAACATCGAAGTTTTGTGTACGGTTTACCTGAATTTCAAAAGGAAGCGATTAAAAAGGCTAAAAATATTGCCAATCCGGGTTGTTTTGCAACAGCAATTCAATTGGCATTGTTACCACTGGTTAAAAGTAATTTATTAAATAGTTCTGTACATATAAATGCTACAACTGGAGCTACAGGAGCAGGTGTTTCGCCTAGTGAAACTACACATTTTAGTTGGAGAGATAATAATTTTTCTGTCTACAAAGCTTTTACGCATCAACATTTAGGTGAAATACAGGAAACACTTACTTGCTTACAGTCCAATTTTAACAAGGAGTTATTTTTTATTCCAAATAGAGGAAATTTTAGTAGAGGCATTTTTGCATCTATTTACTTAAACTTTGACAACACCACTGAAGAAGTATTTGAAATGTATGAAGATTTTTATAAAAACGAACCGTTTACATTCATTTCTAAATCGCCAATTCATTTAAAGCAAGTGGTAAATACAAATAATTGCATAATTCATTTACAAAAACACAATAATACACTACTTATTACATCGGTAATAGACAATTTGTTAAAAGGAGCTTCCGGACAAGCAGTGCAAAATATGAATTTAATGTTTGGGTTTGAGGAGACAGAAGGATTACACTTAAAAGCATCAACATTTTAAAAGAACACGTATGAAAATAGCCATTTTAGGAACCGGAAATTTAGGTTTATCAATAGCAAAAGGAATAGTTAATGGAGGGGTAGGTTTCCAATCGTTATACCTTACCAAACGGAATACATCGTTACTAGAAAGTTGGAATTCAAAGCCAAAGGTAACGGTTACTTCAAGCAATTCAGAAGCTGTTAAAAATGCAGAGATAATACTAATTGCAGTGCAGCCTAAGCAGTTACAAACAGTTTTAAATGAAATTAAGCCGTTTGTAGTTTCAGAAAAGCACACGATTATTTCAGTAATTACAGGTAGAAAAATTAGTGAGATAGAAAGTGTTTTAGGAGAACAAGTTGCCATTATTAGAAGTATGCCTAACACGGCTATTTCAGTGGCACAATCTATGACTTGTTTGTGTGCAAATACAAAAGGTGAGAAAAACCTTTTTTTAGCAAAAAACATATTTAATTCGCTGGGAAGAACTCTGGAAATCGACGAAAAACTAATGCAGGCATCAACGGTTATTTGTGCAAGTGGAATCGCTTTTTGGATGCGTCTCATAAGAGCTACAACACAAGGCGCTATTCAGTTAGGCTTTGATGCTAAAGAAGCACAAGAACTATCAATGCAAACTTGTTTGGGAGCGGCTAGTTTATTGGTTTCTTCAGGAAGTCACCCTGAAGAAGAAATAGATAAAGTTACCACGCCAAGTGGCTGTACAATTGAAGGATTAAATGAAATGGAACACCAAGGATTAAGTTCTTCGTTAATTAAAGGTTTGGTGGCTTCATTTGAAAAAATAAATCAGATTTAAATTAAACGGTATGGAATTATTTGATGTATATCCGTTGTACAATGTTACGCCTGTGAAAGCTGAAGGTGTTTACGTGTGGGACGATAAAAATGTAAAATATTTAGACATGTACGGTGGGCATGGCGTTATTTCTATTGGGCATTCACATCCAATATACTTAGCATCGTTGTCAAATCAGTTAAAACACATCGGATTTTATTCAAATGCCGTTCAAAATCCGTTACAGCAACAATTGGCTAAAAAGTTAGGCGCACTTTCGGGTTGTGAAGATTATAAATTGTTTTTGTGTAATTCGGGAGCTGAAGCAAATGAGAATGCCTTAAAATTGGCTTCATTTAAAACAAAAAAACAAAGAGTTATAGCATTTAAAAATGCTTTTCATGGAAGAACATCTGCCGCAGTTGCTGCTACAGACAACGATAAAATTAACGCTCCTATTAACAAACAGCAAGAAGTTACATTTTTACCATTAAATAATATCGATTTAGTTAAAATGGAACTTGAAAAAGGAGATGTTGCAGCTGTAATTATTGAAGGTATTCAAGGCGTTGGCGGTTTAGATGAAGGCTCAACAACATTTTTTAAAGCACTTCAAAAAGTGTGTTTAGACAACAATGCGCTATTAATTTTAGACGAAATTCAATCGGGATATGGCAGAACCGGAGCATTTTTTGCTTTTCAGCATCATAAAATTCAACCAGATATTATTACAGTTGCTAAAGGAATGGGAAATGGGTTTCCGGTAGGAGGTGTTTTAATAGCTAACAATATTGAAGCTACATACGGAATGTTGGGAACTACCTTTGGAGGAAATCACTTGGCTTGTGCTGCATCATTAGCTGTTTTAGAAGTGATTAAAAGTGAAGATTTACTAGCTCACGTAAATGAGGTTTACCAATATTTTTTGGAGCAAATAAAATCGGTGTCACAAGTAAAAAAAGTAAAAGGAAAAGGATTAATGCTAGGTGTTGAGTTTGATTTTGAAGTAGGCACATTGCGAAAACGCCTTATTTACGAAAAACACATTTTTACAGGAGGTTCAAGCAATAAAAATTTATTGCGAATTCTACCGCCTTTAACTGTTACAAAAGCTCAAATAAATCAATTTGTAAATGCATTAAAAAGTTTGTTGAATGAATAATTTTATAAACATATCAGATTTAAAAGATATTGATAAAGCAATAGAAGAAGCTATTTTGTTAAAAAAGCATCCTACGAAGTATCAAAATATTGGAAAAAATAAAACCATAGGTTTATTGTTTTTTAATTCAAGTTTAAGAACACGTTTAAGTACTCAAAAAGCAGCGATTAACTTGGGAATGAATGTAATGGTAATGAATTTTTCTAAAGAAGGTTGGGCTTTAGAGTTTGATGATGGCGTGTTAATGAACAGTTCAAAATCGGAACATATAAAAGAAGCGGCTCAAGTTATTTCACAATATTGTGATATTGTTGCAGTACGAGCTTTTGCAGAATTAAAAAGTAGTGCAATAGATAATCAAGATAAAGTAATAAACGGATTTTTAAAGTACGCCACTATTCCTGTTGTAAATATGGAAAGTGCGACAGGACATCCGCTACAAGCTTTAGCCGATGCTATTACAATTGCAGAGCATACACAAAAGAAACAACCAAAAATAGTATTGTCTTGGGCACCACACCCAAATGCCTTACCACAAGCTGTAGCAAATTCATTTGTAGAAATGCTACACCAAACATCGGCTAGTTTTGTAATTACACACCCAAAAGGGTTTGAGTTAAATAGTGAAATCACAAAAAATGCAACGATAGAATACAATCAAGAAAAAGCCTTTGAAAATGCCGATTTTATTTATGTTAAAAACTGGAGTTCTTATACAAATTATGGAAAAACCTCTCAAGATGAAACATGGAAAATTACAATCGCTAAAATGAAATTGACAAACCAAGCTAAATTTATGCATTGCTTACCTGTAAGAAGAAATGTTGTGGTTGATGATGCTGTTTTAGACGGCGAAAATACATTGGTTATACAACAAGCAAATAATAGAACATACGCTGCTCAGGTAGTGCTTAAAAAAATTTTAGAAAATGAAAAGAAATAAACTTCAAATTGTAAAAATAGGAGGAAATGTTATAGAAGATGATGTTGCTTTAGCTTCATTTTTAAAAGATTTTTCAGCAATTAATAATGCTAAAATTTTAGTTCATGGAGGTGGTAAATTAGCAAGCAAACTGGCGCTTAAACTAGGCCTTCAACCGGTAATGATTGACGGTAGAAGAGTTACAGATAAATCTAATTTAGAGGTAGCAGTAATGGTGTACGGCGGATTGGTAAATAAAAATATTGTCGCCGCCTTGCAGGCAAACAATACAAATGCTATTGGGTTATCAGGTGCAGACGCAAACCTTATCCAATCGGTAAAAAGACCGGTTAAAGAAATTGATTACGGTTTTGTAGGAGATATTGTAAAAGTAAATAGCAATACATTAAAATTGTTTATTGAAAACAATATGACTCCTGTTTTTTGTGCATTAACTCATGATAGAGAGAAACAATTGTTAAATACAAATGCAGATACAATTGCTGCCGAGATAGCAATTTCTATGAGTGCTTATTTTGAAGTAGAACTAAATTACATTTTTGAGCTAAAAGGTGTATTGAAAAATATAGCCGATAAAGATTCGGTAATACCTCATTTAAACAAAACTACATACAAAAAATTGGTTGAAAATAACACGATAAGCAGCGGTATGCTTCCAAAGCTAAAAAATTCTTTTGATGCGTTGCAAAAAGGCGTTTTTAAGGTGAAAATAGGAGCTACACAAGCCATAAAAAATAATGGTGCTGTTTGCACAACTTTAAGTTTAAAATAATGATTGATATACTAACAAAAGAGGCTATTGTATTGCTTAAAAATTTAATTTCAACACCTTCTTTTTCAGGAGAAGAAGATAAAACGGCAGAATTAATTTCGAATTGGTTTTTAGCACATCAAATTCCTTTTAAAAGAAACAATAATAATGTTTGGGCTGTAAATAAAAATTTTGATGCAGCTAAAAAAACCATTTTGTTAAACTCGCATCACGATACGGTTCAACCAAATAAAGGATATACTAAAAATCCGTTTACGCCTGAAGAAAATGATGGTAAATTATACGGTTTGGGAAGTAACGATGCCGGAGGATGTTTGGTTTCTTTACTAGCACTATTTACCTACTTTTATGATAAAAAAGAGCTGAATTACAATTTAGTAATAGTTGCTTCTGCAGAAGAAGAAAGTTCAGGGTCAAAAGGGCTTAATAGTATGTTGCCAATAATTCCTGAAATAGATTTTGCTATTATTGGAGAACCTACACTTATGCAATTAGCTGTTGCTGAAAAAGGATTACTCGTGTTAGATTGTTATGCAAAAGGAACACCCGGCCATGCAGCACACGGAAAAGGAGACAATGCAATTTACAACGCTATAGAAGCTATTCATTGGTTTAAAAATTTTCAATTTCCAAAACAATCGGCAGCATTGGGAAGTGTTAAAATGACCGTTACTCAAATTGATGCAGGTAATCAGCATAACGTTATTCCTGCAAGTTGTCATTTTGTGGTAGATATAAGGGTTACCGATAAATACTCAAATCAAGAAGTACTAGACATTGTTAAGTCAAGTGTAAATTGTGAAGTAAAACCAAGATCGTTAACGCTAAATTCTTCATCAATCCCAATAGAGCATCCTATTGTAAAAGCAGGTGTTAAATTAGGAAGAAAAACATACGGTTCACCAACACTTTCAGACCAGTCAGTACTAAGTTGTCCATCGCTTAAATTAGGCCCGGGAGATAGTTTAAGATCTCATACCGCTAATGAGTTTATTTATATGGATGAACTAAAAGAGGGAATAGATTTGTATATAAAAATGCTGAAAGAAATAATATAACAATTAAAAACACTTACACAATGAAACTTTGGGATAAAGGATATTCAACAGATCAGAAAATTGATTTATTTACTGTTGGTAACGATAGGGAATTGGATTTAATTTTGGCTAAATACGACGTTATTGGAAATATAGCTCATGCTAAAATGCTTCATGAGATAGGAATTTTATCAGATTCAGAAGTTTACAATTTGAATAAAGAGCTAGAAACAATCTTAGTACAAATAAAGGAAGGTCATTTTATTATAGAAAGTAATTTTGAAGATGTACATTCTAAAATTGAATTTTTACTAACAGAAAAATTAGGAGCTACCGGAAAAAAAATACACACAGCAAGATCTAGAAATGATCAGGTGTTGGTAGATGTACATTTATATGTAAAAGATGCTTTAGAAGGTGTAAATAACGACATTGGTTTATTGTTTGATTTGTTGCTATCACTTGCAAAACAGTATAAAGAAGTACTGTTGCCGGGGTACACGCATTTACAAGTGGCAATGCCTTCATCGTTTGGAATGTGGTTTTCGGCGTATGCCGAAAGTTTAATAGATGATATTTATATTTTAAAAGCAGCATATAAAGTGGCCAATCAAAATCCTTTAGGCTCTGCAGCCGGTTATGGAAGTTCGTTTCCTATAGACAGAGAATTAACAACAACGCTGTTGCATTTTGGCACGTTAAAATACAATGCTGTTGCAGCACAAATGAGCAGAGGAAAGTTAGAAAAAACAGTATCTTTTGCATTGAGTTCTGTAGCGAGCACTCTTTCTAAAATGAGTATGGATATTTGCTTGTATATGAGCCAAAATTTTAATTTTATTTCTTTTCCCGATGAGCTAACAACAGGCTCAAGCATTATGCCTCATAAAAAAAACCCTGATGTTTTTGAATTAATAAGAGGAAAGTGCAACAAGCTTCAAGCACTTCCGTACGAATTTACACTTATAACTAATAATTTACCAAGCGGATATCACAGAGATTTGCAACTGTTAAAAGAAGGGTTAATACCTGCATTTTCAACATTAAAATCATGTTTAGAAATGCTTACCTACTCGTTGCAAAACATAAAAGTAAATACCACAATAGTAAATGATGAAAAATACACGTATATGTTTAGTGTAGAAGCGGTAAACGAGCTGGTAAAAAACGGTACACCTTTTAGAGATGCTTATAAAATAGTTGGGAAAAGTATAAATGAAGGCACGTTTAGTCCTAAAAAGGACATTAAGCATACACATTGTGGAAGTATTGGTAATTTGTGTTTAAACGAAATTAAAAAGAAAAAAGAAAAAGCTGCTTTTTAAGAACAAGCATTCCAAATAGCATCGTTTGGTGGAGTTGCGGTAATACAAATAGGTTCTTTTTTTACCGGATGAATAAACTCTATTTTTTTGGCATGTAAATGAATACCGGCATTTTTGTTGCTTCTGCTAAATCCGTATTTTAAATCACCTTTAATTGGAGAACCTATTGAGGCAAGTTGACATCTAATTTGGTGGTGTCTTCCAGTTTCTAAATTAATTTCTAACAAATAAAAATTGTTTAGAGCTTTAATAACTCGGTAATGTAATATTGCTTTTTTACTGCCTTCAAATTCTTCGGCATACGAAGTTGATTTGTTGTTTTTAGGGTTTTTCTTTAAATAACTAACAATACTTCCTTCCTCTTTTTGAGGCTTATTTTTAACAACAGCCCAATATGTTTTGGTTACTTTTTTATCCCTTAGCATTTTGTTAAAACGTTCCAAAGCTTTTGAAGTTTTTGCAAAAACAACAATACCAGAAGTAGGTCTGTCAAGTCTGTGAACAACTCCTAAAAAAACATTTCCGGGTTTATTGTATTTGTCTTTTATGTAGTTTTTAACAACTTCACTAAGAGGAATATCACCTGTTTTATCGCCCTGAACAATGTCTCCACATTGTTTATTTACAACAATTAGGTGGTTGTCTTCAAATAATACGTCTAAATTGTTTTTTGTAGAAGCCATTATTTGAATTACTCATTTAGTTGTTGATTTAAAGTATCAATAAAGTTTAGCAATTCTTCTTTTCCGGCTTTGGCCGATGCAGAAGTAATAAAATATTGAGGCATAGATTCCCAAATATCTTTTGTCATAACCTTATTATAATGTTGAATATTTCTATTTAACTGCGAAGGCTTTAATTTGTCTGATTTGGTAAAAACAATACAAAAAGGAATTCCGGTTTCACCTAAAAAAGCCATAAACTCCAAATCTATTTTTTGAGGTGCTAAGCGAGAGTCAACCAATACAAAAGTGCAGATTAATTGTTCTCGTTTTAAAAAGTAATCTTTTATAAATTTCTGAAATGTTTGTCTTTTAGATTTAGATACTTGTGCGTATCCGTAGCCGGGTAAGTCTACCAAAAACCAATTATTATTGATTATAAAATGATTTATGAGCTGTGTTTTTCCGGGTCTTCCAGATGTTTTTGCCAGTTTGCTATTTCCTGTAAGCATATTAATTAATGAAGATTTTCCAACATTAGAACGACCAATAAAGGCGTATTCAGGAAGCCGATCTTTCGGACATTTAGAAATATCGGTATTGCTAATTACAAAATTAGCGGTTTTAATCTTCATTGTTTATAATTTTCGCGCTTTCAGCCAGTCTGCTAAAATTTTATTGAATTCATCAGGATGTTCCATCATAGGAGCATGACCACACTTGTCAATCCAAAATAAGTCAGCGTCAGGAAGTAATTTTTGAAAGTCTACAGCTACTTCAGGAGGCGTTACAATATCATTTTTACCCCAAATTAGACAAGCAGGTGTGTTCATGTCTGGTAAGTCTTTTGCCATATTGTGTCTAATGGCACTTTTAGCAATAGCTAAAGTTCTAATTACCTTATGACGATCGTTAACAGACTCAAAAATTTCATCAACAACTTCTTTTGTGGCAATTTTAGGGTCGTAAAATACTTCTGCCGTTTTTTCTTTTATGTAGTCGTAATTTCCTCTTTTAGGGAAAGTACTTCCCATAGATTTTTCATATAAACCAGAGCTTCCAGTAAGTACAAGACCAGCTACTTGATGTAGGTTTAATTTGGTAAAATACAAGGCGATATGACCACCTAATGAGTTTCCTAATAAAATTGCTTTTTCAATTTTTTTAAAGGTCATAAAATCTTTTAAAAAGCGAGACAGGTTTTTTACATTGGTTTTTAAAAGCGGTAATTTATAAATAGGTAACTCAGGAATAATTACTTTGTACCCATTATTAGAAAAATAGTCGAGCACGCCTTTAAAATTACTTAAAGCACCCATTAAACCATGAAGTACAATTATAGGTTGTCCTTCACCAGCTTCAATGTAACTAAACTTCCCTTCTTTAATAAAATTATTGCCCATTCAAATTTTGATTTTTAGCCAGTGACAAAGGTAGTTTTTTTTTCTAAAATATCTTCTTTTTTAAAGAGCGAATAAAAATAGCTGTAACTGGTTGTTTTTCAAAAAACTAACACAAAAATAATGAATTGTGTTAAAAGTTATCAACAAAGTGGGATTATGTGGGTAATTGTGGGAAAAAATTTATATTTTTGAATTTAGATCTCACGAACAATGGTAAACTTAATAGGAACATACGAATGTAAAGCCGATTCAAAAGGCAGGTTAGCATTATCTGTGGCTTTGAAAAAACAGCTTTCTCCTGTTTTGCAAGAGGGATTTGTTTTAAAACGCTCTGTGTTTCAGCCTTGTTTAGAGCTGTATCCTATGTCTGAGTGGAATATTTTGATGAGCAAACTAAATAAACTAAACAGGTTTGTAAAAAAGAATAACGACTTTATTCGCCGTTTTACCGCAGGTGTAAAAATAGTTGAATTAGATGCTTCCGGAAGGTTATTAATACCAAAAGATTTACAATTGTTTGCTGGAATTACAAAACACGTTGTATTGTCTTCTGCAGTAAATATTATTGAAATTTGGGATAAAGACAAGTACGAAAGAGCTATTGATGATGCGACTGTTGATTTTGCTGAATTAGCCGAAGAAGTTATGGGAAATGTAACAGATGAGGATAATGGAGTATCATAACCCGGTTTTATTAAAGGAAAGTATAGATGGTTTAAATATTAAACCTGATGGAGTGTATGTTGATGTGACTTTTGGTGGAGGAGGACATTCTAGAGAAATATTAAGCAGGTTGGGAAATGATGGAAAACTATATGCTTTTGACCAAGACGAAGATGCGCAACAAAACAGTATAAATGATGATAGGTTTACGTTAATACCTCAAAACTTTAGATTTATTAAAAGGTACTTGAGGTTTTACGGTGTAAAAAAGGTAGATGGTGTTTTGGCAGATTTAGGAGTTTCTTCTCATCAATTTGATAAAGCTGAAAGAGGTTTTTCTACTCGATTTGATGCTGAGTTGGACATGAGAATGAATCAGAAACAAGGAGAACTATCTGCTTTTGAAGTGGTAAATACATATGAGGAAAAGGAATTGAGTGATGTGTTGTTTCATTATGGAGAGCTTCGAAATGCAAGAGCGATAGCAAAAAGAATTATTGAAGCAAGATTGGAAACGCCTATTAAAACAAGTTTTGAGCTAAAAAAAGTGTTAGAAGCATTTGTTCCAAAAGCTAAAGAACATAAAATTTTGGCTCAAATATTTCAGGGGATTAGAATTGAAGTAAATCAAGAAATAGCATCGTTAAAAGAGTTTTTGGTGCAAATACCGGAATTGTTAACAGAAGAAGGAAGACTAAGTGTAATATCGTACCACTCTTTAGAAGATAGGTTGGTAAAACGATTTATTAGAAATGGAATGTTTGAAGGGGAACCCGAAAAAGATATGTTTGGAAATGTGAGTGTGCCTTTAAAAAAAGTAGGGAAGTTAATAGTTCCTTCAGCACAAGAAATTAAAACAAATAATAGAGCCAGAAGTGCCAAACTCAGAATAGCAACATTAGCTTCATGTCAAAAATAAAAAAAAGCATATACGATGTGTTAAGAGGGAACTTTCTAATAAAGGAAGACTCTTTTAAAAATTGGCGTTTTATCATGTTTATCGTGGTATTAATGTTATTAATGATTGCTAGTTCTCATAGCTCAGATAAAGAAGTAATGGAGATTGCAAAACTTAATAAAGAAATAAAAGAGCTGAGAGCAGAATTTGTTGATACAAGATCTATAGTTATGAAATTAAAGTTGGAATCAACAATTAAAAATAAAGTTTTAGAGCTTGAGCTAAAACCAAGTGAAACACCACCTCAAGTAATTAAAGTAATAACAGTTAAATAGAAATAAATTGCCAGTAACTAAAAAAAACATATTAAATAAACTATACATTGTATTTGTATTTATAGCATTGTTTTTTATCGCTATTATTTTTAAAATGGTAGATATTCAAGTTGCTCATGGTGATAAATATAGAAGTCTTTCAGAACAGCTTACACTTAGAAACGATACTATTTTAGCGAATAAAGGGAGCGTTTTTTCAGCAGACGGTAGTTTGTTAGCAACCTCAATGTCTCAATACGAGATTAGAATGGATGCCTACACTGTTAATTCAGAAGTTTTTGAAAAAAACATCCAAAGTTTGGCAGATTCTCTGTCAAAAATGCTTGGGAATACTCCAAACCATTGGGAGCAAAAAATCAGAAAAGCTAGAACTCACAAAAACCGCTATTTATTTATAGCAAGAAGGCTAGGGTATAATGATTATATGAAAATAAAGCACTTTCCAATATTTAATTTGGGAATGTATAAAGGCGGTTTTATTGCAGAGCAATCTACAGTAAGAGTACATCCGTTAGGTAAAGTTGCTGAAAGAACTATAGGGTATGATGATTATAGAGGTGCTCCGGGAATTGAGGGAGCTTACAGAAAATATTTAAGAGGAGAACACGGCTTAAGAAAAAAACAAAAAATTGCAAAAGGACAGTGGAAACCAATTAGTGATAATAATGAAAAGGAGCCTATTGATGGAAAAGATATTGTGACAACTATAGATGTGAATATTCAAGATATTGCCCATCACTCTTTATTGAGACAGTTAGAATATTACAATGCAGATCACGGTTGTGTTGTGGTTATGGAAACTAAAACGGGAGAAATAAAAGCAATTTCAAATCTTGGAAGAACCTCAAAAGGTACCTATTACGAAAAAAGAAATTATGCAATTTATGAAACCCAAGAACCGGGATCGGCATTTAAATTAATGTCATTGGTTGCCGCTTTAGAAGCAAAAGTAATAGATACAGGAACAATAGTAGATACCGGAGAAGGACGATATAAAATGCACAATAGATTTATTCATGATTCTAAAAGAGGCGGATACGGAAAAATTTCAGCAGCCAGAGCTCTTGAGGTATCTTCGAATATTGGATTTGCCAGATTAATAGATGAAAATTTTGGTAAAAATCCGGATGCATTTATTTCGTTGTTAAAAAAAATGCATTTGCATCAAAAACTTGGATTGCCAATTAAAGGGGAAGGAACTCCTACAATTCCGGCACCTGGAGATAAAAAATGGAGTAAAAATGCCTTGCCTTCAATAGCGTATGGTTATAACTTAGAGTTAACGCCTTTACAAACACTTACATTTTACAATGCCATTGCAAATGACGGAGAAATGGTAAAACCCAAATTTGTAAAAGAAATTAGATCTTGGAACAATCAAGTAGAAACTTTTGGTAAAACGGTCATTGATCCTCAAATATGTTCAAAATCAACCATTAAAAAGGTAAGAGAAATTCTTAAAAATGTAGTGGTTAGAGGAACAGGTAAAAAACTGTACTCCAAAAATTTTTCAATGGCAGGTAAAACAGGGACGGCACGTACAGAATATTGGATGAAAGATTGGGAAACAAACAGAAGGTATGTTTCGTCATTTACCGGATATTTCCCTACAGAAAATCCTAAGTATTCTTGTATTGTAGTAATTAGTAAGCCAAAGGTTCAAAAAGGGTATTACGGAGCCGATGTTTCAGGACCGGTTTTTAAAGATATTGCTCAAAAAATATATACATCAAGTCATATTATAAATAAAATAAATGGTATAGAACCCAATTTTGAAAGCGTTAAAACAAATTTTGAACGCTACTATTCTATTATAAATAAAGGTGTAAAGGCAATTCCAAATGTTAAAGGTATGGCAGGAATGGATGCTATTTCGTTACTAGAAAATTTAGGATTAAAAGTAATTTTTCAAGGAAACGGAAAGGTGATAGAGCAATCTATTCCGGAGGGACAAAAAATAGTAAAAGGCACAGCAATAAAGTTAAAGTTAGCATAGGTGAAAGTAATAAAAGATATACTGTATAAAGTTGCTATAAATGCAATACACGGCACAACAAGTGTGCGTGTAAATGCAATTACCTTTGATTCTAGACAGGTGAAAGAAGGGTGTTTATTTGTTGCTCAAAAAGGATTGCTTTTTGACGGACATCAATTTATAGCCAAAGCAATAGAGCAGGGAGCTAAAGTAATTGTTTGTGAAAACTTACCGAATCAGTTACAACAACACGTAACATATGTGCAAGTAGATGATAGCAATGCCTCACTTGCAATAATTGCTTCAAATTTTTACGACAATCCGTCATCTAAATTAAAACTAATAGGTATTACCGGAACAAACGGAAAAACAACAGTAGCAACATTGTTGTATCAGCTATTTCAGCAGGCAGGTTTTAAGTCGGGATTACTGTCAACTGTTAAAATTTTGATAGACAAGGAGGAGCTTCCGGCAACACATACCACACCTAATTCGGTACTTATAAATAAGTATTTAAACGAAATGGTTCAAAAAGGTGTTACGTACTGTTTTATGGAGGTTAGCTCTCACGGAATTCATCAAAAACGAACAGAAGGGCTACATTTTGAAGGAGCTGTATTTACAAATTTAACACACGATCATTTAGACTATCACAATACATTTAAAGCATATAGAGATGTAAAAAAATCGTTTTTTGACAATCTGCCAAAAACAAGTTTTGCTTTGGTAAATATAGATGATAAAAACGGAGCCGTAATGCTTCAAAATACCAAAGCTAAAAAACACACATATGCACTTAAAACAATGGCCGATTTTAAGGCTAAAATATTAGAAAATCAATTTTCAGGAATGTTGTTAAGTGTGCAAGGAAATGAAGTTTGGACAAAGTTAATAGGAACATTTAATGCCTATAACTTGGTGGCTGTTTACGGTGTTTCTAATTTATTAGGAATACCAATATTGGCATCTTTAACTTACCTAAGCAAATTAGAAAGTGTAAACGGAAGGTTTCAGCATTTTATTTCAAAAGAAGGAATTACAGCAGTTGTAGATTATGCACATACGCCAGATGCATTGGCAAATGTATTAGATACCATAAATAATATTAGAACAGGAAATGAACAAGTAATTACCGTTGTGGGATGCGGTGGAGACAGAGATAAAGCTAAACGCCCTGTAATGGGGCGTATAGCATCTCGGTTGAGTACGCAAGTTGTTTTTACTTCAGACAATCCACGTAGCGAAGATCCTCAATGTATTATTGAAGAAATAGAAGCAGGTGTTGATCCTGAAAATTATAAAAAAACGATTTCTATTCTAGATAGGAGACAAGCTATAAAAACAGCGGCTAAACTAGCTAAAAGAGGAGATATTATTCTAATAGCAGGAAAAGGTCACGAAACATATCAAGAAGTTAAAGGAGTACGAAATCATTTTGACGATTACGAGGAGATTTTTAACATATTAAAAGTAATAGAAAACTAAAGTTATGCTGTATTATTTATTTGAATATTTGGAGAATCATTACAATTTACCTGGGGCAAGTTTGTTTCAGTATATCTCTTTTAGATCAGCAATGGCTTTTATAGTTTCATTACTATTTTCAACAATTTACGGAAGACGAATTATAAATTATTTACAATCAAAACAAATAGGAGAATCGGTTAGAGATTTAGGGTTAGACGGACAAATAGAAAAAGCAGGAACACCAACAATGGGAGGTATCATAATTATTTTAGCAACACTTATACCGGTGCTTTTGTTTACCCAAATCACAAATGTCTACATTGTTATTTTGCTAGTTACTACACTGTGGATGGGAACTATTGGTTTTGTAGACGATTATATTAAAATTTTCAAGAAAGATAAAGAAGGTTTAAAAGGAAAATTTAAAATTATAGGTCAAGTCTCTTTAGGAATATTTGTAGGAGCTATGCTGTATTTTCACTCTAGCGTTACAATGAAGGAGAAAGTAATACAAAATACTCAAATTGTTTCTGAAACAGGAAAACCACGATTATTTTCTGACGCTATTAAATCTACAAAAACAACCATACCGTTCTTAAAAAATAACGAATTGGAATATGCTGCAATTTTAGATTTGTTTGGAGATGGATACAGAGATTATGCGTGGCTTATTTTTATACCTATTGTAATATTTATAATAACTGCAGTTTCTAATGGTGCAAATTTAACCGATGGTATAGATGGTTTGGCAGCAGGCTCATCGGCTATTATTGTACTTACCTTAGGAGTGTTCGCTTGGGTTTCAGGAAACATTATTTTCGCAAATTATTTAGACGTTATGTACATCCCAAATTCGGGAGAAATGACTGTGTTTATAGCCGCATTTGTAGGAGCATTGGTTGGGTTTTTATGGTACAATACGTATCCGGCTCAAGTATTTATGGGAGATACAGGAAGTTTAACAATTGGAGGAATTATAGCAGTGTTAGCAATAGCCGTTAGAAAAGAACTGTTAATCCCAATTTTAGCAGGTGTATTTTTAGTAGAAACACTGTCGGTTATTTTACAAGTTAGTTTTTTCAAATACACTCGAAAAAAATACGGAGTAGGAAAACGAATTTTTAAAATGTCTCCATTACACCATCATTATCAAAAATCGGGTTACCACGAAAGTAAAATAGTAACCAGATTTTGGATTGTAGGTATTATGTTGGCAGTATTAACAGTGGTAACATTAAAGTTACGATAAATGAAATTAGTAGTACTTGGAGCGGGAGAAAGCGGAATAGGTACAGCTATTTTAGGAAAACAAAAAGGGTTAGATGTTTTTGTTTCTGATAGAGGAATCATAGCATCAAAATACAAACAAGTTCTTTTAAATCATGAAATTTCTTTTGAAGAAGGAAAGCATACAGATGCAGAAATAGTACAGGCAGATGTGGTAATGAAAAGTCCGGGAATTCCAGACTCGGCACCTATTGTTAAAAAGCTAAATACATTGCAAATACCTGTAATTTCTGAAATAGAATTTGCTCAAAACTATAATGAAGGAGTTGTAATAGGAATTACAGGCTCAAATGGAAAAACCACTACCACTATGTTGGTTAATTACATTTTAAATAGGGCAAAGTTAAACGCAGGAATGGCAGGGAATATAGGAATTAGTTTTGCGCAACAGGTGGCAGAAAATAACTACAGTTACAATGTGTTGGAACTAAGTAGTTTTCAGCTAGATGGTATCAAAAAATTTGCTCCGCATATTGCTATAATAACAAACATAACGCCAGATCATTTAGATAGGTATAATGACGAATTTGATAAGTATGTAAGCTCAAAATTTAAGATAACAGAGAATCAAACAGAAGCCGATTTTTTAATTTATGATGCCGACGATAAAACAATCACATCTTGGCTTTCAACGCATCAAGTAAGAGCAACATTATTACCCTTCTCAATAGAAAAAGAACTGAATAAAGGAGCTTATATAGCAAATAATAAAATAATAATAAAATATAAAACAACAGATACAATAATGAGTATTTCAACTTTAGCATTAAAAGGAAAACACAATACAAAAAATGCGATGGCAGCAGCTATGGCATCAACATTATTAAAAGTTAGAAAAGATACTATTAGAGAGTGTTTAGAAGATTTTGAAGGTGCAGAGCACAGGTTAGAAACAGTACTTAAAATAAATGGTGTGCAATACATAAACGACTCTAAAGCCACCAATGTAAATGCAACTTTTTATGCTTTAGAAAGTATGACATCTCCAACAGTATGGATAGTGGGTGGTGTAGACAAAGGAAATGATTATTTCGATTTAATGCCTTTGGTTAGAGAAAAGGTAAAAGCCATTATATGTTTAGGTGTTGATAATAGTAAAATAATACAAACATTTGGAAATGTTATTGATTTAATTGTTGAAACGGCAGGGGCTGAAGAAGCGGTAAAAGTTGCTTATAAAATAGCAGAAAAAGGAGATGTAGTATTGTTATCTCCTGCATGTGCAAGTTTTGATTTATTTGAAAATTACGAAGACAGAGGAAATAAATTTAAAAAAGCAGTTAGAGAATTGTAGATGAAAAAAATCCTTAAAAATATTGAAGGTGATAGAGCCATTTGGGCAATTGTTACAGTATTGGCAATAATGTCATTTATGCCGGTATACAGTGCAAGTACCAATTTGGTTTATGTTGTTAATATGGGTACACCATCGTATCACTTATTCAAACATTTTGTTTTATTGTTTTTAGGGTTTTTAATTATTTACGCAGTTCATAAAATACCGTATAAATATTTTAGTAGCGGATCGGTGTTAATGCTTCCGCTAGTTGTGGTGCTCCTCATTTTTACACTAACACAAGGCACTACAATTGGAGGTGCAAATGCAAGTAGATGGATAAAAATACCAATTATTGGTGTTGGCTTTCAAACATCAACTTTAGCAGGTGTGGTGTTAATGATTTATGTGGCGAGGTATTTAGCAAAAAACAAAGAGAAAAAAATTATTTTCAAAGAGAGTATATTGCAGTTATGGGCTCCTGTAGCACTTATTTTAGCACTTATTTTACCGGCTAACTTTTCAACTACTGCAATTATTTTTTCAATGATATTGTTGGTAACCTTTATAGGAGGTTATCCATTAAAATATATAGCATCTGTTGTGGGGATGGGTGTTTTATTACTAGCGTTATTTGTGCTTACAGCAAAAGCATTTCCAGGGTTAGTACCTAATAGAGTTGATACTTGGATAAGTAGAGTAGAAAGTTTTTCTAGTGGAGATACCGAAGAAGGATATCAAGTTACAAAGGCAAAAATAGCCATTGCCAGTGGAGGTATAAAAGGAAGAGGACCGGGAAAAAGCATTCAAAAAAACTTTTTACCACAATCGTCATCCGATTTCATTTTTGCCATTATTGTTGAAGAGTACGGTTTAATAGGTGCAATATTGGTAATGACAGCCTATTTCTTCTTGCTGTTAAGAATTATGATAGCAGCAAAAAAAGCAACTAGTATTTTTGCAACCCTTTTAATTATTGGTGTAGGTCTTCCAATCATCTTTCAAGCAATTATAAATATGGCTGTTGCAGTGCATCTATTTCCGGTTACCGGACAAACACTGCCTTTAATAAGTAGCGGAGGAACATCTATTTGGATGACGTGTTTCTCAATAGGAATTATTTTGAGTGTTACGGCAAATAGAGAAAATAGTGTCGAAGATAGTAGTAATGATAACCCTTTAGAAATTTTGCATGAAACAGTCGGTTAACATCATATTAAGCGGAGGTGGAACAGGAGGTCATATATTTCCTGCTATTTCTATCGCAAATGAGTTAAAAGCATTGTACCCTTATGCGAATATCTTATTTGTAGGGGCGTCAGATAAAATTGAAATGGAAAAGGTGCCTCAAGCAGGTTATAAAATTAAAGGATTATGGATTTCAGGAATCCAGCGGAAATTAACGCTTTCTAATTTAATTTTCCCTTTAAAGTTAATAAACAGTTTATTTAAAGCTTATATGATTATTAAAAAATTTAAGCCAACTATTGTAATTGGAACGGGAGGATTTGCTAGCGGACCTACGTTATTTGTTGCTAATAAAATGGGAATAAAAACAATTATTCAAGAGCAAAACTCGTATCCGGGCATTACCAACAAACTACTTGCTAAAAACGCATCAAAAATATGTGTTGCTTATAGTGGGTTAGAACGCTTTTTTCCTGAAGACAAAATTAAAATAACCGGAAATCCGGTACGACAAGATTTATTAAATATTACTTCAAAAAGAGAAGAAGCTCAAGCTTTTTTTAAGCTAAATAACGCTAAAAAAACACTGGTTGTTTTAGGCGGAAGTTTGGGAGCTAGAGCCATAAACAACCTTTTAGAAAATAATATAGAGTGGTTGGTTAAAAATCAAGTACAAGTTATTTGGCAAACCGGAAAACTGTATTACAACGAGTATAAAAAATATGATAGTATAGAAGGCGTTCAAACACATGCTTTTTTAAATAGCATGGATTTGGTTTATGCCGCTGCAGATTTTTTAATAAGTAGAGCAGGAGCAAGCTCTATATCAGAGTTATGCATTGTTGGTAAGCCGGTTATCTTTATTCCTTCTCCTAATGTAGCAGAAGACCATCAAACTAAAAATGCAATGTCGGTAGTGTCTAAAGGAGCCGCTATACTGTTAAAAGAAAAAGAACTTGACACGTTTAAAGATGTGTTTTTAGAACTATTAACAAGTAAAAAACAACAGGAATCTTTAAGTAAAAAAATAAAAGAATTGGCATTGCCAAACGCAACAAAAGACATTGTAAACGAAGTAAAAAAAATAATAAGTAATTAATTTTGAATCTAGCAAACATACATAACGTTTATTTTATTGGTATTGGAGGTATCGGTATGAGCGCAATTGCCAACTACTTTAAAAGTAGTGGTAAAAATGTAGCAGGTTATGATAAAACAGCTACAAACATTACAGATTCACTTCAGCAAATGGGAATAGATATTCACTTTGAAGATAATGTAGCATTTATTCCTGAAGCATATAAAAATAAAGAAAATGTTGCGGTAATTTATACGCCGGCCATACCAAAAAGTCATAACGAGTATAACTATTTTCTAAAGCACCAATTTACGGTATTAAAACGTGCCGAAATGCTAGCCGAGATTACGAAAGATTCTTTTTGTTTAGCGATAGCAGGCACTCATGGAAAAACCACTACCTCTGCTATTTTAGGGCATATTTTAAAAGAAGCAACCGTAAACGCAACAGCATTTTTAGGAGGAATTGCAGAAAACTACAATTCAAATCTAATATTGGGAGGTACTGAAGTTACTATTGTAGAAGCTGATGAATTTGACAGGTCGTTTTTGAAGCTATCTCCAAATATAGCGTGTATAACTTCTATAGATGCAGATCATCTCGATATTTATGAAGATCAAGCTGTTTTTGAAGCCTCATTTACCGATTTTGCTTCAAACGTTTCAGACACCCTAATTGTTAGAAAAAATATTCCAATTAAAGGAATTACTTACGGAATAAATGAACAAGCAGATTTTGACGCAAAAAATATTAGAATAAAAAACGGGACTTATATTTTTGATGTAAATACACCTTCAGAAGAGATTAAAAACATCACAATAAGTTTACCGGGAAAACATAATGTGCTAAATACGGTGGCAGCTTTAGCAATGGCGAATAAGTACGGAGTATCACTCCAAACCATTGCTAAAGCTTTACTAACATTTAAAGGAATTCAACGCCGCTTTTCGTACAAAATAAATACTGAAAATTTAGTTTTAATAGATGATTATGCTCATCACCCTACCGAAATAAACGCATTGATAAGCTCGGTAAAAGAAATGTATCCTGCTAAAAAAGTGTTGGGTATTTTTCAACCTCATTTATATACCAGAACAAGAGATTTTGCAGATGATTTTGCGAAAGAATTATCGCAGTTTAACGAATTGTTGTTGCTAGATATCTATCCGGCAAGAGAGTTGCCAATTAAAGGAATCACATCAAGTTGGTTGTTAAATAAAATTAAAATTCAAAACAAGAAAGTGGTATCAAAAGAAACACTACTTCAAAATATATTAAAATCAGAAGCACAAATTATAGTCATGTTTGGCGCTGGAGATATTGGAAATTTAGTAAGTGAAATTAAAAAAGGATTGACAGTTGAAAATTAATTGGAAATATATAAAAGGGATATTGCTATTTGCTTTAATCGTGTTTTTGTACGGTTTTTCTCATGTGAGAAACAGTAAGCAAAAAGTACGCAAAATTGAAGTCGAATTTGAGGCGGGAAACAACCTTTTTATGGATATTCAAATGGTTAATAAATTGTTAATACAAAATAAAGAGACAGTTAAAAATCAAACAAAATCTGTTATAGATTTACATAAATTAGAGTCACATGTGCGCGCTCACCCTATGGTTGAAAATGCAACGGTATTTTTAACAATAGACGGAGTGTTAAAAGCAAAAGTAAAGCAACGAACACCTGTGGCAAGAGTTTATGCTAACGGTGATAGTTACTATATTGATAGACAGGCTAAAACAATGCCATTGTCAAAAAAATATGCAGCAAGAGTACTCTTAATTTCGGGCAATGTTGAAGCAAAAGACAGTATTGAAATTTACAAATTAGCAACAACAATTTTGAACGACGCTTTTTTAAAAAAGCAAATTATTGGCGCTGTAAAAACGCCGAAGAATGAGTTTGTTTTAAGCACAAGAGTGGGCGAACAAAAAATAATTTTAGGGAATTTAGAAAATTTGTCACAAAAATTAAAAAACCTAAAAGCATTTTATAAAAAAACAGTGGTTGATAAAACCATAGACAAATACAGAGCGATTAATTTAAAATACACCAACCAGGTTGTGTGCACAAAAAAATAGAATATGGAACACAATGATATTTCAGTAGGATTAGACATAGGAACAACTAAAATTGTTGCTATGATTGGTCGTAAAAATGAATATGGAAAAATAGAGTTACTGGGAACCGGTAAGGCTAAAAGTTTAGGTGTTCACAGAGGTGTTGTTAATAATATTACACAAACAATTCAATCAATTCAAGCAGCCGTTGATGAGGCAATTGCAGTTTCAGGAATAAAAATTACCGAAGCCGTTGTTGGAATTGCTGGACAACATATACGAAGTTTACAACACAGTGATTATATTACCAGACCTAATTCTGAAGAAGTAATAAGCGACGATGATTTAGAAAAATTAGAGCAGCAGGTATATAAATTGGTAATGCTTCCGGGTGAAGAAATTATACATGTATTACCTCAAGAATTTAAGGTTGATGGTCAAGCTGAAATTACAGAACCTGTTGGAATGTACGGAGGACGATTGGAAGCCAATTTTCATGTAGTTGTAGGACAAGTATCTTCTATCAAAAATATTGGTAGGTGTATAAAAAGCGCAGGATTAAAATTGGCAGGAATAACACTAGAACCGTTGGCTTCTGCCGAAGCAGTATTAAGTCATGAAGAAAAGGAAGCAGGCGTAGCTCTTATAGATATAGGAGGAGGCACCACAGATTTAGCCATTTTTAAGAACGGAATTATTCGTCATACCGCTGTTATTCCATTTGGAGGAAATGTAATTACAGAAGATATTAAAGAAGGATGTTCTATTATAGAGAAACAAGCAGAATTATTAAAAACAAAATTTGGTTCGGCTTGGCCTGGAGAAAATAAGGATAACGAAATTGTTTCTATTCCGGGGTTAAGAGGTCGAGATCCTAAAGAAATAACACTTAAAAACCTTTCAAAAATAATTCATGCACGTGTTGTAGAAATTATAGAGCAAGTATTTATTGAAATTAAAAACTATGGACACGAAGAGCCTAAGAAAAAATTAATTGCCGGAATTGTACTAACCGGAGGAGGTGCACAGCTAAAGCATTTAAAACAGTTAGTAGAGTATATTACAGGAATGGATACCAGAATTGGTTATCCGAATGAAAATTTAGCCGGAGACTCAGACGAAAATTTGTCAAGTCCCCAATATGCAACGGCAGTAGGTTTACTTATGAATGGCTTAAACAAGATTGAGAAAAATAAAATAAACAATCAAGAAAACAATCAAGAACCCGAAGATTCTTCTGAACAGCTGGAAGAAACAGCCGCTGTAAAAGAAGAAAAACCACCTAAAAAATCCATTTTTGAAGTATGGACAGAAAAGTTTAAAGATTTTTTAGATAATGCAGAGTAAGAGAAAGACAAGAGAATAAATAAAAAGAAAAAGACAATAAAATAATATATTATGAGCAGTTCAGATTTTAATAACATTTCATTTGATTTACCAAAAAACCAGTCTAACGTAATTAAAGTTATAGGAGTTGGAGGAGGCGGTAGCAATGCCGTTAACCATATGTACGTTCAAGGTATTAAAGGAGTAGATTTTATTGTGTGTAATACAGATGCTCAAGCACTTCAAAATAGTCCAATACCAACAAAAATTCAATTAGGAGTATCGTTAACCGAAGGGCTGGGAGCCGGAGCAAATCCTGATGTTGGAGAACAAGCTGCCCTTGAAAATATTCAAGAAATTAAAGAGATGTTATCTACCAATTCTAAAATGGTTTTTATTACCGTTGGAATGGGTGGAGGTACCGGTACAGGAGCGGCTCCAATTATAGCTAAGGTTGCTAGAGAATTGGATTTACTTACCATAGGTATTGTAACTGTTCCGTTTAGTTTTGAAGGTAAAATGAGAAATGAACAAGCTCAAAAAGGTGTCGAAAAGCTGAGAGAATATGTAGACTCTTTAATTGTAATAAACAATAATAAACTTAGAGATGTGTACGGAAACCTCGGATTTAAATCGGGGTTCTCAAAAGCCGATGAGGTACTATCTACCGCTGCTCGTGGTATAGCCGAAGTAATTACACATCATTACACCCAAAATATTGACCTTAGAGATGCTAAAACAGTATTGGCAAATAGTGGTACTGCAATTATGGGATCGGCAACAGGTTCTGGAGCAAACAGATCTGAAGAAGCGGTGTCAAAAGCATTAGATTCACCACTTTTAAATGATAATAAAATAACCGGAGCTAAAGACGTATTACTACTTATTGTTTCCGGTACCGAAGAAATTACTATTGATGAAATAGGTGAGATAAACGATTATATTCAGCGTCAGGCCAAATCAAATGTAAACATTATTATGGGTGTTGGAGAAGATGAATCTCTAGGAAATGCCATATCGGTTACAGTAATTGCAACAGGGTTTACAAAAGATCAACAACAACAAATATCAGACGTTGAGCCTAAAGTAATTATTCATACCCTTGACGATGAACAAGAGGCTACTTTTGATTTTTCAGAAAAAACAATGGTTGATACTTCAGTACCAGCTACAGAAAAGCCTATTTCTGAAACAGCAACAACCAATAAAATTGTATATAATTTAGAAGATGAAGAAGAGGTAGTAGAGGAAGAAATAGATTTAATTCCATCGGCAGAATTTATTAATAATATTGAAGTTGTGTACGAAGAAGTAGCTGTAGATAAAATAGATGACTTTGTAATAACACCGGTTTCTCAATTTTCTGAAGAAAAAGAAGATACAACCACAAAAGAAGAAGTAGAAGAGAAGCAAATATCACTCACATTTGATTTGCCTATTGCAGAAATAAAAACACCTCCTAGCAACCCAAAAACTTCAGTTAATGAGATTGAGGTGGTAGATCATCAAGTTGTAAATCCTGTTAAAAAAGTAGCAGAGGAAGTTTACTTTTCGCTTGAAGACTATACCGAGTTAGAAGAAAATTTAGCCAATGCAAAAAACAATCAGGATACTAAAACAGAAGCAATCCCTGAAGATGATGAGTTAAACCTAACACTTAAATCAGTGCCGGAAATGGCTATTAACGATTGTGAAGTTATAGATCATAAAGAAATTTCTCCACTAGACTTAACCATTTCAGAATTGCAAAAACGAGCTGCTGACCGCAGAGCAAAAATGAATCAGTTTAACCATAAGTTTATGTCTAAATTGAATAAAAATATTGATGAGATAGAAAAAGAACCAGCTTATAAAAGAATGGGAGTTGAACTAGAAGAAACATCACATTCGTCAGAAATCACACAATCAAGAACCTCGTTAAAAATTGATGATAATGATGATATTCAGTTTAAATCTAATAATTCATTCTTGCATGACAACGTAGATTAAAATATTGCCCAGAGACGATAACCCTAGACTAATTTTCTAAGTTTTAGCTCGAAAATCTTCATCTAAATTTGAAGTTTTTCGAGTTCTTTTTTTTTATCTTCGCAGTTATAAAATATACGACTATGAGTTTACAGCAAAAAATAATGGTAAAAATGAAAGAAGCTATGAAATCTAAAGATAAAGTAGCGTTAGAATCATTAAGAGCAATTAAGTCTGAAATATTATTGGCACAAACTAAAAGTGGAGCAGCAGAAGGATTAACAGAAGATGAAGAAATAAAGCTACTACAAAAGCTTGTAAAGCAGCGAAAAGACAGCGCAGCTTTGTATAAAGAGCAAGGTAGAGAAGATTTAGCAGCACCCGAATTGGCACAGGTTGAAGTTATTGCTCAGTTTTTACCAGAACAAATAAGTGAAGATGAACTTAAAAAAGTGGTAACAGATATTATTGCTACCGTGGGAGCAACATCTATGAAAGATATGGGGAAAGTAATGGGAATGGCTTCTAAACAATTAGCAGGGAAAGCTGATGGAAAAGCAATTTCGGCTGTTGTAAAACAGCTTTTAGCATAAATTAATGGCCGCGTAGTTCAACTGGATAGAATATCAGATTTCGGCTCTGAGGGTTGAGGGTTCGAATCCTTCCGCGGTCACAATTTACACTCGCAAAGAGTATTAAAACCACTTAAATCCTAGGATTTAGGTGGTTTTCAGGTTTTTATTCTAGGATCTATTTTACGTTCTTTTTCAAACATTTTAGTTTCATTGTGATATACGACTACAATTCTATTTTGCTTTAGTTTATGTATTAAAAAAGTAGTAAGTAATTCTATCTCTTTTTTAAATGTAGCTTCTTCTAAAGGGAATTTAGGATAGTTGATAAACGTTAGTTTAAAATGAGGTTCTACTTGCCCACTCAATACAATGTCACATTCAGAAATGCAGACGCTTAAATAAACGTTCCTTTCATCAATTTGTTTTTTTTGAAATGTTTGAAGTAGTTTAACAAGGGTTTCTTTAGAGTAAAGGTGTGTTTTTGAGTAACCAAATTGGCGGCCAATAGTAATTACGGCACTTAAATTTGGTACTTTTTGCGTGTGTACTGTTTCCATAATAATAACTATTAATAATTAAGGTTACACCGAGCAGTAAAAAAAGTGATTGTTCAACACTTTTGAGCGATTGCTCCACATACTAAACCACCGTGTCGTGAACTAGATCGGTTGGTACCCTGTTAAGGATTCTCGATGTATATATACAAATATAAAAAATTAAAACAACTTAAAAAGCCTAGCATTGGAAATACTACAATAACTAGCCTATTTTGTGAATAACAGGGTTAAATGCTTGTGAAGCTAAAATAACGGTATCTCCAATAAATAAGTTTTCGCCCTCATTTTCATTGGCAACAACTTTAACAATATCTTTTCCAATTTGCAGTGTTAAAATGTATAAAAAATCTTGCTTTTGAATGGCAATTACAATACCGGTTAACTGAATATTTCCGCTAAACTCTTTGTAGTTAAAAACAGTGTCAGGTGTTCCTTGTTTTACAACTTTACCTTGATTTAGTTCAATAACTTTATCAGACATTCTCAATATTTCAGAAATGTCATGGCTTATTAGAATAGTTGTAAGTTTATACTCTTTGTGTACCTGTAAAATGTAATGTTGTAGCTTGTGTCTAATTTCATAATCTAAGGCAGAAAGAGGTTCATCTAGCATTAAAATAGAAGGCTTTTGAACCAACGACCTTGCTAAAGCTACACGTTGTTTTTGTCCGCCCGAAAGAGTTTCAGGTTTTTTAAACTGTAAATCTCCTAATTCAAAAATTTCAATAAGTTCGTGTATAATTTTTTTATCCTGATTCTTATTTAGCGCAAATCGCAAATTTTCTGCTACAGTCATATTAGGAAACAATGCGTAGTCTTGAAATACAAATCCTATATTTCTCTTTTGTGGAGGAAGGTTTATGTTATTATCAATATGTGTCCACAGCTTTCCATCAACTTCAATACTTCCACTGTCAGGAGTAAGTAACCCGGCAATAATTCTTAAACACGATGTTTTACCTGCTCCAGATTTACCATAAAGTGTAACTAAACTATATTTTTCAATAGTAGTTTTTACATGCAGATTCATTTTTCCAGAAGCTGCGGTAAGTGTTTTTTGAATATTGAGTTTAATCATTTATTCAAAGGTTTTAAATAGCCGCCGTTAATTAAATAAACAATCACTAAAATACTAAAAGTAATTGCAAAAAGAATTAATGAGTAGGTGTTGGCTGTTGCATAATTTAGCGATTCAACTTCATCGTATATGGCAATAGAAGCCACTTTTGTTTTACCCGGAATATTTCCTCCTATCATAAGTACTACTCCAAACTCACCTATAGTGTGGGCAAAAGACAGTACAATACCGGTTAAAATAGAAGTTTTAATATTGGGCAGCAATACATAAAAAAGAGTTCTAATTTTAGATTTTCCTAACACGTACGAGGCTTCTGAAAGAGAGGTTGATATGTTTGAAAATCCAGACTGAATAGGATGTACCATAAAAGGTAAACTGTAAATAATAGAAGCAACAACAAGACCTTCAAAAGAAAATATAAGACGCAATCCTACCGATTGATTTAACCAATTTCCAAAAGTACTGGAAGGACTAAATACAACAAGTAAATAAAACCCAATAACTGTTGGAGGCAATACAATAGGCATACTAACCAATGCTTCAATAAAAGGTTTTAGTTTAGATGTAGAATACGCTAATTTATACGCTAACGGAATGGCTATTAGCAATAATAATGCGGTGGTTATTGTTGCAAGTTTGAAGGTTAATATTAAAGGTTCCCAATCAATCATTCTGAAAGCATTATTTCATTTGTTTTAATCATTGCAGTGACCAATGTGTTTTTTTCTAACCCTAACTGTTTTACAGCGTTGGAGGTAATAATAGAAACAATATCACCAACAGCGGTTTTTAGAGTTATTTTACACAACAAATCACCACAGTTTATAGATTTAATAGTTCCTTCAATTTTATTTTGCATACTAATTTGATGCGAAATACCTTTGCCTATAATTACTTCGGTTTCTTTAAAAATAACCTGAACTTCTTTTCCTCTTTTAAAATATTTGGACGTTTTGGGTGTATCAATAATAATGGCAGTTAGCCTATTGTTATTTACGTTTATGTAAATAATAGAAAGCTGGTGATTACTATTAATATTTTCTATTTTACCCTTTAGTATATTCATTTAATTTAAAGTAGAATATCCAAATTTATTTAAAATATTTTTGCTTTGGGTAGAAAAGATAAAATTATAAAACTCTTGCGCTTTAATATATTTGTGATTTTGGGTTTTTAATATCACGATACCTTGAGATATGGGAGTATATGCAGTCGTATCAATGTCGATAAAGTTTCCAATATTATTGGATTTAGAATGCAAAACAATAGATTTTGAAGTAAAACCAATATCGGCAGCTTTAGATTTTATAAATTGATTTGTTTGCATAATGTTTTCTCCATAAACTAATTTTGGTTTAATACTGCGATAAATGCCATAATGTTTTAATACTTGCTTGGCGGCAATACCGTATGGTGCAATTTTAGGGTTGGCAATGGCAACATGTTTGATATTTTCACTTTTTAGTAAAAAAACAGAAGGAGTTATTTTTTTGTCAGCAGTCCATAAAACCAAACGTCCTAGCGCGTAAACTCTCGGTTTTTTTGTTGCAATTCCCAATCGAAATAATTCGTTAGGGTATTTTAAGTTAGCAGAAAGGAATATATCGTAGGGAGCACCATTTTTAATTTGTGAAGTAAGTTTTCCTGAAGAGCCAACAATAATTTCGCAGTCAATTCCTGTGTGTTTTGAAAATTGTGCTGCAATTTCTTTGGTGGCAAATTGCATATTTGCAGCAGTGGCTATTATAAGTTTATTGTTTTTTTGCTGTTTATGTTTACATGAAATAACACCCAAAATGAAAGTAAGTACAAAAAGGATGCTTTTTAGTTTTTTCATATAAAAGAGTTACACTTATTTTTAGCTGGTTGCTAATGTTTTAAGTTGCTTTATAGTTTGGGTAGGATTTTTACTTTTAAAAATAAAACTACCGGCTACAAAGGCACTTACACCGGCCTTAGATAATTGTGTTATATTTTTATCGGTTACACCTCCATCAACTTCAATAATAGCTTTTGATGCCGATTTTTCAATAAGTGTTTTTAATTGTTGTACTTTTTTAAAGGTATTTTCTATAAAACTTTGACCTCCAAATCCGGGATTAACGCTCATTATTAACACCAAATCTATATCAGAAATAATATCTTCTAAAACAGCCACAGGTGTATGTGGGTTAATAGATACTCCTGCTTTCATACCTTGTGCTTTAATAGCTTGTACGGTACGGTGTAGGTGAGTACAAGCTTCGTAATGAACAGTTAAAATATCGGCTCCTGCATTTTTAAAGTCAGAGATAAATTTATCAGGATTAACAATCATTAAATGGACATCGAATGTTTTTTTAGCGTGTTTTTTTATTGCTTTTATTACAGGCATTCCAAAAGAAATGTTAGGAACAAATACACCATCCATGACATCAATATGAAACCAATCGGCTTCACTATTATTAATCATTTCTACATCTTTTTGAAGGTTTCCAAAGTCAGCCGCTAAAATTGAAGGAGCAATAAATTTATTCATTTTTTAGTTGTTATTTTTACAAAAGTATCAATTTATAAGAGAAAAACTCTCGAAATTTTCGAGAGTTTTTCATTCATTAATCAAAAAACGAATAGTATTTAAACTATTTGTTATCCTAAATACGTTTTTAGTATCTTACTTCTCGATGTATGTTTAAGTCTACGAATAGCTTTTTCTTTTATTTGTCTAACACGTTCTCTGGTTAAATCAAATGTTTCTCCAATTTCTTCAAGTGTCATAGGGTGAGCATCGCCTAGCCCAAAGTATAACTGTACTACGTCAGCTTCTCTAGGTGTAAGTGTTTCTAGTGCTCTTTCAATTTCCACTTTTAATGATTCATGTAATAATGATTTGTCAGGATTTGGAGATTCTCCGGTGTTTAGTACATCGTAAAGGTTTGAATCTTCACCTTCTATTAATGGTGCATCCATAGATACATGACGTCCTGAATTTTTCATAGATTCTTTTACGTCATTTACAGTCATGTCTAGCTTTTTAGCAATTTCCTCAGCTGTAGGAGGTCTTTCATTTTCTTGTTCTAAAAAAGCGTACATTTTATTAATTTTATTGATAGATCCAATTTTATTTAAAGGCAATCGAACAATACGAGATTGTTCTGCGAGTGCTTGTAAAATAGATTGGCGAATCCACCATACAGCATATGATATAAATTTGAATCCACGAGTTTCATCAAATCGTTTAGCTGCTTTTATTAACCCTAAATTTCCCTCGTTAATTAAGTCGGGTAGTGTTAATCCTTGATTTTGATATTGTTTTGCTACCGAGACAACAAATCTTAGGTTTGCTTTGGTTAATCTTTCCAAGGCAACTTTGTCTCCTGCTTTAATGCGTTGTGCTAATTCTACTTCCTGTTCTGCGGTAATAAGGTCTACTTTTCCAATTTCTTGTAAGTACTTGTCTAATGATGCGGTTTCTCTGTTGGTAACCTGTTTTGTTATTTTGAGCTGTCTCATGTAGTAGTAAGAAAATTTAAATTACATATTTTTAGTGTACAATATATATACGTAGGAATTTGAGAAATGTTACAAAACAAGTAGGTATTTATTTTTTTATTGAAATAAAAAAGCTTCTCTTTTTAGGAGAAGCTTTTTAATAGGGTGAAAAAAGGATTATTTTTCACTTTTTTTATCTGGTCTAGGCGGTCTAGGTAATAATGCTTTTCTAGATACTTTTGGTTTTTTAGTTCTAGCGTCTATACCAAAGTATTTTACATCAATTACATCACCTAACTTTACAATATCGGTTACATTGTTTGTGCGTTCCCAAGCAAGTTCAGAGATATGTAATAAAACTTCGTTTCCTGGGGCGTCAAGATATTCTACAACTGCGCCAAAATCTAAGATTTTAACTACTTTTACTTCATAAACGCTTCCTACTTTAGGTTTAAAAGTAATGGCATCAATTTTTCTTAGTACAGCATCAATACCATCTTGGTCTGTTCCTAAAATTTCAACAACACCTTGCTCGTCAACCTCTTCAATAACAATAGTAGTGTTTGTTTCTTTTTGAAGTTCTTGAATAACTTTTCCACCAGGTCCAATTAAAGCACCAATGTAATCACCAGGAATTGTTCTTGTAACCATTTTTGGAGCATGTGGTTTAACATCTTCAGCTGGCTTAGCAATGGTTTCTGTTAATTTACCTAGTATATGTAAGCGTCCTTCACGAGCTTGTTTTAGTGCATTTACTAAAATCTCGTACGACAGGCCTTTAATTTTAATATCCATTTGGCAAGCGGTAATACCATCGGCAGTACCTGTTACTTTAAAGTCCATATCACCTAAATGATCTTCGTCTCCTAAAATATCAGATAATACGGCGTATTTTTCACCGTCAGAAATAAGTCCCATTGCAATTCCTGAAACAGGCTTTTTAAGCTGAATACCGGCATCCATAAGTGCCATAGTACCAGCGCAAACAGTAGCCATTGAAGAAGAACCGTTAGATTCTAATACTTCAGAAACTACACGAACTGTGTAAGGGCAATCGTCTGGAACCATACCACTTAAAGCTCTTTGGGCTAAGTTTCCATGACCAATTTCTCTTCTAGAAGTACCTCTTAACGGACGTGCTTCACCGGTTGAAAAAGGAGGGAAGTTATAGTGTAAGTAGAATTTTTCTTCTCCTTGGTAGGTAGGCATATCAACTTGGTTAGCTTCTCTTGAAGTACCCAAGGTAACTGTTGCCAAAGCTTGTGTTTCTCCTCTAGTAAAAATAGCAGACCCGTGTGTTGAAGGTAAGTAGTTTACCTCACACCAAATAGGTCTAATTTCGGTAGTTTTTCTTCCGTCTAAACGTAAACCTTCATTTAAGGTAAGGTTTCTAACGGCTGCTTTTTGAGCTTTTCCAAAATATTTTGAAATTAAACCACCTTTTTCTTCAATTTCTTCTTCTGAAAACAGCGCTGTAATTTCTTCTTTTAGAGCACTAAATTTTTCTGTTCTTTCTTGTTTTGAAGAACCTATTTTAGCAATATCGTAGCATTTTTGGTATGCTAATTCGTATATTTTTTGTTCTAATTCTTCATCATTTGCTTCAGTATCGTAGGTTCTAATTTCTTTTCTACCTACTTTTTCTGCCAAGGCATCTTGTGCAGCACATTGTATTTTAATAGCTTCGTGAGCAATTTTAATAGCTTCAGTCATTTCTTCTTCAGAAACTTCATCCATTTCTCCTTCTACCATTGATACTGAATCTGCCGATGCTCCAACCATTAGGTCTATATCAGCTTGTTCCAGTTGTGCTCTACTTGGGTTTACAATAAACTCACCGTTAATTCTTGCAACACGTACTTCAGAAATAGGTCCGTCAAACGGAATATCTGAAAGTGCAATACATGCCGATGCAGCTAAACCAGCTAAAGCATCAGGCATTACGTTTTCATCATGAGACATTAACTGAATCATCACTTGAGTTTCAGCATGGTAATCTTTAGGGAATAAAGGTCTTAGCACACGATCAACTAAACGCATTGTTAAAATTTCTTCTGTACTTGGTCTTGCTTCACGCTTGAAAAAACCTCCAGGGTATCTTCCTGCGGCAGCAAATTTTTCTCTGTAATCTACCGTTAGTGGTAAAAAATCAATTCCGGGACTTGCATTTCTTGCAGATACAACTGTTGCTAGCAACATGGCATCTCCCATTCTTACGACAACAGAACCATCAGCTTGTTTTGCTAATTTTCCTGTTTCAATAGAGATAGTTCTTCCATCTCCTAATTCAATAATTTGTGTATGTACCTTAGGTATCATAAATAATTTTTAATTTTTTAATTAAACAATTGGTATTAGTTGCTGTGTTGTGTGTTAACCAATGAAAAGTTTAATTTAAGCTTTCTTTTGTAATATCTAAAAAAAAAGAGGCAAAAAATGCCTCTTAATTTGTGAAATTATTTTCTTAAACCTAATTCTTTAATAATGGCACGATATCTCTCGATGTCATTTTTCATTAAGTAGTCAAGTAAATTTCTTCTTTTTCCTACCAGTTTAACTAGCGAACGCTCTGTATTAAAATCTTTACGATTGTTTTTTAAGTGTTCTGTTAAATGGTTAATTCTGTAGGTAAATAAGGCTATTTGACCTTCAGGAGAACCGGTATCAGTAGCTGATTTACCGTGCTTTGCAAAAATTTCTGCTTTTTTTTCTTTTGTTAAGTACATGCTAACATTAATTTTATTAATTATTTTTATGTAATGCTACTATTTAGTAACAGTCGGCAAATATACCAATATTATTTTGATTAACAATTGATTATAGTAAAGAACATAATTATTTTTATTAATTTTAAACCTTTATAGGTTAGAACTGTCTTAGTTGAAGTAAATATTTTTGTTTAATATAAAATTATAATCTTATGAAAATTAAGTATCTAAGTTTAAGCCTACTACTTCTCTTTATTACAGGTAGTTTAATGATTACAAGTTGCGAAGATAACAACGCAACAGAATTAACCGATACAATATCGGCTGAAGAAACGTCTGCTTTTGTTGAAGCGGATGATATTACAGACGATTTAAATAATGTTATAGATAATGTTATTTTAAGTGAGAGTTTAACATCCCGTACCAACTTTTTAGAATGTATGACTGTAACAATTGTAATTACAGGAACTACAAAAACAGTTACATTAGATTTTGGTGATGGTTGTATGTTGCCTAACGGAGCTACTTTGAGTGGTAAAATTATTTTATATCATGCGGTTGATATGAATGTAGAATCACTTACTGTTTCGCATACTTTTGAAAACTTTTATTATAACGATATAAGTGTTGAAGGTGGTGGTAGCACTGTTAAACTTAGAGCTAACGCAAACGGAAATCCGGAATCTACAACTAACTTTGATATTACATTAACTTGGCCTACTGGAGATTATATTTCAAAAGTTGGTACAAAAACGAGAGAATGGATAGAAGGTGTTGGTAGTGGAACTTGGGGAGATAATGTATTTTTAATTACCGGTAATTGGACTACTACATTTAGAGACGGTACGGTGTTTTCTGCAAATATTGTAGAAGCTCTTAGACGTGAAATGGCTTGTAGATTTATTGTTAGTGGTGTTATAGAATTACAGAAAAATGACAGATATGGTACTCTTGATTTTGGAGATGGTACTTGTGACAACATTGCTATTTTTACCGATGAGTCTGGTGAAGAAACTGAAATTACTTTATAAGAAAACATTGTCTTAACCCACGAGAAGAATTAAAAAAAATGCGAGCTATTTAGCTCGCATTTTTTATTTTCTTACAGGTAAATTTTGTATTAAATCTATATATAAGTTTACTTGTTTTTTTAAGTTTTTCCGCTCAATTATTTTATCTAAAAATCCGTGTTCTAGTACAAATTCCGAACGTTGAAATCCTTCTGGTAAATCTTTTCCTGTGGTATCTCTAACAACACGTGGACCTGCAAAAGCAATTAATGCATTTGGTTCGGCGATGTTAATATCGCCTAGCATAGCGTATGATGCTGTTGTACCTCCGGTTGTTGGATCGGTGCATAATGAGATATACGGAATTTTAGCTTCAGCTAATTGTGCCAATTTTGCCGATGTTTTTACAAGCTGCATAAGTGATAAAGATGCTTCCATCATTCTAGCTCCTCCCGATTTCGAAATCATTAAAAACGGAATTTTGTGTTTAATGGCATAGTTGATAGCACGTGCAATTTTTTCACCTACCACGCTTCCCATAGACCCGCCTATAAAACTAAAATCCATGGTAGCAATCACTAAATCTTTTCCTAATGATTTTCCAACGGCAGTTCTAACAGCATCTTTAAGTTTTGTTTTTTCGTAAGCTTGTTTTAAACGGTCTGTATATTTTTTAGTGTCGGTGAAGTTTAAAGGATCTTTAGAAGTCATGTTTTTATCAAACTCTTTAAACTTGTTATCGTCAAAAAGAATTTCAAAATATTCGGCACTTCCTATTCTAACATGGTAGCCATCTTCAGGGCTAACATAGTAGTTTTGTTTAAGTTCTTCGGCATCTACAATTTTACCACTTGGAGTTTTATACCAGAGTCCTTTCGGTACATCTTTTTTTTCTTCAGTAGGAGTTTGGATTCCTTTATCTTTTCTTTTAAACCAAGATGACATATTATTTTGTTTTAGTTGAAAATGGGCTGCAAATTACTAAAAAAAACAAAGAGAACATATTTTTATATATTCTCTTTGCTAAATAATTTAACTTTATTCGGGTTATTTTATAATGTATTTACGTTGTTTAAATCTTCAAAGGCTTTTATTAAACGGGCTTTAAATGTTTTTTCTCCTTCTCTAAGCCACTTTCTAGGATCGTAATATTTTTTGTTTGGTAAATCGGCTCCTTCCGGGTTTCCAATTTGTGTTTTTACATAATCAATATTGGCAATCATATAATCTCTTATTCCTTCAGTAAAGGCAAATTGTAAATCGGTATCAATGTTCATTTTAATAACACCGTACGATATGGCTTCTCTAATTTCTTCAAGTGTAGAGCCTGAACCTCCGTGAAAAACAAAATCTACAGGGTTGTTACCGGTGTTGTATTTTTCTTGAATGTATTTTTGTGAATTATCTAAAATTTTAGGTGTCAATTTTACGTTTCCTGGCTTGTAAACACCGTGTACGTTTCCAAATGATGCTGCAATGGTAAACTTATTACTTATTTTGTTTAGCTCTTCATAAGCAAAGGCAACTTCTTCTGGTTGTGTGTATAGTTTAGATGAATCTATGTCAGAATTATCAACACCATCTTCTTCACCACCGGTAATACCTAATTCAATTTCAAGAGTCATATCTATTTTACTCATGCGTTCTAGGTAGGTTTTACAAATGGCAATATTTTCTTGAAGACTTTCTTCAGAGAGGTCAATCATATGTGAACTAAATAACGGAATACCGTTTTCTTTATAAAATTGCTCTCCGGCATCTAATAATCCATCAATCCAAGGAAGTAATTTTTTTGCACAGTGGTCTGTGTGTAAAATAACAGGAATATCATAAGCTTTTGCCAATAAATGAATGTGTTTTGCTCCGGCAATAGCACCAGCAATAGCTGCTTTTTGATTTTCGTTAGAAAGTCCTTTCCCTGCGTTAAATTGTGCGCCACCATTTGAAAATTGGATAATTACCGGCGAATTTAATTCTTTTGCAGTTTCTAAAACAGTGTTTATAGTGTTAGAGCCTACCACATTTACAGCAGGTAACGCAAAATTTTTTGCTTTTGCTAACTGAAAAATTTCTTGAACTAAATTTCCTGTGGCTACTCCTGATTTAATAGAATGATTCATAGTGTTTTATGTGTAGTTGTACGTGTTTTATATTGTTAACAAAATTAGTGAATTATAATGTTTAATTTTTAAATTAATATAAAAAAATGCGAAATCGAAATAGTTGATTAATTTTAAAAAGGATAACTAATTCCGAAATTATATACGGCATTTTTAAGGTTGTAATGTTTAAACCATTTATTGTCTTTTGTAAGGTATGGTTCATAGGTTTTAAAACCTAAATCTAAACGTAATAAAATAAAACTCAGGTCGTATCTAATTCCTGCTCCTGAGCCCACAGCAATGTCTTCCAAAGAACTAAATCCGTTAAATTTTTCACTAGAGGTAGTTACTGCAGAATTAGAAATATCCCAAATATTTCCGGCATCAACAAACAATGCTCCTTTAACACTGTTAATTACTTTAAACCGGTATTCTAAACTACTTAAAAATTTCATACTACCAACATTGTATTCTAAACCGCTTTTACTAGATCCTGGGCCTAAATCGTATATTTTCCAAGCTCTTAAATCATTTGGACCTCCAATAAAATAGCTTCTACTAAAAGGTATTGTTGTAGAGTTTCCGTACGGAATAGCAATACCTAAAAAGCTTCTGAAAGCAAGTATGTTTTCAGCAGATACGTTCCAGAACTTCTTGTATTCTAAATCGGTTCTAATAAATTGTGCAATAGGTGTGTTAAAGAGTGTTTTTACATTGTTAGCATCTCTATTTTTTGAAATAAGTGATGTGAAGTTTCCTGAAGAAACCAAACGAGCTCTAAAAAATGAAAAATCGGTGTCTTTGTAATTTTCGCTATTATTGTAGGTAAAGGTATATGCCAAGGCTGGTACCAGTACGTCTTCTGTAATAATATCATACCTTTTACCTATGTTTTGAGCGATTTTAAATTCATCGGGATTGGTAGCTTCAAAAGCACTATCAATATAAGTGTCAATAAACGGAATAACAGTGGTAGGTGTAAGGGCAATATTAAAGTATGTTGAGGCAATACGGTCAATTTCTAGAAATTCAGATTTATATATGGTAAAATACGAACTGGTATTTAAATTTTTTATAAACTGGGTGTTTAGTAGCTGAAAACTATGTTTTTTAGTTTTAGATGTTTGCCAAGTGTAGTCTATAATCCCTGTAAATTTTTGTTTGTCTAAGCCTATGTTTTTTTGCAAACTTGTACCCAAGGTAAAAGTGGTTTTTGGCGACATACTTTTGGAAACAACCTTGGTGGCGTTTTGAGGTAAGAAAAAGCGAGGAAGTTCTAGAGATATATCGGCTCCAACTTCCCAAGCATTTAAAAGTTTTTCATTGTCAGCGGCATCTTTAGAGTCTAAAAAAGATGCTTGAACAGAGAATTTTAAAATTTCGGCCCCTTTAAAAATATTTCTGTTTAAAAAAGATAATTTACCCGATACTCCAAGTTGCCTAATGTTAGAGTGTGTGAGTTCTGTATTAAATCCTAAAGAATATTTTTTTAATGGAGTTAGGTAAATAGAAGCTTCTAGTAAATCGTTATCCAATTCGGTATATTTAATATCTACAGATCTAAAGTTGTTAAGACGTCTTAAGTTTTTTCTGGTAAGTTCTCTGGTTTCGTCTTTGTAAATAGTGTTAGGTTCAATAAAAACTGCGTTGAGTAAAAGTTTAGGATTGTACTTTAGTTTGTCATGAGCAAAAAAGGAATATCCGTTATAACTAATACTATCTTTAATAGGACTGTCTTTTTTGTTGTACGAATAATCAGTATAAATATGGATATTTTTAATTTTTTGAATTTTAAACGGAACATTTCCAATACTGTCGTTTATTAGTAGCACAATATTTGATTTGTAATTGGTATTTGAGGAGTCGGCTTCAAAGGTGATGGCATTTTTGTTAAATCTGAAAATACCTGAATTTCTAAACAATTTGGTAAGCCGGTTTTGTTCGTTTATAAAATAGGAGAGTTTAAATTGCTTCCCTTTTTTTATTAACGACTCGTCACGATGTTCTTTATAAATAGAGTCTAATACTTTTGATGCAATATTATTTGAAATACTATCTAAAGTATACGCTTTATCAGTTTCTATAAAATAATTGACAGCTACTTTTTTATTTTTCAAAAAAAGAGTCTTGTAATCAACTTTTACTTTAAAAAAACCTTCATTGTAATAATGTTGAGTAAGGTTATTAACTGTTTGATGTGCTTTTTTAGCATCAAAAATAACGGGAGCTTCCCCATTTTTAAGCCACCATTGATGTGTTTTGTACTTAAAATTACGAAGTCCTCTTGCTTGTTTCTCTGAAAAAACACGAGTAGTAAAGCGATACCATTTAGGCTTATCAACTTTCCATTTTTCGAAATCTGTTTCAAAATTTTTGTTCCCTATATTATAAAAATGAAGCGGAAAAGGGATTCCTAACACCAATTGATTTGGGCGTTGAATAATATAGTCAGTTATTTCATTGTCTATATTTTTTTTAGTATTTACAAAAATAGTATTTTTTGTAAGTAGGTGTTTATTTTCAGGAACATACTTAACAGCATTGCACGACGAAAAACTAAAAGTTATACTTAATAAAATTATTAATATTATAAAATTGTTTTTCAATAAATAAGCGTTTAAATTTGTTTCAAAAGTAAAACTTTTTAAAGTTTTACCAAATTACAATTTTTTATAATTAAATTAATGAGTTTAAGTAAAAATCAGCTAAAATTAATAACGAGTTTACGGCAAAAAAAGTACCGTATTAAACATAATTTTTTTATAGCCGAAGGTACAAAGGTGGTAAACGAATTTTTAACAGCAAAACTTAAACTAAAAGTTTTATTTTGTGTAGATGATGCCGAGTATAAATTTGTAGAAAACGTAGTGCAAATCTCAGATTCAGAGCTAAAAAAAATAAGCAGTTTAAAATCTCCAAATAATGTATTGGCTATTTTTGAAATACCGTTAAACACATCAATAAGTAATGAGGGATTAATTTTAGCGCTTGATGAGGTTAATGACCCTGGAAATATGGGTACAATTATACGATTGTGTGACTGGTTTGGAATAGAGCAATTAATTTGTTCAGAAAGTACGGTAGATTGCTTTAATCCAAAAGTTGTACAAGCAACTATGGGGTCTCTCTCTAGAGTGAAAATTAATTATGTAAACTTGGTAGACTATTTGAGTAACTCAAAACTACCAAAATATGCAGCGGTAATGAGAGGTGATAGCGTGTACAAAGCAAATTTAGCACAAAATGCTATTTTGGTTGTAGGGAATGAAGCAAACGGAATTAGCGATGAAGTGCTGAGTGAACTCACACATTTTGTAACAATCCCAAGATTTGGAAAACTCCAACAAACCGAAAGTTTAAATGTGGCAACGGCAACCGCTATTTTATTAAGTGAGTTTAAACGACTTAATTAGTGAAATGAGAATTTTATAAACACGCCTCTCGTTCCAAAATAATCTACAGCTCCTGTCCACGGGCTATTTGGATTGTTATCTCTTACCAATTCATCGTTAATAGCAAACACACCTCTAATAGAAGGTGAAAAAATAAAATACGGTAAATACAGGTCTACGCCAATACCTAATTCGTAACTAAAATTATTTTTCTTCATTCTAAATTCACCATTGTAATTGTCATCAGGATTATCTTGATTGCTAGAAAAGTTATAGTCATACGATAAACCTGCAAGCACATATGGTCTCATATTATGCAATCGGTTTGTGCTAAACTTTAATAATAAGGGAATTCTTAAATAAGTAGCATTTACATCTCTAATACTGTCTTTTTCTCCTCCGCTAATGGCGGTAAAAGCGAGTGTTTTTGTGTTACTAGATAAACCGGGTTCTAATCGTAAGTTAATATTTTTGTGTAACCGTAAATCACCAATCAGTCCAACATTAAATCCTATTGATGGTGTTACGCTTATAAATGAGTTTGCTGTTTTGTAGGTTATTTTATAATCTTTTTTGTTTAAACCTAAATAAAATCCCCAAAAAACTTTTTGCTTATCCCATGATTGTTTGTACTCAACAACTTCCCTTTTTTGGGCACTTAGGGTTGTTAAAAAAAAAGTGGTTATAATTAATAGTGATATTTGTTTTTTCATAAATTACTTTTTAGCAACATAAATAGATGCAACTCCAAATGTTTGAGGTTTATTTTCAATATCTATAAACCCAATTTTTTCCAAAATATTGTTGAAAGCTTTTCCGTAAGGAAATGCAGCAGCAGAATCTGACAAATATTTATACGCAACCTTGTCTTTAGAAAAGAGCTTTCCTATGGTTGGCAGTATTATTTTTGAATAAAAGTGATATCCTTGTTTAAAAGGTGTTTTTGTTGGTATTGAGGTTTCTAATACCACAAAAATACCTCCCGGTTTAAGTACTCGTAGTATTTCGGCCAAGCCAATCTCTAAATTTTCAAAATTTCGAACACCAAAAGCGACTGTAACAGCATCAAATGAATTATCGTTGTATGGAATATTTTCAGAATCTCCCAAAACCATTTCAATGGTGTTTTGAAGCTTTAGGTTTTCAATTTTTTTACGTCCAACCTCAAGCATTCCTTCAGAAATGTCGAGTCCTATAATTTTTTTAGCTTTTGTTTTGGTAAGATTAATGGCTAAATCTCCGGTTCCGGTAGCAATATCTAGTATAGATGTTGGTTTTATACTGTTCACAATTTCAACTACTTTTTTACGCCACTTAATATCAATACCAAATGAAATAACCCTGTTTAGGTTATCGTATTCGTTAGAAATAGTGTCGAACATTTTTGTAACCTGTTCTTTTTTTCCTAGCTCGGAGTTTTTGTAAGGTTTTACTTTTTTTGACATAAAATTTTAGTGATTTAAAGCAACAACTTGCTCAATTTTACCCGGAATTAATTGTTTTAACATACTTTCAATTCCGTTTTTTAACGTAATGGTAGAAGAGGGGCAACCGCTACAAGCTCCTTGTAAAATAACGTGAACTGTTTTTGTGTTTTTATCGTAAGACTGAAACAAAATGTTTCCTCCATCAGCAGCAACAGCAGGTCTAATATGCTCTTCTAAAATAGCGATAATTTGCTTAGAAACATCGTCGTTACTTTTTAAAACTTCTGCCTTTGGATTGGCTTTAGTTTCGGTTTTTGATACTGATGTGCCTACGTTTTTCCCACTTGCAATAAATTCTTTTATAAAGCTTCTTATTTCAATGGTAATTTCATTCCATTCAACAATATCAAATTTAGTGATTGAAACATAATTTCTTGAAATAAACACTTCTTTTACAAACGGAAAGTTAAATAATTCTAAGGCTAAAGGCGAATTTTTGGCTTCGTCAATATTTTTAAATTCCAAATCGTTCTCTACCAAAGCTTTGTTGGCTACAAATTTTAAAACCGCAGGGTTTGGAGTGACTTCAGCATAAACTTCAACAGGAACTTTAGCTGTTTTTTCAATAGCTTCAGAAATTAGAACCCCTCCGCTATTCAAGTAATTTTCAATTTGTTCTTTTACTTCTTCTTGTACATCTTTCCACTCAACAATAGAAAAGCGTTCTAAAGCAATAAAATTTGCAGAAATAAAAATCCGTTTTATAAATGGTAGATGAAATAATTGCTGCGCTAAAGGGGCGTTTTTAGCTTCGTCAATATTATTAAACTGGTGGCTTCCACTTGTTAAAATGGTATTGGCTGTAAGTTTAATAATAGTATCTGTTTTTGTTTCTTCTATTTGGAACGAAATTGTTTTCATTTTTTTAATTTGTGCAAAAGTACTAAAACATACTAATTATTGAATGTATTGATAAATAAAAAACACCTCTTTTAAAGAGGTGCTATTGTTTATAATGGATAGAGGTTGAATTAAATATTAAATACAATGGTTGTTGTAAATATTGAATTTTCAAAATCTAAATTTGCCGAATTAACTTGGTTGTACTGCGGATAAAAATTATACGGAGCCGTATTTGTATCTTTTTGGTATGAAAAATCTATTTTACCTCCTCTAAATTTATAACCAGCTCCAATAGAAAATCCTTCAACATTATCAGAAGTTATAGCACTTTTATAAGGGCTTTTTTCGTAATGATATCCTCCTCGTAGTGATAAGTTTTTAAAACGCCACTCTGTACCTAAACGAAATTCTCCGGTACTTTCCATGTCTGTTAAAAAAGATTGATTTTCAGCAACGAAATTACCGTTACTCAGATTTATTTTACTGTAGTTTTTATAAATGTAATCAAAACTTATTAACCCGAAGTTGTTAAAAATATATGCAAAACTTCCGGTAAGCTTACTAGGAGTTCTAAGTTTGTAATCAAAGGTGTTTATGCCTGAGTATGAAGATATAATTTCGTTTGTATTGCTTAAATATAATTCTAAATCTTCACCAACATAGTCTTCTAAAAGATTGTACCAAACCGGAGATTGGTAAGCAATTCCCAGTCTAATATTTTCGTTAGGTTTAGAAATCAATCCAAGAGTAAAAGAAATTCCTTCACCATACGTTAATAATTCTTGAATTAAAGAGGCATCTAGTGTATTTCCATTTCCGTCGTTGTTATACTCTTCAAGAAGAATTCGTTGGTAACTTTCAACATCGTAGGTGTTAACAGATGCTCCTAAATATAAATTGTTGTTGTATTGTGATGCTATGGTAAAAGAATATTTGTAATTTTTTCCTGAAGTAGTATTTTCAAAATACTGACCATCAGAATTCAAATATTGGATATTTGGATCGTTAGGATCATTAATCCAAGTAGGAAAATTACTGTTTCCTTGAGCAAACCACATATTTTCAAAATCATTTGCTATACTGTAGTTAAAGCCTACAGCTATTTTACCCCAACCATCATTTGATCCGTAGTTTCTGAATACAAAAACACCACCTGTTTGCGATAAATTTGTGTAATCGTTCTCAATAGGTTCACTATTTCCGTAATAGGAAGCCGTTGTTTGGGTGTTTCTTACATTAAAAGTTGCAGAAAATTCACTTTTTAAAAATACGGCAGCTCCTGCCGGATTAATATCCATTGCAGATAAATCACCACCCAAAGCTCCAAATGCACCACTCATGGCATTGTATCTGGCAGTTCCGTTTATTTTTTCTTTAGAGAATAAAACACCAATATCATTATAGCTTAGTGTTTGTGAATTTGAGACATAAGCAACACTTAGCATTGCTATAATAAGTAAATTTTTCATAATGCTTTTAAATAATTTAGTAATGTTGTTCTACTGTCTTCTTCTGGTAGCTGTACGTCGAGTAGAAGAAGATGATTTGCTAGTATAACTACGATTGTTGTTTGTAGCTCTATACGTTCTATTGTTGCTAGACGAAGTACTTGCAACTCTTCTGGTTTCTGAATTAGACTGACTGCTAGTGTCGGCCGTATTCCTTCTTCTTCTAACGGTATTTGTAGATCTTGTACGTGTATTTGTATTTCTAGTATTATTGTATGTTCTAGTAGGAGTAGTTCTTCTTACAGTATTTGTAGAACGGGTATTGTTAGTACTGCTTTGAGTTCTTCTTGTTGTTCTTCTAACTGTTTCGGTTGAAGTGCTTCTTGTTCGAGTTGTTGCTGTTGTGTTTCTTCTGCTTACAGCCGCTCTTCTGGAAGTAACGGTAGCATATCTTCGGGTGTTTGTGTTGTAAGCAGTTCTTTTTCCGTAAGAGCTATATCGTCTGTAAGGAGAGTCGTAATAGTAAGGTGTATATCCGTAATATGAATAGTATCCGTTGTAAAAGTAAGGATTGTAGTATCCGTAGTAATAAGGATAGAAGTATCTAAATCTCCAAGGAGTATAAAAATTATAGTAGTAAGGATAAAAATCGTAAAAACTATAGAAGAAAGGGTTGTACCAATAAAAACCAGCACTTGCGTACCCACTGTTAATAGTTATGGTAATATCATCATCACTGTATTCCCAAGGAGAATTATAGTTTGTTGTTGTAGAGTCATTCTCGTAAGAAGTATCTTCGTAAGTATATTCATCTATATCTGTAAAAATATCGTCATCACCAATCCCTTGTAATTCTTCAAGTTCTCGAGCAAAATATCCCTTATCAAAGTTAGAGTTGCTGTTGTTGTCAACAATTACGGTTTCACTACTGTTTTTAGTGTTTGAAGCATAAATGCCATCATCGTCATTATTGTAAGCACTTTGATAAGTACCACAAGCTTGCAAACTAACAAATAGAAAAATAAATAGTCCTATTTGTAAGTATTTTCGAGATAATATAGATGAAACTTTCATAATCTATTGAGATTTTTATTGTTGAACTACTTAAAAGTACTAATTTTGTCGGAAATTAGTGTTTTTTGATTAAAAAAGTGCAATATTTATGCCAAACTAATAATTATGAGTAAGAAATTAACGAAGCGAGAAGTTGACTATTCTAAGTGGTACAATGAACTAGTTGTAAGAGCCGATTTAGCCGAAAATTCTGGAGTGAGAGGTTGTATGGTTATTAAACCTTATGGCTATGCCATTTGGGAAAAAATGCAAGCAGAGTTGGACAAGAAATTTAAAGAAACAGGGCATGAAAATGCATACTTTCCGCTATTTATACCCAAATCATATTTTAGTAAAGAGGCAAGTCATGTTGATGGGTTTGCCAAAGAATGTGCCGTAGTAACTCATTATAGGCTTAAAAATTCTGAAGATGGAAAAGGTGTTGTGGTTGATCCTGATGCTAAGCTAGAAGAAGAATTAATTGTGCGACCTACTTCTGAAACAATTATTTGGGACACTTACAGAAAATGGATAGAGTCCTATAGAGATTTACCACTTTTAATAAATCAGTGGGCAAATGTGGTTAGATGGGAAATGCGTACACGCTTATTTTTACGAACAGCCGAATTTTTATGGCAAGAGGGGCATACAGCACACGCTACAGAGCAAGAAGCAATAAATGAAGCAGAATTAATTTTAGAGATATATGCTGATTTTGCAGAAAAATATATGGCAATGCCAGTTATTAAAGGTCTTAAAACAGAAAATGAACGCTTTGCAGGAGCTATTGAAACATATTGTATTGAAGGTTTAATGCAAGATGGAAAAGCATTGCAAGCGGGAACATCTCATTTTTTAGGTCAAAATTTTGCAAAAGCATTTGATGTTAAATTTACATCTAAAGAAGGAAAACAAGAATTTGTATGGGCAACATCTTGGGGAGTTTCTACAAGACTTATGGGAGCTTTAATAATGACACACTCGGATGATTTAGGTTTGGTTTTACCTCCAAATTTAGCACCAATACAGGTTGTAATAGTTCCAATTTATAGAAATGACGAGCAATTAGATACCATTTCAGAAAAGGTTCAAAATATTGTGAAAGAACTGCGTAAAAGAGGTGTTTCGGTTAAGTTTGACAATAGATCAACACACAAACCGGGTTGGAAATTTGCAGAATATGAATTGAAAGGAGTTCCTTTAAGAATTGCTATTGGCCCAAGAGATTTAGAAGAAGGCACATTAGAAGTGGCACGTAGAGATACGCTCAGCAAAGAAACGGTATCGCAAGAGAATGTTGTTGACTATGTAGAAAAGACACTTGCTGAAATACAAGAGAGTATTTACAAAAAAGCATTAGATTACAGAGAATCTCATATTACTAAAGTAGATACTTTTGAAGAGTTTAAAGAAGTTTTAAATACAAAAGGAGGCTTTATTTTAGCTCACTGGGATGGAACTTCTGAAACCGAAGATAAAATAAAAGAGCTTACAAAAGCAACCATAAGATGTATTCCTTTGGAAGGTGAAATAGAAGAAGGAAAATGCGTTCTAACAGGCAATAAATCTGCAAGAAGAGTATTATTCGCAAAGGCATACTAATTTTTTTTAAAAATGTTTTGCAGAATAAAAAATAGTTGTATTTTTGCATCCGCAATGACGAAATAGAAACGTCAGCAATTTAACAAGGTCCGTTCGTCTAGGGGTTAGGACGCCAGGTTTTCATCCTGGTAACAGGGGTTCGATTCCCCTACGGACTACAAAATTTAATAAAAAATTTATAATGGCAAATCACAAGTCAGCATTAAAGAGAATTAGAAGTAATCGCGTTAAGCAATTAAGAAACAAATATCAGCATAAAACGACACGTAATGCTGTAAGAAATTTGCGCGCAACAACTGATAAGAAAGTAGCGGAGGAATTATTTCCAAAAGTAGTATCAATGCTTGATAAGTTGGCAAAAAACAACATTATCCACAAAAGCAAAGCGGGTAATTTAAAATCAAAATTAGCAAAGCACGTTGCTGCATTGTAAAATTTTATTAAAACATCTTTTACAAAAAAAGCATTCTATTTTTTAGAATGCTTTTTTGTTTATATCTATTTTAAGTAACTACCATTCGTTTATTTTATTTGCATCTAGTTTTATAAAGATAAACAGCAAAAAGGTAAATCCCCATAAAGCAGATCCTCCATAACTAAAAAAGGGAAGTGGTATTCCTATTGTTGGTAATAAACCAAGCACCATTCCTATGTTTATTGTAACGTGTGTTAAAAATATGGTAGCAACACTATAACCATATACTCTACTAAATTTTGATTTTTGTTTTTCAGCTCTATTAATAATTCGTATTATAAATAGTAAGAATAAGATAATGACCAGAGTGCTTCCAATAAACCCCCATTCTTCGCCTACAGTAGTAAAAATATAATCTGTTTGTTGTTCTGGCACAAAATCTCCTTGTGTACGTTCTCCTTCTAAAAAACCTCTTCCTGTAAATCCGCCAGAAGCAATTGTTGTTACAGACTGGTTGGTATTGTATCCAATACTTTTTATATCGGTTGTTTTACCTAGTAAAATATTAAATCGGTCTCTATGTCTTTGTTCAAAAACATGATTGTATACAAAGTCTACACTTAAAATAAATAGTGTAGATATTAAAAAGCTAATAACAATTTTAGGCCATCCTCTTTTTAAATCTTTTCTTCGGTATATAAAAAAGTAAATGATTGTTATAATGAATAAAGAGATAACGCCAATAACAGCATACTTGTAGCCAACAAGCAACGTTGTCACAAAAAGTAATAGAGCAATAAACCCTATGCTAATGTAGTAAGCAGGAAGCCCTTCTCTATACAATACAAATATAAAAGCAAAATATACCAATGCTGAACCGGGATCGGGTTGTAGTGTTATTAGTATTGCCGGAAGAATTAAGACAATAAAAGTTTGAAGCTGTGCACTAAGTTTATTTAAATTGTATTGCTTGTCACTTATTAGTTTTGAAATAGCTAGTGCTGTTGCTGCTTTTACAAATTCGGAAGGTTGAATGCTAAATCCACCCAAGTCGTACCAAGAAGTAGCACCGTTAATATTTTTACCGAAAATAAAAAGTCCAACAAGAGCTAACAAGCTTAGAAGGTAAATTATAGACGCAAATTTTTCATAGAATTTGGCTTCAAAAAGTAGAATAAAAAATATGATGGGAATACTTAGCCCAATCCATATAAGCTGCTTTCCATATTCAGAAGAAAAATTGATGAGCAATGTGTTTCCTTCTACATGAGTGGCAGAATAAATATTTAACCATCCTAAAAAAATTAGCACAAAATAAAAAAGGACAAGTATCCAATCTATGCCGTAAAATATGTTACTCCTTCTACTCAATGTTTTTGTTCTTTTAATTGTTTGTCGTATTCCTCTTGTAAACTACCATTTAGTATACGTTTTTCTTCCCATGGTCTATTAGTGCCACCATTTATATATTTTTCTATCATTAAACTGGCTATTGGTCCTGCCCAGCGAGATCCCCAATATCCATTTTCAACAAAAACAGCAATGGCAATTTTAGGATTGTCTTTTGGAGCAAAGGCTATAAATATAGAATGATCTTGCCCATGAGGGTTTTCGGAAGTCCCGGTTTTACCACAAATTTCAATTCCTTTTACTTTAGACCAACTAGCGGTACCTCTTGGATGTTCAAAGACATTAAAGAGCCCTTCCACTACAGGTTCAAAGTATTTTTTATCAATTGTGGTGTATTTTGGAGTCGTAAATTTAGGATTTATTTTTCCACCTTCAATACTCTTAACAATATGAGGTGTAAAATAAAAACCTCGATTGGCAACTGCAGCGGTCATATTTGCAAGCTGAATAGGAGTGGTTAAAACTTCTCCTTGTCCAATAGCATTTGAAATACTGTAAGTTGCTTTCCAATTGGTGTTAGGATACCATTTATTATAAAAATTACCATCTGGGATAAGGCCTTTTTTACCTACAGACAAATCGTTGTCTAAATAATCTCCAAGTCCAAAACTTTTCACATGCTTGCTCCACACGTTCATTCCTTCAGCTGGAGTAGGATATTTTTCAATAACTTTTCTATATGCATTTGCAAAATAACTATTACAAGATCTATAAATAGCTTTGTTAAGTTGTACATATCCGTAAGTGTCGCAGTGGCACTTCATAAAAGCATCTTTGTTTTTACCGTATCTGTAACCTCCAAGACATTTAATAGAGGTATGCGTATTAATTACACCTTCTTGTAAACCAATTAAGGCAGATATTATTTTAAAAGGTGATCCTGGTGGATACTGTGCTTGTAACCCTCTATCTAACAGAGGTTTGCTATCGTAATCTAAGTATAGTTTTGTGAAATTTTTTGAGCGTTTTCTTCCAACCATTAAGTTTGGATTGTAAGTAGGTGATGAAACGAGGGCTAATATTTCTCCGGTAGCCGGCTCAATAGCAACAATACCGCCACGTTTATTTTTCATAAGGGCTTCACCATATTGTTGTAATTCTATATCAATGGTTAATTTAAGATCGCTCCCAGGAATAGGTAGTGTATCGTATTTGCCATTTTTATAAGGACCAATTTCTTTATTAAATCTATTTCTGTGAGTGTATTTCACTCCTTTTCGGCCTCGTAATACTTCCTCATACGTTTTTTCAACTCCGGCAGTACCAATTAATTCGCCAAGTTGATAGTATGGATTTTTTTTAATCATACTTTCATTTACCTCACTAATATAACCTAGAATGTTAGGTGATGAGTTTATAGGATATTCTCGTAATGATCGTTTTTGTATATAAAATCCTTTGTATTTGTACATTTTTTCTTGAAGATATGCGTAATCTTCTTTTGATAGCTGTGTTAAAAATGTTGAAGGAATTCTAAGCGAGTAACGTTTGGCTCTATTTAAGCGTTTTATAAAATCGTCTTTTGTTATTTTAATAAGTGTGCAAAACTCTGTGGTGTCAAGAGCTTTTACCTCTTGAGGAATTACCATAATATCATACGAAAGCTGATTGGCTACTAACAGTACTCCATTTCGGTCGTATATATAACCTCTTTCAGGATATTCGTAAGTTACCTTAACAGCAGAATTATTTAGCGTAGGTATATTGTATTTATTATCGAGTATTTGCAAGTAAAAAAGTCGTGAAATAAAAGTAATTCCAACAACAATAACTAGTAGGTAAATAAGAGCTGCTCGTTTCATTTATTTTTGCTTGTAAACAAAATAATTCCTAAAATACTTAAAAATATTGAAAATATTCCGGTAATAAATGTATTGTAAATAATACTATCCAAATCACTTAATTTAAAATATTCTAAGCTAAAAACTATAAAATGGTGAACCATAGTTAAACTAAAAATTAGCAAAAATATTTTATAAGTAGCGATATTATTTAATTTAAAAAACGGAGAATCTATATCAGATTTTTGACAAATTATTTTTAATATAGGAATTCTAAAATAAGCTATAAATAAAGTTGCAGCAGCGTTTATTCCTCCTGAATCGGAAAAGAAATCAATAGTTAATCCTAGTAAAAAAGATGAAATTAATAACGAAAATTTATTTTTTTTAAACGGAAATAAAAATACCCACGCAATGTAAACCATAGGGTTTATGTATCCAAATAAATTTATATGGTTAAGAACCACTATTTGCAATAGTGATAAGCCTATAAATTGGAGTATATGCTTAAATAGGTTATTCATTTTCGGTTTTTTGTTCTAAAGATTTTTGTTCTTCTCGTTGAAGATTTTTAACAATTTGAACGTTACTAATAGCACTCATATCATTAAATAGTGCTACGTCAATTTTTTTGTATTGCTGACTCTTAAATTCAAAATTTTTAATAACACCTATGGGTATTCCTTCGGGAAATATGGTTGATTTCCCTCCTGTTATTACGGTATCTCCAAGTTTTATTTTGGCTTGTCTTGGCATATCTGTAATTTGTACAGTATTGTAATCATTTCCGTCCCAAACAAGTGTTCCGTAATGGGTGTTGTTTTTTAGCCTAACATTAATTTTAGAGTAACTGTTTAAAATAGAAATAACGGTTGCATAATTACTTGAAACATTTTTAATAACTCCAATAACTCCCTTTCCGTTTATAACTCCTAAATCTTGTGTAACACCTTGATTGGTCCCTTTGTTTAAAGTTAAAATATTGTTTCTTTTGGTGTAATTGTTATTAATAATTTTTGCAACGGTATATTCATATTTTTGAAAATACTTTACCGTATCAATAACAGTATTAATGGTGATAGGAGCGACACTATTTCTTTGTTCCAATAAGTTTTTTAAGTGCGTGTTCTCTTCAATAAGTAATTTGTTTTCTGACTTTAAATTTAAGTATTCAGTAATGGAATTTAATTCATTATAAATACCTCCTGTAATAAAATTTGCAGAATTCACAAATTTACTTTTATGATAGGAGTGGTGTTGAAAAGTGAAAACAAACGCAATAAATTCCAAAAATACAAACAGCAGAAAGTATTTAAACTTTTTAATAAAATAAATTATTTGCTGCATATACGATGACTACTAAGGTTTTGTTTATTTTATAAGTATATTTTTATACTTTTCAATGTTTTTTAAAGCAATACCGGTACCTCTAACAACGGCTCTTAACGGGTCTTCAGCTACGTATACAGGTAAATCGGTTTTTCTAGAAAGTCTTTTGTCCAATCCTCTTAACATAGATCCTCCACCAGCTAAATAAATTCCTGTATTGTAAATGTCTGCCGATAATTCTGGAGGAGTTCTCGATAATGTTTCCATAACAGCATCTTCTACACGCAATATAGATTTGTCTAAAGCTTTTGCAATTTCTCTAAACGACACTTGTATTTGTTTTGGTTTTCCACTTAATAAGTCTCTACCTTGAATAAGCATATCTTCAGGCGGATTTTCTAAATCTTCAGTAGCAGCACCAATTTGAATTTTAATTTTTTCAGAAGTGCGCTCTCCAACATATAAATTGTGTTGTGTTCTCATATAGTAAGCTATGTCTGAAGTGAATACGTCTCCGGCAACTTTTACAGATTTATCACAAACAATTCCTCCTAAAGCAATTACGGCAATTTCTGTAGTACCTCCACCTATATCAATAATCATATTTCCTTTAGGTTGTGTAATATCAATTCCTATACCAATTGCGGCAGCCATAGGCTCGTGAATGAGGTATATCTCTTTGGCATTCATATGCTCTGCAGAATCTATTACGGCACGTTTTTCCACTTCGGTAATACCTGAAGGAATACAAATAACCATACGTAGAGCAGGTGTAAAAAACTTTTTTTTAATGCTAGGAATGTTTTTAATAAACTCCTTAATCATTTGCTCAGAAGCTTCAAAATCGGCAATAACCCCATCTTTTAGCGGACGAATGGTTTTAATATTTTCATGGGTTTTTCCTTGCATTAAACTTGCTTTTTTTCCAGTTGCTATTATTTTTCCGGTACTCCGGTCTCTAGCAACAATTGACGGGGAGTCAACAATTACTTTTCCATCGTGAATAATAAGCGTGTTTGCAGTACCTAAATCGATAGCAATATCTTCAGTCATAAAGTCGAAAAAGCCCATATATTGTTATTGTTTTTTATAATTTTTAATTCGAAATCTCACAAAGTTAACAAAATTAGTGTTTAAAATGACGTGTTCCTGTAAATAACATTGACATTTTATGTTCATTACAAAAATCAATAGATAATTGGTCTTTTATAGAGCCTCCGGGTTGTATAATTGCATGAATCCCAGCATTGTTTGCAATTTCAACACAATCTGGAAAAGGAAAAAATGCATCACTTGCCATTACAGCACCTTCTAAATTAAAGTTAAAATGCAGTGCTTTTTCAATGGCTTGTTGTAAAGCGTCAACTCTACTTGTTTGTCCGGTACCACTGGCACAAAGCTGTTTGTTTTTCACTAAAACAATGGTGTTTGATTTGGTGTGTTTGCAAATTTTTGATGCAAAAAGTAAATCATCAATTTCTCTATTAGTTGGTTTTTGTATTGTTACTGTTTTTACAACGTCTTTACTGTCTGTTTTGTTGTCTTTATCTTGAAAAAGAACACCGTTTAAAATTGTTCGATATTGAGTTTTAGGTAAACTCGTATTTTTTTGAACCAAAATAATTCTATTTTTCTTTCCTTTTAAAACGTCTAAGGCTTCAGTACTGTAGCTTGGAGCAATGACTACCTCGCAAAATAGTGAGTGTATTTCGGTTGCGGTTTCTAAATCAATTTCGGTATTTGCGATAAGAATTCCTCCAAAGGCTGAGGTTGGGTCTCCGGCTAAGGCATCAATATATGCTTGTTTAATAGTTGATCTTTGTGCCAAACCGCAGGCGTTGTTGTGTTTTAAAATGGCAAACGTTGGTATATCGTTACTAAACTCGAGCATTAAATTTGTGGCAGCATCAATGTCTAGCAAGTTGTTGTAAGAGAGCTCTTTTCCGTGGAGTTTGTCAAATAACGCGTCAATATCACCATAAAAGTATCCTTCTTGGTGAGGATTTTCTCCGTAGCGAAGTTTTTTAACACTGTTAAAACTTTCTCTAAAAACAACTTCGCTTTTATTTAAGTATTTAAAAATAGCGGTATCGTAATGACTAGAAACAGCGAATGCTTTTGCTGCAAATAATTTACGTTGTTCTAGTGTTGTTTTTCCGTTGGTATTGCTAATTATTTCTAAGAATTCTTGGTATTGATCCATAGACGAAACGCATAAAACATCTTGGTAGTTTTTTGCAGCAGCTCTAATAAGAGAAATACCGCCAATATCAATTTTTTCTATAATTTCTTCTTCGGAAGCATTGGATGCAACGGTTTTCTCAAAAGGATATAAATCGACAATAACAATATCTATTTGGGGTATTTCAAACGTATCTAGTTGCGATAAATCATCATTGTTATTACGTCTGGCGAGTATTCCTCCAAATAATTTTGGATGCAATGTTTTTACTCTTCCTCCCAAAATAGAAGGGTACGAGGTTAAATCTTCTACAGGAATTACATCAATTCCTTTTTCTCTAATAAATTTTTTGGTACCTCCGGTTGAATAAATAGTGATGTTGAGTTCTTTCAGTTTTTCAATAATAGGTGTTAAACCATCCTTATGAAACACTGAAATAAGTGCAGACTTAGCTTGTTTAGTAGATTTCATTAGTTGTATTGTTGTTTTCGCAAAGCTAATAATTATCAATTGCTTAAACAATACAATTTAGGTTAATTCTTTTTTATTTTTAGGTAAAAATTATCAACCATTTCAGCGTAATTTTGGTAGCTCCTTTTAGAGTTATTTTTATGAATAAATTTGTCAATAAAAGGAATTAGACGGAACAGTCGCTTACCGCTAATGTTTGCTATTGGGGCTAATTTAGACATTTTGAATTAAAAAATATATGTTAGAAAACGGGCAAATATAAAAATATTTTTGGTATTTAAAAGTGTGAAAGCGCACTTTGAAAATGTGATTGTATTTAAAATATTGATTTGTAGGTAAATAGAATTTTAAGTATGACAATTAAAATAGTGTAGCAACTTTTTCACAAACATATTCTAGTAATATTTCGTCATTTTTAGAGAAAGGATTTGCTTGATGAGAGTCAATATCTATTTGTCCTATGTTTTTGTTGTTTACAAAAATAGGGATTACAATTTCGCTTTTAACATCTATTCCACATGAAATATAATTGTCTTGTTCTTGAACATTTGGAACAACAAAATTTTGATTACTCAAAGCAACTTGCCCACAAATACCTTTACCAAAAGGAATGATTTTATGCGAGGTTGGTTTTCCCGAAAACTCAGCTAATTTTAACTCATTTTTAGTTCCGTTTTTAAAATAAAAACCAACCCAATCGTAGTATGAAACGTTGGCTCTTAGTACATCGCAAATTTGCTGACGCTTTTCGTTGCTTTTTAAATTAGCGTCGTTTATAATTGCAGAGATATTGTTCTTTAGTAGCGTGATATTCATATTAATTTGTAGTTTTATGCAAAATTAGAATTCTTTTTTTGTGAAAGGCAATAAAACGGTAATATTATTCTTAGTCAAATTTTTAGGCACTTATGTTTTGTTGTTTTTACTGTATTCTTTTTACTTGAGTAAAACTCAAACTACGCGTATGGTTTTTACATGTGCTCCTATTACCCAAACCGTTGCCAATCATTCACAGTTATTATTAAATAGTTTGGGGTACGATACCAAAATAGCACAGCACAACGAGGAATTATCAGTCAAAATAATGATTCATGGTAAATTTATTGCTCGTGTAATAGAAGGTTGTAATGCGATGAGTGTAATTATTTTATTTGTGTCATTTATAGTAGCCTTTGCCGGTAGTTTTAAAAACACAACATTGTTTATTATTGTAGGGAGTATCCTTATTTATATTCTAAATGTTTTTAGAATAAGTTTTATAGCCATTGCTTTGTATGAATTTCCGGAGTACGAATCGTTGTTACACAATTACGTTTTCCCTGCTTCAATTTATGGATTTACCTTTTTATTATGGTTTGTTTGGATAAAGAAATTTTCAAAATTTTAAAAAATGAGTAAAACGCTGCGTATTTTATTTATAGGAGTTTTGTTTTTACTGCTGATTGTAATGAGAGCCGTTTTTAGATATTACTTGTACGATCCTTTAGCTCATTATTTTGATAATGACTATTTACATGCACCTATTCCTGTAATTAATTATCCTAAGTTTTTTACTCATTTATTTTTACGCTATTTTATCAACTCTTCAATATCAGTTTTAATACTGCATTTTGCTTTTAGTAAATTAAAAATAGTTTTATTTACCGTTAAGTTTTACCTATTGGCATTTGTTTTACTAAGTTCTTTTTTGTTTTTTTTAATTTACAACTCAGAAAATCAAGGGTATATATTAATATTTTATGTGAGACGGTTTTTAATTCATCCTTTGTTTCTTTTAATTTTGTTTCCTGCTTTTTACTACCAAAAATTAAAACTTTCAGAAAAAATAAAATCGTAAAATACTGCTTTTAAGATAGTTATATTTTTGAAAAAGATTAAAATATATACGAGAGTCATTTAATTTTACTACTTTAGTAGCATGTGTACATTCTTTATTTAAAGAAATTTATATATTCACATTAAATTATTAATAATAAAAACTAATAACTAAAAAATGAAAAAAGCAATTTTTGTACTTGTAGCAGTTTTATCAGTAACTGTATTGTTCACTTCTTGTAAAGAGACAAAAAAAGGAGAAGTTAAGAAAGAAGAGGTTAAAAAAGAAAATGTAGAAATGCACAACCATGATAAAGGTGATATGATGGCAGCAGCTGTTTACCAATGTCCTATGGATTGTGAAAAAGGAAAAACATACGATAAGCCAGGTTCTTGTCCTGTATGTAAAATGGATTTAAAAATGAAAACTGCTGATGGAAAAATGCAACATGCAGATGGTTGTACTTGCAAAGATGGAGGAGAGTGTACTTGTCCTGAAGGGAAATGTGAGTGTAAAGAAAAAGTAGCTCAAAAAGCCGCTTGTACTTGCAAAGATGGAGGAGAGTGTACTTGTGAAGAAGGTGCATGTAAGTGCAATGCTTAAAGTACTAGTAAGAGAATTATAAAAAAGCTGTTTCAAATATTTGAAACAGCTTTTTTTAGTTATTAGTTAAAAGAGAATTAATTTTTACATCATTCCTGGCATTCCTCCACCCATTGGTGGCATACTTGCAGCAGGAGTCTCTTCTTTAATATCAACTAAAGTACAAGCAGTGGTTAAAATCATACCTGCAACAGAAGCTGCATTTTCTAATGCAATTCTAGTTACTTTGGTAGGATCTATAATACCTGCTTTTAGCATTTTAACATATTCGTCGGTTTTGGCGTTATAACCAAAATCGCCTTTACCTTCTAAAACTTTAGACACCACTACAGATCCTTCTCCACCGGCATTTTCTACAATTTGTCTCAAAGGCTCTTCAATAGCTCTATCTATAATTTTAATACCGGTTGCTTCATCAAGTGTTTCGGTAGTTATTGATTCTAGTCCTTTTTTAGAACGTACTAAAGCTACACCACCTCCGGCAATAATTCCTTCTTCAACAGCTGCTCGAGTAGAGTGTAAGGCATCGTCAACTCTATCTTTCTTTTCTTTCATTTCTACCTCACTAGCAGCACCTACATATAATACAGCAACACCACCAGCCAATTTAGCTAAACGCTCTTGCAGTTTTTCTTTGTCGTAGTCTGATGTAGTTGTTTCAATTTGAGCTTTAATTTGTCCAACTCTTGCTTTTAAGTCTTCTGATTTTCCTGCACCATTTACAATAGTTGTATTGTCTTTGTCTATGGTAACTCTTTCGGCAGTACCAAGCATTTCAAGAGTTGTTTTTTCAAGAGAAAGTCCTCTTTCTTCAGAAATAACAGTACCTCCTGTTAAGATGGCAATATCTTCAAGCATTTCTTTTCTTCTGTCGCCAAAGCCAGGGGCTTTAACGGCGGCAATTTTTAAGGCTCCTCTTAATTTGTTCATAACCAATGTTGCCAATGCTTCTCCTTCAACGTCTTCAGCAATAATAAGAAGTGGCTTTCCGCTTTGTGCCACAGGCTCTAATATTGGAAGTAAATCTTTTAAGTTTGAAATTTTCTTTTCAAATAAAAGAATGTAAGGATTTTCTAATTCGGTTAACATTTTATCTGCATTGGTTACAAAGTAAGGAGATAAATAACCTCTGTCAAATTGCATTCCTTCTACAATGTCTACATATGTGGTAGTTCCTTTCGCTTCTTCAACAGTAATAACACCTTCTTTGCCTACTTTTTGGAAAGCTTCTGCAATTAAATCTCCTATGGTATCATCGTTATTTGCTGAAATGGAAGCAACTTGTTTTATTTTGTCTGATTTGTTTCCAACTTCTTGAGATTGTTCTCTTAAGTTTTTAACAATAGATTCTACTGCTTTATCAATTCCTCGTTTTAAATCTAGCGGATTTGCTCCTGCAGCTACGTTTTTTAAACCTTCTTTAACAATAGCTTGTGCTAAAACAGTTGCTGTTGTAGTACCATCTCCTGCTAAATCATTTGTTTTTGAGGCTACTTCTTTTACCATTTGAGCACCCATATTTTCTAGTGGGTCTTCTAACTCAATTTCTTTGGCAACACTTACCCCATCTTTGGTGATTACCGGTCCTCCAAAAGATTTTCCAATAACTACATTTCTACCTTTTGGACCTAAAGTAACTTTTACCGCATTGGCTAAAGCATCAACTCCACGTTTTAAACCGTCTCTTGCTTCTATATCAAATATTATATCTTTTGCCATTTTTTCTTATTTTAAAATATTAAACAATTGCTAAAATATCGCTTTCTCTCATAATTAAATACTCTGTACCATCTAGTTCTATTTCGGTACCTGCGTATTTTCCGTATAAAACAACATCTCCAACTTTTACAGTCATTGGTTCGTCTTTAGTGCCATTTCCAACTGCAATTACGGTTCCTTTTTGTTGTTTTTCTTTTGCTGAATCAGGAATAATAAGACCTGATGCTGTAGTTGTTTCAGCTGGAAGAGGTTCTACTAAAACTCTATCTGCTAATGGTTTAATATTAATTTTACTCATGTGTAATTAGTTTAAATTATTATTATTTAATTCTACGAATTAACCTTTCGAAAAGTGTGCCATTTTTAGAAATATGACAAAACTGCTTTTTGGGAGGGTAGATTAACAAAAAAATGCCAATGTGTGAGTGACACGTTGGCATTTTTTAATATTTATTTCAACTGTTTTTTACTTAACAGTATCTTGAGTATTGTTTGTTGTTTGTACCGGAGCTGGGGTATCTTGAATTTCTCTATTTTCAATAGTATTTTTAACTTCTGAAGTATTGTCTACAGCGGTTGCTTTTGGTGCAGCAAAATTTGATAATAAAATTAAAGCTAGTAAAGCAATTGTTAATGTCCAAGTACTTTTATCTAAAAAGTTGGTTGTGTTTTGTACTCCACCTAAAGATTGTGTACCTCCACCACCAAAAGATGACGATAATCCTCCTCCTTTAGGGTTTTGTACCATAATAATTAATATTAGCAAAAATGCTACGATTATAATTAAAACTAAAAATAGTGTATATGTTGTCATGACTTATCTCTTTGTAAAATTTTAATTGCATTAATTCGGTTTGCAAAGAAACTACTTTTTTCTGGATATTTCAAACTTAAAATACGGTAAGCTTTTATTGCGTTGTCATATTTTTTTTGTTCTAGGTAAACTTTTGCCAATGTCTCGGTCATTAGGCTTTCGTTTTCTAGTGAGTTTTTTATTGGAATATCTATGTTTTCAGCTTGTTTGTTTGCCGGTTTTATTTTTGGGTTTGACTGAATAAATTTATCTATTAAATCAAATTTGGTAGTCGTTTTTTTATCTCCTTCTGTATTGTTACTAACAGTTTTTTGACTTTCTCTAACAATAGGTTTTTTAGAAACTAACTGCATCCATTCATTAAAAGAATGTGGTTCTGCACTTTTAAACTCAATAGGTTTTCCTATTTCCAATACATTATTAGCAGTATGTTTTTCTTTTGTTGAAGGCACAGGAACCGTTGATATTGTATCGGTAACTTTTTTATGAAGAGCTGTGATTGTTTTAGGCTCAATAACCTCAATATCTTCTAACTCAACAGCTTTGTTTTGTTGTTTAATAAAAATTGGAGAGGTAATAAAATCAAAAAGCACTTTTCTGTCAACAGTGTAAGCGGCTGTATGTTTAAGTGCTATGTTGTATTTGTAGCTATTGGTTTTTTTGAGATGTTTTAATTGCAGTGCTCTGGCTGCTTGGAAATAAGGGAAATCGTGAATAATTTCTTCTAGCTTTTTAAAATCTTCAGAATGAACTTGTTTTGGATTTTGAAGTAAATATGTAAGGTTAAACTCGTTCATTTTTTACCATTTAGCTACTGAAGCATTAAAAATATCTTGAGTTATACGGTCTATAATTTCTTTAAAAGCATCCTCTAAAAGCCCTCCTACCAATTGAGCATTTGCATCGTAATCGTAAAAATGTGAAAAAGATTTTTGAAAGTTATCTTCTTCGTTTTTATTGTTGTAAAATCTCACAAAAACGGTAATTGTAAGTCTGTTTTGAGCCGCTGTTTGTTGAGCAGTGGCAGTCATTGGATTGATTCTGTATCCGGTAATTTCTCCTTCAAATTGTAAATCACCACCAGATTTCACAAGGCTTAAGTTGGTTTGTCTTAAAAAAAGGTCTTGTAATTGTGTGGTAAAAGTTTGACTTAAGCTAGGTTCAACCAATCTAGCATTGTTGGGAAAATAATTGATTTGAATTGTTTTTACATCGGGGTTTATATTTGTGCCCGTAAAAGAGTATATCCCGCAACTTTGTACGCTTACAATTAAGATAAATGATACTAAATAATATAATTTTTTCATTGATTTAAGAACAAAATGTTTTCAAAGTTAGTTAATTAAACTATAAATCGTATTGTTTTATTTTGCGGTAGAGTGTTCTTTCAGAAATACCCAACTCTTTAGCTGCAAGTTTTCGTTTTCCGTTGTTACGCTCTAACGATTTTTTGATAAGCTCAATTTCTTTGTCTTGAAGTGATAGGCTTTCATCGGTATCAATAGTTTCTGCGAATTCAAATGTGGTAGGTTCTTTGTAATCTTCATTTACTCGAACAACTTCAATTTGATTTTCTGGCTGAAAATTTACAGGCTCGTTTTCTTTGTAAATTTTTTGAATGAGTTGCTTGTTTTCTTCTTTAACTTTATGGTTGTCTTCGTTTTGCATAAGGTCTAATGTCAACTTTTTTAAATCGTTAATATCGTTCCTCATATCAAACAAAATTTTGTACATAATTTCACGCTCTGTGGCAAAATCGCTGTTTGATTTTTCCGTTTTTATAACAGAAGGTAAATTGGTTCCTTTATTGGGTAGGTATTGTCTTAAATTTTCGGCATTTACAAGTCTGTTTTCTTCAACTACAGAAATTTGTTCAGCAATATTTTTTAGTTGTCTAATGTTTCCCGGAAACCCATAATTTATCAGAACTTTTACAGCATCATCGGTAAGTCTAACTGTTGGCATTTTGTATTTTTGGGCAAAATCTGAAGCAAATTTTCTAAAGAGTATGTGAATATCTCCCAATCGTTCTCTTAATGGTGGTAAATGAATTTCAATAGTACTTAACCTATAGTATAAATCTTCTCTAAATTTACCTTTGCTGATGGCTTCGTGCATGTTCATATTTGTAGCGGCAATAATACGCACGTTTGTTTTTTGCACTTGCGAAGATCCTACTTTAATAAATTCACCATTTTCTAAAACACGTAATAAGCGCACTTGTGTTGTAAGTGGTAATTCACCAACTTCATCTAAAAAGATGGTTCCTCCATCGGCAACTTCAAAATATCCTTTTCGGGTAGCTGTAGCACCCGTAAAAGCTCCTTTTTCATGACCAAAAAGTTCGCTGTCTATGGTTCCTTCAGGAATAGCTCCACAGTTTACAGCAATGTATTTTGCATGTTTTCTATGAGATAGATTATGAATAATTTTAGGAATATTTTCTTTACCAACACCACTTTCTCCGGTTACCAGCACAGAAATGTCTGTAGGTGCTACTCTTATTGCTTTTTCAAGTGCTCTGTTTAATTGGACATCGTTTCCAATAATTCCAAAACGTTGTTTTATAGCTTGTAGTGATTCCATATGTTTAAATTCTTTTTCCTATAAGTGTAGCAGAGGTGCAATTTTCTATATATACATTCACAAAGTCGCCTATTTGTTCGTTATTTTTTGGAAAAACAACAACGGCATTTTGTGAATTTCTTCCTTTCCAATGTTTGTCAGATTTTTTTGAAGACCCTTCAATTAACACTTCTACGGTTTTACCAACAAATTGTTCCATTCTATACAATCCGTGTTTTTGTTGAAGTTGAATAATTTCGTTAAGTCTTCTTTTTTTAACATCTAAAGGTACATTGTCGGGCATTTTTTTAGCTGCCGGAGTTCCTGGTCGTTCAGAGTAGGCAAACATAAAACCAAAGTCGTATTTTACATATTCCATTAAGCTGAGTGTGTCTTTGTGTTCTTCTTCGGTTTCACCACAAAATCCAGCAATCATATCTTGTGATAGCGCACATTCAGGAATTATTTTACGAATATTATCTACAAGTTCTAAATATTCTTCTCGGGTATGTTGTCTGTTCATTCGCTTTAAAACAGCGGTACTTCCCGATTGAATAGGTAAGTGAATGTATTTGCAAATATTGGTGTGTTTAGCCATTGTATGCAATACATCTAAACTCATATCTTGCGGATTAGATGTAGAGAATCGGATACGCATTTTAGGAAATGCAGTTGCAACCATATCTAATAGTTGAGAAAAATCAATAGCTGTAGATTTTGCAATTTCTGAAGCGTTTTTAAAATCTTTTTTTAAGCCTCCTCCGTACCATAAAAAGCTGTCTACATTTTGTCCAAGTAAGGTAATTTCTTTGTATCCTTTTTGATGAAGTTGTTTAATTTCTTCTAAAATACTTTTAGGGTCTCTACTTCGCTCTCTTCCTCTGGTAAATGGTACCACGCAAAAAGTACACATATTATCGCACCCTCTAGTGATAGATACAAAGGCTGATACACCATTGCTGTTTAACCTTACGGGAGAAACGTCTCCATACGTTTCCTCTTTAGATAAAATTACGTTTACAGCTTCTCTACCTTCGTTGACTTCTTCTAATAAGTGAGGTAAATCTCTGTAGGCATCTGGTCCAACTACCAAGTCTACAATTTTTTCTTCTTCTAAAAATTTGGCTTTTAGTCGTTCAGCCATACAACCTAAAACACCCACTTTCATTGTAGGGTTTATTTTTTTTACTGCATTGTATTTTTGTAAGCGTTTTCTAACGGTTTGTTCGGCTTTTTCTCTAATAGAACAGGTGTTTACCAATACCAAGTCGGCTTCTTCTAACAGGTGAGTTGTATTGTATCCTTCTTCAGCAAGAATTGAGGCTACAATTTCACTGTCGTTTAAGTTCATTTGACATCCGTAACTTTCAATATAAAGTTTTTTGGTATTTCCTTCTTTCTCTTCGGTTAAAAGTGCCTGACCTTGTTTTTTTTCTTCTATAACTTTTTCGCTACCCATCATTTTTCTTTTGTGAGGCAAAGATATAATCTATTTTTTAAAAATATGACAAATTGGCAGAATTTTAACAACGATTTATAAATTTATAATGGCCCACTTAAGTAAACTGTTTTTTTGAGAAGGTAAATCTAACTTTTTAGCAATATTATATCTGTGGTTTCTAACTGTTTTAACGCTTATGTTTAATGCTTCAGAAATAGAAGAACTGCTAAGTCCTTTAGCGATTAGTTGTATAATTCTAAATTCGGTATGACTTAATTTTTTTAATAAAAAGGTTGTTTTTGTTTTTTTGGAATTGATAAAATTAAGCGCCAAGTGTACAGCAATAGAAAGCTGTTTATTTGAAAAAGGTTTTATAATGTAATTAATAGGAAATGCCAGGTTTGCTTTGGATACTGTTTCAATAGCATTAGAGGCTGTTACAAAAATAACTTCAACAGAAGGGCACTTCTTTTTTAGTTGCAATGCAAAATCAATTCCGGTTTTGTTATCTAGTAAGTTAATGTCACATAAAGCAAGGTGAGGCTCCCAAGAACTAATGGTAATATTTCCTTGTAAATAAGAATTTACAACTTTTATATTGCTAAAACCTTCAGCTTGCAATATTTCAAGAATATCTTGGGCTATTACAAATTCATCTTCTAAAATGAGAATTTTTAGAGAATCTTTTGTTAAATGTGAATCCATACCTCAAATGTAATAAGGTGTAAATATAGTATTTACTAATTGTGCGGAAAAATAAATTGATAAGAAACGCCATTGGTGGTGGTTATATGAACTTCTCCGTTAAGTTGCTGTGTCATTCCTTTTATGAGTTGAATACCTAATGAATGTTTTTCTTTGGTGTATTTTTCGTAATTAAACCCAACGCCATTATCGCTAATTTCTAAAACGTAGGTAGTATTGGTATTGTAAAATTTTATTACAATTTCAGGGTTTTTACAATTCTTTTTAAAGGCATATTTAAATGAGTTTGAAATAACCTCGGAAGTAATTATCCCAAGAGGAATAGCCAAGTCATTTGATATTAACATTGCATCAATATTGTTTTTTATTTGAATGGGTTTTTTATAAATACCCGATAAATAAGAAATGAGATCGGTTAGGTAATTTTTAGAATTAATTTCTTTGAAGGAGTCATTTTTATAAAGATGCTCATGAACTAATGACATTGACCGAACTTTATTTTTTCCCGACTCTAAAATACGTTTAGACTCGGCAGTTTTAACTCTTCGTTCTTGTAAATTAAATAGACTATACACAACTTGTAAGTTATTTTTTACTCTATGATGAACTTCTGATAATAAATCGTTTTTATGTGTTAAAGCAATAGAGATTTCTTTTGTTTTTTGAATTACTTCAGCATTTAATTTAGCCGTAAATTCTTTTTGTAAAAGCTCTTTTTCATTTTTTAAAAGGTTGTATCTATACCCTAGAATAAACGAGAAAAGTACTACCTCAACAAAAGAGCCTATATGTCCAATATTAATGGTAAACCAATTTAAAGGAACAACATTTAACGTTTTTAAAATGTTTATAATTATACCTATAAGGTATGCGGTCCAAGCGATAGAAAATAATTTTGCAATTTTGTTTCCGGTAATCCAATTTATAACACCTACATATAAAAGTATTACAGAGTAAATGAGTACTAAAATAACGGTTATAGGACCTGCAATATCAAAATCAACTATAAATACAGAAGGAAGTAGAAGTACACTTAAGTATCCAATTATTTTTAAAAGTTTGCCACCTTTTCCGTTGCTTTTTTGAAGCCCTAAAATAAAGAAACAAAATAGGGTAGAAAAGAAGACATTTAGATAAATAAATATAAAGAAAGTATAAAACGAGATGTTTGGATGTTCTGGAAATAAAATTAAAGAGGTGTGCCCTTTTAAAATAGATTGTACTATAAGAGCGGTAGCTGTGCTAAGTACGTAGTACAAAAAACTGATATCTTTTACAATAAAATACAAAAACAAATTGTATAAAATCATAACTAAAATACCTCCGTATAAAATTCCCATAAACAGCAATTCTATTTTAGATGAATATTGAAACTTAGTTTCTGTAACCAATGTAAAAGGAAGCTCTAAAGCACTCCGGCTTTTAATTTTTAAATAGAGTGTTTTTTTTAGTGTATCGTTAATCGTTAAAGGAATAGCAGATTTATTTAAAAACAACGGACGCTTGCTTTTAGGCTGCATAAATCCAAAATTAGAAGACACCCATTTGTTTGACCTGAGTTTGTAAACGGTAATAGAATCAATTAAAGGTCTTCCGGCAATAAGAACCCATTTGTTAGGAGCAGTATTAGATTTTTTTTGCAACTCAATTTTTACCCACAAAACTTGTGATGTAAATCCTTTATTAATAACGTTATTATTTACCTTTTTAAAAGGTTTTTGCATAACCTTTTCTAAGGTGTTAGACTCACTGAAATGATTGTAATAAGAAACAAAAAATGCTACATCTTTTTCGTTTTTTTCTTGAGCCTGAATAGAAAGTGAAATAAAAAATAATACGTAAAAAATACCTTTTACTTTTATGTAGGTGTATAATTTCATCGGTAGCAAATGTATATGTTAATACTGAAAGAAGCAATTTGAAACTACTTTTTGAGGCGTAAGCCCTATTTTATTATTTGTTGTGCTGCAGTAGCTTTGATATACTATTAACAAACATAAAAAAATCAAAAACAAATTTACTCTATGAAGCACTTTTACCTTGTCTTTTTTTTATTTGTAGGCGGTTTGCTCTTTGCTCAAAAAGCGCAGCGTTCAACTACAGGTAGTAGCGGACAATCAATACAAATTACAGCAGTTGACAAAACATTTTATGTAAGTCAAAGTGTGGGGCAGCAAGGAGTTATAGGAACTCTTAAAAACAATGGTTATGTGGTAATTCAAGGGTTTCAGCAACCTTTATTTTCTAAAAATAAAAACCAAGTAATTACACCGTTAAACGCATTGGTATATCCTAATCCGGTTGGAGAAATTATTAATATTAAAATCCAAGAAAATGTCACTACACCAATTACTGTTGCTGTGTATGATATTTTAGGAAAACTTCTTTTTAAAGAGGCAAAAAAAGAAACAGCAGTCTTTTCTATGGACATGACTTTTTTAGCTTCAGGAAATTACCTTTTTAGGTTGTCTGCAAACGGCAAAAATCAAACGTATAAACTACTAAAAAAATAACCACAATGAAATATAGAATAATAACACTAATGGTAATCCTATCATTAGGAATACAAGCAAAATCGCAAGAATTGCTTATTGAAACAGGAAAGTCAAACACTTTTTTTGACTATAAAAATTCACAGGGAAACACCTTAAATAATTTGCAAGCAACAAATCAAAATTATGTGTCTGTTGGATATAGAACTCGTGCTTTTGTAGATAGGTTACATGTGCTGTTAGGCGTCAACTACAATACATATGGCGCTATAGGAAGCGATGATGTTTTAGGAAATTTTATGGAATGGGAAGTATCGTATGTAGGTTCATATGTAGGGTTAGATTTAAATATTTTCAGCATAAAAAAAATGAAATTTTATCTCAAGTCAACCTTTTCATTAGAGTACATTGTTCAAGGTACACAAACACTTAACAATACCGTTTACAATTTGGTTAATGCCGATGATTTTGATAAAACAAATTTATTTTTTAGAGGAGGTGTTGTTATAGATTATCCAATCTCTAAAACAACAAACCTTTTTGTTCAATACATGGGAGGTAAAAGTAAACAGCTAAGAGATGCGGTTACCAATCCAGATCAGGAGAAACTTAAACTGGTGTCTAGAAGTATTGGAATAGGACTACAAATTAATTTAAAATCAAACTAAAAAAACTCAAACTATTATGAAAAAAAATTATACACTACTAGTATTCTTTTTAATAGTATTTGCTTTTGGTACAAAAGCTCAAACAGATGCTATTAGTTACCAAGCGGTAATTATAAATCCTCAAACTCAAGAACTTCCAGGTATTGATGCTGTCGGAAATATATTGCCAAACACGCAGGTTACAATGCGGTTTACAATATTAAATGCAGATGCTTCAACAGCCTATCAAGAAACTCAAGATACAACTACAGATGCTTATGGTATGGTTAACCTATTTATAGGTGAAGGAAACGCAACTTCAGCACAACGTTTTAACGAAATTAGTTGGGACGGATCTTCTAAAGAGTTAAAAGTAGAAATTGCTTTTGAAGCCGGTGGAACATTTGTGCTTTTAGGAAAGCAAAAACTAACATTTGTTCCGTATGCGTACCATAGAGATATTACAGCTTCAGGTGACTTAACAGTCGATGGAAACACAAATTTTAGAGGTGATTTTATTGTTGAAGGACAAACAGTACTAAATAATTCGTTAACCGTAGAAGGTGCTGCAAATTTAAATAATACCCTTACTGTTGAAGGAAATACCACTTTAAATGCCGATTTACAGGTAAATGCAAACGTAACAACAACAGGTGCAACTACTACTGCAGATTTGGTTGTAGGAAATGAAGCAACCATAAATAATTTAGGAGTTACAGGCACTACTAACCTTAGCAATTTAACCGTAACGGGTAACGGAAATATAAAAGGAAATCATGTGGCATTGTTTAATAACACAGGAGGAGGTTCTGCCGATGGTGTTGCTATTAAAATAGACAAAGGTACAGTAGGTGTTGTAAACAATTACCTTACCTTTTATAAAGGAGATGATATAGTTGTTGGAAGAATAGAAAGTTACGATTTATTAGGAGGTGATCTTTGGGAGTCTTTTCCTGTTCCTCAATTCTCAAATATATTCAACGTATTAGACCTTAACAATGTCCTCACAGGAGGTAGATTACCATCATTATCATTTAATGGTGGTTCACTGCCGGTTGCAAATTTTGGAAGAGGTTCTTTACCTAGTTTAAGTATTGATTTTGGAGCGTTAGATTTTAATTTTAGAAGAGGTTCTTTGCCTAGTTTGTCATTTAATCCGGGATCTTTGCCAAATGCTACTTTTGATGTAGGTGCTTTTCCAACGGTAGATTTTACAAATTTTTTCAATCCTACACCATTAATTGGAGCATCTAACGAGGTAACCGAAATGGTTGCTTGGGGAATGCGAAACGGAAATCCGGGTTATTTACCAACAAGTCCGTTTCAAATAGCAATGGTACCTGTTGTTTTAGCCGCAAAACAGATTGCTATGAACCAAGGTGTTATTTACGGTTCTAAAGGAGCCGATTATGCAGAGTGGTTAGAAAAAGAAAATGTAGAAGACAAATTTGTCTTTGGGGAAGTTGTCGGAGTAAAAGGAGGGAAAATATCAAAAGTTACAGAAGGAGCCGATCAAGTAATGTCAATTTCGTTGGCACCAATTGTTTTAGGAAATATGCCCGATGAAAATAGAAAAGAAGATTTTGAAAAAGTAGGTTTTATGGGACAAGTACCGGTGTTAACTGTTGGAGATGTTGAAATAGGCGATTATATTGTTGCTACGGGAAATAATGATGGGTATGCAAAGGCAATTTCTGCCAACGATATTACTATTGATGATTTAAAAAACATAATTGGAAAAGCTTGGTCTTCTTCAAACGGACAGTTAATTAGCCTTATTAATGTATCAGTAGGGTTAAAAACAAACGAGTGGGTAACCATTCTAAAAAATCAAGAAAATAGACTAAATCAAATAGAAGCAAAATTAAAAACACTAGAAAAGTTAGAAGCGAAAGTTGAAAAATTATCAACACTACTAGATGCTAATAATTTGTAAAATTAAAAATTACAAAGTGTAAATTTCACCTTTTTAAATGGTAGTTGAACATTGTTTTACTACCATTTATTTTTTGCGTGTAAAAATGTAGTTTTTGGCGTTATTTAAAGACAAATAAACAAATTAAAAAAATTCTACCTACTTTTGCAATCCGAAAAATACTCTTTTATAAAAGAAATGAATTCGAAAAAGAGAAGAGAGAAAAGCGGTTATAAAAAATTGTAATTTTTAAGTATGGCAAAAAATTTAGTAATAGTAGAGTCTCCTGCAAAGGCAAAAACAATAGAAAAATTTTTAGGAAAAGATTTTCAAGTCGAATCAAGTTTTGGACATATTGCAGACTTGCCTTCAAAAGAGATAGGGATTGATGTAGAAGGTGATTTTAAGCCAAAATATACCGTTTCTTCCGATAAAAAGGCAGTTGTAAAAAAATTAAAAGATTTAGCCAAAAAAGCCGATACGGTTTGGTTAGCTTCCGATGAAGATAGAGAAGGAGAAGCTATTGCATGGCACTTATACGAACAATTAAAGTTAAAAGAAGCCGATACAAAACGTATTGTTTTTCACGAGATTACCAAAAAAGCCATACTAAATGCTGTTGAAAACCCTAGAGGTATCAATTACAATTTGGTAAATGCACAACAAGCACGTAGAGTATTAGACAGACTTGTTGGGTACGAACTTTCTCCTGTGCTGTGGCGAAAAATAAAAAGCGGTTTATCTGCAGGTCGTGTTCAATCGGTAGCCGTTAGGTTAATTGTAGAACGTGAGCGAGAAATAATAAACTTCAAGCCAAAAGCATCATTTAAAGTAGTTGCAGAGTTTATTACAAAAGAAGGTAAAAAGTTTAGAGCATCACTACCTAAAAACTTTGAAACCAAACAAGAAGCATCACAATTTTTAAATCAATGTATTGGTGCAAACTTTGAGGTTTCCGATTTACAACAAAAACCCGCTAAAAAATCACCTGCACCACCATTTACCACTTCAACATTACAACAAGAAGCTTCTAGAAAATTGTATTTTCCGGTAGCAAAAACAATGATGGTTGCTCAGCGTTTGTATGAGGCAGGACTTATTACTTATATGAGAACAGACAGTGTAAACCTTTCAGATGATGCAAAGGCCGATGCACAACAAGAAATTAGTAATTCGTACGGAGAAGCTTACAGTCACCCAAGAAATTTTAATACAAAATCTAAAGGAGCTCAAGAAGCTCACGAAGCCATTAGACCTACAAATATAAGCCGTCATACTGTTTCTGTTGATTACGACCAAGATAGGTTGTATAACCTTATTTGGAAACGAACAATAGCTTCGCAAATGAGCGATGCTCAGTTAGAACGTACAAATGTTAAAATAAGCAACTCTAATAACAATACTCTTTTTGTAGCCAACGGCGAAATGATAAAGTTTGAAGGGTTTTTAAAAGTTTATTTAGAAGGAACAGACAACGAAGAAGAAGAGCAAGCAGGAATGTTGCCAAAACTTTCTGTAGGAGATACAGTGTCAAATGAGTACATTCAAGCTACAGAGCGATATACAAAAGCACCTTATAGGTTTACCGAAGCATCGTTGGTAAAACGCTTAGAAGAATTAGGAATAGGACGCCCTTCTACTTATGCACCAACAATTTCAACCATCCAGCGTAGAGAATACATAGTAAAAGGAACTGTTGAAGGTGTTGATAGAACCTATATACAACTAAAATTAGAGGCAGGTAAAGTTGTAGAAGAACAAAAAACAGAAAAAGTAGGCTCAGACAAAGGGAAATTAATACCAACAGATATTGGAAATATTGTAAACGACTTTTTGGTTAAAAACTTTTCTGATATTTTAGATTTCGGTTTTACGGCAAAAGTAGAATCTCAGTTTGATGAAATAGCTAAAGGAAAAGAAGACTGGATAGCTATGATAAAAGATTTTTACAGCACTTTTCATCCTATGGTAGAAGATGTGGCGGCAAATGCAGAAAGAGCCAAAGGAGAACGTCTTTTAGGAATAGATCCCGAAAGTGGTAAAAATGTATATGCTCGTTTAGGAAGGTTTGGCGCAATGGTACAAATTGGAGAAGCTACAGACGATGAAAAACCACGATTTGCAAGCTTGCAAGGAAACCAAACCATAACCTCAATTACTTTTGAAGAAGCTATGGACCTTTTTAAACTCCCCAAAACAATAGGAGGCTACAAAGGAATTGATGTAATTGTTGCAAACGGTAGATTTGGACCATATATAAAGTACGATAAAATGTTCGTATCTATACCAAAAGGAGAAAACCCAATGGCTATCGATATCAATAGAGCAATAGAACTTATACAAGAAAAGCAACAAGCAGATGCTCCAATTGCAACGTATGAAAATTTACCTGTTCAAAAAGGTGTAGGTCGTTTTGGACCATACATTAAGTGGAATGGCATGTTTATTAATGTAAATAAAAAATACGATTTTGATAATTTATCACAATCTGATATTGAGACTCTCATTGAAGACAAAAAGCGCAAAGACATAGAAAAAGTAATTCACAACTGGGAAGAAGAAGGTATTAGAGTAGAAAAGGCACGCTGGGGAAGATCAAATATTATCAAAGGAAAGCAAAAAATAGAACTCCCAAAAACGATAAATGCAAGCGAGTTAACCCTAGATGAAGTAAAAGAAATTATCGAAAAAAACACAAAGAAAAAGAAAACAACCAAACGTAAAACAGCTAAAAAGTAATATTTTTGTTATATTGCCAACGAAAAAGATATTTTTACCCCAAAAAAGATGAATTTCGAATACCTAAAACCCATAGACGAAACGTTGTTCGCATTTGCGAATGCGCAACCTAATCAATCTTTTGGTAAGAGTATAGAAATTTATTCTTCACTAGAACATTTCCCAGATTTAGAAAACAAAAAAATAGCCTTAATTGGAGTTGAGGAAGGAAGAGCTGCCGTGAATAATCACGAAACAGGCAGTTGTTTAGATGAGGTTAGAAAAGAACTTTATAAACTCTATTTAGGAAATTGGCCAATTAGCGTTGCCGATTTAGGAAATATTCAACAAGGAAACACCATTGAAGATACCTACTTTGCCTTAAAAGAAATAGTTACCTATTTAGTAAAGAACAATATAATACCCGTAATTATTGGAGGAGGTCAAGATTTAACCTACGCAAATTACAGAGCTTATGATGTACTTGAACAAACGGTAAACATGGTAGCTGTTGATAATAAATTTGATTTGGGTACTATTGAAGAAGAATTATCTTCTCAATCTTACTTGAGTAAAATAGTAATGAATGAGCCTAACAACTTATTTAACTTTAGTAATATAGGTTATCAAACCTACTTTAATTCTCAAGATGAGATAGATTTGTTAGATAGTCTTTTCTTTGAAGCTTACAGGTTAGGAGAAGTATCAAACTCAATACAAACAGTAGAGCCTATACTTCGCGATGCAGATATCGTTAGTATCGATTTATCGGCGTTAAAAAATATCGAAGCACCAGCAAATAGAAATGCTACACCAAACGGATTTACAGGTGCCGAAATTTGCGCAATTTCCAGATATGCCGGAATTAGTGATAAAGTAACTTCTTTTGGAATATATGAATACAATCCGGTACTCGATATCAAAAACCAGACAGCACAATTAATATCTCAAATGATATGGTATTTTATAGAAGGTGTTAATTTTAGAGCCAACGATTATCCTTTTGGGCTAAAGAATAACTATCAAAAATACATTGTGCCAATTGAAGATCAAACATTAAACTTTTACAAGAGTAACAAGAGCGGACGATGGTGGATGGAAATTAGTTTAAACGAAAATAATAAATTCAAAAGACATGCGTTAATACCTTGTATGTATCAAGATTATCTTAGTGCTAGTAACCAAGAAATACCTGATAGATGGATAAAAACGCTAAAAAAATTAGTATAAAAGAATAGTTTAGTATAATAAAATGTGTTTTTTTTAGTTATAAACAGATTAAAGAAAATATTGTTTTTTAAAATAATTAGTAATAGGTTTGCCCCAATTAGAATAAGAAATTAATTATGAAGAAAATATCATTGTATATTTTATTAGCTTTATTAGTGTACAGCTGTGGCTCTAATGATCAAGGAGAATTAGTAGGTGTAAAGTCCAAAAGTAAATGGCATTCAGAAAAACCTTTAGGTATGGTATTAATACCCGGAGGCTCATTTACTATGGGAAAGCAAAATGAAGATATTGCAGGAGCACTTAATACACCAACCCGTACAGTTACCGTTAGACCATTTTATATGGACGAAACAGAAATTACCAATGCCGAGTACAAAAAATTTGTGTACTGGGTAAGAGATTCTATTGTAAGAACTCAATTGGCATTATTTTCTGAATTGATGTCTGATGATACAAATAAAGTGTTAGAAAACTACCAGTTTAAAAATGTAGACACCGCAAATATGTCTCCATACCAAAAGTATATGATGAATTCCTACGGAAGCTTAGGAGATGTAAATTCACCTTTACAAGGAAGAGCTCTAAACTGGGAAGAAGATTTAGTTTGGAACCCTGAAGAATTTCCAGATGAATATTATGCTGAAGTAATGGATTCAATGTACGTTCCTATCGAAAACAGTTTTGATGGAAAACGTATTTTAGATACCAAAAAATTAAAATATAGATTTGCTTGGCTAGATGCAGAAGCTGCAGCTAGAAGCAAAGGTGAACGAAAAAACTTTATCAAGTATGAAGTGGTAGAAGTATATCCAGATACAACAGTATGGGTAAAAGACTTTAACTATTCATACAACGATCCAATGCACCAAGAATATTTTTACCACCAAGCGTATAACGAATATCCGGTGGTTGGAGTTACTTGGAATCAAGCCAAAGCTTTTTGTAGCTGGAGAACAAAATACAAAAATGACTTCTTAAAAACTAAAAAACACGCAACTACGGTACCTTCTTTTAGATTGGCTACTGAAGCAGAATGGGAATATGCAGCAAGAGGAGGCTTAGACTATGCAACATACCCTTGGGGTGGTCCTTACACAACAAGCGATAGAGGTTGCTTTTTAGCAAACTTTAAACCAAGTAGAGGTGATTACGCTGTTGACGGTGCTTTGTACACTATGGAAGCTAAATCATTCTTCCCTAATGACTATGGACTTTACAATATGGCTGGAAATGTTTCAGAATGGACAAATACAGCTTACATAGAATCATCATACTACATAGGTTCTACAATGAACCCGAACGTAGAGATGAGTAAAAACCACAGAAAAGTAATTAGAGGTGGTTCATGGAAAGATGTAGCATACTTTTTACAAGTAAGTACTCGCGACTATGAATATGCCGACTCTGCTAGAAGTTATATCGGTTTCAGAACCGTTCAAGACTATCTAGGAACGAATATAAACGAAAAATAACATCAACCTTAACAACTTAACTTAAAAATTCAAATTATGGCACAATCAAAATCTGTAAAAAAAATGTTTAATATGGCCTATGGGCTTGGAGCAGCTGTTGTAATCTTAGGAGCATTATTCAAAATTCTACACTGGAAATTTGGTAATGAAATGCTAATGCTTGGTATGATTACTGAAGCGTTGGTATTTGCGATTTCAGCATTTGAACCAGTTGACGAAGATTTAGATTGGTCATTAGTATATCCTGAATTAGCAGGAGGAAATAAAAGAGATAAAGATAGAGCACAAGCAAAAGAAGCACAAAGTATGCTTTCTCAAAAACTAGACGAAATGCTTAAAGACGCAAAATTAGATGCAGATTTAATGAAAAGTTTAGGAGAGAGTATTCAAAACTTTAAAGGTGCCGCTGAAAATATTGCGCCTGCAGTAGATTCAATTGCTGCTACTACAAAATACAGTGAGCAATTAACGCTAGCAGCAGCTCAAATGGAATCGTTAAATAGTTTGTATAAAATGCAATTAGAAAGCACAAGTAAGCAAGCCGAAATTAATGAGCAAGTTGCTGAAAATGCAGGAAAATTAAAAGAGCAAATGGAATCATTGGCATCAAACTTATCATCACTAAACGGTGTTTATGGAGGTATGTTATCTGCAATGTCTACCAAAAACTAATTAGTAGTTTAAAAAAATAATTATTAACCTAAAAACTAATTAGAATGGCTTCAGGTAAATTATCACCAAGGCAGAAAATGATTAACTTAATGTATTTAGTATTTATTGCAATGCTTGCAATGAATATGTCTAAAGAAGTTTTATCTGCTTTTGGTTTTTTGAATGAAAAATTAGAAAAATCAATTGTTACTGCAACAGAAAAAAATACAATGGCTTATGAAGGCTTAGCCGGAAAGGCAAGCGAACAAGCTGAAAAATATAAAGTGTTAAACGAAAAAGCAGATAGTATTAAAGTGCTATCGGTAGATTTGTTTGATCACATAGAATCAATTAAGAAATTGATAAGAGAAGATGTAGAAGATCCTACCAACTACGAGTCTATGGATAAACCAGACTTTTTGGATGTTTACTTTTTCAGAAAAGGAAAAATTACACCGGAAGGACAATTGTTTTTAGATAAAATGGCCGCTTTAAAAAACGGTGTTGCTTCTATTTTAGGAGATCGGTACCCTGCAGTTACAGAATCTGTAAATCAGCGTTTTAATACAGACGATGTTACCGATAGAGAAGGTGTGAAAAAAAGTTGGATAGAATATAACTTTATAGGATTTCCGGCCATTGCATCTTTAACAAAATTATCACAAATACAAACAGATATTAAAATTACCGAATCGGAAATTTTATCTGCAATGCTACAAGGTCAATTACAAAGCGACGTTTCAATGAAAAATTATAAAGCTATTGTAATTCCTGATAAAACAGCATTCTTCCAAGGAGAAAATTTTACAGGAAAAGTAGTGTTGGGCCGTTACGATGCTTCATTAAAACCATCACAGGTTGTAGTAAACGGAAGAGAAATCACAAAAATTGAAAATGGAGGAGCACTTCTTGAATTTCCTTCAGGCTCTGTAGGAGATAGAGAAATAAAAGGGAAGTTTGTTTTTATGGAAAATGGAAAACCTGTAGAAATCCCTATTGAAAGCTCGTATGCAGTAATTCCTAAACCAAATAGTGCTGTAATTTCTGCAGATAAAATGAATGTAGTCTATAGAGGTGTGCCAAACCCTATGACGATCTCTATTCCGGGGATACCAAATATTAATGCTACAGGAGTTGGTCTAAAAAAGATAAGAGGTGCACAATACGTAATGACGCCGGGATCGGGTAGAGAAGTGTTAATTAAAGTTTCAGGTAAATTGCCAGACGGAACGCCTGTAAACTTCAAACAAAAATTTAGAATTAAAGATATTCCATCGCCTAGAGGTACTATCAGAAAACAAGAAGGGTATGTTAAAATGCCTAAAACAAGTTTAGCAAATGCTACTGTTGGAGCTGCTTTACCTGATTTTGATTTCGATTTAAAATTAAAAACAACAAGTTTTACAGTTAAAGTTCCTGGACAATCGGCTGTAGTTGTTAGAGGTAGTAGAATGAATGCGCAAGCTAAAAAAGCTATTTCAAAAGCAAGAAGAGGTGATGTAATTACAATATTTGATATAAAATCATCGTTGATAGGTAATAATTCATACAAAATTAAACCTGCTTCGGCGGTAAGTATAGAAATACAATAAATAAAGTTTTAAATGATGAATAAAAGAAATATTGGGATTTTTATTTTGGCATTAATACTGTTCAATATAACAAATGCACAGTCAAATTTACTAAACGCTAAGAAACCTTCTGATATTGGTAAAAAAACAGCGGAACAACTCGCTGTTGACAACGATAAACCGTTAGAATACGGTTATATTGACGATAGAGATATTTTATGGTCTAAAGTTGTTTGGGAATACATAGACTTAAATGAGCGAATTAATTTGCCATTGTATTACCCTGTAGATACTACCAATGTATCGGTTAATAGACGTTCGTTGTTTGATACCCTGCTTAGAGGTATTAAAAATAATGAAATAACGGAAGTGTATGACGATTCGTATTTTACATCTAAAATGACAAAAGCTGAAATTAACAGCAAACTTTTTAGAATTGATACTACAGCAGCTGGTTTTGACGAGTTAAATGCAGGAAATACCAATATTGATGAGTATATTGATAAAATTAACTTGACTTCTCAAGATATTGAAGGATTTAAAATTAAAGGTCTTTGGTATTTTGATAAGCGCCAAGGCGAACTTAAGTATCGTTTATTAGCCTTAGCTCCTGTAGCACCAGATGTGCAAGTAATGGGAAGGGAAGATATGGATATTACAGAACAATTACCATTGTTTTGGGTTTGGTTCCCAGATGCTCGTGAGGTACTTCATAAAATGAAAGTATTCAATCAAAAAAACTCAGCATACCCTATTTCTTTTGACCATATTTTAAATGCAAGACGCTTTAACTCTATTATTTACAGAGAAGAAAATATTTATGGAGATAGAGATGTTGCTGAATATGTAAAAGGAAATGCATTATTTCAAGTGTTAGAATCTAATAAAATTAAAGAAGAGATTAGAAACAAAGAACTTGATATGTGGAATTACTAATTCATCATTACAAATAAATTAAAAAACTCTTGCTAACAGCAAGAGTTTTTTAATTTTACAATAAAATTATTACAATGGAGGTAGATTATATTGTGGTTGGTTTAGGATTGGCAGGTTTGGCTTTTACAAAAGAGCTGGATAAGAACAATAAAACCTATATTGTTTTTGAAAACCATTCTCAAAATTCCTCTATTGTAGCAGGAGGAATGTATAACCCTGTTGTTTTAAAGCGATTTACTCCAGTATGGAATGCGATTGATCAATTAAAAGTTGCGCTTCCATTTTACCAAGAACTAGAAACACAATTTCAAAATAAATACAATTATTCCGTTCCTATATATCGAATATTTAAATCTGTTGAAGAGCAAAATAACTGGTTTGTAGCCTCAGATAAACCCCTTCTGAAGAAATTCATGATTCCAAAAATAAGTACTGAAAAAATAGCAGGAATTGAAGCTGATTTTGGATATGGTGTATTGACAAATACCGGCAGAATAGACACTAAAAAATTATTAGAAGATTATAGCAATTATTTAAAAAACACGAAACGTTTGCTTATAGAAGATTTTGAATACGCTGCACTAGCCATTTCGCCTTCAAAACTAGACTATAAGAATATTACTGCAAAAAAAATTGTTTTTTGTGAAGGTTTTGGTTTAAAACAAAATCCGTTTTTTAATTATTTACCTATGCGTGAAGCAAAAGGTGAATTGCTTACAATTTATGCACCAAGTTTAACAATAGATTTTTTAATTAAAGCAGCGGTGTTTGTCCTTCCTTTAGGAAACAATTATTATAAAGTTGGAGCAACGTTTAACTGGAGTGATAAAACTAAATTGCCAACAAAGGAAGGAAAACAAGAGTTGGTAACAAAATTAGAGTCGTTTTTAAAAGTACCGTATAAAATAGTGGATCATACTGCAGGCATTAGACCTACAGTTAAAGATAGAAGACCTTTGGTTGGAGTGCATCCTAAATACTCAAATGTAGCCATTCTAAATGGTTTAGGAACGCGTGGAGTACTTATAGCTCCAACAGTAGCAAAAAGCTTGTTTAACTACCTTGAAAAAGGAGATACAATTGATGCTGAAATTTCAATTACTCGTTTTTAGCACCTCTTTTGGTAGGATTAAAACCAACAAACAAATTAATCCATATAATTCTAGAAAATCTGAGTGTAAACGGAGCGGTTACAATAAGCACACTAACAATAGGAATAAAACTTTGAACCAGCGTTAAATTAAAGCCAACCGTTGAAATTATAAAGGTAATAATAGCTAAGGCCACAGTCAGTCCGTAATTTACATACATAGCACCATAAAAAAATGAGGGCTCTATCATATATTTTAATCCACAAACACTGCAGTTCTCATGCATTTTAAACGCTTTATTAAGTTTAAAAACATTGTTTTCTACCATAAAATCTCCTTCATGACAACGCGGACACTTGTTAAATAAGATACTGTATAGCTTTGTTCCCTTTTTAATCATAGTTGTTTGTTAAAAAAATAATAGATTTGCAAAGTTAATTTTTTTTCAATCAGTTATTGTAACAAACTATGCTAAATGCTCATAATGTCTCTATTTCGTTTGGAGGAACTCAACTTTTTTCAGGAATAACTTTTAAACTGGGTGCAGGAAATAGAGTAGGGCTTATTGGTAAAAATGGAGCAGGAAAATCTACTTTATTAAAAATTATTGCTCGAGAATTAGCGTATGATTCCGGTACTATGGCATTTGAAAAAGATACGAGTATTGGGTTTTTAAAACAAGACTTAGAGTTTGATTACGGAAGAACAATTTTAGAAGAAGCCTACCAAGCATTTACAGAGATAAAAGCAATTGAAAAGAAGTTAACACACATTAATACACAGTTGGCTGAAAGAACAGATTACGAGACCGAGAGCTACCACCAACTACTTCACGAACTAGATGAATTAACTCATAGGTTTGAGTTACTTGGAGGTTACAATTACCAAGGAGAAACCGAAAAAATATTACAGGGTTTAGGTTTTAAACGCAACGATTTTGATAAAAAAACCGAAACCTTTTCAGGAGGTTGGCGTATGCGTATAGAACTGGCAAAGCTACTGCTTCAAAAAAATGACATTTTACTATTAGATGAGCCTACAAATCACCTCGATATAGAATCTATTATTTGGCTAGAAAATTTTCTTAAAAATTATGTCGGTGCGGTGGTTATTGTTTCGCACGATAAAATGTTTTTAGATAATGTAACCAACAGAACAATTGAGATATCTCTAGGAAAAATATATGATTATAACAAACCGTATTCGCAATTTTTAGAGTTGAGAAAAGACATTAAAGAAAAACAGCTCCAGGCTCAAAAAAATCAGGAAAAAGAAATAAAACATACCGAGCAGCTTATAGAAAAATTTAGATATAAAGCCTCAAAAGCAGCATTTGCTCAATCGTTAATTAAAAAGTTAGAAAAAGTAGAGCGTATAGAAGTTGATACCGATGACAATGCAGTATTAAACGTTCGATTTTCGGTTTCTATACAGCCGGGAAAAATAATTATAGAAGCAACTAATTTAGCAAAGAGTTATGGTGACAATCAAGTGCTTAAAAATGTAGATTTATTAATAGAACGAGGTAGTAAAATTGCCTTTGTTGGTCAAAATGGCCAAGGAAAATCTACTTTGGCAAAAATGATTGTTGGCGAAATACCATTCGAAGGCGAGTTAAAGTTAGGACACAATGTGCAAATTGGTTATTTTGCCCAAAACCAAGCCGAGTATTTAGATGCTGAAAAAACAGTATTGCAAATTATGGAAGAAGCTTCTACCGATGCGAATAGAACAAAAGTACGTGATATGCTGGGTTCCTTTTTATTTAGAGGTGAAGATGTAGATAAAAAGGTAAAAGTGCTGTCTGGAGGAGAAAGAAACCGGTTGGCTTTGTGTAAAATGCTTTTAACGCCGTTTAATGTTTTAATCATGGATGAGCCCACAAACCATTTAGATATCGCGTCTAAAAATGTACTAAAGCAAGCCTTGCAACAGTTTGAAGGAACACTTATTTTGGTTTCGCATGATAGGGATTTTTTACAAGGATTGAGTAATAAAGTATATGAGTTTAAAAACAGGATTATTAAAGAGTACTTGGGCGATATTAATTATTATTTAGAACAACATAACTTAGAGAGTTTTAGAGAAGTTGAAAAAATAACGGTTGAAAATAACAAATCTAAAGCCACAGGAAAAGATGCTTATTTAGCGAATAAGCAAAAAGAAAAAGCACTAAAACAGCTAAAAAATAAATTGAGCAAGGTTGAAAAAAATATTTCGGCACTCGAAATTGAAATTATGAATTTAGATGCGGCGATTTATGAAAATTCAGAAGAGGTTACCGGTAATGAAAACTTTTTTAAAGACTACCAATCTAAAAAAGAAGCTTTAGATGAATTGATAGATACGTGGTCTGAACTTCAAGAAAAAATAGACGCATGTTCATAGAGAATAAAAATAGTCGTGTTCAACAAGTTTTTTTTTCTGAAATTGAAAAAAAAAATATTTCTCTTTTTATTAAACGTGAAGATGAATTACATCCGTTTATTTCAGGAAATAAATACCGAAAATTAAAATACAATTTAGCAGAAGCATCTCGTCAAAAAAAGCAGACACTCCTCACTTTTGGAGGCGCATATTCTAACCATATAGCAGCTACAGCAGCGGCAGGATTCGAGTTTGGATTTAAAACCATTGGTGTAATAAGAGGCGATGAACTAGGTAAAAATATACCTAAAACCATTGAAGAAAATCCTACACTTCGTTTTGCATCTCAACATAAAATGAATTTTGAATTTGTAACCAGAAGTGATTATAGAACTAAAACTTCAGAAACATTTATTTCAAAGTTAAAAGAAAAGTTTGGCGATTTTTATCTTGTTCCTGAAGGTGGTACAAATAAACTGGCAGTAAAAGGATGTGAAGAAATATTAGTAGAGGAAGATAAAAAATACGATGTAATTTGCTCTGCAATAGGAACCGGAGGCACCATATCCGGAATTATAAATTCAACGCAACCAACGCAACAAGTAATTGGATTTCCGGCTTTAAAAGGCGATTTTTTAAATACAGATATTAAAAAATATGTAAAAAATAACAATTGGCAATTACATACCGCATATAGCTTTGGTGGTTATGCAAAAGTTTCTAAAGAATTAATTACTTTTATAAACAAATTTAAAACCGAAACCAATATTCCATTAGATCCTGTATATACCGGAAAAATGATGTTTGGAATCGTAGATTTGATTAAAAAAGATTTTTTTAAAAGTGGTACTAAAATTTTGGCAATTCATACCGGAGGTTTACAAGGTATTGACGGAATGAATCTACATTTAAAGAAAAAAAAATTACCACAAATAATATAAAATGAAGGTAAAATATATATTAATAGCGATTGTATTTACAAGTTTGTTTATAGGTTGTAAATCTAAAAAACATGCTACACGTAAATCTAAAAAACGAGCAGTAAATGTTGAAGTAATTGTAGAAAAACCTTCAAAAAAGCCTTCAAAAAAAACACCAAAACTATCTATTACAAATGCTACGCTATACTACATTGCTAAATATAAAGACGTTGCAATGAATGAGATGCGTGTTTTTAAAATACCAGCAAGTATTACGTTAGCACAAGGTATTTTAGAGTCTTCTAGCGGAAGAAGCAAGCTCACCATAAATTCTAACAATCACTTCGGAATTAAGTGTCATAAAGGTTGGAATGGAGGTAAAGTTTATCATGATGATGATAAAAAAGGAGAATGCTTTAGAGTTTATAACGACCCCAAAAAATCGTATAGAGACCATTCCAAATTTTTAGCAGACCGAAAACGCTACGCAAAACTATTTAAACTAAAAAGCACCGACTATGTGGGATGGGCAAAAGGATTAAGTGAAGCGGGTTATGCAACCGATAGACGTTATCCAGCAAAATTAATAGCACTTATAGAAAAATACGATTTGCACAAATACGATTTGCAAGTTTTAGAAAAAAAACAATCGATTAAAACCGTTGTTGTTGAGGAGCAAAAGCCAAAAACACATCAAGTGGTAAAAGGAGATACCTTGTATTCTATCTCAAGAAAATACGGAATTACTGTAGAAGAACTAAAAAAATATAACAACCTTTCATCTAACGAAATACAAATAGGTCAACTATTAATTTTAACAAAATAAACAATGTTTTTATTAGATAAACCCTTCATCTCAGACTTTTTAATTGAGACTATAAAAAATAATAATTTTAAAATAGTAGCAACCACAGAAGCAAAAGAAATTATTACGAATGATGCTTTAAACTGGATTTCAGAAAAAGAAGCCGTTAGCTTGTTAAAAGAAAACCCTGACATACCGGTTTACACAAACTCAGAAAATACAATTGATTGGATTGAGCATCATTTTAGTTTTTCAAATTTACCTGATAAAATAGCTGTTTTTAAAAATAAGTTGGCTTTTAGAGAACTTGTTAAAGATATTTTTCCAAATTTCTTTTTTAAAGGGATAGCATATAAAGATTTGAGTCGCTTAGATGCTGAAAAACTCGCTTTTCCGGTTATTGTTAAACCTGCAGTTGGCTTTTTTAGTATTGGTGTTTATAAGGTAGAAAACACATTAGAGTGGGCAGAAATGCTAGTTAGTTTAGAAAAAGAAATCTCCCAATCATCAAGCCTATATCCTGAAAAAGTAATCAATCTTTCTAATTTTATTATTGAAGCGTGTATTGAAGGCGAAGAATATGCAATAGATTGTTATTTTAATTCAGAAGGCACACCAATAGTGTTAAATATTTTGCACCATGTCTTTTCTTCAGGAAAAGATGTTAGCGATCGTGTATACACTACATCTAAAGCAATAATGAAGCAGAATTTGACTGAAGTTGAACATTTTCTTAAACAAGTTGGAGATAAGGTTCAATTGAAAAACTTTCCTATTCATGTAGAGATAAGAAAAACACCTGAAGGACAAATTATACCTATTGAAATAAATCCATTGCGATTTGGAGGATGGTGTACCACAGCAGATTTGACCTGGCATGCTTACGGAATTAACTCGTACGAATATTTTATAAAAGGGTTAAAGCCTAACTGGAAAGAAATTTTTGAAATCAGAGAAAATAAAATGTACAGTATTGTGGCATTAGATAATAATTCTGGAATAAATGAAACAGAAATAGATTCTTTTAATTACAATTTATTACTCAGCGATTTTGAAAACCCGTTAGATTTGAGAAAGGTAGATTTTACTGAATATCCGGTTTTTGGTATTCTGTTTGCTGAAACATCTATAGAAAACAAACAAGAGTTAAATCAAATATTAGTATCTAACCTAAAAAAATACATTCAGTTAAAAAATAAGTAATTAAAAGAATCTATTTTAGATTATCTACACATTCTTTTAGTTTTAAACTTGCCTTTTTGTTTGTGTTTTAACTTGGCAATTCTATACTTTTTCCATTTTTCAAATTGATCTTTTGAAAGAATTTCTTCCATTGCTTTTTTATAAGCAATTTGACTGTTAAGATGATTTAACTTTACATTAAAAATTTCATCGCTTGTAGGCTTTATGTTATTTAATTTTCGCTGTTTAACAGTTTCTTGAAATTCACGTTGGTGAACAGCCCGCTTTTCATTTAATTTATAAATAGCATCTTGCTGATTTTCATTGAGGTCTAATAATAAAGCCATACGCTTTGTTTGAAGTGTCGCTTTTTGTTTAGGTGTTAGCAGCACCTTTTTAAAAGCTTGTGCGTGTAAATGAGTACTTCCTGTAAGTAGAAGTACTGCAACTAAAAATTTTGTGATGTTTTTCATGGTTTTTATATTTTATGTAATTTGCTTTTTGACAATAATTAAGGATAAAGGTTTAATAGCAATACCTGTTTTAACATATCTTTAGTATTTATAGAAAACGTAACTTTAAAAGTGTACTAATTTAAATTACTGTACTTTTGCAAAAAGTATTTTTGTAAATGAAACTTCACAAACTTTCAGATTGGTTACCTACCACAAATAAAGAAGTAAAATTAAGAGGTTGGAGCGAGCTTGATGTTATTTTATTTAGTGGAGACGCCTATGTAGATCATCCTGCCTTTGGACCTGCGGTAATTGGACGAATTTTAGAAAGCTATGGGTTAAAAGTGGCCATTGTGCCTCAGCCAAGTGTGCATGATAATTTGCAAGACTTTACAAAACTGGGAATTCCTAAATTATTTTTTGCTGTAACAGGAGGCTGTATGGATTCTATGGTAAGTAATTATACAGCAAGTAAAAAACGAAGAGATAAAGATGCATATACGCCTAATGGCGATAAAGGTTTTAGACCAGACTACGCTTCAATAGTGTATTCAAATATTTTGAAGGAAAAGTTTCCCGATGTTCCGGTTTTAATAGGTGGTATTGAAGCATCGTTGCGTAGAGTTACCCATTATGATTATTGGAGTGATACTTTAAAACCAACCATTTTAAAAGATTCAAAAGCAGATTTGTTGGTATATGGTATGGGAGAACAGCCTTTGAGAGAAATTGTTAACCTAATACAAAAGGGAGTTCCGTTTACCAGCTTAAAAACAGTAAAACAAACCGCTTTTTTACTAAAAAAAGATGAAAAAGTACCCAAAAATAAAAATTGGAACGATGTAACCATACATTCTCATGAGGTGTGCTTAGAAAATAAAAAATTATTTGCAGCAAACTTTAAAATATTGGAGCAGGAGTCTAATAAGTTGTATGCAAGGCGAATATTTCAAGATGTGGATAATGCCACATTAATTATAAATCCGCCTTACCCAACAATGACAGAAAAAGAAATAGATGCTTCTTTTGATTTACCTTACACTCGCTTACCACACCCAAAATACAATAAGAGAGGCCCTATTCCTGCCTTTGAAATGATTAAATTTTCTATCAATATTCATAGAGGTTGCTTTGGCGGTTGTAGCTTTTGTACCATCTCTGCACATCAAGGTAAGTTTATTGCTAGTAGAAGTAAAGAATCTATTTTAAAAGAAGTTGATAAGGTTACAAATATGCCCGATTTTAAAGGCTATTTATCTGATATTGGAGGACCTTCAGCAAATATGTATAAAATGAAAGGTAAAATTCAGGCAATTTGTGATAAGTGCGTAGCACCGTCATGCATATCTCCTGTAATATGTCATAATTTAGATACTTCTCATAAACCATTAACCGAAATTTACAAAGCGGTTGACCAGCATCCAAAAATTAAAAAATCTTTTATAGGTAGTGGTATTAGGTACGATATGCTAGTGCCCGAATTTAATAAAAAAGCAGATCCAAAAGAACTAGATGAATATACCGAAGAGGTTATAGTCAATCACGTATCAGGAAGATTAAAAGTAGCGCCAGAACACACTTCAGATAATGTGCTTAAGCTTATGAGAAAACCATCGTTTAAGTATTTTCATAAATTTAAAGATCGTTTTGATAAGATAAACAGAAGAAAAAAGTTAAACCTTCAGTTAATACCTTATTTTATTTCAAATCATCCGGCCTGTGAGTTAGAGGATATGGCAAATTTGGCTGCAGAAACTAAAGATATGGGCTTTCAGCTAGAGCAAGTTCAAGGATTTACACCAACTCCAATGACAGTAGCAACGGTTATTTATTATAGTGGCTATCACCCATATACTTTAAAACCTACAAACACGCCAAAAACCAAAAAGGAAAAAGAAGACCAACACCGGTTTTTCTTTTGGTATAAAAAAGAGAACCAACATTGGATTAAGAATACCCTCTCTAAATTTAATAGAGCCGATTTAATTAAAAAATTACTTCCAGATAATTCGTGGCAAAGAACAAGAAAGAGAAAACCTAAAAATACGTACGACGATACGGTGGAGGTTACTTCTAGAAAATTTAAGAAAAGACGAAAAAGGTAATTATTTATAGGTAATAATTTATAGCTTCGTAATTAATGTGTTAAATTTGGTTTTTAATTGAATTAATACATTTTTACAAATGAAAAAGATAGTTTTATTTTTTTTACTAATTTCTACGGTACTTAGCGCACAAAAAAAAGTAGAGGTAGATTTAAGTAATCCGAATGCTACCATTTATACCCACTTATATTTTTTACAGCCAGATTCTTATTATCCGGAGAAAGCCGCTACTACTATTTATGGATTTGAAGGTGAAGAAGCTCAAGAAATAGCCATAAAGCTAAAAAAAATTCTTGATGGAAAAGGGCTTAAAATAGATTTTAATAAAGTACCTATTAACAGTTCGTACTCTGATACTATAGGGCAAAATGTGGTTCATAAGTATGTGCTTTTTCCTCATCAAATACCTGAAATTTACGTAGAAAAAATAGGCGACAATTGGTATTATTCAAGAGAAACTACGAGTAAGGTTCAAGATTTATACCGAAGTGTATATCCTTGGTACACCGAAAAATTACAACAAATGATACCTTCATTTGGACATAAAAAAATACTCTACATAGAATTGTGGCAACTTTTAGGAATGTTGGTTATTATAGGTGTATGTACACTTATGTTTTATGTGTTGAAAAAAATAGTTTATTACCTGTTGCGTAAAATCCAATTCTTTATTATTCATCGTTCAAATGATAATATTAATTCTGCCTTGAGAAAATTAACCAGACCAGTTGTATTTCTTTTATTACTGTGGTTTGTACAAATAGTGCTGCCTTCACTATTGCTTCAAATAGATTTGAACACTATCTTGTTTTTAGGGCTACATATTATGAGTACTGTTTTTTGGATTTATGTTTTCCTAAAATTGGTACAAGTAGTTATGAGTATTTATGCAGAGTATGCAGAATCTACACACAATAAATTAGATGACCAGTTAGTACCTATATTAAATAACTTTTTACGAGGGTTGGTACTGTTTTTAGGGTTGTTAAAATTACTTACCTTATTTGGTGTAGAGCCTGTTACCGTACTGGCAGGAGCTTCAATAGGAGGTTTGGCAGTAGCTTTAGCATCTCAAGACACCGTTAAAAATCTAATAGGAACGGTTATGATTTTTATAGATAAACCTTTTCATATTGGCGACTGGATTGAAGCTGGAGAAGTTGTAGGAACTGTTGAAACCGTTGGCTTTAGATCTACAACTGTACGTGCTGCTGATACATCTGTATATCAAATACCAAATAGTGCCTTATCTGAAATGGTTGTTAATAATAAAGGATTAAGAGCTTTTAGAAGGTATACCACAAATTTAGGACTAAGATACGATACGCCTCCTGAATTAATAGAAGCTTTTGTTGAAGGAGTACGTAAAATAGTTGCCTTGCATCCTTCTACTCGAGACGATGCGTATAACGTAGAGTTTGTTAGTTTTGGAGACTCAGCCTTATTAATTTTGCTAAATGTTTATTTTGTTGAAGCAGACTGGTCAACAGAGCAAGCATCTAAGCATAGCCTACACATTGCTATTTTAAAATTTGCTAAAGAATTGGGAGTAGATTTTGCTTTCCCTTCAACAACTGTTATGATTGAGCAATTTCCGGAGAGAACAGCCTTTGACGCAAAGTATAACACGTCACAAGAGCACATAAAAAAAACAATAGATAATATTAATTTAAAATAAAAATCATGAAAAAAACAGTTTTACTTTTATTGGTTTCAATAATAACATTTTCGTGTAGTGATAATCGCGAAGGAAGAAAACCAAAAAAACAAGTTACTGTATTGCAAAATAATACCGAAATGAGTAAAAACCTCAATAAGTACGTTACCTTTAAACTAACTTCAGATTTAAGTGGTTTAACCGAAAAAGAAAAGCAAATGCTTCCAATTTTAATAGAAGCAGCAGATATTATGAACGATTTGTTTTGGTTTGAATCTTACGGAAATAAAGAGGAACTTTTAAGTAATGTTACCAATGCCGATACCAAAAAATTTATTGAAATTAACTACGGGCCTTGGGATAGATTAAATGAAAATAAACCTTTTGTTGAAGGTGTTCCAGAAAAACCTAAAGGAGCTAATTTTTATCCTAAAGATATGACTAAGCAAGAGTTTGAAAATTTTGAAGCTAAAGACAAAGCTAGTCTGTATACTTTTGTGAGGCGCGATAAAGAAGGAAATTTAATAACAATACCATATCATAAACAGTTTAAAGCACAAGTAAAAAAAGTTTCTGATTTATTGCTAAAAGCGGTTGAGTTAGCAGAAAATGAAGGACTAAAAAAATATCTTAAATTAAGAGCTGAAGCCTTTTTAAATGACAATTACCAACCTAGTGATTTTGCTTGGATGGATATGAAAACAAATACCATAGACATTGTAATTGGTCCAATTGAAACTTATGAAGACCAATTGTTTGGAAGCAAAGCATCACACGAAGCATACGTACTTATTAAAGATCAGGAGTGGAGTAAAAAATTGGCTCATTTTACTAGTTTTTTACCTGAATTACAACAAGGAATTCCTGTGGCAGATGCTTATAAAAAGGAAAAACCGGGAACAGATTCTGATTTAAATGCCTACGATGTTGTTTACTATGCCGGAGATTGTAATTCGGGAAGTAAAACAATAGCAATTAATTTGCCTAACGATGAAGAGGTACAATTAAAAAAGGGAACAAGAAGATTACAGCTTAAAAATGCAATGAGAGCTAAGTTTGATAAAATTTTAGTGCCAATTTCAGAATACTTAATTGATCCAAGCCAGCGTAAATACATTACGTTTGATGCTTTTTTTGCAAACACGATGTTTCATGAGGTTGCGCATGGATTAGGAATTAAAAACACAATTAACAATAGAGGTACTGTTAGAAGTTCATTAAAAGAGTTAGCTTCAGCATTGGAAGAAGGAAAAGCTGATATTTTAGGCCTTTATATGGTTCAACAACTTTATAAAAAAGGAGAAATAGATGGCGATATGAAAGATTATATGACCACTTTTATGACTAGTATTTTTAGATCTGTTCGTTTTGGAGCTTCTAGTGCTCATGGAAAAGCAAATATGATTCGTTTTAATTTCTTTAAAGAAAAAGGTGCTTTTACAAAAAATGAAGACGGTACTTATAAGGTAAACTACGATAAGATGGAACAGGCTATGAAAGATTTATCGAATCTAATTTTAACTTTACAAGGAAATGGTGATTATGATGGTGTTGCAAAATTGGTTGCTGAAAAAGGGAATATTTCTGAAGATCTTCAAAAAGATTTAGACAAATTAAGCAATGCCAATATTCCTGTAGATATTATTTTTGAACAAGGAGTAAGTGTGTTGCAATTAAAATAATACAAACTTATTATTTATAAAAAAAGCTGTTTCAAATATTGAAACAGCTTTTTTTTATTCTTGTTTTATTTCTATTTCGGATTCAAAATAGCATCAATACGCTTTACAATATCTTGTAGATGATATCTTGTAATAGTATTTGGTGCATTTGCTAAAGCTCTTTGGGCAAGACGTTTAATTCTGGTTAATTCACCTCTGGCAACAGCAACAATATCTGATTGTTTTACGGTTACAGCAGTGTTTTTAAAGTATCTTGAACTAGTTATTTTCTTAACATCTTTTGCATTCATTAAATCAGCTAATTTTTCAACATGAGCTCGTTGTAAATTTCGTCTGTAAGTATCAATTTTTTTTCCGGTACGCAGTTCAGACCAAATGCCATTTCGCAAATCTGTCATCATTGCAACTAAAGTATAAGCTTTTGTAGAACCATTTAAAGTTTCATTTTCTATCATTCTCATCATTCTACCAAGGTTAAGAATGTTGTTTAAAGTTCTAACTTGTATACCTCTAATACGTTCAATAGCTCCTGAATATTCAATTCTATCTAATATGTCTTTATCAATAAGCCACATAGGAGTATTAAATAATTGTTCGTTTACAAATTTTAAACAATTTTTCTGATGATTTTTAGGTACATGAACATAAACAGGACCTTCTTGATCGGTAGTTTTATAGTATTCGTACACACCGCCAATGTTTGAAGAAACATGTCCCATATATCTGTTAAACTGAGAAATAGTGTGTTTATACATTGTTTTTAAGTCGTCGTAATTTTTACCTTTAGCAGAAGTCCATTCTATTAAATTAGGGACAATTCGTTTTAAATTAGCAATTCCGTAGGCACTAGCTTTAATGGCGTCATCACCTAAATCTTCGGTTTGTGAACTCGGATCAACTACACCACCCACTTGTTGTTGTCCAAATCGGTATAAAGGGTTTCCGGCATGTGCTAAAATCCAATTATCTAGTACTTCTTTTTCATCTTCAGCAGTATTGGCTTCTAATATAGGTTTATATCCCCATGAAATAGCGTATTTATCGTAGACACCTATTTTAGGCATAAGCGCTACATCTTTATCGTCTGGTTGTGCAACATAGTTAAAGCGAGCATAATCCATAATTGAAGGAGCGGTACCATTTTTTTGCGTAAAGGTAGCAGAGCGAAGCGAGTCTACTGGATAAGCGCTACTACTAGCCATATTATGAGGTAAACCTAAAGTATGACCTACTTCATGTGAGGAAACAAAACGAATTAATCGTCCCATAACTTCCTCTTTGAATGCTACATTTTGTGCATTTGGATTTATAGCTGCTGTTTGTATAAAAAACCAACCTTGTAAAAGGCTCATAACATTGTGATACCAGTTAATATCAGATTCTAAAATTTCCCCAGACCTTGGATCACTTACGTGAGGTCCGTTAGCATTAGGTATTGGAGAAGCTAAGTATCTAACTACCGAATACCGTACATCTTCAGGAGACCAATCCGGATCTTCTTCTTTCGTTGGTGGATCTTTAGCAATAATTGCATTTTTAAATCCTGCAGCTTCAAAGGCTACTTGCCAATCTTCAATTCCCAATTTCAAGTATTTACGCCATTTTTTAGGAGTTGCTCTATCAATATAATAAACAATGGGCTTTTTAGGTTCTACTAATTCACCACGTTTAAATTTTTCAAGGTCTTCATCTTTTACTTCCAACCTCCATCGGTCTAGGTAAACTACTTTTTTACTTTTTTGAGCTTCAGCACCGTAATCGGTTTGACTTGTTGTAAACCATCCAACTCTTTCGTCAAAATACCTACGTTTCATAGGCTTTTCAGGTAATAAAATCATAGAGTTACTCATTTCTACCGATACCAATCCTGTACTCGAATTTGATGGTGGTTCTGAAGCATCGTATGTTTTAATATGACGAACTTCTATATTTAAAGGGTAGCTTTTAATACTTTCTATAAATGATTTTTTACCGTCTAACCTTGATATTTTATAGCTTTTTCTCATATATTTAGGAAGCCCAAAGGCTTTAACATCTGTAGTAAATAAGTCGGTAACATCAATAACAGTAGCTGTTTTCTCGTTGTTAAAAGCTTTAATTGGGAATGCGTATAGTATAGGTTCAAAGTTTGAGTTAACAACAGCTTCGTGGATAGGTAAGTTTTTATCAGCATCTATATTATGAGATACAACACGCAGTAAAAGTTTTTTACCTTTTTTCTCCCAGCGCAAAACTTGAGTATTGGTTTTTTGCCCACCAAAACTTCTTTTATTTAAGGTGTTTTTAGCGATACGGGTCACCATAAGCATTTCTCTGTTAAGAAGCGAATCTGGTATTTCGTAAAAATATTTATCTTCAACAACATGAACTTTAAATAAGCCTTCATCTGTTTTAGCGTCTTTAGTAATTACCTCGCTATAAGGTAAAATAGCTCCTTTTTTTGGCTTTGGTTTTGGAGCAGGTGCTTCGGTATTATTTTTTTTGTTTTTTCGTCTTTTTTGAGCATTTCCTTTTATAGAAACTCCTGTAATTAAGGCAATGGTTAATATACAGGTCATAAGCTTGTTCACCATTTTTTTAGATTGTTAAATTTTTGTTTTAAGAAAGGTCAATTTATTAAAACACTGAAGTTTTTTTCTTAAAAATATGTTAAAGAAAATTACAAATTAGAAGTGTTGTTAACGGTTGAGCTTCTTTAATTGCTTTTGAATTTTTTTAATGGCGGTTTCTATTGATTTTTCAGGTTCAATTACATTGTATGCTCCCCAAAATTCAGGATCGGAAAAATTAGATGCTTTTTCGCTCATAATAACAGATTTTCGAAGTCTGTCTTTAGGTTTAATATTGGTTTTTGAAGTATTATTTTTCCAATCGGTAATTGCCATTTCAATAGTTGTATAGTATACAGAATTAAATAACCTTTTATGCCAGTTAACTTTAAATCCTAGTTGAATTCTACTATAACTGTATACCCATTTCCCGTTTTTTTCTCTGTAATCTACGCGGTAAGTAGCTTCTATAGGATATACATCGGCAGTTTTAGGTTTTTTTAGTATAAATACTTTGGTAGCTCTTTTTCTGTTTGCCAGATTTAATTTAAACTGAGCACTTGTTAACGCCAGTGTTTTTGCGTCTATGTATAGTTTTCCGTAGTATAAAGGTGTTAAAATAGCTGGTTTAGGCTTAAAGTTTACCACATAAATGGGTCTGTTATCAATTTTTGTTGATGTACCGAATGAAAAATCATAGTTTTTAAGCATTTCTTCTGTAAACGTAAGTTCAGGATATTTCATAACGTCAATTGATAATGTATTGAAAGGTCCTCCCTTGAGTTTTACAGCAAGCGTATCCATTTTTTTATAATTGGAATTTTTACGAGACTTGTACAGTTTTACCAAATCGGTTTTGGTACTTGTGTACGATTGTTTTTGTATTTCAACAACAGCTTCAGCAAGAGACACATAGGTTCTTCGTTTTTTTATGGTTTCTCTATAAAAAGCGGTCATGGTAATGTTTTCGGTAAAATAATTGATACCGGTTTTTTTAAAAACTTCTTTTACTAACAGATTGGCATCTTTAGTAATAATATTAATTTCGGGCAATTCTTCAATATAGGTTTCAAGTTTAATAATTGTTTTCTTCGGATTAAAGTCGGATAGGTTTAGTACTTTACTAGTGTATCCTAAAAAAGAAACAGTTACTTTTTGATTTGCCAATTCTTCAGGAACTTTTAACAGAAACATTCCCTGTGTATTTGTTACAGTGCTAATATTGGTTTCGTTAACACTAATAGAAGCAAAAACGAGTGGTTTTTTTGTTTTACTATCTATCACTTTTCCTTTAAAATGATGGTATTTGGCACTGTCTTGTTTTACTGAATTGGTAGCAGCAATACACGTGTTTTGAACTCCTATAGCGACACTAAAAAATAATGTTAAAAGTAACTGTGTGTAAATTTGACGGTAGTGTTGATTTTTTTTCATGGTACAGCGGTTAATTGGTGGCTACACAAGTTAATGATTTTTAGTATGATAACAAAAGAGCTGCTTAAGGGCAGCTCTTTTTTAACAAAATATTTAGATATGTGTTTTAAAATGAAAGGGTTAATCTATTAATGCAACAAATAAACCATCTTCAGTATTGGTTACTTTTGCCAATTTATTTTTAGTTAGTCCTTTTATGGTTTTATCCCATTTTTTATTACTTAAACCGCTTTGTGATTTTAAGTTGTTTAGTAATATTGGTGTATTGTTTTTTAATAGATTAAAAACGGTTTTTTCATCTTCGGATAACTCAATGGTTTTCTTTTCAGGTTTCATTTGAGGGAAGAACAGTACTTCTTGAATAGAGCTATTATTGGTCATAAACATTACCAGTCGGTCAATTCCAATTCCAATTCCCGAAGTAGGAGGCATTCCGTACTCTAAAGCACGTAAAAAGTCTTGATCGATAAACATTGCTTCATCATCTCCTTTTTCAGATAGCTTTAACTGATCTTCGAAACGTTCACGTTGGTCTATAGGGTCGTTTAATTCTGAATATGCATTGGCTAACTCTTTACCGTTTACCATAAGTTCAAATCGTTCTGTTAAAGCAGGATTTGAGCGGTGCTCTTTGGTTAGCGGACTCATTTCTTTAGGATAATCGGTTATAAAGGTTGGCTGTATGTAGTGGTGTTCGCATTTTTCTCCAAACAGCTCATCAATAAGTTTTCCAACACCCATAGTATTATCTACTTCTATTCCTACTTTTTTACAAACTTCTCTCAATTCTTCTTCGCTCATACCAGCAACATCGTAACCGGTATGTGTTTTTATAGCTTCTAAAATAGGGACTCTTGGGTATGGAGCTTTAAAACTAACATTGTTGTCACCAATTTTAACTTCGGTAGTTCCGTTTGAATCTATGGCCACTTTTTCTAAAAGTTCTTCTGTCATACTCATCATCCAATGGTAATCTTTATAAGCTACATAGAGTTCCATAACTGTAAACTCAGGGTTGTGTGTTCTGTCCATTCCTTCATTTCTAAAATCTTTAGAAAATTCATAAACGGCATCAAATCCTCCAACAATAAGTCTTTTTAAATACAGTTCGTTTGCAATTCTTAAATACAACGGAATATTTAATGCATTATGGTGTGTTATAAATGGTCTTGCTGCAGCACCACCCGGTATAGGTTGTAGTATAGGCGTTTCTACTTCTAAATAACCACGGCTGTTAAAAAACTCACGGATTGAATTGGTAATTTTAGTTCGTTTAATAAATGTTTCTTTTACATGGTCATTTACAATTAAATCTACATAACGTTGGCGATATCTTTGTTCGGGATCAGAAAAGGCATCGTGTACTTTGCCATCGGCATCGGTTTTAACAACAGGCAATGGTCGTAAACTTTTAGAGAGTACGGTAAGTTCTTTTACATGAACAGATTCTTCGCCTACTTTTGTTTTAAATACTTCTCCTTTTATACCAATAATGTCACCAATATCTAAAAGTTTTTTAAATACGGTATTGTACATAGTTGCATTTTCATCTGAAGAAATTTCATCTCTATTTAGATAAATTTGCATACGGCCGGTAGCATCTTTTAATTCAGCAAAAGAAGCTTTTCCCATAATTCTTCTACTCATCATTCTTCCGGCTAAAACAACCTCTTTGCCTTCAAAACTCTTGAAATCTGACTTAATTTGCTTAATTGTAGCGGTAGTTTTGAATTGTTTTGCAGGGTATGGATTTATACCTAATTCGCGTAGTTTTTGTAACGATTCTCTTCTAACGATTTCAAGTGCTGATAGTTGCATTGTGCGTATATTTAAAATTTCATTTGATTGATAGTGGGCAAAGATACAATCTATTCAGAAAAATAGGTAATTTAAAAAGAAAAACTATTTACCATTAGAAATTCGTTTTAATTTTGTACATTTGCCTACCGCATGATAAGTGCGGATTAGTTGTGTTGTTTTGGCGTTTTAAACGCCATGGTTTTTAAAACCAATGGAAAGCTTCCCGAAACCGGGACGCTTTTTTTATTTTAACACCTTTTATAAAAAGTAATTTTTATACTTCCAGAAGATTGAAAAGAAAAATCCGGCAAAAACCAATGTGGCTATAAATTTAATGAGGGTAGAGGTTAAAAACCCTATAAATGAACCAATTGCAGCTTTAAAAGCTTTTTTAGTGTTTTGGCTATCTTTTAAAAGTTCTCCTAAAAAAGCACCAAGAAATGGGCCAATAATAATTCCTAAAGGGCCTAAGAATACGATACCCACAATTAGTCCAAGCATAGATCCAATAACTCCAAATTTACTGCCGCCAAATTTTTTAGTACCCATGGCAGGTATAAAATAATCTATAATCCATATTAAAACGGCAATTCCTAAAGTTATACCTAAAAATGTCCAGTTTTGTGGAACAGCTTTTGTTAAATGAAGGAGTAATAATCCAATCCAGCTGGTTATAGGTCCTGGTAAAATAGGTAGAAACGATCCAATAATTCCTAAAATAATAAATAAAAAACCGGCAATAAGTAATACAATATCCATATTGTAAATATAATCCTTCAAGTTTATATCTGAAAATTATTTTACACAGTTTTTAACTAAAAAATTAGTTTAAACTAAAAAAATAGTTATATTTGTGATATTGAACTAAAAATTTAGTTGATTAAAATGGATAAACAACTTACAAAAGCAGAGGAGCAGCTAATGCAAATTTTATGGGATTTACAAGAAGCCGCCGTTAAAGAAATTATTGAAAAATTACCAGAACCAAAGCCGGCATACAATACGGTTTCTACAATTATTAGAATACTTGAAGCAAAACAGTTTGTGTCTCATAAGGCAAAAGGAAGAGGTTATATTTATTTTCCGTTGGTACAAAAAACAGATTATACCAACCAAAGTTTACACAAACTTGTTAACGGGTACTTTGAAGGGTCGTTTAAAAATATGGTGTCGTTTTTTGTGAAAAAAAATAACGTAGACCTTAAAGAGTTAGAAACCATTTTGGATTTGATTAACAATAAAGAAATTAAAAAATGATAAACTATATTCTTCAAGTACTACTTTTTCAAGCGGTGTTTTTAGCTGTGTATGATTTGTTTTTACAAAAAGATACGTTTTTTAGATGGAATCGATTTTATTTGTTGATAACACCTGTTTTATCTTTTATAATACCGCTACTAAAGTCTAAAACTATCCAAAAAACAATTCCTCAAGAATACATAGAGCAATTACCAACAGTATTTTTAAATCCGCAAGAAGTTATAACACAGGTTAGTGTGCATGACTCTTACAATTACTTAGAAATAGTTTTTTATGTTGGGCTCGTATTTTTTACAGGACTATTTTCACTAAAGTTGCTAAAAATATTCAAATTAATAGCATCTAATAAAGTGATTAAAAAGGAACGCTATTCTTTGGTATTGCTACAAAACCGACAGGCAGCTTTTTCATTTCTCAGATATATTTTTATAAATGAAGACTTGCTAAAAAATAAACACTTACAAATAATTAAACATGAACTAGTTCATTGTGAAGAGGGGCATACACTAGATTTACTATTTTTTGAATTGTTAAAAATAGTTTTATGGTTTAACCCATTAGTATATGTGTACCAAAAGAGAATTACACTATTGCATGAATACATTTCTGATGCGAAAGTGGTTTTGGAAACCGATAAAAAGAATTATTTCAATAAACTTTTAGCAGAAACCTTTGACGTTGAAAATATCACATTCATTAATCAATTTTATAAACACTCATTAATTAAAAAACGAATAGTTATGATTACGAAAAACAAATCAAAAAAAGTAAAACAGTTAAAGTATTTATTAATTCTACCATTGTTAATAGGAATGCTGGTGTATACTTCGTGTACCAACGATACCGAAACAGAATTTTCTCAAATAGAGAAAGCAATACAAAATGACAATGTTTCTTCTGAAGGCCGATATTTTGAAGGCGCTAATAGGTTTAAAATATTTGTAGGAAGATCGTTTGAAGGAGAAAAGGTTGCTTTTGAGGATATGACAGAAAACGAAAAAGCAATGGTAAACAAATTTTCTCAAATAGAAAAAAAAGGAAAGTATACAAATGGAATCCAGTTAATGATTGATTCAAATGGCGATAAAGTTTGGTTTATTGAAGTAGAAAATTACAAACCTCGCAGTAAATATATTACAACAGTAGAAACCGAAACAGTTCCCTTTATGGTTGTTGAAGAAGTGCCTGTTTTTCCCGGTTGCGAAGGAACAAAAGAGCAGTTGAAAAAATGTTTACAAGAAAATATCACTAAATTTGTGAGTGAGAGCTTTAATGTAGCATTGGCTCAAGAGTTAAATTTAGGAGTAAATAGAATTTACGTAATGTTTGATATTGGTAAAAGCGGGATGGTTGAGAACGTTAAGGCAAGAGCTCCACATAAAAAATTACAAGAAGAAGCAGTTCGGGTTGTAAAATTATTGCCAACAATGCTTCCTGGAAAACAGAAAGGAAAACCAGTTAGTGTAACGTATAGTTTACCTATTGCTTTTAAAATAGATTAAACCTAAAACAGCTATGAAAAAGATTTTATGTTTTACATTAAACCGAAGTTTTATCTTCGGTTTTTTTATGCTTGAAATTGTTGACTTGCTTAAAATGTTGTATTTTCACTTGAAGAAAAATACGAGAATGTTAAAACAGTTATTTACGTTATTATTTTTATCACTTTTTATGGTGTCATGCGCGTATTTTGAAAGTAAATCTAAGCGAATGCCTATTCAAGAGGTAGATACAGTTGTAGATTTTACTGAAGTTGACGCCTTTCCTTTGTTCCCTAATTGCAAGGAGATACCCTCTAGAGAAAAGCAGCAAATTTGCTTCCAAATAGAAATGTCTCAGCACATTTATGCATTGTTGAAAGAATTTGAACTAAATTCAAAAGACGTATTAAATGATACTGTTTTAGTAACACTGAAGGTAAATTCAAAAGGTAAAATAAGTTTAACCGAAATAAATATTTCAGAAAAAACAAAGAAACTACTACCTATGTTTGATAGTATTGTAAAAGTGAGTATCTCAAAACTACCTATAATAACTCCTGCAATTAAACGAAATATGCAGGTAACAACAGAATTTATTTTGCCAATTGTATTAAAAAATTAGCCAACGGTTGTTTACCTGTTTAACATTTCCCACAAAGTATCTTTTAATTCTGTTAGGCCTTGCTGAGCTATTGACGAAATAAATAAAGTGTTAATTCCTTTCGGTAAGTCTTTTTTAATTTCATCTTTTAATTCTTCATCAAGCATATCTGATTTAGAAATAGCGAGTAGCCGTTCCTTATCTAAAAGTTCAGGATTGTGTTTTTTTAGCTCGTTAAGTAAAATATGATATTCTTTTTTAATATCATCAGAATCGGCCGGAATTAAAAATAACAGTGTAGAGTTACGTTCAATATGTCTTAAAAAGCGGTGTCCTAACCCTTTTCCTTCAGCAGCTCCCTCAATAATCCCTGGAATATCGGCAATTACAAATGTTTTAAAATCTCGGTATTCTACAATTCCTAAATTGGGTTTTAATGTGGTAAAAGCATAGTCGGCTATTTTTGGTTTTGCCGATGTAATTACAGATAAAAGTGTAGATTTTCCTGCATTTGGAAATCCTACCAAACCAACATCTGCCAAAAGTTTAAGTTCTAATTGAAACCACCCTTCTTTACCTTCAACACCAGGTTGTGCATAGCGAGGAGTTTGATTGGTAGATGATTTAAAATGCCAATTTCCTCTACCTCCCATACCGCCTTCTAGCAGAATTTGTTCGGTATTTTCGGTTGTTATTTCAAATAGGATTTCTTGGGTTTCACTATCTCTAACAATAGTACCTAGAGGCACGTCAATATACACATCGCTACCATCTTTTCCAGTACTTCTTTGCTTACTTCCGTGTCCGCCGTGTTCTGCCTTAAAATGTTTTTTAAATTTAAGATGGAAAAGTGTCCACATATTTTTATTAGCTCTAATAATAATATGTCCACCACGACCACCATCACCACCATCGGGGCCACCTTTTGTGATATATTTTTCTCTGTGTAAATGCACAGAGCCTTTTCCTCCATTACCAGAAGCAGCGTGTATTTTTATATAATCAACAAAATTCCCTTCAGTCATTCTTAGATGTGTTGTTAAAATGTGTCTATTACTTCAGACAGTCGTTGTGTAATTTCTTCAATGCTTCCAACACCGTTTACGCCAAAGTATTTATTTTGATTTTGGTAAAATTCTTTTAAAACAGCTGTTTTTGTATTGTATTCGTTAAAGCGGTTTCTAATTTTATTTTCATCTTGGTCATCAGGTCTACCACTTGTTTTACCTCTTTCTAGCAAACGTTCAACAAGAAGGTTTTCAGGAACTTCAAGTGCCACCATTCCACTAATGGTTTCTCCTTTTTCTTCCAAAAATTTATCTAGAGCAATAGCCTGTGATTGGGTTCTAGGAAAACCATCAAAAATAAATCCTTTCGCATCTTTATTTTTTTCCACTTCGGTTTTAAGCATGTCAATGGTTACTTCATCAGGTACTAAATCACCTTTATCCATATACGATTTGGCAAGCATTCCCAGTTTTGTTTTGTTTTTAATATTGTATCTAAAAACATCACCTGTTGAAATGTGAATAAGATTGTATTTATTTTTTAATAATTCTGCCTGAGTTCCTTTTCCTGCTCCGGGAGGGCCAAACAATACAATGTTTTTCATTTTTGGTTGGGTTGTGAGCTGATAAATGCTTTTATAATTTCTTCCTAGTCCGTTATAATCTAAACCATATCCTACAATAAACTTATCGGGTATTGAAATACCTACATAGTCAATAGGCAATTCTTTTTTAAAAACATCGGGTTTAAAAAAGAGTGTTGCTATTTTTAATTGCTTTACTTTTTTGTCTTTAAAAATGGCGTATATTTCTTGTAACGTATTACCGGTATCAATAATATCTTCTAAAATAACAACGGTTCTTCCTTCTAAATTCTCGTTAATACCTACAAGTTGTTTTATTTCTCCGGTTGAGCTGGTTCCTTGATATGAAGCTAGCTTTACAAAAGATATTTCACAATCAGATTTATATTGTCTGATAAAATCGGCAGCAAACATAAACGATCCGTTTAGAATTCCAATAAAGAGTGGAATTTCATTTTTACAATCGCTTTCTATTTGTTTTGCCAGTGATTTAATTGCTGTTGCAATTTTAGCTTCAGACAAATAAGTCTTAAAATATTTGTCGTGTAATTTGATAATACTCATTTTAGATGCTTTGTTACAAATTTAATAATACTTAGCAAATGGTTAATTTGCTATTTTTAAAGTTGAAATACAAAAACCGTTTTGACAATTCAAAACGGCTTTTGTAGTATAAATTATACTAGTTTTATTATTTTTTCTTTTTATCTAGTTTGTTTATTGTATCGTACATAATAGGTGAAGCTATAAATAGCGATGAGTATGTACCTACTACCACTCCGACAATTAATGCAAACATAAATCCTTTAATAGAATCTCCACCAAATAAGAATATAGCTAATAATACGACTAAGGTTGTTAGTGAAGTATTAATTGTTCTTCCTAAAGTGCTACTTAAGGCTTTATCTACAACTGTTGCAAATTTCCAAGAAGTGTGAATGCCTAAAAATTCACGAATTCTATCAAAAATAACCACGGTATCATTAAGTGAGTACCCTACAACGGTTAATATGGCGGCAATAAACGATTGACCTATCTCCATATCAAATGGTAAAATTTTGTAGAATAGAGAGAATATGGCTAGTACAATTAATACATCGTGGAAAACTGCAACAACAGCGCCTAAACTGTATTGCCATTTTCTAAATCGTAGTAAAATGTACAAGAATACAACCAATAATGAACCTAAAATTGCCCAACCTGCAGCGGTTTTAATATCATCGGCAATGGTAGGTTCTACCTTGATAGAACTCATAATACCTACTTTTTTAGCTCCGTCGTAACCAGGTTTAAACTCATCTATAGAAATACCTTTAGGTAAGTAATTGGTTAATCCTTTGTATAGTAAGTCTTGAACTTCATCATCAATATGATTTCCTTCCTCGTTTATTTTATATTTTGTAGTAATTTTAAGTTGGCTAGATTCTCCGTATGTTTTTACTTCAGGAGCACTTCCAAATACATCTTTTAATGTGTTTGCTACTTCGGTAGGGTTTGTAGGTTTGTCAAACTTAACCACGTAAGATCTTCCTCCTACGAAATCTACTCCGTAGTTTAATTTATTTGTAAATAGTGATACAAGGCCAATAATTATTACAACACTTGAGAATATGTACGCTATTTTGCGTTTTCTCAAGAATTCGATATTCATATTTTGGAACCAATTTTTGGTGATGTTTGTATTAAATGTAAATAGTTTTCCTTTGTTTGCATACCAATCAATAAGTAATCGGGTAATAAATACTGCAGTAAATAAAGAAGTACCAATACCAACCATTAATGTATAAGCAAATCCTTTAACAGGACCTGTTCCAAAAACATATAAAATGGCTCCGGTTAACATTGTTGTAATGTTAGCATCTATAATTGCAGATAAAGCTCCTTTAAAACTAAATCCGTGGTTAATAGCTGCTTTTAATCCTTTTCCTTTATCGAGCTCTTCTTTAATTCTTTCAAAAATAATCACGTTTGCATCAACAGACATACCAATTGTTAATATGATACCTGCAATACCAGGAAGCGTTAATACAGCTCCGTAAGCGGTTAAAATTCCAAAAATGAATAAGATGTTAACGGCCAATGCAATATCAGCAAAAGCACCTGCTTTTCCGTAGTAGAAAATCATCCAAAGCAATACAAGTAATAGTGCTAAAGCAAAAGAGTACATACTACTATTAATAGCTTTTTGTCCTAAAGAAGGACCAACAACTTCAGACTGAATAATATGTGCAGCAGCAGGTAATTTACCAGCTTTTAATACGTTGGCAATATCTTGAGCTTCACTTACCGTCATACTTCCTCCTGAAATAGATGTTCTACCGTTCGTAATAGCAGTATTTACCGAAGGAGCAGTGTATACATAATCATCTAAAACAACAGCCACAAATTTCCCAACATTTTCGGTGGTCATTTTTGCCCATTTTTTAGTTCCCATAGCGTTCATCGTCATACTAACTTCAGGTTTTCCTGTTTGTCCGTATTCTTGACTAGCATCATCAATAACATCTCCTTCTATAGGTGCAATATCATTTCTGTTTGATTTTATAGCGTATAAATAAATAAGTTCAACATCTTCATTTGTATCCTTTGTTTTAGAATTGAAAGATTTTGAATCCCAAAGAAACTTGGTATATTTCATTTCGTTAGGCAATGCAGCTCTAACTTCTTTCATAGCTAAGTACTTATTTACAGTTGCAGTATCAGATACTTTTGCAATAGCAACAACTGATGTTTGTCCACTATTTGGTGTAAGCACTGAAAATAAATTGTCAACTTTTTTGGTAGCTAAAGAATCAGAAACATCTCCTAATAAATCGTTTAACTCGTCTTTTTTAACAGATGTAGTATCTTTTTTAGTTTTTTCTTTTAAAAGATTTTCTACAATAGCGTTTGCTTGGTAAAAGAATGGAATGGTTTCTTGTGCCGCATATACTTCCCAAAATTGTAATTCGGCAGTACTTTGTAACAGCTTTTTAACACGGTCAATATCTTTTGCTCCAGGTAGCTCTATTAAAATACGCCCAGATTTTCCAATACGTTGAATATTAGGTTGTGTTACTCCAAACTTATCAATACGACTACGTAATACTTCAAAAGCTGTATTTACAGATCCTGTAACTTCAGCTTCAATAATAGGTTTTACTTCTTCGTCACTAAGTTTAAAGTTTATTTTATCTCTTAAGGACTTGTTTCCAAATATGCTAGGATCGCTTAGTTTAACTTTTCCGTTACTTAGTTTTTTAAATTCTTTAAAAAATAAGTTTAAAAATGTATCGTCGCTGTTTTTTTGTGCTTCAGTAGCTTTAGCCAAGGCTTCATTAAAAACAGGATTTTTAGATTCATTAGACAGTCCAATTAAAATATCTTTTACAGATACTTGTAAAATAGCGTTGATACCACCTTTAAGGTCAAGTCCTAAATTTAGTTCTTTATCTTTAATATCATTGTAACTAAATTGTGCAAAACCCAAATCAATTACAGGTTTATTTGCAACAGAGTCTAAATACACTCTTTCTAACCTTGCTATTTCTTTGCCATTAGTTGATCTAGATTCGGCATATTCTTTTGCACTATTTTCAACACCTTTTGTAAACCAAGTAAAAGATAATTGATATAAACTTACTAATCCGAATAGAATAGCGAATAACTTTATAAGTCCTTTGTTTTGCATGTTAAGTATTTATTTAAAAAATAATTCATTTATTATAAACGTGCAAATATATAATTTCAAACAGGAAGAAACAATTCTTTTTTGGTTTTTATATTGATGTATTGTACTCTTATTAATTTATTTAAAATCTGAACTATGAATTTTATATATTTGTTCCCTAAATTTTCAGATGATGAAACACTTAACAGATATTGAAATTGCACAAGGAAAAAAACTAGTACATATTAGAGAAATTGCGAAGAAATTAGGCGTAGATGAAGACGATTTGGAGTTGTATGGAAAATACAAAGCTAAACTCCCTTTATCGTTAATAGATGAAGAAGCGGTAAATAAAAATAACCTAATTTTAGTAACGGCAATAACGCCAACTCCTGCAGGAGAAGGAAAAACAACGGTTTCTATTGGTTTAACAGAAGGTTTAAATAAAATAGGAGAACAAGCTACCGTTGTGCTAAGAGAGCCTTCATTAGGTCCTGTTTTTGGAATTAAAGGTGGTGCTGCCGGTGGTGGCTTTTCACAAGTAGTTCCTATGGAAGACATTAATCTTCACTTCACAGGAGATTTTAATGCTGTTGAAAAAGCAAATAATTTACTTTCAGCTTTAATAGATAATAATTTACAAAGTAAGTGTTGTAGTTTTAATTTAGATCCAAGAACTATTTTATGGAAGCGTGTTATTGATATGAATGACAGGGCTTTACGTAAAATTACTATTGGTTTAGGAGGTACAGCTAACGGTATTCCTAGAGAAGATGGATTTAATATTACACCTGCTTCAGAAGTGATGGCTATTTTATGTATGGCTACCGATTTTGAAGACCTTAAAAAGAGGCTGGGAGATATTTTTGTAGGATTTACATTTGATAAAAAACCAATATTTGCCAGAGATTTAAAGGCTGAAAATGCGATGGCTATCCTTTTAAAAGATGCTATAAAACCAAATTTAGTTCAAACATTAGAAGAAAATCCGGCTATTATTCACGGAGGACCATTTGCCAATATTGCTCAGGGAACAAATACCATTATAGCTACTAAAATGGGATTGTCTTTATCTAATTACGTAGTTACAGAAGCTGGTTTTGGTGCAGACCTAGGTGCTGAAAAATTCTTAAATATAAAATGTGCCGCTTCTGGTTTAAAGCCAAAAGCAGTTGTATTAGTTGCAACAATTAGAGCTTTAAGACACCACGGAGGTGCTAAAAAAGATGAGTACAATACACCAAATAAAGAATTTGTAGAATTAGGTTTTTGCAATTTAGAAAAACATATTGAAAATATTAGAAAGTTTAATATAGAACCGGTAGTTGCTATAAATGCTTTTGTTACAGATTCGTATGATGAAATTAAATATGTAATAGATAAATGTGCTGAGTTAGGAGTGCAAGCAGTTGTTTCTGAAGGATGGGCTAAAGGAGGAGAAGGTACAAAGAAACTGGCGCAAGCAGTAGTAAGTGTTGTTGAAGCTAAAAAAGCAAACTTTAAACCGCTTTATAATTGGGATGCTCCGGTTAAAGAAAAAATTGAAATAATTGCAAAAGAAATATACGGTGCCGATGGTGTAGATTTTGATAAAAAAGCAAAATTAAATTTAAAACGAATAGAAAGGTTAGGTTTTAATGATTTTGCTATTTGTATGGCAAAAACTCAAAAATCGTTTTCAGATAACGAAGCGCTTGTAGGACGTCCTACCGGATTTACAGTTACTGTTAGAGAAATTGAAATAGCAGCAGGGGCAAAATTTATCATTCCGATTCTTGGACAAATGATGCGTATGCCTGGTTTACCGGGAACTCCGGCTTCAGAAAAAATGGAAATAGATAAAAATGGAGTAATCTCCGGATTGTCTTAACTACTGCTAGATTTTTTAAATTTTTCAAGTTCTCGATGCATTATTTTAAACCATAAAGGAGGTATTAACGATAAAAGCATCATTCCGGGATAACCTGTAATCATTTGAGGACTGTTAGGCATTGAATCTAAAATTTGATAATGTTTACTAGCTCTGTAATGGTGATCTGAATGGCGAGATAATTCAAATAAAAGAGTTCTTCCTACAACATGGTCAGAGTTCCATGAGTGATAAGGTTGAACTCTTTCATAATTTCCGTTTTCATTTTGTTTTCTTACCAATCCGTAGTGTTCTATGTAATTAACGGTTTCTAACAAAATAATTCCTATTGCTGAAGCGATACCAAATAAAATAACCGTATTAAAATTAAACAAAGTATATATGGTAAAAAGCAATAAAATTTGTAAAAAGGTATATACTAACATTCTATTGTATATAGAAATAAAAGGAACTTTTTTCTTTTTAAGTTTACGAGATTCTATTTGCCAAGCTTGTATATAACTTCCAAATTGTGATCTAAACCAAAAGGCAAAAACAGTTTCTCCTTTTCTAGACGAGGCGGGATCTTTAGGTGTTGCTACATGATAATGGTGTCCGCTGTTGTGATAAGGAAGAAAATGCGTTTCTAATGAAGTTAACAATAAAATTTCTCCTAAAAGTTGCTCAAATCTATTACTTCTATGTCCTAGTTCATGACCGGCATTTATTCCAAAAATACCACATGAAATTCCGAATGCAATAACTCTTCCAACAAGATCTGAAGTAGTAAGGTTATCTTGAACAGACTCTAAAAATAAATAAAGTAAAAAAACTTGAATAGGTACCACAGCATAAAGAACAAAACTAAAATACTTGTCGTTTTTAGCTTTTTCTTTTTCCAATTCAGATAAGTTATAGCGGTTAGGTTTAAATAAGAGTTCAAATAGTGGAATAGCTACAAAGGTAAATAATAACGGAAGGTAGGTCCAAATACCATAGTTTGTAAGTGCAATGTAAATAGTTGCTGCTAAAACAAAAATATTGAGGTACTTTAATTTATGCATAGTTAGTAGTTTTAAAGTACTAAATGTACGTAAAATAGAAAAACTCCCCAAAATAGATTTTTGAGGAGTTTTTTATATGATTGGAAAAAAGTATTTATTCTAACAATCCGTTTGTTTTTCTAACACCTTGTGCACTCTCTTGAATTTTTGCTTTTTCAGCGTCAGATAGTTCAATCTCAACAATTTTTTCAATACCGCCTTTTCCTAAAATACAAGGAACACCCATTGAAATATCATTTAAGCCATATTCTCCTTCTAAAAGTGCCGAACAAGGGAACATTTTTTTAGAATCTAATGCAATTGCTTTTACCATTTCAGATACAGCTGCTCCAGGTGCATACCAAGCGCTTGTTCCTAATAATTTGGTTAAAGTAGCACCACCAACTTTGGTATCTTCAACTACTTGTTGCATTCTTTCTTCTGATAAAAATTTAGATACCGGAATACTGTTTCTAACAGCTTTACTAATTAGAGGAACCATTCCTACATCGCTGTGACCTCCAATTACCATTCCGTTAATGTCTGAAGAAGGACATCCAATTGCTTCAGCCAATCTGTATTTAAATCGAGCGCTATCAAGAGCACCACCCATACCAATAATTCTATTTTTCGGAAGTCCGGTTGCCTTGTGAGTTAAATATGCCATAGTATCCATAGGATTACTAACAACAATTAGAATTACATTTGGAGAGTGTTCAATTAAACTGGTTGCAACAGACTTTACAATACCTGCATTAATACCAATTAATTCCTCTCGAGTCATTCCTGGTTTACGAGGAATACCACTTGTTATAACAGCTACATCACTTCCTGCTGTTTTAGAATAATCATTTGTAGTACCTGTAATTTTGGTATCAAATCCATTAAGTGAAGCTGTTTGCATTAAATCCATGGCTTTCCCTTCAGCATAGCCTTCTTTAATGTCTATTAGCACAACTTCTTCTGCGAAATTTTTAATAGCAATGTACTCAGCACAACTTGCGCCAACAGCACCTGCTCCTACTACTGTTACTTTCATTTTACCGTGTTGTTTATTTAAAATAATATAATACTCAAAAGTACAACATTTTAAAACAAATGATGTAATATTTATGACAAAAAACGGAATGCATAGCTATACATTCCGTTTGTTTTATTTGAGTTGTTTTAATGTGTTTTATTTATCTAAAACTAAATGCAAAGCCGGCAGAAAGAGTATTGTATTTTTTAATGGTGTAATCTCCGTATATTTTAAAGAAACCTAAATTAAATCTAGCTCCTATTGAGGTAGTAAAGCTACTAGTGTCGTAGTCTAGACTAATAGGATCTGTAACAGATTCTGTAACAGTTGTGTTTGAACCGGCTAGCGTATATTGAAGTTCGTATGTTCCTTTTAGCTTTAATGTTGAGGTTCCCGCATCAAATCCTATAGCTGAATAGACTGATACAATTGGAAAATCTAGCGAAGCAATTGCCTGCACTGTATATGTGTTAAAGGTGAATAACGCTTCTTGATTTGTACCTGTAAGGCCGGAATTTTGAATGTTATAGGTAGCATCCATTGTCGTGAAACCACCAAATAGAGCAATGTTTAAGGGTAATTTATCTAGCGGACCAAAATACTGCATTAAATTATGTTTTATACCAATACCTATAAGGTTACTTTCGGTATCATTTGTTTTTACTTTTGGAAGAAATCGAACGCTAATATCGGTGCTAAAGGGTAATCCTACGCTAGCTTGTAGCATTGCAGAAGGTACAGAGTTTAGCGTAATGTCATCTCCAATACCGTCAGGTAAAGTAAACGAAGCAACTTTGTAATCGTTTGCTTCAGGAATTCTAATTCCGATAACACTACTGTTGTTAGAGCCCATAACGGTGTTCATAGTACTACTTCCGCTTTCTAAAGTAAGGTACTGATAATCGGCTTCATTAAACACAAAGGTTTGTGACGAAGAAGGAACAATTGCTAAGTTTACATTAAAAGTAACATCAAAGCCGGCTTTTTTATGAGTTTTCGCTGTGTGAAACCAACCGTTATTTAAACTGTAAACCATACCTTCCATAATTGGAGACATGTAGTTTTTCATTAATAAGTTAGCGTCGCTATTAGCAAGTATTAATAAGTCTAAATCTTGTGATTTTGCAGAAAAACTAAGTAGGGATATTAAAAAAATAAGGGTTGCTTTTTTCATGATTAGGGGTTTAAATTCTATACAAATATATAAATTTATGATTGCAGAAAAAAAAGACTACTTGAAAAAGTAGTCTTTTAAATTTAAATTTTTGAATTAAAATGCTTTAAGCATCAATATTTGCATAGATAGCGTTTTTCTCAATAAATGCTCTTCTAGGTGGCACATCGTCACCCATAAGCATTGAAAATACTCTATCTGCTTCTGTTAAGTTATCAATAGTAACTTGTCGTAGTGTTCTAAATTCAGGATTCATAGTGGTGTCCCACAATTGTTCTGCATTCATTTCTCCTAAACCTTTGTAGCGTTGAATAGTTACTCCGGTACCTCCAAGATTTTTAGCAATCATATCACGTTGGTCATCATTCCAAGCGTATTCTCTTTTTTGACCTTTTTTAACGAGGTAAAGAGGTGGTGTAGCAATATAAATGTGTCCGTTTTCAATTAATTCTTTCATATATCTAAAGAAGAAAGTAAGAATTAGTGTAGCAATATGGCTACCATCTACATCGGCATCACACATAATTACAATTTTGTTGTAGCGAAGCTTTTCAAGGTTTAAGGCTTTGCTGTCTTCTTCTGTACCAATAGTAACGCCTAAAGCAGTAAACATGTTTTTGATTTCTTCATTTTCAAAAACTTTGTGTTGCATTGCTTTTTCAACGTTTAAAATTTTACCACGCAAAGGCAATATTGCTTGGAACATACGATCTCTTCCTTGTTTTGCAGTTCCTCCTGCAGAATCTCCCTCGACAAGAAAGATTTCACATTTTTCAGGATCAGTTTCAGAACAGTCACTTAGTTTACCAGGTAATCCGCCAATAGACATCACTGTTTTTCGTTGAACCATTTCACGAGCTTTTCTAGCTGCATGACGTGCCTGTGCTGCCAAAATTACTTTTTGAACAATAATTTTAGCATCGCTCGGATTTTCTTCTAGGTAATTGTTTAGCATTTCAGAAACAGCTTGACTAACAGCTGAGGTTACTTCTCTGTTTCCTAATTTTGTTTTGGTTTGTCCTTCAAACTGAGGTTCGGCAACTTTTACAGAAATAATAGCCGTTAGTCCTTCTCTAAAGTCATCACCGGCAATGTCAAATTTAAGTTTGTCTAACATTCCCGAGTTTTCTGCATATTTTTTTAGTGTATTTGTAAGTCCTCGTCTAAATCCTGAAAGATGAGTTCCTCCTTCGTGCGTGTTAATATTGTTAACGTACGAATGTAAGTTTTCGGTATATGAGGTATTGTAAACCATTGCAACTTCTACCGGAATTCCATTTTTTTCTCCTTCCATAGAAATTATGTTGGCAATAAGTTGTTCTCTAGTAGCATCAAGATATTTGATAAACTCAGGTAATCCAATATTGCTATAAAATTTTTCAAACACATAATTACCCTCATCATCTTTATGTCTTTTATCGGTTAAAGTGATGGTAATTCCTTTATTTAAGAAAGATAGCTCTCTTAATCTTGTAGCTAACGTATCGTAATTATATTCTACTGTTTGTGTAAAAATAGTTTTGTCTGGAGAAAAAGTAACCATTGTCCCGTTGTCATTGCTTTCGCCAATAACTTTTACAGGATGCAATGCTTTACCGCGCTCATACTCTTGTTGCCAAACTTTACCTTCTCGGTATACGGTGGCTGTCAAATGTTCTGAAAGTGCATTTACACAAGAAACACCAACACCGTGAAGACCTCCGGAAACTTTATAAGAATCTTTATCAAATTTTCCTCCGGCACCAATTTTGGTCATAACTACCTCTAAAGCAGAAATACCTTCTTTTTTGTGCATTCCAACAGGAATTCCTCTACCGTTGTCTTTTACAGAAACAGAATTATCCTCGTTTATAATTACATCAATTTCGTCACAATGTCCTGCCATTGCTTCGTCAATTGAATTATCTACTACCTCGTATACCAAGTGATGCAAACCTCTTACTCCAACATCTCCAATATACATTGATGGACGCATACGTACATGCTCCATTCCTTCCAAAGCCTGAATACTATCGGCTGAATAATTATTGTTTTGGGTTTCTTCGCTCATACTTTAAAATATGTATTTTTTTACGTGAATTCTATAACATACAAATATAATAAATCACTATATTTATCAACGTTTTTTTAGGTGTTGATTGCTGTAAGTTATTAACAATTTTTTGATAAGTTTTAGGTGTTTTAGTCGTCGTTTATAAAAAATATACAGAAAGGGTTAAGGAATGTTTATTTTTAATATTATTTTTGCGGATGCAACACAAAGTACTTATTTTAGATTTCGGTTCACAATACACTCAGTTAATAGCTAGAAGGGTTAGAGAACTCAATATTTATTGTGAAATATTTCCGTTTAACAGTAAAAATTTTAATGTAGAGAATTACAAAGCGGTGATTCTCTCCGGAAGTCCTTTTTCGGTAAGGTCAAAAGAAGCACCACAGCCAGATTTGTCAAAAATAAAAGGGAAAATTCCTTTGCTTGGAGTTTGTTTTGGTGCGCAGTTTTTAGCACATAATTACGGTGGTAGAGTGGCAGCTTCAAATACACGTGAATACGGAAGAGCAAATTTGTCTTTTGTAAAAAGTGGAGAGTTATTTTTTGAAGGTGTTTCTGAAGCTAGTCAAGTATGGATGAGCCATAGCGATACCATTGTGCAATTGCCAGATAATTTTGAATTAATAGCCAGCACACACGATGTTAAAAATGCCGCTTTTAAGATTAAAGATGAAACTACATTTGGAATTCAATTTCACCCAGAAGTTTATCATTCAACAGATGGTTTAAAAATTCTAGAAAATTTTTTAGTTAAAATAGCTAATCTTGAACAAACTTGGACACCAGACTCTTTTGTAGATGCAACGGTTAAAAAACTAAAATCTAAATTAGGAAACGATAAAGTTGTGTTGGGGCTTTCAGGAGGTGTAGACTCAACCGTTGCGGCAACACTCCTTAGCAAAGCCATTGGAGATAACTTGTATTGCATATTTGTGAACAATGGATTGTTGCGTAAAAATGAATTTAAAAATGTGCTAGATCAGTACAAAGGTATGGGGCTAAACGTGAAAGGAGTAAATGCTTCGGCACGTTTTTTGAAAGAGCTTGAAGGTGCTGCAGATCCAGAACAAAAACGAAAAATAATAGGAAGGGTTTTTATTGAAGTTTTTGATGATGAAGCGCATTTAATTAGCGATGTAAAATGGTTGGCACAAGGAACAATTTATCCCGATGTAATAGAATCTGTTTCTGCAACCGGAGGTCCGTCGGCAACTATAAAATCTCATCATAACGTTGGAGGTTTACCAGATTTTATGAAATTAAAAATAGTAGAACCTTTAAAAATGTTGTTTAAAGATGAGGTTAGAAGAGTAGGAGCTTCATTGGGGATAGATGCTGAGTTACTAGGAAGGCATCCTTTTCCGGGACCGGGATTGGCAATACGAATACTTGGAGATATTACTGCTGAAAAAGTTAGTATATTGCAAGAGGTAGACGCTATTTTTATCAATGGTTTAAAAGAGTGGGATTTGTATAAAAAAGTATGGCAGGCAGGAGCAATACTGCTTCCAGTAAATTCAGTAGGAGTAATGGGAGATGAACGAACTTACGAAAAAGTAGTAGCTCTTAGAGCTGTAGAATCTACTGATGGGATGACTGCCGATTGGGTAAATTTACCATATGCTTTTTTACAAAAAATATCGAACAAAATAATAAATGATGTAAAAGGCGTTAATAGAGTAGTATACGATATTAGCTCTAAACCACCGGCAACTATAGAGTGGGAATAAATTATTAAAAAATTTATGAATGAAAAAAATTAAAATTCTAATAGTATTCCTTTTTTTAACATCTGCTATTGCTATTGCTCAGCAAAAAAAGTATGTTTCATATACGGTTAAAAAAGGTGAAACTATAAAAAGCATTGCAAGAGAACACCATTTATCTACCCGAGATTTACTGCGTTTAAATCCAGATGTGGGAAGAAAACCCAAACCAAATACCGTAATAATAGTTCCTAATAAAAATTATGGAAAAAAAGAAATTGTTAAAGCTGTTGATACATTAAAATACCATGTAGTTCAGCCTAAAGAAACGCTGTTTGGCATTTCTAAAAAATACGGGATTACAATTGAAGCACTTAAAAATGCAAATGCGTTATTAGAAAATGGACTTAAAATTGGAATGAAATTGGTAATTCCCAACGCTATTCCCACTCAGCAAAAAGACAGTATAGCTTATGTAATGCACACCGTAGTTAAAGGCGATACCTTATTCAATTTAACAAAGCGATACGATGTACATATAGCAGATTTATTACAGCTAAACCCCGAATTAAAACACGGCTTAAAACTAGGGATGGTATTAAAAATAAAAATGAAGCCTGTTGAAATAGATGAAGAAATTATAGAAGGTGCATTTGCGTTTCAAGAAAAATTAGATTTAGAGAAGGAGATAAAAGTTGTTTTAATGCTTCCTTACAAGATAGATAATTTTGTAGAAGATTCGGTTAGGGTTAAAAGCTTTAAAAAGAGTAAATCACTGCTAAATATAGTTACCGATTTTCATATGGGTGCTCAAATGGCAATCGATTCATTAAGAAAAAAAGGCGTGCAAATAAATGTACAATTTTTTGATACTGAAAACTCAAAATACAAATTGCAGTATATTTTAAATTCTGCTAATTTTGAGGATGTAGATGTAGTGATTGGACCTTTGTTTTTTGATAAGGCTCATTTTGTGTCAACACACTTAAAAGCACCAGTATTAGCACCTATTTTTTCAAAAAAACAACCCACTCTTTTTGCAGAAAATTTAATAAAATCTTCACCTAACCCAGACGTATATATTAATAAGTTATTGACTTATATGAAGCGTACTTATAACAAAGAAAATATACTTATAATAAACGATGGGAAAGAAGAATCTCAACATAAACTGTGGAAAATAGTAAATAAAATAAAAGCTTTTGACTCCATACAAAACATTACTGTTATTAAGCCAGAAGAAGGTTTTATAGACAACGAAAAAATAGTAGAATCGTTAAAAGAAGATTCAGATAACTGGGTATTGTTAGTGAGTGATGAGGTAGTAACAACCTCTGCTGCGGTAAATAATTTAAAAACGTTTATAGAAGGTTTTAACATTACACTTTTTTCTTTGAACAAAGGGAAAAATTTTGACAAAATAGACAATACTTTCCTTGGAAAGTTGCATTTTATTTTCCCTACAACCGATAACTTAGATACAAACAATCCTGATACAGCTGTTTTTTATAAAAAATTTAAAGAAAACAATTACGCTTTACCTACAAAATATGCCATTAGAGGCTTTGATGTTACCTACGATGCAATTGTTAGAATAGCCACACTTGGAAATTTATATGATGGTTTGCTAGCCGGAAGTTCTAAGAGAATTTCGTCGCTGTTTAATTACGCGCAGCAATTAAATGGATATATAGAAAATGTAGGAGTACAACTAATACAATATAGTGAAGATTTAACACCTGTTATTTTAGAATAACTAAAAATAGAGTCACAAAAAAAGCACAATATCATATTGTGCTTTTTTGTGAAATCAAATGAGTGATTATATTTTTTTCATTTGTTGTTTTAGCATTTTAATCTGTTCGGCTAATACATTTTGAGTGTCTAATTTTTTAGCTTCATTTATAAGTGTAGTCGCTTCTCTTTTACGTCTTTTAGTCATTGCAATTCCAGCTAACTGCAATTTAGCCATAGCAGTATCATGTTTCATACTAAGACCAAGTTTAAGCGCTTTTTTAAAATATTTCTCAGCTTGAGTAATATTTGTTTGAGAAACTAAAATACCGTGTAAAAAATTGTAATAACCTTCTTGTTTTTGAACAAGTGACTTACTAGGATTTTTAATGTATGATAACCATTTACTAGCTCCTGCAAAATTTTGTTTTCTCAATTGAAGAAAAGCCAATAAAATAAATTCATTTTTAAAATACAGCAACACAAAAATACCTGCTAAAAATAGTAATGAGATACCATTCATAATACTTCCGTCAATAAACTGAGATACAGCCCAAACAGAAATTCCGGTGGCAATTACTAATTTAATATACTTATTATACATTTTTCTAACTATTTTATAAACTGATGCAAAGTTACATTTTTGCTTCAATTTAGGTTATTTTTTATAGTATTTTTTAAATTTCATATAGGCCAATAAACCTATAATAGAAATTGTTCCAAATGAATAGTAAACAAACGATGGTGTAATTGCTTTATCTCCACTAGCATATGAGTGTAACCCAGAAAGGTAAAAGTTAACTCCAAAATAAGTCATTAGTATTGAAGCAAATGCTATTACAGAGAAAAAGTTGAAAGAAAAACGACCTCTTAACCCCGGAACCAAGCGTAAATGAAGCACAAAGGCATAAATCATAATGCTTATTAAGGCCCAAGTTTCTTTTGGATCCCAACCCCAATAACGCCCCCAACTTTCGTTAGCCCATTGTCCGCCTAAAAAGTTTCCAATAGTAATTAAAACAAGACCAACAGTTAACGACATTTCATTTATAATGGTTAACTCTTTTATAATTTCTCCAATTTTCTTTTTGTTTTTTTCTGAAGTTAAAATCATAAGAATTAATGAAATTAAACCTAAAATCATTCCCAAAGCAAAAGGACCGTAGCTGGCCACAATAATTGCTACGTGAATCATAAGCCAGTACGAGTTTAGTACAGGCTGTAAGTTTGCAATTTCAGGATCCATCCAATTCCAGTGAGCTACCATAAGAATAAAGGCTGTTAAAAAGGCGGTAGCCGCAATGGTCATAAAAGATTTTCGTCCAAAAATAAGTCCAAACAGCATTGTTGCCCAGCCAACATAAATCATAGATTCATAAGCATTACTCCAAGGTGCATGTCCACTAATAATCCATCGTGCTATTAATCCGGAAGTATGCATTAAAAATAAAATAATGATAATTCCAATACTTAATTTAATAAGACGATTAATGAGTTTACTATTTTTAAATATTTGAAGAATTACCAATAAAAACATAAAAGTTCCTATGTATAAATAATAGCTGAATAGCTTTTTAAATACATCGTACTTATTATATGCAATTTCTAATTTTAACTTACGCTCTGACGGATATATGGCACTACCATATTTTTTTTGAAAAGACAAAATGCCGTTAAGAATTTCATCGGCTTTTGAGTAATCTTTTGTTTGATTTGCTTGTGAAAGCGTAAACAGATATGTAGGTAGTAATTGACGAACAAACACAGAGTCTTGTCCTTTAAAATTAGCACTTTCAAGCTTGTTTTGTGACACCCAAGTATTGTTTGGGTCGTTTGGTATCGGGAATATTTTAAGAATACTTCCAGTAATGGCAGAGTATAATAAATTTACTCTTCTATCAACGTTTATAATGTCTTTTTCAAACTTATTTTTGATTTTACTTTTTTGAGCTTCTCGCTGCAATTTGGCAATTTTATAAAATCCTTTTTCATCAAAAAAGTCAGCAAGTGTTGCATATTTTTGAGTATGAGGAATATTAATAATGTCTCTTAGTTTTGTATCACCTCTTTCAATATAAATAATAGGAACTTGTAGCCAAAGTTTTGGGTTTTCTTGCATAGATAAAAATACTTGTGCAGCATTCATATCTCTATAAGTATCTTGCTTGCTAACTTTACGTAGTAATTGCGAGGCGTATGTATGAACTGGCTTCATTCTACCTCCTGCATCTTGAATTACAAGATGACTAAATTTTTCGGCATGAACAGGACTTACTTTTGTAGTTGCAAGAGTAGAATCAATTTCTTTATTTGATAATTTGTGGATGCCTTGTGAAAAAGAAAGCGTTGTAATAAACAAGATGATAATACTGGTAATGGTATTTTTTTTAGCTCTTATTTTTTGTAAACTTTTTCTTAAAAAGTCGAATCGGGTATTTTTCATAAATAAAATTAGCAATAGCCCCAGATAAAGAAGAGTATATCCTATATACGTAATAGTAGTTCCCCAAAAATCGTGATTTACAGATAAGTGGGTTTCTTCGTATTCAGATGTTATATTGTAACTAGATTGAAAGAATTTATAACCTTTATAATCTAGTATATGGTTCATGTAAATTCTGTAATCAAATGTTTCTTCAGGAGAAATAACGGTAATTTCGCTGGCAAAAGACATGGCACTTTCTGATCCAGGATATTTGTCAAGTTGAAAGTCGTTTAATTTTATACTAAAAGGCAATTTCAATTCTTTTGCACCATAACTCATCCTAAAATTTAAATCGCCAACAGAAAATTGGGTAGGCGGTTTAATTTTAAATTTACCCCCTTTTAGTTTAATGTGTTTTGTTTTGTTTCCTACAGTTACATCAAACTCTAACTGAGCCAATGCACTTTTGTTTTTGGTTTTTTCGCCACTTATTGTTTTAGGGAATCCTTTTATAGGGTTCGAAGGTACAACAAACTGGAGTCCGGCTAATGAATGTACAGCCAAAATAGAAAAGTTTTGTATAGAATCAGTAGCAATAGTACCGCTAAATTTATCGGCCATTCTAAAAAATGTACCGTCAACAGCAGACTTTATTTTTAAGCTATCGTTGTGAAAAGTAATGTTTATGGTGTTTTTAACTTTTGAGTTAAAGCCAACAGACACACCGTTAATATATTTAGTATCACCTTCTTTAATATAATAATCTTGGCGTCCACCTCTACTAGATTCAACAAATTTTAAATAGGTGTCTCCATTTTCATTATTTTCAAAAACATCTTTCGCGTTATAAATATAATCAGTTAACTTAATAGTAACAGGCGTACCTCTAAAATTAGTATTGTAGGTGTAATGGTTGTTTCCAATGGAAGAAAATAGCACTTTGTGGTATACGGGTACTTGTTGTTCTTTCCCGTTATCTATAATAATACTAATGTAGTTTGCTTCAGAAAGAAAAGTATCACTTACAGCACCTTCTTTGATAGGCATAATTCCTTCAAAACTTATATATCTAGTAATACCGGCTCCTACAAGAATTAAGAAAAAGGATAAGTGAAATACAAGAACCACTAATTTTTCTTTTCGAAGTAGTTTATATCTAAAAATATTTCCGAAGAAATTAACAGCAAAAAGAATCATAATACCTTCAAACCACCAAGCATTGTATACTAAAGCTTTGGCTGTTTCTGTACCAAAATCATTTTCAATAAAGGTTGCAATTCCCATAGCGGTAGCAAAAACCAAAAATAGTATTGCCATTAAACGAGTTGAGTAAATAACTGAAAGAAGTTTGTTCATTTTATGAAGTTTTGTCTAAAAAATAATGGTTACAAAAATAATGATATTTATCACATTCTTGTTGGTTTAGAGGCATTATTTACGCTATAATTGTTGTAAAAACGTTAAAATACGATGTTACGTAACAATTATAGCAAAAAAAGAAGTGGTTATTTTAATTTCGTTTTACTAAAAACCGTTTCTAAATTAAAAAATTTGTAATTTTGTTTTAGCTAAAAGCATGTAATGAAAAAAATAAGTTTTTATAAAAATTACTTTTACCTTCATTTAAATATAAAGCGCCCAGAGTGTTTTAACTAGTTTTAGTTTCTCTTTTCGTTATAATTATTTTCCAACCATCATTAAAAAACAACTTATTATGGAGTTACCATATGCAGAACCTTATAAAATTAAAATGGTAGAATCTATTAAAAGATCTACAAAAGAACAACGTTTAAAATGGATTAAAGAAGCACATTACAATTTGTTTAACCTTTCTTCAGATAAAGTGTTTATTGATTTGTTGACAGACTCTGGGACGGGTGCTATGAGCGATAAACAATGGGCAGAGATGATGATAGGAGACGAGAGTTATGCCGGTTCATCGTCGTTTGAAAAATTAAAGAAAACGGTTAAAAAAATTACAGGATTTGAGTATTTTTTGCCAACTCATCAAGGAAGAGCTGCCGAAAATGTATTGTTTTCAGCTCTGGTAAAGGAAGGTGATATTATTCCCGGGAATTCACATTTTGACACTACTAAAGGACATATAGAATTTAGAAAAGCAACCGCTGTTGACTGTACTATTGATGAAGCTTTTGATACTTCAATCAACCATCCTTTTAAAGGAAATATAGATTTAAAAAAGCTCGAAAAAGTATTTAAAACTCATTCCAATAAAAAAATACCTTTTGTTATTTTAACCATAACATGTAATTCTGCAGGAGGTCAACCTGTTTCACTAGAAAACTGTAGACAAGTTTCTGCCTTGTGTAAGCAATACAAAATCCCACTTTATTTTGATGCAGCTCGTTTTGCAGAAAACGCTTATTTCATAAAAAGACGTGAGCCGGGTTACGAAAACAAAACAATTAAAGAAATTGTAAAAGAAGTTTTTTCGTACGGAGATGGAATGACCATTAGTGCAAAAAAAGATGGATTGGTAAATATGGGTGGTTTTATAGCTCTTAATAATTACGAGGTATTTAAACAGGCAACCGTTTTTAATATTATGTTTGAAGGATTTATTACTTATGGAGGAATGAATGGAAGAGATATGGGAGCTTTAGCTGTTGGTTTAGATGAGTCTACAGAAATTAATTATTTAGAGAGCAGAGTAGAGCAAATAGCTTACTTAGGTAAAAAATTGGTAGAATATGGTGTGCCTGTTCAACAACCTTTTGGAGGACACGCAATATTTTTAGATGCAAATAAATTTGTACCAACAATACCTAGAGAGGAATACAGAGCACAAGCTCTAGCTATTGAATTGTACATTGTAGGAGGAATTAGAGGTGTTGAGATAGGAACTGTTTTAGCAGATAGAGATCCGGTAACTAGAAAAAATAGATATCCGGAACTAGAATTGGTTAGATTAGCCATACCAAGAAGAACATATACAAATAATCATATGGATTATGTGGCAGCAACTCTAAAAAACATATACGACACAAGACATGAAGCAAAATCGGGGTATGTTATTACAGAAGAAGCACCAATTATGAGGCATTTTACTGTTAAATTTGAAAAAATATAATACTAATTACTCTTTTTTTAATAATTTTACATAAAAATTACTAAAACAAGTTTCAATGTTATCACATGCAAGTAAGTACGCTATTTTATCTACACTGTTTTTAGCAGCACATTCTAGCGCAGATAAAAAAATAAGTGTTAAACAAATCGCAGAAAGTATTGATGTGCCTAGTCCTTTTTTGGCAAAATTATTTCAACAATTAGTAAGAGGCAAGGTTATTTCTTCAACAAAAGGACCTAATGGCGGATTTTACCTAACAAAAGAAAACGGTCAAAAAACAGTTTGTGATATTATTGAAAATATTGATGGGTTAAATAAACTAAATCAATGTTTTTTGGGCTTGCATGAATGCGATTCATCAAATCCTTGTCCGGTACATTTTATTGTAGAACCCTTTAAAAAGAGTATCCTTGGGAAATTTAGAGATAAAACAATTATGGAGTTTTCTGAAGAAATCAAATCAAACGGTAGGGTATTGACACTTAAAGATATAGGTACTTCACTGAAAAAATAATTTTATTTTTCTAATGCTGATAAAAATCAGCTTTTTTCACTTCGAAACGGTTTAATTTTACACTGTAATATTAAAAGATAAAAAGGTCTTTTAATTAAATTTAACTAATTAAACTCGTTAAAATATGTTATCAAAAAAACAAGCAAGAGCATTCTTTTTAGGAGGAACATTAGTAACGTTTCTAATATTTATAGGACTTACGGTGTATTCTTTATCTGAAGGAAATGATCAATCTAACAAAGAAAATCTTACAGCATCAGTTGTAAGGGGAAAAGAAATTTGGGAATCAAATAATTGTATGGGGTGTCACACCTTATTAGGAGAAGGAGCGTATTATGCCCCTGAGTTAACAAAAGTAATTGACAGAAGAGGAGAAGGGTATGTAAAAGCCATTTTAATGTCTCCAGTGCCATGGCAACCTAACGGAAGAAAAATGGTCGCTTATGGGATGTCAAAAAATGAAGCTGAGGATGTAGTAGCCTTTTTTAAATGGATAGGCAAAATTGACTTAAATGGGTTTGACAGAATAGTATCTCCGTTAGCAAAGAAAAAAATTAACAACTAAACAAAAACATTATGAAATATAAATCACAAAAAGTAGCATATTGGTTTTTTGCCTTTTCAATGTTACTATTAATATTGCAAATTACATACGGTTTTGTAATGGGGTTTGCTCGTATAGGAATGGACGGATTGCATGAATTTATTCCTTTTAACACAGCAAGAGCTGTACACACAAATTTATTGGTAGTTTGGTTATTGTCTGGTTTTATGGGAGCGGCCTACTACATTATTCCTGAAGAAGCTCAAAATGAGTTGGTAAGTGTAAAATTAGCTTATGTTCAGTTAATTAGTTTAGCAGCTGTAGGAGTTACAGCTGTGATAGGATACCATTTCAACTATTGGGAAGGACGTAAATTTTTAGAAATTCCACGACCTTTAGATTATTTAGTAGTGGTAAATGTACTTTTATTTTTAGGAATTATTTTACTAACCTTATTCAAAGGAAAACGTAGAACAACTACGGCATTGGTACTATCTATGGGGCTTCTATTTGCAGCACTATTGTATTTACCTGGTATGATACCTTTTGATAGTCAAGTGTTAGACTCTTTCTTCCGTTGGTGGGTTGTTCACTTATGGGTTGAAGGTGTTTGGGAATTAATTATGGGAGGTATTTTATCTTTCTTATTAATAAAACTTACCGGAGTAGACAGAGAGGTGATAGAAAAATGGTTGTACGTAATTGTAGGACTAACATTTTTATCAGGGGTATTAGGTACCGGACATCACTACTACTATATTGGTGTTAACAAAATTTGGTTAATTGTTGGAGGTATTTTCTCAGCATTAGAACCTTTAGCATTCCTTGCAATGGCATTGTTTGCTGTAAATATGTACAGAAAAGGAGAGAAAAAACATCCAAATAAGCTAGCCTTATATTGGACATTAGGAGCGGCTATTGTGTCGTTTATAGGAGCAGGGCTTTTAGGATTTGCGCACACACTACCTCAAACAAACCTATACACACACGGAACATTGGTAACAGCAATGCACGGACACCTTGCTTTTTGGGGTGCATATGGTATGATTGTTTTAGCTATTATAAGTTACAGTTTACCAAACTTAACAGGAAGAAAATTATACGACAGTTCAAGAGGAAGAATGGCTTTTTGGCTTGCAAACATTGGAATGATAGGTATGACTGTGGCATTTGGAGTAGCCGGAGTAGCTCAAGTATATTTAGAAAGAAAATTTGGACTGGACTTTATGAAAGTTCAAAAAGAGATAAGTATTCACTTTGTAGTATTAATTCTATGTGCAACTATTTTTACCACAGGAGTTATACTTTACATTGTTGATTTTTATAAACACGGAACTCCAACCGATGAAGCATTAGAAAGTAAAGAGTAGTAATTTAAATTAATAAAGTAAAAACCAGTGGTAAGACACTTAAAAATTTTAATTGTAGTTTTTTTAGATTGATTTCCAGAGTTGATGATTGTTCGTTATTTTCCATACTATGTAATCAAATGGTCTGAGACTCTGGTTTTCTAAAAAACAAAATATTTAAAATCAAATTAACTTAAAAATGAAAAAAGTTTTATTTTCAATGGCAATAGTTGTAGCAGTAGTTGCCATTAGTTGTAAAGATTCAGAAAAAAAATCTGAAGTAAAAGAAGAAATAGCATCTGGAGATATAAAAATATCGAAAGAAGAAATGAAAAGAGGGAGTGATATTTATTTTGATAAATGTGCCGGATGTCACGGTTCTACACGAAAAGGAGCAACAGGTCCGTCGTTATTACCAGACGGTGACGGTAAATTTGCAGCAACTAAAGCACTTGGTGCCGCAGGGTTAAGAGCTTTTATTGAAAATGGAACTCCGGCAGGAATGCCAGAATGGAAAGGAGTAATGTCTGAAGAGGAAATTGAATTAATGACTCGTTTTTTACAAGTTGATCCTCCTATAACTCCTCCATTTGAAATGGCTAACATTAAAGAAACTTGGAAAGTAATAGTTCCTGTAGCCGACAGACCTACAAAACCTGAACACAATAGAAATATCGACAATTTCTTTGGAGTAATTATGAGAGATGCAGGTAAAGTAGCTATTATAGATGGAGATACAAAAGAAAAATTAGCAGTACTTAAAACAGGATTTGCAGTACATATTTTACGTACTTCAGCTTCAGGAAGATACTTTTACTCTATAGGTAGAGATGGTAGAATAACAATGATAGATACTTATCCTAAGGTGCCAAATATTGTTGCTGAAGTAAGAGCCTCTTTTGATGCTCGTTCTGTTGAAGTAAGTAAATATAAAGGCCCTAAAGGTGATTTTTATGATAAATACCTAATAGCAGGAGGTTATAACCCAAGTCATTTTGTAATTTTTGATGCTCAAACACTTGAACCTTTAAGCGTAACAAAAACATCAGGAAATGCGTGTGATGGAGAAAAAGAATTTGTTGAAGAAGCAAGAGTTGCTTCTATTGTAGCATCTCATACCGATCCAATTTGGGTAGTAAACGTAAAAGAAACAGGAATGGTATGGCTGGTAGATTATACCGATCCTAGAAACCCTAAATCAACACAAATTCCATCAGCACGATTTTTACATGATGGTGGTTGGGATGCAACAGGACATTATTTCCTTGTAGCAGCAAATGCAAGTAATAAAATTGTTGTAGTTGATGTGCCTAATAAAAAATTAGAAGCCATTATAGAAGTAGGTGTTAAACCACACCCAGGTAGAGGTGCAAATGTTAAAAATAAACTTGGTAACCTTTGGGTAACAGGACACTTAGGTGAAAATAAATTATCATTTATTAAAACAGATAAAGGTGAAGGACAATGGACTGTAGTTAAAGAAGTTAAATTACCAGGAAATGGTGGAGGAAACTTATTTATTAAAACACACCCAAAATCAAAACACTTATGGGCAGACAGAACGTTAAACCCAGATAAATCTTTACATAGTGCTGTTACAGTAATAGATGTAAATACTTTAGAGGTAATTAAAACCATTGAAATGCCAAAAGAACTTGACGGTAGAGCAGTACATATGGAGTACAATAAAGCCGGTGATGAAGTTTGGATTTCTGTATTTATGGGAGAAAAAAGCGGTATTGTAATTTATGATGATAAAACGTTAGAACTCAAACAAATTATCAAAGGAGATTGGGTAGAAAACCCAACAGGTAAATTCAATATGTATAACACAACAAACGATATCTACTAAAATTATAAACAGGCAGTGAAAACTGCCTGTTTTTTTTTCATACAAATTCACGTAAAAAATCAATCAAAAAACATTGGAATAATGAAAAAATATTTTATTTCAACAGTAGCTCTTATGCTCTTTTTTAAAGCAGTTGTTGCTCAAACTGTTGATACACTTACAGTAAATAAATTAAACGAAGTTGTTGTGACAGCTCAGTATGTTCCTCAATCTGAAAAAAATGCAGTTTACAAGGTACAAGTCATTAATTCAGAAGTTATAAAAAGTAAATCAGCAAATAATTTAAGAGAATTATTACAGCAAGAATTAAATATAGATTTATCACAAAATTCTGTTTTTGGTTCTAGTATAGATATACAAGGTATTTCAAAAGAAAATATAAAAATACTTATTGATGGTGTACCAGTTATAGGTAGGTTAAATGGAGTTATAGATTTAAATCAAATCAACCTTAATAGTATTGAAAAAGTTGAAATTATAGAAGGTCCTGTTTCTATTTTTTACGGTACAGATGCAATGGGAGGTATTATTAATTTAATCACTAAAAAGCAAGTAAATAAAAAAGTAGAAGGAGCTATTTCTACATACTACGAAAGTATAGATGCGCTTAATTTAAATGGAGATTTTGGTTATAAATTTGGCACAAACACAATGCGTTTAAATACAGGGTTTTACCATTTTAACGGTTTAAGTACCAACGATTCTCCTCGCAATTTAAATTGGGAAGAACGCAAACAGTATTTCAGCGACTTTATGTTTAATAAAAAGTTAAAAGAGCTCAACTTAAGGCTAAATACCAGATATTCTGATGAGGAATTAATCTCTATAGGTGAGCCTGATAGACGAGGAAATATTTTAGATAAAAACTATTTTACTAAACGTGTTGATAATTCCTTAAATCTTAATGGTAAGGCTTTTAACGATAAATTTATAGATGTAATTTTAGCGTATAATTACTATCAAAGATACCATGACACTTACGTTGTTGATGAGGTAGCAAATACGAGTACATTATCTGAAACCGATACGAAAGCCGATAATATTGTAAAGTATAATTTTGGAAATTTTAAAGCACAATTAGGAACAAATGCAACAACTAAAAAGTTAAATTATGTAGTAGGAACAGATATCGTTATAGAAGCTACTGAAGGAATTAGAATTCTAAATAAAAAGCAAACAATAACTACTGCCGCATTATTTAGTAGTTTAAATTGGAAGTTGTCTCCTAACTTTGAGCTTCAACCCGGAGCGCGTTATACGTGGAATAGTAGTTATGGATCCCTTTTATCTCCGGCATTAAACTCAAAACTTAAAATTAATGAAAACAGTTACCTTAGACTTTCTTATGCAAGAGGTTATAGAGCACCGTCGTTAAAAGAATTGTTTTTAGATTTTAATATTAGTGCAGGACCGGTTACATACATTATTTCTGGAAACGAAAATTTAGATGTTGAAAAATCGCATAGTTTTAACTTGCAATATTCATACAGTAAAGTATTTAAAGATGGTAGTTATTTTTCTATAGAACCTTCTGTTTTTTACAACAACATTTCTAACCTAATAGCCTTAAGTGAAATGGTAAATTTTAAAAGAAACTATATCAATATAAATAAATTTAAATCTGTAGGCGGAAAATTTAATGTTGCTTATAATCCAAACGAATTAGTATACTTAAAAGCAGGATTTTCTTTAATAGGTAGATACAACGAGTTTAATAAAGATTTTAATACCGATGAGTTTTTATACACTCCTGAGGTATCTTCAAGTGTGAGTTACAAGTTTAAAAATACCAGTTTAAAACTTAATGCGTATTATAAATACTCAGGAAAACAAACAGGGTTTTACTTAGATCAAAACACCAATAGTTTGGTAAAAACTACAAGAGAAGATTTTAATAATTTAGACGCTTCAGCCTCTGCTTCTTTATTTAAAAAAGCGGTAGATGTTTCACTAGGAGTTAAAAATATTTTTGATGTAAAAGATGTAGAAACCGTTAATGAAGTAGGTCAAGCACATTCCAGAGACTTGCAATTATGGGGAAGATCATTTTTTACAAAAATTACCATTAATATATAAATTTAGTTCTAATCGAATACTTTTCAATAATTAATTGTTACTTTGATTATTGAAAAGCATTTATCTAAAATCAAAAAGCTTTACCAAATGGAAAAAAATCAATCACCATATTACCATACCATAGGAAAAGAAGTAGAAGTTTTTGAGCAGTCGTATAAAAATAAGATACCATTTTTATTAAAAGGACCTACAGGTACGGGAAAATCTCGATTTATAGAGTTTATGGCTCATAAATTAGATAAAAAGCTAATTACTATTTCTTGCCACGAAGAAACATCATCTACAGATTTAATAGGACGATATATTATCAAAGGTGCAGAAACTGTTTGGTTAGATGGGCCACTTACAACAGCAGTAAAAGAAGGTGCTATTATTTATTTAGATGAAATTGCTGAAGCAAGACCTGATGTAATTGTTGCAATACACTCACTAACCGACCATAGAAGAGAGCTTTTTATAGATAAATTAGGAGAAGTTGTAAAAGCTCATCCCGATTTTATGTTGGTGGCCTCGTTTAATCCCGGATACCAACGAGGATTTAAAGAGCTAAAGCCATCTACACGTCAACGTTTTGTTGCGGTATCATTTAATTATCCTGAAGCAAGTATTGAGGCTGAAATTATTGTAAAAGAAACTTCTGTAGATTCAAGTATTGCTAAAAAATTGGTAAACATTGCAACTAAAATTAGAAATTTAACAGAACTGGGCTTAACCGAAACAGTTTCTACCAGATTATTGGTTGACGCTGCAAAATTAATAGCTAGCGGTTTGCCAAAACGATTGGCTGTACAAGTGGCTGTTGTAGAACCTCTTTCCGATGACTTAGAAGTTGTACAAGCATTAAAAGATTTAAGCGATTTAATGATATAAATTGGTAACTACACAATACAAAAATGTTTGAACCTGATGAATATCTGTTTGCAAAGCTTGCTTATTATTTTAAACGCAAAAAAAAAGAAAAGCAAGAAAATATTGCTCGTGCTGTTAAGTTAGACGATTTAAAACAACGTCTTACTATTTTTGCACGAGCAATTACAGGTTCACCCATTGAAATATTTGAAGCAGAACGAGAAGGAGGATACAAAAACAATAGTTTTTTTCTTCCAAGTAGAATGGATAAGTTCGCTACAGTAGCACAAAATATTTCTTTTTACCTATTTAGAGTATTGTATTTATCAATTCAAAAAAACAATAAACTTAACTGGACCGATGACGTTGAGCACACTTTAGAAGAGTCACAACAAAAAGCACTAGATACAGCACCACAAGTACTTCAGGAATTATTTGAGCAATTTCCGATAACACAAACGTACCATCAACAATTTGTTCAGGCTATAGAAGCACAAATAAAAGATAAAAATAAGATTGACTTTTCTTTTATCTACGGAAAGTGGATGCAAAATACTTCTGAAGAAACCTCAGACGATGTCTTAAAAAATATTTCAGATAAAGTTAAAACGGCTTCAGAAGAAAAACCTAAAACAATTATTCAATCAAAAGCTGTAGAAGAAATTATTTCTGTTCAAATTGATGAAAAGCAGCAAGAAGATGCCGTATTGCAACATCAGTTTGAAAAAGTGGAAACAGCCGATGAATTTGGCGGTAATTGGAGAGATATGGACGGAGATGATGAGTTGGAAGACCATTCAAATGCATTAGATGAGCTAAATATGAAATACACTGTGCGTGTAGATGATACAGCACACTCAGTTTATCAAGCCGATTTTATTGAAAACACAACCGTATCAGAAAGTGCTTCAATAGATGGTAACGGATATCACATTACTTATGATGAATGGGATTATGCAACACGTAATTACAAAGAAAATTTTTGTAAGGTATACCCTAAAACATTGTTAAAAACAGATGTAGCTTATTACAAAAAAACACTTGTTAAAAATAGTGCTACACTAAACGGTTTGCGAAAAATGCTAACTACCGTAAACAATAAATACCAACAACAACGAAGACAAACACAAGGCGAAGAATTTGATATTGATGCAATTATCGATTTGTTTGTTGATGTACAGTCAGGACATACGCCTTCAGAAAAAATTTATTTGTCGAAACGAAAAAAGGAGAAAGATTTATCCATTTTATTATTGTTAGATATCAGTTTGTCTAGTGATGGCTATGCCGCAGGAAATAGAGTAATTGATGTTGAAAAGCAAGTATCTATTTTATTTGGAGAAATATTAAACGAATTTAATATCGATTTTTCAATTGACTGTTTTTACTCTAAAACAAGAAACCACTCTACCTATATTACAGTAAAAGATTTTGATGAAGATTGGAATCGTGCTAAGTTTAAAGTAGGTGCTGTAGAACCTAGTGGATACACTAGAATTGGAGCAGCATTACGGCATTCAGGAGCTATGTTAGATAAACGAAACACAAAAAATAAATGGCTTATTCTTATTTCTGATGGAAAACCAAACGATTACGATAAGTATGAAGGTAAATATGGAATTAACGACGTAAAACAAGCCTTGAGGGAGTTAAACGAACGTCAAATTAATTCGTATGCCTTGGCAATAGAGGCACAAGCAAAGTACTATTTACCTCAAATGTTTGGACAAAATCACTACCAAATTTTAACAACTCCGGTAGAATTATTACAATCGTTGGTTAAGTTGTACGATAAAATTAAACACCAAAGTTAATAGTCTTTTTAAGTTTCAAATGTTACACAAATAAAAGTCAAATTCATTTTTTACTAGTGCTATTCTTAATACCTTTGTAAAAAAGACTAAACTATCTTTTATATGAATTCATTTTTGTCAGAAGTAGAAAAATTACCGGCAGGACACCCGGTTAAAGTGTATTACGAGGAGAGCGATTTAATTCAGCATCTTTTACTAGAACTTTATGAGGCAAATCCTGTTAAAGATTTTCAGAGATATTACAATATATTCAATCAATTAACAACTATAGAGAAGCGTTTTGCCCGTAAAGAAAATCAATTATTTCCGTATTTAGAAAAACATGGGTGGAATGGTCCTAGTCAAGGAATGTGGTCGTTTCATGATACTTTGAGAGACCAAATACGGTTGTTAAATGGATATAACGAAACTAAAAACATTCCTAAAATAACAGAGAACTTGCCGTACCTCATCGAGGGAATTAAAAGGTTATTGCTAATTGAAGATTCTCGATTATTTCCAAATGCGATGCAACTTTTAACCGAAGATGACTGGAAAGAGTTTTATGAAGGCGATGAAGAAATAGGGTGGATGCTAACCAAAAAGCCAACACCATATCCTGAAGTGTCTGAAGAAGCATACGTGCATCCAAGTCAGGATTTTAAAGAACGAAAATTGTCATTTTCTCTTGAAGATACATTTCATTACGACGAGGGGTATATGACTCCGGAGCAAGTAAATTTACTATTGCGCTTTTTACCGGTAGATATTACCTATGTTGATGAAAATGATAAGGTGATATTTTACAATAGGGGAGACCAAAGAGTTTTTCCAAGAAGCAAAGGAATAATTGGTCGAGAAGTTCGTTTTTGTCATCCGCCTAAGAGTGTTGATATGGTATTGCGTATTGTTGAAGAGTTTAAAGCAGGAACTAAAGATGTAGCCGAATTTTGGATTAATTTTAAAGGACGTATGATTCATATTAGATACTTTGCTATTAGAGATGCTCAAAAAAAATACAGAGGAGTTATTGAGATGTCTCAAGACGTGACAGATATTCAAAAATTAGAAGGTCAAAAACGATTGTTAGATTGGGATTAACCTAAAAAAATACACCTTATGAACACAACCAATATTAATTATAAAAACCTGTATTATCCGCCTGGAGGAATTTTAATGTGGATTATTATTTTTTTAGAGTTAATAACATTTGGAATTGCACTGGTTGCAATGGCAGTATATAGCAAAGAATCACCAGATGTATTTCACAATTCCAGATTGCTTTTAAACACAACATTTGGTACAATAAATACGATTTTTTTAATTACAAGTGGCTTTTTTATGGCATTGTCTGTTCATTTTCTAAAGCAAAATAATTTAAAAAAATCATCATTGTATTTAAAGTTAACCATGCTAGGAGGGGTTTTATTTTTAGTACTAAAGAGCATAGAATATTCTCATAAAATAGACGCCGGATTAACCATTGGATACAATACCTTTTTTACTTTTTATTGGATGCTTACACTGTTTCATGTAATTCACGTAATTGTTGGTTTGGTTATTTTATTGGTTGTGCAAAGAGGTTTAAATTCAAACTCAACTACAAAAGTTGAAGATATTGAAGCAAGTGCTGCTTTTTGGCATATGTGCGATTTAATCTGGTTGTTATTATTTCCTATAATTTATTTAATTTTCTAATAATGAAGCATTCAATTACAGTTACGTGGATTGCATTATTAGTACTTACCATTGCAGTCTCAATAATTTCTACAATAGCTAATGAGTGGGCTATAGTACTAATTTTAGCTTTTTCATTTTTAAAATTTACAGGTATTGCTTTTTATTTTATGGAACTTAAAAAAGCACATATTTTTTGGAAATTAGCACTTCTGTTATTCCTTGGTTTTTTCTACATTTTAATTTGGAGTACTCTTTAAAATTTATTTCAAAAACTTGATAAATATCAGTATTTATCTGTTAATATGGCTTTAATTTCGCTATATAAAAAGATAAAAAGGTCTTTAAATAAAAATTTAACTAAATTAAAATAACAATGAAAAAGTTTATTTTTTCAATAGTATTCGTATTATTTGCTACTGCAGTTGTAGCACAACAATTTGATATTTCAGCAGAGGTAAGACCTCGTTTTGAAAACAAACACGGTTATGGAACGTTATTAGAAACAAATGCTGATGGAAGTAACTTTGTATCTCAAAGAACACGCTTAAATTTTAACTTTAAGCAGGACAAAATTAAACTAGGTCTTTCTTTACAAAATGTAAGAGTTTGGGGAGACGTAAGCACACTATCTTCTGATGATAATGCTACAGCACTTCATGAAGCTTGGGCTGAAGCTATTTTATCAGATAAATTCTCATTAAAATTTGGACGCCAAGAAATTGTATATGATGATCATAGAATTTTTGGTAATGTTGGATGGGCACAACAAGCAAGAAGCCATGACGCTATGATTGCCAAATTTAAAATATCTGATAAAAGTAAATTAGATTTTGGTTTTGCTTTAAATGCCGATAGCCAATCTAATGTAGATAATTTATATAGCAATGCTGCAGGTTATAAAACCTTCCAGTATGCGTATTTTAACACCTCGTTTACAAAGGTTGGACTTAGTTTGTTGTTTTTAAATAATGGTGTTGAGTTCGAAAATTCTAACTTAAATCAAGAGGTTAATTATTCGCAAACAATAGGAACCAGAGTAACATATAAAGAAGGTAAATTTTCTTCAGATTTTGCTACTTATTTCCAAACAGGAAAACTAAGAAGTAATAGTGTAAGCGCTAGTTATTTTACAGGAAATATTAAGTATAAAGTTGCCGCTAATTTTACCTTCGGAGTAGGTGCTGAATATTTATCAGGAAAAGATATGAATGATGCTAGTACCGATGTAAAATCGTTTACACCGCTATATGGTACAAATCATAAATTTAATGGTTGGATGGACTATTTTTATGTTGGAAACCATGTAGGTTCGGTAGGATTGGTAGATGTAAATGCTGTGTTAGCGTATAAAAAAGATAATTTTTCTGCAAAATTAATTCCTCATTTCTTTTCATCTGCAGCAGATATTTACGATGGACAAACAAAAATGGACAGTAATTTAGGAACCGAAATTGACTTTACTTTAGGATATAAAGTGGCTAAAGACATTCAATTTAATGCAGGTTATTCTAAAATGTACGCAACATCTTCTATGCAAGTATTAAAAGGTGGTGACAGAAATGAAAATAACTCTTGGGCTTGGATTATGTTTACATTTAAACCTAAATTATTTTCAACAAAATAAAAACTTTAGTTAGTAGTTTTAGTTTAGAGCCAAAACATCCGATTTAATCGAGAGTTTTGGCTCTTATTTTTTTATTTTAATACTGTAAATTGAATGTTAGACGACGTAAAAACAGTATGAATTTGTGTTTTAAAGTCATCGGCACTGGCTTTATAAATATTATCTACGTAAGTCTGCGGATTTAAATCTATTAATGGAAACCAAGTACTTTGCACCTGAACTTGAAGTTTGTGACCTTTTTTAAAGGTGTGATATACATCTTGCAACTTAATAGTAACGTTTGTTTTTTTATTTGGAGTAAAAGGTGCCGGATGCGTAAAACTATCTCTAAATCTACCTCTCATAACTTCACTTCTAACCATTAAGTGGTAATTACTCATTTTAAGGTGTTTTTGCATAACATCATTTTCTTTTTCATTTGCAGGATGTACATCAATTACTTTTACAATCCAGTCTGCATCTGTTCCTGTAGTTGCAACTTCTAAGTTTGCAAAAATACTTCCTGCCAATGTTAAATCTTCTTCTAAAACGGGAGTTTCAAACACTAAAACATCAGGTCTTCTTGCAGCAAACCGTTGGTCGTCAGTCATATATTTTCTAGGCGTAAAAACGGTTTTAATATCTTCTGAATAAGGAACCGGTTTTTTTAAATCGCTAATAAATTTAATACCTGTTTCTTTAAGTTTTTCAGAGGTTAATTTTTGATTTTCAGACAAGTACATAACCTTATGTTCAGTATTTTTTGGAGGCCAAGTATCATAAGTATTCCACTTCTTTTTTCCGGTGTCGTACACATACGCTTCAGGTAATCCAGAGTTTTCATCTCCTTTTCCTTTTAAGAAGTGATTAAAAAATTTGGTTTCAATTTTTTCTTGAAAAAAGAGAGATATAGAATCTCCAAAGTAATAATTTCCAACACTATTTCTTGGATTTGTTCTTGCCCATTGTCCGTGACTCCAGGGTCCAAAAACCATCGTGTTATAGTTGTTTTTATTGTATTTTTCAATTGTTTTATAGGTTTCTAACGGGCCGTACAAATCTTCAGCATCAAACCAGCCACCAACAATCATGGTTGCTACCGACGATTTAATGTTTTTTAAATGCTGAATTAAACCTTTTCGTTGCCAAACTTCATCATAGTTTGGATGCTCTATTAATTCTTTCCAAAAGAAATCATCAATAGTAGTATTACTGGTAGAAGGATTGTCTAGTTTTTTATATTGAAAAAAATGATTTAGGTTACTAAGAGGTCCTGCATCTAAAAAAAACTGATACTGATCTTTTGTGCCTAAATCAGGTAATTTATACCAAGCAGTATCTGTGGGTTTATCTTTTGGGGTTCCAAATAATGAAGTTGCTCTAAAATAACTTAATAGGTAAGCTCCGTTATGATGAAAATCATCAAAAAAGAAATCGCCAATACATGCTTGAGGCGAAGCAGCCTTTAGAGCAGGGTGTGCATCTATGGTAGAGTAGGTGCTATAAAAACCGGGATAAGAAATTCCCCACGTTCCAACTTTTCCATTGTTGTTAGGAACGTTTTTAACTAACCAGTCAATGGTGTCGTAAGTATCAGAGCTTTCATCAATATCTTTATTCGGTTTTTTATTTGGAATGTACGGACGCATATTGTCGTAAGTTCCTTCACTCATCCAACGTCCACGAACATCTTGATATACAATAATATTGCCTTCTTTCATTAATATAGAGTTAGGTCCAATTTTTTTTCTAAACTTATCAGCGCCATAAGGCTTACAACTGTAAGGCGTTCTGTACAATAAGATAGGATATTTTTTAGAAGTATCTTTTGGAGAGTAAATGGTAGTAAAAAGTTTAATACCATCGCGCATGGTTATTGTAGTTTCTGTTTTATTATAATGTGTTTTAACGTAGTTTTCTTCTTGTTCAGTAGTTGAATTTGAATTGTTACAGCTAAAAGTTAGTAAACTTAAGGTAATAACAAAAGCTTTAAAAGCGAAGTTTTTCATTTGAAGTTTGGTTAAGTTGTTGGTAAATTTACAAAAAATCACTTTTTAAAATGTTAAAGCAATTTTAAATATGTTTTATAAATTCATATTTAAAATTGAAATAGCTAAAAGAATCCAACCTACAATTAAAAATAAGCCGCCAATTGGTGTAACAGGCCCTAAAAATGTTAATTTTTTGTTTTTTGCTGAAGAAATCACCAAGCCATAAATACTAAATGAAAATAAAAGTATACCAATTATAAAACTGTACACCATATATTTTTCTAAAGCCGTTTCTAAGTTAAAGTTAAACCCGACAAGTAATAAAACTATTGCATGGTACATTTGATATTTTACACCGGTTTCAAAGCTTTTTAATTGTTCTGTATTTAATATCTTTTTTAATGCGTGTGCTCCAAATGCACCAAATATAACTGCTAAAGCACCTGAAATACTAGCAAAAAGCAATGTGAATTGAATCATTATTGATTAAATTTTAATTGGTAAAACTAACTAATAAATACCAATTTATATAAAAAATGATTTTACCATACCAAAAGTACAGTAAAACTATAAACCTTTTGTAACTGTTGATTACGATTTTTTAAAAGGATTTATTTTTTCTTTTGATTATATTTATACTAGATACGAGAATAAATCTTTAAATCAAAAAAACACCTATCAAATAGCAAATACAACACTATCTTATAAAAAAGAAGATAGCGCTTGGAGTTTTAAAATAAATGCCCAGAATTTATTTAATGTACAATTTAAACAGCAAAATAGTTTTTCATCTTATATAATCTCTGATTCTAAAACGTATATTTTACCAAGAATAGTGATGTTTTCTGTTGGTTATAATTTGAATATTTCAAACAGTAAGTTTGTTTTGTGAATTTAAAGTTTAAACTTACATATTAGTATATAAATAAGCAATAAATTTTTAAATAGAAACTAAAATAACTATTCTTATTTTTATATATAAGTATTATATGCATTTTTGCTTCGTAATAAATTAATAAAATTATGTGCGGAATAGTTTGTGCTTTTGAATTAAAAGAGAAAACAGGAGGATTACGACCTCAGTTACTTGAAATGTCTAAAAAAATACGGCATAGAGGTCCGGATTGGAGTGGTATTTTTGCTAATGAAAAGGCTATTTTGGCTCACGAACGTTTGGCAATTGTAGATCCTGCTTCTGGAAAACAACCTTTATTTAGCGAAGATGGAAAATTGGTGTTGGCAGCAAATGGTGAAATTTACAATCATCAAGAATTAAGAAAACAATTTGAAGGCAGTTATAATTTTCAAACAGCCTCAGATTGTGAAGTGATTTTGGCATTGTATAAAGAAAAAGGTGCTGATTTTATAGATGAGATGAACGGTATTTTTGGATTTGCCTTGTACGATATTGAAAACGATGAGTACTTTATTGCTCGTGACCATATGGGAATAATTCCATTGTACATGGGATGGGATCAAAACGGAACGTTTTATGTAGCTTCTGAATTAAAAGCTTTAGAAGGGTATTGTACAAAAATAGAGTTGTTTCCTCCGGGGCATTATTTATCAAGTAAAGATGGAAAACTTACACAATGGTATCATAGAGATTGGATGGATTATAAGGCGGTAAAAGAAAATCAAACCAGTATTGATGAAATTAAAGATGCTTTAGAGGCTGCGGTACACCGTCAGCTTATGTCTGATGTACCGTACGGAGTATTGCTTTCAGGAGGTTTAGATTCTTCTGTTACGTCTGCAATTGCTAAAAAATATGCTGAAAAGAGAGTAGAATCTGGAGATACGCAAGATGCTTGGTGGCCTCAGCTACATTCTTTTTCGGTAGGATTAGAAGGTTCACCAGATTTGGAAGCGGCAAAAAAAGTAGCAGATTATATAGGTACAGTACACCATGAAATAAAATTTACCATTCAAGAAGGCTTAGATGCCATTAGAGATGTTATTTACAATTTAGAAACGTACGATATAACAACAATTCGCGCTTCAACGCCTATGTATTTAATGGCCCGTGTTATTAAATCTATGGGTGTAAAAATGGTACTTTCGGGAGAAGGAGCCGACGAGTTGTTTGGAGGTTACTTGTACTTTCATAAGGCACCTAGCGCCGAAGAGTTTCATAAAGAAACAGTGCGTAAATTAAAAAAATTACATATGTATGATTGCCTAAGAGCAAATAAATCTTTGGCAGCATGGGGAATTGAAGGTCGTGTGCCATTTTTAGATAAGGAATTTATGGATGTAGCAATGCGCATAAACCCACAAGATAAAATGATTAATAGAGAACGTATGGAGAAGTGGGTTGTGCGTAAAGCGTTTGAAAGTTATTTGCCCGAAAGTGTTGCTTGGAGACAAAAAGAACAATTTTCTGACGGTGTAGGGTATAGTTGGATTGATACTTTAAAAGAGATTGTAGAGAAGGAAGTTACCGATGAACAATTAAAAAATGCCAAATACAAATTTCCAATTCAAACACCTACATCTAAAGAAGAGTTTTATTACCGTTCTATATTTACAGAACACTTTCCATCAGATACGGCTGCATTAAGTGTACCGCAAGAGGCATCTGTTGCTTGTAGTACTAAAATAGCTTTAGAGTGGGATGAGAGTTTTAAAAATATGAACGATCCATCAGGAAGAGCCGTAGCTTTTGTTCATACCGATGCGTATGAAAAATAAATTTTGATTTGATTAAAAAAATCCGAGGTTATTCTCCGGATTTTTTTGTTAAAACGCTCTAAATCAAAAAAACTATTAAAGTTTCTAAAAAAAATGTATTTTAGCCAGAAATAATTTTATAGAGAAGTAAAATTAGAATAATTAAAAGTAAAAAAATGAAAAAAACAGTATTAGCATTAGCAGTAATTTTTGCAATTGGATTTACATCTTGTAAAGAAACGAAGAAAGAAGAACTTAAGGAGGAAACAAAAAAAGAAGCCGTAGCTGAAGTAACAAAAGAAGAAGCTGCCGCAAGTGTTTACCAATGTCCTATGGATTGTGAAAAAGGGAAAACATACGCTGAACCTGGATCGTGTCCTGTATGTAAAATGGATTTAAAAGAGGTAAAAGCTGATGGAACAAAACCTGCTTGTACTAAAAAGGCAGACTGTAACAAAAAAGATTGCACTAAAAAAGATTGTGGTAAAAAGAAATCTGCTTGCAACAAGAAAGACTATACAAAGAAAGATTGCGCTAAAAAAACAGCTTGCAATAAAAAAGACTGTACAAAGAAAGATTGTGCTAAAAAAACAGCTTGTAACAAAAAAGACTGTAACAAAAAAGATTGCGCTAAAAAAACAGCATGCAATAAAAAAGATTGTAATAAAGCATCTTGTGCAGAGAAAAAAGCTGCATAACAATCAATTTAATTCGATTTTAAAAAAATAAAATCTATATTTAAACCACTCTAAGAAGAGTGGTTTTTTGTTGTAATTACAAATATAAAATGCTAGAAAAAGAATATCAGTCGCAATTACTACCAACCTTAAAAAAGTACTTTGGCTACGACCGTTTTAGAAAACAACAGCAAGAGATTATAACTTCGGTGCTTTTAAAAAAAGACAACCTAGTTGTTATGCCTACAGGTGGAGGTAAATCTATATGTTTCCAATTGCCGGCATTGCTATTTGACGGAATAACAATTGTTATTTCTCCTCTAATTGCACTTATGAAAGATCAGGTAGATGGGCTTAAGGCAAATGGAGTTCAAGCAGCATTTTTTAATAGTAGTCAAGATAAATTTGCACAAGAAGAAATCTTTAGCCGGGTTCGTGAAAAGAAATTGAAAATTCTTTACGTAGCTCCGGAGAGTTTACAACTTTTAGAAATATTACTTACAGAAGAGTATGTGAGTTGTATTGCAATTGATGAAGCTCATTGCATATCTTCTTGGGGACATGATTTTAGACCATCTTACCAGCAATTGGGCTTTTTAAAAGAAACACTGCCAAACACACCAATTATAGCGTTAACAGCTACTGCCGATAAGGCCACAAGAGAAGACATACTACAACAATTAAACATACCTAATGCCACCCAATTCTTAGCCTCTTTTGATAGAAAAAATATAGAATTAGAAGTGCGTCTTGCAAATGATAGGATTACTCAAATAGGTGCATTTATTAACAAAGCAGCTACAGATTCGGGTATTATATATTGTTTAAGCAGAAAATCTACCGAACAACTAGCAACTAAATTACAACAACACGGATTTAAAGCCGCGGCTTATCATGCCGGATTGAGTTTTGCTGAACGAACCCAAACACAAGAAGATTTTATTTATGATAAAATACAAGTAGTTTGTGCAACCATTGCCTTCGGAATGGGAATAGATAAGTCTAATGTACGATGGGTAATACACTACAATATGCCTAAAAATATTGAAGGTTATTATCAAGAAATAGGACGCTGCGGAAGAGATGGCTTACCGGCAAAAGCATTGTTGTTTCATAGTTATTCTGACGTGATACAGTTGCGGAAATTTATTGACAATGCTAGTAATAAAGAAGTTCAGATGGCAAAACTTGAGCGAATGAAACAATTTGCCGAAGCAACTACTTGCCGAAGAAAAATTTTACTGAGTTATTTTGGAGAATTATTAGAAAATAACTGTGGAAATTGTGATGTGTGTAAAAACCCTCCTCAATTTTTTGACGGAACTGTTATTGCTCAAAAAGCACTTTCGGTAATAGCCAGATTAAAAGAATCTGAAGCTATGGGAGTTGTAATTGACGTACTTAGAGGTGCACAAAACAGTATAGTTTTAGAACGAGGTTATCACAAGCTAAAATCTTATGGAGTAGGTAAAAATATTTCATGGAACCACTGGCAACAGTATATTATTCAAATAATAAATCAAGGTTACTGCGAAATAGCATTTCATAAAAATAATGCACTGCAACTTACCGAATTTTCTAAAAAAGTACTTTTTCAAAACGCAAAATTGTATTTAACAACTCCGGTTGAATACAAAAAGAGTGTAGCTACTTCTGTAAAAGTTAGCCATAAAATGTCAAAAGCAATTACATTATTTGAGCGTCTTAAGAAACTACGGCATCAAATTTCTTTAGAAGAAAAGATTCCGGCGTATTTAATTTTTAATGATGCAACACTTAGAGATATGGAGAAAAAACAACCAATTACCGAAACAGAAATGTTAGCAGTAAGTGGAGTTGGTCAGCAAAAGATGAAGGTTTATGGTTCTAAATTTTTAACAGAGATTATCGCTTTTTTAGAAGTGAAAAAACCGGTAAAAAAAAAGAAAAAGAAAAAAGAAGATACATTAATAACTACGTATAAATTGTATGAAGAAGGATTGTCTGTTACAGAAATTGCAGCATATAGAAACTTAAAACCCGCTACAATATTTTCTCATTTAAGTAAGCTTTATGACAAAGGAAAAGCAATAGACATATTTAAAATAGTAACAGCACAAGAAGTTATAGAAATAAAAAAAGCACAAGAGCTATTGCCAAAAACAGCATCGTTAAAAGAGTATTTCGAATATTTAAAAGAAGAAATACCATACGATAAAATTAGACTTACTTTAACCGTTTTAAATGGTGAAGGTTAGCTTATTATAATTTGTAGGCAGAATTTCATAACTATTTGTTAAAAGAAATAGATGTGTATTTTTTAAATGGTTAAAACACTTATCTTCGCGGCATGGGATTAACAAATAATGATATTTTAAAAAAATTACGAGTAGCTCTAAAACTTAGAGATGATGATATTGTAAAAATTTGCAATTTGGTTGATTTTAAAGTTTCTAAGAGTGAACTAGGTGCATTTTTTAGAAATGAAAGTCATCCAAAATATAAAGAATGTGGAGATCAAATATTGCGTAATTTTTTAAACGGACTGGTAATTCACCTTAGAGGACCTATGCCTAAAAAATAACTTCGTTTTTATTGCCGATGAAAAGAGCCACTAAAATTCAAAAAAAATCAAGATTAAAACTATTACACCAGTACTATTCGTATACTGGCTTTTATGCTTTTATAGGGAATAGTTTAAAAAAATCGATACTTCCTGTATTTTTTACAATTGTTGGGGTTGTATTGTTTAATAAATACATTTACAATATTAGCGAAGGATTGCAATATATGACTGAAACATTTTCAGATACAGGTATATTTGCCGTGTTTTTTGCTTCCGAATCGTTTTTAGGATTGCTTCCTCCCGAAATATTTATTGCGTGGTCTAAAAAAACCTCGGTTCCTATTTTTAGTTTGGGACTTTTGGCAATACTATCTTACATAGGAGGTATGATTTCTTATTTTATAGGAAAAGCAATACTCAAATTTAATTTTATTAAAAGCTATCTGGAAAATAAAATGGCTAAGCATTTAAAAAATGCAAGCAAATGGGGTGGATTTTTAATTGCCATAGGCGCATTATTTCCTTTGCCTTTTTCTATAACCTGTATGGCAGGTGGAATGATAAAACTTCCCTTTAAACAAGTTTTGTTATACGGATCTTTACGTTTTGTTCGCTTTGCTATTTACGGTGTTGCTATTTTTCAGATGATTAAATAGTTGTTGTTACCTGTCTTTTGGAGCCAAAATAGGATTGTTTTCAATTACATTTGACAATACAATATGCGTTTTTGTTTCTCCATAAGCAATAAGCTGATCTATAAACTGCTCCAAATGCTTTTGATTGTTTAAAACAACTTCCATGATAATATTTTCATTTCCTGTAATTCGATAACAGTTTATAACCTCATTAAATTCTCTTACCTTTTCAATAAAAGGTTTTAGTTTCCCCATGAAAGCGCGTAATGTAATAATTGCTTTTAGTTGATGACCTGTTTCAGAATGAGAAACTTTGGCAAAATAGCCTTCTATAATTCCTAGATCTTCCATTTTTCGAATGCGCTCAGCAACGGCAGGAGAAGTAATGCCAACTTTTTCGGCAATTTTAGTGTTTGATTGTCGAGCATCTTTTTGTAAACACGATAGAATTTTCCAACTAATAGTATCTAACTTCATTTTTTAAAGTTTTTTAGGTAAAGATATAATATTTTTAATTTTTTTAGCATTATAACTTTAAATACGAAATACGAAATATTTTTATACAAACTAATTTTGTAAAGTAAAACGCAAGTATGTATTCGGCTCAAAATAAGAATATTAAAAAGTTGACCATTTATAAAAAAGCACTGGAAGTTTTTAAGCTTTCACGGCTTATTGCTATGTACATAACAGATGATAAAGATATACTATCAATGTACTTATCTAAAAGACGTTGCGATAAATATGCTGATAATTTGGTGATGAATGCTTTAAATTTGGTGCCTAAAATAGTTGAAACTGAAATTCAGGAAGACCGTAGTTTAAAGTTGAGACAAGCAAAATCACTTCACGACTGTATAGAAACCATTTACCAAGATTGTACCCGCCTTGAAATGACTAGAGTAAAAGGAAAAGATTTTATACAACTGCTTAAAAAAGAGTTGAACAGTTTACGAAAAATTCACAAAAGCTACGTAAGCTCTTTACTGTAATTACATATTTCTTCTGTATTGTCCTCCAACATGAAATAAAGCTTCTGTTATTTGTCCTATAGAACATACTTTACAAGCTTCCATTAGCTGTTCAAAAATATTTTCATTTTGTACCGATTTTTCTTGTAATAACTTTAACTGTTCTTCTGCCTTTTTTGCATTTCCTTTATTTAAGTTTTTTACAACAGTAATTTGGTATTGTTTTTCTTCTTCAGTAGCTCTAATAACTTCTTTAGGAATTTCTGTAGGAGAACCTTTACTACTTAAAAATGTATTAACTCCAATAATTGGAAATTCTCCGGTATGTTTAAGAGTTTCGTAGTATAAACTTTCTTCTTGAATTTTGCTTCTTTGGTACATTGTTTCCATAGCACCAAGCACGCCACCTCTTTCGGTTATTCTATCAAATTCGGCATATACAGCTTCTTCTACCAAATCGGTAAGTTCTTCTATAATAAAAGCACCTTGAATAGGGTTTTCGTTTTTGGTTAAGCCTAACTCTTTATTAATAATTAGCTGAATTGCCATTGCTCTACGTACGCTTTCTTCAGTTGGTGTGGTAATGGCTTCGTCGTATGCGTTGGTGTGTAAGCTATTGCAATTATCATAAATAGCATACAATGCTTGAAGCGTTGTTCTAATATCATTAAAATCAATTTCTTGAGCATGTAAAGAGCGCCCTGATGTTTGTATATGATATTTAAGCATTTGAGCTCTGTCGTTAGCGCCGTATTTTAATTTCATGGCTTTTGCCCAAATTCTTCGAGCAACACGCCCAATAACAGCATATTCCGGATCAACTCCGTTTGAGAAAAAGAATGATAAATTTGGACCAAACTTGTTAATATCCATTCCTCTAGACAAATAGTATTCAACATATGTAAATCCGTTTGATAGCGTAAATGCCAATTGAGAAATTGGATTGGCACCAGCCTCGGCAATGTGATAACCAGATATAGATACCGAATAGAAGTTTCGGACATTATTTTTTATAAAGTATGACTGTACATCTCCCATTAATCTCAAAGCAAATTCTGTTGAAAAAATACAGGTGTTTTGTGCTTGGTCTTCTTTTAAAATATCGGCCTGAACAGTTCCTCTTACTTTTGAAATGGTTTCAAATTTAATTTTTTGATAAACCTCAAAAGGTAAAACTTGATCTCCGGTAACCCCTAATAACATAAGTCCTAACCCGTTATTTCCTTCAGGTAACTCCCCTTGATATTTAGGTCTTTCAACACCTTTTTCTTTATATATTTTCTCAATTTTTTTTGCAACTTCTTGTTCTAGTCCATTTTCAATAATGTATTTTTCACATTCTTGATCTATGGCGGCATTCATAAAAAAGCCGAGCATCATTGGCGCAGGTCCATTAATAGTCATAGAAACAGAAGTCATAGGATTGGTTAACTCAAAACCGGAATAGAGTTTTTTGGCATCATCTAAGCAGCAAATAGATACTCCGGCATTTCCAATTTTACCGTAAATATCAGGTCGCATATCAGGGTCATTACCGTAAAGTGTTACACTGTCAAAAGCTGTTGATAATCGTTTTGCAGGCATTCCTAGACTAACATAATGAAACCTTCTATTGGTACGCTCTGGCCCACCTTCTCCGGCAAACATACGGGTTGGGTCTTCACCTGTTCTTTTAAATGGATAAATTCCTGAGGTATACGGAAATTTACCTGGTACATTTTCTTGCAATGTCCAATACAAAATATCTCCCCACGCTTCGTATTTTGGTAAGCATATTTTTGGAATATTTAGATGCGATAGCGATTTGGTATGTGTTTTTATATGAAGTTCTTTATCTCTTACTTTAAACGTATACACTTCGTTTTTATAACGTTGCTTAGTGTTTTCCCACTGATAAATAGTATCCCAATGGTATGGATTTAAATCTTTTTTTATTTCAGTAAACTCTTTGAGTAATAATTGCAGTAAATCTGTTTTATCTGTTTTTTTATCTAAAATAAGAGCTTCATCCAGCCCTACATTTGTGAGTATGCTTTTTTCTTCTTCAAGTTTAGTATTTGTAATTGCACAAATGGTTTTAAAAATTCCGAAAAGCTTTTGAGCAATTTCTTTCTGCGCATTTGCATAATTTGCATAGTTTCGGTTTGTCTCGGTGATTTCTGATAAATAACGAGTTCTATTAGGAGGAATTATAAATTGCTTTTCACTCATTTCCGAAGAAATTTGAAACGAGCTTTTAAATTTAGTAGCCGATGTAATTTCATTTATTTTATCGATAATAGCTCTGTAAAGACTATTTGTACCTGGATCGTTAAATTGAGAGGCTATTGTTCCGTAAACAGGAATTTCTTCTATTGGAGTGTCCCATAAATTATGATTTCGAACGTATTGTTTTTTTACATCACGAAGTGCGTCTAAAGCACCTCTTTTGTCAAATTTATTGAGTGCTATTAAATCGGCAAAATCTAACATGTCAATTTTTTCAAGCTGTGTTGCAGCTCCGTACTCAGGAGTCATTACATACAAAGAAGTATCTGAATGGTCTAAAATTTCAGTATCACTTTGTCCTATACCAGATGTTTCTAAAATAATTAAATCGTAGTTTGCTGCTTGTAGAATTTGAATAGCATCGCTAACATGTTTAGAGAGCGCTAGGTTAGACTGACGTGTTGCAAGCGAGCGCATATATACCCTACCGTTTTTAATGGCATTCATTCTAATTCTATCTCCTAAAAGTGCCCCTCCTGTTTTTCGTTTAGAAGGATCTACAGATACGATAGCGAGTGTTTTGTCAGGGAAATCAATCAAAAATCTTCTAACCAGCTCATCTACTAACGAAGATTTTCCGGCGCCACCTGTTCCCGTAATTCCTAATACAGGTGTTTTTTCTTTAGGAGTATCAAGTTTTGAAAAATATTTTTGAAAAGTATTGTGGTTGTTTTCTGCCAAAGAAATATATCGAGCAATCGTATTTACATCTTTCTTTTTAATGTTTTGTACTTCGGGAAGTTCGAGTTCAGAAACATTAAAATCGCAGCTTGAAATCATTTCGTTAATCATTCCTTGAAGCCCCATTTCTCTACCATCATCTGGAGAATAAATTCGCGTAATGCCATAATCCATTAATTCTTTAATTTCTTCCGGAAGAATAACGCCTCCGCCTCCACCAAAAATTTTTATTTGAGGAGCTCCTTTTTCCTGAAGTAAATCGTACATATACTTAAAATACTCGTTATGACCTCCTTGATATGAAGTCATAGCAATAGCGTTGGCATCTTCTTGTATGGCACAATTAACAACTTCTTCAACACTACGGTCATGACCTAAATGAATGACTTCAACTCCGGTAGCTTGAATAATTCTTCGCATAATGTTAATGGCAGCATCATGACCGTCAAAAAGTGATGCGGCAGTAACAATTCGAATTTTATTTTTAGGTTTGTAAGGTGCTATTTTCTCCATAAGGCTGTTTGAATCTATGTTCGCAATTTAGCTAAAATTAATAAGTATTTTTTTTAGCGTAATTACCAACAATGCAATGTTAATTTTCAAAAAATAAAAATTAATTATAATTAAATGCTTAACTCAGTTAAAGTTACAAAAAACTTGAAAAAACATTGTTATATTTTTAAAAATAAAAGGTAAATATGTATGTCAAATACACAAGGGTAAAGACTTTTTATTTCTTTTAAAAATTTAAATGAAATTGCAGTATATTTGTGAGCAACAGCTAAAATAAAATTTGTTGGATAGTTATCACTTCACATATAAAAAATGTATCGCCCTTTTATACTTTAGGGCAGATATTAGGTATCCGTAGTTTGTGTCTTTTTTTTAATTGAAAAAATACAAACAACAAAAATTTTATAATTATGACATTTAAAGAGCAAATAAAACAAGGTATTCCGTCTGAATTACCTTCAAAAAAAGAATACGATACTACTATAAATCACGCACCTAAGCGTAAAGAAATATTATCGAAAGACGAAAAAGTACTGGCCATAAAAAATGCCTTGCGCTATTTTGATAAAAAGCATCATAAAGTATTGGCCAAAGAATTTGCTGAAGAGCTTAAAAAATACGGTAGAATTTATATGTATCGCTTTAGACCCGATTACAAAATGTACGCACGTCCTATTGATGCTTATCCGGGAAAATGTAAGCAGGCTAAAGCAATAATGCATATGATTCAAAATAATTTAGATTACGCTGTTGCACAACATCCACACGAATTAATTACATACGGTGGCAATGGTGCTGTTTTTCAAAATTGGGCTCAGTATTTACTAACTATGCAGTATTTGTCAGAAATGACCGATGAACAAACGTTGGTTATGTACTCCGGACATCCAATGGGTTTATTTCCATCTCACAAAGAAGCTCCACGAGTTGTTGTCACAAACGGAATGATGATTCCTAACTATAGTAAGCAAGACGATTGGGAAAAGTATAATGCATTAGGTGTTACTCAATACGGTCAAATGACTGCTGGAAGTTATATGTATATTGGACCTCAAGGTATTGTGCACGGAACTACAATTACGGTATTAAATGCCGGAAGAAAAATTTCTAAAAATGGAGAAGGTTTGGCCGGAAAACTATTTGTAACTTCTGGATTAGGAGGAATGAGTGGTGCACAACCAAAAGCAGGAACCATTGCCGGATGTATTACCGTTTGTGCTGAAGTAAATCCTAAAATTACCGAAATAAGACTTTCACAGGGTTGGGTTCATGAAAAAATTACCGATTTAGATACGTTGGTTAAAAGAGTCAAAAAAGCAAAAGAGCAAAAAGAAATTCTTTCAATTGCCTATTTAGGTAATATTGTGGATGTTTGGGAAAAGTTTGATGAAGAAAACGTTTTTATAGATTTAGGATCAGATCAAACATCATTGCATAACCCTTGGGCAGGAGGCTATTATCCGGTTGGTATTACGTTTGAAGAAGCAAACGAAATGATGGCTAACAATCCGGCGCTGTTTAAAGAAAAAGTACAAGAAAGTTTAAGAAGACAAACAGCAGCTATTAATAAACACACAGCGAGAGGAACATACTTTTTTGATTATGGAAATGCTTTTTTGCTTGAAGCCAGTAGAGCAGGAGCAGCTGTTATGGCAGCAAATGGAAAAGATTTTAAATATCCGTCGTATGTGCAAGATATTATGGGACCTATGTGTTTTGACTATGGATTTGGACCTTTTAGATGGGTGTGTACCAGTGCAAACCCTTCAGATTTAGAAAAAACCGATGCTATTGCTTGTGAAGTGTTAGAGAACCTAATGAAAAACTCACCTAAAGAAATTCAGCAGCAAATGGCCGATAATATTCAGTGGATTAAAGGAGCTCAAGAAAACAAATTGGTTGTAGGTTCTCAAGCCAGAATTTTATATGCCGATGCAGAAGGAAGAATGAAAATAGCAGAAGCTTTTAACAACGCTATAAAAAATGGAGAAATAACAAATGCAATTGTGCTAGGAAGAGATCATCATGATGTTTCAGGAACCGATTCACCTTATAGAGAAACCTCAAATATTTACGATGGTTCTCAGTTTACAGCTGATATGGCTATTCAAAATGTAATAGGTGATAGCTTTAGAGGAGCTACTTGGGTTTCTATTCATAATGGAGGAGGTGTTGGATGGGGAGAAGTTATTAATGGTGGCTTTGGTATGGTTCTTGATGGTACATTAGAAGCAGAAAAGCGTTTAAAAAAGATGCTTTTTTGGGATGTAAATAATGGAATTTCCAGAAGAAGTTGGGCACGTAATGAAGGAGCTGTTTTTGCAATTAAAAGAGCAATGGAGGTAGAACCTAATTTAAAAGTTACGATACCTAATTTGGTTGAAGATTCATTTTTACAAAATTTATTTTAATCTAAAATTTTTTAAAATGAAAGTTATAAAAGCACTCTCGTTATCGCTATTATTTTTTGTAGCTTCTTGTTCCTCGGTCAGAGTAACAACCGATTATGACACTTCAACAGATTTTTCTAAATACAAAACGTTTGCTTTTTATAAAAAAGGAATTGATAAGGTTGAAATTTCTGATTTAGATAAGCGTAGAATATTAAAAGCTATTGAAAGTGAACTGATGGCTAAAGGATTTACAAAATCTAAAAACCCTGATATTTTAGTTAATATTTTCACAAAGTCACGCCAAAAGGTAGATGTTTACGATAATAGTTACTACTTTGGATGGCATCCTTGGTATTACGGACCTAATTTTGGAATGCATGTTTCTAAGTATACAGAAGGTACATTGTTTATTGATTTGATTGATGCTAAAAAGAAAGAATTAGCTTGGCAAGGTATAGGAAGTGGCGCTTTAAACACATCAGGAAATGTGGCTAAAAAAGAAGAGCGAATTAGAAATTTTGTTGCTGAAATTATGGCAAAATATCCACCGGAGTAAATTAAAAATTAAATAATAAATTTTAAAAAGCGTTTTGATTTTTCAAAACGCTTTTTATTTATTTTTGCAATATGAGTTTTAATAAAAATGTTCCTTTAGAAGAAGGAGATTATTACATAGAAAACGGATACAGAGTTTTTACAAAGCAATACCATTTAAAAAGAGGCTATTGTTGTAAAAGCGGATGTCGTCACTGTCCTTACGGATACGATAAAAAAACAGATACTTTTAAATAGTGCTCTAAAAACTACTTTCTAACCGTTTGTGTAACTCTTTAAAGTAATCAAAAGCCTTTATGGTTCTAGAACCAAACCAGCTAAACATTTCTCCATCGGCAAAAACAGTTATAGAGCGGTTTGCATAAGTTCCTATCTCAAAGGCATGTTCATCGGAAAAATGATAAGGTTCTGATGATAAAAATACAACTTCAGGATCTCCTTCATGTCTAATTCGCTGGATGTCAACCTCTGGATACCGATCTCTATCGGCATAAATATTTTCAAATTTATTTAAGAGCAACATCTCGTTTATAAAATTGTTTTTTCCAACAGCCATCCAAGGGTTTGCCCAAATAAAATAAGCTACTTTTTTAAAAGGTCTGTCTTTCATAAATTGTTTAAAATCAGAAAGTTTAAAATCTATTTTTGCTAAAATAGCAGTAGCTTCCGTTCTTCTGTTTAATAATTGTCCCAAGTCAAAAATAAGCTCTTTTGCAGCGGTTAAGTTATGAATGTTAGAAACATAGGTTGGAGCAATAGTTTCTAACTCTTGTATCATTTCTAACGTATTTTCTTCTTTATTGCAAAGAATAAAATCGGGATTTAAGTTTTTAATTTTATCAAAATTTACTTTTTTAGTTCCTCCAACAATTTCTTTTGTAGCTTTGAGATGAAATGGGTGTACACAAAATTTAGTAATTCCTATAAGCTCTTTTTCCAAAGCCATGTCGTATAATAATTCTGTTTGTGAAGGCACTAAAGAAATAATTCTAGTGGGTGAGTGCTCAATTGTGAGTGTTCTGTTAAGTTGATCTTTAATTATTTTCATTTAAAATGATTTCCATTTCTTGTTGAAGTTTTAAAGCTTCTTTTTGAGCATTTAACGCAAAATTTTGATCGGTTCCGGCATAAATAATTCCTCTAGAAGAATTAACTAGTAATCCACAATCTTTTGTAAGGCCGTATTGGCAAACTTCTTTTAAACTTCCTCCTTGAGCACCAACACCCGGAACCAATAAAAAATGATTGGGTATTATGGCTCTAATTGTTTTAAAATAGGCTGCTTTGGTAGCTCCAATAACAAACATTAGATTTTCGCTATTTTTCCATGTGAGCGACGTTTTTATGACTTCTTTGTACAATTCATCGCCACGAGTTGTTTTTAGCCCTTGAAAATCAAGAGCACCTTTATTTGAGGTTAAAGCTAGGAGAATGGTAAATTTATTTTTAAAAGCCAAAAAAGGCTCAATAGAATCAGCTCCCATATATGGAGCAGCGGTTACAGAATTAAAATTTAAATCTTCAAAAAAAGCCTTTGCATACCTTGTGGATGTATTTCCAATATCTCCCCGTTTGGCATCGGCAATAGTAAAAATTTCAGGATAATTACGATTGATGTAATCGATGGTTTTTTTTAAAGCACTCCATCCTTTAATGCCGTAGGCTTCGTAAAATGCAATATTGGGTTTGTAAGCAACAGCTAAGTGATGCGTAGCATCAATAATCTGTTTATTAAATTCAAAAATAGGATCATCATGGTTTTGTAAATGTTTGGGGATTTTAGTTAAATCCACATCTAAACCAATGCATAAAAAGGATTTTTTTTGCTGAATTTGAGTTATAAGCTCTTGTTTGGTCATAAGTTGATATAAAGCGTTTTACAAAAGTACTAATTTTAATACTTTAAGCTATATTTGTGGTTGTAATTTAACGAAATGGTGTACGAAAACGAATTCGTATAATAATAAACCTAATTTTTAGAAGGATTGTTTTATTGACTATTTTTGTACCGTATTTAATAAATAAAAAAATGAGAGTTAAAATTGTAGCAGGTAATTGGAAAATGAACAACGACCTAAAAGCGTCAAAATTATTAGCTAAAAAAATAGCAAAAAGCATTAAAAACCTTCCGTTAACCAATACGAGAGTTATTATAGCACCCACATTTGTTAATTTAGAGCGCGTTGCGAAAAAAGTTAAAAAAACAGCCGTAGAAGTAGCTGCGCAAAATATGCATTTTGAAAAAAGTGGAGCTTTTACCGGCGAAATTTCGGCAAGTATGCTTAAAGCTATAGGTGTAAATACGGTTATTTTAGGGCATTCTGAGCGAAGAGAATATTTTTTAGAAACCGATGATTTATTGGTAAAAAAAGTAAACACCGCTTTACAAAATAATATGGAAGTTATTTTTTGTTTTGGAGAAAAACTAGAAGATAGAAAGTCTGGAGCTCATTTTAACGTTGTAGAAAATCAAATTAAAAACGCGCTGTTTCATTTAGATTCAGAAGCTTGGAAGAACATTGTGTTGGCTTACGAGCCTGTTTGGGCTATTGGTACGGGAGAAACAGCTTCTCCAGAACAAGCACAAGAAATGCACGCTTTTATTAGACAATTAGTTGCTGAAAAATACACAGCATCACTTTCTGAATCTGTATCTATTTTATACGGAGGAAGTGTTAAACCTGCGAATGCAAAAGAAATTTTTTCTAAAAAAGATGTAGATGGCGGTTTAATAGGCGGAGCTTCTTTAAATGAAAATGATTTTAAAGCAATAATTGAAGCAATTTAATGGATCAAATATACATCGCTTACACGTTTAAAGTAGTTCCTAAAGAACCTGCAACCGAAATTTTAATTGCCGAATTAGGATTTGTCGGTTTTGAGAGTTTTGTTGAAAACGAAAATGGAGTTACTGCATACATTCAGCAAAAAGATTGGACGGCGTCAATTTTAGAAGATATTCACATTTTAACGTCTGATGAATTTAAAATTTCATACCAAAAAGAGGTTATTAAACAAACCAATTGGAATAGTGAATGGGAAAAGAATTTTAATCCAATTCAGGTCGATGATTTAGTGAGTGTTAGAGCACCGTTTCATAAAACCCCAAATTTAAAATACGATATAGTTATTGAGCCCAAAATGAGTTTTGGTACCGGACATCATGAAACTACACATATGATGTTACAGCACTTGTTGGACCTTAAGTTAGAAGGTAAAAAGGTTTTAGATATGGGATGTGGTACAGGGATTTTAGCTATTTTTTCAGAAATGAAAGGAGCTAAACCTATTGATGCGATTGATATAGACCAATGGTGTTACGAAAATGCTATTGAAAATGCAGCAAGAAATAAATGTGAGCATATTTCTGTTTTTGAAGGAGATGTTTCTCTATTAAAAGACAAAAAGTACGATGTAATTATAGCAAACATCAACAGGAATATTTTATTAAACGACATAAAACAATACGTAAATAGCCTTTACAAAGAAGGTGTTTTATTATTAAGTGGCTTTTATAAACAAGATATTCCAATTATAGACAAAGAGGTGGCTAAGTACGGTTTAAAACTGACTAAAACCATTGAACGTAATAATTGGGTAGCTTTGAAGTATTTAAAATAATTTTTACTTTAGCGATATGAGTGGTACAAAAAAGAAAATACAAGAAGAAGTTGACTTGTTAGAAAAAGAAGTTTCTAAGTATGAAATTGTACTGTTTAATGATGATGTAAACACGTTTGATTTTGTAATAGATTCTTTGATTGAAGTTTGTGACCATACCTTAGAACAAGCTGAACAATGTACATTGTTGGTTCATTACAAAGGAAAATGTACGGTTAAAACAGGTGAATATGACGACTTAAAGCCACGTTGTACGGCACTTCTTGAAAGAGGTTTGTCGGCAGAAATTATATAAAAAGCCAATACGTAATGTATTGACTTTTTTAAAGGGTTACTTGCCAAATGAAACTTAATTATTATAAACGAATGAAAAACCATAAAAGTTAGCAACTCCTTCTAATAGGAGGTCGTAACGTAACTAAATTACTTACAATAAAGCGCTCTAAACAGAGCGTTTTTTTTGTTATAAAGGAATATTTCCATGTTTTCTGTGAGGCGTGCTTACTTTTTTCTTTTCGAGCATTTGAAATGCTTTTATTAATTTTCTACGTGTGTTTTTTGGCAAAATGACTTCATCAATAAATCCTCTTTTGGCAGCCCTGTATGGGTCAGCAAATTTTTCGGCATATTCAGCTTCTTTTTCTTTCCACTTTGCTTCAGGATTTTCGGCTTCTCTAATTTCTTTTTTAAAGATGATTTCAGCAGCTCCTTTTGCCCCCATCACTGCGATTTCGGCCATAGGCCACGCAAAATTCATATCAGCCCCAATATGTTTAGAGTTCATTACATCGTAAGCACCTCCATATGCTTTTCTTGTAATTACAGTAACTCTTGGTACTGTTGCTTCGCTTAGAGCGTACAATAATTTTGCGCCATTGGTTATAATTCCATTCCATTCTTGGTGAGTTCCGGGTAAAAAGCCAGGGACATCTACAAGCACCAATAAAGGAATATTAAAGCAATCGCAAAATCGCGTAAATCGAGCTCCTTTAATAGAACTGTCAACATCTAAACATCCGGCTAAACTCATAGGCTGATTGGCTACAATACCAATGCTTCTTCCTGCAATTCTAGCAAATCCAACAATAATATTATCTGCGTAATTTTTATGAATTTCAAAGAAGGAATTTTCATCAATAATGCCATTAATAACCTCGTGCATATCATAAGGTTTGTTAGGATTTTCAGGAACAATGTTTTCGAGTTTTTCCCGAACTTCATTTCTTAATTTATAAGGTAGTTTAAGCGGTGTTTCCTTGTTGTTTTGAGGAAGGTAATTTAGTAGTTTTTTTAGGTCGTTTAAACAAGTAATATCATTTGCCGAAGTAATGTGTGCTACGCCCGATTTTGTAGAATGTGTACTAGCACCTCCTAATTCTTCGGCGGTAATATCTTCGTTAGTCACTGTTTTTACTACGTTTGGACCGGTAACAAACATATAACTGGTATCTTCTACCATTATGGTGAAATCGGTCATAGCAGGAGAGTATACTGCGCCTCCTGCACAAGGTCCCATAATGGCAGACAACTGAGGAACCACACCTGATGCTTGAACATTTCTGAAGAAAATATCAGCATAACCACCCAACGATTTTACACCTTCTTGAATTCGTGCTCCACCAGAATCGTTTAACCCAATTATAGGTGCTCCAACTTTTACAGCGTGATCCATTATTTTACAAATTTTTTCGGCGTGAGTTTCAGAAAGTGCTCCTCCAAAAACAGTAAAATCTTGTGCAAATACATAAACGAGTCTGCCTTCTATAGTACCGTAGCCCGTCACAACACCATCTCCGTAGTACATCTCTTTTTCCATACCAAAGTCGGTTGTTCTATGAGTTACCAGCATTCCTATTTCTTCAAAAGAACCTTCGTCTAATAAGTATTCTACACGCTCTCTAGCTGTCAGTTTTTTCTTAGCATGTTGCTTTTCTATACGTTTTTTTCCACCTCCTAATCGTGCTAAGGCAATTTTTTTAGTTAGTTTTTCTATTATTGAATCCATAATAAATTAGGTTGATTAGTTAGAGTTAGGAACTCTTAATATTTTTTGATTATCTAAATGTATTTTTAATGCCACTAAAGCAGCTAATTCAGCTTCTTTTTTTGCTTCATTTTCTAGAGCTTTAGGATTGTAATAGTTTTTCACAAAATGGGTATCAAAATGCCCGCTTCTGAAAGCATCGTGTTCGCAAACAAATTTTCCGAAAGGTAGTGTGGTTTTGACACCTTCAACTTTAAAATTGTTAATGGCTTCTATCATAAGTTGTATTGCTTCCTCTCTTGTTTTTCCGTAGGTAATTAACTTAGAGAGCATAGGATCGTAATAAATAGAAATTTCCATACCTTCTTCAAACCCATTGTCAACTCTAATACCATCGCCTTTTGGAATTTTATAGGTGTTTAATTTTCCTACGCTTGGTAAAAAATTATTCAAAGGATCTTCAGCATATACTCTAAGTTCTAAAGCATGACCGTTTATTGTTAAATCGGATTGTTTAAAAGAAAGTGTTTCACCTTTTGCAATTTTAATTTGCTGTTCTACCAAGTCAATTCCAGAGATAAATTCGGTTACCGGATGTTCTACTTGCAATCGGGTATTCATTTCCAAGAAATAAAAATTTAAGTTGCTATCTACCAAAAACTCTACGGTTCCGGCACCTACATAACCACAAGATTTTGCTACCTGAATGGCTGCATTTCCCATTTTTTCTCTTAGTTGAGGCGTTAGTATTGATGAAGGAGCTTCTTCAATGACTTTTTGATGTCGTCGTTGAATACTACACTCTCTTTCAAAAAAGTGAACGGTGTTTCCATGTGTATCTGCTAAGATTTGAATTTCGATATGTCTGGGTGATGTGATGTATTTTTCTACAAAAACAGCGCCATTGCCAAAGGCAGACATGGCTTCACTAATAGCGCGTTCCATTTGTTTTTTTACATCTTTTTCGTTTTCTACAATACGCATTCCTTTACCACCACCTCCGGCAGATGCTTTTATAAGAATGGGAAACCCTATTTTTTTAGCAATTTCAATAGCTTCTTCAGGATTTGTTATAGCTCTATCTACTCCGGGAACCATAGGTATGTTATAAGCTTTAACAGCTTCTTTGGCAGCCAATTTACTACCCATAATTTCAATTGATTTTGAGCTTGGGCCAATAAATAGTATTCCATTTTTTTCAACATTTTCAGCAAATGAAGCATTTTCACTTAAAAAACCATATCCCGGATGAATGGCATCAACATTTAAGTGTTTTGCGGTTTGTATAATTTTATCACCAAGTAGGTACGATTTGTTTGAGGGAGCTTCGCCAATACATACAGCTTCATCGGCAAGTTTTACGTGTGGTGCGTCTCTGTCTGCTTCAGAAAACACAGCAACGGTTTTTATTCCCATTTTTCTAGCTGTTTTTAAAACTCTTACAGCTATTTCGCCTCTATTTGCGACCAATATTTTTTTCATAATAATTAATTTTAATTACGATAACTCAATAAGTAGTTTCCCTTTTTCAACAGTATCGCCATTACTAACACTAATGGTTTTTACAGTTCCGTCTATGGGAGAAGTAATGGCATTTTCCATTTTCATTGCTTCTAAAATAAGAAGTGTTTCACCTTCCTTTATTTTAGCGCCTTCTTTTACATTTATTTGGAGAATAATACCCGGCATAGGTGCTTTTATGCGCTTTTCTTTTTTTGCTGAGTTTGTAGTAAACCCCATTTTTTTGATAAATAGATCTAGCTCCGAAGCGATGTTTACGGTATATACATTTGAGTTAATGCTAATGGTGTATTGTTTGGTTTGAAAATTAGCATTTTCAAGTTTTACATTAAAAGATTGATGTTTGTGAATAAGATGAAAATTAGCCTCATTTAGTTTTAATAAATCTAATGCTTGGGCAGTTTCACTTTCAAGATTAAATTCAAACGAATTATTTACGTGAAGGTTGAATTTTTTGCTCATAGTAATTGTGTCAATAAATTGGTAAAGACCTTAATAATAGGTAAAGGTTATTATTTTTTTACTATAAAAATACTGATTTAAGTCATTAGTATCGCAAAAATAATTGGGTATTTATGGTATTGAACCGGAATGGCGTTTAATTGGAATTACATTTGCCACAAATTCCTTTTACAACAAGGCTAATTTGTTGGGCTGTATAGTTTTTGGGAATGGATACTTTTGGCGTTTTGTAATTGGGAAGACATTCTGTTTTTTTACATATTTTGCAATGAAAATGTGCATGAAGGTAGGGTTCGTGTTCACAAGTGCAATTTTCTTCGCAAAGGGCATATTTAGCAATGCCTGTACCATCGTCAATTTTATGAACCAGTCCGTTTTTTAAAAATGTTTTTAGTGTTCTAAACAATGTAGTTCGGTCCGATTTTTCAAAGTGCTTTTCTAAATAGTTTAAGCTAATGGCTTTGTTTTCACTCATTAAAAAACGCAAGACCAACAGACGCATTGCTGTTGGTCTAATATTGTTTTTTAGAAGTATGTTTTCAAATAATATCATTGTTTAATGCTCGTGTTCTTCAAATTCACTTTTGTTTAATTCAGCATTTACGTAATAGGCGCCTTTGGTTACAATTACGGTATTATTAGGAATGGTATTTATAAATACAACTTCAGAAAAACCTAAATCTGAAATGCCTTTGTTTACTTGAATTTTCTCTAATACAATAGTATCTTCATTTTTTTCTTTTTGAATAAAAATGTAATCGAGGCCATTTTCTTTTACAAATGCAGATTCAGGAAGTGCTTTTACACTACTTGTAGTTGTTATAATTCGCGCATCTACAAACATACCGGTTAGCAACCCTTCGTGATTTCCTATTATTTTAGCGTGTACTTTTACAGCTCGAGTACTCATATCAAATGCTTTTCCAAGAGCAAAAATTTCAGCTTCATACACCTTGTTAGGTTTTGTAGTAAGAGAGAACGTGATTTTTTGTCCAACTTTAGCCTTGTCAATGTCTTTTTCAAAAATTTTCAAGCCTAAATGCAAATGCTCATTGTCAACAATTTCAAACATTTCTTGTTCTGGAGAGATGTATTTTCCAACATTGATTTTCACATTTTGAATGTACCCTTTTATAGGTGCTTTTACAGGAATAGTAGGTATAATTTTACCATTTTCTAATAAAGAAATATCAATCCCCATCATTTTTAGAGACGCTTTTGTTGCACTTAAATTTGATTTACTTTCTAAAAATAATGCTTCTGCTTTTTGAAATGATTTAGCGGAGGTAATTCCGTCTTCAAAGAGTGACTTTTTTCGTTGGTAATTTTTTTTAAGAAATGAAAAATTTCCTTTTGAAGTAAGGTAATCGCGTTGCATTCTTATAAATTCAGGATTTTTTAAATAAGCAATTACTTGCCCTTTTTTTACATAATCCCCTTCAATTACGGTCACTTTTTCAACACTTCCGCCAAGTAAAGCACTTACGCTTGCCATTTTTTGTGGAGGTAGTTCTAATTGGCCATTAACTTTTAGTGTGTTTCCTAAGTTTACACTTTGTAAAGTGCCTAATTCTATTTGCATTACATTCAATTGCTTTGGTTGTAGTGCAATGGTATTTTTAGTTTCTTCGTGGGTACCTTCAGTGTCATTTTTATCGGTATGACCTTCTTTTTGAAGTGTTGTGTTGCCACATCCCATGAGCATAATGGTAACTAAGTATACCGTACTTATTTTTAATATATTTTTCATTTTCTAATTGTATTTTCCTGTTAAATAATGAATCTCAATAATAGCTTGATTGTATAAATTAAGTTTGTTTAAATAGGTTTTTTTAAGTTGTATTGCCTGTTCTATAGTGGTTACATATTCTAGGTAATTAAGTTCACCTTCTTTGTAAGCCTTATTGGCAGAATTAAAAAGCATTTCAGCTAATTTCAGCCCTTTTACTTCGTAATAGGCTAGCGAAGATTTATGTTTTTTAAAATTCTGAATAGCTGTTTGCAATACAGACGCTACATTAAGTTTTGATTGTTCGTAATTGAGTTGCGCAATTTTGTAACTTTTTTTAGCAGCTTGAGCCTTTCCTTTTTGAGACCAAAAAAACAACGGTATTTTAACACCTATTTGAAATCCGGTAAAATGTTTAATACGATCTATTTGTTGGTTAAAATAGCCAACAGATATATCTGGTAAAAATTTAGCTTTTTCGAGTTGTTCTTCTCTTTTTGAAATTTGAACCATTTGTTTTTTGAGTGATAAAAATGAGTTTCGAGTTTCAAATTCATCTGAAAAGGTATATGGCAATTTTTGTAAATATGTAGTTGATAACTCGATAGGATATTTGCTGTTCACCAAAAGCTGCAATTGTTTTTTTAGCTTATGTACTTCTAAAACCGCTTCAGATTTTTGTTGCTTTATGGTTTCTTTTTTTCCTTCAGCAACCATTTTTTCTATACGGTTTGTTTCACCTTCATTAAATCGTTTAAGCGCAATTGTAGCAAAGTTTGTGTACTCCTTTTCTAACTCGTTAATTAGTTGTAGGTTGTTCTCAGCATATGCTAATTGCATATAGGTTGCCCTTACTTTTCGCTCTAAATCATTTTTTTGAAATGCCAGTGAGATTTGACTAAGCAACTGTTTTTCTTTTTGCAATTTAGATTGCTTTGCGTACACCAACGGAAACTTAAAATCTTGAGAGATTGTCCATTCATAATCAGTTTCAATACTGTTTATTTGCCCTCTTTTGTAAGAAATATTCGTGTAATCTAAATCAATGGCCGACTTTTTTAAATGATTTTGTTTCTCAATTTCTAAAGTGGCAGCACTAATGGTTGGATTATTTTCAAAAGCCAATGCTACTGCTTGCTCTATGGTTAGTGTCTTGTTTTTTTCTTGAGCAAAAACAGTATTACTTCCTAAAAAAGAAACACAGGTAACCAATAGTAGTAATGTAGCTATACCATTTGTTTTGAGTTTTACGTTTTTTCTTTTTTGAGAACGGGTTTCTACGATAAAATACAATACAGGGACAACAAGTAGTGTTAAGAGTGTTGATGATATTAAACCGCCAATAACTACTGTAGCTAACGGTCTTTGCACTTCAGCCCCAGCCGAAGATGATATTGCCATAGGCATAAATCCCATAATAGCAGCAACCGCGGTTAGTAAAATAGGACGTAAACGCTCTTTGGTAGCGAGTAAAATACGTTGCTTTAAGCCTGAGATGTTTTCTAGCTTTAAACTGTTAAATCGGCTCACAAGCACCAGTCCGTTTAATACGGCAACACCAAATAGCACTACAAACCCAACCCCTGCAGAAATACTAAAAGGCATACCTCTTAAATACAAGCTGTAAATTCCGCCAATAGCAGCTAAAGGAACAGCCATATATATCATAGTTGCTTGTGATACAGAACTAAGAGCAAAGTATAATAAAATAAAAATAAGGAATAAGGCAATAGGCACTACCACCATTAATCTGTCTTTAGCTCGTTTTAAATTTTCAAAAGACCCACCATACTCAATAAAGTACCCATCGGGTAAATCTAGCTCCGAGTCTAGTTTTTGTTGTATTTCTTCTACCATAGACTCTACATCTCTACCTCTTACATTTACCCCAACAGAAACTCTCCTATATGTATTGTCTCTAGAGATTTGCATTGGTCCGGGTTTATAGCTTATACTAGCTAGTTCTTTAAGAGGAATTTGCGTATCGGAATTAGGAAGGTCTATAAATAGATTTTTTAAATCGTCAATACTTTGTCTGTATGCATCAGAAAATCGTACAACCAAATCAAATCGTTTTTCACCTTCAAAAATAATTCCTGCATTTGCTCCGGCAAAAGCGGTGCTAACGTATTTATTTAGTTTATCTATTGTAAGGCCGTACTTAGCTAATTTTGAACGTTCGTAAATAATGGTTATTTGTGGCAATCCATCTGTAGCTTCAGCTCTTACATCGGCTGCACCATTTACGGTTTGAATAATTTTAGCCATTTCAGAAGCTTTAGTAGCTAATACTTGTAAATCGTTTCCGTATAATTTAATTGCCACATCTTCTCTAACACCTGTAAGAAGCTCGTTAAAGCGTAATTCAACAGGTTGCGTAAATATAAAATTAGCTCCTATAATAACACGTAACTTTTTTTGCATTTTTTCAATAAGTTCGGCCTTGCTTTTTGCCGAAGTCCATTTGCTCATGTCTTTTTCTAGAATAATAAAACAGTCGGCAATGTCCATTGGCATTGGGTCTGTTGGTATTTCAGAAACACCAATTCTGGCAACCATTGTTTTTACTTCAGGAAAATGAGTATTGATTATTTTTTCTACTTCTTCGGAAGTTTTTATAGACTCGGTTAAAGAGCTTCCGGGTTTCATAATAATTTGCATAGCGATATCGCCTTCATCTAGTTTTGGAATAAATTCACCGCCCATTCTGGTAAAAAGGATGCTTGCGATAATAAATAAGATGGTAGCGACAGCTATTACTGAAGTTTTGAACTGAAGTGCTTTTTCTAAAAGAGGTTTATAGCTGTTAAAAATGCTGCTCATAATTTTATTGCTAAATAATGTGAGCTTATTTTCTAAACGTATAAACCACGATGTTTTATTTTTTGAAGGAGGTTTCATAAACAGTGACACCATTACGGGAACGTATGTTAAACAAAGTAACAACGCTCCCAATACAGCAAATCCAAATGTAAATGCCATTGGGCGAAACATTTTTCCTTCTACACCGGTTAAAAATAAAATAGGAGTAAACACAATTAAAATAATTAATTGCCCAAAAAATGCAGAGTTCATCATCATGCTACTTGACTTGTAGGTAAGCTCATCCATTTCACTTGATGAAAAATCGTTTTTATTTTTCTTAATTCGCTCTTGAATATGATGTACTGTTCCTTCAACAATAATAACAGCGCCATCTACAATAATTCCAAAATCAATAGCTCCTAACGACATTAAGTTTGCCCAAACACCGGTTAATTTCATTAAAATAAAAGCAAAGAGTAGCGAAAGAGGAATGATAGATGCCGTTAATAGTCCACCACGCAAGCTTCCTAATAAAAATACAAGTACAAAAACAACAATAAGTGCTCCTTCAATTAAATTTTTAGATACGGTGTTTGTAGTACGTGCAATTAAATCACTTCGGTCTAGAAAAGATTTTATTTCAAGTCCTTCAGGAAGTGATTTTTGAATGTTTTTAATACGTTTTTGTACATTTTTAATAACTTCATTCGGATTTTCTCCTTTTAGCATTAATACTTGTCCGCCAACAGATTCTTGTCCGTCTTCGGTAAATGCACCAAAACGAACGGCAGTTCCAAACCTCACATCGTCGGCCACATCTTTAATAAGAATAGGTGTGTTATTATTGTTTTTAATTACAATATTTTCGATATCGCTTAAAGACCTCGAAAGTCCTTCTCCTCGAATAAAATTAGCTTGATGATTTTTTTCAATATACGCGCCTCCGGTATTTGAATTGTTTTTTTCAAGAGCTTCAAACACTTCACTAATGCTAATTCCCATACTGTTTAATCTATTAGGGTTTAAAGCAATTTCGTACTGTTTTACATGGCCCCCAAACGAGTTTATTTCAACAACGCCGGGTACTAAAGCCATTTGCCTTTTAACAATCCAATCTTGTATAGTTCGTAGTTCTGAAGGTGTATACTTATGCTCAAACCCTTTTTTGGGAACAAGTGAATATTGATAAATTTCGCCTAAACCGGTTGCTATGGGTGCCATAAAAGGTTTGCCAAATCCTTCAGGGATATTTTCTTTTATTTCTGAGAGTTTTTCTTGCACCAATTGTCTAGGTAAATAAGTACCCATATTGTCTTTAAATACGATGGTTACAACAGAGAGTCCAAACCTAGAAACAGATCTAAGCTCTATAACACTTGGTAAATTAGCTACGGCAAGCTCAATAGGGTAGGTTACAAATTGTTCAATATCTTCAGTTCCTAAATTTGGAGCAACGGTAATAATTTGAACTTGATTATTTGTGATATCGGGAACCGAACCAAGCTTTATAGTCATCATAGCATAGGTTCCAACTCCAATTAGTACAAGAACGAGGAGTCCGATAATAAATTTATGGTTAATAGAAAAACGAATGATTTTATCTATCATTTTTTAAGGTATTTAAGTTTTAATAAATAGTTTTATCCGAAGTGTACTTCGGAAGCATAAACGGTATTAAAACTTAAACTTTTGGAGGCTGAAAAATATTGGCTAAAAACTGATTTGAATACAATGAAGTATAATGTGTATTCTTTTTTAATGATGAAAAATGTGTCTGATTTATGGTATAAGGCGACAAAAAATAATCGACCGCAATACTAGCACAACAAACACATGCGCAAAAAGGAGAACACAAATCGGTGTGTAATGTATTCGTGTCTGAAACTGAATGAAAAGCAGTTTGACTTGTTTCTATAGAAATGCTGTCATCACAAGGTAACGCTGACAGTGTTAGCGTAAGTATTGATAATATGATAGCGAATAATTTCATACAGTTGTCAAAAGTAGTAAAATTTTAAATGCACAGCTGTTGCATTTTAACTTATCTGTTAATTTTTTTCTGTGTTGCCTTTACTATTTGCTAATAGTACTATATAATAAATAGAAATTGATAATAAATATTAATTAAAATTGTTTTTATACTGAAACTGTTAAAGTCAGCATTTTTGATTAAATAAAATGTAAAAAATATTATGAAAATAGGCTTAAAATATTTCATTTGTTTATTTGATGGGCGAGAACAAGCAATTACTTATAACTATTGTTGTGCATAAGCTTTTTATTCGTTAATATCTTTAAAATTATCTACAAAACTTAATGGATATTCATCAAGTTTATGAAATTCAGACCTATATTTTTTATCTTCCATAAATTTAGGAATATCTAACATTAAATGTGATGTCTTTTCTAAAACAAATTTCTCGAAATCATTCCAATTCATTTCCCATTCAGAACCTTGTCCAACTCCCTCAAGAACATTACTTTGGTCATCAAGGTAATAAATTTTATCTCCACCTAATTTATGCGTGTAATGCATTAATGATTTTCTGAAATTATTTAAGTCATTAAGATATTCTTTGTCTTTATAGCTTTTTTCTGTAAAGAATCTACAAAACGACCACCATCTTGAATAATATGGTATGCCGTTTCCGTAATGTTCTTTGTTTATTGTTAGATATTGATGGTCATTTTCGTCATTATAATCTAATGAAAAGTTTGGATGTATTAAACCTTTTTGTTCTTCTAATATTGTACTTTCATCTGGTAATTTTCCGTCATAATAAATCCAATAGTTTGGATTATAGAATAATTCATTTCCGAATTTATTATGCAGTTCTTTTAGTTGGAAACTTTCGTCAATAAGTCTAAATGTTTTAAAATTTTCGTGCTTTATTATTTTATTTATTATAACAAGTTCATCATTTTTTTCTTTCCCTAATAGTTTGAAATGCTCTTTTTGTCCAAAATACCCATATTCAATATTTATATCAATTCGAGATACAATATCTTTTGCAAGTTCTTTTACACTTTCAGTATTCAGTTTATGATTTCCTATTGGTGAAATATCTCTTCCCATTTCAGTTTTCCAGCTTATGCACAACTCCTTAATATCCCAAATAAACCTATTCTTTATATAAGGGTTAAGTGGTTGATATTAAGTATTGTGATTTGGTGCAATTTTATTTTATTCTTTTTTGTGTTATAAAGTTAATATATTATGAAAGTAATTGCTATGAGTTATTTATATTTTTTGTGGGTTTATTTAGTTTTAGATATACTAGCATATGAGATAGGTTAAGTGTAGTTTATTTCTTTTGTGTTTTTTATGTCCATTGGCGAAATAAAAATAATCTTCTTAAAAAGGATATTACTATCTATATCATTTTGTATTCTTTTCAACATATTTTCTGAAATGCCGTAGCTAATAAAATCGATTAGAACCAACCACCAATCTGAATATAAGTCTTTAAATTTTTCGATTTTATCTTCCTTTTCTTTAATGATAATCTCTAAACTATTACAGAGAGGTTGAAAAATTGTTCCGGTTGAATCTCGGTCGAAAAATGCACCAACCTCAAATTGATTAGACCATTTTTCTGAAATAGCATATACAGTAATTGTTAAATTATCATTTATAAAATACTCATTTTTGGTGTGAGAAAATTGACTAAAAGAATTAAGGGCATAGGCAATTTTTGATTTAATACTATTATTAAACTTTAGTGGTCTTGAATAAAAAATAGATACCAACGATGTAGTATCATAATATTTGTTGTTACTATAAGAATTAATAAAATTGGTAATTTTAGGGACTACGTTGTATTCTAATTCTTCATAAGGAACACCATTATGAAATCTGTTAAGTCTTCTAACTTCAACTGCAATAGAATTGTTTAACACAAAATCAGGTGGCGTATTCCCTATTGGTTCAAAGATTATTGAATTAAAATTTTTTAATTCAAAATACTTCATAGCAATTTTTTCTTCAAATTTCATTTATATATATAAACTAAATGATTATAAGCGTTGATTTATGATGTTGTTTCTATAGTTTTTATCTTGGAGGAGAAATATTATTAGTAATCTTGTAATGAGCTTTATATATTTGACTTATTGTAGGATTAATTACAAAATAATTCCAATTTTCACCATCGTTAGTACAAGCAATAAGATATTCATCATCATTTATTTGCTTAACTTTATATTCACTACAAACTGAAATGCTACTATTTACTATGATTTTACCAAATGTGGCGTATTCATTATTTTTAGGAGATCTCCAACTTCTTGAATATATATTTGAGTTGGTATTCTCTTTTTGTTCTTTTTCTTTTGCATAATTTGCATAATAGGATACACCAACAATGGTTAGTAAATAGGCAATTAAAATAAGAAAACAACCTCCTCTTTTTAGTTTATAACCACAATTTGGACATTTACGTTCTTTTACATTTAATTCATTTCCGCATTTTTTGCATTTTTTTATTGACATTATGAATTTTTAAGTGATAATAATTAGGATGTAGCTATCTTATAGCTACAGCAATTAAGTGTTGTGATTTGTTGCAATTTTTTTTATTCTTTTTTCGTGTTATAAATATAATACATTATTTGATTGCAAAAAAATGATTTATCAACATCTTTTTGCAATATTTTAGGGTTGTATAGTATTGGTTTTTACGGTTAAGTATTTGACTAACTATGACTCCTCTATGTTGGTACATTTGGTATTGCAAGGTTTTTTTAAGGAATTTACTTATGTGTAGTAAGTTTTTTTATAATTAGTGATTTTACTGTTTTGATTACAGTTTTAGCTCTAATGTTAATAAAATCGACTTATTTTTTTCTTTTTTTCTGCTTTATTTTTAATAAAGTTAATAATAACAAGGGGTTAAAGGGTATTGTAGTGAAAGTACGTTGTAAACATAATTGCGTAAAACAACCATGTAGCATAAAAAAGTAGGCACTTTTGGGAAGGTACAGTGTAGGTTTTGTTTGGTTCTATTCATTTTTTGCTTGTCCAAAAAACGAATCAAAAAAGGACACTTTTTCGTAGGAATTGCTGCTTTGCAGCACCTTCCTTAAAACTTCGCGTCACTGTGTTCCTGGTTTCGAAGCTTTTAAGGAACTATTCTTTCGAAAAAGATAAATTCAACGTAAAGTTTTTTGTGAGTTGCTTGCTAAATGCGAGAGCATTTAAGCGAGCCGCCAGCGAGTTGAGCGAGGGTGTTGTGGTGAAAGCACGTTGTGTGCATAAGTGCGTGGCACAACTACGTAGCATACGCAAGGGTGGTACATTCGGCAGGGCTCAGTGCAGGCTTTGTTTTTAATGCCCTTCGGCAAAAGCTCAGGACAGGCTAGGGAAAGGTAAGGGCAATATATTATTGGTTTATAATGACTTCGATTCATTTTGCCTTGATGCAAAACGAATCAAAAAATCAAGACTTATTAAAATAGCTTTGAATACTACGTTACCTCACTTTCTCACCCAGACCGCTTTGCTCTTTAGGTTGCTCATACGCTTCGATTACTCGTGATGTTTGTAACCAAAAGGTAATTTTAAAAGTGTTTGATGTACGCATAATTGTCGTCATTTAAATGGTTAAACATTGTTTCCTGACGAAAGTCAAATCAATTATACTTAATCAACTATTTTTCTAATTTGTCTGCGATGCAGACACTTTTAATTAGAGGTAGTAGTTTTGCTACCATTTCATATTATTAAATATGTGCCTCTAAAAACCTAAAAACCACCTAAATCCTAGAATTTAAGTGGTTTTAACACTCTTTATGAGTGTAAGTTGTGACCTCGGCAGGATTCAAACCTGCAACCTCTTGAGCCGTAATCAAGTGCACTATTCAGTTATGCTACGAGGCCTTTTTGCGGGTGCAAATATAGTACTTTTTAGTTATTTACAAACTATTTTTTGTAACAAAATAGCGCCATCCAATTATAGCCATTTGCCATTTTTTAGCCTTACTCATATCTAAATTCCTTTTTGTAAAACTCGGAAAAAGCAATTTGTTTATTTTGGCCAGTATTTTAAAAAGCATTTTTTTCATACGGTAAAATTACACAATAAAAAAAACCTCACAACTAGGTGAGATTTTTAAAGCGTACTTTCTTGTCTTTACACAGCATATACATGTTCTGTTAAAAGCTTAATAAGTAGCTAATTACGGTAAATACTAGCTTTGTTACTAGCACAAAAATGGTTGTCATAGTAATAGATTTTAGGTTAATAATTGAGTGTAGAATTAATTCCTATACTGAAGATATTACTATTTTAAGGTTGCCTCCAATTTTTAAACGTGCTATTAATCAAATTGGCTTTTAACTATTGCTAAAAAGACGATATTGATTTGTTGTTTTTAAAAACATACTACAAAAATGTTTTAATATGTAACCTAAAATAACCATTTATGTAATAAAATATAATCAAGTAATGGAGCTTTTCCTTACATTTTTTAAAAGTAATGGAGAAACCATCATTAAAATCGCTCTAAAAATGCTATTTCATCTTTTTGGAGTGTATAAGCTATAAGAATTTGGGCGTTACGTTTCGCTTTGCTCACGTCAGGCTTTTCGCTATATCTTTTTGTTAAAAAATAAAAAGGATATCGCTTCAATCCTTAATGCAAACAAAATACAGTTGTATTAAAATTGTTTGAGAATAAAAGCATTTTAAGTTAAACAAATACACACTTTAATAATTAAGAGGGTAATTCTGTTATATTTGCAAAAAAATATATTTATATGAATTTAGTATTCATTGTACTTGGTTTGGTGTTGCTGGTGTTGGGCGGTAATTGGTTGTTAAAAGCAGCGGTAAGCTTTTCGTTACGATTAAACATTCCTAAAATAGTAATTGGTATGACAGTGGTGTCTTTTGCAACATCGTTACCCGAATTAATAGTAAGCGTCAAATCAGCACTTGAAAATCATGCCGATATTGCATTGGGTAACGTAATAGGCTCAAACATTGCCAATTTAGGATTAGTATTGGGTATTACCATTTTACTATCAACAATTAGCGTTGAGAAAAGTTTTTATAAAACCGATTGGCCGGTGATGATGATTGCTTCATTACTACTTTACGTATTTATAGTTTTTGATGGAGTTTTGGTGCGATATGAAGGAATAATTTTGTTTTCACTACTCATAATCTTTTTAATTTACCTACTAAAATTTCAAAAAATTGCAGTTGTTGATGAGGTGGTTGAAGAGATAGAAGTGCAGCCGCTGTATAAAGATATATTACTTCTAATTATAGGAGGTGTTGGTTTGTGGGGAGGCTCAGAGCTTTTAATTGATGGTGCTGTTGGAATGGCAAAAAGTTTTCATATAAGTGAACGTATTATTGGAATTACGGTAGTGTCGGTAGGAACAAGTATTCCAGAGCTTGCTGCTTCTGTAATCGCGGTGCTAAAAAAAGAAAAAGCGATTTCGCTTGGTAATTTAATAGGTTCCAATGTGTTTAATATACTAGCTGTTTTAGGAATCACATCTATAATTACGCCGATACGTGTCACAGATTTTGGCTTGCTAACAAGTGATATTTTTTGGATGCTGGCAATATCATTACTAATATTCCCATTAAACTTCTTTCCTACAAAAATGAAATTGGGAAAAAAAGAAGGAATTATACTTCTTTTACTGTATGTTATATTTGTTTTAAAAATGTTTTTATAACAAACACCCTAAAATTTGTAGGGCATATACTTGTTTAAAAGTAAAAATAACCACAAGCACCCTTATTTTTTAAGGGTATATTTGTGAAATACAAAAAATAAGTTAAATTTGCACTTGTAAATCAAAGAGTGTATAATTTAAATTATCAAAAAAATGTCTAAAATAAGATTTCAAGCACTAGCCGAAACTTTAAACAGAAAACCAATAGCAATTGAAGAAAACAGTAGAAGGTCCGATTTGTTTGGAAAAAATGTGTTTAATGAAAGTACGATGCGTCAGTACCTAACAAAAGAGTCGTACATAGGTGTAATGAGTGCGATAGAGCATGGTACTAAAATAGACCGTAAAATTGCAGATCAAGTATCATCGGCTATGAAAGAATGGGCATTATCAAAAGGAGTAACACATTATACACACTGGTTTCAGCCATTAACCGGAGCTACAGCCGAAAAACACGATGCTTTTTTTGAAACTATTGGAGGTGGTATGGCTATTGAAAAGTTTGGAGGAAATCAATTGGTGCAGCAAGAACCAGATGCTTCTAGTTTTCCTAACGGAGGAATTAGAAATACTTTTGAAGCACGTGGTTATACTGCTTGGGATCCTACTTCTCCTGCTTTTATTTACGGAACTACATTATGTGTACCTACCATTTTTGTTTCGTATACAGGTGAAGCTCTAGATTATAAAACACCATTATTAAGAGCGTTAAGAGCTGTTGATGATGCTGCCACTGCTATTTGTAAGTACTTTGATAAAAATGTAAAAAAAGTAACGTCATCTCTTGGATGGGAACAGGAATACTTTTTAATAGATAAAGCTTTAGCATCGAGTAGACCCGACATTACACTTACAGGAAGAACACTATTAGGGCATTCACCAGCCAAAGGACAGCAGTTAGATGATCATTATTTTGGATCTATACCAACAAGAGCTTTAAATTTTATGAGAGACCTAGAAACAGAATGCATGCTTTTAGGAATACCTGTTAAAACCAGACATAACGAAGTAGCTCCAAATCAATTTGAATTAGCACCTATTTATGAAGAGTCAAATTTAGCAGTTGACCATAATTCTTTGTTAATGGATGTAATGAATAAAGTTGCTTCTAGACACAATTTTAAAGTCTTATTGCATGAAAAACCATTTGCAGGTGTCAACGGTTCAGGGAAACACAATAACTGGTCGTTAACAACCGATACCGGAGTAAACTTGTTGAGTCCAGGAAAAACACCTATGAGTAATTTACAATTTCTAGTGTTTTTTGTAAATACAATAAAAGCAGTTTATGAAAATGAAGAATTACTTCGTGCAGGAATTGCCTCGGCAAGTAACGATCATAGGTTAGGAGCAAATGAAGCACCTCCTGCAATTATATCGGTATTTATTGGTGAGCAGTTAACCAAAGTACTTCAAGAATTAGAAGGAGTTAGTACAGGAAAACTTTCTCCTGAAGAAAAAACAGATTTAAAATTAAATGTAGTAGGTAAAATACCAGATGTGTTGCTTGATAACACCGATAGAAATAGAACATCTCCTTTTGCTTTCACAGGAAATAAATTTGAATTTAGAGCAGTTGGCTCAACAGCAAATTGCGCCAATCCTATGACAGTACTAAATACCATTGTCGCAAAACAGTTAAAAGACTTTAAAAATAAAATAGATGTACTTATAGAAAATGATGGTTTAAAGAAAGATGAGGCTATTTTTAATGTATTAAGAGAATATATAAAAGCATCTAAAAATATTTTATTTGAAGGAAATGGTTACGGTGCCGAATGGGAGAAAGAAGCTAAAAAACGAGGTTTAAGTAATAATAAAACAACACCAGAAGCTCTAAAAGCAAAAATTTCTAAAAAAGCAATTTCACTGTTTGAAGAAATGGAGGTAATGAATAAGATTGAGGTAGAAGCTCGTTACGAAATAGAGATCGAAGAATATACATTACGCATTCAAATAGAAGCACGTGTGTTAGGTGATATTGCAGGAAACCATGTAATACCTACAGCGGTGAAGTATCAAAATATGTTAATTGAGAATGTAAGGGGATTAAAAGATATTTTTGGAAATAATTATCAGAAGCATGCGAAAGAACAACTTAAGCTCATTGAGAAAATTTCTGAACACATAGAAGCAATACATTCAAAGGTAGATGAAATGGTAGAAGCTCGTAAAAAAGCGAATAAAATCGAAGACATAGAAGCAAAAGCACATGCGTATTGTTTTGATGTTAAACCGTATTTTGATGAGATACGATACCATTGTGATAAACTAGAGCTTATGATTGATGACGAGCTTTGGCCTTTAACAAAGTATAGAGAATTGCTATTTACCCGATAAAAAAATCCCGCAAATGTGCGGGATTTTTTGTTTTTATACTGTTTGTTTGTAAAAAGTAGCAGTTTGTTTAATTTAGTATATAAAATTTTGAATATTAGAAAATTAGGTATAATTTGGTCATAGAAATTGTAAATCATAGAAGTATTTTATAATTTTTAAATTCCCCATAAAATAGCAAACACCCCACAGTTTAAATCCCAAAAAAATTGTTTTACCCCAGCTTTATAAATTTATAGAACTTTTTTTAAGTGAAACGCTTGCGTGTACCTTAATGTGAGGTTCAATCCCCTATAAATTTGTATGAAATTTTATTTAATTTTTAATTTACTAATGTTTAAAATTTTTATTATGAAAAAACAAATTTTAAGTTTAGCAGTTTTATTGATGGGATCATCAGTACTATTTGCTCAAGGAAACACAAGTGATGTAAATTCACAGGGAGTTTCGAATTCAGCAACCGTTATGCAATACGGAACTGCAAATGATTCAGACATTGATCAAACAGGTCAAATGGATGCCTTAGGTGGTGTTGAGAATATTGCAGAAGTGTATCAAACAGGAGAAGGGAACGCAGCGGTAATTAACCAACGAGGAGATAGAAATGAAGCTATTGCTGTACAATTAGGTACATTTAACTATTCAAATCAATCTCAAGGAGTAGGATGGAGTGAAGATAATTACCAATATGCTTGGCAATACGGAGCTGATAACGTTTCTTACCAATTACAACGTTGGGATAACAATACGGGTGTTGTAGAACAATATGGTACAGGTAACTACTCTGATCAAGATCAACGTACCCTTACTAATGGAGCTATGGGAAGTTATGCTTATGCAGGTCAAGAAGGTGCGTATAATATGTCATTCCAGTTACAAAGAGGTCAAGAAAACTGGGCCAATACTTATCAATGGGGATGGTATAATTACTCAAACCAAGAACAATATGGTAACGATAACGTTTCAGAGACTCATCAGTTCTGGTATGCTAACAACAGTGATGCTTACCAAGAAGGTGATATGAATTATCAGCATACTGACCAATGGGGTTGGTTTAATACATCAACAACAACTCAAGTAGGAGATGGAAATGGATCTTATACAAATCAAGATGGTTATGCTAATATGAGTACTACCACTCAAACAGGTGATTTTAATGGATCTGTGACTAATCAGTACGGAGCTTATAATGTGAGTACTACTACTCAAAATGGAGTTGGTAATGGATCATTTACGTTGCAATTGGGAGATGACAATGGAAGTACTACTACTCAAGATGGTATGGATAATGGGTCACAAACCTATCAATATGGAGATTACAATATGAGTACTACTACTCAAAATGGTTACTATAACGATTCTTATACTGAGCAATATGGTTATGGTAACGGAAGTACTACTACTCAAAATGGTTTTGGTAATGCTTCTTACACAGGACAAGTTGGATTATCTAACGGTAGTGATACAACTCAAGATGGTGAGTTTAATGGTTCAGAAACAGTACAAATAGGATGGGCAAATTACTCTTCTACAAATCAAGAAGGTTGTGATAACGAATCAACTACTTATCAAGAAGGATGGTTTAACACTAGTTATACAAACCAATTAGGATCTGGTAATAGTTCTTATACAGAGCAATTAGGAATATTTAATTATTCTTCTACAGATCAAGAAGGTTGTGATAATTTATCTACTACATTACAACATGGTTCTGGAAATATGAGTTCAACAATGCAAATTGGTTTTGAAAACACTGCAGTGACTCATCAAGATGGTGTTCTTAACGATTCTAATACTTATCAATTTGGTAATGGTAATGGAAGTAATGTATATCAGTTTGGTGTAGGAAATACATCAAATGTAATGCAAGTGGGAGGTTCTGCTGCTTGTGATGGTTGTAATAATCCATCTAGATAGAACTTAATTTTAGAAATATAATTAAAAAAGAGGGGTATTATATCCCTCTTTTTCTTAAATTGTATCCTAATTATGAAAAAAAACAATACCATGCGTCTTTTATTTTTATTTATTATAGGATTTAGTTTTGCCAATGTGTACGGACAGGCAGATGAAAATACATACATTATAAACCGGTATTTTCAAAACATAAGCAATAGTCAAGAGCAGTTATTAACATCTCAATCGTTGTTTCAACAGTCATTAACAAATACAGATGCTGTAAATGCTGCAGAGTTGAATATATTGCAATCTGGAAATTATAATGCAATTAATGTAGAGACTTCGGGAAATAGATTAAATATAAGTCAAGTAGGAGAAAATAACAGTTATGAGTTTATAACGTATTACGGTAGAGGTGACTCAAATTTTGAAGTTCAGCAACTAGGAAATAATAATTTCATTCAAGTACTAGGGGAAAATTCTATTATAGACAATATGAAGATTTTCCAAAAATCAAATAACCAAACAATAACAGTTATAAATTACTAATTTAATAGTGAAACTACGAGTTAATATAGGTGTAATTTTATTTTTTATTTTACAAGGAAATGGCGTTTTAGCTCAAGAAACTATAAAAGCCAAAATTGTATCTAAAATTGTAGATAATTTTGTAGATATTTCAGCTATAGCTCAAAATTCTGATGCCACTTACAAAAGTGGTTTTACTTATTTATTCCTATCCCTAAAAAAAGGAGAAGGTAAAAACTATTCTAGAAATCAACAATCAGGAGAATTTTCTTTAAACCCAAATGAAGAAAAAAAAATATCTTCTTTAAAAATTAATATACAAGCTGGAGAAGAGTGTAGAGTTTATTTTTTTATTAGAAAAAATGATAAATTAATTTCAAAAGATTCCACCATTATCTTTTCTGTAGAAAAGGGAAATAAAAAAAAGTTTGTTGAAGAAAACGATATTGAAATTGTTGGTTTAGTGGTTGAAGATGTAAAAACAAAACTGGGAAAAGACTTTTACGATTATTTTTACCAAAAGTACATGTCTTCGGGAGCTAAGTATCCGTTTATTGTACATATAGATGAAAAACCTAGTATTGGTAGAGGTAGTAAAATAACCATTGATGTAGATGATAGAATTATTTTTCAGTTTATGACAAGACCAAGCGATGAGTATATTCAATCTGCTGCAAATCAAGCATTGAGGTATGTGAGTAATTATGCAACTCAAAGAAGATTATTGTACAAAAACAAAAAATTTTAAATATATTTAATTATATTGTGATATGAAAAATGTAAAAACAGTCCTATTCCTAGTGCTTTTAGGCGTCCCTATTTTAATGCAAGCACAGCAATTAGTTTACAAACCTATTAATCCGGCATTTGGAGGAGACACCTTCAATTACCAATGGTTACTTAGTTCTGCTGAAGCTCAAAACAGTTTTACAGAAGATACAAGCTTAGGATTTCAGCAATCCACAGAATTAGAAAGGTTTACAGAAACCTTAAATAGACAATTGTTAAATTCGTTATCTCAAGATTTATTTAGACAAGAATTTGGAGATGGTTCTTTAACTGTTGGTACTTATGTTTTTGGTAGTTTGGTAGTAGAAATAACACCGGCAACCAATGGTTTAGCTATTAATATTTTAGACACACAAACAGGTGATCAAACTCAAATTATAATCCCGAATAATTAATATTAGCTATGAGCAAAAAATATATTTGTGCAACACTATTAGTTTCTTTATTGTTTACAAGTTGTGGTGCATATTTTAATCAACCTTTACAACCAACAAAAGCACGATTAGGAGAAAATACTACAAAAAATAAAATATTGGATGGTATTTTACCAATAAAGCCAACCGTAGTAGGTGTATATAAGTTTAGAGATCAAACCGGTCAATATAAGATGGTTGAAAACGGAACAAGTTGGAGTACTGCTGTAACCCAAGGAGCAACGTCTATATTACTTAAATCGTTAGAAGATTCTAAATGGTTTACTCCAATAGAAAGAGAAAATGTGAGTAATCTGCTAAATGAAAGACAAATAATTAGATCTACACGTCAAGAGTACAGTAAGGATACTAAAAAAGACCAAACAACTTCAATACCACCATTATTATTTGCAGGAGTGCTGTTAGAAGGTGGAGTTATCTCATACGATTCAAATATTATTACAGGAGGATCTGGAGCTCGTTACTTTGGAGCAGGAGGTTCAACACAATACAGACAAGACAGAATTACAATTTATTTGCGAGCAGTATCTACCTCAAACGGGCAAATTCTTAAAACGGTTTATATTTCAAAAACAATCTTATCTCAAGGAATTTCAGCAAGCTTATTCAGATATGTTTCTCTGCAAAAACTATTAGAAGTTGAAACAGGTGTAACTAGAAATGAACCTACGCAGTTAGCGGTTAAAGAGGCTATAGATAAAGCTGTTGAAACATTAATTGTGGAAGGAATTGTTGATGGTTTATGGAAGCCAAGAGGTGGACAGGCAACAGTAGACGCTTTAAAAGAAAGATACGCCAAGGAAAAAGAAGAAGCCTCATCTACAGCTCTATTAGACAGAAAACTTGAAGATAGAAGAGGAAAATCAGCAGTAAGCGTATCATCAGGAATGTCAGAAATTGCAGGAGATTATTCTAACTCAAAAGGTCATTTAGGAGGTAGTGTTGCTTATAAAATATATTTTAATAAGCCAATGCTAAATTTAAATATGGGACTTGGATATTTTCAGTTAGAAAATGAACAGGCGTTTAAAGATGACTTTATAGCATTTGATGTAAATTTAGAATACAACATACTACCTTATGACGATTTCACTCCGTATGTATATGGAGGAATAGGAACTGTTTCTAACACAAATATTACAAACCCTCTTTTTAAGTTCCAATACGGACTAGGTTTAGAATATTTACCTATGAACAATTTAGGAATTAAAGTTTTTGGAGAACAAAACTTATTATTAAGCGATAAACTAGATGGTTTTGTAAATGGTAAAAGAGACGATTACTATTGGAGAGTTGGAGTAGGATTAAATTTTTATTTTGGAAAACCATACAAAAGAGTAAAATCAGTAATTTTTGAATAATTAAAAAAATAGAAATGAAAAAAACACTTAATATATTAATTATACTATCACTTAATTTATTCATAAGTTGTGGTGAAGACACCGTAGATTTAGTTGGGTTAGGAACAATTACAGGTAGAGTTGTAGAGGTTAATAATTTTAACCCTATAGAAAACGCAAAAGTAACCTTAAGTCCAACAAGTAATACCGTTTTTACTGATGCCGACGGTTATTTTATAATTCAAGATGTAGAAGCGGGAGAATATTCAGTAAGTGCTAAAAAAGAAGGTTTTTTAACTAAGTTTGAGGCAGCTACTGTTACGGCCGATTTAGAGGTAAATGTGATATTTGAAATGGAAATAGAAACCGCTTTAAATAGACCTCCAACAGCACCTGAGTTAGTAACACCAGAAAGTGGTGCTATTGATCAAGAACTTTCTGTTGAATTAATTTGGACTTCTACAGATCCGGAAGGTGACCCTATAACGTACCGAGTAGAAATTCAAAATGATTATAACAACGATATTGTACGCGTAGAAAATTTGACTGATACAACCTATGTCGTATCAAACTTACGTTACGGAACAAAGTATTTTTGGCAAGTAGCCGCTACAGATAATATTAACGCAGAGGTTTTAAGCACGGTAAGTAATTTTACAACAAAATCTGATCCTGACAATAGATATTTTTATGTTCAAAAAGATGTGAGTACAGGAAATAATGTAATTTTTTCAATAAATTATAATGAATCTACCGGAGATCCAGAAAATACAGTTCAGTTAACTACAAATAATCAAAATAGCTGGCGACCAAGAAAAAATCAGGCTTCAAACCTAATAGCTTTCTTAAGAACTGCAAATAATGAAACACATTTGTTTACAATGAATCAAAATGGTTCTAATATACAGCAAGTTACAGCTGCAGTACCAATAACAGGCTTCGATTTAAATGAAATTGATTTTGCTTGGTCTTCTAATGGAGATAGATTAATTTATCCTCATTACGATAAGTTATACGTTATTAATAAAGATGGAAGCGGACTTCAGCAAATTTATCAAACAGCTGACGGAAGCTATATCACAGAGTGTGATTGGAGTAACGATGGAAGTATGATAGCTCTTAAAACAAATGATATTACCGGATATAATGTCTCTATTTTTACTATTGATATGTCTGGAAACATACTTACAACAGTACTATCTGGAGTTACGGGAGCAGCAGGAGGTTTAAATATCTCAGTAGATAATAAACTATTGTTATTTACATACGATATTTCAGGATACGAAAGTCCGGATAACAGACAGTTAGATACACATATTTTTGTTTACGAGTTTTTAACCACCTTAGTAACAGACGTTTCTGTAAACAAACCGGCAGGTACAAATGATTTAGATCCTAGATTTTCTCCAAATGAAGCAGATATTATTTTTGTAAATACATCAAACGATGGTATATCTGAAAAAACGATTTATAGGGTCGATTTAGCTTCAGGAAACATAATTACACCATTATTTTCAAATGCAGCAATGCCTGATTGGGAATAATAAAAGCACATAAACTAAAAAAGCCAAAAGAATTTCTTTTGGCTTTTTTAGTTTTAACCATTTAGTCTTTTAGTCGTTTTTTGGGTAAATCTTTCAAAAAGTAATTATAAGCTATAGTTAAAAGAAGTACAAATACAGCTGCAATTATACCCATAATAACATCGTAAAAAGGCTTAATAGAAAGCGCTATTCTTATAAATATGGTAGCTACTACAAATGCAGAATACCTAAATATTTTGTAATAATTTAAGGTATATCGAAGCGCAATTAGAACAATAATAATATCACTAAAAATGAGAATGGTATAAAAACTATGAAATGAATTTAGATATTTACCCGTATTTACAAGTCCTTTAATATCGTAAATACCTATAATTATAAAAGCTCCTAAAATAAAAAGAGTTAATAACTTTTTAGCCTGAATAAACTCTTTATTATCATCTTCTAAATTACTAATGGGAGTATGTAATTGTAGCTTATATGTAAAACCTAAAATTACAAATATGATAAGTGCACCAAACGCATAAAAAATCATATTTACCACAGAAGGAGTCATGTGAGTCCATGAAAAATCTGAAATATGACTAAATTCTTTAAAGGCAGCACGAATAAATATAAGTGAAAGTAGCTCTAGCTGTTTTCCTACAGATTGAGATACCGATTTTGGGAGCACAAAAATTAAACTTAGTAATTCAAGTATCAATAAAAGAGTAAACGAAATTTCAATGGCAAAAAAAGGATTTGAAAAATATTCATCCCAACTTCCTAAAGAAACCAAATTACTTCTATCTAAATAACTTATAATAGTTGATATAATAAAAATAAAGACCAGAGACTTACTCACAATTTTATTTGTTGTGTTATTTTCCCATACAGTTTTTAGCTTTTTAAATATTTTTTCAGAAAAATTTAGAATACTTGCTTTCATCATTCTATGAATTTGTTTTAAAAATAGTTAATAATTTTTTAATAATAAGTTCGATAAACTTTAAAAACAGCTATTTTTGCAAAAACGAACCTATTATATTTATCCAACATGAGTTCAGAAATAAGTAAACGATATGCTCAAAGAGGAGTTTCAGCCTCAAAAGAAGATGTACACAATGCTATAAAAAATGTTGATAAAGGTTTGTTTCCGAAGGCATTTTGTAAAATTGTACCAGATTACTTGTCAAACGACCCCAATTACTGCATTATTATGCATGCTGACGGAGCGGGAACAAAATCATCACTAGCTTATGTTTATTGGAAAGAGACCGGAGATTTATCTGTTTGGAAAGGGATTGCTCAAGATGCTTTAATAATGAACATAGACGATTTGTTGTGCGTTGGTGCAACAGATAATATTATGCTTTCTTCTACAATAGGTAGAAATAAAAATCTAATTCCGGGTGAGGTAATTGCTGCAATTATAAATGGTACCGAAGAATTATTACAAGATTTAAACAAGCATGGAGTTAAAATTCACTCAACAGGAGGTGAAACAGCTGATGTGGGTGATTTGGTTAAAACAATTATTGTAGATTCTACAGTAACAGCGAGAGTTAAAAGAGAGGATGTAATTGACAATGCAAATATTAAAGAAGGCGATGTTATTGTTGGTTTAGCTTCTTTTGGAAAGGCTTCTTACGAAAAAAACTATAATGGAGGTATGGGAAGCAATGGCTTAACATCTGCTAGACATGATGTGTTCTCAGCGTATTTAGCCGAAAAATATCCTGAAAGTTTCGATAGTAGCGTTCCTAAAGACTTGGTTTATTCAGGAAACTTAAAATTAACGGATAGTGTTGAAAATACACCGTTAGATGCGGGAAAATTAGTGCTTTCACCAACTCGAACATATGCTCCTATAATAAAAAAAATACTCGAAAAATATACTTCCAAACAAATTCACGGAATGATACATTGCAGTGGAGGGGCACAAACAAAAATTTTACATTTTGTAGAAAATTTACATATTGTAAAAGATAATATGTTTAAAATACCGCCATTGTTTAAATTAATTCAAGAACAGTCAAAAACTTCTTGGAAAGAGATGTATCAAGTATTTAATTGTGGACATAGAATGGAGTTGTACATTGCTCCTGAAGTAGCAGAAGACCTTATTAAAATTTCAGAAAGTTTTAATGTTGAAGCAAAAATTATAGGTCGCGTACAAAATAGCAAAACAAAAAAACTGACAATAAAAAGTGAATTTGGGGTATTTACCTACCAGTAAATAAGTAAAAAAACAAGTCCCTTTAGAAAAAGCACAAATAAAATTCTCAAGAATTTATTGTAAATTTGCAATCCAACAAAAAAATAAATGTTAGACAAATTAAGAATAGTAAAACAGCGATTTGATGAAGTGTCGGATTTAATAATCCAACCCGATATTATTTCAGACCAAAAACGGTATGTAAAGCTAAATAAAGAATACAAAGATTTAGGTGCCGTAATGAAGGTTGCTGAAGAATATGAATCGCTTTTAAACAATATAAACGAAGCTAAGGAGATTATTGCTGATGGATCTGATGAAGAGATGGTAGAGATGGCAAAAATGGAATTAGAAGCAGCAAATGAGCGCTTGCCTCAACTTGAAGATAAAATCAAGTTTATGTTAATTCCTAAAGACCCGGAAGATGCCAAAAATGTAATGGTGGAAATACGAGCAGGAACAGGTGGTGATGAAGCATCAATTTTTGCAGGAGATTTGTATAGAATGTATACAAAATATTGTTCTGATAAAGGTTGGAAAACAAGTATTGTTGATGTTAGTGAGGGAACTTCAGGAGGTTTTAAAGAAATTATATTTAGTGTTGAAGGTGAAGATGTATATGGTAATTTAAAATTTGAAGCAGGAGTACACCGCGTACAAAGAGTACCACAGACAGAAACACAAGGACGAGTGCATACATCTGCAGCTACGGTAATGGTATTACCTGAAGCCGAAGAATTTGATGTTCAAATAGACATGAAAGATGTTCGTATTGATTATTTTTGTTCATCGGGACCTGGAGGTCAATCGGTAAATACAACGTACTCAGCGGTGCGTTTAACACACATTCCAACCGGTTTAGTTGCTCAGTGTCAAGATCAAAAATCGCAACATAAAAATAAAGATAAAGCGCTTCAGGTATTACGATCTAGATTGTATGAAATGGAGTTAGCAAAAAAGCAAGCCTCTGATGCTGCTAAGCGTAAAAGTATGGTAAGTTCAGGAGATAGATCTGCTAAAATTAGAACCTATAATTACCCTCAGGGCCGTGTAACTGAACATAGAATAGGCTTAACCTTATACGATTTGCAAAATATTATTAATGGAGATATTCATAAAATAATAGAAGAGTTAAAACTTGCTGAAAATACAGAGAAGTTAAAGGAATTAGGAGAAGTACTTTAGATAAAGGAACAAATATATTTACATAAAAAAACCCAAACAATTTGTTTGGGTTTTTTATATATAAGCAAGAAATTAAAAATCTATTTAACTTTATCTACAATTGCCTTAAAAGCTTCTGGGTGATTCATAGCTAAATCGGCAAGAACCTTACGGTTCAATTCAATATTATTAGCTTTTACTTTACCCATGAACTGTGAATAAGACATTCCATACTGACGAGCTCCAGCATTAATACGCTGAATCCATAATGCACGGAAAGTTCTCTTTTTGTTTTTTCGGTCTCTGTAAGAATATAACATTCCTTTTTCGACCGCATTTTTAGCTACTGTATAAACGTTTTTTCTACGTCCAAAGTAACCTTTAGCTTGCTTCAATATCTTTTTTCTTCTAGCTCTTGAAGCGACTGAATTTACTGATCTTGGCATAATTCATTTGTTTTTTTGTAGTAGGCGGCATACATGCACTTTTATTTAAGCACTACTCCATGGTTAATAATTAAATTCCCTTTTAACTTTATTATTTTAAAGTTAATTGTTGTAAAATGTTAGCCCTATCTGATTTATGAACTAAACCGTCATGAGTTAACTTTAATTTACGTTTTTTACTCTTTTTAGTCAAAATATGACTTTTAAAAGCGTGTTTTCTTTTAATTTTTCCAGAACCTGTTAGCTTAAAACGCTTTTTGGCACTAGATTTTGTTTTCATTTTAGGCATCTCTCTTCTATTTTTATCTTGCTTATATTTTTTTAATCTATTTTTTCTTAGGAGCAATGTACATAATCATACGTTTACCTTCCAATTTAGGCATTTGCTCTACTTTTCCGTACTCTTCAAGTTCTTGAGCAAGTCTTAAAAGTAAAATGTGTCCTTGATCTTTGTAAATAATTGATCGCCCTTTAAAAAACACAAAAGCTTTTAATTTAGCTCCGTCTTGCAAAAACTTTATTGCATGTTTCTTTTTAAATTCAAAGTCATGTTCATCCGTATTAGGACCAAATCTAATTTCTTTTACAACAACTTTACTAGCCTTTGCTTTTTGAGCCTTTTCACGCTTTTTTTGTTCGTAAAGAAACTTTTTGTAATCAATAATTTTACAAACAGGCGGTACTGCTTTTGGTGAAATTTCAACCAAATCAAGTTCCAATTCTCTTGCTAGTTCTCTAGCTTTTCTAATAGGATACACATCCACTTCTACGTTGTCTCCAACCAAGCGCACTTCGTCAACATCAGTAATTTTTTCGTTAATTCTGTGTTGATCTTCTTTAATAATTCTCCAGGGTCTTCTCCCTTTTGATCTTCTTTTAATTGCTATGACTTAAAAATTTAAATTAAACTAAAATTGTTTTAATGTACTGTTAACTTCGTTTTTTATAAACGTAATAAATTCATCTATTGTAAATTTACCAATATCACCTTCTCCTTGTTTTCTTACAGAAACCGTTTTTGTTTCTTCTTCTTGTTCACCAACTATAATCATAAACGGAATTTTATTTAACTCAGCATCTCTGATTTTTCTTCCCGTTTTTTCATTTCTGTTATCTATAAGGGCGCGAATTTCGGAATTTTCTAACAAATGTAAAACATTTTCCGCATATTTTTGATATTTATCACTGATTGGTAATAAGATAACCTGTTCTGGAATTAACCAAAGTGGGAATTTTCCTGCTGTATGTTCTAAAAGCACCGCAATAAATCGTTCCATAGACCCAAATGGAGCTCTATGAATCATCACAGGTTTATGTAATTGATTGTCAGCTCCTTTGTAAGATAAGTTAAATCTTTCAGGAAGGTTATAATCTACCTGAATAGTTCCTAATTGCCAGCTTCTACCCAAAGCATCTTTAACCATAAAGTCTAATTTAGGACCGTAAAAAGCAGCTTCACCATATTCAACAACATAGTCTAATCCTTTTTCTTTAGCAGCATTAACAATTGCATTTTCAGCTTTTTCCCAATTTTCATCGCTTCCAATGTACTTATCTTTGTTCTCTTTATCTCTTAATGATACTTGTGCAGTAAAATTTTCAAAGCTTAACGATTTGAATACGTACAATACCAAATCAATTACTGCTTTAAATTCTTTATCTAATTGGTCAGGTGTACAAAATATATGGGCATCGTCTTGGGTAAAACCTCTAACACGAGTTAAACCATGTAGCTCTCCACTTTGTTCATATCTGTAAACAGTTCCAAACTCTGCAAAACGTTTTGGAAGTTCTTTGTATGAATAAGGTTTGCTATTGTAAATTTCGCAGTGGTGAGGACAATTCATAGGTTTTAATAAAAACTCCTCATCCATTTTTGGTGTTTTGATAGGTTGAAAACTATCTTCTCCGTATTTTGCATAGTGGCCAGAAGTAACATAAAGTTCTTTTTGACCGATATGAGGTGTTATAACCATCTCATATCCTGCTTTTTTTTGTGCTTTTTTCAAAAAGTTTTCGAGTCTTTCACGTAAAGCCGCACCTTTAGGCAACCAAAGAGGTAAACCTTGCCCAACTTTTTGAGAAAAAGTAAATAATTCTAACTGTTTACCTAACTTTCTATGATCTCTTTTTTTAGCTTCTTCTAAAAGTGCTAAATACTCGGTAAGCATTTTTTGCTTTGGAAACGAAATTCCGTAAATACGAGTAAGTTGTTTGTTTTTTTCATCTCCTCTCCAATAAGCTCCCGCAGCACTCATAATTTTAACAGCTTTTATAAGCCCTGTGTTTGGAATGTGTCCTCCTCTACATAAATCTGTAAAATCTGAATGGTCACAAAAAGTAATTTCACCATCATTTAAATTTTCAATCAATTCTACTTTGTACTCATTCTCTTGATTTTTATAAAAATTTAAAGCATCGTTTTTAGAAACAGCTCTCATTTTAAACTCATGTTTACCGCGAGCTAATTCAATCATTTTTTGTTCAATAGCTTTAAAATCTTTTTCAGAAATTACATCATCTCCTAAGTCAACATCGTAATAAAATCCATTTTCAATAGCAGGGCCAATAGTTAATTTAACTTTCGGGTAAAAATAGGTAATAGCTTGCGCTAATACGTGAGCAGAAGAATGCCAAAAAGCTTTTTTTCCCTCGGTATCGTTAAATGTATACAGAATAATGTTTCCGTCACTGGTTAAAGGAGTAGAGGTTTCTACCGTAAGATCGTTAAATTTTGCAGAAATCACATTTCTAGCAAATCCCTCACTAATACTTTTAGCAACATCCATTGGAGTGCTCCCAGCCTTAAATTCTTTTATTGAGCCGTCAGGCAATGTTATATGAATCATATGATATAATTAATGACCGCAAAGATATTAGAAAACTCTGATTTGCGCAATAAGTTTTTAGAATCAAAAAAAATACAATTAAATAGAAGAGAAACTAAAAAGAAACACCATATAACATGTTTAAAAAAAATGACCTTTTTTAAAGGCTAAAGAGAAGTATTTTTGTCGTCTTTTTTAAAGTTTTCTTTCTATTAACTTCCAGTAATTCAGATATGTAAAAGGGAGATTACAAAAAGGGTAAAAAAAAGGGAATAAAAGGTTTGTGAGAAAGTTAAAAGGTATTACATTTGCAACCGCAAACGAGATAAGAATGAT
>JALWTD010000019.1 GCA_027082925.1 Flavobacteriaceae bacterium
TATGCTCAAATAGATTTCGATCAATCACAAACATTATCTATTACTTATACACTTTCTGACGACTAGTAGTCAGCCCAATAAAAGATATAACTAAAGAAGTCACTCTGTAAATGAGTGGCTTTTTTTTGTTTTGCTGTTCTCTATCGTGCAGTCGTGCTGTCCGTTATCGTGCGGTCGGTTATCTTGCAGTCGGTTTTTGTCGAGTCTAGCGCTTAACTAAAACTAAAACTAAGACTAAGGCTTTTGATTGGTACTTCTAAGTTATTTTTCTTTACTCTTAATATCTTCAATAAACTTAGCTAGTTCAAGACCATATTTAGATTTTTTTACTTTTTTAGATAATGAATTGTTGATAGTATCTAATAATTTAATATTTGCGTAATACAATCCGGTGAGAGCTAGATACGGAGCAACTTCATAATCAGCATTATTAACTGCATAATTTGTAGTGTAATAATACTTTCTTCTAATAAGGCTGTTTTCTTCCTTTTTCACTTTTGAAATAAGAGCTGTATCATTGTTTTTATAAGCATCAAATTTTTCCTTAACTAAATCGAGTTGCTTGTTATTAAACTTTTTTAGCATTTCATTGTATTTGTCAAGTAACTCTTGATTTTTAGAGCCTGTAATTTTAGCAGATGTGGCAAACTTAGCGAGTTTAGTAGAAATTAAAATTTCTCCTTTTTCTCCAAAGAAAGGAATTTTTTCAGTTTCCTTTTTGTCTAATACAATAAAATAAACTTCAGGAGATTCTAAATTATCGGTAAGTATAAATTCGCCGGTACCATTTAATTTAATTGAATCTACGCTAACAAGTAGGGTGTCTTTATATTTTTGTAAGTATAAAGTTCCTTTTTTTAAGCCGTCAACAGTTCCTTTTACCGTCATATTTCCTTTTTTACCAGAATTGCATGAAAAAAGGAAACTTACAATAACAATACAACTAATTATTTTTTTCATTCTTAATTACTATTTGGGCAGCAAATATGCTAATTTTATTTTTAATTTAATATTTTATGGAGAAACAATTCTCATTAATTCTGCAGTTAGAATAGCTCCGTAAGTACCTACTACGTATCCAAAAACAGCTAATAGTACACCAACGGTTGCTAAAGACGGATGAAACGCTGCAGCTACAACAGGAGCTGATGCGGCACCTCCAACATTTGCTTGACTTCCAACAGCTAAAAAGAAGAAAGGTGCCTTTATTAATTTTGCAACTATAATTAGTAACAATGCGTGTATCGTCATCCAAACAAGGCCAATCACAATAAGTCCGGGATTTTCTAATATTTTACCTAAATCCATTTTCATACCTATGGTTGCCACTAAAATGTAAATAAAAACACTTCCTATTTTACTGGCACCTGCACCTTCATATTTCTTAAATTTTGTAAACGAAAGCAATATACCTAGTGTAGTTGCAATTGTTATCATCCAAAAAAATTGAGAGCCAAAAGAGGATAATGCAGATGTTTTATCGCTTACCGCTTCAAAATTTTCTTTCAGAAAAGATGAGATAACATTTGCTCCAAAGTGAGAAAATCCAACGATGGTAAAAGCAATTGACAGAATAACAATTAAATCGGATAATGAAGGGTTACGAGTTACTTTAGCAGCGTATGAAGATACTTTTTCTTTTAATACTTCAATAGCAGAAGTATCTGCTTTAAGCCATTTATCTATTTTTTTAGATTTTCCAATACCAATAAGTAAAATAGCCATCCATAAATTAGCCACTACAATATCAACCAATACCATACCTCCATATTTTTTAGGATTGTACTCGTAAATTTCTAACATTGCAGCTTGGTTAGCACCTCCACCAATCCAGCTTCCCGCCAAAGTAGAAAGTCCTCTCCAAACAGCATCGGTATCGGCACCTCCAACAGTTTCCGGAGAAAAAATAGAAATAAGCATAATTGCGATAGGGCCGCCAATAATAATTCCTACGGTACCGGTTATAAACATAATAAGTGCTTTAGGACCTAAATTAAAAACGGCTTTTAAATCGATACTTAACGTCATTAAAACCAATGAGGCAGGCAATAAAAACCGACTAGCTACATAGTATAAATTAGATTTGTGTTTTATAATTTCTCCTGATTCTCCTATTGTTTCCCAGTCAGGAGCAATAACTCCTATAGATGTAAAAACAGCAGGTAGCATGTATGCCATTAAAAGGGCAGGTACAATTTTATAAAATTTAGTCCAAAATTTAGTGTTACTTGATGAGGTGTAAAATACAAACCCAAGCGTAAGCATTAAAATTCCGAAAGCAATAGTGTCTTGGGTAATAATAGGCGATGTTGTATCCATATCATTTTGAGTTTCGGCTAATTTACCATTTTTTATGAATTTTAAACTAAAAAAAATGTGAATGGTTACGTATATTTGTTTACCAAAAATTTTAAAAATGCGATATATAAAAATTTATGTAGTAGTAGCTTTATTTTTAGTTTCATGTAAAACAACTAAAGAAACTACTTACCAGGCAAAAGAACAATCGGTACCAGTAGTACAAAACACGAGTAATATTCAAGGAGGAATGTGGATACCTTCGTTATTGGAAGGGATGAATGAGCGAGAGATGCAACAACTTGGAATGAAAATGACAGCAAAAGATATTTACGATGTTAATAATTCTAGTTTAAAAGATGCAATAGTTCATTTTAATGGAGGATGTACTTCTGAAATTATTTCACCAAAAGGATTGTTGTTGACAAATCATCATTGTGGTTACGGAGCAATCCAGTCGCACTCAACAGTAGATAACGATTACTTAAAAGATGGTTTTTGGGCAAAAACAATAGATGCTGAGCTTCCAAATTCGGGAATGACAGTAACGTTTATTAAAAGAATTGACGATGTTACAACTAAAGTTTTTGAAGGTGTTACTGAAGGCATGGATGAGGCTTTAAAAATGAAACAGATAGCTAAAAATATTTCAAAAATTACTAAAAATGCTCAAAAAGAAGACTGGCAAGATGCTTCTGTAAAATCTTTTTATAAAGGAAATCAATACCTGTTGTTTGTCACAGAAACGTTTAAAGATATTCGTTTAGTTGGAGCACCACCATCTTCCATTGGGAAATTTGGAGCAGATACAGATAACTGGATGTGGCCTAGACATACGGGAGATTTTTCGATGTTTAGAATTTATGCCGACGCAAATAATCGTCCGGCATCATATTCTAAAGAAAATGTTCCATACACTCCAAAACACTATTTACCAATATCGTTAGATGGCGTTGAAGAAGGTGATTTTACTTTGGTTTTTGGATTTCCGGGACGCACAAATGAGTATTTACCATCTGTAGCGGTAGATCAAATAGTTCATGTGTTAAATCCGGCTAAAATTGAAATTAGAGAAAAAGCATTAGCTATTGTAGATAAGTATATGCGAAGCGATGCTGAAATTAAGATTAAATATGCTTCAAAATATGCTTCTATCGCAAATTATTGGAAAAAATGGATAGGAGAAGATCAAGGAATTGAAAAATCAAAAGCCATTGAGAAAAAACAAAATCTAGAAAAAGAATTTTCAAAAAAGATATCAGCAAAAGAGCTAGTTGGTTATAAAACACTATTATCCGATTTCGAAAAGTTGTATAAAGAAATTGAACGTGTTTCGTTAGCCAGAGATTATTGGATTGAGGTTGCTTATAGAAATGTAGAATTGTTAAACGCAACATTTAGAGCATATCAGGTAGAGCAGGCATATAAAAGAGGAGGCGTTCAAGCATTTGAAAAAGCAAGAGAATCTGTACTAAATAGATATAAAAGCTTTTATAAAAATTACAGTAAAATAGTTGATAAACCGGTGTTTGAAAAACTGGTAAAACTTTATGCAGATAAAGCTCCAAAAGAATATGTACCATCTAATATGGAAGGTGTTGATGTGAAAACACTTACAAAAAGTATATATGAGACTACGCAGTTTACCTCATTTAAAAATATTAGTGAGTTAATGTCAGGCACAGCAGAAGAAGTTATGCATAAATTAAACGAAGATAAAGCCTATGTTTTTGGTAAAGAATTGCATCGCATGTTTTTTGAAAAAATGAATCCTGAATACCAAGCTTTAAATTTAAAAATAGCTGCAATCCAAAAAAAGTATATGAAAGCTTTAATGGAAGTATTTCCTAACAAGCGTTTTTATCCAGATGCTAACGGAACATTACGAGTTACGTATGGGCAAGTTAGAGGATACGAGCCTAAAGATGCGGTTTATTACAATACCACAACTTATTTGAAAGGAGTGATGGAAAAATACATACCTAACGATTATGAGTTTGATGTTCCTCAGAAGTTACAAAAACTATATGAGTCTAAAGATTTTGGTCCTTATGGAGAAAATGGCAAAATGCCGGTTTGCTTTATAGGAACAAATCATACAACAGGTGGAAATTCAGGAAGTCCTGCAATAGATGCTGAAGGAAATTTAATAGGATTAAATTTTGATAGAGTTTGGGAAGGAACAATGAGTGATATGAATTACGATCCTGCCATATGTAGAAATATAATGGTTGATATTAGATACGTGTTGTTTATTATTGATAAGTATGCCGGTGCTAAAAATTTAATAGAAGAAATGACCTTAGTGCATCCAAAGAAATAGGAATATAAAAAAGCTCCAAATTTAATTTGGAGCTTTTTTGTTTAAGTATTGTTTTTATTAGGTAACCGTTTGGCATCTTTTAAACATTTATTTAGCATCCATTCTAGCTGTCCGTTTGTAGATCTAAATTCGTCAGCAGCCCATTTCTCAACAGCTTTGAGTATATCTTCATTTATTCGTAGCGCAAAGGCTTTCTTTTTAGCCATATCGTTAAATTTTATTTACAAAAGTTAAAATACGATTTATCAATACAACTGAAACCGGAATGGTTGGGTTGTTGTACGATAGTATATTTTCACTAGCATCACCTTTTATCTCTTTAAATAAGTGATTCATATTTTCTATAATTTCAATTTTAGAATTGACAGCAGCTTGGTGCAATAACTTAGCATCATTTACAGGAACTTGTAAATCCTTAGTTCCGTTTATAATTAGCACAGGAATTTTTAACTTAGAAATCTCTTTTGTAGGACTGTATTTTACCCATGAAATAATAAAAGGTTGCACTTGTTTATTAAATAAAGAAAGCAACATTGGATTTACATTGTCTACAGTATACCCCTTTTTTAAATCGGCTAAAATGCGAATAGTTTCTTCTTTTAAATAAGGAGCCTGTTTTTCTATTTGCGTTATTATAACTTGATCAATTGTTCTGCCGGCACCGGCTAAAGATATAAAACCATCAACATTTTTTTCAGAAGCAATAATACCCACCAAACTTCCTTGACTGTGTCCTGCAATAATTATTTTAGCGTATTTATTTTTCTCTTTAAAATAGTTGACAACGCTTTTAGCTTCATTTACAAACGTATCAAATTTAAGAGAATCAATTTGTGTTTTATCAATAGACAATACACTTTTGTCGTATCTGTAAGTAGCAATATTTTTTTCGGTCAACGCTTCGGCTAAAAACTTTAGAGAGTTATTCTTCATAGCCGTGTTGTTGCCATCTCTATCGGTAGGTCCAGAACCCGGAATTAAGATAACGAGTATGTTTTTATTTGACGAAACAGGAGTTAACAGTGTGCCTTTAATAGTTGCCGAGCTTGTAGGTATGTTTAACTCAAGAGATGTATATTTCATCTCTTGAGCCGTAACAAAATTAATTACTAATAGTGCTATTACAGCAAACGTACTTTTTATCATAATGCCTTCTTATCTATTTTTATCTCGTTCTAAAATTGCTTTTCGAATTCCTCCGGATTGATCAAAAGATACATTAATAACGTGCCAACCTTGAGATGCATACTTATTAAACAAGTCTTCAAAAGTTTTGTCTTTGTAATTCCATATGCTATCGGGTTTTATAATTTTATATTCTTTCATTTTTTAAAGTGTTATAATGAGTGTTAATAAGGTTAAAATATAGATACTTATGGTAATTAATACTTGTAACATTTTTAATGATTTAGAGTTCCGGCATTTACAACAGGAGTTGCATCTTTATCAGAACAAAGAATAACCATAAGGTTACTAACCATAGCAGCTTTACGTTCTTCATCCAATTCAACAATTTCTTTTTTGTTTAGTTCTTCAAGAGCCATTTCAACCATACTTACTGCACCTTCTACTATTTTGTGTCTGGCAGCAATAATTGCTGTTGCTTGTTGGCGTTTTAGCATTGCATTTGCAATTTCTTGAGCATATGCTAAGTAGCCAATACGAGCTTCTAAAACTTCAATTCCAGCCATTTTTAAACGTTCAGAAAGTTCTTCTTCCAAAGCTTCACTTACCTCGTTAACACTTGCTCTTAATGTAATTTCTTCTTCTTTCCCATCGTCTTCAAAGTTGTCGTACGGATATAAACTTGCAAGTTTTCTTACTGCAGCATCAGATTGAACTCTAACAAAATTTTCATAATTATCTACATCAAATGCTGCTTTATAAGTATCGCTTACCTTCCAAACTAATATGGTACTAATCATAATAGGGTTTCCAAGTTTATCATTTACTTTTACGCGCTCACTGTCAAAGTTGCTGGCTCTTAATGAAATACCTCTTTTTCTGTATAAAGGATTTGCCCAATAAAAACCATTCTCTTTAACGGTTCCAATATATTTTCCAAAAAGTAAAATAACTTTTGAAGTATTTGGGTTTACTAAAAAGAATCCAGGTAAAATAATAAATGATAAGACAATGAATAAGACAAATAAATTTGAATAATTACTCGCTCCAAAAATTCCACCTACTAAAAAGATGAAAAACAAGAATAGCATGAAATAGCCATTCGATACTTTAATAATTTTTTCTTCAGACATATTTTATATATTTAAAATGATATTAATTTAATATCATAAAGATATGTATTTATTTTTTAATAACCTAATTATAGTTTGTAAACATTTAACTATCTTAGCCGTAAAATTTAATGTGATGAAACAATTTAAATATTTCTTTTTTTCGATACTATTTTTAGTATTTACATACAATGCAAGTGCTTCTATTGGTGATGATTGGGGGCAAACAGGACATAGAACAGTAGGTAAAATAGCAGAACGCTATTTAAAGCCTAGCGTTAGAAAAAAAATAGAAAAATTGTTAAATGGAGAACGTTTAGCTTTAGTTTCTACTTTTGCAGATGAGATAAAATCGGACAAAAGATATCGTAAATTTGGTACTTGGCATTATGTGAATATGCCTTTTGGAGTGAAGTATGAAGATTCAAAAAAGAATCCTAAAGGAGATTTAATAACGGGTATTTTAAAGTGTGAGGAAGTTCTTTTAGACGGTCATGCAAGTAAAGAAGATAAAGTCTTTTATTTAAAACTACTGGTTCACCTTATAGGAGATCTTCATCAGCCAATGCATGTAGGAAGAGCCGAAGATAAAGGTGGTAACACCATACAATTACAGTGGTTTGGTAGAGGAACAAATTTGCATAGACTTTGGGACTCGGATATGATTAATCAATATCAAATGACGTATACCGAGCTTTCTGAAAATACAACAAAACTTTCTAAACATGCTGTAAAATACTTACAACAAGGTTCTATTGTAGATTGGGCAAACGAAACTCAGACCTATGCTATTAAAGCATATGCATCGGTTAAACCGGGTGAAAAATTAAGTTATCGCTATATGTATGATAATTTTGCACTGGTTCGTTCGCAATTACAAAAAGGAGGCGTTAGACTTGCAAAAATATTAAATGATATTTTTAGTTAATTAGCTGTTGTAAGTAATCCAACGTTTTTTTTCTCGATTTATGAAAGCGGTAAATTTATGAGGAAGTTTTATCGTAAGTGAAATTTCTTTTAAAGTCTTTGGGTGAGTAAATACAAGGTTTGTTGCACATAAAAACAATCCTTTTTCCTTATAAAGTTTTACAGTATTTTTTGTATATAATTTATCTCCTACAATTGGGTGTCCTATGCTTGACAAATGAATTCTTATTTGATGTGTTCTGCCGGTTTTAGGATATATTTTTAAAAGACTTATCTCTTGGTATTTTAACGATTTTTCAGAAGCGATTGTTTCAATATGCGTTACGGCACTTTTATGTGCAATGGGAGTTTTAATTGAAAGGGTTTTTATTACTTTTCCAATAGCAATCGCATGATAAGTTTTTTGTATGGTGTTGTTTTTAAATTGGTTACCAAGTGCAACTTGAGCACTCTTTGTTTTTGCAATTAAAAGAAGTCCCGAAGTTTGATTATCTAACCTATGTACAGCTGTTGGTGTAAATAAAGTATCAGGCTGTGTGCTTTTTGTTAGATTATACGCAAGAGCATTGCTAATGGTTTTAAAGGCATTTCCGCTCACAGTAATACCTGCCGGTTTTTGAATAACTGCCAAAAAATCATCTTCATAAACAATGGTTAGTGGCATTTGAAAAACCTTTTGAGGTTTTGGAATACCTTCAATAAGATTTATAACTTGCTTACTTTGAATCCAAGTAGCAGTTGTAGCAATTTCTCCATTAACGGTAAATAATCCTTTTTTAATTGCTTTTTTAATACCGCTGTTAGAAGGAATGTACTCGTAAAATACGGTAGGAGCATAGTTTTGCAGTCGTATGTTTTTTACTCCGGAAGGAACAATATGAGTGTGTAAAATTTTGATGGTGCTATAAGAGATTTTTTTTATGAAGCAACTCAATAACTTCTTTATAATCAAAAGATAAATCTAATTTTAAGGCTTCAGAGTACGAAAACCAGCCAAAGTCGGCAACTTCTTTTTCTTGAATCTTAATTTCGCCTTTCCAATTACCTAAAAAACGATAATATTTTCTGTTTTTCCAAGTACCTGTTTTAAATATTTTTGTAGGTGTAAAATCTAAATTACACTCTTCTTTCACCTCTCTAATGACGTTTTGTTCAGCAGTTTCTCCTTGTTCGGCTCTTCCTCCCGGACATCCCCAAAAACCAGGATAATTTTCTGTATAATTAGAACGTTTTAATAGTAAAATGGTTTTGTTTTTTAGTATTATTCCAGATGCGGCTAAAACCATACGAAATTAATATTTAATAATTCCTAAGGTGGCAATTTGACCTGTACCAATATTCCATTCTTTAGCCGATATTAAATTTCCTTTGTCATCGTACACATTTACTTCAGCAGTATTTGGCCCGGAAAAACCTTGGTTTAAGGCTTGAAAATCAATTCGATTATATCCTTTTTCAAGATTGATATAAATTACATAATAACTTCCTTTTAATCCAATATTAGTGCTAACAACTTTTTCGTTTAAATAAATTCTAATTCGATCTCCATCTACATAACTGTGGTCTCTACACTCAATTTTTACAGTTTTTGAAGAGCTGTTAATAGTGCCTAAACTTAAATGACTTTCAAGTCTTTTATGAGTAACGTCTTTACCTTTCCAATATTTTTTACCAATAATATCATTGTCTTCAGGAAGGTTTTCTAATAAAAAGTTTTGGTGATTCTCAGCAGTATTTTGTTGTATGGTTTCGTTTATTTTTTTGCTGTCAATATTTTTTTCAATTTTTAAATCAAATGGAGTAGCAGGTTTAATTCTTTTATTAGCAGAAGCAGCTTTTAGTAAATTGCTACTGTTGCCCGTATTTATTTCGGAATTTATTTTTTTTGTAGCACTGGCAACTTTTGTAGTATCACTTTGAGCGCTTACCTTTAAAGAGTAAGTGGTTATTATAAGAAATAAAAAGAATGTATTTATTAAACGATTCATTTTTTTGATTTTGATAAGCTAGCTACAAAAAATATACCAATTAAATTTGGTGTAAAATTTTCGATAAAAGTAATAAAAAAAGCCTCAACTAAAGTTAAGGCTTTTACAAATAGTTTGTTAAACTTATTTAATCATTTCAAAACTTCGTTTAATAAAATTGGTTAAGTCTTCACCATGTAGTAGGTTTTGAGATAATTTTGCTAAATCAAAAGCTTGTTTTATTAAACGGTTTTGTTTTTTCTTTGTTTTGGTATTTAGTATTTCAACCACCAAATCGTTATTGGTGTTTACTACTAAATTATACATTTCAGGAAAATTGTTCATTCCCATAAAACCACCGCCACCGGTAGCTTGCATTTCTTTCATACGTCTCATAAACTCAGGCTGTGTAATAATAAACGGATTTGCATTAGAATCCATAGCCTCAAGTTGTACCGTATATGTTTCAGCCGGAATAACTTCTTCTATAATTGGTTTTAGTTTTTCTTTTTCTTCCTCAGATAACTTACTAATTTTTTCTTCATCTTTTTTAATTAAGTTATCGATATGATCTGCATCTACTCTAGCAAATTGTATTTTTTCTTTGGTTGTTTCTAATTTTTGCAGTAGATGAGAAACTATAGGAGAATCTAACAGCAATACTTCGTACCCTTTTTCTTTTGCCGCTTCAATATAACTGTGTTGTGATTTTACGTCAGATGCGTATAGTATAACTAAGTTTCCGTCTTTGTCGGTTTGGGCAGGCTTAATTTTTTTTTCTAATTCAGAAAAAGTTAAGTACTCTTTATCAACTGTTGGGTACAATGCGAATTTATCCGATTTTTCAAAAAATTTATCTTCGGAAAGCATTCCGTATTCAATAATAATTTTAATATCATCCCATTTTTCTTCGAAAGCTTTTCGGTCGTTTTTAAACAGACTAATTAGCTTATCGGCTACCTTACGAGTAATGTAACTCGATATTTTTTTAACTGCACCATCAGCTTGTAAGTAAGAACGAGATACATTTAAAGGTATGTCTGGAGAATCTATCACTCCACGAAGCATTTGCAAAAAGTCAGGTACAATACCTTCTACATTATCTGTTACAAATACTTGATTTTGATACAATTGTATTCTATCCTTTTGCGGATCAATATTTTTACTGATTTTAGGAAAATATAAAATTCCGGTTAAGTTAAACGGATAATCTACGTTTAAATGAATGTGAAATAAAGGCTCATCAAATTGCATAGGGTACAATTCTCTGTAAAAAGCCTTGTAATCTTCATCTTTTAAATCGCTTGGGTTTTTAGTCCACGCCGGATTTGGATTATTTATAATGTTATCAACAGTAATTTTTTTAGGTTCTTCTTTTTCATCGGCACCGTCTTCTTTAGGTAAAACTTCTTCTCTAGTTCCAAACTTAATTGGAATAGGCATAAACTTGTTGTACTTTTTAAGTAATTCGGTTATTTTGCTTTCCTCTAAAAATTCTGTTGAGTCGTCATCAATATGTAAAACAATTTCGGTTCCTCTTTCTTTTTTATCTATTTCTTCTAAGGTATATTCAGGACTTCCATCACATTCCCATCTAACAGCTTTAGCATCTTCTTTATACGATTTTGTATATATTTCAACTTTTTCAGCGACCATAAAAGAAGAGTAAAAACCAAGACCAAAATGCCCTATAATTCCAGAGTCTTCAACTTTGTCTTTATATTTTTCTACAAATTCTTCAGCTCCGGAAAAAGCAACTTGATTAATGTATTTTTCAACTTCCTCTCCGGTCATACCAATCCCTTGGTCTATAATTCGTATTTCTTTTTTTTCCTTGTCTACTTTTATTTCAATCATTGGATTTCCAATATCACCCTTTATTTCTCCTAAAGTAGATAGGTGTTTTAATTTTAAAGTTGCATCAGTTGCATTAGAAATAAGTTCACGTAAGAATATTTCGTGATCTGAATACAAAAACTTTTTTATAATTGGAAAAATATTTTCAGCCGTTACTTTAATGTTTCCAGTTGCCATATTTTTTTATTTTTAGTTTTAAATTTAACAGCCTACCTCTGTCAAAAAAAATACCAAACTACGAATTGTGACAATCTGACATAATTGCGTATTATTAATATCCTCTACAGAAAACAAGAAATACTGTTAAACACTAACTTTACTTGTGTAAAAATTAAGTATATTGGTCGTAAAATTAACTTTTTTATGTCTCAATTAGATTACGATTATGTGATAATAGGAAGCGGGTTTGGAGGCTCGGTTAGTGCATTACGTTTATCAGAAAAAGGATATAAAGTGTTGGTTATTGAAAAAGGAAAATGGTTTAACAGTAACGATTTCCCTGAAACAAATTGGAATTTAAAAAAGTGGCTCTGGGCACCCAAAATTCGATTGCATGGGTTTTTTAAAATGACATTTTTAAACCACGTAACCATACTTTCTGGTGTGGGCGTTGGCGGCGGCTCTTTAACATATGCAAATACATTACCAATTCCCAAAACTAAATTTTTTACTTCAGGAAGTTGGGCTTCACTAAATACTTGGGAAAAAGCGCTTTTGCCTCACTACAAAATAGCCTACAAAATGTTAGGAGCAGCAATAAATCCGGAATTGTATGCGGCAGATTTAACACTTAAACAGCTGGCCGATGAAATAGGAAAAACCACCGCGTTTGAACCATCAAAAGTGAGTGTGTTTTTTGGAAAAAAAGGACGCAAGGTAAAAGATCCGTATTTTAATGGGAAAGGTCCTGACAGAACAGGCTGTATTCATTGTGGTGCTTGTATGACAGGTTGTAGACACAACGCAAAAAATACATTAGATAAAAACTATTTGTATTTGGCGCAGCAACTTGGAACAAAAATTTTAGCAGAAAAAGAAGTTATTAATGTTACGCCAATTAATGAAAAAAATGGGAGAGAAGGATACACGGTTGATTATGTTTCTAGTTTGGGTAAAAAAAAGCGAGGACAAGTAACCGCAAAAGCGGTTATTTTTTCAGGAGGTGTTGTAGGAACCGTACCGCTACTTTTAAAACTAAAAAAATCATCATTACCAAACTTATCAGAAAAAGTGGGTTGCGATGTAAGAACCAACAACGAATCTCTTATTTTGGTTACTTCAACACATAAAAAGAGTGAAGATTTTTCTAAAGGATTGGCTATAGGTTCTATTTTACATACCGATACAAATAGCCATTTAGAACCTGTTAGGTATGGAGAAGGTTCCGGATTTTTTAGAATGCTAACCATACCTATTGTTAAAAATAGGTTTTTAGTGTTTAGACTACTAGGCGTTATAGGTTTGTTTTTTAGCAAGCCAATAAAACTTTTGAAAACCATTTTTGTAAAGAATTATTCAAAACGAACGACTGTCTTATTATTTATGCAAAATTTAGATAGTACGTTACGTATAAAGCAAGGAAAGCTAACCAAAATGAAGACAGAAGCTGTTGGTGAAGAAAAGCCAAGTGCTTTTATTCCAGAAGCATTACAGTTAGGTAAAAAATTCGCAAAAATTGTAGGAGGAATACCTTACGCAAATATAACAGATACATTATTTGGAACACCCACTACAGCTCATATTTTAGGAGGAGCTGTTATGGGAAAAAACATAATAGAAGGTGTTATAGACAAGCATTGTAAGGTATTTGGATATGAAAATTTGATGGTTTGCGATGGATCTATGATTTCTGCAAACCCCGGAGTAAACCCATCTTTGTCAATTACAGCTATTACAGAATATGCAATGAGTGTAATTCCTCATAAATAAATCAAAAAAAGATGATAGATACAAACGATTTTATTTTAATTGACGGGTATAAACATTTGAGATATACTCCTAAAGTGTTTTCAGAAGAAGAAATGCTTATAAAGTCCAAAACATATTTTAATTTGCTAAATAGCCGAAGGTCTGTTCGTCAATTTTCAAACAAACCGGTTTCTATAAAAATCATTGAAAATATTATTAAAACCGCATCAACAGCACCATCTGGAGCTAATAAGCAACCTTGGACTTTTTGTGTTGTAGAAAACCCTGAAATAAAAAAGAAAATAAGGATTGCAGCAGAACAAGAAGAAGAACGTAGTTATACCGAGCGTATGAGTACTACTTGGTTAAACGATTTAAAGCACTTAGGAACCGATGCTCAAAAACCCTTTTTAGAAACAGCTCCTTACCTAATTGCAGTTTTTAAAAAACCTTATGAGTACGATACAGATGGAAATAAACATCAAAATTATTACGTAAATGAGTCGGTAGGATTGGCTTGTGGGTTTTTAATTTCAGCCATTCACCAAGCCGGATTGGTAACCTTAACGCATACCCCAAGCCCAATGCGTTTTTTAGAAAAAATATTAAATAGACCAGAAAACGAACGTGCTTTTTTATTACTTCCTGTAGGATATGCTTCAGAAAAAACATACGTACCATACATTTCTAGAAAATCTATTACCGATGTTATGAAAATTTATTAGCATTTTTTTCGTTGAATAGATAGTAACTTACTTTAAAACAATAATTTAAAAACGAATTTTTAAAAGCGCTTAAAATAAGCGGCAATTTGCATTTTTCACAAAATATTGTTGGGGAAATATGGATATTTTAGTAAGTTTGAGTTAAATTTAATAAAAGTTAAAATTTATGTATAATTCTAAAATAACAGGTCTTGGATACTATGTTCCTGATAACATTGTTACAAATGAAGATTTGACAAAGTTTATGGACACAAGTGATGCATGGATTCAGGAAAGAACAGGTATCAAGCAACGAAGATGGATTAAGGAAGGAAGTGAAGATACCTCGGCAGTAATGGGAGCAAAGGCCTCAAAAATTGCAATAGAAAGAGCAGGGCTTACCGCAGACGATATAGACTTTATAGTTTTTGCAACACTTAGCCCAGATTATTATTTTCCGGGGTGTGGTGTACAGCTTCAAGATATGCTTGGAATGAAAACAATAGGAGCACTTGATGTTAGAAATCAGTGTTCGGGTTTTATTTACGCTATGTCTGTTGCAGATCAGTTTATAAAAACAGGAATGTATAAAAACATATTGGTTGTTGGTGCTGAATTTCATTCAGGAGGTTTAGATAAAACCACTAGAGGAAGAGGTGTTTCTGTAATTTTTGGAGATGGAGCAGGAGCTGCTGTACTTTCCAGAACGGAAGATAATTCAAAAGGAATTTTGTCTACTCATTTACACTCTGAAGGAAAGCATGCTGAAGAACTTACGGTATTAGCGCCAAGTATTAGACATTGGGTGCCGAAAATTATTGAGGCTAACGATGAAAATGATGAGTCTTATTTTCCGTATATGAATGGTACCTTTGTATTTAAACATGCTGTAGTTCGTTTTTCTGAAGCAATTATGGAAGGTTTACAAGCTAATAATTTACAAGTTTCAGATATAAATATGCTTATTCCACATCAAGCTAATTTGAGAATATCTCAGTTTATACAAAAGAAATTTAAACTATCTGATGATCAGGTTTTTAATAATATTATGAAGTACGGAAACACAACGGCAGCTTCAGTAGTAATAGCATTAACAGAGGCTTGGGAACAGCATAAAATTAAAGAAAATGATTTGGTGGTGTTGGCAGCTTTTGGAAGTGGTTTTACTTGGGGAAGCATTATTATTCGTTGGTAAAATAAGTATAGTGTAATAAAAAAAGCCTCTAAAATACAAATTTAGAGGCTTTTTCAGTTAGTGAATTAATTCATACAATTCATATTTATTTTATATAAATCCACTACCTTTTGTTTCGTTATTATCACGTTGTCTTCTCGCTTTAGACTTATTTTTTCCGCCGCCAAATCGATACATAAATCCTAAATAAGCAGTTCTACTTTCCCAATTAAATTGCCCAGTTTGCGGATAAGGGTTTTCTGAACTAAATTTAAATTTCATACCTTCAAAAATGTCATTCACTCTAAAGTTAATAGTTCCTTTTCCTTTCAGCACTTTTAAGCTAGCACCGGTATTTATCATCCACATAGGGTCTACATTAAATTGAATGGACTTACCACCGCCTCTGTACATTGCAAATAGTTGAAAACGCAAGTTTTTAGATGCGGTAAAACTGTTGCTAAGTCTAAAGTTTAGTGCATTATTGGTAACTTCAAGTTGTTGCCCGTTTGCTATTCCGCTTTCTTTTTGTGTATACAAGTCAAAACTGGCATTGGTTCTCCACCATTTAGCTATTTTGTAGTTGCTCGAAAATTCAACTCCGTATCTGTCATTACTATCAGCGTTGGTGTATGACAATTCTATTTTATCTTCATCTAATGGGTCAATATTTAAAATTCGGGTAATATTGTCGTTTACTCTTCTGTAAAAAGTACCTAAAGTAATAGAGCCTCTATTGTGTTGACGTGTGTAATTAAATTCAAAAGAGTTTGTAAACTGAGGTTTCAAATTGGGGTTACCAACCGATGTAATTTGCGGTGTACTCCATTCTCTAATAGGATTTACTTGTCCAATAGATGGTCTGTCAACTCTTCTGCTGTAACTCAATTGGAATTGATTTTTTTCAGAAGGATTAAAAGTTAAAAATGCAGAAGGGTATATAGAAAATATGTTGTCTTTATACGAAGCAGTTTCTAAGTTTTTAACAAAAGAAGCATCTACATTGTATTGCTCAAATCTAGCACCTAATTGCATAGATAATTTATCAAATTTTTGGTTGTAATTTACATATGCAGAGTAAATATCTCTATTGTATTTAAAATTTGAAGTTCCTCTGGCTACCGTTTCGTACCAACCGTTTCCATCATCAATTAAATTTCCATTACTATCATAAACAAACTCGTGTTGTGTAGTTGCATTATTGTTTTTTGTTTCTTGAATTCTCGCTTCAAGCCCAAGTTCTAGTTTTGAGTTTTTAGATAGTGGATTTGTGTAATCTAAATTAAGTAATGTTGTATTTCTATCATTTGAAATAATATCAGTATAATTTCTTGTCAAATCATACGGATGAATAGTTTCTTTAAATGTTGCATTTTCAGGAGCATCAGATTTAGAGTAATTTGCCTCAAATTCTAAGTTATGTCCTTTTTTATCAAAATCTAACGAGTAATTAAAATTATACGTTTCAGAATTACTTTCGCTACGAGATATTGTAGGGCTATTGCTGTCAACTATATTGTTAAAAGTAACCAAGGTTAATCCTTCAAAGGTAGTTTTAGATTTATTTTGAATGGTATACACCGAAAGGGTATTTTTTTTGTTTAAATACACATCGGCTCCAAACTTTAATAATTGAGAAGTTCTATCATTATTAAAGAAAAAGTCTTGAACAGAGTTATTATCAAATCGATCCATAACACCGTTGTTTTCTCTTACGCCATCGTTATATCCGTAATTTGCAAAGAAGTTAACAATACCGGTTTTAAAATTCATATCTAAAGAACCGTTAAATCGAGTATTTTCACCTCTTGTTAGTCCGGTATTTATATTACCGTTAAAACCTAAATTTGAATTTTTGTGCAATACAATATTTATAATTCCACTCATTCCTTCCGGATTGTATTTGGCAGAAGGATTGGTAATTAATTCGATGGTTTTTATAGAGGTTGAAGGAATTTGTTGCAGTAATTGAGCTGCACTTATATTTGTAGGTTTGCCATCAACCAAAACGCGTACGTTTTCATTTCCTCTCAAGCTAACATTTCCTGTTTGGCTATCAACCGTTACAGAAGGTACATTATTTAGAAGTTCTGAAGCTGTTGTACCTGCTGAAGTTAAATCTTTACCAACGGTTATAACTTTTCGGTCTATTTTTTGAGTTATTGTTGATGTTTCAGCAACTACTACCACTTCATCTAACGAAGTAGCTTCTTCTTCTAAAGAGATGGTTCCTAAATGAATTTTAAAGCTTGATTTGGTAATTGTTATTTTATGTGTTTTGGTTTTAAAACCTATAAATTGAATTTCAACAGTATGGTTTCCTTCAGGAATTTGTTTAATTATAAAATGTCCATTATCGTCGGTAATACCTCCGGTAATAGCTTTATTATTTACATCTTTAATCACAATAGTTACATAAGGTAACGCTTGTTTTGATGTGGCATCTACGACTTTTCCCGAAATGACACCCGTTTTCGGATTGTTAATTGAAATGCTATTTGCTGATGCAGTAATTGAAAAAATTAGACTACAAATTAATAATACTTTTCTCATTAGTTAAATGTTAGCTGTTTTTATTAGTTGTATTTGTGTTGTGTTATAAAAGAGTACTGTCTTTTAGCATTCCATAACACGCGTTTTGAAGCGTTTCTTGCTATTAATTGAATGTTGTTTCTTCTTTGATTTTCCATAATTTTGAGTATAGTTTTTTTAAAATTCTACTTTGTTTTGTGTTTAAGAGACTATTATGGAAACATAATGTTACGCTGTTTAACATACTTTAACTAATTTTAACAAATGGATAAAAAAACTTTGGTAATTGGTGCTTCAGAAAATAGGAACAGATATGCAAATAGAGCAATTAGAAGTCTTTTAAATAACGGTATTGATGTGGTTGCCTTAGGAAGAAAAAAAGGAGTTGTTGAAGGTGTAGAAATTGAAGTAGAAAAGAAATATTACAAAAATATACATACGGTTACGTTGTATGTAAATACTAAAAATCAAGTTGAATTTTATAACTATATAATTGATTTGAAGCCTAAAAGAGTCATTTTTAATCCCGGTACAGAAAACAATTTTTTTGAACAATTATTAACCAAAAATAATATTGAAGCTGAGAATGCTTGTACCTTGGTGTTACTGAGTTTAAACAGTTATTAATTTAATTGGTGTCTAATATAGCAACAACTCTTGCAGGAGCTGCAGAGCCACCAACAATTTTAAGAGGAAAAACAGCCACAGTAAATCCGCTATAAGGCAGTTTGTCTAAATTAACAAGTTGCTCTATATGACAGTATTCTTTGTTTTTTCCAACTAAATGTGCATTCCAAAATATTTCAGCACTTTTAGTTTCTTTGGCTTTTTTTATTTGGTAAGGTAGTGGCAAATCCCATCCCCAAGCATCTATTCCCATTACTTTTATACCTTTATTAATTAGCCATTCTGTTGCTTTGGCACTCATTCCTGTTCCCTTTTTATGAAAATCTTTTGTACCGTTAAATTTATCTCTACCTGTTTTAATAAGCACAATCATTCCTTCTTTTAGCACTAACTTTTCACGATTTAGAAAATCTTTAATATCGTCAACTGTAATTTCATCAAAATCTTGTTTATGAGCCATATCTATTACAATCCCTTTATTAAAACACCATTCTAATGGAATTTGATCAATTGTTTTAGCAGGTTTTCCGTTACAAGTTGGCGCATAATGCCAAGGAGCATCTATATGTGTGGTTGCATGTACGCCCATATTTACAATGGTGTCATCAGCCCAACCAATAAAGTTTTTAGGAAATAATTTAAAAGGTAATCCCAGTAAACGGATTAACCATTTAGCCTTGTGATGAGGTTTGTGTTTAATTTTAACTCTCATAAACCAAGGATCGTTTTTATTATATTTAATAGGTTTTGATAAGTCTATAATTTTCATTTTATCACATATTTATATCCGAAAGGTAGATTTTTTAGCAATTTAAATAAAGTTTTATTTAAATTTATTTTTTACACACCATTAAAAATAAAGGATACTTTTTAATAGTGTTATTTACCTCTTTTTCAATAGTAAAGCAAATATTGTAATGCACCATTTTAAATCCGTGATCTATTAAAAGCTGACTTAATTTTGCTTTGTCAAACCCATTGTGTCCCACAAACTGAGGTTGGTTTGCATGAAATGAGCCATCTTCTGCCACAAGGTCTGCAATGCATAAATAACCATCATCTTTTAAAAGTGAAGCAAAGCGTTTCGCAGCTTTATTTAAGTCAACAATGTGATGAAGTGTCATTAGCGTGTAAATCATGTTAAATGTATCGTGGAGGGTATCTTTTTCTAGTAAATCTGCTAAAATGGGGTTGAAATTTTTTAACGATTGATTTTTTATTTTTTCATTTAAAACTGTTATCATTCCTTCTGAAGTATCAGAAAGTGTAATGCTTTTAAAAGAATCTTTTAAAAAATAACTAAGAAGTCCGGTTCCACACCCAAATTCTAGAGCAGTCCAATTTTTGTTAGGGTTTAAATAACGTTTAATTTCTTTGGCAATTATTTTGGCGCGTTCTACTTTTAGCGGGTCGTTATCCCAATTTTCAGCTTTTTTATCAAAGTGTTCCATGGTTTATAAAATATCATAGGTTTCACCTTCTTTAGCTAAAAGAACATTTTTAAAAACTTCTTGAGCTTCTGTTTTAAAAGGTTCTTTGCTTTTATATCTACTGCTAAAGTGCCCTAAAATTAATTGTTTTACATTGGCTTTTTTTGCAATAGTTGCAGCTTGTAATGCGGTAGCATGCTTTGTAGATTCAGCCAAGTTTTCTTTGTCTTTTAAAAAAGTAGCTTCATGATATAAGCAGCTTACATTTTTTATAAGAGGAATAATTTCTTCAAAATACGAAGTGTCACTACAAAAAGCATAGCTTTTAGGTGCTGGCGGATTTGTAGTAAGTGTTTTATTTTCTAGTGTAGTGCCATTTTCTAAAATATAATCTTTCCCATTTTTTAGGTTTTGATAATCGCAAATTTTAATTTCTTGATGTTGGTTAATGGCATTTAGGTTTAATTTACGCTCACCTAATTTTTCTTTAAATAAAAAACCGTTTGTGTAAACTCTATGATTTAAAGGTATGGTGTGTACTTCAACTTTTAAATCTTCAAAAATAAGCTCACTTTTTTTTGAGGTTAATTCATGAAAAAGTAAGGGATAATTTGTCCAAGAATTTGACAGCTTAAGTTGTAGTGTAATAATTTCTTTAATTCCTTTAGGGCCATAAATATGTAACTCAGATTCTCTGTTTAGAAGTCTAAACGAAGAAATTAATCCAATCAACCCAAAAAAGTGATCGCCGTGCAAATGAGAAATAAAAATGTGTTTAATTTTTGAAAATTTAACACCGTATTTTCTCAACTGTACTTGCGTACCTTCTCCACAATCAATTAAGAAAGAATGATTTTTAATTTGTAATACTTGTGCAGTTGGATGTGAGTTAACTCTAGGTGAAGCAGAGTGACATCCTAAAATGGTGAGTTTTAAACTCATCTAATAATTAATCTTTTTGATATAATCTCGGTATCGGATTGAATGCAATAAATGTACATTCCTTTCGTTAAATTATTTCTATAGAAGGGTATTGAGTTATTTCCAATTTTTGTTTCCAACTTTTCTAAGTAAACAGTTTTACCTAGTAAATTTTTAACAGAAAACTCAACCATTTGTACTTTTGTAGAAATAAAATTGATTTTAGTTTGAACATTGAACGGATTTGGTGAGGCAGAAATAGTTAGGATTGTTTTTTGATGCACATCATTACTAGCAACAACATTCCGGTTTTCGCTTTGTTGACCAAAGGAAAATGTAAACGAAAGTAAAAAAGTTATTAAAAGTAGTTTTTTCATCAATAAGCATCTATTATTAAAATCCTAAATCACGTTCTATAGCATCTATTTCTAGTATATCTAAAGCTTCTGTTAGCGTTGGAACAACGTTTAATTCTTCAGGTAAACTGTCAACATCAACATATTTAGAAACAATCACAAAACTTGTGCCATTTTTTTTATGTTGTTCGCTTAACGTCAAAAATAGTAATATTTCTTTAATTGTGGTGTTAAATTTTTCAGAAAAATCTATAATTAGGTGTTTATTGTTAAAATCAAGGTATTTATTTTTGAATTCATGGTAAAATTCTTCAACGGAGTTTTGTGAAGGTTTTACAAGGGTATAATCTTTATTTTCTGTAATAATCATAATTACTTTCGTTCAATTTGTTGTGCCAATAAATAAATAACAGCCATTCTAATTGCAACACCGTTTTCAACCTGATTTAGAATAATAGATTGACTGTTGTCTGCCACATCACTTGTTAATTCAACACCTCTATTTATAGGTCCGGGGTGCATAATTACAATTTCTTTATCAAGTGAATCTAGCATTTTTTTATTAATACCAAATAGCTTTGTATATTCTCTGGTAGAAGGGAAGTAGTTGGTAGCCATACGCTCATTTTGCACTCTTAACACATTTGCAACATCGCACCATTCCAAAGCTTTTTTAATATTGGTTTCAACGCCTACACCTAAACTTTCAATGTATTTTGGGATTAAAGTTTTAGGACCACATACTTTAACCTCTGCTCCTTGTAATTTTAGTGCATAAATATTAGAAAGTGCTACCCTTGAATGTAAAATGTCGCCAAGAATAATTACTTTTTTACCTTTTACACTACCTAATTTTTCTCGAATAGAATAAGAGTCTAGCAGCGCTTGTGTTGGATGTTCATGAGTTCCGTCTCCGGCGTTAATTATTTTTGCATTTACATGTTTTGATAAAAAATCACAAGCGCCAACATGCGGATGTCTCATCACAATGAGATCTACTTTCATAGACAAAATGTTATTTGCCGTATCTATTAGGGTTTCACCTTTTTTTACAGAAGATTGACTTGCAGAAAAATTAATAATATCTGCAGAAAGGCGTTTTTCTGCAAGTTCAAAAGAAAGTTTTGTACGAGTGCTGTTTTCAAAAAATAAATTTGCAATGGTAATATCTCTAAGCGAAGGAACTTTCTTTATAGGTCTGTTAATTACCTCTTTAAAGTGATCAGCAGTGCTAAAAATCAAGTCAATATCAGCTTTAGTTAAGTGTTTTATACCCAATAAATGTTGTACGCTTAATTGATTCATAGTCGGTTAATTATTAATGAGATATACAGCATCTTTTTCATTGTTATCTTTCCATTGCACAATTACTTTTTCCTGATTTATTGCGTCAACTTGTCTTCCTTTATAAGTAGGTTGAATAGGTAAATGTCTGCTAAATCTACGATCAATTAACACTAATAATTCTATTTCTGTAGGTCTTCCAAAAGATTGAATTGCAGTAAGAGCTGCTCTAATGCTTCTTCCTGAAAAGAGTACATCATCTATAAAAACAACCCTTTTGTCTTCTACCACAAAGTCTATGGTTGTTTTGTTTGCTTCAACCGGAGATTCCCTTCTTCTAAAATCGTCTCTATAAAAAGTAATGTCTAAAGCTCCAAGCTGAATGTTAGAAATCCCGTAGTCGTTTCTTAAAATAGTTACCAATCGTTTTGCAAAAAAGATACCTCTAGGTTGTAAGCCTATTAAAACAGTATTTTTAAAATGGGTATGATTTTCAATTAATTGGCAAGCCAATCTATGGAGAATTATATGAATTTCTTTAGAGTTAAGTAGTATTTTTGCACTCATTTGGTTGCCAAACGTTGTTTGGAATACAAATATAAAGTATTTTGTTAATTAATTTGTTAAAAACATTTAGAATATTACCGTAGAATTAGAATCTAGTTCTTGTACTTTTATTCTAAACTAGAAATAACGCTTTGTGCAGCTATGCCTTTAACTCCAAAAGAAAATAATATTCCCTTATCTAAATTTGAATCAATGCTTAAGACCGACAGTATCTATTTTTTCGATTCTGTTGAGTTTGAAGAAATTATACATTATTATATCGATATAGGAAAAGGAGCCTTAGCTAAGAAGGCTATAAAATTAGGTCTAAAACAACATCCAAACTCAATAATAATTAAGTTATTACAGGCCGAATTGCTAATTTTTGAAGGGCTTTTTGAAGAAGCATCTTTTTTACTAAAAGAAATTCAAGCTATAGAACCCACAAATAGCGAAGTATACGTTCAACAAGCAAGTATTAATTCCAAAAATGGAAATCACCATAAAGCTATAGCGTTACTGCAAACAGCTTTTGAGTGTACAGATGATGAAATAGATGTATTGTCACTCATAGGAATGGAATACCTCTTTTTAGATAATTTTGAAGCCGCACGGTTGAGTTTTGAAAAATGTTTAGAGGTAGATTATGAAGATTATTCTTCGCTGTATAATATTGTGTACTGTTTTGATATGGAAAAAAAACATGCAGAAGCAATAGTATACCTCACAAAATATATAGATACCAATCCTTATTGCGAAATTGCTTGGCATCAGTTGGGAAGACAGTATTTCATACAAGAAAAGTATGAAGAAGCCCTCCAAGCATTTGACTATGCCGTTGTAATTGACGAGTATTTTGTTGGAGCCTATTTAGAAAAAGCAAAAACCTTAGAACAACTTAAAAAGTACAAAGAGGCTATTGAAAATTACAAGATTACAATAGCGTTAGAAGACCCAACCTCATTCGCTTTTCTTAGAATTGGTGAATGTTACGAGAAACTTAACAAAAACACATTGGCAATTTTATTTTTTAAAAAAGCATTGCATGAAGATCCTTTGTTAGATAAAGGTTGGTTTATGCTCGCCAGCTTACACCTCAAAAAAAATAATTTACGAAAAGCACTTTATTGTATTAAAAAAACCATTGAAATTGACGAGCAAAACAGCTTGTATTGGAGAAAATATGCCGAGATTAATATAAAACTCAATTTTTATGAAGAAGCCGTAAAGGCATTTCAGCAATGTTTGGTATTGGACGATTTAGAACTGGATGTTTGGATAGGCTTAAGCGATGCTCTTTGCCTTTTGGAAGAGTACGAAGAAGCGCTGGTGAATTTAATTGAAGCAGCGACCATTTTTAACAATTTTTCGGAAATTAACTATAGAATAAGCGGACTGTATTTTAAGTTTGAAAATGTAAATAAAGGAGCTAATTACTTAGAAAAAGCACTTGAAGAAAACTACGAATACCATATTATTTTGAAAGAACTTTTCCCAAACGTCTACACTTTAAAAATAGTGCAAGATATTATTAAAAATTTCAAATAATCATTTGTATAAAAATGTTACATTTGTGATATAACAGATACTACAAATGCAACAAAAAAAAAACAAAAACTACATCGTTATTTTACTTAAAGGAATGGCAATGGGTGCTGCCGATGTTGTTCCGGGAGTTTCAGGAGGAACTATAGCATTTATTTCAGGGATATACGAAGAATTATTAGAATCTATTAGTGCCATAAATTTTAAAACGCTAGGTGTTTTAAAAAGAGAAGGTTTTAAAGCAGCGTGGAAATTAATTAATGGAAACTTTTTAGTTTCGCTGTTATTGGGTATACTTATAAGTGTAGTGTCGTTGGCAAAATTAATATCTTGGCTATTAGAGCATAAACCAATTTTGTTGTGGTCTTTCTTTTTTGGATTGGTTTTAGCAAGTATTTTATACGTAGCAAGACAAATAACTGCTTGGAAAATAGGAAGTGTACTTACGTTGTTGTTAGGTGCTTTATTTGCGTACTACATTACAACATTACAGCCTATGGTTTCAGAAAATTCGTCGCCACTTTTTTTGTTTTTAGCAGGAGCATTGGCTATTTGCGCTATGATTTTACCAGGTATATCTGGAGCTTTTATATTGGTTTTGTTAGGCGCGTACAAACCGGTTTTAGATGCAGTACACAATAGAGACTTTAAAACAATTATCATTTTGGCTGCAGGAGCAATTGTAGGGTTATTAACTTTTTCAAAGCTATTAAAATGGCTGTTTTCAAACTATAAAAATTACACATTGGCTGTCTTAACAGGCTTTATTTTAGGATCATTAAATAAAATATGGCCATGGAAAGAAACATTAACATGGCGAGTAAATTCACACGGTGTAAAAGTGCCATTTAACCAGCAGAGTATTTCTCCGTTTTCTTACAAAGAAGATCCGCAAATAATGTATGCAATGTTATTGGCAATTTTGGGATTTGGACTCATCTTGCTTTTAGAACGTTTGGCAACAAAAGCAAATTAATTTTATTTAATGGCAAAAAAAGAACGTACCATAATAGATAATTTTTTCCTTTTTTTAAAAGGACTGTCAATGGGTGCAGCAAATAAAGTACCCGGAGTTTCTGGAGGTACAGTATCGTTTGTTTTTGGTTTTTATGAAGAAATGATATATTCTTTCAGAAAAATAAATTACAAGGCTTTTCTACTCCTTATAAACGGGCGATTTAAAAGTTTTTATAATTATGTGAATGGCGATTTTTTACTCCTTATTTTTGGAGGAAGTTTATTTAGTTACTTTAGTGTTTCCTTGGTGCTAGACTATTTATTAGATAAGTACGAATTGTTTGTTTGGTCTTTTTTCTTCGGATTAATTTTAGGCTCAATTTACCATATCTCAAAAGATTTTAATGATTGGCGAACACGAAACATAGTTTCTATGTGTATTGGAATTACACTCGGCGTTGCAATTAGCTTTATGAATCCGGCAACAGAAAACGATAACTTATGGTTTGTTTTTTTATGTGGAATTATAGGTGTTTCCGGAATGACACTTCCGGGATTATCAGGCTCTTTTATTCTAATACTTATGGGAAACTACGTATTGCTATTGGTAGATTCTGTTACCGTTTTATACAAAACAATCATAGATGTTTTTACGGGAGATTTTAGCTTTATGGATGATGCTGAAACCGTACGCTATTTAAAAATAATAGCAACTTTTACCGGAGGATCGGCATTTGGATTGGTATTTACATCTCACATTTTAGGATATGTACTTAAGCATTGGCATCAAATAGTAACAGCTGCCATAATAGGATTTATTACAGGATCTTTAGGAATTGTTTGGCCTTGGAAAACGGCCGTTTATAAAACCTTGAATGGTGTTGTTTTAATCGATGCAAAAGGAAATGAAGTAGTTGAAAACTACACACGATATTTCCCTGATTTCTCTCAAACACAAACTTGGACAGCTGTATTTTTTATATTGGTAGGCATAGGTGTTATTTTACTTATTGATAAATTTGGAAAACAAAAACAAAATGGATAGATATAAATTTGGCTTAGTAGGGAAAAATATTTCATATTCTTTTTCTCGAAAATATTTTACTGAGAAATTTAAAAAATTGGGATTAATGAATAATAAATATTACAATTTAGACATTCCTGAAATTGAAGAATTTCCATTCTTGTTATACCAAAGAAAAGATGAATTTAGAGGGTTAAATGTAACCATACCTTATAAAGAATCAATTATTAAATATTTAGATGACATTGATTTAACAGCCAAAAGTATAGGAGCCGTTAACACAATTAAAATTACAGAAGAGAACAAGCTTGTTGGATATAATACAGATGTATACGGTTTTCAAAAATCTATAGAGCCTTTACTACAGCCGCATCACAAAAAAGCATTAATATTGGGGACAGGCGGAGCCTCTAAAGCAGTAGCATTTGCTTTAAAAAACTTGAAAATATCCTATCAATTTGTTTCTAGAAATCTTTCTGAAAATAATTTCTTGTACTCACAGTTAAATCAGGATATTATTCAAGAACATTTAGTTATAATTAATTGTACACCACTAGGAACACACCCTTCGGTAAACGAATTACCAGCAATTCCATATCAATACCTCGGTAGTAAACACCTATTGTTCGATCTTATTTACAATCCTTCCAAGACAAAATTTTTACTCGAAGGAGAAAAGCAACAAGCCATTATTAAAAATGGATTAGAAATGCTTGAATTACAAGCAGAAAAGTCTTGGGAAATATGGAATTCATAAAAAGAATTGCTTAATTTTACGCAACTTTTAGAGTTATTTTACATCTTATAAGGAGATGGTTTTTTTAATAAAAAACTATTTTTTAATAATTTTATACAATTATACGAACCTTAAACATTTTTATATGTTAGACGAAACCAACAAATTACCAACTGAAGAGAATAGTACAACCCCTGAAAACGCTATTGAAAACCCAGAAACACCAGTAAATGCAGACCAAGAGCCAGAAACATCAACCAATGAGGCTGTAGATGCTATTGAAGACAAAATTGCAGAAAGCTCAGAAAATATAGAGCATGCTTCTGAAGAAATGTTAGACTACAACAGTTTTAGTCTAGAAGATTTAGTGGCAGAATTGAGCAAACTTGTTAAAGAAAAACCGGTGCAAAGTATTACCAACAACGTAAATAAAATAAAAAGTATTTTTAATGTAAAGTTTGGGGAACTTATAAAAGCAGAAAAGGAGAAGTTTTTAAAAGAAGGAGGAAATATTGTTGATTTTCACTTTAGCAATCCAATAAAATCTACATATAATAGTATACTCTACGATTATAAAATAAAGAAGAATAAGTTTTATGCCGATCAAGAGAAGCAACTTCAAGATAATTTAAAAGAAAAACTTAATTTAATAGAAGAACTAAAACATTTGATTGATAATGCAGATGGCGCTTCTATGTATAAGATTTTTAAAGATATTCAAACCAGATGGAGAGAAGTTGGACCAATTCCAAGAGCTAAATATAGCGATACATGGAGAACATATCATCACCATGTAGAACGTTTTTACGATTTGCTACACTTAAACAACGATTTAAGGGAGTTAGATTTTAAACACAATTTAGAAGAAAAGCTAAAACTTGTAGCAAAAGCAGAAGAGTTGGCAGAACAGGATGATATTAATGTTGCTTTTAAAGAGTTGCAAGTATTGCACAAACTGTGGAAAGAAGAAGTTGGTCCAATAGCTAGAGATAAGCGAGAAGAGGTTTGGGAACGGTTTAGCGCAGCTACAAAAAAAGTACACGATAAACGTCATGAGTATTTTAAAGGTTTAAAATCAAAATTTGAAGAAAATGTAGAAAAAAAATTAGCGGTTATTTCAAAAATTGATTCATACGATACTTCTGCAAATAAAACAAGATCTGATTGGCAAAAAAGTATTAAAGAAATTGAAGAATTACGCAATACATTTTTTGCTATAGGGCAAGTTCCAAGAGCTAAAAGCGATCAAATTTGGAAAAAGTTTAAAGAAGCTAACAGAAAGTTTAATAGCGAGAAAAATAAGTTTTTCAAAGAAATTAAAAAGGAACATTTAGAAAATCTAAACAAGAAAAAATTACTTATAGAACAAGCTGTGGCACTAAAAGATAGTGAAGACTGGGATACGGCCACAGATATTATGAAAAAAATTCAAGCCGATTGGAAGAAAATTGGACATGTTCCTAGAAAATATTCAGACAAACTTTGGAAAGAATTTAAAGATGCTTGTAACCATTATTTTGATAGATTACATGCCAAACAAGACGAGGGTAATAAAGAACAAATAGAAATTCTTAATAAAAAGAAAGATTTTATTGCCGAAATTAAAAAAGCACTTGAGGCTAAAGAAAAAATAACAATAGATACACTTAAGGAATATGTTGATAAATGGCAGGAAATGGGACAAGTGTCATTTGATATGCGACATATTGAAGCAAAGTTTAATAAACTGTTAGAAAAAATAGGAGAGGAGAATAAAATAGATAAGGTTGAAGTTGAAATGGTTAAGTTTGGAAACCTTATAAATGGTTATCTTGAACAAAAGAATTATAGAAAACTAGATTCGGAGCAGTTGTTTATTAGAAAGAAAATAGATGAGACTGTTCGAGAAATTCAACAATTAGAAAATAACATCAGTTTTATTTCAAATGTTTCAGAAGAAAATCCTCTAGTTAAAAATGTTCGAAATAGCATTGATGAGTTTAAATATAAGCTTGCTATTTGGAAAGCAAAATTAGATTATATAAAACAGTTAGATTATTAAAAAAAAGCCTGCAAACGCAGGCTTTTTTTATTTTATATGGGTAACAACCCTAATAGCAACATCGTTCCAAGTTTTAGTGACACCATCTTTACCTGTATGTAAATCTTTACAAGCATTGTTTAATGATGTTAAAGCTTCTTGGGCGTTCCAATTATTTAAATCCATTGTAGCTAAAATAGTGATAACACCCTTTCCTGAAACATTGTAAATAAAAGGGAGCTCTTTGTTAAGGCCATTCATTGTTAACGCAACTACACCGTTAGAATTATCTGTTATTTTAAGTTCTCCAGAAATAAGAGTTGTATTCTTCATAACGCCAAAAAAGAATTTTTTTAATTTACCATCTCTAATGGTATCCTTAGAAAAAATACTACTTACCGGAATCGTAAATTTTAATCCATTTAATGCGGCTCTCATACTTAACGCATTTTCTACATTTTCAAGAGTTACTTCTGTAAACTTTCCTTTAACCGGAACTTTATCAGATGTTTTATAAGCAGTCCAATAAACAGATGTTTTGTTAACGTCTAAGGTATATGTTTTTTGAATATTTTCCTTAGCGTCGTTTTTTTTGTCTTTAGCGGTTTCTTTACAAGAGTAAAGTAGGCTTGTACCAATAAGTAACCCTAATAGAATTAATTTTTTCATGATAATTGTAGTTTTATTTTAAATATTTATTTACAAGGTTAATATATTCTTGTTTGGCTTCGTCTTCGGTTAAATTACTTAATTGAAACCAAGCGTGTAATTTAAATGCATTTCTCAGTTTTACAGTACCAGAGGGTTGTTCGTAATTATTTCCTTTGGTAGCTTGTTTGTAGTGAGCGTAAAACTGGAGCATAATATCTGGCGGTAACTTTTTGGTTGTGTTACAAGCCAATTCATAGGCTTCATTAAATGCTTCATCTAAATTATTATTCGTCATAGAACTCAAAGTTATTAAAAACTTAAATAGTTGCAATTATTTGTTCTCCTCCTTTTACTTTCTGATTTAATTTTACACTAACAGAGGTGTTTAAAGGTAAAAATAAATCTACTCTAGAACCAAATTTAATAAAACCTGCATCGGTTCCTTGAATTACGTTCATTCCGGGTTTTGCGTAATTAATAATTCGTTTGGCCATTGCTCCTGCAATTTGCCGGTATAATATTTCGCCAAATGAATTATTTTCTACCACAATAGTAGTGCGTTCATTTTCTTCAGATGCTTTTGGATGCCACGCTACTAAATATTTTCCAGGATGATATTTACTGTATTTAATTTTTCCACTCACAGGAAATCTAGTTACATGTACATTTATAGGAGACATGAAAATAGATATTTGAAGTCGTTGATCTTTAAAATATTCTTTTTCAAAAACCTCTTCAATAACAACCACTTTACCATCAACAGGTGCAATTATAGCATTATCTGTTAGGGGTGTTTTTCGTTTAGGGTTTCTAAAAAACTGTAGTATTATTAGGTATAAAGCTAATAAAATAATAGCAACTAGTTTATTTAACCAAGCTACTGAAATAAAATTTTCGATAGCTGAAATTCCTAGACTAAAAATAATAGTGGCAATTAAAATAATTTTAAAACCTTCTTTATGAAACATAGTTATTGGACAAATTGTAAATAAATAAAAATAAATGGAGCGGCAAAGATAACACTATCAAACCTATCTAAAAAACCTCCATGTCCAGGAATAAAGTTACTGCTATCTTTAACACCTGCTTGTCTTTTAAACATAGACTCTATTAAATCTCCTAATACTCCAAAAACACTGACAATCGCAGCTATTACAATCCACTGAATGACAGAAAGTGTTGTAAATTTTTCGGCTAACAAAAAACTTGCTATAAAGGTAAATACCATGCCCCCAAAAAAACCTTCTATTGTTTTGTTGGGAGAAATGCGTTCAAAAAGTTTTCGTTTACCAATACTTTTACCAACTAAAAAGGCAAACGTATCATTGGTCCAAATTAGTATAAACACCCCTAAAATAGTTGTATTTACGTAATTAAATGAAGTATTTAAAAAGGGAATTTGCACCATTAATGTAAAGGGTACTACTATGTATATTATCGCTAAAAATATTTTACCTAAATGACTTATTATTTCTTCTTTCTTTGCAAATAATATAGAAGCAAATGAGGTAAAGATGGTTAAAAATAGTGCTAGACCAACGTATTTGTAAATAATTTTTGAAGGAACATCTTCAATATTTAAAATATTTCCAAAAATAAAAAACAGCGTACCTATTAGATAAGGAAATATACTTTTTAATTGAATCATTCTTTTAAACTCATAAAGACAGAACATCATGAGCACAAAAAATAAACAAACAAAAGCTATTTTGCTGTATAGAATGGAAAAAACTAGAACACTAACAAATACAATACCTGATAATGAGCGTGTTAGAAATTTAGTCATAAATTATAGGTCTTCAAACAAAAGCAAATATAAGTTTTTTGAATTATTATTTCCGTAGGTCATAAAATCTAAATCTTTTTTACTGGGATCAAAGCTTTTTATTGCGCTAATATTGCTTGGTATATTTCCTTGATATTTTGTTTTTATTCCGGTTAAACTTTCGTCGTTGTTTTTAACAAGTTGGCTTGTGGTTGCGTATACAATAAAGTCATCGGAAAACTCAGATATTTTATAGTCTTTTAGCTGGTTTGAAGAGAATAAAATGCTTCCATTTTCAGCAATTAAATATTCACATCCTAAGAAAACAGGTAATGAGTTGTTAAATCCTTCTGTAGTTTTAATGTTTAAAGTTTTTACAAGTTTTAGCAAATCAATATCGTTGCAAACAATGTGATCCCAATTATTTTCCTCAAAAATATTTGCTAAGTTAAGGACTACTTCATCTAAGGATGTACAGTAAAGAAATTTGCCGTTTTTTGCAATAAAATTTTGAACAAAAGTTTCATCAATAGGTAATTCTATAGTGTCTAAAGCAGTAGCTTTAGTTTCTTTAGACTTTGAAGATTGGAATAGTTTTTTAAAAAAACTCATAGCTTAAACTATACGATTCTAAATCAGGAAAAAGGTACGAAATTATTCTGGTTTTTCGGTTGATTTTTCTTCAGCGCTTTCAGTATCTAACTTTTGTTCATTTTTTTCAAAAGGTCTCTGCCCAAAAATAACTTCTAAGTCTTTTTTGAAAATGACTTCTTTTTCAAGTAAAAGTTCACCTAATGTAATTAGTTTGTCTTTATTTTCTTTTAAAATTTCAATTGCTCGTTGATACTGTTTTTCAATAATGTCTGAAATTTCTTTGTCTATAATTTGAGCAGTTTCTTCGCTATAAGGCTTTGTAAAACTATAATCGGCTTGTCCAGACGAATCGTAATAGGTTATATTTCCAAGTTTTTCGTTTAGTCCGTAGATAGTTACCATTGCTTTTGCTTGTCGAGTAACTTTTTCCAAGTCGTTTAGCGCACCTGTAGAAATTTTGTTAAACATTACCTTTTCAGCAGCTCTACCGGCAAGTGTAGCACACATTTCATCTAACATTTGCTCTGCTTGTACAATTTGGCGTTCTTCAGGCAAGTACCAAGCAGCTCCTAACGATTGTCCTCTAGGAACAATGGTTACTTTTACAAGTGGTGCAGCATGTTCTAGCATCCAACTTACAGTAGCATGCCCAGCTTCATGGAATGCAATTGTTTTTTTCTCTTTAGGAGTAATAATTTTATTTTTCTTCTCAAGGCCTCCAACAATTCTATCAACAGCGTCTAAAAAGTCTTGATGATGTACCGATTTTTTATCGTTTCTGGCTGCAATTAAGGCTGCTTCGTTACACAGGTTTGCAATATCGGCCCCTGAAAATCCAGGAGTTTGTTGCGATAAAAATTCAATATCAACATCTTTATTTAGTTTTAAAGGCTTGATATGCACTTTAAAAATTTCTTCTCTTTCTTTTAAATCGGGTAAATCTACATAAATTTGCCGGTCAAATCTTCCGGCTCTCATAAGTGCTTTGTCTAGCACATCGGCGCGGTTTGTTGCAGCAATTACAATTACGTTTGTATCGGTTCCAAAACCATCCATTTCAGTAAGCAACTGGTTCAAAGTATTTTCGCGTTCGTCGTTACTTCCAGTCATATTATTTTTTCCTCGAGCTCTACCAATAGCATCAATTTCATCAATAAAAATAATTGAAGGAGCTTTTTGTTGTGCTTGCTTAAATAAATCACGCACTCTTGATGCTCCAACACCTACAAACATTTCTACAAAATCTGATCCTGAAAGTGAGAAAAATGGTACGCCAGCTTCACCGGCTACGGCTTTTGCTAATAATGTTTTTCCGGTTCCCGGAGGGCCAACTAGCAATGCTCCTTTTGGAATTTTACCACCAAGCGAAGTATATTTATCTGGTTTTTTTAAGAAATCTACAATCTCTTGTACTTCCTCTTTAGCGCCTTCTAATCCGGCTACATCTTTAAATGATGTTTTAACTTTTTGATCTTGGTCAAACAATTTAGCTTTAGATTTACCAATGCTAAAAATTTGTCCGCCTCCACCACCTCCGGCACCAGACATTCTTCTCATAAAATAAACCCAAAGACCTATCAAAAATATAAAAGGAAGGTAAACAAAGACTTGTTCTAAAAAGTTTGTTTTTTCAACATTAACGCTATCAAAATCTAGCTTGTAAAGTTCTTTATCTTTTTTTAGTTCGTTTTCGAAATTTTGCAAATCACCAAAATCGTAATAATACATTGGCATATTGCTACTGTATAGCGAACTTTTATTTTTTTTGTGTTTCTCTTTTTCGAGTGCTTCTTTTTTTATGTAAATATTGGCAATATCTCTATTGACAATAACAATTTTTTCAATGTCATTTTCTTGAAGAATTGTTTTAAACTCATTTAAACTTAAATTTCTAGAAGATAAGTTGCTACTGTTAAAAAACTGATATCCAATAAATAACAAAATAAAAGCTCCGTAAATCCAATAAAAATTAAATTTAGGCGGCTTTATATTTTTGTTTCCGGGTGTATTTTTTTTGTCTTGATTCATTTAGTTTTGATTTCAATAAGGTAAGAAAAAAGGCTATTAGTTTGCTAGAGAAATTGTAGTTGTTTTAGCATCTCCCCAAAGACTTTCAATATCGTAAAACTCTCTCACATGTTTTTGGAAAACATGTACCACTACATCTACATAGTCTATTAAAATCCATTCTGCATTATTTTCTCCTTCAACATGCCAAGGTTTTTCTTTGATAGATTTACCAACATGCTTTTGTATAATACCAGAAATGGCACTTACATGGGTATTCGAAGTTCCTGTACATATGATAAAATAATCACAAACGGTATTTTCTATTTCTCGTAAATCTAAAATTTTAACATCTACTCCTTTAACCTCATCTATTGCTTTTAAAATAGTAGCTATTAAATCGTCTGTGTTTTTATTCCTTTTTGTCATTAATTTTTTTTTAATTATTGCAAAGTTATTACTTTTTTAGAATTAATGTAACTTTGTTAAAGTTAATAATAATTGTATGAATATAATCAAACTTAATGCCATTGATTCTACAAATGTGTATTTGAAGGAAAAGGCGATAAATGGCAATTTAAATAGTTATACAATTGTTGTTGCAAACCACCAAACATCGGGCAGAGGTCAAAGAGGTACTGTATGGCTTTCTGAAAGAGGTAAAAACCTAACTTTTAGTGTATTAATTAACTTTTTTAACTTCAAAGCTTCAAACCAATTTTACTTAAGTATGGCTGTAAGTTTAGGGCTTGTTAAAGCTTTAGCATTTTTTCAAAAAAATACATTTTGTATAAAATGGCCAAACGACATTTTGGCAGGTAAAGACAAAGTTGCTGGTATTTTAATAGAAAATACAATTGGCGGTACTTTTATAAAGCAATCTGTAATAGGAATAGGATTAAATGTAAATCAGGAAAAATTTGATGAGACGCTTTTAAATGTTACTTCTCTAAAAAATATTTTAGGTTTTGAAGTTGCTACAGAAGAGTTGTTGTTAAAGGTTGTAACCGAAATTAAATATTTTGTCTCTTATATTGAAAATAGCAACTTTGGTGAACTAAAAAAACAATACTTGGCACAATTGTATAAATTTAAAACTCCAACAATGTTTGAAGATATGGAAAAGCGTATTTTTCTAGGAAAAATTGTGGATATATCTGATGAAGGAAGGTTGGTTGTTGAGATTGAAGGAAAAAAAACCGGCAATTATGATTTAAAGGAAATCAAGTTTGCCGATTTTTAATTATAATTTTTCTGCATTTTCAGCCAGTGTATCTATAAATTTTTGCAGTGGTTTTTTTACCATCATAGCCATCATAGGATTAAAATCACCTTCAAAAAATAATTGTGCATTACAGCTTTTTTCTGAAACGGAATCAATAACAGTTGTTAGGTAAAAATTTAGTTTACTACTTGCGGCTTTTAATGTAATTTTATCAAATTCTTGTTTTGCATCTAATACCAATCTAATTTCAGGCATACCTTTTAAGCTAAAAAGAAAAGAGTCTCCGTCAACTTCAAATTTTTCGATATTTTCAGGCATTAATTGTTTAAAATTACTCAGGTTGGTTAAAAATGCAAAAAAATCTTTTTGAGATTTATTAATAAATGCTTTTTTACTCTCTAGGTTCATCATGATGTTTTAGTTAATGTCCATTCACTTGGATTGTTTCGCCATTCTTCAAGTTCGCCTACTTCTTTTTCAGAAATAAAACCACTATCCAATGCTTGTTCAAGTAAATATTTGTAATTACTTAGTGTGTATAAATCGACATTTTCTTTTTCAAACTTTTTTTGTGCAATTTCAAAGCCGTATGAAAAAATAGCTACCATACCTTTTACAATAGCTCCTTCTTCTTTAAGTGCTTTTACAGCATTTAAACTACTTTTGCCGGTACTTATTAAATCTTCAACAACAACTACTCTTTTGTTTTTTTCTAAATAACCTTCAATTTTGTTTTTTCTTCCGTGTTTTTTTACTTCAGGTCTAACATATACAAAAGGAACGTTAAGATGCTGAGCAATAAGAACTCCCAAAGCAATAGCTCCGGTAGCAACCCCGGCAATAACATCTGGTTTCCCAAATTCTTCTTCAATAATTTTCGCTAAATTTTCTCTTAAATAGGTTCTTATACTAGGATAAGAGAGCGTAACTCTATTGTCACAATAAATAGGAGATTTCCATCCTGAAGCCCAAGTAAAAGGCGCTTCTGGATGTAATTTAATTGCCTTAATTTGTAATAAGAGTTCAGCAGTTTTTTTTGCAGTATCTTTGTTCTTAATCATAATACTACAAATGTATAAAGTTTTTGTTAAAAATTGTCCAATAATACTGACAGATAATAAGAAGATTTCAACAATTTTAGAGAAACTACCTTTTAATAATGTTGATATTTTACAGTTGGTTGAAGCTATTTTTCAAAATAAACAAAAAGGAGTTTGCCTAATATGTACCGATTTGAAAAAAAATTGGAATGAATTCGCGACTCTTTTTAAAGTTCAAAAAGCTGCAGGTGGAAAAGTCTTGAATTCTAAAAATGAAGTTTTATTTATCTATAGGTTTGGAAAATGGGATTTACCTAAAGGGAAATTAGAAAAAGGAGAAACTATAGCAAATTGTGCAATTAGAGAAGTTGAGGAAGAATGTGGTATTACACACCTTGAGATTGTTGAAAAACTACAAACCACATACCATATTTTTAAAAAAAGAGAAATGCCAATATTAAAAATTACTTATTGGTATTTGATGCATACAACATATAACGGAAAGCTTGTTCCTCAGTTAGAAGAAGGGATAGAACAAGCAGTGTTTAAAAATGAAGAAGAAGCGCAACAGGCTTTAACAAACACCTATGAAAACATTAAATTGCTATTTTAATTAACTTAGCTTCCTGCTTGTTGTACAATATATTGTACTATATTTGCCGCTTTTTGTAAATAAATAATTGAATGACTGAATTTATTAGAAAACGTATGTCTAACGTGAGAAATGATATTTTCTCAGGTATTACCGTTGCTTTAGCATTGGTGCCAGAAGCTGTGGCTTTTGCTTTTGTAGCAGGTGTAGACCCTTTGGTAGGTTTGTACGCTGCATTTATGGTAGGACTTATAACATCTATATTTGGCGGTAGACCAGGAATGATATCAGGGGCCACAGGTGCTTTGGCAGTTGTTATGGTATCTCTTGTTTCAGAAGGAAATGCAATGGGAGCTGAAGGTGAAAATTTAGGACTGTACTATTTGTTTGCAACGGTTATGTTAATGGGAATTATTCAAATTTTGGCCGGAATTTTAAAACTGGGAAAATTTGTGAGATTAATACCGCACCCTGTAATGATGGGGTTTGTAAACGGATTGGCAATTGTTATTTTTATTTCTCAGTTGGGAATGTTTAAAAAAACAGTTAATGGTAAAAAAGTATGGCTTGAAGGGAACCAATTGTACTACATGATAGGGTTGGTATTATTAACAATGCTAATAATGTGGGGACTTCCAAAAATAAAAAAAGCTAAAAAATTACCAGAAGCACTTATAGCCATTGTTGTTGTTAGTTCAATTGCAATATTGGTACATTTAGATGTTGCAACGGTTGGCTCTTTTATTAGAGATGGTGGAGGAAACGGATTAGGAGGTGGTTTTCCAACACCTAAGTTGGAAACATTTTCTAAAATACCGTTTACATGGGAAACCTTTAAATTTATTTTTCCGTATGCTTTAATTTTAGCGGCAATCGGACTTATAGAGTCGTTAATGACCTTAAATTTGATAGACGATTTAACGGAAACCAGAGGTAATGGAAATAAAGAATGTATTGCACAAGGAAGTGCTAATATAGTTACTGGCTTTTTTGGTGGAATGGGAGGTTGTGCTATGATTGGACAGTCTATAATTAATATAAAAAGTGGAGGTAGAGGAAGACTGTCGGGCATTGTAGCCGCAGTACTTTTGCTAATATTTATTTTATTTGGAGCCCCTTATATTGAAAGAATTCCTATTGCAGCGTTGGTAGGAGTTATGTTTATGGTGGTAATAGGCACGTTTGCTTGGAGTAGTTTTAGAATTATAAATAAAATTCCTAAAACCGATTTATTTGTTCTTGTTTTAGTATCGGCATTAACGGTTATTTTTGATTTAGCCATTGCTGTAATTGCTGGTGTTATTGTAAGTGCATTGGTTTTTTCTTGGGAAAATGCAAAAAGAATTAGAGCTCGTAAAACAATACGAGAAGATGGTACTAAAGTGTACGAAATTTGGGGACCTTTATTTTTTGGTTCTATTGCCGCATTTAATGAAAAGTTTGATGTTAAAAATGATCCGGATATGGTAGAAATTGATTTTATGGAATCTAGAGTTAGTGACCATTCGGCATTAGAAGCTATTTTTAATATTGTAGAAAAATATGAGGCAGAAGGGAAAACACTTCGATTAAAGCATTTAAGCGAAGAATGTAAGCAACTACTTTATAAGAGTAATTCAAAATTTTATGATGTAATTGTCAATGCGATAGACGATCCGAGATATCACGTTGTAGAAAACCCTGAAGCGTTTAATTAATAGACGTACTTAAAAGGTTGTAATAAACATTTATACCATATGCAATTTGTCCAATTTTAAGATTTTCATTTGGACTGTGTTGATTGTTATCAGGGTTTACCAAAGGAACAATAAAAGCAGGTATTTTTAGGGTATTGATAAAAGGTGAAATAGGTACGGTACCTCCCATAATTCTAATTTTAACAACATCTTCATTAAAAGTATCGCTTAAAACATGGCTAATCCATATTCCGTATTTGTTATCTAAAGGAGTGCGAAACGGATTTGTAACGCTTCCTTCTTTAATAGTTACAATATTAGAGTAGCTGGTTCTTTCCTCTAGAGTAGGTTCTTTAGAAGTAATATAATAACCTTGATTTTTAATGTGTTTTTTTACTAAACTTTTTAGGCGATCTCCATTTGTTTCAGGTACCAATCTTAGATCTATTTCGGCTATAGCTTTATCAGGAACAATAGTTCGTGCTTGTTTTCCAACCCAACCTGCAGAAATTCCCCTTACATTTAATGAAGGGTATTGTAAAGATTCTTGATAAAAAAGACCTACTGTTTCAGGTGTTTTTATGGCGAGTGTTTTATGAATTGTAGCAATATCATCTGGTACACTTTTTAATATTTTTTGTGTGGCACTGTCAATAGAAATACCATTGTAATAACCGGGTATAATTACTTTTCCATTTTTATCTTTCATACTACTCAAAAGGTGTGCTAATTTAAACACTGGATTTGGCGCATAATTCCCAAAATGACCACTGTGTTGCGGTTTTAAAGGTCCATAAGTGGTGATAGACAACGTAGTTATTCCTCTACACCCAAATATTAGAGTTGGTTTTTTAGAATGATGAACAGGCCCATCGTTTATAACCAAAAAATTAGCTGCTAGTAATTCAAAATTATCCCGAACGGCTTTAGGTAAAGGTTTACTGCTTTTTTCTTCTTCACTATCTAAAATAACTTTTATGTTAAAAGGCATTTTAACATTGTTTTGATGAAGTAAATCAATAGCATTTAAAAACATAACAATAGGTCCTTTATCGTCGGCAGTAGATCTACCAAATAACCTCCAATTGTAGTCAATAGTATTTTCTAGTGCATTCCAATTAAGTTGTATCCATTGATTATCTACATTTTCTTTTAGTGCAATTTTATAAGGGTTTTCTTGATTCCATTTACTAATATCAACCGATTGCCCGTCAAAATGCATGTAAAATAAAATGGTTGGTTTTTGAGTATCTGTTATAAGCGAAGCAAAAAATAGTGGTAATCCTTCAGTCGTTATTACTTTTGTTTGAAACCCTCGGTGTTTAAATTTTTTAGTAAGCCACAATAGGTTTTTTTGAATATCAGCAGGATTTAAAGCGTCGTTTGGAATTGCTACAAATTCTTTGAGTTCTTCAATTGTATTTATTAAACTACTTTTTAATTGTACACTGTTTTGAGCTTTCCCTATAAAAGAAGCAATTACGAAAAGTAATATAAGTTTTGTTTTCATTGAAAAAAAAATTGTTATTTAAAAGTACAATAATATTTTTAATGAGAATTTATTTCCGTTTTTATAAAATCTTTCCACACCTCAGGAGTATTCAAATTTTTTAAAACAAGGCAATCGTTTACCTGTACAATTGTTTTTTTTGAAGGATTAACTTTTTTTATTTGTAAATCTAACCTCGCTTCTTTATCAGAAGCATCAAGAGTTAGCAAGTGTTTGCAAAAAGCACTGTTTAATTTAATTGGATGCCCGTTTTTGTTGTTGTAAGAGGGAATTATAATCCAATTGTCAGTTGCAATGAGGTTATTTAATTCTGAAGTATTTAAAATGGGAACATCTATTGGATTTACCAATATATTATGCGGTATTTTTATTTTTTTGAGCACCGTTTGCAGCGTAGAAAACGCACCGTTTGAAGGCGTGTTATTAACCATTACATGAACGGTTAAGTTTTGAAATTTTACAGGTGTTGTTTGTGCTTTATAGAGCCAAGGGATTGCTTTAAAATAGTGCTCAAATTGATAACCTAACCCTATACATACAGTTGAAATGTTACTTTTAGACATTCTATCTAATTGTTCTAAAATCCAAAAAGTTTGTTTAAATTTTAAAAGCCCTTTTGCAACACTCATTCGTTGCGATTTTCCTCCGGCCAATAAAATAAAAACAGTATTATTTTCCATAATGTACTTTAAGCAATTCGGCAGCCACACTTATGGCAATTTCATTAGGGGTATTTCCTCCAATGTCTAATCCTACAGGACAATGAACAGGTGAAATACCAGGTTTAAAACCAAGTTCATTTTTTAGTAAATTATGAAACTTATTTTTCTTTGTTTTACTTCCAATTAACCCTATGTATTTTGTTTTTTGGTGCAACGCTAAGGCGGTAATTTCAAAATCTAGCTTATGGTCATGAGTCATAATTACAATATAGCAGTTTTCGCCCCAGTTAATATACTGTTTGTACAATTCAAAATCGATATCAGAATACGTAATGCTTTCATCTATTGCTATTGTATCTTTCCAATTTTCGCGAGTATCTAACAAGGTAATGTCAAAAGGTGTATTTTTTAAAATATGGCAAAGCTCAACACCTATATGACCTGCGCCAAAGAGGTATAATTTTGGAGATTTATTCATAGGTTCTATAATTAATTCTACTTTTCCACCGCAGCATTGTTCAAATTCGGGACCTAAAGTATATGAAAGTTCTTTAATTTTATTTTCTTTAATAGCATTTACCGCTTCTTCAATCACTTTAAATTCTAGTTTTCCACCTCCAATAGTTCCAAAAATTTCTTTCTGAAGCGTCACTATCATTTTAGCGGTAACTTTACACGGTGTAGAACCCAAACACTTGGTTACTGTAACCAATGCTATAGGTTTATTTTGTGTTTTAAAATCTTTTAGAAGTTCAATCCAATGTTGCATCTATTCTTACACTAAGTTATATTCGGACAAAGGTAAATTATAATATCTTTTTCCGGTAATTTTAAATAAAGCATTTACAATAGCAGGAGCAATAACAGGTACGCCGGGTTCTCCAACACCGGTAGGATTTTCTGTACTGTCAACAATCTCTACATGTACTTTAGGCGCATTGTTCATACGAATCATTTTATAGTCGTGATAATTGTTTTGTTCAATAGCTCCATTTTTAGCTGTAATTTTTCCATAATAGGCTAGTGACATGCCAAAAACAGCGGCTCCTTCCATTTGAGCAATTACTGTATTTTTATTAATAACAGTACCACAATCAATAGCGGTATAGATATTATGAACTTTTACTTTTTCATTTTCTAGAGAAACTTCAACTATAGACGCTACATATGTATAAAAGCTGTGTTGTACTGCCAATCCGTAAGCATGGCCTTCAGGAAGTTCTTTTCCCCATTGGGCATTTTTAGCGGCTATTCTCAATACATTTTTTAAGCGTGCTGTATTGTATTTTATAGGATTTTTAGTGTCTTCAATACGGTCTTTTCCTATTAAGTTCAATCGGAACTCCAAAGGGTCTTTTTTTGCAAGATATGCCAATTCATCAGCAAACACATTTACAGAAAATCCGTGAGGAATGTTAATAACTGATCGCAGCCATCCAATTCTAACATGTGCAGGAGCTTTTCCAACTTCAACTTTCATATTGTCAATATCAAAAGGAATATTAGAAGCACTAGAAATTTCAAATCCGGCAGCATAATCAACTCCCGATTGAAATGTAGAAACAATAGAAGGAAGCGCAAAGCGATGCAACCATCCTACAACATTTCCTTTTTCATCTATAGCTCCTTTTAAATATTGGGCGCTGGTAGTGTGGTAATAACTGTGTTTAATATCGTCTTCTCGAGTCCAAACAACTTGCACAGGAGCTTTAATTTTTTGAGATACAATTACTGCTTCTAGCACATAATCAGGTTTGGATTTACGGCCAAAACCACCACCTAAAAACGTTACATTTACGGTAACCTTGTCTTCGGTAGTTTGTAAATACGATACAATGTCTTTTCGTGTGGTTTGAGGAGCTTGTGTTGGTGCCCAAACCTCACAAGAGTCTTCTTGTACCCAGGCAACAGCATTGGGAACTTCCATTGGAGCATGAACTAAATGTGGTAGTTGAAATGTACTTTCGGTTGTTTTGTAAGCATTTTTAAAAGCGTTGTTTACATTTCCGTGGTCTTTAACTACTTTTCCTTGTTTATGAACGTTTTGGGTAATTTGTTTCATATATTCATCGGAATTATATGCTTTGTTTTCACCGTAATTCCAAGTAATTTTTAAAGCTTCTTTACCTTTAAATGCAGCCCAAGTATTGGTAGCAATTACAGCAACACCTCCTAAAGATCCAAAAGGCTTTTCAATTCGAGGAATTTCAATCACATCTTCTACACCGGTAATTTTTAATGCGGCAGATTTATCAAAAGATTTAACCGCACCAAAAGTAACCGGACAGCGAGCAATGGCTACAAATTTCATATTGTCAATACGTTTATCTAAGCCAAAAATGGCAGTACCATTTACATAATCTTCGGCATCAACACTTCTTAAATATTTCCCTATATAGTTAAAATTTTGGGTAGGTTTTAGTTTAATTTCCGTAGGAACTTTTATTGTTTTTGCAATTGTAACTAAATCTCCAAAAGCTATTTTTTTACCACTTGAATGAATTATAAAATGATTTTTAGCACTGCATTCTTCTGGAGAAACTTGCCATTTTTTGGCTGCAGCTAAAATAAGCATTGCTTTTGCTGTAGCACCCATTTCACGCATTGTATCATACAAATACCTTACACTTCTAGACCCATCGGTGTTTTGATCTCCGTATTTTGTATCACCGGTTGCTTGTTTAACGGTTACCTTATTCCAATCGGCTTCCATCTCATCGGCAATAATAGATGTTAGCGATGTTCTAACGCCATTTCCCATTTCTGATCTAGATGCTATTAGAATTAAGTTTCCATCTGAGTTTAATTGCACAAATAGATTTGGATTAAAATAAACGTTGTTTTTTTCTTCATTGTTATCAGAAAAGATAGAAGTATTACAAGCTAAAATAAGTCCGCCAGATGCTAAACCTACACTTTTTACAAAACTTCTACGACTTAAATTTTTGATAGTACTCATAATTAGCGTTGTTTTTTAAGTTCTACGGTTTTGTGTATTGCATTTTTAATACGTTGGTAAGTTCCGCATCTACAAATATTTCCCACCATAGCTTCGTTTATATCTTCGTCAGTAGGCGTATCGTTTGTGTCTAATAATGCAGCGGCAGCAATAAGCTGTCCGGGTTGACAAAATCCGCATTGAGGAACATTTAGTTCAACCCAAGCTTCTTTTAGTAAATCTAAATTTTTAGAGCTACCCTCTATGGTAGTAATTTGTTTACCTTCAACCGAAGAAATAGGAAGAATACACGATTGTACCGGAGAGCCATCTAACAGTACTTTACAAGATCCACACAATCCTTTTCCACATCCGTATTTAGTTCCGGTTAATCCTATAATATCTCTAATTGCCCAAAGTAGGGGCATTTCAGGATCAGCATCTATTGTGTGCTTTTTGCCATTAATATAAAGCGTAACCATAAGTAGTTTTATTAGTAATTTAGAGTTACAATTTATGAATTTTATGGCAAATGTATTGTTGTAATGTTTGTTTTAATAGGATTTTAACATCAGCAAAAGTAATGAGGTGCTTATTTATAAGGAATTTACCTCAATTACTTCACCGGGTTTTAGGTTTTTAATACTAACGTTTCCAATTCTAACTCTTACCAATCTTAGTGTGGGAAAACCTACTACTGCTGTCATTTTTCTTACTTGTCTAAATTTTCCTTCTCTTAAGGTAATAGAAACCCAGCTTGTAGGGCCGTGTCTTTCATCTCTAATTTTTTTAGGTCTTTCAGGGAGTAGTGGAGGTTTGTTTAAAGCATGTGCTTTACAGGGTTTGGTATTGTATTTTTTACCTTCGATATGAATCTTGACACCACTTTTTAATTTTTCGACTGCTTCTGATGTAATTTTCCCGTCAACCTGTGCATAATACTCTTTTTCTATTTTAGCACTTCTAATAAATTCACTTGTTTTGCCATCGGTTGTAAGAAATAATAGTCCTTCTGAAGTTTCATCTAATCTTCCAATAGCCATTGTATTTTCCGGAAAATTGTATAGTTCTCCAAGTAGTTTTTTGTTGGTTCTTTTGGTTTGATTGTTTACAAACTGACTTAAATAACCATAAGGTTTGTAAATAACAAAGTGCCGATGTTCTTTAAGTTTATTCATTTATTATGGTAGCCAAAAATGCTTTTGTCACTTTTTTTCCTGAAGCTTTTTTTAGAACAGTTTCAAAAGTAATTACAAAATTACATCCGTTTTTATAATTGCTGCATCCGTAAGCCGATTTCCCTTTGAGAATAGTTCCTTTTTTACATTTTGGACATTGTAAAGTATCTATCTTTTCCTTTTTGGCTTCAAATACCAAGTTAAAATTATCGTTAAAACGAATTAAACCTTCTTTTTTACCGGTATCTGTTTCAAAACCTTTTAAGTTTACGGTACATCCTTTTTGTAAAAGACGCAGGTATTGTTTTTCAGATATTTTTTTATTTAAATATTTAAACGGAAGTCTAAAATCACAATTTTTAAAATTGCTACATCCGTAAGCTGTTTTCCCTTTTAAAATGGTTCCTTTTTGACATTTTGGACATTTTTTTGAAGTAATTTTTGAAGCGGTATTTTTTACTTTAGGCGCTGCGATATTTTTAGCATATGAGATATTGGCTCTATTTTTTTCTGATCGTACTTCGTAAATTAAGTCGTCTACCATCTTTTTCATGTTCTTGATAAACGTACCGGCATGAAATGTGCCTTTTTCAATTTCTTTTAGTTGTTTTTCCCATCTCCCTGTTAATTCGGCAGATTTTAAAAGCTCGTTTTTAATAGTATCTATAAGCTGAATTCCTGTTTGAGTAGGTAGAATTTGCTTTTTTTTACGAATAATGTATTTGCGTTTAAACAGTGTTTCAATAATATTTGCTCTTGTAGAAGGTCGTCCAATACCATTTTCTTTCATGAGCTCTCTCATTTCGTCATCATCTACTTGCTTTCCGGCCGTTTCCATAGCTCTTAGCAACGATGCTTCAGTATATATTTTTGGAGGTTTGGTTTGCTTTTCTAAAAAAGAGGGTTGGTGACTCCCTTTTTCTCCTTTTTCAAAATGAGGAAGTATTTCAGTTTCTTTTTTAGCGGCTGTTTTTTCATTTTCATTTAAAGAAGTTTCAAAAACAACCCGCCATCCTTTTTCTAAAATTTCTTTTCCGGTAGTTTTAAAATTTACATCTCCTGCCTTTCCTATTACAGTGGTGTTTGCAACAATGCATTCATTGTAAAAAGCAGCGATAAACCTTTTGGTAATAATATCGTAAACTTTTTGTTGATTGTATTGTAAGTTAATTTGGATACCGGTTGGAATAATTGCGTGGTGATCGGTTACTTTCTTATCGTTAAATACTTTGGTTGATTTTTTTATTTTTTTGTCTAGTAACGGAAGTGTTAAACGACTGTAATTCGTTAGTTTACTTAAAATTCCGCTAACTTTAGGATAAATATCGTTTGGTAAAAAAGTAGTATCAACTCTAGGATATGTAATTGCTTTTTGCTCGTATAATTTTTGTGCTATTTTTAAAGTTTCATCGGCTGAAAATCCAAATTTGGTATTACAATATACCTGTAAACCGGTTAAATCAAATAGTTTTGGAGCATATTCATTACCTTTCTTTTTGGTAGTAGAAACAATTTCAAATTCACTTTCTTTTACCTTGTTGGCAAACAATTCACCTTCTTCTTTTTTTAGAAACCTTCCTTCTTCGCAGTTAAAAATGGTGTTTCGGTAAACAGTTTGTAATTCCCAATAGGGTTGTGGTTTAAAGTTTTCAATTTCTTTAAAACGATTTACAACCATTGCCAAAGTAGGTGTTTGTACTCGCCCAACCGATAGTACTTGTTTGTAGCCACCGTGTTTTACAGTGTAAAGTCTGGTTGCGTTAATTCCTAAAAGCCAATCTCCTATAGCTCTTGAAAATCCGGCGTAGTACAAATTATCGTACTGTTCTGCAGGTTTTAGGTTTTTAAACCCTTCTTTTATAGCTTCTGTTGTTAAAGACGATATCCATAATCGTTGAACTTCTCCGCTGTAGTTCGCTTGGTTAATTACCCAACGTTGAATAAGTTCTCCTTCTTGGCCCGCATCACCACAATTTATAACTACACTTGCTTTCTCAAGAAGTTTTTTTATTATGGAAAATTGTTTTTGCACACCTTGATTTGCAACCACTTTTGTTTTAAATTTTTCGGGAAGCATGGGTAAATTATTTAAATCCCAACTTTTCCAATGAGGTTTGTAATCACTAGGTTCAAAAAGCGTGCATAAATGCCCAAATGTGTAAGTTACAATGTAATTATTGCCTTCAAAATAGCCGTCACGTTTTGTAGTTGCACCCAAAACAGAAGCTATTTCTCTAGCTACACTTGGTTTTTCGGCAATACATACTTTCATAGGTTAAAATACTTTATAAATAGGTAGTTTCAAGTGTGCTTTTTCGTAATATGGAGAGTTTTTATAGATAAAATTCAATTGCGCACTAGGGTTATTTGCAAACTGTGTGTCATTTTTAATTTTTGAAAGAAATAGTTTTTTGACAGAAGAGTTTTCGGATAAAAAATGTTCGGCAATATCTTCAAAAACATAGGCTGAATATCCTTCTTTTTGTTGTAAAACAGTGTCAAAAAAGTTCCAGTTAAAAAAAGAATCGGGAGCTTCAGCTTCGAGTGTTTCCATAAGATATCGAGCTCCCGGTTGATTTACAGAAATATAAATATCGCCTTCAGAAAAAGTGACAGCTACTTTTTTAGAAGTTGTGGTAGTGTTATAGTGTAAATAATGACCTTCAAAAGGCATTTTAGAAGTTTCAAAAGTATTTATACGCTGTTCGCTTACAGTAAATGTAGTATCATTTTTAAAAACGGTAAACCGAATATTGTTGTTTTTAAGTCGGTTTATAACTTTCCACCAACCTCGTTTTATAATGTAAGCCTTAGGAATGGTTATTTCTACTGAAGGTTTAAAGGTGTTGTAATATTTTATAGTTTTAGTGTACGGTTTTGTTCGATCGTAAAATAATCTTTTGCCTGAGGTAACTTTACTAGCAATATAGGTTCCTTCAAATCCCTTGAAGTTTAAATTTGAAAAGGTATTTTCATCTAGAGTGAAAGCGATTGGATACTTTTTTTTAGCGAGTATTTTAGAGATGGCATTTTTCCTAAGTTTTTTAATCTCGGAACTATTGTTAGCCGTAAACTTTAAAATAATTTCTAATAGGCTGTAGGTTTGGTTTACACGTTGCTTGTAAGGTTTTAGCATGTGTGTTTCAATCATTAATCCCAACGTGTTAAATAGTGATGTATATCCGGTAGAGTACCTAGGTGTATCTAAAAATTGACTAAACCCGGATTTGGGTGTGGTTCCCCAAACATTGACATATGGTGTAATGGAAATATTTTTTTGAAGCAGTTTTTTTTCAATTTCCGGTCTCATTTTATGTTCTATAAAAACGCCTAAATCATTTCCTAATTTGTTGTGTTGTGTAAAAAGATGCGTAATAGCATATTGATAGTCGGCACCGTTACTTACGTGTGTATCAACAAATACATCGGGATTTACGACATGAAATATTTTAGAAAATGTTTGTGCATTTTTAGTATCATTTTTTATAAAATCTCTATTTAAATCAAAGTTTCGAGCATTTCCTCTAAACCCATATTCTTTGGGTCCATTTTGATTTGCACGCGTTGTACGGTTTCTGTTTAAAGCACCGCCAACATTGTATATGGGAATAACAACTAAAATAATGTTATCTAAACTTTTTAAAAGGTCTTCATTTTTTACAATATCTCGTAAGAGCATCATAGAAGCATCTATACCGTCAGATTCGCCAGGATGAATGCCATTGTTGATTAATACAATACTTTTTTTAGAAGTATCAATTTTATTAAAATCAAACTCTTTATCGCTATTTAATATTACCATATGAAGCGGTTTTCCACTATCTGTTTCTCCTATCTCTTTTATAGAAATTTCAGGAAATGTTTGAGCTAAATGTGTGTAAAAATTGATAACACCGTTATAAGTAGCTGTTTCGGTTCCGTTAGATTTTTCAAATGTAGTGGTAAAATCAAATGAAACGGAGGCTTCTTTTTTTGTTTTTGTACAAGAAATAACCATTCCGACAAAGAAAATAAGTAGCAGTACTTTTTTCATAAGCTGAAACTATTTTGAAGTAACGCTGTTTGGAACTAAACTAGAGATATCTCCACCATTTTTTAGTACATCTCTAACAATGCTAGAGCTAATATACGACGTGTCTGCCGATGTGAGTAAAAAAACAGTTTCAATGTTTGAGAGTTTTCTGTTTGTTTGAGCAATGGCTTTTTCAAACTCAAAGTCGGCAGGATTTCTAAGGCCTCTTAATATAAAATTGATATCTAATTTTTTACAAAAATCGATAGTGAGTCCAGAGTAAGTTTTTACCGTAATTTTAGGTTCGTTAGAAAAAGTTTTACGTATAAAATTAGTACGCTCCTCGAGCGTAAATAAGTACTTTTTTTCAGCGTTAATACCTATGGCTATTACAATCTCGTCAAATAGCGGAAGTGCTCTGTTAATAATATCAACATGTCCTAGCGTAATTGGGTCAAATGACCCTGGAAATATGGCTCTTTTCATAATTAATTGTTTAAAGCCATTTCAATGGCATTGTGAAAAAGATCTTCTAAATTTATACCAGCTGCTGCAGCTTGTTGAGGGATTAAACTTTCTGAAGTTAATCCGGGCACTGTATTTATTTCTAAAAAATAGGGTTCATTATTTACCAAAATATACTCGGCTCTTGTAAAACCTTTCATTTTTAAAATTTGATAAATATGTTTAGCCGTTTTCTCCAGTTTTTTATGTGTTTCTTCTGAAATTCTAGCAGGTGTAATTTCTTGAGATTTTCCTAAATATTTAGCCTCGTAATCAAAAAAATTGTTTTCGGTAACAATTTCGGTCATAGGAAGCACTTTAATAACACCTTTGTATTCCAAAACACCTACGGTAATTTCGGGACCATCTAAAAAAGCTTCAATTAATATTTCGTTATCTTCTTTAAATGCTTTTTTAATGGCAGGAATCATTTCTTTGCTATTTTTCACTTTTGAAATACCAAAACTTGAACCGGCATTATTTGGCTTTACAAAACAAGGTAATCCTACTTTTTCTATTATCTCATCTACATTAATATCGTTATTTTTATCTAAATAATACGATGTTGCTGTTTTGATACCATATTGTTTTACAACGCTTAAGCAGTCTCTTTTGTTGAAAGATAAAGCCATTTGGTAAAAAGGAGCAGACGTGTGTTTGAGATTGATTAAATCAAAATATGCCAAAATAGTTCCATTTTCACCCGGATGCCCATGAATAGCATTAAAAACACAATCGAAATTAATTTTTTTATTGTTTATAACAACAGAAAAATCGTGTTTATTAATAGGATGTTTTTGGTTGTCATCATCTATAACAAACCAATTGTTTTTAAGAATGTGAACTTTATAGGTGTTGTATTTGCGTTTAGAGATATTATTGTAAACAACGTTACCACTCTTAAGTGAAACGTTAACTTCAGAAGAGTATCCTCCCATAATTATGGCAATATTTTTCTTCATTTTTTTACTTTAATGTGTTATGTTCTCCAAGCCCAAATATAACCGGTATACGTACCTTCGTCTAATGTTTTGGTTTGATATCCTACATTTTTAAGATGCGTATTTAGGGCATTTATATTTTGATTTTCACCATTCCCTTTATGAATTTCAATACACATTGAATTGATTTTTTTAAATAAATTTTCAGGTAAAGCGTATAAAATATCGTATTCAGAACCTTCACAATCTAATTTTATAAAATCAATGGCTTCAATTTTTTCTTTATCTATAAAAGAATCAAGTTTAATAACTTCAACAGAGAATCCTTCGTTGTTATTTTTACCTTTAAAAATACTTGACATTGTTGTAAACTCATCGGTGCTACTTGTATTTAAGTAAAGTTCTCCGTTTTCTCCACCAACAGCTTTGTTAACAATATTCCAAGAGTAGTTTTTAAACTCTTTTTGGTAGTCTTTAAGTACATTAAAACAATACGGATGCGGTTCAAATGCATAAACAGTAGCATTTTTAAAGTTTGAAAATGTAGCAAGTGAAAAATAACCTACGTTTGCACCAATATCTACAATTACAGGATTTGCTTTACTTTTTAGAATATTCTCCGGAATATATCGATAATAAATATTGTCTAAAAAATTTTCTCTAAACGGTCCTAACATATTTTTGGGAACTTTAATTTTTCCAAATCCCTTAATTTTAAACTCAAAAGCCTTGTTAAAACCTATAATTTTTTTTAGTAAATAGCTTTTCCAGTTGTCAACTTTTTTGATAAGGTTTTGATACCTAATTAGTTTGTTTTTTGATTTACTCATTATTTTCTAAAATCTTTAAATAAGATATTTTACAAACTTACATAAATTCTATTTAGAATTATCTATAAATTTTAACTAGCAAGCATGTGCTAGGTTATTAACGATGTAATTTTTAATGCAAAAAACAATAAAAGTGGTAATTTGATAGTTGGTATTTAAAAAGTATCTTTGCTAAAAATCAAAAAGATAAGCATGCAATTTTTTCAGTTTATAACATCAAAAGTATTTTTAAAACAATTGGCAATTGCTGTTGTTGTTTTAGGAGTGTTTATTTTTATCACATTTAAGTGGTTAACAATTACTACAAACCACAATCAAAAAATTCAAGTGCCAAATTTAGCTAAGAAGCAGTTAGACGAAGTTGATAAAATTTTGGGAGAACTAAGCTTAAAATGGATTGTGATAGATTCTGCAAGTTACAACCCTAATTATCCTAAAAAATCGGTAATAAGCCAAACTCCTGAAGAAGGTGATTTTGTTAAGGAATACCGAAAAATTTATTTAACGTTAAATCCTTCAGGATATAAGAAAATTAAAATTCCAAACCTGTTAGGGAAAACAAAACGACAGGTAACCTCACAATTAAAAGCTATTGGGTTTAGAATAAGTGATAAAAACAGTTATGTGTCAGACATTGCAAAAGATGTTGTAAGGGGCTTAAAGTATAAAGGAAAAAGATTGAAAGTAGGAGATGAGATTCCTAAAAAATCATTAATAACCTTGGTGCTAGGAGATGGAAGAGGACGAAGTAGATACATACAGCCATCTTCAGATAAGAACTAAGCATGAGCACTGAAGAATTAGAAAGAGAAGAATTTTACGAGCATTTTAAATATGTTGCTCACCAAGGGCAAGAGCCTCTTAGGGTTGATAAATTTTTAATGAATTTTATTGAAAATGCCACCCGAAATAAAATTCAGCAAGCAGCCAAAGCAGGAAATGTACTGGTAAACGAGAAGCCGGTAAAATCCAATTACAAAGTAAAGCCAAATGATGTTGTACGAGTTGTATTGGCACATCCGCCCCACGAAAATTTATTGGTTGCAGAAGATATTCCTTTAGATATAGTTTATGAAGACAACCAAGTTATTGTTGTAAATAAACCTGCCGGAATGGTAGTGCATCCGGGACACGGAAATTATAGTGGAACGTTGGTTAACGGATTGATACATCATGTTGAAAATCTTCCCGAAAATTCGAGTGAACGACCAGGGTTAGTCCACAGGTTAGATAAAGATACTAGCGGGCTGTTAGTAGTTGCAAAAACAGAATTTGCAATGGCTCATTTATCGAAACAATTTTTTGATAGAACTACAGAACGTTTATATGTAGCTTTGGTTTGGGGAAATATAGAAGAAAACGAAGGTACTATTGAAGGGCATATAGGGAGAAGTTTTAAAAACCGATTGCAAATGGATGTTTTTACCGATGGAGAGTACGGTAAACATGCTGTTACACACTACAAGGTATTGGAAAGGTTTAGCTACGTAACTTTGGTGCAATGCAAGTTAGAAACAGGTAGAACTCATCAAATTAGAGCCCATATGAAACACGTAGGGCATACTCTTTTTAACGATGCGCGTTATGGAGGAGATACCATTTTAAAAGGAACCACATTTACCAAATACAAGCAGTTTGTAGAAAATTGTTTTAAAATTTTACCAAGACAAGCACTGCATGCTAAAACTCTTGGATTTACACATCCTACTACAGGAGAATTTTTACAATTTAATTCAGAAATACCGTCAGATATTACGCAGTGTCTTGAAAAGTGGCGAACATATACCGTAAATCAAAAAGAATAGTAATGAAAGCGTTTGATATTGAAAGCTGGGAGAGAAAAGAGCAGTTTTACTTTTTTAAAACATACGAAGATCCTTTTTTTAATATAACTTCACATATAGAAATCTCAAATTTAAAAAAGTACTGTAAACAACATCGTTTATCGTTTTCATTAGCCTGTTTGTATATTGCTTTAAAAAGTGCCAATGAAATTTTAGAGTTTAAATTACGCTTTAAAAATGAAAACGTATACTTATATGAATCGTTAGATATAGGCTCTACAGTTTTAAATGAACAAAACACATTTATGTTTTGTTATTTCACAAACCAAGATAGCATCTTCTCATTCGATAAAAAGGGAAAAGAAACAATACAAGAATGTAAAAATAATGGCGGATTTACCCCTAAAGAAAGTATGCTAAATTTAATTCATTGTTCTATAGTACCTTGGATTTCTTTTTCCAGTTTTAAACATGCAAGAAAAGGAGATGAGTACACTAAGGGAATTCCTAAAATTGTATTTGGGAAAATTTTTGAAGATCAGCAATTAGAAAAAATACCTCTTTCGGTAGAGGTACACCATGCGTTTATGGATGGTTATCATGTATCGATGTTTTTTAATAAAATACAGCAATTTATTGATGCGCTATAAAAAGTATTTATTAGCCAATAAAAACAACATATTTCAATTCATTTTTTTTAGTATAAATAATGTTAACTTTACGTTTTAGATTAAGAATATTAAGAATATGAAAATAGTTATATCTCCTGCTAAATCTTTAGATTTTGAAACGAAAGTGCCTGTAAACACATTTACAGAAGGTGCTTTTTTACAAGAAGCAGCAAAATTAAATGCCATTTTAAAAGAAAAATCACCTAAAGAACTCTCTGAGCTCATGAAAATTTCAGATAAATTAGGTGAATTAAACTGGGAAAGAAATCAAAAATGGAAATTGCCATTTACTTTAGAAAATGCGAAGCAAGCCGTATTCGCCTTTAAAGGAGATGTGTATGTGGGGTTAGATCCATATTCATTAAGTACCAATAAAATTAAGGCACTTCAGCAAAAATTGAGAATTTTATCAGGGCAATATGGATTATTAAAACCGTTAGATTTAATGCAGCCTTATCGATTAGAAATGGGCACAAAATTGAAGGTTGAAAATGCTCCTAATTTATATAAATTTTGGGATAGTAAAATTACAGATGCAATAAATAGTGAGTTGAATGATGATGAGTTGTTTGTGAACTTAGCTAGTAACGAATACTTTAAAGTAATTCAGCCTAAAAAGCTAAAAGTGCCTGTAATTACACCTATTTTCAAAGATTATAAAAATGGAAATTTAAAGGTAATAAGCTTTTTCGCGAAAAAGGCGAGAGGGCTTATGGTACGATATATTCTAGATAAAGATGTTGAATCTATTGATGGATTAAAAGGTTTTAATTACGAAGGTTATGCTTTTGATTCAAATTTATCAGACAATACAAACCTTGTGTTTACACGCTAATATCAAAAGAGCTGTAGTTATAAATAATAAAACCCGCATATTGCGGGTTTTGCTTTAGTAAGAATGATTAGTATTTAGATTCTTGACCTAGTTCTTTTACTAGTAAATAATAAAAAATAGGTCTATACTTACTTCTGTTACTTTTTCCAAATTTCTCAAGGACTTTGCTAATTGCTTCATCAAGATCAGGGCCGTTATTTAAACCTAATTTTTTTATTAAAAAGTTATTTTTTACAGTTGCCAATTCTCTTTCATCAGAGCCTGATACGGTTTCAGCATCAACTTTATAAATAGAAGGACCTATGCTTTTAGTTATTTTAGCTAATAATTCCGCATCATAATCCAATCCTAGTTTTTTCATTTCGCTCTTGTAAAGTGCAATTTTTTCATCTAACCTACTCATTATAAAACAGTGTTTAATTCATTCAAATATATAAAAATATTTTTTTAACAATCAGAGATGTTTACGCTTATAGCCAACCCTCCTTCAGAAGTTTCTTTGTATTTAGAATTCATATCTTTTGCTGTTTCCCACATACTTGAAATAACCTTGTCTAATGGAACTTTGGCATGTGTAGCATCGGTATCAAGGGCAAGTTCAGCAGCATTTATAGCCTTAATGGCACCCATTGCATTTCGTTCAATACAAGGTATTTGAACCAAGCCACCTATTGGATCGCATGTTAAACCTAAATGGTGTTCCATAGCAATTTCACTAGCCATTAAAACTTGTTCGGGGCTTCCGCCTAGTAGTTCAGTAAGCGCTCCTGCAGCCATGGCTGAAGAGACTCCTATTTCTGCTTGACATCCACCCATTGCAGCTGATATTGTGGCACCTTTTTTAAAAATACTGCCAATTTCTCCTGCCACTAACAAAAATTGTTTAATATGTTCAAAATTTCCTTTGTGATTTTCAATAACTAAATAGTACATTAAAACAGCAGGTATTACTCCGGCACTTCCGTTAGTTGGCGCAGTAACTACTCGTCCTAAAGAAGCATTTACCTCGTTTACACTTAAGGCAAAGCAGCTAACCCATTTTAAAATTTGTCTAAAAGCTACTTTTGTTTTCCGAATTGAAGTTAGCCATTTATCAGGAGAATGATAGGTTATATCGCCAATTAATTTTTGATGCATGTTATACGCTCTTCTTTTTACATTAAGCCCACCGGGAAGCGTTCCTTGAGTATGACAACCAATATACATGCATTCGAGCATCGTATTCCAAATTCTAGAAATTTCAGAATCAATTTCACTTTCACTACGTAATGTTTTTTCGTTTTCCAGTACTATCTCAGAAATTTTTAGACCTTCTTTTTTACAGTAATACTCTAATTCTGTAGCTTTCTGAATAGGAAAAGGAAAGCTGTTGTGAATTTTAATATTTTCTTTGGAGTGTTTTAATGCCTCTCTTACAACAAAACCACCACCAATAGAATAGTAGGTGTCAGTAGATATTACTTTTTTGTTTTGATAAGCCGTAAAAGTAAGTCCGTTTGCATGAAAAGGTAAAAATTCTTTATTAAAAATAATATGAGACTTGGAATCGAATGCAATTTCAAAAAGGCCTCCAAAATTTAGTTTTCCGCTAGAGTTAATACTGTTTAAAATAGTTTCAATATCATGCACAGGTATAAACTCTGGGTCTGTTCCAGACAATCCTAGAATAATGGCCAAATCAGTAGCATGTCCTTTTCCTGTTAGCGACAGAGAACCATACAAGTCAACATGAATATGTGTTACATTGTTAAATAAATGTTCCTTTTTAAGATGGTTAATCCACCTTTCAGCGGCTCTCCAAGGACCTAGCGTGTGTGAGCTAGAAGGTCCTATGCCAATTTTAAGCATATCAAAAATTGAAATACACTCCATGGTATTTTTTTAGATTTTAAATGCAAATATATGGTTTTGAAGAATGAGAAAATTAAATATGTAAATTTTTAATAAAAAGAAAAGAAATTTTTTAAAATATGACAACTTGACATAAAAAAGGTAATGGCATAATCATTGACTATTTAAAAAACTGTAAATAAAAAATTAAAAAACAAGAAAAAATAAATATACAATTATGAGTAAAATAATAGGAATTGATTTGGGAACAACTAACTCTTGTGTTTCTGTAATGGAAGGAAACGATCCGGTTGTAATTCCAAACGCAGAAGGAAAAAGAACAACTCCTTCTATTGTAGCTTTTATTGAAGGTGGAGAAAGAAAAGTAGGTGACCCTGCAAAGCGTCAGGCAGTTACCAACCCTTTAAAAACAATTTATTCTATAAAGCGTTTTATGGGGAACAAGTATTCTGAATCTAAAATGGAAGCAGAACGTGTGCCATATAAAGTGGTTAAAGGAGATAACGATACTCCTAGAGTTGATATTGACGGTAGATTATACACACCTCAAGAAATTTCAGCAATGATTCTTCAGAAAATGAAAAAAACTGCTGAAGACTACCTAGGAACAGAAGTTACCGAAGCTGTTGTTACAGTACCGGCTTACTTTAACGATGCACAACGTCAAGCAACAAAAGAAGCTGGAGAAATTGCAGGTTTAAAAGTTAGTAGAATTATTAATGAGCCTACAGCAGCTGCTTTAGCATATGGTTTAGATAAGAAAAGCGAAGATAGAAAAATAGTGGTGTTTGACTTTGGAGGAGGAACACATGATGTATCTATCCTAGAATTAGGAGATGGTGTATTTGAAGTATTATCAACCGATGGAGATACCCACTTAGGAGGAGATGATGTTGATCAAAAAATTATTGACTGGTTAGCTGAAGAGTTTAAAGCTGAAGAAAATATGGATCTTAGAGAAGATGCTATGGCTTTACAACGTTTAAAAGAAGCTGCCGAAAAAGCGAAAATAGAATTATCATCATCAGCAAGTACAGAAATAAACTTGCCTTATATTACGGCTACAGCAAGTGGGCCAAAACATTTAGTGCGTACACTTACAAAAGCTAAATTTGAACAACTAATAGACGACTTAGTAAAAAGAACAATAGAGCCTTGTAAAACAGCACTTAAAAGTGCAGGTTTATCAAAATCTGATATTGATGAGATTATTTTAGTAGGTGGATCTACACGTATTCCTGCGGTACAAGAAGCTGTTGAAAAATTCTTCGGGAAAACACCATCAAAAGGTGTAAATCCAGATGAAGTAGTGGCTATTGGGGCAGCAATACAAGGAGGTGTTTTAACAGGTGATGTAAAAGATGTATTGTTGTTAGATGTAACACCTTTATCACTTGGAATTGAAACTATGGGAAATGTATTTACAAAACTAATTGAAGCAAATACAACCATTCCAACTAAAAAGTCACAGGTATTTTCTACAGCTGTAGATAATCAACCATCGGTAGAAATCCACGTGTTGCAAGGAGAACGTGCCATGGCTGCAGATAACAAAACAATTGGACGTTTTCATTTAGATGGTATTCCACCAGCACAAAGAGGAGTGCCTCAAATTGAAGTAACTTTTGATATTGATGCAAACGGAATTATCCATGTAACTGCAGCAGATAAAGCTACAGGAAAATCTCAAGATATACGTATTGAAGCTTCTTCTGGTTTAACTGAAGAAGAAATCAAAAAAATGAAAGCCGATGCTGAAGCAAATGCCGAAGCGGATAAAAAAGCGAAAGAAATGGCTGAGAAAATTAATGGTGCAGATACCATGATTTTCCAAACAGAAAAACAATTAAAAGAGTTTGGTGACAAATTATCAGCAGATAAAAAAGAACCTATCGAAGCTGCTTTAGCAGAGTTGAAAAAAGCTCATGAATCTAAAGATCTTGCTCAAATTGATGCAGCAATGGAAAAGATAAATGAAGCTTGGAAAGCAGCAAGCGAAGAAATGTATAAAGCACAACAAGAATCTCAAACTCAACAAGAAGCTCCTGCAGGTGATGCTGAAAATGCACAACCTAAAAATGAAGGAGACAATGTAGAGGATGTAGATTTTGAAGAAGTGAAATAATAATTTAGTAGGTTATTAGTTAAAGACGCATCTAAACAGATGCGTCTTTTTTTTGCTAAAACAAAATTGTTATGCGTGCATAATATTAGTATATTTGAAAAAATATTAAAAAAATGGAGTCAACAAAATTAACAGAACTGTTACACATAAAGTACCCAATCATTCAAGCCCCAATGTTTTTAGTATCTAATACTAAAATGGTTATAGAGGCTATGAAAGGAGGTATAGCAGGATGTATTCCGGCTCTTAATTATAGAACTCATGAAGATTTAAGAGCAGCAATTAAAGAATTAAAATCGGCTAAAGTTGGAGGAGGTGCTTTTGGTTTTAATTTAATTGTAAATAAATCGAATGTAAAATACAAAGGGCAATTAGAGGTTATTTGTGATGAAGGTGTAGATTTCATTATCACCTCTTTAGGGAATCCAAAAGAAACCATAAAACAAGCTCACAAAAAGGGGATTAAAGTTTTTTGTGATGTAGTAGATTTAAATTTTGCTAAAAAAGTTGAAGCTCTGGGTGCCGACGCTATAATTGCTGTAAATAACGAAGCGGGAGGGCACAGAGGTAATATAGCTCCCGATGTTCTTATTCCTCAGTTAGTTGAAGCTAGTCATATTCCTGTTATTTCGGCAGGAGGAGTAGGTTGTAGAGAAGACTTAGACAAAATGTTGCGCTTAGGTGCTGCGGGTGTATCTGTAGGAAGTCCTTTTATAGCTTCTGTAGAGGCCGATGTTACAGAAGAATACAAACAAGCTTGTGTTAATTATGGAGAAAAAGATATTGTAATGACAGAGCGTATTTCAGGAACGCCGTGTACCGTTATTAATACTCCTTACGTTAAAAAAATTGGTACCAAGCAAACATGGATAGAAGCTTTTTTAAATAAGAATAAAAAGCTAAAAAAATGGGTAAAAATGGTTCGCTTTTTAATAGGTACAAATGCTGTTACAAATGCAGCCACGAAAGTAACATACAAAACAGTTTGGGTTGCAGGACCTAGTATAAAGCATACCAAGCAAATTTTGCCTACAAAAAAAATAATAGAAAATTTGGTAGGAGAGAAAGTGTAGCACTTTTAGGTTGTTAAAACCAGTTATATAAATTGACAACCATTACTTTAGTTTATTAAAAGTAATGGTTGTCAAGATAATTAACAATTAAATTAGCTAAGAGGGGCTTTTTCACTTACTTTAAAAAGTGTTACATTATTCATACCTGTTGTAATGGCATCTTTGTTTAGAGGAATTAAATGCTGATAGCGTTCAGGTAATGATTTTTTAAGACCTTCAATAACATTGTCTAGTTTCATAATTGGCTTCACTTTTAGGTAACCTCCTAATATCACCATATTAGATATTTTTCTATTTCCCATTTCATTAGCCAATTTATTACCTTCTATTTGATAAATTTTTATATCTGTTCTGGTTGGATGATGCGTAATACCATTAGGGTCGTAAATTAAAATACCTCCTGGTTTTACTGTTTCTTCAAATTTATCCATGGATTGCTGATTTAGAATAATAGCGGTATCATAAACCTTTAAATAGGGAGAGCTAATTCTGTCATCGCTAATTATAACAGTTACATTAGCCGTACCGCCACGCATTTCAGGACCATATGAAGGCATCCAGCTAACTTCTTGGTCTTGCATAATACCAGAATAAGCTAAAATTTTTCCCATAGACAGCACTCCTTGTCCTCCAAAACCTGCAATGATAATTTCTTCTGTCATTGTATTATTGTTTAAGTTTTCCATTTACTTTAATATCGCCTAAAGGAAAGTAGGCAAACATATTTTCTTCCATCCAATTGTTGGCATCATTGGGAGTCATTTTCCAACCGGAGTTACAGTTAGAAACAATTTCGATAAACGATAAGCCTTTTCTAAGTTTTATATTTTCAAAAGCTTTTCGTATTGCTTTTTTTGCTTTTCTCACATGTTTGTGGGTGTGAACAGCTTGTCTAGTGGCATAATAAACACCTGGAAGATTTGCTACAAGTTCGGTCATTTTAATAGGAGATCCCATTGTTTCAACAACTCTTCCGTAAGGTGATGTAGATGATTTCATTCCTTCAAGTGTTGTTGGAGCCATTTGACCTCCGGTCATACCATAAATACCATTATTTACAAATATGATAACAATATTTTCACCTCTATTGCACGCATGGATAGTTTCTGCTGTTCCAATGGCAGCTAAATCTCCATCACCTTGATAGGTAAACACATATTTTTGAGGCCATGTTCTTGCTATAGCAGTGGCAACTGCCGGAGCGCGTCCATGTGCAGCTTGCGTCATGTCAATATTCATAAAATCATAAGCCAATACCGAACAACCTACAGGAGCAACACCAATAGTATCTTCTACAATACCCATCTCTTCAATAACTTCCATAGTTAAATTATGAGCAGTTCCATGTCCACATCCAGGGCAGTATGACAGCGCAGTGTCTGTCATTAATTTAGTTTTACAAAATACTTGATTCTCTGGTTTTATGATGTCTAATACTTCCATTTTTAATAATTTTTTGTTCTAAGGCTTCTAAAATTTCTTCAGGAGTATGAATAATACCTCCAGTTCTTCCAAAGTGCTCAACAGGAACTTTGTGTTGTACAGCCAATTTTACGTCTTCTACCATTTGTCCGGCGTTTAACTCAACGCTTAAAATACCTTTTACTTGATCAGCTAGTTCAAATAATTGTTGTTTTGGGTAAGGGAATAAAGTGATTGGACGAAGAAGTCCTACTTTAATACCTTTATCTCTAGCTAATTCAACAGCTTTTTGAGCAATTCGAGCACTTGATCCGTAGGCTACAATTAAATATTCAGCATCGTCGCAATTAATCTTTTCAAATCGCAAATCTTCCTCTTCCATTTGTTTGTACTTTTTCATGAGTCTGCGAACCCTAGCTTCCATTTTTTCTGATTGTAAGTCTAAAGATGTGATAATATTACGTTCTCTTCCTTTTTTTCCGGTAACTGCCCAATGATTGTATCTTTTGATTAGTTCTTCATCTTTCATTCGAGGTTTTTGATCTTTTAGATTTACCTTTTCCATCATTTGCCCTATTAATCCATCGGAAAGAATTAATACAGGGGCTCTATATTTGAAAGCGATATCGAAAGCATCTTCAACAAAATCGGACATTTCTTGTACCGATGCAGGTGCTAAAACGTATAACTTATAGTCGCCATGACCTCCACCTTTTACAGATTGAAAATAATCGGCTTGAGAAGGCTGAATGGTTCCTAATCCAGGTCCTCCACGAACAACATTTACTATTACTGCAGGTAGTTCAGCTCCTGCTAAATATGAAATTCCTTCAAGTTTTAGTGAAATCCCCGGACTTGAAGAAGAAGTCATTACACGTTTTCCGGTACTTGCAGCACCGTATACCATGTTAATGGCAGCTACTTCACTTTCAGCTTGTAATACTACCATTCCAGTTCTTTTTTCCGGACGTTGCGCCATTAAGTATTCAATAACTTCAGATTGTGGCGTGATGGGATATCCGAAATAAGCATCAGCACCGGCTCTGATAGCTGCTTCAGCCAATGCTTCATTTCCTTTCATTAATTTTAATTCTGACATTGTAATTTTTTGTTTAAGTTATGCTGAGACTTTTACTCGGTACACAGATATAGCTCGGTCAGGACAAACAATTCCGCAATTTGTACAACCGGTACAAGCATCAGGGTTTTCCATATATGCGAAATGATATCCTTTTCGGTTAACTTCTTTTGTCATTCGTATGACATCTTCTGGGCATACAGGAATACATACTTCACAGCCTTTGCATGTTTCTGTATCTACAATAATAGCGCCTTTAACTTTTGCCATTTTGATAATTTTATAGGTGAATATTGTGATGTAATTCTATTATTCTCAAAGTTATGTTATATTTATTGTAAAAAGTATGATATATATCAATTACAGATAAATATCACGTATTTGAATCGCTGTTTTAAAGTTAGCTCACAAAAAAACACCTTATTGAAAGGTGTTTTTTTTATTTGTATAAAGTGTATTTTAATTAATACAGTTTTTTGTATTTAGAAGGATTTGCTTCATGCATTATATTGTAAATGGTTTCAAAAATATCCTCGGCATTTGGCTTAGAAAAATAATCTCCATCTGTACCATAAGCAGTTCTATGTGGTTTTGCAGTTAATGTAACCGGTTTGCTGTCTAAATACAAGTATGCATTTTGTTTTTCGAGAATTTCTTGTAATAAATACGCCGAGGCTCCTCCTGGAACATCTTCGTCAATTACAATTAACCTGTTTGTTTTTTGAACACTTTTTACAACGTCATGCTGTGTGTCAAACGGAAGAAGGCTTTGTACGTCAATAATTTCGATATCAATATCTACTTGATTTAAATCATTAACAATATCTTCAATAATCTTTAGTGTAGACCCGTAAGATACGACGGTAATATCAGTTCCCTTTTTAATTGTTTCAACAACTCCAATAGGTGTTTTAAATTCACCTAAATTGTTAGGTAATTTTTCTTTGAGTCTATACCCGTTCAAGTTTTCAACAATAAGGGCAGGCTCATCACATTCTAGAAGTGTATTGTAAAATCCGGCAGCTTTAGTCATATTTCTAGGGACCAATATATTCATACCTCTAAGTAAATGTACAATAGCTCCCATTGGAGAACCAGAATGCCAAATACCTTCTAGCCTGTGTCCTCTAGTTCTAACAATTAAAGGTGCTTTTTGTTTACCTACGGTTCTGTAATGTAAGGTCGCTAAATCGTCACTTAAAATTTGGAGTGCATATAAAAGATAATCTAAATACTGGATTTCGGCTATGGGGCGTAACCCTCTCATTGCCATTCCAATACCTTGCCCTACAATGGTAGCTTCTCTAATACCTGTATCGGCTACTCTGGTGCTTCCGTATTTTTCTTGAAGACCTACTAAACCTTGATTTACATCTCCAATTTTACCGGTGTCTTCTCCAAAAATAAGTAGGTTATTATGCTTTGAGAATAAGGTGTCAAAGTTGTTCTTTAATATAATTCTAGCGTCAACAATTTCAGCATTATCATCATAAGTAGGAAGTACTTCTTTTACATGCGAAACTTTTTTGCTGCTGTTGCTATATAGATGAGAACTAAATTTTGGTTGTTCTGCTTTTAGGTATTCTGAAATCCAGTGTTGCAACTGTTTTTTCTCAGAAGAAGCTTCGTTTCTCACGTATACAAGCGCTTTTCTGGCAGTAGATAAAATATCTTTTCTAGACGTGTCAACAATAGCAGCTAAATCGTTTTTTAATTTAACAATAAATGCTTTGTTATTACTTTGGTTTGCTAAATTTTCGAGGAGTATTAAAAGCTTATTTTTTTGCTCTTTAATCGGATTTAAAAAATCGTTCCAAGCATCTCTTTTGGCTTTACTAACTTCCTTTTTAGCTTCTTTTTCAATTTGTATTAACTCTTCTTCGGCGTTTACAAGTTTTAATGTATTACCACTTTCATCTTTCAGTTCAAACTCAATAATCCAGTCGCGCATTTTAGCAATACAATCGTGTTGTTTCTCCCAAGTTAAACGCTCTTTTGATTTATAGCGTTCGTGAGAGCCTGAAGTAGAATGACCTTGAGGTTGTGTTAATTCTTTTACGTGAATAAGTACCGGCACATGTTCTTCTCTAGCAATTTTTGCAGCTTTGCTGTATATTTCTACAAGCTGAGGGTAATTCCATCCTTCAGCTACAAAAATCTCGTATCCTTTTTCGGTATCATTTCTTTGGAAACCTTTTAAGATTTCAGAAATATTTTCTTTTGTTGTTTGAAATTTAGCAGGAACAGAGATTCCGTACCCATCATCCCAAACACTAATAACCATAGGAACTTGTAGTACTCCGGCAGCATTAATAGTTTCGAAGAATACACCTTCAGAAGTACTGGCATTTCCTATTGTTCCCCATGAAATTTCATTTCCGTTGTTTGAGAATTTACTGTTTTCTAATGCAGAAATTTCTCGATATACTTTAGAAGCTTGAGCAATTCCTAACATACGAGGCATTTGCCCTGCAGTAGGAGAAATATCTCCACTAGAATTGTATTGCTCGGTTAAATTTTTAAATTTACCTTCTTTGTCTAAACTGTGTGTGGCAAAATGGCCTCCCATTTGACGTCCTCCCGACATTGGGTCAGCTTCAATATTAGGATGTGCGTACAATCCGGCAAAAAATTGCTGAGGAGTTAATGCTCCTATCGCCATCATAAAAGTTTGATCCCTATAGTATCCCGACCTAAAATCACCTTTTTTAAAGGCTTTTGCCATAGCTAGTTGAGGTATCTCTTTTCCATCTCCAAAAATCCCGAATTTTGCCTTTCCGGTGAGTACTTCTCTACGTCCCAAAAGACTACATTCTCTGCTTACTACTGCAATTTTATAATCTTGCAGTACCTTTTCTTTAAACTGATTGAATGATAGTTGTTCTTGATTTGTAGATGAAGATTTTACCTGCATAGAGATGATTTTTTTAGTTTTGCAAAGGTACTAATTTTAAATGATATTTAAAAATTAGCGCAACTAATTGAAAAAAATGAAAATTAATTTAAAAAACCTCAAAAAAAATGAGAATTATTTAAAAAATAAAGAAAAATAAAAAAGTAATTTCATTAAATTAATAAAATCCTCTTCTTGCAAAATTATAGATTTTTTTAGGTTTAATAACCAAAACAAATCTAATTTTTGAAATGTAATTAGGTTGTGATAGTTCCCATCCTAAATTTGAATAAAATGGAAAATAAATTTCAAGTATGTCTTGAATAAAGTTTAATCGAACACCATTTTCATGTGCAAAATATACTTTTTGATTTTTGTTTTTAACAAACCCAACATCATTGTAAACTTCGGCCCATCTCCACAAACCAATACTGGTGTTAAAAGTGCTTAACCATTGATTTGCAAAAGCCACAGGTAGTTTTGATTTAAAACCTCCTTCGTTAATAATTATTTGTTGACTGAAAAAACCTGTAGTTTCCGATCTCCCCAAATAATCGTATTGAAATAAATAATCACTTGGTCTGTCTAAAGCGAAACTAAAAAAATCGGTTTCGGTATTATTGGATAAAAAGGCTCCGGCAAAAAAGCGAAAATCAAATTGTCTATTGGTGTCTGTAAGTTTTCTGTATCGAGCAGTAAGTGATATTTTACTAAATTTATCAGATAATTGGTATCCGGTAGAAAACCTAAAATCATCAATTATTCCGGGCTTTGAATATCCGTATCCAATACTAAATACGCTGTATTTGTTTGTTTCGGGATGTTCGGTTTGGAGTGTAGATTGCTCTCTGTCAACCATGGTGTAAGAAGCTAAAATAGCACTGCTGCTAACATCTCTAAGGCTTTTTCTCTTAAACTCTACCATTGCATATGGATTTAGAGTTTTGTAGCTTAAATTTTCAGCATAGTGAAAATTACTTCCGCCGAGTCCAACCCATACTTTATTCACTTTTTTATCTTCAGGAAGATACTCGTACAAAAAGCTATATGTGCCTGAGAACGATTTACTTTTAGTACTGTATGAAGGTGTGAGTTTGTACGAAAAACTTTTACGCAACAGTGTTTTGTTTGAAATGGCAAGTCCTACAACAGCTCCGTCGTAGTAATTGTATCTAAAAACAGGAGTGTAAAAAAACTGGTTGTAATAGGGGTCTTCAATATCCTTTAAAAATTTAAGTTGAATGGGTCTGTTAAATAATTTTTTTGAAACATTTTTCCAGTTATTTCTCAAGTTGTATTCAGGAAGAAGGTACTCGTAATTAAGAGATAGTTTGTCAAACCCATTACTAGGAATGGTAATTTTTGTCAAAGAATCAATATTTGTGAGCCATTTTTTAAATTTTATTTCTTTGTCTTTAATACCATAAAGTTGAATAGGAGCTGTAAAATTTCGTTTGTTAAGAATACTTATTTCTAGAGAATCGTTCTTTTTTCTAATTTTTTTAATGGTGTAATCTATTTTTTTATTTGTTTTTAAGAAACTATTTTCAAACCAAGAGATATCTTTGGAAGATTTAGATTTTATAAGGTCTAAAAACACCGAGCTATGTACTTTTGTTTGTTTGTGTTGTGCCGAAAATGTTTTAATTAATGATGGTACTGATACATCGTCTAAATAAGTCTCTAGGTATTTAATTCCGAGACCGGCTTTATACTTATTTACAATTTTTCTGTTAAAGTTAGAAAGCGAATCGGTTTGTGTAGTAAGCGCTTGATCTAAATTTTTACGAGCAGCAAATTGATAAACAAAAGGATATTTTTTGTTGAATGAAATTTTAGCCAAATTAAAGTTTTTGAGCCCCCATATTTTTGAGATATTTCCAATAGCTTTTACTTCCGGATAATACGCTTCTACATATTTAATCATTAAATAAGTTTGAAGCCCACTTACTAGCCAAAAATCTTCTCGTTTGTTAAATATAAAAACATCGTCAATATACTTTTTTGAAAGAATTTTAAAAAGTTTAATATCCCATTCAAAAGTATCGTTGTATGTGGCTAAAAATGAAGGGAGTTGATTAAAACCGTAAACCGGATTTTTAAGGTATTCAATTTTATTAATAAATAGTTTTTTATGAGGATATTTTCCTAAGTATTTTTCTATAAACTCTAACTCTCTGTTAAGTATTGATGTTTTTAGGTTGTGCGTAAGTTTTGAAGAATTTAGATTTGTAGCTATTGTAATACCATTAGCTATATAGTTTACAAAGTCGTTTTTCTTTAAAATACTAAGTTCAACATCATGCATACGTTCTCCTTTTAAGCGAACAGTGTAATAGTTGTTGTTATGACTGTAATTTTGGTCGATAATTAAATTACTGTTTACGGTATAGTCTTTAGGAACTTTTATAGACACGATATAATTTGTATATTCACAGTATAAATCGTCTAAATCTAAATTGCTATACGTTTTCCATCCGTTATTGTAAATAGCAGGAACTAAATACCAATACCTTAAATTAAAACCATTTGTTCCAACACCATATCGCGTGTATTTATCTTTGGGTATTTTAACCAAATAGGTGGCAATTATTTTGACAGATTGTTTGGGTTTAAGCGGAGTGTCAAGTGTAACTTTTAAAATATCGGGACGGTTGTTGTTTATTTCCCAAGTAACGAGATTGTAATTTACAGAAATACTGTTAATGGTTGTATTTCCTCTGTGTTTTTCTTTTGCGAAATGAAAGGACTTGGAATAGTTTTCTATAAAACGTTGTGCTAAAGGTGTTTTTTTGTCTTTGTAAGCATTGGCCCAATTGTGAAAATAAATTTCGTGTAATTCGTCTTTTGAATTGTTGAAATAAATAATTTTTTGCTGAATTTTTAAAATACTTGTTTCAGCATTAAGTTCAGCATTAATCTCAATAGTATTTGTTTGTGCAAAAATTGCAGAGAAACAAATACCATACAATAAAAATGCAATGGATATAATTTTTTTCAAAAGAGTATTAAAAATTAGGGCTTAAACTAAATTGTTTATAAAATGAATTTACGACTTCTAACACTTCGTCATCTGTATCAACTATTGAAATTAAATCTAAATCATTTGGACTGATATTACCTTCGGTTAAAAGGGTGTTTTTAATCCAATCAATTAGTCCCGACCAAAAATCTCTTCCAACCAAAATAATAGGAAATTTTCCAATTTTTTTAGTTTGAATAAGCGTAATGGCTTCAAATAGTTCGTCTAAAGTTCCAAAGCCACCTGGCATTACAACAAATCCTTGAGAGTATTTTACAAACATTACTTTTCTAACAAAAAAGTAATCGAAATCTAAACTTTTATCAGAATCTATATACGGATTATCGTGTTGTTCAAACGGAAGTTCTATGTTTAAACCTACAGAAACACCTTTTCCTCTGTGAGCACCTTTATTACCGGCTTCCATAATACCGGGTCCGCCACCTGTTACAACACCGTATCCGTGTGTTGTAAGTTTGTAAGCAATGTTTTCGGCAAGGTTGTAATATTTGTCGTTAGGTTTTGTACGAGCTGACCCAAAAATACTTACACAAGGTCCAATTTTACTTAGTCGCTCAAAGCCTTCAACAAATTCGGCCATAATTTTAAAAATAGCCCAAGAGTCGTTGGTTTTAATTTCGTTCCAAGTTTTTTGTTTGAATTTGTCTCTTATTTTTCTGTCTTCATTTGGAGTCATAATCGTATATTTAATGCTGTTTTAAGCGATGTCTAATTTAGTTCTTTTTTTAAAAATTTAGCAGTATAACTTTTTTTATGATTACAAATCTCTTCCGGAGTACCTGTACAAATTAGTTTACCACCTTTTTTACCACCTTCCATACCTATATCAATAACGTAATCTGCGAGTTTTATTACATCTAAGTTATGTTCTATAATTACAATGGTATTTCCTTTGTTTGCTAATTTATTTAGCACTTCCATAAGCACTCTAATATCTTCAAAATGAAGTCCTGTTGTAGGTTCATCTAAAATATAGAAAGTGTTCCCAGTGTCTTTTTTTGAAAGTTCGGCAGCTAGTTTTATGCGCTGAGCTTCACCTCCCGAGAGTGTGGTAGATTGTTGTCCTAAAGTAATGTAGCCCAAACCAACATCGTGAATTGTTTTTAATTTTCGATGTATTTTAGGAATGTTTTCAAAAAAGTGCACTGCTTCATCAATGGTCATATTTAGCACATCTGAAATAGACTTTCCTTTGTATCTTATCTCTAAGGTTTCTCTATTAAAGCGCTTTCCTTGGCATGTTTCACAGGCTACCTGAACATCTGGTAAAAAGTTCATTTCAATAACTCTAACACCACCGCCTTGGCATGTTTCACATCTTCCCCCTTTTACATTAAATGAAAACCTTCCGGGTTTATAGCCTCTTATGGCAGCTTCGTTGGTTTTAGAAAACAGACTTCGTATTTCACTAAAAACACCAGTATATGTAGCCGGATTAGATCGTGGTGTTCTCCCTATTGGAGATTGGTCAATAGCAATTACTTTGTCTATGTTTTCTAAACCGGTTATTGATGTGTAAGCCATAGGCTTTTTTACACCGTTGTATATGTGTTTGTTTAAAATAGGGTACAATGTTTCGTTAATAAGTGTAGATTTTCCACTTCCTGAAACACCGGTAACACAAATTAACTTTCCTAGCGGAAAATGAACTGTTATATTTTTAAGGTTATTTCCTTTAGCACCTTTTAAAACAATTTCTTTGCCGTTTCCTTTACGTCTTTTTTTAGGGACTTCTATTTTTTTTGTTCCGTTGAGGTATGCTGCCGTTAGCGTATCATGTTTTTTCAATTCTTCAAAAGTACCTTCACTTACAATTTCACCGCCATGATGTCCGGCACCAGGACCAATATCTAATACAAAATCAGCGTGTTCAATCATATCTTTATCATGCTCAACTACAATTACAGAGTTGCCTATATCTCTTAAATTGAGTAGAGAACGAATTAACTTTTTGTTATCTCGTTGGTGTAAACCAATGCTGGGCTCGTCTAATATGTACAATACGCCAACTAATTGAGAACCAATTTGGGTTGCCAATCTAATGCGTTGTGCTTCGCCTCCTGAAAGAGATTTAGAGCTTCGGTCTAATGTTAAATAGTTAAGCCCAACATCTAATAAAAATTGAATTCGAGTTTTAATTTCTTTCAAAATTTCTGAAGCAATTTTAAGTTGTTTATCACTTAGCCTTTGCTCTATATCATAAAACCAATTTGCCAATTCAGAAACATCTAGTTGTGCCAAATCAGAGATGCTTTTATGATCAATTTTAAAATGCAGCGCTTCTTTTTTTAACCTTTTTCCACTGCAAGCTTCACAAGTTACCTCATCCATATATTCTTTAGCCCATCTTTTTATAGAAGCAGATTCGCTAAATTTGTATTGGTTTTCAATAAAATGTATGATTCCTTCAAAATCAATTTCATAGTTTCGGGTAATTCCCAGTGTTTTAGAAACGATTTCAAATTTTTCATTTCCACCATGAAAAATAATATCCAATGCTTCCTTAGGTATTTTAGAAATGGCATCACTTAGTTGAAATTGATAACGTTCTGCTATTAATTGCAACTGCTTAAAAATCCAGCTATTTTTTTGTTCTCCCAAAGGAGCTATTCCACCACTTTTAATAGAAATGTTACGATTGGGAATAATTTTATGAATATTTACTTTGTGAATAACACCCAATCCGTTGCAAGATTTACAAGCACCTTTAGGAGAGTTAAAAGAAAAGGTGTTGGGTTCAGGTTTTGGATAAGAAATACCAGTGGTTGGACACATTAAGTCGCTACTAAAATAACGAGGAGTAGTAGTGTTGTGTTCTAAAACCATGAGTACATTATCTCCAGAGTATAGTGCCGTTGTAATACTTTGCTCTAATCTTTTTTCTGAAGAAGAAGTTACTTGAAGTCTATCAATTACAATTTCAATATCATGCGTTTTGTATCTGTCTAGTCGCATTCCTTTTTCAATTTCTTTAATCTCTCCATCAACTCTAACACGTACAAAACCTTGTTTAGAAATTTGTTCAAAAAGCTCTCGATAATGTCCTTTTCTAGATTTAATAACCGGAGCCAGAATACTTATTTTTTTTTCGTTAAACTCATTTAAAATAAGCGTTTTTATTTGCTCGTTGTTATAACTCACCATTTTTTCGTGAGTGTTGTAAGAATAGGCTTCGCCGGCTCTGGCATACAATAATCGCAAAAAATCGTAAATTTCTGTAATGGTGCCCACAGTAGATCTTGGGCTTTTGTTGGTTGTTTTTTGCTCAATAGAAATAACAGGAGATAACCCTTCTATTTTATCTACATCAGGACGCTCTAATCCTCCTAAAAATTGACGAGCATAAGCAGAAAAGGTCTCAATATACCGTCTTTGACCTTCGGCGTAAATAGTGTCAAAAGCAAGAGAAGACTTACCGCTTCCACTCAAGCCGGTAATAACCACAAGCTTTTCTCTAGGGATGCGCACATCAATATTCTTTAAATTATGAACTCTCGCTCCAAAAACCGCTATGTATTCTTCGTGTTTTACCATTTACTTTTTAGGAAAACGGCAAAGTTAATTAAATGAATTTAAAAAAGGAGTATTCAAGTACTTCCTATTTTGAAAATTAGTATATTGCGTTAAAATTTAGAGCTTGTGGAGTGGATTAATTCATTACGTCATTTTTTCGAAAAACACGGTTTTGCAGTATCGTCTAGATTTGCAGATAGATTGGGAATGCGAGTTTCTAATGTTCGTTTGTTTTTTATATACATATCTTTTGTCACGTTAGGATTTTCTTTTGGAATCTATTTAACACTTGCCTTTTTGCTAAAATTAAAAGATATGATTTACACGAAGCGTAGTTCTGTTTTTGATTTATAATTCTATGAAGTTTAAGTCCAAATTACATATTTCAATCCTTTTGCTAATTATTGTAGTAGCAATAGGAGTAGCTGGGTATATGGTAATTTCTGACGATACGTTTATAGACTCGTTGTATATGACAATTATTACAATGACTACCGTTGGATTTGGAGAAATACACCCACTTAATGAATATGAAAAGTTATTTACAATTTTTCTAATTTTAATTAGCATTATTGTATATGGTTATACTGTTTCTGCATTGACAGAATACTTAGCAAATGGAAAAATTTTAGAACGTTTAAAACATAAAAAAGTGCAACAGCAAATAAACAATTTGAAAGATCACGCAGTAGTATGTGGTTACGGGAGAAATGGAAAACAAGCAGTGGCAAAACTAAAAAATTACAATATGCCTTGTGTTGTTATTGAAAAAGATAAGCAACTCATAGAAAAATTAGAACTTGATAACATTTTATATGTAGAAGGTGATGCTACAAATGATGAAACACTAATTAAAGCTGCCATACAAAATGCAAAAAGTTTAATTACCGCACTTCCTTCAGATGCTGATAATCTGTTTGTTGTTCTTTCTGCTCGTCAGTTAAATAAAGATTTTACCATAATTAGTAGAGCATCTAAAGAAACTTCATGTAGTAAATTAAAAATAGCAGGAGCTACCAATATTATTATGCCCGACAGAATAGGAGGAGAGCATATGGCATCTTTAGTTGTTATTCCCGATTTGGTTGAATTTGTAGATGAATTAAAAATTTCTGAAAAGGGTACAGCAAACTTAGAGGAAGTGCCAATTAATAAATTACCTCCAGAATTTTTAAACAAAACAATCCTCGATTTAGATTTGAGAAGAAAAACAGGATGTACGGTAATAGGATTTAAAACACCCGAAAATGAATATATTATAAATCCTGAAGCAACTACTGTTTTACAAGCAAATTCTAACTTAATAGTATTAGGAAAACCTGGTCAAATTCAAAAATTACATCAAATTTTGTAAAGGCAAAGTATGCTTAGTTTTTAATAAAATAATGACAAGTTTAAGGAAAAATATTTGTGGTAAGTACATTTTTTTACCATATTGCGAAAACTTTAATAAATAACCAATAATATATTATGAATAAAAAACTTCTATCATTTTTAATATTTTTGCTACCAGCAATAACTTTCGCACAAGATCAAAGTACTTCAGAAATAATTGACACCACGTTTAAAGCTTATACAGAATGGTTTGTAAAAGGAGTTTTTTATGCAATTCCATTTACAGATACAGTTCAAATTCCGTGGGTATTAATTGTTTTGGTTGGTGGTGCTACCTATTTTACAATAACATTTAATTTTGCACAATTCAGATTAATAAAAACCTCTATAAAAGTAGTTAAAGGAGATTACGATGATATTGATGAAAAAGGTGCTCAGGATGTACATCCTTCAGAAGACGATTTAACAATTGTTGATGGTGACTTGCCTGAAACGATAAAGATAGAAGGGCATCATGGAGAAGTGTCGCATTTTCAAGCACTTACCGCAGCCTTGTCAGCAACTGTTGGTTTGGGAAATATCGCAGGTGTTGCTGTGGCAATTTCAATAGGTGGACCAGGAGCCACATTTTGGATGATTTTAGCAGGTCTGTTAGGTATGGCTTCTAAATTTGCAGAATGTACTTTAGGTGTAAGATATAGAGATGTTGGTCCAGATGGAACAGTTTATGGAGGTCCAATGTATTATTTAACAAAAGGATTAAAAGAAAAAGGACTTGGGCGTTTAGGTAAGATATTGGCAGTATTTTTTGCGGTGATGGTTGTTGGAGGTTCTTTTGGAGGAGGAAATATGTTTCAAGCCAATCAAGCAGCAGCTCAGTTTGTAAAGCTCTTTGCAATATCAAACGCAAATGCCGGGTTGTATTTTGGAATAGTAATGGCGGTTATTGTAGCGGTAGTTATTATTGGAGGAATAAAAAGAATAGCTTCTGTGACTGAAAAAATTGTACCGTTTATGGCAGTTATTTATGTAGGTGCTGCATTGGTTATTTTAGTACTAGAATTTAAGTTAATACCAAAAGCTTTTAGCTTAATTTTTAATGGTGCTTTTTCAACAGTAGGAATTACAGGTGGGTTTATAGGTGTATTGATTCAAGGTTTTAGACGAGGAACATTTTCAAATGAAGCAGGTGTTGGTTCTGCAGCAATTGCCCATTCAGCAGTAAAAACAAAATATCCGGCAAGTGAAGGAATTGTAGCTTTATTAGAGCCTTTTATTGATACGGTTATTATTTGTACAATGACAGCTTTAGTGTTGGTAATTACAAATATTAATGGAGGTTATTTTGATTATGGAGTTGAAATAAAACAAGGAGTTGAGTTAACAGCTACAGCATTCGATTCTGTAATACCACATTTTTCAATAATATTAACTACAGCAGTAATATTATTTGCCTTTTCAACTATGATTTCTTGGTCATACTACGGAATGCAAGGATGGAAATTTTTATTTGGTAAAGGAAAATATACAGACTTAGTATACAAAATATTATTTCTATTTTTTGTAGTTGTTGGAGCAAGTATCAGTTTAGGTGCGGTTATTGATTTCTCAGATGCTATGATTTTCGCGATGGTGGTTCCAAACATGATTGGTGTTGTAATTTTATCACCTAAAATTAAAGAAGAATTGGCAAAATACTTAAGCGTAATAAAAGCTAGTAAAAAATAATATTAACATGACTTTTTTAAAATCCCATTTCTGGTATAACAAACGCCAACGAAATGGGATTTTGTTTTTATTAATAGTAATTATACTCCTTCAAATCACCTTTTTTTATATTGGCTCGTATGCTTTGAACGACGAAGCTGTTTCAAAGGTTGATATAACCACACTTCAGCAAAAAATAGATTCATTAAAAGCCGTTGAGTCAACAACTAACAAAACTAAAATATATCCATTTAACCCTAATTATATCACAGATTATAAAGGTTATCAATTGGGAATGAGTGTAACAGAAATAGATAGGCTTTTAGCATTTAGAGAAAAAGGGAAATTTGTAAACTCAGTAAAAGAATTTCAACAAGTTACCGGTGTTAGCGATAGCTTATTAACTAAAATAAGCCCTTATTTTAAATTTCCAAAATGGGTAACGTCTAAGAATACACCACAAAAACGTATTCATAAAACACCTTTAATAAAACAAGATATTAATACAGCTACGGCCTCTGATTTAAAAAGTATTAGAGGTGTTGGCGATAAGCTAGCAGCTAGAATTGTAAAATACAGAACTAAACTACAAGGATTTTCGGTAAACGAGCAATTGTATGAGGTGTGGTATTTAGATAAAAAAGTAGCACAACAAGTATTACAAAAATTTACGGTTATTAAATCGCCTAAGATTCAGAAAATAAACGTTAATACAGCTACATTTAAACAACTTTTAGCAATAGTTTACATAGACTATAATCTCACAAAAAAAATACTAAACTATAGAGATGAAGTGGCTGAAATACAAACAATTGAAGAATTGAAAAAAATAGATGGTTTTCCATTGGAAAAATTCGACAGAATAGCATTATATTTGGAGGCAAAATAATAGTTATCAATAAATTTCATATGCTCTAATGAATAATATGTATTTTAATGAAGAGCACGAAGTATTTCGTAAAAGCTTTCGTGATTTTTTACAAAAAGAAGTAACTCCTTATATAAATGGATGGGAAGAGAATGGAAAAATAGACCGTTCTATTTGGAAAAAATTTGGAGAAATGGGGTATTTTGGACTAAACTATCCCGAAGAATACGGTGGCTTAGAATTGGATATTTTTTACACAATTATTTTCTTGGAAGAATTACAAAAAATTAATTCAGGAGGATTTGCAGCGGCTATGTGGGCACATGCTTATCTCGCAATGACACACGTTTCGCATGAAGGAGACGATAGAATAAAGACGGAGTACTTAGCGCCTAGTATTCTAGGAGAAAAAATAGGATGTTTGTGTATTACAGAACCTTTTGCAGGTTCTGATGTTGCTGGAATAAAAACGACGGCTGTAAAAAAAGGAGATACATACGTGTTAAATGGCTCTAAAACATTTATTACCAATGGCGTATATTCTGATTACTTGGTTGTCGCTGCAAAAACAGACGTAGAGGCTAAAAATAAGGGAATAAGTATTTTTATAGTTGATAGAGCAACAAAAGGTATTTCTGCAACCAAACTTAATAAACTAGGATGGAGAGCTTCTGACACAGGAGAAATAGCATTTGATAATGTAGTTATACCGGCTCAAAATTTAATGGGAGAAGAAGGAAAAGGTTTCCCATATATCATGAGTCATTTTGCGCTTGAAAGATTGGTCATGGGTGTGAATGCACATGCCAGAGCAGAATACGCTTTAGGTTACGCTATAAATTATATTTCTGAACGGAAGGCTTTTGGAAAAACACTTGATAAGTTTCAAGCATTGAGACATAAGATAGCAGAATTGGCAAGTGAAGTAGAGATGTGTAAAGAGTTTAATTACTCTATTGCAAAAAGGCTTAGCGAAGGACAATATATTGTAAAGGAAGCAAGTATGTCTAAATTGCTTTCTACAAAAATGGCAGATAAAGTAATTTACGAATGTTTACAGTTGCTTGGAGGATATGGTTATATGGAAGATTATCCAATGGCTAGATTACTTAGAGATAGTAGACTTGGACCAATAGGAGGAGGAACATCTGAAATATTGAAAGAAATTATTGCTAAAATTGTAATAGATAAAAAAGAATACAAGCCATCAACTTCTTAACTTTTTAAAGTAGGATATAGAAAAACTTCAGAAGAAATAAATGCATTTTCAAAAAATAACATGATTTGTTATGGTGTATAAAAAATTAGTTTGTACATTTGCAACCCTAAAATTAAAAGAAACAGTTTTGAAAGGAGGTGCTAAAATATGTTAATTATACCAGTAAAGGACGGAGAAAATATAGATAGAGCGTTAAAACGTTATAAGAGAAAATTTGATCGTACAAAAACTATGAAGAACTTACGTAACCGTAAACAATTCACAAAACCATCAGTATCTAAACGTGCACAAATTATAAAAGCTAAATATGTTCAAAAGCTAAGAACAGCTGAAGAGCAAGGTTAAAATTTAGCCAAAAAAATACAAACCGTTGGTAATAACAAATAACAATTCGTAAATTTGTTTACCAACGGTTTTTTTATGTCTATAAACTCATTTTTAGATTACTTAACTTCAGAAAAAAAGTACTCAAAGCATACAATTACGGCTTATAAAAACGATCTGCAGTCGTTTAAGGTGTTTTGCGAATCTGAGTATGGAAATCAACCTATAGAAGAGGTAAATTACGCTCAGATTAGAACTTGGATTGTTAGTTTGGTAGAAGATAAATTATCAAACCGAACTATAAATCGAAAAGTATCTTCATTAAAATCGTTCTATAAATATCTTCAAAGAACAAACCAATTAAAAGTAAATCCTTTAGCTAAGCATCAAGCCTTAAAAGTTTCAAAAAAAATACAAATTCCTTTTTCTGAAAAAGAGTTGGTAAGCGTTTTAGAATTTAACTTTGAAGAAGAAAATTTCGAAAATGTTAGAGATAAATTAATTGTAGAATTACTTTATGCTACCGGAATGCGAAGAAATGAACTGGTAAACTTAAAATTTGCAGATGTAGATTTAAAATCGGGAGTGGTAAAAGTAAAAGGAAAAAGAAATAAAGAACGGTACATTCCGTTGATACGTTCGGTGCAAGAATCTTTAAATAAGTACATTAGATATAGAGAGCAGTTAGCTACTGTAGATGTATATTTATTGCTTACAAAAAAAGGAAAAAAACTATACGATACATTTGTTTATAGAGTTATAAATAGTTATTTTAGTAGAGTGTCGTCAAAGGTTAAAAAAAGCCCGCATATTATTAGGCATTCTTTTGCGACACATTTATTAGATGGTGGAGCAGATTTAAACTCAGTAAAAGAATTACTAGGACATTCAAGCTTAGCATCCACGCAAGTATATACCCATACTAGTTTGGGGAAATTAAAAAAAGTGTATAATCAAGCTCATCCAAGGAGCAAAAAAACTAATTTATTATGAAAGTACGTGTGCAATCAGTTAATTTTAATGCAGACAGAGGTCTTGTAGAATTTGTTGAAAAAAAAGTGAGTAGTTTAGAAAAATTTTATGATAGAATAGTTGACGCCGAAGTTTTTTTGAAGGTACAACAAACAAAAGAAAAGGAAAATAAGTTAGTTGAAATTAGAATTGGGGTGCCGGGGAACGATTTTGTGGTTAAAAAACAAAGCAAAACTTTTGAGGAAGGCACACTGTTAGTCACAGATTCGTTGAAGCGGTTGCTTACAAAAAAGAAAGAAAAAATGAAAGTCAAATAAAACATAAAAAAAACTTATAAAATTTTGTTTAAAAATAAAACTTTAATACATTTGCAGTCCGTTAGAAATAGCGGGCTTCTTTTGTGAAGTAAAATGCCGATGTAGCTCAGCTGGCTAGAGCAGCTGATTTGTAATCAGCAGGTCGTGGGTTCGAGTCCCTCTATCGGCTCAGATCTTTGAAAAAAATGGTGAGATACTCAAGTGGCCAACGAGGGCAGACTGTAAATCTGCTGCGCAAGCTTCGGAGGTTCGAATCCTCCTCTCACCACAGAAAATATTTGTACGAAGTTTACAATTTTAGAATTGTAAATCAATGCGGATTTGAAAAAATATTGCGGGAGTAGCTCAGTTGGTAGAGCTTCAGCCTTCCAAGCTGACTGTCGCCGGTTCGAGCCCGGTCTCCCGCTCATTTTTTTGCCGGTGTAGCTCAGGGGTAGAGCGTTTCCTTGGTAAGGAAGAGGTCACGGGTTCAAATCCCGTCATTGGCTCAAAATAGAATTAAATTAAACACTATATATAACTAAGATTTAAAAATTAAAATTTAATAATCATGGCAAAAGAAACCTTTGATCGTTCCAAACCACATTTAAATATCGGTACTATTGGACACGTTGACCACGGTAAAACAACTTTAACAGCTGCTATTACTGTTGTATTAGCAGAGAAAGGACTTTCTGAAGTAAAAGATTTTGATCAAATCGATAACGCACCAGAAGAAAAAGAAAGAGGTATTACAATTAATACTGCACACGTAGAATATCAAACAGCTAATCGTCACTATGCTCATGTTGACTGTCCAGGTCACGCGGATTACGTAAAAAACATGGTAACAGGAGCGGCTCAAATGGATGGAGCTATTATTGTAGTTGCAGCTACTGACGGACCAATGCCTCAAACACGAGAGCACATCTTATTAGGACGTCAGGTAGGTATTCCTAGATTGGTTGTATTCATGAATAAAGTGGATATGGTTGATGACGAGGAATTATTAGAACTTGTTGAAATGGAAATTAGAGATTTATTATCTTTCTATGAATACGATGGTGACAATACTCCTGTAATTATGGGTTCTGCACTTGGAGGACTTAATAAAGAGCCTAAATGGGTAGAAAAAATTATGGAGTTAATGGACGCTGTTGATACTTGGATTGAATTACCTAAGCGTGATGTTGATAAAGATTTCTTAATGCCAATTGAAGATGTATTCTCAATTACAGGTCGTGGTACAGTTGCAACAGGTCGTATTGAAACAGGAGTAGCAAACACAGGAGACCCAGTTGATATCATTGGTATGGGAGCTGAAAAATTAACTTCTACAATTACTGGAGTTGAAATGTTCCGTAAAATTTTAGATAGAGGTGAAGCTGGAGATAACGTTGGTCTTTTATTAAGAGGTATTGATAAAAATGAGATCAAAAGAGGTATGGTAATCTGTAAGCCAGGTTCTGTAACTCCACACGCTAAATTTAAAGCTGAGGTTTATATCCTTAAAAAAGAAGAAGGTGGACGTCACACACCATTCCATAACAACTATCGTCCACAATTTTATGTGCGTACAACAGATGTTACAGGTACCATTAACTTACCTGATGGTGTAGAGATGGTAATGCCTGGTGATAACTTAACTATTACAGTTGAATTACACCAACCAATTGCATTAAACGTAGGTTTACGTTTCGCTATCCGTGAAGGAGGTAGAACAGTTGGTGCAGGTCAGGTAACTGAATTGTTAGATTAATAATTTACACCTAAGTAATATAATAAATATAGGTGCTTCTCGTCGAGTAAGCACCTTATATTTACGGGTGTAGCTCAGTTGGTAGAGCACTGGTCTCCAAAACCAGGTGTCGGGAGTTCGAGTCTCTCCACCCGTGCAAAATATATATAAAAATGAGTTTAGTAAAATATATAAAAGAATCATTTGAAGAACTACGTAATAAAGTGTCGTGGATTCCTTGGGAAGAAGCTCAAAAATCTACGGTAATAGTAGCTTTATTTACAGTATTATTTGCACTAGCAGTATTTGTTGTAGACAAAGTTTTTCAATCAGGTTTAGAAGAATATTTTAAACTATTTTAATTTAAAATTTTATGACTGATTCTGTAAAAAAATGGTATGTGGTTAGAGCCATTGGAGGGCAAGAAAATAAAGTGAAAACTTATATTGAAAATGAAATTGCTCGCCTTGGAATGACTGATTATGTTGATAGAGTTTTGGTACCTACAGAGAAGGTTATTCAAGTACGTAACGGAAAAAAAATTCACAAAGAAAGAGTCTATTTTCCAGGTTATGTAATGATAGAAGCAAACTTAAGTGGAGAACTTCCTCACGTAATTAAATCTGTGCCTGGTGTTATAGGTTTTTTAGGTGAAGTTAAAGGAGGAGATCCGGTACCTATGCGAAAAGCAGAGATAAATAGGATGCTAGGAAAAGTTGATGAACTATCTGTGCAGAATGAAAATTTATCAATACCATATATTGTAGGAGAAACTGTTAAAGTAATTGACGGTCCTTTTAATGGTTTTGATGGTACTATTGAAAACATAAATGAAGAGAAAAGAAAACTCGAAGTAATGGTGAAAATATTTGGTAGAAAAACACCACTAGAGTTAAGTTATATGCAAGTTGAAAAAATTTCATAATTGTTACATATAAATTTGTGATGTTACATTTTCGCTTCCAAAAAATAATGTAATATCTAATTTAAAATTAAAAAATGGCAAAAGAAGTTAGTAAAGTAGTAAAATTACAAGTTCGTGGAGGAGCGGCAAACCCGTCACCACCAGTTGGACCTGCTTTAGGAGCTGCCGGAGTTAATATTATGGAGTTCTGTAAGCAATTTAATGCTAGAACTCAAGACAAACAAGGAAAAGTTTTACCAGTAGCAATTACTGTTTATAAGGATAAATCTTTTGATTTTGTTGTTAAAACTCCACCAGCAGCAGTGCAAATTTTAGAAGCAGCTAAAGTAAAAAAGGGTTCAGGAGAGCCTAATCGTAAAAAAGTAGCTACAGTTACTTGGGATCAGTTGAGAACTATCGCTGAAGATAAAATGCCAGACTTAAATGCATTTACAGTTGAATCTGCAATGCTAATGATGGCTGGAACAGCACGCTCAATGGGTATTAAAGTAAGTGGGGAAGCTCCAGTAAAACAATAAAACAGTTATTTAAAAATGGCAAAATTAACTAAAAAGCAAAAAGAAGCTTATGCAAAGGTTGATAGAAATCAAGCTTATTCATTAAAAGATGCTTCTGCTTTAGTAAAAGAAATTACTAATGTAAATTTTGACGCATCTATTGATTTAGCTGTTAGATTGGGAGTAGACCCTCGTAAAGCAAATCAGATGGTTAGAGGTGTGGTTACGCTACCACACGGAACAGGTAAAGATGTTAAAGTATTAGCATTAGTAACTCCAGATAAAGAAGCAGATGCTAAAGAAGCAGGTGCTGATTATGTTGGATTAGATGAATACCTTCAAAAAATAAAAGGAGGATGGACAGATGTTGACGTTATTATTACAATGCCTAGTGTTATGGGAAAATTAGGTCCTTTAGGTCGTATTTTAGGACCAAGAGGTTTAATGCCTAACCCAAAAACAGGTACGGTAACTATGGATGTGGCAAAAGCAGTAAAAGAAGTAAAAGCAGGTAAAATTGACTTTAAAGTTGATAAAACTGGTATTGTTCACGCTGCAGTTGGAAAAGCATCATTTGACGTTGATAAAATTGCTGAAAATGCAAATGAATTGATACAAACTTTAATAAAGTTAAAGCCAACAGCTGCAAAAGGAACTTACATTAAGAGTATCTATATGTCAAGTACAATGAGCCCTGGTATAGGGATAGATCCTAAATCAGTTTAATTAGTTAAAACTAGAAATTATGACGAGAGAAGAAAAATCACAAGTAATAGAAGCTTTAACAACTCAGTTAACTGAAGGAAATATCATCTATTTGGCAGATATATCAGGATTAAATGCATTAGATACATCTAACTTACGTAGAGCTTGTTTTAAAGCAAACGTAAAACTTGCAGTTGTTAAAAATACATTGCTAGAAAAAGCAATGGAAAAATCTGATAAAGATTTTGGTGAATTGCCAACAACATTAAAAGGAAATACTTCTATAATGTTGTCTGATACAGGTAATGCACCAGCAAAAGTAATTAAGGAATTTCGAAAAAAATCTGATAAGCCTGTTTTAAAAGGAGCTTATGTTGAAGAAGCAATCTACATTGGAGATGACCAATTAGACGCTTTAGTAAACATTAAATCTAAAGAAGAACTTATCGGAGATATTATTTCGTTACTACAATCACCAGCTAAAAATGTTGTTTCAGCGTTACAATCTGGAGGTAGTAAACTATCCGGAATACTTAAAACATTATCAGATAAATAAAAAAGAGCACTAATAAACTAAATAATAAAATTTAAACAAAGAGAAATGGCAGATTTAAAAGATTTCGCAGAACAACTTGTTAACTTAACAGTAAAAGAAGTAAATGAGTTAGCTGATATTTTAAAAGACGAATACGGAATTGAACCAGCAGCAGCAGCAGTTGCAGTAGCTGGACCAGCAGCAGGCGGCGCAGAAGCAGCTGAAGAAAAAACTGAATTTGATGTAATTTTAAAAGCAGCAGGAGCTTCTAAATTAGCAGTTGTTAAACTAGTAAAAGAACTAACTGGTTTAGGATTGAAAGAAGCTAAAGGTATCGTTGATAGTGCACCAGCACCAATCAAAGAAGGTGTTTCTAAAGATGAGGCTGAAGGTTTAAAAGCATCATTAGAAGAAGCAGGAGCTGAGGTTGAGCTTAAATAAGCTTACAACAGCAAACACAATTTAAGGTTTAGGTCTGGGTGAAATCCTTAGACCTAAACCATTTTGCGTATATATTCGTTCTTATATTTTAATAGTTTTTTAACCTAAAGTTTTTGTCCATTGGCAACAAAAAAATTCACCGAAAGAATAAACTTTGCATCAGCTAAATTGATAACAGAATATCCAGATTTTCTAGATATTCAAGTAAAATCATTTCAAGATTTTTTTCAATTAAAAACGAAAGCTGACGAACGAAGTACAGAAGGTCTCTATAAAACCTTCCTCGACAACTTCCCAATCACTGATACTCGTAACCAATTTGTGTTAGAGTTTTTAGACTATTTTGTAGATCCTCCAAGATATTCAATTCAAGAATGTATTGAAAGAGGTTTAACATATAGCGTACCTCTTAAAGCACGTTTAAAACTATACTGTACCGATCCGGAACACGAAGATTTTGAAACAATAGTGCAAGACGTGTATCTAGGTACAATACCTTACATGACTCACAGCGGTACATTTGTAATAAATGGAGCCGAAAGAGTGGTTGTATCTCAATTACATCGTTCGCCGGGAGTATTCTTCGGACAGTCGTTCCACGCAAATGGAACAAAATTATATTCAGCAAGAGTAATTCCTTTCAAAGGTTCTTGGATAGAGTTTGCAACAGATATCAATCAAGTGATGTACGCTTATATTGATAGAAAGAAAAAATTACCCGTAACTACACTCTTTAGAGCTATTGGTTACGAAAGAGATAAAGACATTCTTGAAATATTTAACCTTGCAGAAGAAGTTAGAGTTTCAAAAAGTGGACTAAAAAAAGTTTTAGGTAGAAAATTAGCCGCTCGTGTTTTAAAAACATGGTTCGAAGATTTTGTTGATGAAGATACCGGAGAGGTAGTTTCTATTGAAAGAAATGAGATAGTACTAGACAGAGATACTATTTTAGAAAAAGAACATATTGATGAAATTTTAGAGTCGGGTTCTAAAACTATTTTACTTCATAAAGAAGACAATCAAATGGCCGATTATGCAATTATTCACAATACATTGCAAAAAGACCCTACAAACTCTGAAAAAGAAGCAGTAGAACATATTTACAGACAATTACGTAATGCTGAACCGCCAGATTTTGAAACGGCAAAAGGTATTATAGATAAATTATTCTTCTCTGAACAACGCTACAATTTAGGTGAAGTTGGACGTTACAGAATGAATAAAAAGTTAAACTTAAATGTTGATATTGACAAAAAAGTTTTAACAAAAGAAGATATTATCACCATTATTAAAAACTTGATAAAATTAGTAAATTCTAAAGCTGAAGTTGATGATATTGACCACCTTTCTAACCGTCGTGTACGCACCGTAGGTGAGCAATTAGCAAGTCAGTTTGGAGTTGGGTTATCAAGAATGGCTCGTACCATTCGCGAACGTATGAATGTTCGTGATAACGAAGTATTTACACCTATAGATTTAATTAATGCCAAAACATTATCATCTGTAATTAACTCATTTTTTGGAACAAACCAGTTATCTCAATTTATGGATCAAACCAATCCATTAGCTGAAATAACTCACAAACGAAGACTTTCAGCATTAGGACCAGGTGGTTTATCTAGAGAAAGAGCAGGGTTTGAGGTTCGTGACGTTCACTATACACACTACGGTCGTTTATGTCCAATAGAAACGCCTGAAGGGCCAAACATTGGCTTAATTTCTTCGTTAGCCGTTTTTGCGAAAGTAAACAACTTAGGATTTATTGAAACGCCTTACCGAAAAGTAACTGAAGGAAAAGTTAACATTACAGACGAACCAAGATATTTAAGTGCAGAAGAAGAAGAAGGAATGAAGTTTGCACAGTCGAATTTACCGTTAGACGATAAAGGAAACTTTGTAAACGATCGTGTTATTGTACGTGAAGAAGCAGATTACCCGGTAGTTGAACCAACAGAGGTAAACTATATGGACGTAGCTCCTAATCAAATTGCTTCAATTTCAGCATCGCTAATTCCTTTCTTAGAGCATGATGATGCAAACCGTGCTTTAATGGGATCTAACATGATGCGTCAGGCAGTTCCGTTATTAAGACCCGAATCACCTATTGTAGGTACAGGTTTAGAACGCAGAGTTGCAAAAGATTCTAGAATTTTAATGAATGCTGAAGGTGCCGGTGTAGTTGAATATGTTGATGCCGATACCATTGTAATTAAATACGATAGAACAGAAGAAGAGCAATTAGTAAGCTTTGATGACGATAATAAAACATACGACCTAATTAAATTTAGAAAAACCAATCAAGGAACATCAATAAACTTAAAGCCTATTGTTAAAAAAGGCGATAGAGTTGAAAAAGGACAAGTACTATGTGAAGGTTATGCAACTCAAAAAGGAGAATTGGCACTTGGTAGAAATATGAAAGTAGCTTTTATGCCTTGGAAAGGGTACAACTTTGAGGATGCAATTGTAATTTCTGAAAAAGTAGTTAGAGAAGATATTTTCACATCAATCCATATTGATGAATACTCACTAGAGGTTAGAGATACCAAATTAGGTGCTGAAGAATTAACAAACGATATTCCAAATGTTTCTGAAGAAGCAACAAAAGATTTAGATGAAAACGGAATGATTCGTATTGGAGCTGAAGTAAAACCTGGAGATATTTTAATCGGGAAAATTACGCCTAAAGGAGAATCAGACCCTACACCTGAAGAAAAATTATTAAGGGCTATCTTTGGAGACAAAGCAGGAGATGTAAAAGATGCATCGTTAAAAGCATCACCATCATTACGAGGTGTTGTTATTAACAAAAAACTGTTTGAACGTGCAGTAAAAGACAAATCTAAAAGAGCAAAAGATAAAATAAGCATTGCTAATTTAGAAAGTAAATACGCTGCAAAACTAGAAGAATTACGCTCTACACTAATCGAAAAATTATTCGGATTAATTAGCGGTAAAACTTCACAAGGAGTTAGCAACGATTTAGGAGAAGAAGTTCTTCAAAAAGGTAAAAAATACACTTTAAAAATGTTAAATGCTGTGCCAGATTTCACACTTTTAACAAAAGGTGTTTGGACTACAGATGACCATATTAACAAATTGGTTACAGAATTAATGCACAACTATAAAATCAAAGTAAATGATTTACAAGGAGCATTACGTCGCGAAAAGTTCACAATATCAGTTGGAGATGAATTACCTGCAGGAATACTTAAATTAGCTAAAATTTACATAGCTAAAAAACGTAAACTTAAAGTAGGAGATAAAATGGCAGGGCGACACGGTAACAAAGGTATTGTTGCCAGAATTGTTCGTCAAGAAGATATGCCATTCTTAGAAGATGGAACTCCTGTTGACATTGTATTAAACCCACTGGGTGTACCGTCACGTATGAATATTGGTCAAATTTACGAAACCGTTCTTGGATGGGCTGGGCAAAAACTAGATAAGAAATTTGCTACACCAATTTTTGACGGAGCTACAATTGATCAAATAAACGAGTTGACTGAAGAAGCAAGAATCCCTCAGTACGGACATACTTATTTATACGATGGAGGAACCGGAGAACGTTTTGATCAACCTGCAACAGTAGGAGTTATTTATATGATTAAACTAGGTCATATGATTGACGATAAAATGCACGCACGTTCTATAGGACCATATTCTTTAATTACACAACAACCACTTGGAGGTAAAGCTCAATTTGGAGGTCAGCGTTTTGGAGAGATGGAAGTTTGGGCACTTGAAGCTTATGGAGCATCAAGTACTTTACGTGAAATCTTAACAGTAAAATCTGATGATGTTCTTGGTAGAGCAAAAGCTTATGAAGCAATTGTAAAAGGAGAAGGAATGCCTGAACCTGGATTACCAGAGTCATTTAACGTACTAATGCACGAGCTTAGAGGCCTTGGATTAGACGTAAGATTAGAAGAATAATAAAATAACAATTAGTTAGGAGGCTAAAACCTCCTAACTATTATAATATGTTTTTACATTTTTAATTTCGATTCCATCATATTATGGCAAGAAAAAACGATAAATACACTGTAAAAAAATTCAATAAAATTTCTATTGGTTTGGCATCTCCTGAAGCTATTTTGGAAAAATCAAACGGAGAAGTTTTAAAACCAGAAACCATAAATTACCGTACTCATAAACCTGAGCGAGATGGGCTTTTTTGTGAACGAATTTTTGGACCAATAAAAGATTATGAATGTGCTTGTGGTAAGTACAAAAGAATTCGCTACAAAGGCATAGTTTGTGACCGTTGTGGTGTTGAGGTAACTGAGAAAAAAGTACGTAGAGATAGAGTAGGACACATTAATTTAGTGGTACCTGTTGCTCATATTTGGTACTTTAAATCACTACCTAATAAAATGGGATACCTTTTAGGGTTACCATCTAAAAAATTAGATATGATTATTTACTACGAACGTTACGTAGTAATTCAACCTGCAGGAGCAAAAAATGCAGATGGAGAACCATTGCAAAAAATGGATTTCCTAACAGAAGAAGAATATTTAGATATTTTAGAAACATTCCCTGTTGAAAACCAATACTTAGACGATTCTGACCCAGAAAAATTTATTGCAAAAATGGGAGCAGAATGTTTGATAGACTTATTCAACCGTATCGATTTGGATGAACTGTCTTACGAGCTTCGTCACAAAGCAAATACAGAAACATCAAAACAACGTAAAACAGAAGCTCTAAAAAGATTAAACGTAGTTGAAGCTTTTAGAGACGCAAATAAAAATAGAGAAAATCGTCCTGAATGGATGATTATGAAGGTAATTCCGGTAACACCACCAGAGTTAAGACCTTTAGTACCTTTAGATGGAGGTAGATTTGCAACGTCTGATTTGAATGATTTATACCGAAGAGTTATTATTAGAAACAATCGTTTAAAACGATTGATGGAAATAAAAGCACCGGAAGTTATTTTACGTAACGAAAAACGTATGTTACAAGAATCAGTAGATTCACTATTTGACAACACACGTAAATCTTCAGCCGTAAAAACAGAATCTAATCGTCCACTTAAATCATTATCAGATTCATTAAAAGGAAAACAAGGACGTTTTCGTCAAAACCTTTTAGGAAAACGTGTAGATTACTCGGCTCGTTCGGTAATTGTTGTTGGACCAGAGTTAAAATTATACGAATGTGGATTGCCTAAAGATATGGCAGCAGAATTATACAAACCTTTTATTATTAGAAAATTAATAGAAAGAGGTATTGTTAAAACTGTAAAATCTGCAAAGAAAATTATAGATAAAAGAGAGCCTGTAGTATGGGATATTTTAGAAAATGTTTTAAAAGGACATCCAGTGCTACTAAACCGTGCACCTACGTTACACCGTTTAGGTATTCAAGCCTTTCAACCAAAATTAATTGAAGGAAAAGCAATTCAGTTACACCCATTGGTTTGTACAGCATTTAATGCCGATTTTGATGGTGACCAAATGGCAGTACACTTACCTTTAGGACCAGAGGCTATTTTAGAATCACAATTGTTAATGCTAGCTTCTCATAATATATTAAATCCGGCAAACGGAGCTCCTATTACAGTACCTTCTCAAGATATGGTATTAGGATTATATTATATGACAAAAGAGCGTAAATCTACCCCTGAGTACAAAGTAAAAGGAGAAGGGTTAACATTTTACTCTTTTGACGAAGTAACAATTGCTTTTAACGAAAAAGCTGTAGACTTAAATGCCAGTATTAGAGTAAGAGCAAAAGACTTTAATGAAAATGGCGAATTGGTTCCTCAACTTATTCAAACAACAGTTGGTAGAGTATTATTTAATGAAGTTGTTCCTGAAGAAGCAGGCTTTATAAACGAAGTATTAAATAAAAAATCGTTAAGAGATATTATTGGTAAAATATTAAAATTAACCGATGTACCTACAACAGGTAAATTCTTAGATGATATCAAAGGAATGGGATATAAGTTTGCATTCCAAGGAGGATTATCATTTAGTTTAGGTGATATTATTATTCCGCCAGAAAAACATAAAATGATTGCCGATGCAAATGCTCAAGTAGACAATATTATAGCAAACTATAATATGGGTATGCTAACAAACAAAGAGCGTTACAATCAGGTAATTGATATTTGGGGATCTACAAACAACCGTTTGACAGAGCTCTCTATGAAACGATTACGTGAAGATAAGCAAGGATTTAACTCGGTATTTATGATGTTAGATTCTGGAGCAAGGGGTTCTAAAGAGCAAATTAGACAGTTAACAGGTATGCGTGGATTAATGGCGAAACCTAAAAAATCTTCTGCAGGTGGTGGAGAAATTATTGAAAACCCAATTCTATCTAACTTTAAAGAAGGATTGTCAATTCTTGAATACTTTATCTCAACTCACGGTGCGCGTAAAGGTTTAGCCGATACCGCATTAAAAACAGCCGATGCAGGTTATTTAACACGTCGTTTAGTAGATGTTTCTCAAGATGTAATTGTTAATGAAGAAGATTGTGGAACGTTAAGAGGATTAAATGTACAACCTCTTAAGAAAAACGATGAAGTTGTTGAAACACTTAGCGAGAGAATTGAAGGACGTGTATCATTACACGATGTAATAGATCCTGTTACTGAAGAAATATTAGTACACTCTGGACAAGAAATTTCTGGTGAAATTGCAGCTAAAATCGAGAAATCTTCTATTGAAAGTGTAGAAGTTAGATCAGCTTTAACTTGTGAAGCTAAAAGAGGAATTTGTGCCAAGTGTTACGGACAAAGTTTATCTACTAAAAAGATGGTGCAAATTGGAGAAGCAGTTGGCGTTGTTGCCGCACAATCTATTGGTGAACCAGGTACTCAGTTAACATTAAGAACATTCCACGTAGGTGGGGTTGCAGGAAATATTTCAGAAGATAACACCTTAACAGCTAAATTTGCAGGAAAAGCAGTTATCGAAGATTTAAGAACTGTTAAAGGTACCGATAACGAAGGAAATGAAATTGAAATAGTTATTTCTAGAACTTCAGAAGTTAAATTAATTGACACAAAAACAGGCTTAACATTAAGCACAAATAATATTCCTTATGGTTCAACCATTTTTATTAAAGATGGACAAAAACTTAAGAAAGGAGATGTTATGTGTCAATGGGATCCGTTTAATGGAGTAATTGTATCTGAATTTGCAGGAACAATTAAATTCGAAAATATAGAACAAGGAGCTAACTACCTTGTAGAAATTGATGAACAAACAGGTTTCCAAGAAAAAGTAATTACCGAATCTAAAAATAAAAAAGTAGTACCAACATTACTATTGTTAGACGATAACGAAAATGTTATTAGATCGTACAATTTACCTGTTGGAGCACACTTAATTATTGAAGATGGAGAAAAAATCCCTGCAGGGAAAGTAATTGTTAAAATTCCTCGTAAATCTGGAAAAGCAGGAGATATTACAGGAGGTTTACCTCGTGTAACAGAATTATTTGAAGCACGTAACCCTTCAAATCCTGCAGTAGTTTCTGAGATTGATGGAGTTGTTTCTTTCGGAAAAATTAAACGTGGTAACCGTGAAATAATTGTAGAATCTAAACTAGGAGAAGTTAAAAAGTACTTAATTAAACTTTCTAACCAAATCTTTGTTCAAGAAAATGACTTTATTAAAGCGGGAATGCCTCTATCTGAAGGAGCTATTACACCTAACGATATATTAAACATTCAAGGACCGGCAAAAGTTCAAGAGTATTTGGTGAATGAAATTCAAGAAGTTTATCGTTTACAAGGTGTAAAAATTAACGACAAGCACTTTGAAGTTGTTGTACGTCAAATGATGCGTAAAGTGAAAATTATTGATTCTGGAGATACATTATTCTTAGAAAATCAATTGGTGCATAAAAATGATTTCTTCGAAGTAAATGATAAAATTTACGGGATGAAAGTTGTTGAAAATGCCGGAGATTCACAAACGCTAAAAGAAGGACAAATAATTAATGCTCGTCAATTACGAGACGAAAATTCTTTATTACGTAGAGAAGATAAACAATTGGTTGAAGCTAGAGATGCTAAACCTGCAACTGCAGAACAAATATTGCAAGGTATCACAAGAGCATCATTACAAACAAAATCATTTATCTCTGCCGCATCATTCCAAGAGACAACAAAAGTACTTAACGAAGCTGCTGTAAGCGGTAAAGTTGATTACTTAGAAGGCTTGAAAGAAAATGTTATTGTTGGAAAACGAATTCCGGCAGGAACAGGAATGAGACAATATGACCATATAATAGTTGGTTCTAAAGAAGAAATGGACTCTAAATTTTAATTATGGATAATCAAAAACCTAAAAAAGAAGGGCAATTAAATATTGAATTAGACGATAAAACTGCTGAAGGAATATATTCTAATTTGGCAATTATCAACCATTCGGTATCCGAATTTATTGTAGATTTTATCAGTATTATGCCAGGGCAACCTAAGGCAAAGGTAAAATCAAGAATAATTTTAACCCCTCAACATGCAAAGCGATTGGTAAAAGCACTTGCTGAAAATGTAAATAGGTTTGAACAAAGCCATGGTGAAATTAAAGATTACGAACAACCGCCAATGCCAATTAATTTTGGTCCAACGGGTGAAGCATAATTTTAAAAACCGAACGAAAGTTCGGTTTTTTTATGCTCAAAATAGTAGTTTTTAAAATCTTATTTATAGTTTTGCGCCTTTTAAAATAGACCTTGTAAAACCATGCAAAAATATAAGTACTTTTTCGCGTTTTTATTTTTTTTAAATTCTATTATTGCACAAAAGGATACTGTAAAACTGAAGGAAGTAATTATTACTTCGAATAGAATAGAAGTTAATTTTTCTCAAAAATCACGTACAATAACTGTGCTAACGGCAGCAGATATTGCTGTATCTTCAGCAAGCAATGTATCCGATTTATTACAAGAAGTTGCCGGAGTAGATATTAGAAGGAGGGGAATAAATGGAATGCAATCAGATTTGTATATTAGAGGAGGAAATTTTAATCAAACACTTATTTTAATAGATGGTATTAAAATGGATGATGCTCAAACAGGGCATCATACAATGAATGCAATGATACCTCTTGAAAATATAGCACAAATAGAAATTATTAAAGGTCCTGCTGCAAGAGTTTACGGTCAAAATGCATTTACAGGAGCTATAAATATTGTTACCAAAAAAGTGGTAAAAAATAATGGAACGTTACAAGTTGGTTACGGATCATTTAATACAAGACGAGGTGCAATAGCTTTTGAAAGAAAAATAAAATCGGGGAGTGTTTTCACCTCTTTTAATTATCAAGATTCTGATGGATATAGGTTTAATACCGATTTCGAAAACAGCACAAACTTTATCAAAATAGCTATAAATAGAACCACACTTACCTCATTTTTTACACAGCGTAAATTCGGTGCAAATGGTTTTTATGCTAGTCCGGAGTATAAAGATCAGTACGAAGAAACCCAAACGAGTTTGGTTGCTATTTCTCAAAAGTATAAAGGAGAAACCGTGACGGTAAAGCCTAGGCTGTATTGGAGAAGAAATCAAGACATGTATTTGTTTTTGAGAAACAACCCTTCGTATTACAGAAACCTTCATATTTCCAATAAGATAGGAGCGGAGTCAAATGTTTTAATTCAAACAAAAACGGGAGAAATAGGTGCTGGACTCGATTTTTACAATGTGTTTTTAGCAAGTAATAATTTAGGGAATCATAAGCGAACAGTAGTTACCGGTTTTCTAGAATATAAAATGCATCTTTTAGATGAGAAATTAGATATAACACCCGGAGTGGCAATTAACTATTACTCAGATTTTGGTACAAATGCATTCCCAGGCATAGATGTTGGGTATGTGGTCACCGAAAATTTTAAATTATATGGAAATATTGGATACACCTATAGAGTGCCTACGTTTACAGATTTATATTATGTAGGACCCACCACAATTGGAAACCTAAATTTAGAACCAGAATCAGCCCTGTCTGAAGAAATAGGAGCTAACATTTATTTAAACAAATTAAAGGTTAACATTGCTTTGTTTAATAGAAAATCGGATAATTTAATTGATTGGACTAAAGAAAATGAAGCAGATAAATGGCAAACAAAAAACTTTAGTAGCGTATCAACCAGAGGAGTTGAAACTGAAATTAATTATGCGTTTAAAATGCTAAATTTCACACAAAAAGTAAAAATAGGATATAACTTTTTAGATGATAAAATTAACGATACAAATGTTCAGTTTACAAGGTATTCGCTTAATAGTATTAAGCACCAACTATCTTTAAATTTTATGAGTCAATTATTTCCTAGGTTAACACAAAGTATAGTGTACAAGTATGTACAGCGTACACAAGGAGAAAGTTACAACGTGGTAGACACAAAAATAACCACAGTATTAGCCAAAAAATGGCGATTATCACTTACAGCTAATAATATTTTTAATGCGGTGTATACAGAAACAAATTTAGTGCCTATGCCAAAAGGACACGTTTTAATAGGCTTAAAATATATGGCGAAGTATTAAAAATTCATTTTTTTTAGTACATTGTTAGCAAAAACAAGATTATTCATGGAAAAAAGAATCACCACATATGAAGAATTTTATCCGTTTTACTTAAAAGAACATAGCAATAAAATATGTAGATTACTACACGTTATTGGTACTACAATAGTATTGTCGTTGGTTTTAACGGCCATTATTCACCTCAATCCGTATTGGTTGCTTTTTGTTCCTTTAACAGGGTATGGATTTGCTTGGGTAGGACATTTTTTCTTCGAAAAAAACAAGCCGGCAACATTTAAATATCCTCTTTGGAGTTTAAAGTCTGATTTTAAAATGTATTTCGAAATTATTTCAGGAAAAATATCTTTAGATGCATCTAAAGATTAATGTAATGTTTTAATTTATTTCCGACTGATATTAGAATAACTAAACGTATTTTAAATGAAAATTATTCTAATATTTCTTTCGCTTTTCTTTTCGGTAGGAAAATCGATATCTCAAATTAATAAAGAACACCTAAATTTAGGAGAAAATGCACCTAAAATTGTAGGTGTAAATCAGTTTAATGTAAAAATTGATTCCGATTCTATTTTAAAATCACAAAAAATTTTACTGCTTTTTTATAGAGGAAATTGGTGTCCTTACTGTAAAAAACATTTGGCTAGTTTACAAGAAAATTTACAAAAACTAACCGAAAAAGGAATTTTTGTAATTGTGGTAACACCTGAAAAAGTTGATAAAATACAGGAGACCACAAAAAAGTTAAAAGCGACCTATTCTATAATTCACGATGTTGACAATAGGATAATGAAAGACTATAAAGTAGCTTTTGAAGTAAATGAACAAACCGTTACCAAGTATTTAGGTTTTACACTAAAAAAAATACAAGATTATAACGAGGCCAATAACAATACACTTCCTGTTCCGGCAACTTATTTAATTGATGGAAACAAGAAAATAGCATACGTACATTATAATCCCGATTATTCTGAACGAGCCAGTTTTAAAGAAATTTTAAGTTTGCTTTAATCAAACAATTCTTCAGTATCAATTGTCAAATTTTTTAAGTAGGCTATCGTTTTTTTAATTTCAGGTTGCAAAACTTTGTCATTTTCTATAAAAGGCACTTCATTTCTGTACATTTGAATAAAAGCCTCTAAAAAAGGAGATGTTTTTAGCGGTGCTCTAAAGTGCAAAGCCTGTGATGCGTTTAATAATTCAATAGCTAAAATGGTCTCAACGTTATCTACAATTTGTTTGGCTTTCGTCGCGGCGTTTGCACCCATACTCACGTGGTCTTCTTGTCCGTTACTAGAAACAATTGAATCTACCGATGACGGAGTTGCCAGTTGTTTGTTTGCACTAACAATACTAGCTGCAGTATATTGAGGAATCATAAATCCGCTATTCAACCCTGGGTTTTTTACTAAAAATGGAGGTAAGTTTCTTTGTCCTGAAATAAGTTGAAAAGTTCTTCTTTCAGAGATGCTTCCTATTTCGGCCATTGCAATACTTAAAAAGTCAAAAGCTAAAGCCAATGGCTGTCCGTGGAAGTTTCCTCCGGAAATAATTTCATCAGAATCAACAAAAATATTAGGATTGTCGGTAACAGAATTAATCTCTGTCAAAAATATTTTTTTACAATATACTAACGCATCTTTACTAGCACCGTGTACTTGTGGAATACAACGAAAAGAATACGGGTCTTGTACATGTTCTTTAGGTTGTTCAATAAGTTCACTTCCTTGTAAAAAAGATTGTATTCGTTTAGCCGTTTTAATTTGACCGTTGTGTGGTCTAATAAAATGAATAAGCTCATTAAATGGTGAAATTCTACCGTCGTAAGCCTCTAAAGAAAGAGTTCCAATAAGATCAGATAAATAAGATAATTTAAACGATTTTAAAATGAGATGAATACCGTAAGCACTCATAAATTGAGTTCCGTTTAAAAGTGCTAGTCCTTCTTTTGATTTTAATTTAATTTTTTTCCACTGTAATTTCTGAAGCAGTTCTGCTCCGGAAATACACTCATTTTTATAGTACACATTGCCCAATCCAATTAAAGGCAGCGAAAGGTGAGCCAAAGGAGCTAAATCTCCTGAAGCACCTAAAGAACCTTGAGTGTAAACTACAGGAATAATGTCATGATTGTAAAAATCTATTAAACGTTCTACCGTTTCTAGCTGTACCCCCGAGTGCCCGTAACTCAAAGATTTTATTTTTAAAAATAGCATTAACTTTACAATAGACTTAGGCACTTCATCACCTGTTCCACAGGCATGACTCATAACTAAATTTTCTTGTAACTGACGAAGGTTATCATTCTCAATTTTAACATTGCAAAGAGAACCAAATCCTGTGTTTATACCGTAGATTGGCTTGCGAGTATTTTCTATTTTTTCATCTAAGTACTTGCGACACTTTTTTATTTTAACAATAGCATTTTTAGAAAGTGCAAGTTTTTTATTTGTAAAAATAATCTGGTTTAAAGCTTCAAAATCTAAAGCTTTAGAATCTATATAGTGAATGTTGTCCATATCTATTTTTGAAAAATCAAAATTCAGTAAACATATTAGAATATGCAAATTATTTGTTAAAGTAATACAAATTTATATTTATATATTTTATCTTTGGGAGATTAATTAAGAATTTATTGATACAATATGAAAAAAATAGTTTGGATTTTTGCTGTAATACTAGTAGTATCTTGTAATACAGAGGTAAAAGAGCATGTTAAAATAAGAGGAAAACTTAAAACTCCGGGTGTTGAAAAAATTGCAATACAAGGAAGAGGGTTTTCTAAAGATATTAATGTAAATAGTGATGGTACTTTTTCAGATACCTTAACGGTTAAAACAGGGATACATGCCATAGTAAATGGGAATGATAGAATTACATTATTTTTGAAAAACGGGTACGATTTGACCTTAGATTTTAAAGGAGAACGTTTTTCTGACGGAATCCATTTTTCTGGAATAGGAGCCGAAACGAATAATTTTATGGATAGCAAACGCTCATTTTATATGAGTGAGTATGCAAACCCAAAAACATATTTTAAATTAGACAAGGAAGCTTATGAAGCAAAACTAGCAGAAGCAAAAGAAATGGTTCAGGGCTATATTGATAAAGCTAAAAACATAGACTCACTAGTGAGTGATATGGACAAGCGTAACAACGAAATGTTTTTTAAATACATTGAAAGTAATTATGAAAAAGCACATAACGATTTACTTCGTTTAGCTAAAGGAAATAAATCTCCTGTTTTTGTTGGTTACGAAAATATTGATGGCAGTAAAACATCTTTGGAAGATTTAAGAGGAAAGTATGTTTACATAGATGTTTGGGCAACTTGGTGTGCTCCGTGTAAAGCAGAAATTCCTTATTTAAAAGAAATGGAAAAACAATTTCAAGGGAAAAATATTGAGTTTGTAAGTATTTCGGTTGATAAAAAAGACGATTATGAAGTTTGGAAAAAAATGGTGGCAGAAAAAGAACTTTCAGGAATTCAGTTATTTGCTGACAATAGCTGGGAGTCAGATTTTATAAAAGATTATGGTATTAATGCAATACCAAGATTTATATTGATTGATCCTAAAGGAAATATTGTAGATTCAGATGCGTTAAGACCTTCAAATCCGGAACTTAAAAAAATGTTAGAAGAATTAGGAATTTAATTAATTTTTTAAAAAATAATAAAAAGCACTGTGAGAACAGTGCTTTTTTTATTTTGAAGAAGTATCGGTATCTTCTGTATCTTCATTTGTAGATTCGTCATCTTCGGTAAGCAAGTCTAAAAATGCATCGGGTAAAAAATCTAAGATATTAGACGCTATAAAGGTTTCGTGTCCCATTTCTCGAATGGCAATATCGGCAGTTTTACCATGCAAATAAACACCTAAAATAGCAGCATCTTTTGCAGTATATCCTTGAGCTATAAAACCAGTAATAATACCTGTTAAAACATCGCCACTTCCTGCGGTGGCCAATGCAGGATTCCCTGTTGAGTTAAAAAAAAGTTGATTTTTATAAACAATAGCAGTGTGTGCATCTTTTAGAACAAGTACTAAGTGATATTTTGAGGCAAACCGTTTTGCTTTTTCAAGTTTATCAAAATCATTTTCCCAAGTACCTAAAAGTCTTTCCAATTCTTTTGGATGAGGAGTTAACACGGTATCTTTTGGTAAAAAAGAAAGGAGATCTTTATTTTTTGCAAGTAAATTAATTCCGTCGGCATCAATAACAAGAGGAAGTTTATTTTCTTTTATAAATTTTTCAAATCCCAAGGCTGTTTTTTCTACGGTTCCCATTCCCATACCAATTCCAATAACAGAAGCATGGGTTTTATAGTTAAAATAATTCAAAAAGGTATCATCATCAACCTCAACCATTACTTCAGGAATAGCTGTTTGTAAAATAGGATAACCACATTTAGGAATGTATGCAGTAACCAATCCGCTCCCTGCTTTTAGAGCAGCTTTACTAGCTAGTAGTGTTGCCCCAATTTTACCAAAACTTCCACCAATAATTAAAGTATGCCCGTAGGTACCTTTGTGCGACCATTTGGTTCGGTGTTTGTACAGCGGAGATACATCTTGCTTTAAGGTAAAGTGAACTTTAGCGTTCAGACTTTTAATAAACTCCTGATCCAGCCCAATATCTATAATTTCCCAAGTGTTTACAAACTTTTTATTTTCGGGTAAAAGGAAAGCCAGTTTTGGGCATTGAAATGATAAAATATGTCCAGCCTTTAAAATAGCTTCCTTGTCAGGAGAACTACTATTGCTAAATAATCCTGAAGGAGTATCAATAGCAAGTGTAAATACTTTTGTACTGTTAATGTATTGTATAAGCTTTTTTGTAAAACCGGTAGGAGGTCTGTTTAAGCCATTTCCAAAAATGGCATCAATTACAATATCTTCAAAATTAACTTCCGGAAATTCTTTTTCGAGGCTAATCACCGTAGGCCATTCACCCATCTCTTTGAGACGATGATAGTTGGTTAAAAATTCATCAGATCTTTTATGACTAAAGTTAACAACATAGCAACTTACATTATATCCATGGTTATGTAAATGTCTTGCTATTACGAGTCCATCTCCGCCATTATTTCCAATACCACAAAAAACGTGAATTTTTATATTTTGACCTTGTAACCTTTTGTGAAGCCATTGAAAACAAAGAGTAGCCGCGTGTTCCATTAATTCGTCAGAACTAATGTTTAGGTTTTTAATAGTAATTTTATCAGCTTCGGCAATTTGTTTTGGTGATAGTACAAACATAGTAGTAAAAGTAATAAAAAAAACCTCTCAAACGAGAGGCTTATTTTAAATGTTAATCTTTGTAAACACCCATATTTGCGTATTTATCCATCCGCTTTTTTACCAGCTCGGCATCAGGCAAGTCTTTTAGTTTACTAAATGCATTTACAATGGTTTTTTCAACTTCTTTAAAGGCAGTTTCTCTATCGTAATGAGCACCTCCAAGAGGTTCTTTAATAATACCGTCAATTAATTTTAGTTTTTTCATATCCTCTGCAGTAAGCTTCAGAGCTTCGGCAGCTTGTTCTTTATAATCCCAACTTCTCCATAAAATAGAAGAGCAAGATTCTGGAGAAATAACAGAATACCAAGTGTTCTCCATCATATAAACAAGGTCTCCAACACCAATTCCTAAAGCACCACCAGATGCGCCTTCTCCAATAACAATAGTAATAATGGGTGTTTTTAAGCGAGTCATTTCTAAAATATTTCTGGCAATAGCTTCACCTTGACCTCTTTCTTCTGCTTCTAATCCCGGATACGCACCAGGAGTATCTAATAAGGTAACTACCGGAATCCCAAATTTTTCGGCCATCTTCATTAATCTAAGTGCTTTTCGGTATCCTTCAGGATTTGCCATTCCAAAATTTCGATATTGACGAGTTTTGGTGTTATAGCCTTTTTGTTGTCCAATAAACATAAATGATTGGTCTCCAATTTTACCTAAGCCACCAACCATTGCTTTGTCATCTCTAACAGTTCTGTCTCCGTGTAATTCCATAAATGTATCTCCTGCAATTGCATTTATGTAATCTAATGTATATGGTCTGTTTGGGTGTCTAGATAGTTGTACTTTTTGCCAAGCAGTTAGGTTTTTGTAAATTTCTTTTTTAGTATTTAATAATTTTTTTTTGATGTTTTTACAACTTTCGGTCATATCAACATCACTTTCTTTACCAATTAACTCACATTTTTCAAGTTGTTCTTCTAATTCTTTTATTGGTAATTCAAAATCTAAATATTCCATTTTTTTAAGTTTGGATGTGATTACAAATATAATAACTTATAAAGTTTGTATGTTAAATTATGATTTTTTTTTACTTTTTATAATTCCGTTTACAATAATAGTAATTAATATAATACTTGCCCCTAAATAAAAAGAAGGGCTCATTTTTTCTTTTTCACCAAATATAACAACTGCCAAAATAATACCGTATATAGGCTCTAAATTTAGTGTTAACATAACGGTATAAGGCGTTAAGTATTTCATGATTTTAACAGATACTACAAATGCATACGCTGTACAAATACTACTTAGAATAAATAAATAAATAATGTCTGAAGTAGATATATAAAAGTCTTCTATAGTAAATTCAGAAGACACTAAAATGTATGCCGAAATAAATAACACACCAAATAGTAATTGGTAAAATGAAATAACTTCAGCTTTGTATTGTTTTATGTATATACCGTTAAGTACAGAGAATAATGCCGATAAAAACGATGCTATTAAAGCATACACAATACCCAAAACATATTCGCCCTCGACACTAAATATGATGTACAAACCAGACATTACAATAATTCCAAAAAACGATTCAAGTAGATTGAGTTTTCTTTTAAAGAAAATAGGCTCAATTAATGAAGTAAATAAAGCTCCGGTGCTAAGTGTAATTAGTGCTATTGAAACATTTGATACTTTTATTGATGAGAAAAAAGCAATCCAATGTACAGCAATTACTATACCTCCAAATAAAAATTTAAGTAACGTTTTTAGGGGTATTTTAAGAGGCTTTTTTTTAAAAATTAAATAGGCCATCACCATAAGTACGGCAAAAAACATTCGATACCAAACAAGAGGAATGGCATCTAAACTTATTAATGCTCCTAATATGGCAGTAAACCCCCAAATAAAAACTAAAAAATGAAGATGGAGGTAATTTTTTAAGTTAGTTTTTGGCATTTTTTAAGTATAAAAAGATTGCGATAGCTCCAAAGATAAAATTTGGAATCCAAACCATAATTAAAGAATTAGTGTCTGCACCGGCACCTAAAACCTCGGCTATTTTTAAAAAGAAAACATAAACAAACATTAGTGTTATTCCAATGGCTAGATTAACTCCCATACCACCTCTTCTCTTTTTAGAACCAAGAGCTACAGCAATAAAAGTTAAAATGTATGATGCAATAGGTAAACTTGTTCGTTTATGAAACTCAACCAAATAGGCATTTAAATTTTTAACACCTCGTAAGCGGGCTTGTTTTATATATTGATTTAGTTTAATACTATTCATCTCTTTAGCTAGATAATCGACTGTAATTAAGTCTTTTGGAGTAAAGTTAAACGTAGTGTCAAATTTGTAACCAGATTCAATAAAATCTTTATTTTTAAGGTAAAATCTTTTTCGGTAGTTTGCTAATTTATAAGTACTATCTTTTGTATTCCATCTAATGTTATCAGCAAATAATTTATATTTTAAAACCTGCCCATCAAATCGTTCATAGGTAAAGTGATACCCAATATTTCGGGTAACATTAAAATTTCTAAAAAAAACGTATTCATTAGGACTTAATTGAAGGTTTACATTACTTAAATCATTAACATCTATTTTTTTCTTTTGCAGGTATGTTCTATGAAACTCTTCATAAATTTTATTACTGCTTGGAACAATAAAATGATTCATTAATAATGCAATAATGGTAACTATGGTTGCACCAATAAAATAAGGTTTTAAAAATCGTGTAAATGATATTTTGGCTGAATAAATGGCAATAATTTCGGTGTTACTTGCTAGTTTTGAAGTGAAAATTATAACAGCAATAAAAAGAGCTAAGGGCATAAAAGTATTTCCGTAAATAATAACAAAATTCACGTAGTAATCTTTTATTATTTCAGAAGCCGATAAATCAGCATGTCTTAAAAACCGATCTATTTTTTCAGAAACATCAATAACAATGGCAATAGGAATTAATAGTACCAAAATTAGCAGAAAGGTACTTAGGTATTTTTTTAATATGTATTTATCAAGAATTTTCATGAAAGTTACAACCGTTTGTCCATTTGTATCACCATTTTATTTTTCCACGCTATAAAATCTCCTGCTAATATATGTTTTCTAGCTTCACGAACCAACCATAAGTAAAAACCTAAGTTGTGTATAGATGCAATTTGTTTACCTAAAAGTTCTTTAGAGGCAAATAAATGACGTAAATAGGCTTTAGAATAGGTAGTGTCAACAAATGTAATTCCCATTTCATCTATGGGAGAAAAATCGTCTTTCCATTTGTTATTTTTAATATTGATTGTTCCTTGAGCCGTAAAAAGCATTCCGTTTCGGGCATTTCGTGTAGGCATTACGCAATCAAACATATCTATTCCCAATGCAATATTTTCTAAAATATTAATAGGTGTTCCAACACCCATTAGATACCTTGGTTTATCTTTTGGTAAAATATCGGTTACAATATCGGTCATCTCATACATTTCTTCAGCAGGTTCACCTACCGATAGACCACCAATGGCATTACCATCAGCACCAATAGAAGTTATAAATTCTGCTGATTGTTTTCTTAAATCTTTATAAGTGCTTCCTTGCACTATAGGGAATAAGGTTTGGTTGTAGCCGTATTTAGGAGGTGTTTTTTCCAGATGACTAACGCATCGTTTTAACCATCTATGCGTCATGTGCATAGAGCGCTTAGCATAATTATAATCACACGGATATGGGGTACATTCATCAAAAGCCATAATAATATCAGCACCAATAGACCGCTGAATTTCCATCACATTTTCGGGTGTAAATGTGTGATAACTACCATCAATATGACTTTTAAATTTGACACCTTCCTCGTTAATTTTACGCCTTTGAGAAAGAGAATACACTTGATATCCACCACTATCGGTTAAAATATTGCGATCCCAATTCATAAATTTATGCAAACCACCGGCTTGTTCTAAAATTTGCGTTTGAGGACGAAGGTATAGGTGGTAAGTATTTCCCAATATAATATCAGGATTAATTTCTTGTTTTAGTTCTGTTTGATGTACACCTTTAACAGTACCAACAGTACCAACAGGCATAAAAATTGGAGTTTCAATAGTGCCGTGATCTGTTGTAATAACGCCGGCTCTTGCTTTACTTTTAGGGTCTGATATTTTTAATTCAAAATGCATAGTTGGCAAAGATACAGAATAGGATTTGTTTGAAGAAAATTATCATTTGCTTAGTATCATAAAAATTTATTAAATCGTTTTCTTTCAAATTTAAAATATCTTATTCTATATTTGTTTTATAGACAAGAAATTAAAAACCATAATAATACCTTAAACATGAAGAAAATTATCATTCTACTTATCGCCTTTTCCTATTTTACCTTTTATGGACAAAATGAAGGAGATATAAAAAAATCGGTACCAGAAATTACTAAAATATATAAGCATTTACATCAAAATCCGGAATTATCGTATCTAGAAAGTAAAACAGCAAAACTGTTAGCAGAAAAAATGCGGTCTTACGGATTTGAAGTTACAGAGCAAGTTGGAGGAACAGGAGTTGTTGCTGTTTTGAAAAACGGAAAAGGCCCTAAGGTATTAATTAGAACCGATATGGATGCACTTCCAGTTTTAGAAAAAACAAATGTACCATATGCAAGCAAAATTATGCAAGTAGATATTGAAGGTGTAGAAAGACCTGTAATGCATGCTTGTGGACACGATATTCATATGAGCGTTTGGTTAGGAACTGCAAAATATTTAGCCGAACATAAAAAAGAGTGGAAAGGTTCATTACTTATGATTGCACAACCTGCAGAAGAAAGAGGTGGAGGAGCAAAAGCGATGTTAGAAGATGGCCTATACTCTAAATTTTTTGTTCCTGACTTTGGTTTGGCATTGCATATAAACTCAAGCCTTCCGGCAGGAAAAATAGCGTATTGCCCAGGATATGCCATGGCAAATGTAGATATGGCTCAAATTAAAATTATAGGTAAAGGCGGACACGGTGCTTATCCGCAAAAAACAATAGATCCAATTGTAATGGCTTCACAATTAGTGGTAGAATTACAATCTATTGTAGCTAGAGAAATTGCTCCGGTTGATCCGGGTGTGGTAACTGTAGGTTCTTTTCATGGAGGAACAAAAGGAAATATTATACCTACAGAAGTAAACTTAGAACTTACAATACGTTCGTATAAAGACGATGTTAGAGAGCACTTAATAAGCGCCATTGAACGTAAAACAAAAGCAGTAGCAGTTTCTTTTGGTGTTGATAAAAAAAACTATCCTGTTTTTAAATTAAAAGATACATATACACCTGCTTTATACAATAATCCTGAATTAACAGAGAATGTTGTTTCAAAAATGAAAGAAGGTTTAGGTGCAGATAATATAATTAAGGTTGATCCTGTTATGGGTGGTGAAGATTTTGCTCGTTATGGGAAAACACAAGACAATGTACCTATTTTTATGTTTAACCTTGGAGTGGTTAACATAGACAGGTATAATACCTTTAAAAAGGAAGGAAAACAATTACCTTCTATTCATAGTGATTTAATGATTCCTGATCCGGAAGCGAGTATTGAAACCGGAATTAAAGCAATGGTTATAGCTGTAAAAAGTTTGAAGAAGTAGCTAAAGTCAATCAAAAATAAAAAAAAGCCTCTAGAAATAGAGGCTTTTTTAATTTTGGCTTATTGTGTAAATTTTCATTACTCTTACTGATATATATCACTAGAAAATATCTCAAGAACCTATAAATTTGTTAGAACTAATAGATAAATAGCTATTAATCAGTTAAAAAGTGATGAAGAGTAAAGCCGTAGATATCAAACAAAAAATAACAATTTTATTATTGGTATTGGCAGTTACGTATTCAAATGCTCAAAATTCAGAAGAGAATGCCGTAAATAAAGAAAGCCCATCGTACAGTGTAAATTGGGTTTTCCGATTTCCTTCAGAAAAGCATCAGAAAAAAGGATGGCTTACTAGATTTTTATTTGGAAAAAAAAACACATTTCAAATAACCAAGCCAGTATCTATAATAGCTTTAGATTCTTCTACATATACAATACTGGATCAGGGAGCCGGAGTTATTTTTAGTATAAAAGAATCTAAAAGTGACGTACTTAAAGCCTTTAAAAGAAGTAAGCTTCAATTTAATTCCTTGGTAGGTGTTTGCAAACTTCCAAATCAGCAGTTGTTGTTTACAGATTCAAGATTGAATACTATTTATGAGATTACGAAAAATAAGAAACAGCTTTTAGTTTTTAATAAACAAATAAACTTACAACAGCCTACAGGAATTGCATATTCAACTACTACCAATGAAGTTTGGGTTGTAGAAACAAAAGCACATAGAATTTCAGTTTTAACCAGAGATGGGAAACTTGTTAAAACAATAGGAAAAAGGGGTATAGCTAAAGGAGAGTTTAATTACCCTACTGCTATATGGATTGATAAAAGAGGAAATGTTTATGTAGTAGATGCTATGAATTTTAGAATTCAAATATTTAATCTCAAAGGAGAGGTTATTTCTGTATTTGGCGAAGCAGGAAATGCAACAGGCTATTTTGCCAGACCAAAAGGTATTGCAACAGATTCTCATCACAATATTTACATTACAGATGCACTCTACCATACGGTACAAGTTTTTGATTTTTCGGGAAATTTTTTATATAAATTTGGAACTCAAGGTAGAGGAAATGGTGAGTTTTGGATGCCTTCGGGAATTTATATAGATGAAAAAGATTATATTTATGTAGCAGATAGCTACAATGCCAGCATACAAGTTTTTAAACTTAATACCAACGAATAAAATGAAAGCCCCTTTTAAAGTTACATTACTTTTTATGTGTTTCGTTACTAGTTTAGCGTATTCTCAATCTATAATTACAACAAAGCACAACCTATCGGCAACAGGTCCGGGAACTATTAAAGCAACTTCCGAATCTGAAGTGTGTATTTTCTGTCATACGCCCCATAACAGTACCCCAAGAGCTCCGTTGTGGAATAAAAATGCCGGAGGTGCTACTTACACCTTATATAACAGCTCTACGTTAGAGGCAGTACCCGGACAACCTGACGGAACTTCTATTTTATGTCTTTCATGTCATGACGGAACCATTGCTTTGGGAGATGTGGTAAGTAGAACAACCCAAATTGCAATGACAGATGTGATGAGTACCAAAGGAAACCTAACCACAGATCTTTCAAACGACCATCCTGTTTCGTTTACGTATAATGCCTCTTTGGCTACAGCAGATGGAGAGCTTAAGTCGCCTCCACTATCAACAGTTACACTAGATCATAATTCTAAATTACAATGTACTTCTTGTCATGACCCTCATAAAAATACAAACACAAAATTTTTACTAGCATCAAAAGAATATTCTGCACTTTGTTTATTGTGTCACGATAAAAATTATTGGGTTTCAAGTACGCATAACACATCATCTAAAACGTGGAATGGTTCAGGTACAAACCCTTGGCAGCACATAGAGTCAGCTTACGCTACAGTAGCCCAAAATGCTTGTGCTAACTGCCATGATACACACAATGCAAATGGGAAATTACGATTGTTAAAATATGTAAATGAAGAAGATAACTGTTTAGATTGTCACGATGGAAATGTTGCGGGCAAAAATGTTCAAAGTCAGTTTACAAAACCGTATAAGCATGATGTGTATGCTTATACAGGCGTACACGATCCTGCTGAAGCCGTAGCGCCAACATCAAAACATATTGAGTGTCAAGATTGTCATAATCCACATGCTTCAAATGCAACCACGGCAACTGCGCCATTTGTAAATGGATTTAACAACGGTGTAACAGGAATTAATCAGTCAGGAAATAATGTTACCGTGGCAACAAATACATATGAGATTTGTTACAAATGCCATGCAGGAAATACTTGGTCACCTACATCTGGTCTTACAAGAATAATAAACCAAAATAATGTGCGATTAGAGTTTGATACCTCAAACCCTTCGTTTCACCCAATAGTAGGACCGAGAAACAATAACGAAATTACGTCTAATTTACTTAGTCCTAATACGGCGAGCACTGTTTTATATTGTACAAGTTGCCATGCAAGCGATAACTCATCTGAACCGGCTGGTCCGCATGGCTCTATATATCCATATATTTTAAAATTTCAATATGAGACAGCCGACTTTACTAGAGAGTCTGCAAATAACTACGCATTGTGTTATAGTTGTCACAATAGAAATAATATTATTAATGACAATAATACTTTTAAAGAGCATAAAAAACATATTGTAAAAGAAGATACTCCTTGTAGTGTTTGCCATGACCCACATGGAATAAGTAGCACCCAAGGAAACAGTACTAATAATTCTCACCTAATTAACTTTAGAACAGGAATAGTAACACCGTCATCTAGTGGTGCCCTTAGATATGAGGATACAGGTCAAGGAAAAGGACGTTGTTATTTAACATGTCATGGGAAAAACCACAATCCTAAGTCGTATTAATTTAAAGAATTATTGTTGGTAATAATTTTAAAGAATAGTTCTTATAAAAAATAATTTAAAAAAAGAGTAACAAAAGTTACAAAAGGTGATAAAAATCAGCTTTTTCCACGAAATCTACGCTTAAATTTGTAGTAAATAACAGAGAGTTACAACTTTATTAATATAAAACTATTCTAATGAAAACAAGAAAATTAATACTCATTTTAGCTTTTGTCGGTTTATCAAGCACACTTGGTTTTGGACAAAACATCGCAGGATCTGCACATGATTTCTCAAACAAAAACTGGAATCCAGGAGGAGAAATTTGTGAAGTATGCCACACACCTCATAATGCTGTAACAGGGTTAACAGCTCCGTTGTGGAATCACGAGGTTACAACGTCAACATTTACGTTATACACGAACTCTGTATCTCCTTCATTCGATGCCACTGCAAGTCAGCCAGATGGTTCATCTAAGCTATGTCTAAGTTGCCATGATGGTACTGTAGCAATGGATAACTTTGGAGGTCAAACAGGAGGTAACCAATTTTTAACAGGAAATAAAAATTTGGGAACAGATTTAAGTAATGAACACCCAATATCGTTTACGTATGATGCTACTTTAGCAACTACTGATGGAGGTTTATTTGACCCTACATCTACAAACTCAGGGCTAGGAAGTACAATTACATCAGATTTATTGCTTGCAAATAAAGTACAATGTTCTTCATGTCATGATGTTCATAATGGTTCAGGTGTAGCTAAACTATTAGTAAAATCAAATGCAGGTAGTGCACTTTGTTTAACTTGTCATAACAAGTAACAGTATATGTTTAATTAATATTTAAAAAGAGGGGGCATTGCCCCCTTATTTTTGCTATTTATCTAATTTTCAAAACTGATTTTAATCATACGAAAATTCCTTTACTTTATATACCTTACACTAAGTAATTTACCTTATAATATTGTAAAAAATGAAATTTCACCGATATATAAGTTTTTGCATTTTTGTGTTAAGCTTTTTGCTTTTTACATCTTGCTCACCGCGTTTAAAACCTTCAGAAACAAAACAAGCTATTGTTTTTCCTTTGCCTCCTGATAATCCTAAAATACAATATTTAACAAGTATTAGTACTTCAGCAGATATCGTAAAAAAACAATCTGCTTTTGAAAAATCTGTGGTTGGAGAAAAACAAGTTCTTCCTATTTTAAAACCATACGGCATGTACGTTAAAAATGGGAAGTTATATGTATGTGATGTTTCTTTAGGAGGTGCACTCGAAGTTATAGACTTTGAGGCTAAAAGTTTTGAATATTTTGCCCCTAAGGGAGAAGCTCAGTTAAAATTACCGCTTTCATGCTTTGTTGATAACAACGATAATTTATACGTGGCAGATATTACTTTTCATAAAATTAATGTATACGATGCCAATAGAAAATACGTAACAACATTTGGTAAAAAAGAAAATGTAAAACCAACAGATGTTTTTGTGAAAGGAAATAAAATATGGGTGGTAGACTCTGGAAATAACAGAGTTAATGTGTACGATAAAAAGACACATAAATTCAAGTTTTATTTTCCGAAATTAGAAAAAGGAGATGAAGGTTTTTTGTATAAACCAACGAGTATTTTTGTTTCTAAAGATAAAATTTATGTGAGTGATATGGGGAATGGAAATGTAAAAACGTACGATTATAAGGGTGTTTTTTTGGCTTCAATTGGGAAATACGGTAAAAATATTGGAGAATTTGTTAGACCAAAAGGTATTTCAGTAGACAAAGAGTCGAATTTATATGTTGTTGATGCGAGTTTTGAAAATGTTCAAATTTTTAATAAAGAAGGAAAGTTACTTATGTTTTTTGGAGGACACTATAAGGGAGAAGGCGATATGTGGCTACCAACTAAAATAATGGTGGATTACGATAATTTGAAGTATTTCAAAAAATATGTCGATAAAAAATTTGACTTAAAGTACCTCATTTTTGTAGCAAACCAATACGGGCCAAGTAAAATTTCAGTATACGGGCGTATTGAATTATTAAAAAATTAAGGATGATATTATTGAGAAGATAATTCCCATGTGAACCCTAAAAAATAAAGCATGGATAAGCGAAATTATGTTAGTTATTTACTAGTTACAGCAGTAGCTCTGCTATTTTGGACCTGTGCACCAAAATATAGCTATAGGGTTAAGTCTTTTTTATTTGATGGAGTTCCTAATCCATACGAAGTTAAAGTAAGTGTTATTACCGATTCAATTTTGAAAGAAGATAGTATTTCTTCTAAAAATAGCCTTGCTAAAAAAATAGCAAGAAATGAATTTAACCTACATGAACCTTATAGAGAGCGAAAATGTGCTACTTGCCATGATAGAAATAACATGGGAAAACCAAAAATGTCGATTATAGCACTTTGTGCACAATGTCATGACGATTTTTCGCAAGAGTATGAAGTTTTACACGGTCCTGTTGCTACGGGAAATTGTACCATTTGTCACAACCCACACCAATCAAAATTAAATAGTTTACTGCAGCAAGACGGACAGGAACTGTGTTTTAAATGCCACGACGCAAATTTTACAGAGTCAAGTACCATTCACAAAGATATTAAGGATACAAATTGTACAGAGTGTCACAATCCTCATGGAGGGAATAATAATTTTAACCTTCAAACAGAGAGTTGTTACCAATGCCATGACAATTTTAAAAAAGAATATAAATTTTTACATGGTCCCGTGGCTTCTTCAGATTGTTCGCAATGTCATACATCGCACAATGCAGGTACGCCTAAATTATTGGTTGAGCAGGGTGATAAATTGTGTTACCAGTGCCATAATATTTTAGACGTTAAACGCAATGAACATCATCAAAAAATAGCGCAAAGCAGTTGCTTATCGTGTCATAATCCACACGGAGAAAAAAATCATAATTTACTTAATAAACAAATTGTTAATTAATGAAAAAGGTTAAGCTAACATACTTTATTTTATTGTTTTCAATTTGTGGATTTTCACAAAATGGGACCCCTGAAACTGCTTTTTGGAGACTAGCAAATGTTGACGGAGAGGTTAGTTTGGGTAATTTTTATTGGAAACAACAAATAACCAGAGATTTTTTTAAAGAAGAATTGGAAAGTTCTTTTTTTACAGGAAGCCTTTTTTTAAACACCAAAAGTTATTTTTGGCACCCAAATTTTTTAGAGCTAGATTTAGATGTAGGATATAGTCCGGAAACAGGACAACGGCTGTCACTAGTTACGCCAGATAGAAATGAAGTAAATACTTTAAAAAAAGTAAATGCCAGAGCGCTATTGTTTCAACATAACGCTTTTAACGTTAAAGCCTTTTTAAACTTTAACGAAAATTATAACAATAGAGAAAATTTAACAAATTTAAAGTCCGATTTTAAAAACTGGGGTACGGTTTTAAACTATACAAATAAATACCTTCCTTTTACGGTGTCGTATCAAAGTGGAGTTGGAGAACAACTAGAGCTTCAAACCAATAGGAGTTATACTACAGAACACACTAATTTAGAAGGAAGTGCAAGTAAATCGTTTGGAGCAAACGACAGACATCAATTTAGATACTCTTATAGTAAGTATTTATATGAAAATTCATTTTTAGATCCAAATCAAGAAAATTACATTGTAAAAAATGATATTAATAGTTGGACATTGAATAGCTATGTGTTTTTAGATGCTAAGAAAAATTACAGCATAAATTCTTTAGTATCAAATGAAAATCAGCAAGGAAATTTCAATTACAAACGCTTTCAGGTTTCTGAAAACTTATTTTTTAAATTACCGAGCCATTTTAATTGGGCTAATAATTACAGCTATTTTGATGTACAAGGCGATTTGCAGCAATCTAAGCAACACAATATAATAAGTACGCTCTCTCATCAGCTTTATGAAAGTTTAAACACCAGTATTTCTTATGAATACAACGATGTTTCCAACACACAATACAGTGAGCTTATAAATAGAGCAATATTTGATGTAAAATACACTAAAAAAATTCCGTTAAAAGGACGTTTAACACTTTCATACAGGTTTGTAAATAACAATCAGGACAGAAAAAGTGAAGATGCTTTTTTAAATATTCAGAATGAAGAATATACACTTACAGATGGGCAAATAATATTGCTAAATACACAAAATGTAGATATTGCTTCAGTAATAGTTAAAGATGCAACCGGATCTATAATTTACCAATTAAGTGTAGACTATATTTTAATAGATAGGAATGAATATTTAGAAATTCAACGAGTTCCGGGAGGGCAAATATCAAACAATGAAACCGTTTTTATTGACTATACGGCCATTCAACCAAAATCGTATCAGTTTACGGCTTTAACCAATTATTTTACAAGCACTATTTCTTTTTGGAACAGTGCAATACAATTTTATTACAACACCTCAAAACAAGATTATGTAAACCCTGTGAATATTGATTATTTGACACTCAATTATTTTAATCAAAAGGTATACGGAAGTCGTTTTAAATTTAAATTTGTAAGCGGAGGTATTGAATATGACGATTATAAAAGCACAATTATTCCGTATAAATTAACACGATACTATCTAGTATTACAAGGAAATTTAAGAAAGAAACTGTTTTTTACAGTTAATGGAACTGTTAGAGATTATCAAATGATTGTTGAAGAAGGAATGAAACAAAAATATTACAATATTTCAGGAAATGTATTTTATAACTTTAATACAAAAACTCGACTTTTTTTAGAAGCCAGTTATTTGAAGCAAGAAGGAGAAGGTATAGATTTAGATTTAACCACGGCAAGAGCTGAGTTTTCTACACGTTTCCGCCAACTGTTTTTTTCAGTGGGAGTTGAATTATACAAAAATATATTTTATAACGAGAATATTGATTTTAAAAAATTAACCATTAGAATCGCTCGAAAATTTTAAATAAAGTAGCAGTATTTAAACCAGATTATTATGAAAACATCAAGAAAAAAATTATCAAAGAATTTAAACATAGGACTGTTGTTATGTTTATTTTTTGTGCAGGCAACCATTTTTGCTCAGAACGTTTCAGGAGAAAAATCTTGTGTAGATTGTCATAAGCGAACGGTCAAAAAAGATATTTTACACGGTCCGGTAGCTTCTGATTGTACCGTTTGTCACGTACCAAATGGAAAACAGCATCCTATTGAAGATGAAGAAGGATTTACACTTTTAGAAGAAGGTGCTAAATTGTGTTTTTCATGTCATGAGGAAGAACAAAAAACCATTTCAAATAATAAGTATGTACACAAGCCGGTAGCTAGAGGTGAGTGTTCAGAGTGTCATGAAGTTCACAGTTCTAACGATTCAAAGCTTATTTTTTCTAACTCTCCAGATTTGTGTTATTTCTGTCATGACAAAATTGAAACAGCAATAAGTAAGTCTGCTTTTACACATTCTGTTGCCAGTGAAGAAGGTGGATGTATTACTTGTCATTCTCCGCATTCTTCTTCAGAGAAAAAAATACTGGTTGCAAAAGAAAAAACATTGTGTTTAGATTGCCATGATAAAACGATAGAAAAAGACGGAAGAAAAATTACAAATATCAACAAATTAATAGCCGAAAGTAAGGTGCAACACCCAGCGCTTGATGATGGTTGTTCTGTATGTCACAATCCACATGCTTCGGAAAATAAATTTTTGTTAAATATTGCATATCCAACCGGAAATTATGCACCAGGAACAGAAGAAAATTACGATTTGTGTTTTGGGTGTCATGATACAGACTTATTGTTGTTAGAAACAACAAAATATGCAACACAGTTTAGAGATGGAGAACGAAACTTACACTATTTACACGTTAATAAAAAACAAAAAGGACGTACTTGTGTAAATTGTCATAGTGTTCACGGTTCATCTAGAGAACATTTAATACCTGAAACCGTAAAATTTGGTGGTTGGAATATGCCTTTAAAGTTTAAACCTTTTGATGATGGAGGTTCTTGTGCAAGTGGATGCCATAAAGAAGAACGATATACAAGATAGTACTAGCTACAGCAAATAAAAAAGGCACTTATTTAATAAGTGCCTTTTTTACGTTTAACCTTTTTTTATTTTAAGATTACAGCATTTTCAATAATTAATCCATAAAAATAGCCATAGCCAAAATCTTTTTCAAGAGATACTTTTCCTTCTATCGTAATAACATCTCCTACATTTACTTGAGCACTTGTGGTTATTGTTAAGTCAAATTCGCCATTATAACTGCTTCCATCTTGTAAATGAATCCAGTTTTTACTCATAATTTGAGCATTAAATTTGGTTACTTTTCCTCTAATTTTAACAATTTTACCATTGTATTTTTCTTTGTTTTTTAATAATTCTTCAATGCGAATACTTCCATTTTGTGGTTTAACAGAAATAGGTGTATTATCTACTTTTACAGGTTTTTTAATGGTATGTGTAAAAGCTTTTTGAGAACTGTCAGAAGAGTTACTTATATTTTGTAAAAACACAACAGATTTGAAGGTTTTATTTAGTTCTTTACTCTTAAAATCAGTCATTTTCATACCTCCTTTATAATAGAGTGTATCGCCAACTTTAGTTACTAAACTTGGTACGGCTAACCATTTTTTAGTTCCATCTTCATTAACAAATAAATAGGTATAAGAGTTTACTTGAAGTACTTCAAGTACCGTAACTTGGTGTAGGTTTTTATTGGTGTTTTGCCCAATTATAGCTAGTGAACAAAAGAATAAAACACAACAAATGAGTGTTGTTTTTAAAAGATTCATAATTTGGAATTTAGTTAGCCAATACAGCGTTTTCTACAATTAGTTTGTACACATATCCTGCACCAAAATCTTTATTAAGCGCAACAGTACCTTTAAGGGTAATAATATCACCAACCTTAGCTTCAATTTTGGTGGTTACCGTTAAATCAAAATCGCCATTATAGGCTGTGCCATCTTGTAAATGAATCCAGTTTTTTCGCATAATGGCAGGATTAAACTTAGTAACCTCACCTTTAATGGTTACAACCTTACCATTATACTTTTCTTTATTCTTATAAAGTTCTTCAATAGAAATGGTATTTTTGGCTGTAGTAACTTTTACTGCTTTTTTCTCAATTACAGGTTTTGTTGCTATTTTGGCTAAATCAACTCCTTCAGGAACATTTAATACAGGAATGTCATTCATATCAGGAGTTGTTCCTAACTTTTCAATAAAAAGTATTTTATCAAAAGTTTTATTTAGTTCTTTACTTTCAAAGTTAGGCATTTCCATAGGGTTTTTATAGTAATATACTTTGCCTACTTCAGCGTTTGTTGTTGGTGTTGCCAGCCAATTTGAAGTTCCGTTTCCTTCAACAAGTAAATAGGTATATTCACTTACCTGAATGACCTTTTTAACAGTTACTTTATGAATGCCATTAAGGTTTTCAACGGTTACTTTTGCTTTTTGCTGACATGCCGATAATAAAATAAATACTGAGATTATTCCTAAAATTTTTTTCATGTGATAACGATTTTAATATACTGCTAAATATATTGTTAATTTACTACAAACTTACTGTAAAATAGGAGCTTAAAGAATGATATTTATCAATAGAATACTGGAATTGTATCGTTAAATTTGAGGTATTGAAAAATCAAAGAATTAGCACATAAACTTTTAGCAGTATGAAAAAACTAGTGAATTTAATTTTTTCGTCCAAAACAACCCTTGTGTTGTTGGTTATTTTTACCATAGCCATTGGGACGGCCACATTTATTGAAGATAAATACGATACAACTACCGCAAAATTAGCAATTTACAATGCCAAGTGGTTTGAGTTTATATTGTTTTTACTTGTTTTAAATTTTATAGGAAGCATTAAGCGATTCCACTTACTTAGAAAAAGCAAACTACCCGGATTTCTTTTTCACAGTGCATTTATTGTAGTTATTATTGGTGCAGCTGTTACTAGATATATTGGATTTGAAGGTAGTATGCATATTAGAGAAGGAGAAGCATCAAACTTTATGTATAGCTCTGAGCCTTATTTAACACTAATATTAGCTGATAATCAATTTAATTATGTAGTTAAAGAGCCGATGCTTTTTGGAGAATTAACCGATAACTCTTTTTCTATTGATATTGATACAAAAGACAAAGGAACAGTACAAGTTGTTTATAAAAACTATATTAAAAATGCTATTGAAACGTATGAAGATGGAGGTGAAGATGGTATTGATATGGTAGCACTAACACTTAGTATTGACGGACATAAAGATGCACTATTTATAAAAGAAGGCGAACTTAAAAAAATACACGAATTTGAAGTTACACTTAATAAAGACCTTCCAAATGCTTTAAATTTAATTACACAAGATGGAAAGTTGTTTATGAAGTATTTTAATGCCATTAAAAGTATTAAAATGCCTGAGAATAGTGAAGCAATTATAACGAAAGATACAATTGTTGAGCTTCAACAAAATTATATTTACGAACCGGAAGGCTCAGGAGTTAGTTTTGTGATTTCAAAATTTCATAAAAATGCCATTATTAAATACGTAAAAGGAACAGAAGATACCCAAGGACCTGACGTGTTGTTGGTAGATGTTATTTATAACAACAAAACAAAAGAAGTTCCTGTTTTAGGTGATATGGGATATGTAGATAATTTTCATAAGGTAGCTTTAGATAACAATTTAAATTTGCAAATAAGCTACGGCGTTACCGAAATAAAATTGCCTTTTTCACTTCGTTTAAACAAATTTATTTTAGAGCGGTATGCCGGTTCGTCTAGTCCGTCTTCATATGCTAGTGAGGTCACTCTAATTGACGAAGCAAATAATGTAGTTGAAAATCATAGAATTTATATGAACCATGTGCTTAACTATAAAGGATATCGATTTTTTCAATCATCGTATGATAAAGATGAAAGAGGAACCATACTTTCTGTAAATCATGATTTTTACGGAACATGGATTTCTTACTTCGGATATTTTTTAATGGCTTTAGGGTTTGTATTAACGCTATTTAATAAGCATTCCAGATATAGAGAGCTTATGCATAAAATTAGAAACCTTCGTCAAAAAAGAAAAGCAGTTGTCGCAACAATTATTATGTTGTTAATGTCGCCAATATTGTTTTCTCAAAATACACAATCTCACACACACAACAACGCGTCAACAGTTAGTTTTGAGCATGCACAAAAATTTGGTCGTTTAATTGTACAAACATATAACGGAAGATTTCAGCCTATAAATACGTTGGCTTACGATGTGATGCATAAAATATCAAAGAAAGATGTTTTTGATATCCCTGGCAAAGGCAAAATGAAAGCAATGCAGGTATTTATGGATTTACCTTTAAACGCAGAATTTTGGAAGCAACAAAAGCTTATTTACGTGAGAGAGAAAGCAATAATGAATTTATTGGGATTAAGTGGTAAATACGCTTCTTTTAACGACTTTTTTGATGAAAAAGGCTCTTATAAGCTAAAAACAGTAGCCGAAACAGCTTTTAGAAAAAAACAATCAGATCAAAATACATTTGATAAAGAAGTTATTAAACTAAATGAACGTGTAGAAATTTTTATGATGGCTTTTCAAGGAAACTTATTAAATATTTTTCCTGACCAAAGTGATGAAAATAATAAGTGGATAAATTGGAGTGACGAACAAGCACAAAAACCTTTAACGGGAGCATTAAAAATGCTAGGAGCTTCATTTGGTGTAAAAGAACTAACCTATAATAACCTAATGATGCTTTATTTAACGGAGGTATTTAAAGCAACTACCTCAGGAGATTACACAAAAGCTGATAAAATTTTAGGTTATATGGAAAGTATTCAAAGACAGAGTAGTGCAGCAGAGATGCTTCCGTCTAAAACAAAAATTGAAAAAGAAATTCAATACAACGACTCTAAAATTTTCATCAATCTAAAAATGGTTTATGCACTTTTAAGTGTCATTTTATTAGCGTTAGCCTTTATTGATAATTTAAAAGAAAAGAAGAGCAAGATATTGACATATGTATTAAACTTTTTTATCGCAATTTTGGCAATTGCTTTTGTGTACCATACGTATGGTATGGGATTAAGATGGTATTTGTCTGGTCACGCACCTTGGAGTAATGGATACGAGGCACTTATTTTAATTTCTTGGGCAAGTTTATTAGCAGGATTTAGTTTTGTACGTTATTCAAAAATAACATTGGCAGCAACTACATTATTAGCCTTTTTCACATTAATGACAGCGAGTCATAGTAGTTATGATCCTCAATTAACAAATTTACAGCCTGTATTAAAATCGTATTGGTTAATTATACATGTTGCTACTTTAACAATTAGTTATGGATTTTTAGGATTAGGTTTCGTACTAGGCTTATTAAACTTGGTTTTATACTTAATAAAAAACGATAAAAATTATAAAAAGTTAAACCTCATAATAGGTGAATTAACCCATATTAATGAAATGAATTTGACGGTGGGCTTATTTTTAGCAACAGTTGGTACGTTTTTAGGTGGTATTTGGGCAAATGAAAGTTGGGGACGCTACTGGGGCTGGGATGCAAAAGAAACATGGGCTCTTGTAATAGTAATTGTATATACCATTATTCTTCATTTTAGATTAGTCCCAAAAATGAGAAGTATGTATATTTTTAATGTTGGAGCAGTAATAGGGTTTTCTAGTGTACTAATGACATTTTTTGGTGTTAATTATTACTTATCGAAAGGAATGCATAGTTATGCTAGTGGAGAAACACCTGTTTTTCCTATTTGGGCATGGGTTACTATAATTTTAATATTGCTGTTAGTAATAGCTGCCGGAATAAAAAATAAGTTAACAAATCATAATAAGGTATTGCATTTGTAGTGCCTTAACCATTCTACCATATAAAGAAACGAATACCTTGCCGGATTTATAAAAGCAGGGTATTTGTTTTTTAATAAATTGCTATTTACACTTCAATTTAAGTCTTCGTCTATGTCAATGTTTTTAGGAACTAAGACTAAGGCTTTTTTGTCCTGCTGTCCGTTATCTTGCGGTCTGTTATCTTGCGGTCGTGCTGTCCGTTATCTTGCGGTCTGTTATCTTGCTGTCCTCTATCTTGCAGTCCTGC
>JALWTD010000020.1:0-71678 GCA_027082925.1 Flavobacteriaceae bacterium
TGTTTTGTTGTTTGTTGATACAAATGTAGGGCAGCCAATAGCCTTAAAGCAGTGAAAATAGATACAGGTCGTTTAACTATCGACCAATGGTTTTTATCAAGAGATGAAGGATTTTTTTTATTGTGCAATCAAGGAGTCGTGCAGTCGATGAGTCGTGCAGTCAAAGGGTCGTGCAGTCGATGAGTCAAGAAGGTACGCTATTGATAAAGAATGACTGAAGATAACGGACAGCAAGATAACAGACCGCAAGATAACGGACAGCAGGACAGCACAACTGCAAGATAACCGACTGCAGGACAAAAAAGCCTTAGTCTTAGTCTTAGTGAAACATTAACCAACAAAAAAAGCCACTCGTTTATAGAGTGACTTTTAGTAACATTTTAATAGTTTAACTATTAGTTATCAGAAAAGGTATACGTGATAGAAAGTGTTTGTGCTTGATCAAAGTCTATTTGACCATAAGACCCAGAGTCGTCACTTTGAGTTAGAATATAAGTTAAGTTATGCCCTTTGTTTGGACCGTTACCGGTATAGGCAGTTCCTACATCTTCAATAATTTTTTTAGCTTCCTGACCTAATTTAACAGGGTCTTCCACTGCTACACCCATTGTTCCATCTCCTTGTCCGGCATCTTTTGACACTTTTACTTTTAATACCAATCCGTCAGGAACATCTCCATCGGTAATTTGTACCGTTACGTTTCTTGAAGGTTCTGTGGATGATCCTACCGTTGAAGAATAATTAATCCAGATGTCTGAGTTTGATGCATTGAAGATAACTTTATCTCCGGCCTCAGTAGGAGCAGTACCATTTAAGCTGATAGCTGTTCCTGTTGCAGACTCTAAATCTAATAAGGCAACTTCAGGAATACCTACTGCCACAGAATGAGTTTCTCCGTCGTTATCTTGGGCGAAGGAGGCGGTTATTGTAAAAATAACAGCAATGATTAAGAATAAATTTTTAAACTTCATAATTTTAAGTTTTAAGTTAACAATGATTTATTTTTTTTGCGAAATAGAAATGCTATTTCTTTTTAATTAGTTATCGGATAAGGTATACGTAATAGTTAAAGGGCCTGCTTGATCAAAATCAAGTTTAGAATAATGATTCTCTAATTCATTTTGTTTTAAAGTGTACTGAATATTGTGTCCTTTATTTACGCCAACACCGGTATATGCACTTCCAATTTTTTTTATGATTGTTACAGGACTATGGGTTAATTTTTTTAGTTCTTCAACGTTACCCATTTTTCCATCTCCCATGGAAACATCTTCTTGGGCTTTTATATATAACGCTAATCCGTTAGGGATTTCTCCTTCAGATATTTCAGCAGTAATTTCTCGATATGGCTCTGTTTCAGCTCCAACAATAGAAGAATAATTTATCCAAATACTATTGTTAGAATCATGAAATACCACTGCTTTTCCGGCTTCAGAAATAGTTGCTCCCGAAAGGTTTATGTTTAAACTTGAAGTAGTGTGTATATCTAACAATGCAACCTCCGGCACATTAATGGTTACCGTATGGCTTTTATTGTTTGTTTGTGCATTAAAGAGGCTACAAACAAACAACAAACATATGAGGGGAATATGTTTGGGGTTTAAAAACATTATTTAATTTAAAATATCTAATTTCTCCATTAATGGAGCTCTATTACTTTTACTTATTGGAATGACATCTCTATTTACTACAATAGTAGATTCTTCAATATCTACAATTTTTTTAAGGTTTACAATAAAAGACCTATGCACTTGAGCAAATATGTTACGAGGTAGTTTTTCCTTAATTCTTTTTAAAGTAGAATGCACAATAAGGTTGTCTTTATCATCTAACTTTATTAATACATAATCTCCTTTGGCCTCTATAGCATATATATCCTCAATATTTAACTTTATGAGTCTTTTGTTAATATTTACGTAAATACTATCATCAGTTTTAGGAATGCTAGGCTGGTTTACAACAGTTTGTTTTACTACAGGAGCGGCAGGCTTTAATCTTTCTTTAGCTCTGTTGATAGCTCTCATAAAACGCTCAAATTCAAAAGGCTTTTGTAAGTAATCAACAACATTGTAATCAAAAGCTTTTATCGCATTTGTATCATCTGCAGAGAGAATTATTATTTGAGCTTTAGGTTTGTTTTTTAAAATATCAAAGCCAGAAATATCAGGCATATGTATGTCCAAAAAAACAACATCGCAATCAGATAGTTGATCTATTTCTTGCAACGCCGTTACAGAATTTTGATATACCGCTTTAACTTCTATGTTTAATTTTTTGCAATAGTTTTGTAAAAAATCTACATAAAAACTATCATCGTCAATTATTATACAATTCATAACAGTTCTATTATTTTAATTGTGTAAGAGCTATTTCAATATCAACTAGCAATTGTTGCATGTTTTGTATTTGATTTTCAGGATCATCAAAAATATTTAAGTCTATTTCTTTAGATAAGTTATAAGAGTTATTCATTTCTAAAAGAGAAAATTTACTTATCATTTGATGCGCCTTGCTCTTAATTTCTTTTAAATTTTTATTTTCTAGTAGTTTAGGGATTTCTTCAAAATTAGCTTTAAACTCCTCTATAATATGCCCCTTCATTTGATTCATAAAATCTTGATCTCCCATGGCGTATTTTTCAAGAGTATTGTTTGATATGATAGGAGCTTCACATAAAAATGCGAAGAGTTTAGAGTAGCTTAAAGGAAGCTTTGTATAGCTAAAACCAGTGTCACTTATATCAATATTATTTTCAAGAATAATCAAAGTAGGAATTTCTATTAAATGCTTATAGTCATTAATAGTATTGTTATTAATAGAAAATTTAGAAATTAAATGAGTGTAGTTGTCCTTTTTTAGTTCAGACTCAAGAGAATCAAATCCGTCAATAATGTGGTGTTTTATTCCCAGATTCTTGTCTAGGATAGACTTGAAAGAAGCTTGTTGTATAGAGTCATTCTCTATAAATAAAACTTTTACAGGCATTTCATGGGGTTTTTTAGGGTTATTGTATCTTACACTAAAACAGTGGTTTATGACTGATAAAAATGCGAAATACACGCCTAAAGGTAGTAAAATTTTTTATAAGTTCAAAACCGTGAATACAACTTCGGTAGAATATGTTTGCGCGGGCAATAAAACACTTATTCCTAAAATCTTATATTGTATAGGAATTTTTTCGTGTTTTCCGATGGTATTAAAAAAGAATGAAGAGCTATTTGTAATGGTTTGAAATTCGGTTCCGGAGAAGATATTATTGTTGTTATTTTCTCCAGATCCGGTTCTTCTAATTTGTAATATTAAATTAGGATGCCATTCATCATCTTCTCTATGTACAAAAACTTTAAAGTTGGCATATAAATCATCTTGGTGATTTGAAGGGTGAGAAGACACGGTTATTTTAGTCTGATTTTTTTTACTTAAATAGTACTCACTATAATCGTTTCCTGCTCCTTTAATATCTGAAAGACGAAACTTTTTTTCCCATTCGCCCTTCACTTTTATTTTTTGGCTAAAGCTATGTGAGCTTATTAAAATTATAAAAATAAATAGTATTTTTTTCATTAGTAATCTGTTAAAGTTAGGCTTATAGATAGTGTCTCGGAGCTATTCATATCTAATAATTTATAGTCGTATATTTCTAAGTAATAAGTAAGTTTAAAACCGTTGTTAACTCCGTTTCCGGTATATGCCGCACCTATGTTTGAAATAATTACTTGCGAAGATTTATTTAAGGTGATTAATTTGTTGGGAGTTCCTAGTTGACCTTTGCCGCTTCCTGTGTAATCTGAAGTTTCCAATTTTAAGTATAATCCTGAAGGAACAGCACCGTCTTCTATTTTTATAGATAAATTTCTTGGAGAATCCTCTTCGGAAAGAGCAGAAGTAAAGTTAATCCATTTAGAATTGTTTGCAACAACAATTTTTGCTCTTTCACCTGCAGAATTAGGGGCTTCTAAATTTAAAACAACATCTGTATTGCTGGGTTCTATAGCAATTATAGCTATTTCCTTTAATTTGAAGCTAACTTCAGTATCATCATCATCTTGAGAGAAAATAATACTTGGAAATGCAAAGAAAATAAGAATAATTAATAGCCTCATAATTTAAACTTCTTTTTACTTTTTTTAATAAATCTATTTTTATTACTTACGTTAAAGGTAACAATACTATTGTTATTAGAGCTTATTTCCACTTCTGTTTTAACTTTATCAAATTTAAAATCTTTGATGAGGTTTTTTACAAGAAGCTCAATAGTCCAAGTACCGGGCGTAAGTTCTTTAAATTCAAAATTTCCTTTTTCATCTATTTTGGTTAAAAATTTGGTGTTTCCTTTTTGAATTTTTACAATAACCCTAGGTAATTTTTTAATAAACTTTTCAGATTGAATTTTTACTGTTTTTTTAAATTTAACCTGACCTATTACACCACCTGTTTTTCCTAAATGTAATGTAATAAAAGTATCTTTATTAGGGGTTACATCTATTAAATATGGCGTATCTTCTAAAATAATTTTACCCTTTGGTAAACTAGATTGCTTAACGGCTAATGAGTAACTTTTTGGAGCTAAATTATAAAAACTAAAATTCCCATTTTTATCGGTTATGGCAATTTTGTTATCTAAAATCACTAAAACTCCCTCTAAATTATCTTTTTCTTCAGAAACAATAGTTCCTTTAATAGCTCCAACGGTTTTATCTTTTAACAACGGAACGTTTATTACGAAACTGTAATTAGCAGAAATGTACAATTCTTTTTTTAGCGGAGAAATAGGCAAACTAGATTGAGACACCGATAAGCTAAACAAGTGCCTTTGTTTGTAGTTATAATTAAGTCTTGCTTCCAAAAAACTTTGAGCATCGCTAAGTTCATCGTAATCATAATCACTTTTATAGAATAGATTTAAGCTTAAATGTGTTCTGTAATTGTATTGTAAAAATCCGCCGTAGTAAAAATATTTTATCAATTCATTATTATCAGAAAGTTTGTTTGTTTGTTGATATGTGCTATTTATACCGGTAATAAAATATTTATTGATATTTACCGATAATTGGAAAGAGCTAAAAAGTACGTTTCTTGAGGGAGCATTTTCTATTAAATAATTTACAGAGGTTCCGTATTTACCGTATAAGTTAAAGTTATACTTATTTGTTTTTTTTTGCTGAAAAGAAAGACTCATTAAATTTTCTCCGAAATTAAACTTTTTGGGTGTAAACCGGTCTTCTTTTTTTCTAATATATCCCCCTATTTTTATTTTATTTTGCTTGTTTATTTTATAGCTTATGTAAGCTAGGTATTTGGTGAGTATAGGTGAAGATGCGTAGTTAATGGTATCTTTAACAGGGTTTATTGATGAATAATTTGCGCCTAGTGTTATTCTAAATTTTTTAGAAAATTTATACTTGAAATTGGAGTATAGTTGCTTGCTGTTTCTTAAATATCCTTTATAGTTTTTATCAGAGTAATGTATGCTATTTCCCAAAAATAATTTTTTATACCCAAAATAAGATTCTATAGAAAAAGCAAATCCAGAAGACTTGTAATTTGTTTCGTAAGCAATTTCACCTTTAAGTTTTAAATTTTCTTTTGTGAAAGAAGAAATAAGACTATAGACTTGTGATTTAAACTCATCATTATCTTCTAAAAGGGAACGGTTTATAACTCCAAATTGAAGGTATGTTTTACTCGATAAGTTATAAAGTAATTTTCCACCGTAAGAATCGGATATTTGATTTGTAAATCGAGGTTTTACATAAAATAAAGAAGCGGTAGTTTTCGGAAATTTATAGGTAAAAATACCACCAAGACCGTATCTAGAGTTCTCGGTTAAATCGGATAATGAAAAGTTAACATCTCCAAGCGAGGCTTCTAATTTAGGGGTTTTATAAAAAACGCTATATTTTTCGTATTCACCAAACCTAACAATATTGTTTTGATTAGGACCGGAATAATTAAAGCTTAAAAAATGTTTATCTTCCTTATCTATAAACCCTCTACCACTTATTTTATATTTTACAGCATTAATGGTGTCTAAACCTTTGACCGAATTAAAAATAGTTGATATAGAAATTGGGAACCGTTTATATAAATCTGGCGCTTTATTGCTTTTTGGATAAACAGTAATAGGAACTCTATTAGAAAAAATAGTATCGTAAGATATAAGTTTTACTTTTAGATTGTTTAGTACTGTTGTTTTGGTGTAAAAGGTTTCGGGTACCTCTTGATATACTTTAACAACAATAGACGAATCGGGTTTTAAGGTTACAAAACTAGGAGTTACTCTATAAGCTCTTTTCGAAACTAATTCAATATTTTCAGCGCTATTCCCATAATTTGAAACAAGGTACTCACAATAAAAATCTTTTTCTAATCTTAAATATTCAGGAGCTTTTATAACGTTAACATGAATATTGTAAATTTTCTCTACTTTAAAATTAAAACGTTCTAAAAAAATATTCTTTTTGTTTTTAGCTACTGATAGGGTAGTACTAAAATTTCCTGAAGAACAATATTTAGAAACACCAAAAGTAAACATGATATTTTTTTTACTGTTTGGCTTTAAGAGTACTTTTTTTCTAGAAAGAATAGATTTGAATTCAGGAGGAACATTTAGATTGCAATCTAATTTTACGCTGTCTTTTGAGGTGTTTTTTATTTCAAACACGAGTGTATAATGCTTCCCCGGGAACAATTCTTTAGGTTTGTTCTTTACTTTTATTTCAATATTTGAAACCTGCGCTTGTAAAAAAGATATTGAAGTAAAAAAAATCAATAAAAAAATGCAGGGAAGCCTAGGTACTCTTATATGATTATTTTTTGTGCACAATAAGTCAGCAAATTTAATCTTAAATAACCTTTTCTTTATTAAATATTTTAAAATGAAATAAATGCGCTATTTATTTTCAAATTCCAAATCTACCGCATACATATTTTCACCATAATCAGCTACCAATACGGCGCTATAAACACCTTTAGGTAAATCGGAAATATCTAATGTGAAAGCTTTACAATATCCTGGGTATATTTTTTTAAATTTAACCTCTTCTTTTTTTGCTTGCTCTCCATTTTCGTTAAATACTTCTAATACCAAGGTTGGTTGTACATAAAAAATACCATTATTTTGAACATCAACATTAATCATTTTTGCACCGTTATTATCGTTAATTTCTACATTGTAAAAATCAAGTTCAGACGGTTTTCTCTCTTTAATATCTGTTATTATTTGAATACCATATCTAATTTTGGATTCAAGCTTTACACCGTATGATAAATCGTCTTCTTTTATAGGTTTTTCAACTTCAATCATTAACACACCCCAATACGATCCATCAAGAGAACTATCATTAGGTACTTCAATAGTATAAACCAGTTCGTACTCTTCGTGAGGTTTTAAAACACGTTCGTTAATGTTTGTTGAGATCCATTTTAACAATGATCTTTTGTGAGAAACATCTGCTGTTAGTATTGTTGCTTTTCCACATTCTTGAAATAAATCGTTGAAGTAGATAATAACTCTTTGTTCCGTATCTTTTGTATTTTTTAACTTCACAACACCTGTGATTGTTTTTCCGGCTTCAGAGTTATGTACGTGGGTTAACCCATTTAGCACAACTACATTAGAATTGGAGATTTGAGAAAATAATAAAAAAGAAATAACTAAAAATAATTTTTTCATAACTTGGGAGTTTAATTACAAGATATACCCTTTTTGAGTATATCTAAAAATAGTGTTTTTTAGACAAAATAAATATTGAGTGTAAATTTATATTTAGGGGAAACTCAATATGATAGCTTGTATAACAAAGCACAAGTTACAAAAAAATATAAAAAGCAATTATGTTTTTTAAGGTAACCGCAAAAAAACACGACAAGCATAACAATATTGTTTAAATTTGTCTTTTTTTAAGATATTCGCGAAAACCCATTTACAAATGAAGAATTTATTTTTACTACTATTATCATTCACGCTTACTTTTTCTAGTTTTTCACAAATCCTGACCCCTGTAAAATGGGAGACTACAGTTGAAAAAATTTCTGAAACGGAATACAATTTAGTTTCAACAGCAGTAATTGATACAAATTGGCATTTATATTCTCAAAATGTCCCTGATGATGGACCTATACCCACATTATTCACTTTTGAAAAAAACGAAAACTACGAGCTTATTGGAACTCCTTCTGAAGGAGAAGGGCACACTATAGACGACCCTGTTTTTAACATGCGGATTAAATACTTTGAAAAGAAAGGGGTGTTTAAACAACGGATAAAACTATTAAAAACACTACCTCTAAAAATTGAAGGTGTGGTTGAATTTATGGTGTGCGATGACTCAAGATGTTTACCGCCTACCGAAATAGATTTAGCATTTGAACTTACAGGAAATGAGCCTATTGTAAAAGATGAGTTAAAAACGGAAACTAAAAAAATAAGTAAACAGGAGCCCGAAAATAAATCGAACAGCAATAATGCAAGCAGAAGCCTTTGGGCTATTTTTCTCATTGCTTTTTTCTCTGGATTTGCAGCATTACTCACACCTTGCGTTTTTCCTATGATTCCAATGACGGTTAGTTTTTTTACTAAACAAAGCAAAAGTAAAGCTGTTGGAATAAGAAATGCGATAATTTACGGACTCTCTATTATTGTTATTTACGTGCTATTAGGCTCGTTAGTTAGTTTTATTTACGGACCAGATGCATTAAACGCTCTCTCTACCAATGTGTGGTTTAATGTTATTTTCTTTTTGTTATTAATTGTTTTTGCCGTTTCCTTTTTAGGTGCTTTTGAAATAGTATTACCTAGTTCTTGGGGAACTAAAGTTGATGCACAAGCAGATAGAGGGGGAGTTATTGGAATTTTCTTTATGGCTTTGGCTCTAGCTATTGTTTCTTTTTCATGTACAGGACCTATTGTTGGTACACTATTGGTTGATGCGGCTTCTGGCGGGCAAATAGGACCTATCGTTGGAATGTTTGGGTTTTCTCTTGCACTCGCTATTCCTTTTGCACTTTTTGCAGCTTTCCCAGGCTGGCTAAATTCATTACCAAAATCTGGAGGCTGGTTAAATACGGTAAAAGTAGTACTTGGGTTTTTAGAATTAGCGCTGGCATTTAAATTTTTATCAAATGCAGATTTAGTACTAAACTTACACCTTCTCGAAAGAGAGGTGTTTATAGCAATATGGATTGCAGTTTTTGGAGCATTATCATTCTATCTTTTTGGAAAAATTCAATTACCTCATGATTCACCCATTTCACATATTTCGGTAGGAAGGCTTAGTTTAGGATTGCTTACACTTTCGTTTACTATTTATATGATTCCCGGATTGTGGGGAGCACCGTTGAATTTAATTAGTGCATTCCCTCCACCACAACATTATAGCGAATCTCCTTATGGAGTTGGATTCTCTAGGTTAGGCACCACATCATCTCAAAGTCACTTAGAAATACCTAAAGGGGCGCATTTAATGGCACCTCACGATATTTTAGCTTTTAACGATTATGATAAAGGCTTGGCTTATGCAAAAAAAGTAAATAAACCTGTTTTAATTGATTTTACAGGGAAAGCCTGTGTTAACTGTAGAAGAATGGAGCAAAAAGTTTGGGTAAAAGATAAAGTGTTACAAATATTAAAAAATGAGGTAATACTTATTTCATTATATGTTGATGATAAGCGAAAACTTCCTGAAGACGAAATTGTAGATTCTAAATTAAGACCGGGTAAAAAACTCAAATACATTGGTCAAAAATGGAGTGAATTACAAACTGTTAAATACGGTACAAACGCACAGCCATTTTACGTTTTAATGAACCTAAATGAAAAAAATTTAACGCATCCTGTAGGGTATACTCCAAATGTAGATGAGTATTACAACTGGTTAAAAGAAGGAATAAAAGCATTTAAATAAAAATTTAAATATTATGGCGTTTTTTTCATCGCTATTTTATAAATTGGGAAGGTTTTTAATAATAAATAGTTAATCCAAAATCAGTAATGATTTCTAATCAACATAAAGATACTAACGCCGCTAAATCATCTAATTTAGAAGCCTACTTTCAACAATTTAGAAAAAATATAGTTGGTATAAATAAAACATTTCAATCTCCTTTCGGAGAAAAAGAAATTATTTATACAGATTGGACTGCTAGTGGCCGTCTTTACCGACCTATAGAAGAAAAAATGCTGAACGATTTTGGACCTTTTGTCGCGAATACACATACCGAAACTTCAATTACGGGTTCTGTAATGACAATGGCGTACCACAAAGCACGAAACATTATTAAGCAACATGTAAATGCCAGTAGTGATGATGTTTTAATTACCGAAGGCTCGGGAATGACCGGAGTTATTAATAAGTTTCAACGCATTTTAGGATTAAAAGTATCTGAAAACTTAAAAAAGCACACAACCATACCAAAAGAGCTAAAACCGGTGGTGTTTATTACTCATATGGAACACCATTCCAATCAAACATCGTGGTTAGAAACTATTGCCGACGTAGAAATAATTCCTTGTAAAAATTCAGGATTGGTATGTTTTGATAGTTTTAAACAATTGCTTGAAAAATATAAAGAAACACCCATAAAAATAGCATCGGTAACCGCTTGTTCAAATGTTACAGGAATTAGAACAGATTATCATAAAATAGCCAAAGTGATTCATGAGTACGGAGGTTTGTGTTTTGTTGATTTTGCTTGTTCGGCTCCATATGTTAGCATTAATATGCATCCGGGAGATAACAAGTCGTATTTAGATGCCATCTTTTTTTCACCTCATAAATTTTTAGGAGGTCCGGGTTCATCCGGAGTTCTAATATTTAACAAAAAACTGTATAAGAATATGGTTCCTGACAATCCGGGAGGAGGAACAGTAACTTATACAAACCCTTGGGGAGATCACGATTATGTTGATGATATTGAAACTAGAGAAGATGGAGGAACTCCGGGTTTTTTACAAACTATAAAAATAGCGCTCTCTATTCAACTTAAAGAGCAAATGGGTGTTGAAAACATACTAGCTCGAGAGCACGAGATAAACACTATTATATTTGATAAACTCTCTAAAATAAAAAACCTAACAATACTTGCAGCTCAACACACAGATAGATTAGGTGTCTTTTCTTTTTATATTGAAGATGTTCACTTTAATTTAATAGTAAAGCTGTTGAATGATAGATTTGGAATACAAACAAGAGGAGGTTGTTCTTGCGCAGGTACCTATGGACATTTTTTATTGCATGTAGACCAACAAACATCAAAAACCATTGAAGAAAAAATAAACGAAGGTTGCTTAATAGATCGCCCGGGTTGGATTCGTATGTCTATTCACCCAACACTAACTAATAAAGAGGTGCTTTATGTTTGCGAAAGTATTAAGCAAGTAGCAGAAAATTGCGATGAATGGAGAAAAGATTACACGTATAACGTAGAAAAAAACGAATTTATTCACAAAGCTGCACCTCAAACAGAAAAATCGATTATAGATAATTGGTTTTAATGTTTGCAAAAATGAGTTTTTTCTATATTTGAAATAATAATTAAAAAATTAAATGGATAATTTTATATTTTACCTTAAAGAAGGTCTTTTTCACGTACTAGATTGGAATGCGTACGATCACATATTGTTTTTAATAGCCCTAACAGTAGTGTACGATTTTAAAAATTGGAAAAAGGTGCTATGGCTCATATCACTGTTTACCATAGGTCATACATTATCACTAATTTTAGCAGCGTATAAAATAGTAAACGTAGATAAAAATTGGATTGAATTTTTAATACCCGTAACAATTATAATAACGGCAGTAGTAAATATTTTTTACGCAAACAAGGCTTCAAAAAACACAAAAACAAACACAAATTTAATTTTTGCTTTATTCTTTGGGCTTATCCACGGATTAGGATTTTCGGGATATTTTAAAATGCTTATAGGAAAGTCTTCAAGCAAGTTAATTCCATTACTTGAATTTGCTCTTGGTATTGAAATGGCACAAATAATTATTGTAATTACCATTTTAACATTAGGGTTTGTATTTCAAACAATTTTTCGATTTTCAAAACGAGATTGGATTATCATAATTTCAGCAATAGTTATAGGTGTGGTACTTCCAATGCTTAAAAATGCCGTATTTTGGTAAAATTTTAACGCGATTTATGTCAGAATCTTAGTATTTTCGTGGACACTAAAAATTTTATGAAAAAAAAACAATTAAAATATGACCAAGCATATATGCGAATGGCTTTTGAATGGGCTAAACTTTCGTACTGTGAACGTAAAAAAGTAGGAGCTCTTATTGTTAAAGAACGCATGATTATATCAGACGGTTTTAACGGAACTCCAACAGGTTTTGAAAATTGTTGTGAAGATAAAGATGAAAATACCAAGTGGTATGTTCTTCATGCTGAAGCTAATGCAATTTTAAAAGTAGCTAACTCCACACAATCTTGTAAAAATGCAACGTTATATATAACATTATCACCGTGTAAGGAATGTAGTAAATTAATTCACCAATCAGGAATTAAAAGAGTTGTTTACGCTACAAAATACAAAGACGTAACAGGCCTAAATTTTTTAGAAAAAGCAGGTGTAGAACTTACACAACTTAAAAATATACAATGAAAAATAAAATAATTAATATCCCTTTATTTATAGGAGTTTCCGTAGCAATAGGAATCTTAATAGGAAGCACCTTAAATTTTAAAAATAAATCCATTTTATTCAGTTCTAATTCAAGCGAAGCTAAAATAAAGCGCTTAATTAATTATATAGAGTATGATTATGTAGATGAAGTAGATACCGATAGCTTGTTAGATATTGCAATAACAAATATGCTAAAAAAGTTAGATCCGCATTCTGTTTATATTCCAAAAGAAGAATTACAGGGAGTTAGAGAAAGCATGCAAGGAAAATTTGTAGGTATTGGTATTAGCTTTTTAATGCATGACGATTCTGTTGCTGTAACAAGTGTAATTAAAGGCGGACCTAGCGAACATGCCGGAATTAAAGCAGGAGACAGAATAATTATAGCAAATAAAGATACGTTATTTGGAAAACCCTTGGCAAAAAAAGCTGGTGTAACTGCTGCTGAAGAAGGGACAAGACTTGCTGATAGAAAAATTAGTGAAGCTGTAATGAAATCTCTTAAAGGAGAACCTGATACAGAAGTTGATATTCAAATTTATAGAAGATCTACCCATGAAGTTTTACCTTTTTCAATTACGCGAGGAGAAGTACCTATAAAAAGCGTTCCAGCCTATTACATGATTACAGATCATTTAGGATATATTAAAATTGATAGATTTGCCAGAACAACTTACGATGAGTTTAAAGCTGCTTTAGATGAATTAATCTCTAAAAACATGACTTCTTTAGTGTTAGATTTAAGAGGAAACCCGGGTGGATTTATGGATATAGCAAATAGTATTGTTGATGAGTTTTTAGAAGAAGGAAAACTTATTGTTTTTACAAAAAATAAAAATGGAGAAGTAGATAAATCATTTTCAACAGACACAGGTGATTTTGAAGACGGAAAAGTGTATGTATTAATTGATCAAAACTCGGCATCGGCCAGTGAAATTGTAGCAGGAGCCTTACAAGATAATGATAGAGGTGTAATAGTTGGACGTAGGTCTTTTGGAAAAGGACTGGTACAGCAAGAAATGGATCTTGGAGACGGGTCGGCAGTACGACTTACCACATCACGTTATTACACACCTACAGGAAGATCAATACAAAAGCCATATAGCCATACCAATCCAAAATCATACGAAAATGATTATATCAATAGAATTTACAACGGAGAATTGTTGTCTAAGGATAGCATAAAAGTAAACGATACACTTAAATTTATCACCCCTAAAGGAAAAATTGTATATGGTGGAGGTGGAATTATACCAGATGTGTTTGTTCCTGTTGATACGCTAAATTCTTTTGAAACAAGATACTACAAAAAATTAAATGCTTTTGCGTTTAAATATGTTGACAACCACAGAGCGGAAATGGAGCAATGGGATTTGCCTACATTTGTTAAAGAATTTGATAAAAATAACGAGGTTATTAATCAATATATAAGTGAGTTGGATTTACAAGGTCCTATGTTTCCTGAAACTAAAGAAAAGTTACAATTATATTTAAAAGCTGTTATTGCTCGTGATTTATTTGGAGAAACAGGCTACTACACACTTACTCACACAAAAGACAATATGATTGTAAAAGTATTGGAGTTAGAAAACCAATCAACACCAAAACAGTAACAAATACGTATATTTGAGCTTAATTATATAAATTTTGACTGTAAATAAGAAAATATATTTTGCTTCAGATCAACATTTTGGAGCTCCTACAGCCAAGCAAAGTAGAGAACGAGAGATTAAATTTGTACGTTGGTTAGATTTTGTAAAAACAGATGCAGAAGCAATATTTCTCTTAGGCGATTTATTTGATTTTTGGTTTGAGTATAAAAAAGCAGTCCCAAAAGGATTTGTACGTGTTTTAGGGAAACTTGCCGAATTAAGTGATAGCGGTATTAAAGTCTATTTCTTTGTTGGAAACCACGACCTTTGGATGCAAAGCTATTTTGAAGAAGAATTAGCAATTCCTGTGTTTTATAAACCAAAAGAATTTATTTTCAACAATAAAACCTTTTTAATTGGACATGGAGACGGATTAGGCCCTGGTGATAAAGGATATAAACGAATGAAAAAAGTGTTTACAAATCCTTTCTCAAAATGGCTTTATAGATGGCTTCATCCAGATATTGGGATACGAATAGCACAATACCTATCACTTAAAAATAAATTAATTTCAGGAGCAGAAGATGTTAAGTTTTTAGGTGAAGAAAACGAATGGCTAGTTCAGTATAGTAAAAAGAAATTAGCAGAAAAATCGTACGATTACTTTGTTTTTGGGCACCGTCATTTACCTCTTGAAATTCAGATTTCTAAAAAGGTAAAATATGTAAATACCGGTGATTGGATTACACATTTCACATATGCTGTTTTTGATGGAGAACAGTTAACATTAAAGAAATACAACTAAAAAAAAAAGGGTGTCAAATTTGACACCCTTTTTTACTATATAATTCAAATAGTTTTTAAACTCTTATTAGAATTTAAAGTTAAAGTTAAGGCTGTAGTTAGCACCTTTGAATCCCATTTGAGTTACCTCAGAACTGTAAAGGAATCTACCACCAGCGCTTCTTAAGTTTTCATCTAATACATCTGGATATACATCAAATAAGTTATTTGCGTTTACAGATACAGAAAACTTCTCGTTAAAGTTATAACCTAAAATTAAGTCTGTTACAATTTTAGAAGAGTGTACTTGATCTAAGTTAGGATCAACATCATCAAAAACAGTTACTTCACCAAAACTAGTGTTATTTAAAGCTACATTAAACTTATCAGTTTTGTAGTTTAAACCTAATAATATTTTAGATTTTGGTCTAGCATCTGTAATTCTACCAGCTTCTCTACGGTTAAATATTTCGTATCCACCAGCCTCTAATATTGGAGGGTTAGATACTGCTCCGTCAATTTTAGTATTATTAAAGTTCATACTTAAACTAGCTCCAAATTTACCGTTTCCTAAAGGTATATTGCTGTAATCTAATACAATGTCAGCACCAGTAGTTTTTGTGTTTACAGCATTAATAAAGAACTGTAAAGCTAGTACGTTGTTATCTAATAAAATTTGCTCTACTTGATCAGAACCATCTAAGTTTCCATCAATAGATTTAATTTGAGACGAGAATAATACACGATCTTTTACTTTGATATTATAAATATCGGCAGAGAAAGATAAATTTTTAGCTAATTTAGCAGTTACTCCAAAAGAGTAGTTATCTGAAGTTTCTGCAGTTAAGTTAGGTACTCCTAACGCAACAACAGCAGGATCATCATTTGCTAAAGTTCCTTGTAATTGAGGATCAGCAAATCCTGGAACAATAATGTATTGAGATAACGTAATATATCTTTGGTGTAATGAAGGAGCTCTAAATCCTGTACTTGCAGAAGCTCTTAAAGCAGCATTTTCACCAATTTTATATCTACCATTTAATTTCCAAGAAGTGTTACTTCCGAAATCAGAGAAATCTTCGTAACGAATAGCACCTCCAAGAAGGAATGCTTTTGTGATATCAAAGTCTAAACCAACATAAGTTGCAAAACTTGTTCTGCTCCAGCTTCCAGCTTCACTAGGCTTAATACCAGCAAATGAATCTGATCCACCTCCGTAATAAGAGAAAGGATCTCCTTCAAACGCATCATACATATCTCTTTTAGTTTCAAAACCAAAATATGCACTTACCATATCACTAAAAGTTCTGCTAAAGTCTAAATTACTAATTACATTACTAAATGCGTATCCTCCAGGGTGGAAAGTACGTGGAGACCATCCGTGATCTGCTAAATAATCTCTGTTTACAGAACGGTTTACAGTATAATCTACAGAGTTTCTTCCTTAAGTAATACTTAAATCAGTATTAAATCCTCCTAAGATAAATTTTAATCCTGCAGAACTCATATTGTCTTGCACATCAACTTCAAAAGTAGGATGATATCCTTGGAAACTACCAGCAGGTGTTAAAAACTCTGAAGCCTCAACGTCAGGTCTCCAATAAGGAGCTCTATAGTATGCAAAACTTCTACCATCTCTTTGTGTGTATCCGTGGAAAGTATAAAACTCTACATCATCACTAATAGGATATGTAATGTTTACGAAGAAATCTTTTTTAGTTAAATCTGGTTGTCCAACAATCATTCCTAAATCAGGATTTTCAGTTGCCCAGTCTACCCAGTTTTGTTGTGGGTTTGCAGGTAAGTCTCTTACACCAGGAGTTCCAGCTCTATTGGTTAATTGTTGAGTGTAATAAGCAGCTGTAAAGTTTACAGTACCTTCATCTCCTAAACCAAAAGTTGCATTAATATCAGTTCCAAAATTAAACCCGTCACCTTCAGCAGTAATACCTGTTTTAGCAGATACTTCAGTGTATTCAGATTTATCTTTTAAGATAATGTTAATTACACCTGCAATCGCATCAGATCCGTATTGTGCAGATGCACCATCACGTAATACCTCTACGTTTTTAATAGCTGCAGTAGGAATACTTTTTAAGTCAATACCAACTTCACCTTTACCAGGAGTACCATTTAAATAAATTTGTGCACTTTGGTTTTTACGTTTTCCATTTACCAATACTAAAGTTCTACTTGGCCCTAAACCTCTTAAATCAGCAGGGTCAAAGTGAGCTGTTGCATCAGAAATTGCTTGGTTAGCAGAGTTAAAAGAAGGTACTTTGTATACCAACATTTGGTCAAAAGTGTCTTGTCCACTTTGTTTCAATTCTTGAACACCAATATTGTCAATTGGCACTGGAGAATCTAGTACGGTTCTAGGCTTTGCTCTGTTTCCTGTTACCACAACTTCATCTAAACCAACACTTTCTTCTTTTAAAGTGATTGTAATAGCGCTTGCTGAGTTAACAGTTACTTTTTTAGTTTCGAATCCAATGTACGATGCAACAATAGTTGCAGGTAATTGAGAAACACTGAATTGAAAATTTCCATTTTCATCAGTAGTAGTTCCATTAGACGCTCCTTGTTCCACTACGGTAACAAAAGGAATACCTTGTCCTTTTACGTCTACTACTTTACCTGAAACCTTGGTTTGTGACCAAGCTACGATAGGTAAGAATAGCAAAAACGATAAGACTTTTAAATGTGTTAATGTTTTCTTCATATGGTTTGCTTTAATAATTAATTAGGTAAAAATATAAATTTGTTAATTACAAAATAGGTTTGTTATATATTTAACACAATGTTAAGGTTTGTGAAATATTTAAATATCAAACTTTTTAGTAAGTAAAAACCCATATTATTTGTTGTTTGTCGCGGTAAATATTAAAAAAATGTTAAAACTATACAAGAGAGTTGCTAAAAAACTCAAAAACTGAGGGGTAATTTTATTGAAATGTCAACAAAATAAGCTTTTAGTTAGTGTATTTTTATTGTTTATAACAGTTTTAATCAAATTTAAAATTTTCTAACGGTTTTGTAAGAGATGTTTTGAGGTGTTAATAAATTATTAAACCCTTCTATAGTTTTTCTATTTTAACCAATTTTTAACAAGCATTCATAAAAAAAATATGCTATTTGCATTGGTTAATAAAGCATGTTAAATTCACAAGCTAAAAAATAAACAAATGATTGAAGAAAACAATGTATCGATAGATATCAAAGCGATTAATGAAAAGATAGAGAAAGAAAGTGCTTTTGTTGATTTACTAATGTTAGAAATGAACAAAGTAATTGTAGGTCAAAAGCATATGGTTGAATGTTTACTTATAGGATTGTTAGGAAATGGGCATATTTTACTTGAAGGAGTTCCCGGATTAGCAAAAACACTGGCAATTAATACATTGGCTAAAGCTGTGCATGGAGAATTTAGTAGGGTACAGTTTACACCAGATTTATTACCTGCTGATGTGGTAGGTACTATGATATACAATGTAAAGCAAAATGATTTTAGTATTAAAAAAGGACCTATTTTTGCAAACTTTGTATTGGCCGATGAAATTAACAGAGCACCGGCTAAAGTACAATCAGCATTGCTTGAAGCTATGCAAGAGCGTCAAATAACCATTGGCGATACAACATTTAAATTAGAAGAGCCATTTTTAGTAATGGCAACTCAAAACCCTGTTGAACAAGAAGGAACATATCCACTACCTGAAGCACAGGTAGATAGGTTTATGTTAAAAACGGTTATAGACTACCCTAAAATTAGTGAAGAGCAACTTATTATGAGACAAAACTTAAATGGAAGTTTTGAAAAAGTAAATGCAGTAGCTTCTCTCGAACAAATTAATAGAGCTAGACAAGCCGTGAAAGAAGTTTATATGGACGAAAAAATAGAGAAGTACATATTAGACCTTATTTTCGCAACACGTTATCCTGAAAAATATAACTTATCTGACCTAAAAGGATTAATTAGTTTTGGAGCTTCTCCTAGAGGAAGTATTAACTTAGCGATGGCTGCAAAATGCTACGCTTTTATAAAACGTAGAGGTTATGTAATACCAGAAGATGTAAGAGCCGTAATTTACGATGTGTTACGTCATAGAATAGGTATTACTTACGAAGCCGAAGCCGAAAATATCACTTCAGAAAACATTATCAGTAAAATAGTAAACGAAGTAGAGGTACCTTAAATTTTAGATAGGCTTAACTTAACTAAAAGTCTGAACATAAAAAATTTAAAAAATCTACAATCGGAAATCTAGATAATGGATACTAAAGAAATACTTAAAAAAGTTCGTAAAATAGAGATTAAGACAAGACGCTTGTCTGATCATATTTTCTCAGGAGAGTATCATAGCTCTTTTAAAGGAAGAGGTATGACTTTTTCTGAAGTACGACAATACCAATATGGCGATGATGTAAGAGCTATAGATTGGAATGTGACAGCTAGATACAACGAAACTTACGTAAAAGTATTTGAAGAAGAACGAGAGTTAACCATGCTGTTAATGGTTGATATTAGTGGTTCAGAATTTTTTGGAACCACACAACAATTTAAAAGAGATACTCTTACAGAAATTGCAGCAACATTAGCTTTTTCTGCAATTCAAAATAATGATAAAGTAGGACTCATACTATTTTCTGATAATGTAGAACTTTTTATTCCTCCTAAAAAAGGGAAAAGTCATGTGCTTAGAATTATAAGAGAGCTTATAGAGTTTAAACCTCAAAGTAAACAAACAAATATTTCTGAAGCACTTAAGTTTTTATCTAGTATTTTAAAGAAAAAAGCCATTGTGTTTTTACTTTCAGATTTTATGGATTCAGATTACGAACAAACATTAAAAATTGCAGGTAAAAAGCACGATGTTACCGGAATTAGAGTATTCGATAAACACGATGTTTCTATACCTAATTTAGGGATGGTACCAATGGTAGATGCTGAAACAAATCAAACAATATTGGTAAATACAGCTTCTAAAAAGGTTAGAAATGCATACCAAGCGTATTATTTAAAAAATGTAGATTATTTTGAAAAAGCCTTTAGTCATAGCGGAGCAGGCACTGTTAGTACACGGATAGATGAAAGCTATGTGAAAAAATTATTGGGATATTTTAAACACAAAGGAGCTAGATAGATGATGAGGTATGTAAAAAAAATAGTAAATCTGTTATTTTTTATTGGGTTTGTCGGTTTTTCTCAAAACAATCCGGTAAAAACATTTACAGACACAACAAATATTAGAATTGGAGAGCAAATACAGTTTAAAATAGCTGTTGCTGAGAAAAACAATGTTATTTTTCCAAAATTACAGCTAGATAGTCTAGGAAAAGTAGAGGTTGTAGAATCGTTACCAGTAGATACCTTAAAAGATAAACTGGAGAAAAAATACATTCTAACCAGTTTTGATAGTGGGAAATACATTGTTCCTAAACAAACAGTAATTGTAAATACTAAAAAGTATTTTACAGATTCATTACTAATTAATGTTGCAACGGTAAAAGTAGACACTACCAAACAAAAAATGTTTGAGATAAAGTCTATTAGAAAAGAACCAAAAACATTTGATGATTACCGTTATTTACTATGGTGGATTATTGCACTGTTACTATTATTGGCAGTAATACTATATTTTGTTTTCAGAAGAAAAGAACAACCAAAAGAAGCTGTAGCTTCAATTCCTCCAATTCAAGAAGCGCTACAACGTTTAAAAGAATTAGATGAAAAACAATTGCTTCAGCAAAATAAAATCAAAGCATATTATTCAGAATTAACAGATATTGTTAGAGCATATATAGAAAAAGATATAAACATTCCGGCGTTAGAATCTACTACAAATGAATTAATAGAGACCATAATCGATTTTAACGAATCTAGTAAAATGGGGATTTCTAGTGAAATAATTGAGCAACTAAGAGAGATTCTTCAAAGTGCCGATTTAGTGAAGTTTGCAAAATCGAAGCCTGTAGAAGAAGAGATTAAAGCTCACAGAAATATGTCGGAACATATTTTACAAAATTTAAAACCTGTAAAAACAAAGGAAGATGAACTGGAATAATTTTGAATTTTTACATCCGGAGTTTTTATGGTTACTATTGTTGGTACCCGTACTAGCACTATGGTATTACTTTACCGATAAAAAAAATAGTGCAACACTAAGAGTTGCCAGTACAAAAGGTTTTTTAGTAACACCATCATTGTTATCAAAGCTAAAACCCATAATATACGTATTAAGGTTGCTGGCTATTTCGTTGCTAATAATTGCATTAGCCAGACCTAGAAATGTCTCGGTAAGTAAGCGAACCAAAACCAATAAGGGAATAGATATTGTTATGGCAATAGACATTTCGGCGAGTATGTTAGCTAGAGATTTAAAACCAAACAGATTAGAGGCTTTGAAAAAAGTTGCTACGCAGTTTGTAAACCAACGCCCTAATGATAGAATTGGAATTGTAGTATATGCCGGAGAAAGTTTTACGCAAACACCAATAACAAGTGATAAGCGTATTATTAGAAAAACCATTGCAGGGTTAAAATGGGGAGAACTTGATGGAGGAACAGCAATAGGTATGGGATTAGGCTCTGCGGTTAACAGATTAAAAGAAAGTAAGGCAAAAAGTAAAGTAATTATTTTACTAACAGACGGTGTAAACAATACAGGATTTATAGATCCAAAAACAGCTACAGAGTTAGCTGTAGGATTAGGAATTAAAGTTTATACTATTGGTTTAGGAACTAATGGTACAGCACCATTTCCTTATGCAAGAGATCAAAATACAGGTGAATTAATTTTTAAAAGATCACCTGTAGAAATAGATGACGACTTACTTAAATATATAGCAAAAGAAACCGGAGGAAAATATTTTAGAGCCACAAATAACAGTAAGTTAAAACAGATATACGATGAGATTAATAAACTGGAAAAAACAGAAATAGAAGAGTTTAAATATTACAACTATCAAGAACGCTATCGTTTATTAGTAATAATAGCAGGTCTAATGGTTTTAATGGAACTTATACTAAAACACACTGTATTTAAAAGTTTTATTTAAAAAAGAAACAAAATGTATCAAATAGAAGAACCAACATATTTTATATACTTAGCAATTATTCCGGCAATATTTGTATTGTTTTTGTTGGTGCTTTGGTGGAAAAAAAGAGTGCAAAAGCAATTTGCAGATGCATCTTTAATAGAAAAACTAAGTCCGGAAAAATCGGTTTTTAAATCGGTTTTAAAAATAAGCGTGGTAAGTTTTGCTTTAGCGCTACTTATTATCTCTTTAGCAAACCCTAAAATGGGTACAAAATTAGAAACGGTTAAAAGACAGGGAGTAGATATTGTTTTTGCTTTAGATGTATCAAAAAGTATGTTGGCAGAAGACATAGCGCCAAGTAGATTGGAAAAGGCAAAACAAATTATTACTAAAATAATAGACAAACTGGGAAGCGATAGAATAGGAATTATTATTTATGCCGGGAACTCATATCCGTTATTACCTATAACAACAGACCACGCTGCCGCAAAAATGTTTTTACAAAACGCATCACCAAATATGGTTTCAAGCCAAGGAACAGCTATAAATGAAGCTATAGAAAGAGCCATTACTTATTACGATAACGAAGAACAAACCAATAAGTTTTTATTTATTGTTTCTGATGGAGAAGACCACGAGGAAAATACACTAGAAGTTGCTGAAAAAGCAATAAAAGAAGGTATTAAAATCTATACAATAGGTATTGGAACTGTAGAAGGAAGCCCAATTCCTTTAAAATCTGATGGGCAGGTTATTGGATATAAAAAAGATAGTAAAGGAGAAGTAGTTATTACAAAAATGAAGCCTGGAATTCTCCAAAATATTGCCGAAAAAGGAAAAGGGAAGTACATTAACGGAAATAAAACAAAAGAAACAATTACAATCATCGAAGATTTATTAGTAAAAGCAGAGAAAAGTGAATTTGAAACCAAACAATTTTCAGATTACAAAGATCAATTTCAATGGTTTATCGGCTTTGGCTTGTTGTTTTTAATTATAGACACGTTATTGTTTGAAAAGAAAACCAAATGGATTCAAAACTTAAATCTTTTTAATGAAACGAATGAGAAATAGTATTGTAATATTGTTTTTATGCTTTGCTACGCTTTCTTTCGCGCAACAGAAAGATGTGAAAAAACTTAAAAGAGAGGCAAGAGAGCTTGTTAGAGAAGGAAATAAGTTGTACAACCAACTTAAGTTTTCTGAAGCCGAAATAGCCTATAAAAAAGCATTATCTAAAGATCCAAATTACAATAAAGCGGCCTATAATCTAGGAAATGCAATCTATCAGCAAAATAGAGCTAAAGAAGCAGTTTCGCAATTTGAGTTGGCAGCCAAAACAACTACAGATAAAATGGGCAAAGCGCAAACATTTCATAATATGGGTAACTCTTTTATGAAACAAAAGCAATATGCAAAAGCAATAGAAGCTTACAAAAATGCTCTGCGTAACAACTCAAAAGACGACGAAACCCGTTACAATTTAGCTTTGGCGCAAAAAATGCTGAAAAACCAACAGCAAAATAAAAACAAGAACAAAAATAAAGACAATACTAAAGATAATAAGGACAATAAAGACAAAAAGAAAGATAAAGACGGAGGAGATAAGGACAAAAATAAAGATAAAGACAAAAAGGATAAGAATAAAGGAAAAGATAAAAAAGACGATAAAGGAGACAAGAAAAAGAATCAAGATAAAAAAGATCAACAAAAAAAGAAGCGTCCAAACCAATTATCTCCAGAGCAAATGAAGCAGTTATTAGACGCAATGAATAATGAAGAAAACAAAACACAAAAGAAAGTAAACGCTAAAAAAGCAAAAGGGAGAAAGATAAAACAAGAAAAAGATTGGTAACAATGAAAACAGCAAAAGTTTACATAGTAATTACTTTAATGTTTGTAACACAAGCATTGTTTGCACAACTTGAGTTTACAACCTCTGTTAGCAAAAACAAGCTAGGTGTTAACCAACGCTTTAAAATAGAATTTACCGTAAACCAACAAGGAGCAGATAATTTTAAACCGCCTTCTTTCGCTTATTTTGATGTAGTAGGAGGCCCTAGTTCATCTGTAAATCAATCTTGGATAAACGGTAAAACCAGCTACTCACAATCGTATATTTATATTCTTCAGCCAAAAAAAGAGGGTGAGTTTACCATAGGTCCGGCAACAATAGAATATAAAGGGAAGCTTGTAAAATCAAACCCTGTTAAAATTACGGTAACTAAAAAAGTAGCTATTCCAAAAGATCCAAATAACCCGTATTATATAGCACAGCAAAACATACATTTGGTTGCCGAAGTTTCAGACTTAAAACCTTATATAGGAGAAGGAATTTACGTGGTTTACAAATTGTTTGTTAGTAAAAACATTAGTGTTAATAACTGGCGAGTAACAGAATCTCCACAGTATAATGGTTTTTGGAATCAAGACATTGATGTAAACAACACAAATGTTAGAAATGGAAAATACAATGGTGAAGATTACAGGTATATTGTTCTAAAAAAAGCAATACTAATTCCTCAAAAATCAGGGAAATTAGTTATTAATCCTATGAAAATGGATTTCTCATTAGGAATACCAACAGGAAGAGGTGATTTTTTTGGAAATATGATTATGAATACAATTAATTATTCAGCAGAATCTACCACAAAAACAATAACCGTTAAACCGCTTCCTAAAGAAGGAAAACCTCTAGATTTTACAGGTGCTGTAGGAGATTTTACATTTCAAGTAACAACCGATAAAAATACATTAAAAGCAAATGAAGCCGCTCAAATTAAAGTAGAAATATCAGGTAGGGGAAACTTAAAGTTATTTGAAATACCAAAAATAACAACACCACCAGAATTGGAAGTGTATACTCCAGAACATAAAGAAGATGTAAAAACATCGTTAAACGGGTTAAGAGGACGTATTTCCGACTCGTATACTGTAGTGCCACAATACAAAGGGAAATATAAAATTCCGGAAGTCGTATTTTCATACTTCGATCCTAAAAAACAAAAATATTTTACAATCAAATCGGATGAAATTATTGTAAATGTAACAGAAGGAAAAGAATTGCTTTCAGGAAATAATACAACTACTTTAAAACAAAACGTAGCTGTTGAAAGCAATAGAGATTTTAGATACATTGCTTTAAAAACAACATTTAAATCGGTAACAAGCAACCATTTCTTTAAATCTAGATTGTTTTACCTGTTATTACTCTTACCGTTTTTAGCAATACCAATAGGATTGTTTATTGGTAAAAAACAAGCAGAAAGAGCAAGTGATGTATTTGGTAACAGAATTAGAAAAGCTAATAAATTAGCTCGTAAATATTTGTCTGAAGCCAAAAAACAATTAGGAGAAAAAGAAGCTTTTTACATTGCTTTAGAAAAAGCACTTCACAATTTCTTAAAAGCTAAACTACAAATAGAAACAACAGACATTAGTAAAGATAAAATAGAAGAGTTATTAGCCAAAAAAGGTGTTGATGCTGAAGTGGTAAAAGAATTTATAAGCGTGTTAAACAATTGCGATTTTGCCAGATATACACCAAGTACAAATGTAATGATGGAGCAAGAATTTGATAAGGCAAAAAACGTAATAACTAAAATTGATAAAATTATAACATCATGAAAAAGCAGTTATTAATTATAGTTTTATTGTTTGGTACATTGGTACATTCACAAACGGCGTCATCGCTTTTTTCAAAAGCAAATGGGTTGTATAAAAACGGGAACTATAAAGAAGCAATAGCTCTTTATTCTAAAATAGAAGAGCAAGGATTGGTGTCTGCAGATTTGTATTACAATTTAGGAAATAGTTATTATAAGTTAAATGAAGTAGCCCCTTCTATTTATTATTACGAAAAAGCGTTAAAATTAAATCCGGCTCATGCCGATGCTTTAGCCAATTTAACGTTTGCAAAACGAATGACTATTGATGCTATTGAAGAATTGCCTAAAACTTTTTTACAGCGATTTTCAAAAAATGTAATAGAAGCATTTTCGTTTGATACTTGGGCTTTAATTGCTGTTATTGCATCGTTTTTTATTGCAATCTTGTTTTTACTTTATCGATTTTCTGTTTCCTCAAAAAAGAAACTCTTCTTTTTTAATGCTACTATTTTAAGTGCTTTTGTATTTATTGTAACGTTATTTTTCGCCTTTAAAAGTGAATCAGCTATTCAAAAAAATAGGGCAGCTATTATTTTTGCTGAAAAAACAGCTGTAAAAAATGCACCTTCAGTTAATGGAGATGATATTTTTGAACTTCATGAAGGAACCAAAGTAATTATCTTAGATGAATTAGATTCTTGGAAGAAAATTAAAATTGCAGACGGGAAAGTAGGTTGGATTGGTGCTAGTAACCTAAAAGAAATCTAATTATTGTTGGGTTTCGTCGTTTTCATAAACACTTAAGAAGTTCGGAAACAGTGTAGGGGCTAATTTTTTAACAGGCTTGTATAGTACCGAGCTTTCTTTTTGCGTATTAGATATAAAAAATTCAGAACTGTTAAGTTTGCTAAAAATTAACAATCCAATACTTAACACCAAGCCTATTTTTAAGGCTCCAAATAACCCTCCTAGTAATTTATTTAACAAACCAAGCGCTGCAAAATCGGCAATTTTGGTAAATATTTTTCCGAGTAAAGAAATTACAACTACAATAACAGCAAAAGTAATTGCAAACGAAACAATGGTAATATATTGTTCGTCCCAATCTACAATATTAGCCAAAAAGTTTCCTGCAAAATAAGAAAAATGAATAGCACCATAAATTCCAAGTACAAGGGAAATAAGCGACGCAATTTCAACAAAAAAACCTCTTAAAAGTCCTCTTATAAATCCAAAAATTAAAAGAGAAGCTATAATAATATCAAACGTATTCATTTCTTTCTTTTTTGTAAATATACATGAATCGATTTGTATATTTGTTGCAAAATAAAATTTTAAAATGTCGAGGGATCAAAAGTTAAAAGAAGATTGGGAATCACTAGTTTCGGTATTATCAAATAAATTTGGAGATGGTGAAACACTTCAATTAGATGCCATTATTTACTTAATAGGGGTACAAGAGTTAGGACAGGGATATAGAAAATTTGAAAAAGACGATAAAATTAATTTAATGCACATTGCCATTTGTAAATTATTAGAGCCTTTTGGATATTATGAATTTGAATTTTTTGATGAAGAAGGGTGGCCTCATTACAAAGTTTTAGACAACTTACCACCTCTTAAATCTGGAGAACAAACGGTTCTAATTAAAGAAGCTATTGTCTTGTATTTTAGGTCTAAAAAATTAATTTAGTTAACAACTATCTTGTGTGTTTCACAAGTATTATTTGTTTGCATCTTAAAAAAGTAAAGTCCTTTTTTTAAATCGGTTACTTCAATAGACGTTGAATTGTTTCTAGAAAACTTTTTTACAGTTCTTCCCAAAATGTCAAAAACGGTGATTTCATAATTTTCTTGAGTGGTTTGCACGTTTAACACAGTACTTGTAGGGTTGGGAAACAGGTGAAATAAACTACTTAAACTAGTTGTATTTCTTAAGTCTTTTTGTACGTGAATTTTAACCGAAGTTACCGAAAAAGCAGGTATGTTTAAAGTGTAAGTATTGTTAGTTAACACTTGCTCTTCTGTTGTTGTTGAAATGTATTGGTCAATCATTGTTCCGTATAGTTTTTTAACACGTATAGTATCGGCCAAATACGAAGAGGGAATTTCTAAATTTACTTGATAGCTTTGCGTATCATCTCTATTAATAAGTAGTACGTTTGCGTAAGAACCATCAGTACTTATACCGCCCCACTTCTCAATAGCATTTATAGATAGGGTACTTACCAAGTCGTTTGAAAGAATTTGTATTTGAGGTAAATTAGTTCCGTCTAAAGCAAAAGGATATGTTCCTATGGTTTCCATAACCATACGGGTTGCTTTTCCTTCTACAGAAGTGTTTAATGTAGTATTACTATGAAATAGATGAATAAAGTTTGATCCTGAAGCTATTAAAGCAAAATGATTATTTGCACGTAAATCAATATCTTTTCGAATTGATTTTTCAAATAAATTACCCCAAAAAGAAGCTACATATACACCACTTGAAATTCCTTTATGCGGATGATTATCGGGAGCTGCATCATACAAATTAATATTCCACTCTGTAACAGCAACACCTACACTATTAGAAATACCCCAACTAGCAACTCTTTGATTCCATAAGTTTTGGTATTCAATTAGCGAGTTTATTTCTTTTTCGGCGACATACACTTCTTCAGAAAAATAACCATGTTCTGCAAGTGGTTGAGTTTCACTTCCCGGATAAGAATGCACTACCATAAAATCGGGAGGACTGGTAGCAAAATCTTGTTGAAATACGGGATCTTCATATAGTTCGGGTTTTAAGGCAACTACGTAACCAATTTCTATAGTTGGGTCGGCTAATTTCATGGCATTTCGATACGCAAAAGCACCGTCGTGTTCAACGCTATTATATTCTATTAAAACGGCGTCATTTGCTTGTATTCCTCCATTTGGGGAAAGCGTAACCTGTGTTTCGTCCCAAGAAAATTCAGAAGTAGACAAAAGATTGGAAGGATTGGTTAAGCTATTGTACAATGCTTGTACATCGGCCGGAGATGTTCCTAGTGAATGTGCCCAATTAAAGTCAAAATTAGGTGTTCGGTATACTCTCACCGAGTTGGAATCTGAAATGTCAAGTTTTGGGAATTTAACAGAAACAATATCGGTAGTTTTAGCGTTGTTGTAAAATAGCAAGTCGCCTAAAATAGCTGTTTCTAAATCAAGTCCGCCAATAATAGGTACCCAACCTTCTCTAAAAAATGAGCCACCATAATAATAAAGTCGGTCTATTTCTTCATGAGTTAAAGGTTTAGGAGCTTCACCCGTTCTAAAGTTTATAAAATTCTGGTAACCTAGCCATGACCAGCCAAAGGCCCATCGGGTGTTAGATTCATTTCCTATTTCCCAATATTTTACTTGAATAGGAGCCGAATTTCCTAATAAATTAGCTCTTAAATCAGCATAATACGAATCGGTACTATTACAAAATTTAACAAATTCTGCAGTTTCTGCAGCGTTGCTTGTGCCAAAATTAGCAACTATTTGTAAATCGGCACCATAAGTTTCAAGATAAGGAATCACATTTTTAAGGTTAAACTTTCCGGAAACATTAAGATGCTCTAGCCAATTATAATCTTGACTTATATTTCCTCCGGGCCAACGAATAATTCCTGGATGTAACTGCGGAAAGGAATCTCTGAACATTTGGTTTTCAAACAACGTTAAATTTGAATTTGAACTGTGATTGTAACCTCTCCACGATTTTTGAATGGTATCATAAACAGGGTTTTCAGGCAAAGTAATGGTAATTTGACTGTAACCTATAAAGGTTAAAAAGAAAAAGAGGGTTACTATTTTTTTCATTGAACGTTTGTTTTTTTGCCAATTTGTTTTAAATCTCAGGTATTAAATATACCATTCTTAAAATAAAGTAGCTATTCTAACTTTTTGTTTTTCCATAATTCAAAGTCATCTCAATACAGTGTTACACCACTGTTATTGTTATACTGGTTCACGGCATTAATAATAGGTTCGGGAATGTATAATTTTATAGGGTTAAAATTTTGAATGCCGTCAAGTTCATTTAAAGGGGTGTTAGGGTGATGCATGTATTCATTTTCAACATCAATAATTTTATGAGTAATAGCGTCTTCAGTAACATAGAATTTGAAAACGCCATTTTTTCCTTCACCTTTTATATCTGCATATTGTGGGTTTGAAGATGAAATAATACTTGAAGAGCCTTCGTAACCAGATTTAAATATTAATACACCTAAATTATCCACATTAATAGTATCGTTTTCTGAACAATTTATTAGGAATAAGGCAGAAATAAATAAGATAGCTACATTTCTCATGCTTAATTGTTTGTAGAGTTAGACATGTGCTAGATGAAAAGGTTTAAAGTAAAAGACAAACTAAATTCTTTTAGGTTTCATAAAGGATGATGATAAAAATAGTTATTTTTGGTCTAATTCTTGAAATAAGTAATAAAAACCCAACGAACAGATGTATAAAAAAATACTAGTAATTGTTTTTCTATTTTCGGTTACAATTCAAAGTCAAAATGTTGTAAAGGGAAAATTAGTTCCGCAAAAATCATACGAATGGATTGTACTGTATCAATTAAAAGGAGCTAAGCAAATATATATTGCAAACACAAAGATAAAAGACGGTTCTTTTTTAATAAATATGCCTTCAACGGCTTCTAACGGAATGTATCGTTTGATGTATGAAATGGGTGGGAATAATTTTATAGATTTTATATACAATAACGAGTCTATTGAGCTTCAGTTTAATCCAGAAAATTTACAAGAAACATTACAGTTTTTAACTTCTGAAGAAAATAAAATTTACACTAAATATTTGCGTGCAAATTCAACAATTCAACACAAAATAGATTCTTTACAACTAGGATATTTTAATCTAAAAACTCAAAAAGAAAAAGAAGAAGTTGCTAAAAAATATAAAGAAGCTATCTTAAAAAAAGACAGTATTCAAAGCTATTATGAGAAAAAATCGGAAGGAAAATTAGCAAATCACTTTATACATGCCGGAAAAATATATAGTGCTCCTGAGATTATAGCGACAGCACAAGAGTATTTAAATGCAGAAAAGTTGCATTACTTCGATTCTTTAAACATGGAAGATCAAGTATTGTTAAATTCTACTTTTTTAACAGAGCGTATAATGGATTATGTTTTTTATTTAAACGTGTCTGATGATGTAGAAGTTCAAGACGCATTGTATAAAAAAGCCATTCAGGAGGTATTGCAAAAAGTAACACAAAACATTTCTTACAGAAGTGAATTGATAGCAACTTTTTTATACGTTTTCTCACAACAAGAGAATGCTGTAGTCACCAACTATTTAATAGAAAACTATTATAGTAAGTTGCCTCAAGAATATATTAGCCAAGAGGTTATTTCACAAGCAAAAGAGAATATTAAATTAGCGATAGGAAATACAGCTCCTGAAATTACTTGGGAAGAAGAAGGGGTTACACAAACACTTTCTAAAATAAACAAAGCAGACACGTACATTCTTGTATTTTGGAGCACAGGCTGCTCACATTGTTTAAATGAGATTCCTAAACTTTATGAGTATACAAAAGACAATAAAGAGGTGCACGTAATAGCAGTAGCTTTGGAAGAAGACGATAAAGCATTTAATAACTATGCTAAAATACACGTAAATTGGAGCAATGTTTTAGCTTTAAATAAATGGCAAAATCCGGTAGTAAAACAGTATAAAATAAAGGCAACACCAACGTATTTTATTTTAGATAAAAACAAAAAAATTATAGCAAAACCAGATCATATTGAAGATGTGAAAAAGTTTTTTGAACATTAAAAATGTAAGAAAGCATCGGCTAAATGCATTGTGTGAAATTGTCCGTTTTTGTTAGTAATGGCAATAATGTCAAAGCGCACATCAACATCTAAATCATTAGAAATTACATATTCATTAATAGCCTCAACAAGTAATTTTATTTTTTTGGGAGTTACAAAATCTTGTGGATTTCCAAAGTAAGTAGACGAACGTGTTTTTACTTCAATAACGGCTAAAGTAGTTCCTTTTTTCGCAATAATATCGACTTCAGCTTTTTTAAACCTCCAATTTTTTTCCAGAATTTGATATCCGTTTTTTAAAAGGTAATTAGCTGCAAGTTGTTCTCCGGTATACCCTAAATTATTGTGTTGGGCCATTAAAATTTAAGTTTGGTTTTTTCTTTGGTTATTTCAAGTGTTACGTTTCTTCCTAAAATTAAAGCTCTATTATCACTGTCGTGTCCGGCAGGAAAATCAAAAACCACAGGGAAATCATATTCTGACAATACCTCTAAAATAAGTGCTTCTACCGTTTTACCAAAAGGAGTTGTATTTTTACGAACCTTGGTAATGCCTCCCACAATAACACCTTTACAATTTTCGAAATATCCGGCACGTTTTAAACTTTGAAGCATTCTATCAATGTGGTATTTATATTCTCCAATTTCTTCAAAAAATAAAATTTTATTTTTAGTTGAAATACTTGTTCTAGAGCCTAGCATAGTATGCAACAGCGTTAAATTACCACCAACTAGTTGCCCTTTTGCATTTCCAAGCCTATTGTATTTAGAAGAAGGAATTGTGTACTGTAATTTTTTCCCAAACAAAGCCTTTTTAAATGAAGCAATTGCTTCACTCATTTTTTCGAGATTTTCACGATAGTGTTCATCTTTTTCAGGAAGGCTAATAGGCATTAAGGCATGCATAGATTCTATTCCTAAATTGTGAATTTCATTGTGTAGTGCTGTAACATCAGAGTATCCAATAATCCATTTTGGATGTTTTTTAAATGTGGTGTAGTCTAGTTTATCTATTATTCTAACAGTTCCATATCCACCTCTTGCACACCAAATAGCTTTTATATTAGGATTGTCTAATGCAGCTTGAAAATCGGAAGCACGTTCATCATCGGTACCTGCAAAATGGTAATTTTTTTCAAACACATGCGCTCCTAAAACAACGTGTAGCCCCCAGCTTTCAACAAGTTTAATTGCTTCTTCAACCTCTTTTTGACCATTCTTTAATCTTCCTGCCGGAGCAACAATGGCAATAGTATCGCCCTTTTTTAAATACGGAGGTTGAATAAGGTTGTTTTGCTGTTCTTGAGCGTATGAAAAAATGGGTGTAGTTAAAAACACCAACAATAGTAATTTTAAAACGGTTTTTTGAATCATAAAAAAGCTTTTTGTAAATGTAACTTTTTTAAGTTGTTTAAAAAAATGTGTTCTACTAGCTTTTTCTTACTTTTGCAGGACAAAATAGATTTGAAAATACCAATTAAGTTTATAAAATTATAATTAAATGGATACTCCTAAAAGATATACAATAACGGCAGCACTACCTTATACAAACGGTCCGGTTCATATAGGACATTTGGCAGGAGTGTATGTTCCTGCAGATATTTACGCCCGATATTTAAGAAATACAGGGAATGATGTACTTTATATTTGCGGTTCTGATGAGCACGGAGTACCTATTACTTTAAAAGCTAAAAAAGAAGGTGTAACACCTCAAGATATTGTAGATAAATACCATACAATTATTAAAAATTCTTTTGAAGAGTTTGGAATATCGTTCGATAATTATTCAAGAACATCTGCACAAGTACACCACGAAACAGCATCGACATTTTTTAAAAAACTGTATGATGAAGGCAAGTTTATAGAAGAAACAACAGAGCAGTTATACGATGAAGAAGCAAAACAATTTTTAGCGGATAGATTTGTTGTTGGAACCTGCCCAAAGTGTGGAAATGAAGAAAGTTATGGCGATCAGTGTGAAAGTTGCGGAACAAGTCACAACGCAACAGATTTAATTAAACCAAAATCGGCGATAACAGGAAATATTCCTTCAAAAAAAGAAACAAAACATTGGTATTTACCACTAGATAAATACGAAGGTTGGTTACGAGAATGGATTGTAGAAGGGCATAAAAACGATTGGAAAACAAATGTTTTAGGACAAGTAAAATCGTGGTTAGATGATGGATTAAAACCAAGAGCTGTTACACGAGATTTAGATTGGGGTATACCGGTTCCTGTTGAAGGTGCTGAGGGAAAAGTACTTTATGTGTGGTTTGATGCGCCTATAGGTTATATTTCTTCTACAAAAGAATGGGCACAAAAAACAGGTAAAAATTGGGAGCCTTATTGGAAAGATAAAAACACCAAATTAATTCACTTTATAGGAAAAGATAACATTGTTTTTCACTGTATTATTTTTCCGGCAATGTTAAAAGCTGAAGGGAGTTTTATTTTACCCGAAAATGTACCGGCAAACGAATTTTTAAATTTAGAAGGGAATAAAATATCTACCTCAAAAAACTGGGCAGTTTGGTTGCATGAGTATTTAGAAGATTTTCCTAACAAACAAGATGTATTGCGGTATGCTTTAACTGCAAATGCTCCGGAAACAAAAGACAATGATTTTACTTGGAAAGATTTTCAAGCTCGGAATAATAACGAATTGGTTGCCATTTTTGGAAATTTTATTAATAGAGTAGTAGTACTAACAAATAAATACTATGACGGAATTGTCCCTACTCCAAATGAGTTTACTTCAATAGATAATGAAACATTAGAAAAACTACAAAAATTTCCTTCAATTATAGGAAGTTCTATTGAACGTTACCGATTTAGAGAAGCCTCACAAGAATTAATAAACTTGGCACGTTTAGGAAACAAATACTTGGCCGATGCAGAACCTTGGAAGCTGGTAAAAACAGATACAGAACGCGTTAAAACAATTATGTATGTTGCATTACAAATTGCTGCCGGATTAGCAGTTTTAGCCGAACCTTTTTTACCTTTTACCGCTACAAAATTAAAAGAAATACTTCGCCTACCTTCAACAAAAGAAGCATTATCTTGGAGCTCGGTAGCTCAAAATAACACCTTGATAAAAGAAAACCATCAAATAGGAAAAGCAGAACTGCTGTTTGCTAAAATAGAAGACCAAGAAATTCAAAAACAATTGGATAAGCTAGCGGCTACAAAGCTCAAAAATGAAGTTGAAAATAAAACCGTAGTTCCTCAAAAAGAAACAATTGAATTTACAGATTTTACAAAACTAGATATTAGAGTTGGAACTATTTTAGAAGCTGTAAAAATTCCGAAGGCTAAAAAATTATTACAACTAAAAGTAGATGTAGGAATAGACACTCGTACCATTGTGTCAGGAATTGCAGAAACGTTTAAGCCTGAAGAAATTATTGGCAGAAAGGTAATAGTACTGGTAAATTTAGCACCTAGAAAACTACGAGGAGTAGAGAGTCAAGGTATGATTTTAATGACTGAAACACCTGAAGGGAAATTGGTATTTATTGCTCCGGAAAACGATTCGGTAAGCAACGGAGAACAAGTAAGCTAATTTTAACTTTACGCAAGTCAAGTGCAGTTATTTAATTTTATACAACAACACCTAGATGTATCTAAAAATGCTATTGAAAACACCATTCAGTTGTTGCAAGACGATTGTACAATTCCTTTTATAGCCCGATATAGAAAAGAGCGAACAGGAAATTTAGACGAAGTGCAAATTGCGCAAATCTACAATCTAAAAAAACAGTTTGAAGCACTAGTTCACCGTAAAGAAGTCATTCTAAAATCGTTAGAAGAGCAACAAGTTTTAACCCCTGAGCTTCAGAAAAAAATAGCGGATACCTACGAACTAACGTTGCTAGAAGATATTTACCTTCCTTTTAAGAAAAAAAGAAAAACCAAAGCAGAAATTGCCCGAAAAAAAGGACTAGAACCTTTAGCTAAAATAATAATGAGTCAACGTGCAACAGATATTGAACATATTGCCTCAAAATATATAAACAAAGAAGTACATACAGCATTAGAAGCACTAGAAGGAGCTAGAAATATTATTTCAGAATGGATTAATGAACGCATAGATATTCGAAATACAATACGATGGCAATTAGAAAAATTTGCACTGCTTACTACAAAAGAAGTAACTTCAAAATTAACCGATGAAAAAGCTCAGAAATACAGCGATTATTTTAATTGGTCAGAAGCTTTAAACCGATGCCCTTCGCACAGATTGTTAGCTATTTTAAGAGCAGAAAAAGAAGGCTACATTAAAATTAAAATTACCATAGATAACGAAAAGGCAATTCACAAAATTGAATCTAAAATAATCAGTTCAAATAACGCTTGTAGCTCTCAAATAAAACTCGCCATTCAAGACAGTTATAAACGATTACTGCTTCCGGCACTTTCAAATGAAATTTTAACACGTTCTAAAGAAAAAGCCGATGACTCGGCCATAAGTGTTTTTGCTAAAAACTTAAAACAATTATTGTTAGGAGCACCTTTAGGAGAAAAAAACATTCTGGCAATAGATCCCGGATACAGAACCGGATGTAAAGTAGTTTGTTTAAATGCTCAAGGCAAATTATTGTACAACGAAACGATTTATCCTCATGCACCTAAAAACGATCAAATTGGGGCTATAAAAAAAATAAATTCGCTAGTAAACGCATATCAAATAGAAGCAATAGCCATTGGAAACGGAACAGCTTCTCGTGAAACAGAACAACTCATACGTAAAATAAGATTTAATAAAGAAATTCAGGTGTTTGTAGTTAGTGAAGCCGGAGCATCAATTTATTCTGCGTCAAAAATTGCACGTGAAGAATTTCCAAACTACGATGTAACAGTTAGAGGAGCTATTTCAATAGGTAGAAGATTAGCCGATCCGTTGGCAGAATTGGTTAAAATTGACGCAAAATCTATTGGCGTTGGCCAATATCAGCACGATGTGGATCAAGTAAAACTAAAAAATGCATTAGATCGTGTTGTAGAGAGCTGTGTAAACACTGTTGGTGTAAACATCAATACAGCAAGTAAATCGTTATTGAGTTATGTGTCTGGAATAGGTCCAAAATTGGCCGAAAATATTATTGCTTATCGAGAAAAAAATGGAGCGTTTACCACTAAAAGCGAACTAAAAAAAGTACCTAGACTGGGGGCTAAAGCATTTGAGCAAAGTGCCGGATTTTTAAGAATAAAAAATGCCTCCAATCCGTTAGACGATTCGGCAGTACATCCGGAGAGTTATGCAATTGTTAAAAAAATGGCATCAGATGCCAATAAAAGCATTTCAGAACTAATAGGAAATAAAACCATTTTACAACGTATTCAGTTAGAAAACTATTGCACAGCTACAATAGGGTTACCAACCTTAAAAGATATTATTTCCGAATTAGAAAAACCCGGATTAGACCCTCGTAAATCGGCAAAAGTTTTTACGTTTAACCAACACATTAAAACCATTACCGATTTAAAAGTCGGACAATTATTGCCCGGAATAATCAATAACATTACCAATTTTGGGTGTTTTGTAGATATCGGAATTAAAGAAAGCGGTTTGGTACATGTATCAAATTTGGCAAATAAATATGTGAGCGATGTGAGCGAGGTAGTACAGTTGCATCAACAAGTTATTGTAAAAGTTTTAGAAGTAGATATTTCTAGAAAACGCATTCAACTTTCTATGAATTACAAATAGGGTGTTTCCCCATTTGGGGTCGGGCTTTCGCTACTCGCTTTTTTAAGGTTAAAAAACCTTAAAAAGAGCTCAAACAGAGCGCTCAATCCCTAACACAATAAAAAAAGGGTATTTACAAAATACCCTTTCCCTCTTTTTCAAAGCAACTTCCCGAGCTATTTATTACCCAGCAATAACAATTCACTTACAATTACTTCAGTAATATAACGTTTGTTACCATCTTTATCATCATAGGCTCTAGATGTTAGTTTTCCCTCTATTGCAATTTCTTGTCCTTTTGTTACAAAGCGTTCAATAATATCAGCAGTTTTATTCCATGCAATTAAATTGTGCCATTGCGTTTCTGTAATTTTTTCTCCTTCAGAATTTTTGTAGGTTTCATTTGTAGCAAGAGAAATTTTTGCTAATTTTTTTCCTGAATCTAGCGTAATAATTTCAGGATCATTTCCTAGGTTTCCAATCAATTGCACTTTGTTTCTTAACGTACTCATAAGATAAGGTATTAAATTAAGCCGAATGTCATTTGTTCGATTCGACACTGCAAATATGAGACACTAAAAAAAGTGGAGTTGTATGCTAAATAATTACTTTCGAAAGTAATTATTTGTAGTCGTTTGTAAACGGATAATATTTTGTATATTTGTGTATCTCTCTAAAAAAACAATATCATGGTAATTGATTTTAAAAATGAAGTTTGGCTTCCTTACCGGGAAGAAAATTGGAGTGAAGAAGATGAATATTTAATATCTAATTACGGAAGAATAAAAAGGAAAAAAGTATTTGAAGAACATTGGAAATTATCTAAAACATCATTGGTAAGCGGATACCCTTCTTTTTGGATTTCAAAAAAAGGGAAACCAATTACAACTTCTTGTTATGTACATAGAGTTGTAGCAAAGGCGTTTTTAGATAAAAAAGAAGACCAACATTATGTTATTCATATTGATTTTGACAAGGAAAACAACAAGGTCGATAATTTAAAGTGGGTAACTAAAAAAGAGCTATTTATACATCATAAAAAAAACCCTAAAAAAATTAGGAGAAAAGGACAAAGAACTTATTCTAAATTAACAGAAGGAAGAGTTCGATTAATAAAAAAGAAAATATTTGACCCAAACAGAAGAACTCGCATGAGAATAATAGCCAAGCAATTTGGAATTTCAGAAATGCAGCTCTACAGAATTAAATCTGGCGAAAATTGGGGCAGTGTAAAAATTGAAACCTAGAAAAGAGTGCTATGGAAAAAAAATGTTTAGAATGCGGTGAGCATTTTAAAGGAAGAATTGATAAGAAATTTTGTTCAGATTATTGTAGAAATACATACAATAACAAAATTAATAAGGAAAGTAAAAATTTAGTTCGAAACATAAACAACAGGCTTCGAAAAAACTATAAAATTTTGTCTGAGTTAAACACAACAGGCAAAACAAAGGTTACAAGAGCAAAGCTTTTTGATTATGGGTTTGATTTTCATTTTTTCACCTCTATTTATACTACAAAAACAGGAAACACCTATTATTATTTGTATAATCAAGGATATCTTCCGTTAGAAAATGATTATTATTTGTTAATAAAAAGAGACTAAAATAAGGTTAAAACTTGTTTTCTACCTCAGCAGCTTCTAACATTAAGTAGTGTAAATCGGTATTTTTAATGAAAGGTTTAAGCAAATCACTACCCGGACCAAACATGGCTAGCTCTACATAGTCTGCAGAGTGATTCATTCCTATCCAACCAACAGAGTTACGTTCTTTTTGGATATCAGAGAGTACTTTAAAAGGTAAGTGTCTTGGGTTGTATAAACCTTCTTCTTGTTTAATATTTCCGTAAAAGCTTAAAATTTGTTTTGCTTCGCTATCAGTAACAGCAAAGTTGTTTGCATATTCAATACGCTCTTTTACTTGAGCTATGCTTGTTGTACTATCAAAACCGTTTAGAATCCATTCGTTTGTATGCTTGTAGTTTTGTATAGCATCAAAACGAGCGTTTACATTTTTTCCGTACACAACACCCGGATTAGAATTTCCGTGATCGGTAGTAATAATAACAAGTGTTTCCTCATTTTCTTGGGCAAAATCAATAGCTACCTTTACAGCTTCATCATGTGCTGCTTGATCATAAATTAGAGCGGCAATATCATTTGCGTGGGCAGCCCAATCTACTTTTCCGGCTTCTACTTGAAGTACAAATCCTTCAGGATGATTTTTCATACAATCAATCGCTTTTTGAGTCATTTCTGCAAGTGTAGGAACCTTTTTAGTTAATTCTTTATCACTATCTCTATCCTTTGAAAAAGGTAAGCCATTTCCTCCAAAAACACCTAAAATAGGTGAGTTGCTATCGCTGTTAAGCATTTGTGTTCTTGTTTTTACAACTTGATATCCTTTTTTAGAAAATTCGGCATACATATTTCGCTTGTCCTTACGATAGTCTGCAGAAAAATAATGATCTCCACCTCCCATCATAACATCAAAATCTTGCTCCAAATATTTTTCAGCTATTTTTTCTTGATCTCTACGGGTTTTACTGTTAATACAAAATCCTGCAGGTGTTGCATGAGTGATAGGAACAGTTGTAACACATCCGGCTTTTTTACCGGCTCGTTTAAATTTTTGCCATATAGGTAGGTGCTTTTCTCCATTTTCACTCACATTTAAAGACCCATTACCTATTCTAACACCACCACCCCATGAAGAACTTGCAGCTGCTGAATCTGTAACAATAGAGTTTGCAGAAGCCATATCCATAAGAGCTCTATTTACTTTATTATTTTTGTATAATTGAATCCAATTACTGCCTGTACCGGTTTTTCTAGACAAGTACAAGTCGGTCATGTTTAAAGTCCCTGTACTCATTCCATCACTCACAATAATAATAATGTTTTTGGCTTTTTTATTCTTATTTATAAAATCGATATTGCTTGGTGTAGCTGAAACGTCAAAAGGCTTTAACAGTGATGTTCCTATTGCAAAAAGAGATCCGTTTTTAAAAAATTTTCGTCTATCCATAATCAAGTAGCTGTAAAAATATTCGTCAAATATAAATGTTAGAACCAAAAACTTAGTATTTTCAACGAATAATTAATGGAAGTTTATCAAAAAATTAACGTTTAAGATTAAAAAACTAAAAAATACGTTATTTTTAGAACTTATTAAGTAGTACAAAACCATGATTTTCAAAAAATACACTCAAATTATTTCTATTCTAGTTATTGTATCATCTATTTATCTAGGATTTTTTTCCATAATGCCAAATGCAACTCTTAAAAAAGAGGTTCCATTAACAGAATTTTCTTCGGAACGAGCTTTAGTCCATTTGAAGCAAATAGCTGAAAAACCACATTTTACAGGATCTACAGCCCATGAGTTTGTGGTTGATTATATAAAAACAGCTTTTGAAAAGATGGGATTAGAGGTCGAAATTCAAGAGCAAATGGCCATTAATAAAAAATGGAGAGCAGCCACAAGAGCTAAAAATATTATAGCAAGAATTAAAGGTACGGAAAAAGGAAAAGGGTTGTTGTTGCTTACGCATTACGACTCTAATCCGCACTCTTCACTAGGAGCTAGCGATGCCGGAAGTGGAGTGGTTACTATTTTAGAAGGTGTTCGTGCGTTTTTAGCAACAGGCACGCAGCCAAAAAATGACATATACATTTGTATTACAGATGCCGAAGAGTTAGGGTTACTAGGAGCAAATGCATTTGTAAATCATCATCCGTGGGCAAAAAACGTAGGCTTAGTTTTAAATTTTGAGGCTCGTGGTAGTGGAGGTCCTAGCTATATGCTTTTAGAAACAAATGGCGGAAATAAAAAATTGATTGAAGCTTTTAACGAAGCCCACACTCCGTATCCTGTAGCAAATTCATTAATGTATAGTATTTACAAAATGCTTCCAAATGATACCGATTTAACAGTTTTTAGAGAAGAAGGAGATATAAGCGGATTTAATTTTGCTTTTATTGGAGATCATTTCGATTACCATACGGTTCAAGATTCTTTTTCGAGGTTAGATATAAACACACTTAAGCATCAGGCTTCGTATTTAATGCCTTTACTTAATTATTTTTCTAGCCACGCTGTTGAAGATTTTAAGTCCGAGACAGATTATGTGTACTTTAACGTTCCGTATTTAGGCTTAATTTTTTATCCATTTTCATTTGTGACACCTATTTTTATAGGTTGTGTTTTCTTATTTTTAGTACTTCTTTTTATGGGTATTTCTAAAAAGGTTTTGTCATTTTCAGGAATATTAAAAGGGTTTATACCATTTGTTTTTTCCTTAGTATTTTCAGTATTATTGGCAATTTACGGATGGAAATTAGTGTTAAAAATACATCCTCAATACAATGATATTTTACACGGATTTACGTATAACGGATATTATTACATTGCCTTATTTTCATTTTTAACATTAACTATTTGTTTTTGGATTTATAAAAAATACATTCAAAAATATACATATTACGATTTAATTATTGCTCCAATTTTCTTTTGGTTGCTTTTAAACGGAGGTATTGCTTTTTATTTAAAAGGAGCTTCGTTTTTTATTTTACCGCCACTTGTATTACTTGTAATGCTGGTAATAACTATTTTTTCTGATAAAAAGGAAGGGTCTGTAACGCTATTTACATTACTTAGTGTACCCGTATTGGCATTATTTGCTCCATTGGTTAAAATGTTTCCTGTAGGATTAGGGTTAAAAATGCTAGCAATAAGTACCTTTTTTACAGTAATGTTATTTGGAGTATTAATTCCTGTAGTTCATCAATATAAAAATAAAAATTTGATGTTTAGGTTAATGTTGTTTGGGAGTGTTTTAACATTGGTTTTAGCGACAAGTTTTTCTGGATATAATGAAGAAAGAAGAGAACCAAATAGCATTTTATATATGTTAGACACAACAACAAACGAAGCATATTGGACTAGTTACAACACAAAAGTAGATTCTTTTACAGTACAATTTTTGGGAGAAAATCCACTTCCGGGAAGTTTTGATGATAATACCACTGCAAGTAAATACAACACCGGAATTAAATGGCATCAAAAAGCAGAAATTAAAACGTTTGATTTGCCTAGTATTCAAATAGCTTCAGACACAATCATTGGAGAAAGTAGAATTATACAAATGCAAATAGAATCGCTTAGAAGTGCCAATAGAATTGAAATGCTAACCAAAACACCTATTCAATTTAAATCGTTTGAGGTAAACGGAGTAGCAATTCCTAATAATGGAACCGATTTTGTATTTTCTGTGCAAAAGGGTACGGTAATGAGTTATTTTATGACAGCTCCACATGAATTAATTGAAGTTGAGTTTAGCATAGCTAAAGAACAACAGCTTTCTTTTGATTTTCTGGAAGCAAAGTACGATTTATTTGAAAATCCACAATTTAAAATAAAACCTAGAACACCGGTAATGATGCCTATGCCATTTGTGTTAAACGATGCAACAGTTATAAAAACCAGTATAAATTTGTAATAAAAATGAAAAACATTTTAATAATTATACTGCTGCTTTTTACAGTAGAAAGCTGTACTTCTAACAAAAAAAACAGTAAAATAACTGAGCAAGAACAGCCGGAAGCAAGAATTAATAAACCTGTTCTTAATAAAGAAACAGCGAACTATTTGTATCACTTTGCATACGAGTGTATAGATAGAGAATATCCAAATAAACTGGGACAAGTTTTAGGTGATGGAACCTATCTAAAAGAACCATCAGAATTACACCCTTCTTTTTACGGTTGTTTTGATTGGCACTCTTCTGTACATGGCCATTGGACACTGTTAAATATTTTAAAAGAAATTCCCGATTTTACACATAAAGAAGCCATTTTAAAGAAACTTCAAAAGAATATTACAGAAGAAAATATTTTAAAAGAAGTGGCATATTTTGAAGATGAATACAATAAAAATTTTGAAAGAACATATGGTTGGGCTTGGTTGTTAAAAGTAACAGAAACACTTAGAGATTGGGATACGCCAGAAGCAAAACAAATGTATGAACATTTAAAACCTCTCTCAAGTTTAATAGAAGACAAATACATTCATTTTTTAGAAAAACTCACGTACCCTATACGAGTAGGAGAACATCCCAATACTGCATTTGGAATGTCTTTAGCTTTGGATTATGCTAAAAAATATTCACCTAAATTAGAACAGGTAATTGTACAAAAAGCAAAAGCATATTATTTAGCAGATAAAGGTTGCCCTATTGACTGGGAGCCGGGAGGTTTCGATTTTTTATCTCCTTGTTTGCAAGAAGCATCGTTAATGATGAAAGTGCTTCCTAAAAACGAATATATTACGTGGTTAGATTTGTTTTTACCCAACTTTAGAAAAAATCCTTCTTCATATTTAAAGGTGGCTGAAGTAACAGATAGATCTGACGGAAAATTGGCACATTTAGACGGATTAAACTTTAGCAGAGCTTGGTGTTTGTACGAAATGGCAAATGCACTAAATAATGATAAGATGAAACGCGTAGCTGATACGCATTTTGCATATAGTTATTCAAAAATGGATTCAGGAGAATACGCCGGAGCGCATTGGTTAGCTTCATTTGCACTATATGCAATACTAAAAAGCAACTAGCCTTTTTTATACTCTGTAATGCGTAGTGTATTAACCATTCCTCGTTCTTTAACAGGCATAGAAGTAAGGTTTATCACATAGTCTCCTTCGTTTAAATACTCTTTTTCGTTTGCTAAATTGTTAATATCTTCAATAGTTTTATCGGTACTCACAAACTTGTCGTAATAAATTCCTTTAACTCCCCAAAGTAAGTTAAGCATTGCTAAAATTCTTTTATGAGAAGAAAACACCAAAATGTTAGATTTTGGTCTCCATGATGAAATATGAAAAGCCGTATAACCAGAGTTTGTTAATGTTGTAATTACTTTTGCGTTGATAAAATTAGACATTAAAGCCGCTTGATGACAAATAGTTTTAGTAATAAATCGTTCGTTAATACACTGTACATATTCATCAGGAATAGAAATAAGCGGTGAATTTTCAACATTTTCAATAATTCTTCGCATTTGCTTAATAACTTCAATAGGAAATTCTCCTACAGATGTTTCTCCAGATAACATTACCGCATCGGCACCATCCATAATAGAATTGGCAACGTCATTTACTTCTGCTCTTGTTGGAACTTCGTTGGTAATCATTGTTTCCATCATTTGAGTGGCAATAATCACCGGAATATGTGCTTTTTTTGCTTTTAAAACCAATCTTTTTTGAATAAGCGGTACTTTTTCCATAGGAACTTCTACACCCAAATCGCCACGAGCTACCATTAATCCGTCGCAATAAGCAGTTAATTTATCTATATTAGCTACGGCTTCAGGTTTTTCTATTTTTGCAATAATTGGTATTTTATAAGAAGAATTTTCTTTAATTAAGTTTTGTAATTGAATTAAATCATCAGGAGTTCTAACAAATGATAAAGCAATCCAATCGACTTCAATTTTTATAGCAAAAAGTGCATCTTCAACATCTTTTTCTGTAAGTGCAGGAAGTGAAATTTTAGTATTTGGGAGGTTTACACCTTTTTTAGATTTTAGTTTTCCTCCTCGTAGTACTTTAGTAACCACTTCTGTTTTATTATCGGTAGCCGTAACTTCAAACAGCAACTTTCCATCATCTACCAAAATATGCTCTCCAACGTTTACATCTTTAGGAAAATTTTGATAAGTCATATATGCTTTTTGGCTTGTACCTTCACATTTTTCAGTTGTAAAAGTAAAGGTATCACCAACACGAAGTTTTACTTTTTCAGCCATTTTACCAACACGAAGTTTAGGACCCTGTAAATCGGCCAAAACAGCTACATGAAAATCATTTTGATCATTAATTTCTCTAATAATATTAACTTTTTCTTCAACATCGGCATATTCTGCGTGAGAAAAATTAATACGAAATACGTTTACTCCACTATCTATCATTTTTTCGATAATTTCTCTGCTACTACAAGCAGGGCCAAGTGTTGCAACTATTTTTGTGCGTTTTCTATTATGTATCATATTTAAAAAATTAAATGATCTTTAGATTTTAAAGTGTTTGGATTGATAGAAAAACAAGCAATAATTTGATGTATGTTATTTAGTTTTTCTATGGTTTTTTTAATAAAATTTGGGTTGTTACAACCTTCAATCTTTAAAAAGAAATCTACATTTTTCTTTTCGGGAATTAGGTAAGAAGTAGACGTAAAATGTCCCCCAAATAAATCTTCTTTATTTTTTGAACTAACTACTAATTGTGTAAATTTATTATTAATCAAATAATAGTTAATAAGTGTTTTTTCATCTTTAAACTCGAACAAAGGGTACTCGGCATTTGAATTTACAAAGTCTAAGCTGTGTTTAAATCTAGAAAAATGAGTGTTTAAATTTTTATTTATTACATAAGCTAACCTATAATCTTCTTCAGTTGAATGAATACCTATCAACGAATAATCATCTTCTAAATCAAGGGTTAGTAGTTGCATATAATAAAAAATATTGTTTTGCAAAAATACTATTTGTTTAGCTATAGTAACTACTATTTTTACGAAATCGTATTCGTAATACTGTTAGCTAAGTGTTTGAAATTTCTTTTTGAAAAGCGTAATAGGCTCTTTTTGAGGCTATTTCTTCTGCTTTCTTTTTAGAAGTAGCTCTTCCTTTGGCAATAAGATCTCCGTTTAGATATAGTTTTACGCTAAAATGCTTAAGAGTGTCATTTCCGGTATCTTCATAAACCTCGTATACAAACTCTTTTTTTTGTTTTTGACACCATTCTATAAATAAACTTTTATAGCTTGTAATCTTACCTTCTAACTTCGGAATATCCACATAAGGGGTTACTACGCGTTTGTAAATAAACTTATCGCAGTATTTATATCCTAAATCTAGATAAATTGCTCCAATTAAAGATTCAAAAATATTTCCGTGAATGTTTTCGCCAAACTTTGTTTTAGTAACATTACTTTTAATAAACTGTATTAAGTTGAGGTCTCTTCCAAGTTCATTTAAATGCTCTCGACTTACAATTTTAGAACGCATTTTTGTTAAGTAACCTTCATTTCCTGAAGGAACCTCTTTAAATAAATGAGAAGCTATTACGGCACCTAAAATGGCATCTCCTAAAAACTCTAAACGTTCGTAGTTAACAGGATTTCCGGTAGTTTTATCAATCTCTTTGATAGATCGATGGATAAAGGCCTTTTTATAAAATTGCAGATTTTTAGGAGAAAACCCCAGTATTTTTTTTAATTCAACACAAAAATATTCATCGTCTTTTGAACGTGATTTTATAAGATTTCGAATGAATTTCATTCAGTGTAGTTGTTAATTTAATTTTTTAAAGAGTACACATGCGTTGTGTCCTCCAAAACCAAATGTATTACTTATGGCAACATTTACAGTACGTTTTTGAGGTTTGTTAAACGTAAAGTTAAGTTTACTGTCAATTTGATCGTCATCTGTAAAGTGATTAATAGTAGGAGGTACAATGCTATGGTTAATTGCAAGAATTGAAGCAATAGCTTCAATAGCACCAGCAGCTCCTAGTAAATGACCTGTCATTGACTTGGTTGAATTAATGTTAAGATTGTACGCGTGGCTTCCAAAAACCTCTTCTATGGCTTTCGATTCGGCAATATCTCCAAGTGGAGTAGATGTTCCGTGCATGTTTATTGCATCTACATCTTCCGGTTTTAACCCTGCATTTTTAAGGCAATTAATCATTACACTTTTAGCTCCTAATCCTTCAGGATGTGGAGCGGTAATGTGGTATGCATCGGCAGAAAGACCTCCTCCTGCTAACTCGGCATAAATTTTAGCACCTCTAGCTTTGGCGTGTTCGTACTCTTCTAAAATAAGAGCACCTGCACCTTCTCCTAGTACAAATCCATCCCTATCTTTATCAAAAGGTCTTGATGCTGTTTCAGGACTTTCATTTCTGGTAGAAAGCGCTTGTAACGAATTAAATCCTCCCATTCCAGCGATAGTAACAGCGGCTTCTGAACCTCCGGAAACAATAACATCGGCATGTCCCAATCGAATGTAATTCATAGCGTCAATTAAAGCATTTGCAGATGATGCACACGCAGAAACTGTAGCAAAATTAGGACCTCTAAAACCGTATTTAATAGAAATTTGACCGGGAGCAATGTCCGCAATCATTTTAGGAATAAAGAAAGGGTTAAATCTAGGAGTTCCATCGCCACTGGCAAAGTTTAAAACTTCATTTTGAAATGTTTCTAAACCACCAATTCCTGCACCCCAAATAACACCAACCCTATCGTTATCTATTTTTTCTAAGTCTAACTTAGAATCGTTAATGGCTTCATCACTCGCTATCATAGCGTATTGAGTAAACCTATCCATCTTACGAGCATCTTTTCTGTTTAAGTAATCTTTAACATCAAAGTTTTTAAGTTCACAAGCAAAACGAGTTTTGAACTTGGTAGCATCAAAATACGTTATTGGAGCGGCCCCACTAATTCCATTTATGAGCCCATTCCAATATTGTTCAACATTGTTGCCAATAGGTGTTAATGCACCAAGTCCAGTTACTACAACCCGTTTTAATTCCATATAAAAATTACTTTTTTGCCTCTTCTATATAGCTAATAGCTTGACCAACAGTACCTATATTTTCTGCTTGGTCGTCTGGAATTTGGATATCAAATTCTTTTTCGAATTCCATGATTAATTCTACTGTATCCAAAGAATCAGCTCCTAAATCGTTTGTGAAACTCGCTTCCGTTGTTACTTCATTTTCGTCAACGCCTAATTTATCAACGATAATGGCTTTTACTCTTGATGAAATGTCTGACATAATTTTCTAATTTTTAAATTTAATTACTGGGCAAAAATAATAAACTTTATTGAAATCAATAATTTTTTACCTTTAAAAGGTTTATAATAAACGAAAATAAATAAACTTTTGAGGTTTTCTTATGTAAAAACTGTAAATTATTTATTTTATTTGCTTGTGCATAGCAACAAAACATTCAAATGAAAAGAATTGTAATTTTTGCATCAGGCTCGGGAACAAATGCCGAAAATATTATTAAATATTTTAAAAACAGAGGTACAGCAAAGGTTGTAAGGGTACTTTCTAATAAAAAGGATGCAAAAGTTATAGAAAGATGTAAAAAACTAGGAGTTGCATGCAACAGTTTTACAAAGCAAGATTTTTTTGAAAACGATACCGTAGTAACTATTTTAAAAAAAGAAGCAGATTTTATTGCTTTGGCCGGTTTTTTATGGAAAGTACCTCAAAAAATAATAAAGCTGTTTCCAAATAAAATATTAAACATTCACCCGGCATTACTTCCAAAGTATGGAGGTAAGGGAATGTATGGAATGCACGTGCATAATGCCGTAGTTAAAAACAAAGAAAAGTACAGTGGTATTACTATTCATTATGTAAATGAAAATTATGATGATGGAGCTATCGTTTTTCAGGAAAAAATAGAAGTTTTGGTTTGCGATACGGCAAAAGATGTTGCAACTAAAATACATCATTTAGAGTATAAACATTTCCCTGTTGTTATTGAAAAAGTTATAAAAGTACATGAGTAAAAAGAAGTTTTACGTAGTTTGGAAAGGTCATAAAACCGGTGTGTTTACATCTTGGGAAACCTGTAAAGAGCAAATTTTAAATTATCCGGGAGCACAGTACAAATCGTTTACATCAAAAGAAGAGGCCGAAAAAGCCTTGAAATTAGATTTTAAACACGTTGTTGGAAAAGATACATTAAAGCCAACACTTTCTGAAGCTGAAAAAGCATTGATAGGAACACCTGTTATTCCTTCAATATCTGTAGATGCTGCTTGTAGTGGAAATCCGGGTGATATGGAGTATAGAGGTGTTGATACTAAAACAAAAAAACAATTATTTATACAGGGGCCTTTTAAAAACGGAACTAATAATATTGGTGAGTTTTTAGCACTGGTTCACGGATTGGGATATTTAAAGCAAAGGAAATTAACCATTCCTATTTACTCAGACTCTAAAATTGCCATTAAATGGGTAAAACAAAAACAGTGCAGAACCAACGTGCAAATTACGCCAGAAAATAAACAATTGTTTGATTTGATTAAACGTGCAGAACATTGGTTAGCTACGAATACATATACCAACAATATTTTAAAATGGGAAACCAAAGCTTGGGGAGAAATTCCTGCAGATTTTGGTAGAAAATAATATTTATTCTAACATCATTTTAGCTTTTAATAGTGCTTCGTACAGTAAATCAATTTCTTCAAAAGTGTTGTAAAACGCAAATGAAGCCCGTACAGTTCCCGGAATATTATAAAAATTCATAATTGGTTGTGCACAATGGTGTCCGGTTCTAACAGCAATACCCAATTTATCTATAATAGCCCCTATATCATACGGATGTATGTTTCCTATGTTGAAAGAAATTACAGCTGTTTTTTGTTTTGAAGTTCCGTAAATTTTTAAACCTTCTATTTGTAGGAGTTTTTTTGTAGCGTATTGTAGTAATTCATTTTCATAAGCAGCAATATTATCAAACCCTATACTATTTAGGTAGTCAATAGCTACGCCAAAGGCAATTCCTCCTGAAATATTAGGTGTTCCTGCTTCAAACTTGTGAGGTAAATCAGCATATGTGGTTTTTTCGAAAGTAACTTGTTTAATCATTTCTCCACCACCTTGATAAGGAGGTAATTTTTGAAGCCACTCTTCTTTTCCGTATAAAATACCTATGCCGGTGGGTCCACACAGTTTATGAGCAGAAGCCACATAAAAATCGACATCTAAATCTTGTACATCGGGTTTAATATGTGGTGAAGATTGTGCACCGTCAATTAAAACGGCTGCACCGTATTTATGTGCTTCAGTTATTATTTTTTTTATAGGGTTTATTGTTCCTAAAGCATTTGAGACATGATTTACAAATACAACTTTTGTTTTGCTTGAAAGTAGTTTTTTATATTCATCTAAAAGTAACTCACCTTCATTATTCATAGGAATTACCTTTAGTTTTGCACCTGTTCTTTCGCACAACATTTGCCACGGAACAATGTTAGAATGATGTTCCATGGTTGATACTAATACTTCATCATCAGCATTTAAAATAGCGCTAAACCCTGTAGCAATCATATTTATACTGTGGGTTGTTCCTGAAGTAAATATAATTTCGTAATTTTTTTTAGCATTAAAATGTTTTTGCAATTTAGTGCGCGATTCTTCAAAAGCGTTTGTTGCAATTTGACTTAAGGTATGTACACCTCTGTGTATATTTGCGTTGTATTTGGTGTAGTAATTTACAATACTATCAATAACAACCTGTGGTTTTTGACTTGTAGCAGCATTATCTAAATAAACTAAGGGTTTCCCGTTTACTTTTTCTGTTAGTATAGGAAAGTCTGCTCTAATTTTTTGAATATCAAACATTTTATTTTCTTAGAATCAATCTAAATGCGAAATTACAAAATAAGAGCTTGTTATAGAACAATAAGGAGAAATTTAATGTAATGGCCTTAGATATTTTAAAATATTTTCTGTTTTTGAAACCATTTACCAACCAAACTGAGATTTAAGGTTAATTTATGGAAATTTTCTTCTATTAAATTGTTTGAAATAGTTCCTTCTTTTCCTATTGAATAAGAAATATTAAGGCTTGAAGCATTTAATTTTGATATAGGAATACCTACTCCTGCAGAAAAGCTATAACTGTCAATTTTTTGGTCACTTATGTTTAAAAATCCGGTATTGTAATTAATACCTAATCTATATTTGATTAAACTGGAAAAACCGTATCCTTTTGAGGGAATATAAGACACTCCTAAAGCATAAATACTTTGATTTGTGTAAGTTCCGGCGTTATCGTACTGATTTGTATTTTCCCACCAAAGTTTCTTATAATCAAAATTTGTTGTTAGATGTTTATTTATTTTATTTGACATTCCTATGGTAATGGCCAAGGGAAGCTCAAAGTTATTGAGGGTGTTTTCGTCTTCTTCAACAAGAATTCCGTTTGATTTGTATACAACCCTGTTTTGAGTACCGCTTAAACTGGTTGGAATTTCAATAGTTCCTCCAAAAGTGGTTTTAACGTTTGCAATGTTAGGCATTGTAATATGAATACCTGTTTTTAGTTTTGCTCCGCTATAGTAGTTTCGATCAATAATATTTACATTTGGATTTGTAAACACCCAACTTTCTTGATCAATAGTTCCGAACAAAAAAGACAACTCTAGTCCAAGAGATATATTTTTATGAATTTTAAGTCCGTTTCCCCAATACAATTTACTCAATCCGCCAGAACCAATAATACTTGTGGTAAAGGTGCTTGTAGAACCTTCAATTGGATTTTCAATATCTATATCGTATCCAACTTTACTGTAAGGAACCAATCCAATGCTCATCCCCCAATTTTTAATTACAGGAAAGGCAAAAGCCAAGTGAGAAAAATTAAAATCGGTAGTATTTTGGCTTAAATCACTTGTTTTTATAGTAGAGTAGGTACCGTTTACACCAACTTCATACAAGAAAGATTTTAGAGGAATATTGGCTAAGTTTGCAGGATTTAAGTTGTTAATTTGATAAGCTTCTATTTGCCCTACACCTGAGTTTCCCATTGCTGTAAACCCACCAAATGAAGTTTTATTTTCAACCCCTAACCCATATAATGAATAGGGAGAACTCGTGTCATTTTGGCCTAACAAAACGGCAGAAACTAAAAAGGGAATACTTAGTATAAATTTTTTAAACATTGTGTTTTTTTAATAGGTTAAATAACTAACAAACAGTTTCATTTTAAAATCTCCAGCATTGCCATCTTCAATAAGAATTCTGTCTACGGTATTTTTATAATCTGAAAACTGAAGCATGAGTGCGTAGTTTAAGGTATATGTGGCATTTAGTATTTCTTCTATATACAAACTTAAATCAATGGTGTAATACGTTTTTTCATCAAACTCATTGTTTTCGTCGTTTGTTAAAAATGCTTGTCCAAGCTCTTTAATAATTCTGTTTTTATGATCTACAACATATACGGTTAACGATTCTTTTAAAGGATAGTCATCGTTATAACTACCTTTAAGAGGGTAGAACAATAACTTCCCGTCTAAAACAGTTCCGTTTTCGGCTAACTTGTTTAAATTTTCTAAATAAGGAATTTCAACTCTAGCCGATATTCCGGTACCTCCTTGCGCGTATATTAAATTATTTGTAAGGTCGCTTGATATGGTGGTTTCATAAGTATCTAAGCCTTCTAATACGGTGTTTGAGCGTTCACTTTCAATGTGATTAAATTGTTGTTCTGGAACAATATTAAAATCGATAAAATAGTCGTTATCTTCATTATCATCATCACTAATGGTGTAATAAATACGCATGCTAGAGTTTTTGTTGCTGGTATAATTACTGAATAAAAATCCTAAAATATGGCTATTTGTTGTAGTGTCAGGAACAATGGTAACACCATTAAAATATTGCTCAAAATCATCAAAGTTATTAATGTCGTTATTTTTTAGTTTATTAAAAATATCTTCACCTAAGTTATAATTGAGTGGTATGTAAAGAGAGTCACTTTCTTTGTTAGGCTTTGGGGTAAAGGTAATTTCTCCCAATATTTCTTCGTCGTACGGAAAAGAAGTTGTGTTGTATAAACTAAGTCCTTCGCTAGGTTCAATAATTCTTCGTACCCTGTGAATTTTATAGGTTTGAGCAGCAGTTGTGTCACCGTAGTAATACGTATCGTAGTTTAATACAAATCCTATAGAATCATATCTAGCATTAGGATCAATATCAAAAAGTGTGTTTTGCAGCCTAAGGTAGCTTTGAGAAGTTATTCTTCCAAAATCACCATCAACAATACTTCCCAATAAAATACGCCCTGAGTTAGATGTTGCTATGGAATCTAACATAAAGGTTCCGCATTTTAGCGAAAAAGTATCAATTACTGCAACAGAAATATTGCTATCTACAAAATCTTCTCCAACAGGGTATGTTTTTAAATCATCGTTACACGAAATAAATGTAATAAAGCCTACGCAAAGTAGTATAAAACTGTTTCTCATTGATTGTTTTTTGTGTAAATGTATTTTAAACAAAATTTTTACAAACAATAAAATAGATGAGCTTTTGAAATGTATCTACAAAACTGTTAAAACAATGTTAAATAGCTAATAATCAATCGTTTTAGTGTTTTGTAGATACAATTTTACGATATATAGATAAAAATGAAATACTAGTCTATTTTACTATTTAGCACCGCTTTTAATTAAATATTTTTGAATTCAATAATGAAATTTGAAGTATGCGTTTTAGCTTAATTATACTATTATTTGGAAGCTCTTTTATAGGGAATGCTCAAAGTTTTGAAGTGTTTGGTGCCGATTTTAATACGACACTTAACAGTTCAAATTCTTTAGGGTTAAGCCAAGCAAATATAAAAGTTAATTTCCCTTTAAAATTAAAAAATGGATTGCTAACACAAGGCATTTATTATTCAAAAAATAGTATTAATTACAATTCTGAATACGCTTTTGGCACTTCAAATATTGAAGATTTTACAACCATAAAATATTCGTTAGGTTTTTTGAAGAATATAAAAAATGATTGGAAATTAAAACTTCAAATAGCACCAACAATATCTTCAAACTTTGATTCAGGCTTATCATTTGACGATGTTTTTTTTAACGGGAGCTTGGTTTTTATAAAAACAAATAAAGCAAGCAAATTACGTTTAGGATTGGTGTATAACACAGCCTTTGGTATGAAAACGCCAATACCTGTAATAAGTTATTCTAACCAAATAACAAATAGATTTTCCTATACCATAGGAATGCCTGTTACCAAATTAGAATATAAATTATCTAAGCATGATAAGGTAGATATGTATATAAAACCAAAAGGGTTTTACGCCAATTTAACTAATAGCATATCGCTTGGAGAAGCATTAATTAAAGCCGAAAAAGCGAGGTATAAAACGGTAGTATCTGGACTTAACTATTTACATAAAATAGATAACTATTGGAAAATATCTGTTGATTTAGGATACCAGCTTTATGCCGCATATGACTTATTAAACAACAATAATTCGGTATATGAATTTGATATTGAAAACAATTTTTTCATAGGAGTAAACATAAAATATAATTTAAAAAACAAGAAAAATTAAAATAGAAGAATATGAATTTAAAAAAAATGTACTTAAAAGTTTTTACACTGTTTATAATTGTAGCTTTTGCAGGTTGTTCATCAGATGATGGAGATGATTACGGAAACTGGGTTGAAAGTTCAACTTTTGACGGATACGCCCGAGGAAATGCGGTGAGTTTTGTTATAGGAGATAAAGGATATTTAGTTACAGGATACGATGGAGATGATTATTTGTTTGATACCTGGGAGTATAACTCAGAAGGAAATTATTGGATACAAAAAGCAGATTTCCCCGGAATTCCAAGAAGTGGGGCTGTTGGATTTACACTAAATGGAAAAGGATATATTGGTACAGGATATGACGGAAATAACGAATTAAAAGATTTTTGGCAATATGATCCGGTATTGGATCAATGGACTCAAAAAGCAGATTTTGGAGGAACAGCTCGTTACGGTGCAGTAGGCTTTTCTGTATCAGGAAAAGGATACATTGGTACAGGATATGACGGAAGTGAGTTAAAAGATTTTTGGAAATACGATGATGTAACAGATACTTGGGAGCTTTCTGTTGGTTTTGGAGGAGAAAAACGTAAAGATGCTACCGTATTTGTTATTGGTGACACCGCTTATCTTGGCTCAGGAATACACAATGGAGCGTATGAAAATGACTTTTATGCTTTTGATGGAAATACAGAAGTATGGACACGTTTAAAAGATTTAGATGATGAAGACGAAGATTACTCAATTCTTTTTAGTAGTGGCGTTTCTTTTTCTTTAAATGGGAAAGGATATTTTGTAACAGGTGTAGCAGGAAGCTTAACCACCGAAAACTGGGAATACGATCCTTTAACCGATGTGTGGGAAGAACAACCTAGTTTTGAAGGAACAGCTCGTCAAGATGCTTCAGCTTTTGTGTTTGCCAATAAAGCATTTGTTTTAATGGGAAGAAGTGGAAGTTATTATTTTGATGATATTTGGGAATACAGACCAGATGAAATAGTTGAAGAAAATGATTAAATACATATAGTTTGCTTGATTTAATAATTGATGACCGATTGGGAATTAGAAGTAACAACTTCTAATTCCCAATCTAATATCATTAAAGTATAAAAAGACTATTAAATAAAGAGAATAATTACGTATGTTAAACCCGTATTTGCTAACTTTGTTTATAGTAACACCAACAATTGAAAATAAATTTTAAAAATATACCTTCTTTTGTCATCCACATTCTTAGTTGGATGGTTGTTCTTTTAATTAGTTTAATAACTTTTTACAACCGGTTTAACGCACTTCCAAACAACCATGACTTTATTTACAGAATGTCATTTAACATTGTTCTTTTTTATATAAACTACAGTATATTGGTTCCAAAACTGTTGTTAAATAAAAAGATAATTTTATACGTTATTATTTCGGCACTAATTATTGCTTTTTCAGTTTATATAAGTCAAAATATAATTCCATCACTAAACCAATTTAACCAAACCCATGAAATAGGGAACGAAATTATTGGATTACGCACTAAAAATGTAACTATTGAGTCTGTTAGCGAAAAATTTAAAGCACCAATACAAGGCTTGGTTACCTTTTTATTATTTGCAGTAAGTGCAAGTATAAAACTAGTTTTTGAATGGTACAGAAATGAAAAAATTAAAACATTAGTAGAAACACATAAAATTACTGCAGAGTTATCCTTTTTAAAAGCACAATTAAACCCTCACTTTTTATTTAATTCACTCAATAGCATTTATTCTTTAGCGAATAAAAAATCAGATAAAACGACCGATGCTATTGTTACACTTTCCGAATTGATGAGGTATATGATTTACGAAGCAGATAAAGAGTTTGTCCCTTTGCAAAAGGAAATAGATTATATTAAAAATTACATTTCACTTCAAACCCTAAGGTTAAAAGATTCTAGTGGAGTACGGTTTAATGTTCATGGAAATTTAGATAAAAATATAGAACCGCTACTTCTTATTTCCTTTATAGAAAATGCCTTTAAATACGGAACCGATTATACAGGGAAAACAAATATTAATATTAAAATTGAAGTTGATGAAAATTTATTAACTTTAAATGTAAGTAATTACGTTTCAATTAATGAAAAAAGCGATTCAAATTCAGGAATTGGAATTCAAAATATTAAAAACCGTTTAAGTTTGTTGTACCCAAAATCACACACGCTAAAAATAGAAGCTTCAGAAAACTTATTTAAGGTTCAATTGGTACTTAAATTAAAAAAATCATGAGATGTTTAATTATAGATGATGAGCCTTTGGCTATTGAATTGTTGGAAGATTTTGTATCTAAAGTTCCAACACTAGATTTAGTAGCGGTATGTTCCAATGCCATTGAAGCTACAACGGTTCTTCAAAAAACAGAGGTAGATTTAATTTTTTCTGATATTGAAATGCCCGATTTTTCAGGTATTGAGTTTATTAAATCGTTAGATGTAAAACCGTTATTTATTTTTACAACGGCTTACTCTCATTATGCTGTTGAAGGGTTTAATTTAAATGCAGTAGACTATTTGGTAAAACCAATACCATTTCATCGCTTTTTAAAAGCAGTTAACAGAGCTCAAGAACTTTTTTTGCTAAAAAAAGAAGATGCTACACCTGTTGAAAATACCGATAATAGCAATAGTCCCGATTTTATTTTTGTAAAGTCGGATTACGAGAATATAAAATTAAATTTTTCAGATATTAAATATTTTGAAGGGCTGAAAGATTATATAAAAATATTTTCAACATCGCACAAACCTATTTTAACGTTAAGTAATTTTAAAAAAATTGAAGATAAACTACCTAAAAACACTTTTGTAAGAGTACACAGGTCTTATATAGTTTCATTAAAGTACATTCATTCGGTACAACGAAACAGAATACTTATAGATGGCGTTAGAATACCTATTGGACAAAATTACAAAGAGGCTTTTTTAAAAAAAATAGGAGGGTAACAGGTCTTAATTTAATTCGCAAAGATCTCTTACTTCAGTGAGTACTTTTCTAATTTTAGTTTCAGGAAATCCAAGTTTATTTAAAATAAGAGATGCTTCTAGCAGTTCTTTTGTTAAAATAACATCATTTTCAATAAGTAAGTTTTTTTCTCTTTTTGTAAGCGTTGTTAATACGGTTATAGGATACAAGCCGTATTTATCAATATTGTTTTTTATACCGTTGTTTTTTGGGTAATCCCAACTCAATAAAGAGAGTCCGGCACACTTTGCATAATTGATAGCATCTTCGGTAAACTTAGTATTTGTAACAATCCACCCTTGTTTTAAAACAGATTTTTTCTCTGGATTTTTATTCCATTGCTCTTGAATGTCTAAAAAGCGAGAGTTTATATATAGCGGAATTTTTACATTGTTAGCGTAGTTAGGCTTTAAATGAAATTTACATTCAATGGCATACGTGAAATTATTTTTTTCGGCCAATACATCAATTTCATGAGTTACACATTTTCCGGGTAAAATAACCCCTACTTTTGTTTTAAACCCTTTTTGTTTTAAAAGTGCTCCAACAAGTCTTTCAAACGGATAACCTGTTGGGCCTAAATCGAATATGGCTTTTTTTAAGCTAAATTTTGAAGCGTGTAATTTGTTGTATTTTTTTAGAATAGAAAAGGCACGGCTATAAATTTCTTTGGTGGTAATACCATCGTACAATTTAGGTTTAATGTATTCAATAACTTTATCTATTTCTTTTAAAGAAGCGCCACTTCTTTGTAAAGAGTCTCTTAATTTTTGAAAAGAAAAAGGTTCTAATTCTCCAGAAGCCTTTTTAATATTAATGATATTGTTATCCATAATGTCTTTTTTTAAAAGCGTAATATTTCTGTCATTAACCCAAAACGTATTACATCTAGCTTATTTTGAAAATAAATATTGTAATAATCGGTTCCGTGGTAAAATTGAACAAAAAATCCGATATCTTCTAAAAATTTTGGATGATAATAAAAAGTAAGGCCAGCATTTAATCGGTTTAAGCTAAACGTATCCCAATTATTTATAGCGTCAAACATCCACGTGGTTTCTACCTTTAATGAAAAATGAGGTTTTTTAGTAGTACTTGAACCGGTTAACGGAAGTTTAAAAGCATGAAATGTGTTGTGCCATCTAAGACCGCTATATTTTCCGTGTAGTTCGCTAAGCATCCAACTTTTTGGATGCATTTCAAGAGAGGTTTTATAAAATTTAACAGCATTGCGTATTTTGCTATATGAAGTGCGAATAAGACCTAATTCCATATAGTTGGTTGCAAAGTTTCCACTTAATAAGTTTACGGTTCCATCTTCATTAAAAAAATCACCGTTTTGGCCGTTAGAGTGATGTGCAACTCGTCCAAAAACAGTAATGTGGTTTGCAGACTTTTTATCTCCTGTTAGATAGTAAAATGAAAGTTGCGGCATATAACTGGGTGTTCGAACAGGATACGAATATTCATTATACATTCGTATAATAATTTGAGAAGTTAATACCGCCATTAGTCTAGCGTCTTTACGTTCTCTAATTACAAAACTTGGACTAATATTGGCTTCAAACATAAGCGGCGCAATATTACCAATATCAAGCGGAAAAGTTACGTAGCTATCACTTTGATTTGCCAAAGCAATTTTAGTAAGGTTTAACCCTAAAGTATCTTTTTTAAAACTTTGAGAATAACTGCTAGTTATTAAAAAAGAAAAACCAAATAGGATGTAAAGTGCCTTTTTCATATGTTAGATTTCGTAAAATTAGAAATAAATCACTTTTATTTCTTTTTCAGTATCAGTGTTTAATATAAAACTTGCCTTAGAAAATTTTGGACGATTCTTCATACCAATAGATTCGTAATTAGAAAAACCAATACCTTCTTTTGGAAGAATAAATCCTTTGTCTATTTTACCGTTTTCATTTTCGTCATGGAGAATATTAATAGCGTATGTTCCTTCAGGAAGATTTTTAAAGGTAAAGCTTGAAGAGTCGCCACTTATTGAAGCGGTATTTTTTAAGTAATACCTTTTATATTTTTCATCGGGAATAGAGCCTTCTTTATTATAAATGGCAAACTGAACAACTCCTTTGGCATTTCTTAAGTGTTTTACTTTTACAGTTAAAGAATACATGTTTTGGGTTTCTTTTTTACCAAATGAAATAAGCGATAAAAAGATTACTAGTACAACTATTTTTTTGATTATTTGTTCCATTTTAATGTTGTTAAATAAGCTAAAAATGTGAAAATAAGTGTAACAGTCATTCTAAATAAAAGTGCTCCAACTGTTTTGGGTTCATATAATCCGCCGGTGTTTATGTGAATAATAAATCCGATAGCAGCAAGTACAAGTAAACCAAGAGAGGTTATTAATAGTTTTACAGTCCACTTTTTTAAAGTGATAAATCCGTAAGCGGCAAAAAGATAAATAATGCTACTTATAAAGTTTGCCCATACTACAATAAGTACGTAATTTCCTTCTTGGGCTCTAATACCAAACCAATCAAAAATGATGGAACTGCTTAAAAACAGTGTTAGTAGTGCAAATGCAACTAAAGCTAAAGTTGCAGTGTATTTTAGTAGGTTTTTCATTTTGTAAGGGTTTTTTAGTTTGTTTTTTTATAGCTCCAAACAGCCAAGGCGTTCATGACTAGTGCGTAAAAAATAGTTTTGAGAAATAACGGTGTAATTTCAGCAATCCCTGCACCTTTTAACATCACCATTCGCATGACTTCTACAAAGTATTTTACAGGATTAAATTCGGTTAAGTATTGAGCCCATTGCGGCATACTTTCAATAGGCGTAAAGAGTCCGCTCATTAAAATAAAAATAACCACAAAAAACCAAGCAATAAACATAGCTTGTTGTTGGGTATCTGTAAAGTTTGAGATAAACAATCCCATTCCTAAAATTACCAATAGGTAAAATGCAGTATAAAAATAAATGAGCCCAAGGCTTCCTACAATAGGTGTGTTAAAAATTACTTTTGAAATAATTAAACCTATAGTAAGCAAAGCAAAACCAATTATCCAAAAAGGGAATAGTTTTCCAATAATAAATTGGTGTTTTTTTATAGGAGTTACGTTCATTTGCTCTAAAGTGCCTATTTCTTTTTCCCTAACAATGTTCATTCCCGATAAGAATAAGGTAATCATAGTAACAAGTAATACCAAGATACCCGGTACCATAAAAGTTTTATAGTTAAGCGTTTTGTTGTACCAAAACGAAGGGATGCTGGCAATGTTTTTAGGAAGAAATTTTAAATCTTCGGGTTGAAATAGACTTACTTGAGCCTTTTTATTAAAATCTTGAACTATTTGATTGATGTAAACATTTTCTACCCCTGCAGTAGCTCCATCAATAGCGTTTATAATTACAGATAAGTTTGTTTTTTTGTCTTTTAGTAAATCACGTTCAAAATATTGAGGTATTTCCAGTATAACATCTACATCTCCTTGCAGCATAGCAGAAGTAGCTTCTTTTTCAGAAGAAAAATTAGTTAAAACATTAAAATAGGTAGAGGCATTAAACTTATCTATTAATTCTCTTGATAATGAAGTTTTATCGTTGTCAATATATGAGAATTTTATATTCTGAATTTCAAAAGTTGCGGCATTAGATAAAATAACTAACTGCAATAAAGGCAATACAAAAATAATTGGAAGCATTCCTTTATTTCTGAAAATTTGCTTAAACTCTTTTTGTATAATATATAATATCGTTTTCATTATTCTAGTCTAATTTTATACTTCTTAACACTTAGTGTGATGTAAAATATTGTCATGCCAAGTATAATTAATGTTTCTTTCCAAATGTAGCTTAGCCCAACACCTTTTAACATAATTGCTTTTAAAATAATTATAAACCATTTTGCAGGAATTATATGGCTAATAACTTGAAGAGGCATAGGCATACTTGCAATAGGGAAAATAAATCCAGATAATAGTATTACAGGGAGCATTAACCCCATAAGAGAAATCATCATAGCTGTTTGCTGTGTAGATGACATGGTTGAAATTAAAATACCTAGCGATAGCGCATTTATAATAAACAAGATGCTTTCAAACCCTAGCAAAAATAAACTTCCTTCAATAGGCATTTTAAATATAAAAATGCTTAGTAAAATAATTACAACGGCATTTATAATAGATAAGAATATGTATGGAAAAACTTTACCAATAATAACTTGAAAGGGTTTTATTGGAGAAACTAATAAAATTTCCATTGTTCCCATTTCTTTTTCTCTGGTTATTGAGATGGAAGTCATCATAGCTGAAACAAGCATTAAAATAACGGTCATTACCCCAGGAACAAACATAAAAACACTTTTTAACTCGGGGTTATAAACCATACGAGATTCTGGTATAATTTTATAGGGTGTTTTAATGTCTTTATTAATTTCTTGCCCGTATTTTTGTAAAATAGAACTGATATAGTTGTTTACGGTATTTGCAGTGTTAGGGTCGGTAGCATCTGTAATTATTTGCACATCGGCCACACTTTCTTTAATTAATTTTTGACTAAAATCTTTTTCAAAGACAAGTACAGCTTTAATTTTTCCTTTTTTAAAAACCGATTCGATTTCGGCTTCGTTGGTAATAAATTGTTTATTACTAAAGTACTTTGAAGAAGCTATTTTATTAATAATTTCTTGAGTTGTAGCATCTTTAGATTTATCAAATACCGCAATATCTACATTGTTAATTTCATTTGTAATGGCAAATCCAAATAGCATTACTTGCGCAATAGGCATTCCAAATAGAATAAACAAAGACCGTGTATCTCTAAAGATATGGTAAAACTCTTTTCTTATGAATCCAATAAATCGTTTCATCCTCTGGCTAGTTTTAAAAATACGTCATTCATGTTTTCAACATTAAATTGTTCCTTTAGCTTTTTAGGAGTGTCTAAAGCCTCAATTTTACCGTTTACCATAATAGAAACTCTATCGCAATATTCGGCTTCATCCATATAATGTGTGGTAACAAAAATGGTAGTTCCGTTGTGTGCGTTTTTATAAATCATTTCCCAAAACTGTCGTCTGGTAATAGGGTCAACTCCTCCGGTAGGTTCATCTAAAAACACCACTTTAGGATCGTGGAGTAGCGCTACGGAAAATGCAATTTTTTGTTTCCACCCCAATGGTAAAGAGCCTACCAATTCGTTAGCTACTTCTTGTAGGTTTAATTCGCTGATTAATGCTTCGGCTTTTTCTTTAATTTTTGTTTTTGAGAGGCCGTATATTCCTCCAAAAAACGTAATGTTTTCTCGTACCGTTAAATCATCGTATAAAGCAAATTTTTGACTCATATAGCCAATGTTTTTTTTGATGTCTTCAGGATGAGTGTACACATCAAAATTAGCTACAGTTGCTTCACCTGAGGTTGGTTTAGAGATGCCAATAAGCATTTTCATTGCTGTTGTTTTTCCTGCACCGTTAGCACCTAAAAAACCAAATATTTCTCCTTGTTTTACTTCAAAGGTAATTTTGTTTACGGCAGTAAAATCACCAAATTTTTTGGTGAGATCTTTAACCTGTATCACATTTTTTTCTTTCATCTAAGTAGCCCTTATTTTGCGAGTTCCATAAAAGTGTCTTCTATGGTTGCTTCTGTTGGTTCTATTATGATATTTTTTAATCCTTTATCTTCAAGATATTTTCGTAAATCTTCCGGATTGAAATTAGTACGCTTATCTGTATAATGTATAAATTCTCCAAATGGGTAAACGCTGTAACTGTGTTGATACTCATTTAAACTTTCTATAAGTTTATACATATTATTAGCACTTACGTTATAGATGCTTTTTGGATAGTGTTTTACAATTTCTTTTGGTGCATCTATTTGTAAAATTTTACCATCTTGAATGAGCGCAATTCTATCACAGAGTGCAGCTTCATCCATATAAGGAGTTGATACCAAAATAGTAATTCCTTTTTGTTGGAGTCGTTTTAACATTTCCCAAAATTCTTTTCTGGAAACGGGATCTACACCTGTTGTTGGTTCGTCTAAAAACAATACTTTAGGTTTGTGAATTAAAGCACAGCTTAAAGCTAATTTTTGTTTCATACCTCCCGATAAATCACCGGCTCTTCTATTTTTAAAAGGTTCTATTTGAATGTAAATATCCTTTATTAAGTCGTAATTTTCTTCTATTGTTGTTCCAAAAATGGTTGCAAAAAAAGTTAAGTTTTCTTCTACGGTTAGGTCTTGATATAAAGAAAATCTACCCGGCATATAACCTACATTATCTCTAATGTCTTTGTAATTTTCAAGTACATCAAAATTAGCAACGGTTGCAGTGCCTTCATCGGCCAAGAGAAGCGTGGTTAATATTCTAAAAATAGTGGTTTTACCTGCGCCGTCAGGTCCTATTAACCCAAACAACTCACCTTCCTTTACTTCAAAAGAGATATCCTTTACAGCGGTTACGTCTTTAAAAGATTTGCTAATATGTTGTAGTGAAATACTCATTTTATAAAACTTAAATACGGTTTACTTAAAATAGGTTGAATATTCAGCCAAATGTTGATTTAATTTAGCGTAAGTTTCTTTACATTTTTGAAGATCTTTTGAGGCTAAATCTTTAAAAAGCTCTCTCATAGGAACTAGATAATTATGTAGTTGGTTATGAGATTCTCCTTCCATAGTACATTCTGATATAATGGTGCCAAATTCTTTTTCTAGATTGCTTTTAAGTAGTAAGTAGGCTTCGGTATTTTCAGTGTCTGAAAAGTCATTCATTAACTTCTTCATATTTTCGATACCTTGTGTTGTTTCTATATTTGCATTCCAAGGGTTTCCTCCATTTAGCTGAATTACTTGCTCACTTTTATGTTGGTGAGTTTCTTGTTGTTCTGTTTTTTTAGAAGGTGTTTCTTTTTTTTCTGTTTTGTTACCACAAGAAATAACGGTAATTGCTATAAGCGCAATAAGTGTTGTTTTAATAATTGTTTTCATAGGTATAAATATTAGTTTTTGTTAGTTGAAATCCACATTTCTGCCGGCATACCTATTTTTAGGTTACCATCGTTTTTTACATTAATTTTTACAGCGTAAACCATATTTACACGTTCTTCTTTTGTTTGTATGATTTTTGGGGTAAACTCAGCTTCAGAAGCCACCCAAGTAATGGTTCCGTTATAATCTTTCATGGTGTCTCCGGCATCTATTTTTACGGTTACATTTTGACCAATTTTAATAGAAGCTAATTGTGTTTCACTAACATATACACGTAGCTCCATAATGTTTAAATCGGCAATTTTATACAGAGGTCTTCCAAAAGATGTAATTTCATTTGGCTCGGCATATTTTACTAAAACAGTTCCGTTTACCGGATTTGTAATAATGCTTTTTTGAATTTGATCTTCAAGTTGTTTTATTTGAGCATTAATACTTTTTATTTCGTTAATAATAGGCGCATTTTGTGTTTCTACGCTTTTTATTTGTTGTTTAATTACGTCAATTTGTCCGTTAATATCGTCTAATTGTTTTTGAGTTCCGGCATTGGATTTTAATAAATTTTCAATTCTATTTTTAGAAATCTCAGCCGTGTTTAATTGTGCTTTTAAAACATTAATTTGTGATAGTACGTTTCTAGATTTAGCACTAATACCATTTTTAGCAGCAACGAGTTGTTCTTTTTTAAGAGAAAGTTGAATGGTATCAATTAAGCCTACAATGGCACCTTCTTTAAGTGTTTGTCCTTCTTCAATGGTAAATTGGATTAATTTACCATTGCTTTCAGCAGAGATTGTGGTTTCTGTAGCTTCAAAATTCCCGTATCCGTCTGCTTTATCGTTGTTGTTATTACAAGATGTTAAAAAGCTTGCAATTAATAGTGACCCTAATATTATTTTAGTAATTTTCATATGTACAAGTTTAATTTCCTTTAGTTGTTTTATAATTTGCTTTTGCTAATAGTAATTCAATTTTGTGAGTGCTTAAGTTGTTCTCAGCTTCATACAAGTTTGTTAGTTCTGTAATGTATGCCGATGAGGTTATAACACCATTTTTTAATTGTGAAGCCGCAGATTTTAGTATTTTTTTTCGCAGCTCAATAATACTTTTATCAGATTCAATAAATGCAGCAATTTTATTTATTTCAGCAAGTTGTTGATTTAGCTCAATATTGGTGTTTAGCTTAAATATTTCTTGTTGATTGTCAATAATCTCTTTATTTATTTGAAGTGATTTTTTTTCTTTTTTAGAGGCTTTCCAATCAAAAATGTTCCAATTTAATTTTAAGCCAACTACATAATAGGTTTGGAATGAATTGTCAAGCATGTTTAATCCCGGATTTCCATATCCTCCGGTTGCAAATCCCATTAATTTTGGTGCATTTTTTTTAGAAGCAACAAGTTCAGAAGCTTCAATTTGTTGTTTTTGAAGGTTAAACAAATCCAATTCTGGTCGTTTAATTTCCCCATCTAAAGACGTTGTTAATGTTGGGTTTTCTAAAAGTACATTTGGTGAGATTTCTTGCCCAATAACAGAAGAAAGCGTTTTTATTAAGCTAATTTTATTTTGGTCAATCTCTGTGTATTGTTGAGCTATTTTTAATAACTCAGCTTCCAAAACTTTGTCAGATGTTGGTAGTAATACTCCAAAATCAATACCGGCTTTTACTTCTTTTAACTTTGTTTCAAGTTGTGCTTTTTTTGCATCGAGTAAAGCTCTTTTCTCTTGTAAAAGTATAATTGAAAAATAGAGTTGATTTATATTTTTCTTTAACTGGTATAGATTTACCTCAATGTTTTTTTGCTGCGCCTTTAAAGTGGCATCTTTTACTTTGGTTGTAGCATCAATTAAGCCGCCTCCGTAAATTAATTGGTTTACAGAGATGGTTGCTTTGTATTGATCTTTGTTAGGAGGCACAATAGTTAAGTCAGGTAAACTAATAGGTAATTCTATTACATCTGATTGATAAGTTGCTTGCGCATCAAAATCTATTTTAGGTAATAAGCCTGTTTTAATAACCTCCTTATCTAGCGTGTTTTGTCTAGCAAGCATTTCGTTTTGTTTTGCTAGAGGATAATTTTTATTAACTAGTGAATAACACTCGTCTAAACTTAGCTTTTCTTGTCCAAAAGCACTTAGCGTTAGTATAAAAATTAATAGTGTGTTTAGTTTTTTCATTTTATAACTTTTATAGAATTTATAATAAAGTCTGCTACTTCGGTTTTACGTTCTAACATTAATTTTTTGTAGGTTTCATCATCTACATTGGTAAGTCCTTTAAGTAAAGGAGATGCTACAAACGGGAAAATATTTAAAGCCATGATGTTAAAAAATAATTGTTCTGCTTTAATAGGTCTAATAATTCCGTTTGCAATATGTTCTTCAACTTGAACTTTAAAGTTATCAATATTTGGGAAATGTTTTTCAGCCAATAATTTTTTTGCAAATTCAGGGTTTCTGTTTAATTCTTGTATAATAAAGTTTGGTAAATACGGATGCGTAATAATAAACGAGATATAGTTATTGGTAAAACTTTCAATTTTATCAAAGAGAGATGTTTTTGCGTTAATAACTTTATTTAGTTGAGGTGCTAAAAGTGAAAAAGCACTTTTAAAAACAGCCTCAAAAAGCAATTGTTTGCTTCTGTAGTAATAGTGAAGCATTGCTTTATTAATACCTGCTTCATCAGCAATTTCTTGCATTCGAGCACCTGTCATACCTTTCTTTTGAAACACTTGTTTTGCAGCGTTCAAAATTAATTCTTCAGTATTAGTATCTTTTTTTTTACTCATTTTTAACTAAAAAGTTTAACCAAACGGTTAACAAAAGTAAAACATTTTTTTGAACTGTCAAAAATTATATTACTTTTAAGCTTTCTTTAACAAAATTTTCAATGAAAAAAATACTTAAATACAGTGCCATAGTTGTTATTATTGCAATAACTTATATTGTTTATTCAAATTATCCAAGATTAAATATTATCACAGGGTTTTCAGCCAAAAATGTTTGTTCCTGTACTTTTGAAGCAGGGAGAAGTCAAAAATCGGTTGAAGAAGGAGATAATAATTTTAGTCCGGTTTTTTATGCAAAAAACGTAGTTAATGTTAAAAAAAAGTCGGTTACTTCAACGGTATTTGGTTTAAAAAAGCGCAAAGCGGTTTATAAAAAAGGGATTGGATGTGTGTTGTTGCCAGAAAATGCTTCAGAAGAGCGTATTGCAAAACAAATACCTCGTAGAAAGCTACAACAAAACAATTTGCCTTATCCTTATGGAGATGAGGTTCAAAAAGACACTGTATTTGCAAACGTAAATTACAAGCAGTTAAAAGAAGCTGTTGAAAATGCTTTTGACAGCCAAGAAAATGGAATAAAAAAGACAAGAGCTGTTTTAGTTGTTTACAAGAATCATATTATTGCAGAAAAATATGCTGAAGGATTTACAAAAGACACGAAGTTGTTAGGTTGGTCTATGACTAAAAGTATAAGCAATGCTATTCTTGGAATTTTAGAAAAACAAGGAAGAATTAAAGTGCAGCAATCTAACTTGTTCTCTGAATGGGAAAATGATGAACGTTCTAAAATTACATTAAATAATCTTCTTCAAATGAATAGTGGTTTGGCGTGGGATGAAAACTATAACACAATGTCTGATGTAACTAGAATGTTATTTTTAGATGCAGATATGTCTAACACACAACTTCAAAAACCATTAGCAGGTAAACCTAATGAAAGTTGGAATTATTCTTCGGGAACAACCAACCTTCTTTCGGGGTTTATTAGAAACCAATTTAACTCACATCAAGAATATTTAGATTTTTGGTATTCAGAATTGATAGACAAAATAGGAATGAATTCTATGATAATAGAAACAGATGTAAAAGGAAATTATGTGAGTTCTTCTTATGGTTGGGCTACTGCTAGAGATTGGGCTAAATTTGGATTGCTTTACCTTCATAAAGGTAATTGGAATGGAGAGCAAATTTTAAAAGAATCTTGGATAGACTATACCGTAACACCTACTAATACTTCTAACGGTCAATACGGAGCTCAGTTTTGGCTAAATGCCGGAGGAGTATATGCAAACGTACCAAAAGATTTATTTTCATGTAATGGTTATCAAGGACAAAGGGTTTTTATAATTCCGTCGAAAGATATCGTGATTGTGCGAATGGGATTGTCAGAATCTCCAAGTTTTAATTTTGATGCGTTCTTGAGCAATATTTTAAAGTCTATAAATTAGAGTTATTATTAAAAATAAAAGACAACCTATGATTTATTTCACAAAATTTTATGAAATATAATCTATTGATGATATTTTAAAGGTAACAAACTAAAAAGTTTTAGATAAAAGATAATCAGTATGTTATATAAGTTGATGTACTGTTAAATAAAAGATGATATGTGAATCATTTCATAAAATTTTGTGAAATGAAATTTATTACATATTTTTGGGTACCCCAAGATATGCTAGATTCATTAGAATAATAACCCCCTCGATTATTCTGAAGCTAGTTTTTATAAAAATTGTCAAACCCACGTTTTGAGTCCCTGCAGTAGAAAAATATTTTTATGTTTTTATTTTTCCAATAGTTGTTGGTAGGGAGATTTATATGAGAAATATAATGTGAAAAAGAAATAAGTATAAATTAAAATTAGAACCTATGGAAGAATATTTGTAACCCCCTTTAAATTTTTAGACAAAATTTTTAGACCGTTGATTTTAGTAAGTCATCCGGTCTTTGTTGCTATTATATTATGAAGTCTTTTTTAAAAACTTTAAAGTAATAGTTGATAAGAACTTTAGAATAATATTATCAAATTAAATTAAATAGATATATGGAAAACAATTACTTAATTTTTAAAATTCCGAAATTAACTTTCAAGCAATCCATACTGGTGGTATTGATGCTGTTTGGAAGTATTTTTGCAAACGGAGAAATATTTGCCCAAGATAACGATGGGGATGGAATAGCAGATGTTGTGGACTTAGATGACGATAACGATGGTATTCTTGATACCGTTGAAGGATCAGGCGATTTAGATGGAGATTTAATTATAAACTCTCTAGATACCGATTCTGATGGAGACGGATGTTTTGATGCAAACGAAGCTTATGGTTCGTCAACTGCCGATACCAATGGCGATGGAACTTACGGAGGTGTAATTACTGCAGCTCAAGTAAATCCTGATGGAACTGTAATAGGAGCCACTTATGTAGCCCCTGTAGATTTAGATGGAAATGGAACAGTAGACTACTTGCAAAGCAGTGTTGCTGTTACAGGTATAACGACACAACCTTCGAGTACGTCGGCCTCTTCCATTAATACCGTAAATTTTACGGTTGTGCCTTCAGCGACAGGAACAGGCACAGCAGAGCTGTATCAATGGCAGGAACAAGTAAATGGAATTGGGGCTTGGAATAACCTAGCTAATGGAGGTAATTATAGCGGTGTAACAACAGCTACTTTATCAGTTTCAGTTCAAGATTACGCACTAGATGGAAATAGATATAGAGTTTTAATATCTACACCTTCATATGTGTGTGATGCTAATCAAATTTCAAATCCAGCTACATTAACAGTATTGCCTAATGTAATTACAGCAAATGCAGATTCTGGAACAGTTGTAGAGGCATTGCCATCTACAGCCGTAGCAAATGTTTTAGTAAACGATGTTTTAGTTGTAGATACAAATGTACCTGCAGGAATTCCAGCAACGACATCAAACGTAAACTTATCATTTGTAAGTTCTACACACCCTGGAATTACACTTAACACAACTACAGGAGCAGTTAATGTACTGCCAATTGTTCCTTTTGGGACTTATACGCTAGTATATCAAATATGTGAGGCGGCTTTACCGTCAAATTGTACAACAGGTACAGTAACTATTACAGTACTAGAAGATACAGATAGAGATACAATTCCTAATATTAACGATTTAGATGATGATAACGATGGTATTTTAGATGCTGTTGAAACTACAGCTGACTTTGATGGAGACTTAATACCAAACTCATCTGATATAGATTCTGATGGAGATGGATGCCCTGATGCAAATGAGGCTTACGGTGCATTAGTAGATACAAATTCAGATGGAACCTACGGAGGGTTGGTTACTGTAGCTCAGGTAAATCCTGACGGAACAGTAATAGCAGCACCTTATACAGCACCAGTTAATTTAGATAGCGCAAGCGGAAATACTGCGGCAGATTATTTACAACAAAGTGTAGCCGTGTTAGGTATCACTTCTCAACCTGTTAATCAAGCAGTGTCTAACTTAGGTAATGTAAACTTTAGTGTTACTCCATTAGCTGTTGGATTAGGAACTCCTGAAAATTATCAGTGGCAAATTCAAGCTAACGGTGTAGGACCATGGGTTAACCTTTCAGATACTGGAGTTTTCAGTGGGACAACCACTGCTACATTGACGGTAAATGTATTAGATACTTCTTTAGACGATAGTATGTTTAGAGTAATTATCTCTACACCATCTTATGTATGTGATGGAGATCAAACTTCGGTACCGGCACAATTAACAATAACACCGGGAGTTGCCGATTTATCTATAACGAATACAGTAAGTAATGCTACTCCTAATGTAGGAAGTAATGTTACATTTACAATTACACTTACAAACATCGGACCTAACAGTGCTCAAGGAGTAGATGTTTTAGATTTATTACCTACAGGATTTACTTATGTGAGTCACACAGCTTCAGTAGGAACGTACAATAGTAGTACAGGTACTTGGGCTGTAGGAAATATAGGAGTGACAAGTGAAACACTTACCATAACAGCAACTGTAAACGCTTCAGGTGTTTATGATAATACAGCGGAAGTTGTAGCGGTATTTGAATCAGATCCTAATTCTATACCAGGAAATACAAATCCTGCTGAAGATGATTTAGCAACGGTTACAGTTGCTCCAGTTGCTATTACAGACTTAGTAACAACAAAAGAAGCGGATAATTTAACACCAAATATTGGAGATACAGTAGTTTATACGCTAACGGTAGTTAATAACGGACCTAGTGATGCTACAGGAGTATCAATGCAAGATAATTTACCGGCAGGACTTACTTATGTTAGCCATGTTGCTACAGGAGGATCTGTAAATAGTTATATCGGAGGTGTTTGGAATATAGGTAATATAGCAAACGGAAGTTCAGCTGTATTAACTATTAATGTTACGGTAGATGCAAACCAAGGAGGAAACACCATTACAAATACGGCTACAGCAGCTACTGGTAATGAAACAGACCTTTCAAACATTGGAAATGATTTAACAGAGAGTATTACAGTAACAAGTTCAGATTTAGTTACAACAAGTACAGTAAGTAATGCAACACCAAATGAAGGAGATACTATTACATATACTATTACCGTAACTAACAACGGACCAAGTGCTGCGA
>JALWTD010000020.1:71778-110667 GCA_027082925.1 Flavobacteriaceae bacterium
GATGCTACAGAGAGTATTACAGTAACAAGTTCAGATTTAGTAACTGTTAAAACAGTAAGTAATGCAACACCAAATGAAGGAGATACTATTACATATACTATTACCGTAACTAACAACGGACCAAGTGATGCAACAGGAGTGAATATAACAGATAATCTACCTGTTGGAGTTACTTATTTAAGCCACTCAACAGTAGATGGGTCGTTTAATAATGGTTCAGGAGTTTGGACAATAGGAAACTTAGCAAATGGAGCTACAGCTACTTTGACAATTGATGCTACCGTTGATTTAGGAACGGTTGGTCAAGTTATTACAAACACAACCACTGCAGCTATCGCAGATCAATCTGATCCAAATATGGCTAACAACATTGGTAGTGTTACAATAATTCCGGTTGCTGTTATAGATTTAAGTCTTACAAAAACGGTATTAGATAATAACACAACACCTTTAGTTGGAGATGTTATTACTTTCGAAATCAGAGTTGATAATGAAGGACCAACAGATGCAACAGGAGTTCAAGTTACAGATTTAATACCTTCAGGATACGACTTTGTTAACTATAGTTCTACTATAGGAACGTATGACGCTGTAACAGGTGTATGGAATATTGGAAATATTGAAATTGGAAACACAGCAGTTCTTCTTGTTGATGTAACAGTACTTGAGGCAGGAGATTATGTAAACTGTGCTGAAATTACCGCAGCAAATGAAGTTGATATTGATTCAACGCCTAACAATGGTATTTCTACAGAAGATGATTACGATTGTGCGGAAACAATTCCAGTAAATGAAGCAGATTTAAGTATTGTTAAATCAGTAGTAGCAAACAATGTTACACCTCTAGTAGGAGATCAAATAACATTTGAAATTAGACTTACTAATAATGGACCATTAGATGCTACAGAGGTAACTGTTGAAGATATTTTACCAACAGGATACACATTTGTAAATTATAGTTCAACAATAGGTACTTATAATGAAGTTTCAGGTGTATGGAACGTTGGTACTATATTAAACGGTGAAACGGAAGTTTTATTAATAGACGTTATTGTAAATGCTACAGGTGATTACACAAACTGTACAGTTGTAACTAACTTACGTCAAATAGATCCAGATTTATCAAATAATAACAGTTGTGCTTCAACAACTCCAATACCGGTTGCAGATTTAGAGTTAACGAAAGATGTTGATAATCTTGAGCCATATGCTGAGACAAATGTTGACTTTACAATTAATTTGACAAACAACGGTCCAAGTGATGCAACAGGAGTTCAAGTTACAGATATGATTCCTTCAGGATATACATTTGTAAGCTATACCGCAACAACAGGAACATATGATAGTGCATCAGGTATCTGGAATGTGGGAACCGTTGTTAATGGAGCTACAGAAACATTGACAATTACAGCATTTGTATTGCCAATAGGTGAATGGAATAATGTAGCAGAAGTAACAGCTTCAAATGAACTAGATTTAGATTCAACACCAGGAAACGGTGATATTTATGAAGATGATCAAGCTCAAGTAAGAACAGACCCTATAGTGTTGTTAACAGTTCCAGAATTGTTTACACCTAATGGAGATGGTATTAACGATTTGTTTGAAATAGAATTTTTAGGAGTTTTATATCCAAACTTTAGTATGCAAATTGTGAATAGATATGGAAATAAAGTTTATGAATATACACATAACGGAGATCCATACTATATGCCACAATGGTGGGATGGAACCTCTCAAGGACAAGTAAACTTTGGAAATGGAGATTTACCTACAGGTACGTATTTCTATACAATTTACTTTAATAATGATGAGAGAAAACCTCAAACAGGTTGGATATATTTAAGAAGATAAAACATGGTTTACGGAGAGTGTTTGGTTGTATAACCTTACGCTCTCCTAATAAAAAAACAAATGAAATTTATGAAACAAATTAAATTACTTTTAGGAATTTTGACCTTAATGTCCATTACAACCGTATTTGGACAGCAAGATTCTCATTATACACAATACATGTATAACATGAATGTGATAAACCCAGCCTATGCAGGTTCTAAGGGTATTACAAGTATTGGTATACTAGGACGAACACAATGGGTTGGAGTTGAAGGAGCTCCAAAAACAGTTACATTTTCATTACACTCACCTGTAGGAAAAGCAGTAGGATTAGGTCTTTCAGTTATACACGACGAAATAGGACCGGTAAAAGAAGATAATGTTTACGTTGATTTTTCTTATACAATTAACACATCTGAAGAAGGACGATTAGCCTTTGGATTAAAAGGAGGATTTTCATTTTTAGATGTTAGAGAATTAATAATTGTAGATCCAGATCCACTAAACATACCTATACACGAAAGCTCTCCTAATTTTGGAGCAGGTATTTATTACTATACCAACAAGTTTTATTTAGGTGTGTCTGCCCCTAATTTTTTAGAAACAAGACATCTTGAAAAAAATGGAGGGGTGGTTAGTTCAGCTTCTGAAAAAATGCACTACTTTTTAACATCAGGGTATGTGTTTGAATTATCAGATAAGCTAAAACTTAAACCATCAACAATGGTAAAAGCAACTTCAGGAGCTCCTGTTTCTGTAGATTTGTCTTTAAATTTATTGATTGATGAAAAATTTGAAGTAGGATTATCGCATAGATTTGACGATTCTATTAGTGGAATGGTTGGGTTTAATGTGAATGAAGACTTTAGAATAGGATATGCGTACGATTATACAACAACAAAATTTGGTGATTACATCAATTCAGGAACTCATGAAATAATATTGTTGTTTGACTTTAACAGAAGAAACCTGAAGAGTCCTAGATTCTTTTAATAAAAAAAATAAGTAATATGAGAAAAATTACACTTATAATAATATTGTTTTGCACAGCATTTTTAAATGCGCAAGAACAAAAATATAGTATTAAAAATACTTCGGCAAATACAAAATATTCCGATTTCGGAGTTGCTTATTTTGGAGAAAATATAGCTGTATTTGCATCGGCAAGAAAAGACAAGTCCATTAGAAAAAGAGTTTGGCTAATTAACAACCAACCTTATTTGGAATTGTATAAAGGAACCTTGACAGATGATGGTGATATTGAAAACGTAGAACGATTTTCAAAAGTTCTTAATTCAAAATATCACGAATCAAATGTAACGTTTACAAAAGATTTGAAAACGGTTTACTTTTCGCGTAATAATTATTTGAATAAAAAATTCAAAAAAGATTCAACAGGAATGAACCTTATTCAATTATACCGCGCTCAAGTTGGTGAAGATGGAGAATGGACAAACATTACTCCAATGCCTTTTAACAGCGATAATTATCAAACAGGTCACCCTGCTTTAAATGATGCTGAAGATAAATTGTACTTTGTATCAGACATGCCTGGTTCTATAGGTGCAACAGATATTTTTGTGGTAGATATTTTACCTGACGGAAGTTATGGAGAGCCTAAAAACTTAGGTCCTGAAGTAAATACACCTAGAAAAGAGATGTTCCCTTATATGGATGAAAATGGTATTTTATACTTTTCTTCTAACGGATATGCCGATACAAAAGGAGGTTTAGATGTATATGCTACTAAAATGGGTAAAAATGATAAATTTTTAGAGCCTCAAAACTTAGGAGCACCAATTAATAGTGACAGCGATGATTTTGCTTTTGTAAAACAAAAAGGTAAAAATACAGGACACTTTTCTTCAAACAGAAAAGGAGGAAAGGGAGATGATGACATTTATTCTTTTGTAGAATTGAAACCATTGAGTTTTAAATGTGTTCAAAGTATCTCAGGAGTAACACGTGATAAAAATAGCAGTGCGTTATTACCAGGAACTTTAGTCTCGTTATATAAAGGAGATGAAAAAGTTGAAAGTGTTATTGTTGGAAGCGATGCTACTTTTGTTTTTGATGTTGATTGTGAGACTCCATACAGAATTGTAGGAACTAAAGAAAATTACAAAGAAGATGCTAGAGATGTTGCGACATCAGATAAAGATGGGTCAGAATCTTCAGTAAATCTTGTTTTAGAACAAGAAGAATTTGTAACCATTAGAGGTCATTTGATGATTAATATCAACCCTATTTATTTCGAATTAGATAAATATGATATTACAAAAGAATCGGCAATTGAATTACAACGTGTAGTTGATATCATGAAAAAATATCCAGGGTTAGTAGTTCAAATAGGATCGCATACCGATAGTAGAGCTCCAGATAATTACAACTGGATACTATCAAACAAACGTGCAGTTTCTACGATGAATTGGCTTATTGAAAACGGAATAGATAAAAACCGAATCTTTGGAGGAGGATACGGAGAAACTCAACTGGTTAATGAATGTTCAAATGGTGTTAAATGTACCGAAGAACAACATCAACAAAACAGAAGAACAGAGTTTATTATTGTAAACCCGGGAATTATTAAACAATAATTAAAATTATTTAACATATTAAAAAAGAGCTGTATACGTACAGCTCTTTTTTAGTTATAAGAAAATGGTGTTAAAAAAATATAAATAAATTCGACGAACGGTTTTTAATATATTATTCAGTTATATTATCTTCACAATAATTAAACTAAAAAATTTAACCCCAATGAAAAAAATTACTTTATTTTTATTACTGGTTATACCGGTATGGTTACAAGCGCAAATTCCTTCGTATTACAACGATGTAAACTTATCACTTACAGGAATGGCTTTAAAAAATGAATTAGCAACAAAAATTATTAACACTCACACAAGGTATTTGTCCTATTCTCAAATTTGGGACGCTTCAAAAATTACCGATTTAGATCCTAATGACGCTACTCAAAGTAACGTGATTTTAATTTATGGATATAACGATAATGATGGGAATTATGTTACCGATAGAACGAGAAGTAAAAATGCCAATGGTGGAAATGCAGGAACTGATTGGAATAGAGAACACACCTATGCAAAGTCTCTTGGAACACCAAACCTAGGAACTTCAGGACCAGGTTCAGATGCTCATCATTTGCGACCGGCAGATGTTTCTTTTAACTCTCAACGAAGTAGCAAAAAATTTGCAACCGGAAGTGGAAATGCCGGCAATTCTAATGGAGGATGGTATCCTGGAGACGAATGGAAAGGTGATATAGCCAGAATGATGATGTATATGTACTTACGTTACGGAAACCAATGTTTACCTACCAATGTAGGTATAGGAAGTTCAGCAGCAACCCCTGATGCCATGATTGATTTGTTTTTACAATGGAATGCAGAAGATCCTGTATCTCAAATAGAAAAAAATAGAAATGCATATCATGGCAATGCATCTAACACTTTTGCCCAAGGGAATAGAAATCCTTTTATAGACAATCCTGCTTTTGCTACTCAAATATGGGGAGGACCTCAAGCAGAAGATTTGTTTGGGAATGGTGGAGGAAATGCCGGTGGAGACACTACAGCACCAACGGTTCCTACAAATTTAGCTTCATCTAACACGACTCAAACGAGTACCGATTTAACCTGGACAGCATCTACAGATAATGTAGGAGTAACAGGATACGATGTATTTAAAGATGGAGCATTTTTAGCATCTACAACAGCGACTACTTATGGAGTAACAGGATTAACAGCTTCGACAACCTATTCATTTACGGTAAAATCTAAAGATGCAGCAGGAAATACTTCAGCAAGCAGTACTGCTTTAAGTGTAACAACATCGGCAAGTACCGGTGGCGGAGGAAGTGGAACAAGCACAGAGCTTTTCTTTTCAGAGTATGTAGAAGGTTCTTCATACAATAAAGCGTTAGAGATAGCTAATTTCACAGGAAGTGCAGTAAATCTATCTTCTTACAGTATTAAAAAACAATCAAACGGAGCAGGTTCTTGGTCATCAGGTTATGCGTTAAGCGGACAGTTGTCAAGTGGTACTGTTTATGTGATAGCAAATAGTAGTGCTAGCGCTACCATTTTAGGAGTGGCAAATGCTACCTCATCAGGAACAGAACTATCATTTAATGGTAACGATGCAGTAGGATTGTTTAAGAATGGTGTTTTAATAGACATTATAGGAACCTTTAATGGAGGAACAGCAAACTTTGCGAAGGATATTACTTTACGTAGAAAATCGACAGTAACAGGTCCGTCAACAACGTTTGATAAAGTGGGAGAATGGGATTCTTTTGCAAAAGATACCTTTAATGGTTTAGGAACTCATACTGTTTCTGGCGGAGGAAATACCGGAGGTGGAGATACTACTGCCCCAACCACTCCAACCAATTTAGTAGCTAGTAATGTTTCAGAAACAACAGCAACACTTACTTGGACAGCATCTACAGATAATGTAGGAGTAATAGGTTATGATGTATTTAAAAACGGAACATTTTTAGCATCTACAACAGCAACTACATATAACGTAACAGGTTTAACAGTTGCAACCACATATACATTTACAGTAACAGCAAAAGATGCAGCAGGAAATACTTCTGCAGCGAGTAGTGCAGCTACAGTAACAACAGTTGACACTACAGCACCAACGGTTCCTACAAATTTAGCTTCATCTAACACGACTCAAACGAGTACCGATTTAACCTGGACAGCATCTACAGATAATGTAGGAGTAACAGGATACGATGTATTTAAAGATGGAGCATTTTTAGCATCTACAACAGCGACTACTTATGGAGTAACAGGATTAACAGCTTCGACAACCTATTCATTTACGGTAAAATCTAAAGATGCAGCAGGAAATACTTCAGCAAGCAGTACTGCTTTAAGTGTAACAACATCGGCAAGTACCGGTGGCGGAGGAAGTGGAACAAGCACAGAGCTTTTCTTTTCAGAGTATGTAGAAGGTTCTTCATACAATAAAGCGTTAGAGATAGCTAATTTCACAGGAAGTGCAGTAAATCTATCTTCTTACAGTATTAAAAAACAATCAAACGGAGCAGGTTCTTGGTCATCAGGTTATGCGTTAAGCGGACAGTTGTCAAGTGGTACTGTTTATGTGATAGCAAATAGTAGTGCTAGCGCTACCATTTTAGGAGTGGCAAATGCTACCTCATCAGGAACAGAACTATCATTTAATGGTAACGATGCAGTAGGATTGTTTAAGAATGGTGTTTTAATAGACATTATAGGAACCTTTAATGGAGGAACAGCAAACTTTGCGAAGGATATTACTTTACGTAGAAAATCGGCAGTAACAGGTCCGTCAACAACGTTTGATAAAGTGGGAGAATGGGATTCTTTTGCAAAAGATACCTTTAATGGTTTAGGAACTCATACTGTTTCTGGCGGAGGAAATACCGGAGGTGGAAACACAGGAGGTACAACAACGGTATTGTTTACTCATTCGTTCGAAACCGGATGGGATGGTTGGTCTGATGGAGGTGGAGATTGTTATAGAATTAACTCGTATAGATCTTTTGACGGAAATTATTCAATTCGAATAAGAGATAATTCAGGAATAGCTTCTTCTATGACATCAAGTCCTTACAATGTTTCATCGTATAGTAATTTAGAAGTTAAATTTAACTTTTACAGTTACAGTATGGAAACCAATGAAGACTTTTGGCTTCAGTTTTTTGATGGGACTTCATGGAGAACGGTAAAAGCGTTTGTAAGTGGGACAGACTTTAGTAACAATCAATTTACAGCAGCTACAGTTAATATTCCTGCAACACAATACAATTTTCCAACAAATGCTCAATTTAGATTTAGGTGTGATGCCAGTTCAAATGGTGATGAGATTTATATTGACAATGTTAGTGTTACAGCAACTAGTGCTGCAGCTAGATACAATAGTGTAAACAGTACAATAGCTTTAGGAAGTATGAAAGTTACTGAAACACGTGAAATAGTTAGAGAAATAGACGATATGGAATTTTACCCAAATCCGGCGATTACAAGTACGGTATTAAGAACCGAAATAGATATTGAAGATGCTAAAATAGATGTTCAAGTAAGTATTGTTAATCTTCAAGGAAAAGTAATAAAGTCATTTGCTTATCGTAATGTAGAGAATGAACTTTTTGAACAAAACATATCGGTATTACATTTAGAAAAAGGAATATATTTTGTAAATATTACTACTTCTAATGGAACAAATACAACCAAAAAGTTAGTTGTACAATAACCAATTAACCAAAACAAAAAACCGGAGTATATCTCCGGTTTTTTATTTGTAATAAGATTGTTTTTTATAAATTAAAGCCTAGCTCAACACCAAGTTTATCGGCTATTAATTTTGTTATGGTAGTTTTTAATTCAGGAATTTTAATCTTTTCAACTACGTCATTTGCAAAAGCAAATAATAGTAACGCTTTTGCTTCAGCTTTAGGAATTCCTCTTTGTTGCATATAAAACAATGCACTTTCATCTAATTGTCCAATGGTACATCCGTGAGAACATTTTACATCATCGGCAAAAATTTCTAGTTGAGGTTTTGCATTTACCGCAGCTTTATCTCCAATTAAAATAGAGTTGTTTTGCTGATATGCATTTGTTTTTTGAGCCTCTTTTTTAACAATAACTTTTCCGTTAAACACACCGGTAGAAGCATTGTTGTAAATTCCTTTATACAGCTCATGGCTTTCGCAATTAGGCTCTATATGGTTTACAAGTGTATGATGATCTACATGCTGTTTTTTATTCAAGACAGAAATTCCGTTTAGGTTAGAAACAATGTGTTCTCCTTTTTGATGAAATTCTAGGTTATTTCGAGTTAGTTTACCACCAAAAGAATACGTGTTTACAGAAACAATACTATTTTCTCTTTGTTCCACAAAAGTGCTGTCAATTAGCGAAGCATTTTCGGTGTCATTCTGGATTTTATACCAATCAACAATGGCTCTTTTATGAGCAAAAATTTCGGTAACAGCATTGGTAAGTACCGTTGCTTTTTTTGTTAAACATTGGTGTCGTTCTACTATTTGAACATGTGAATTTTCGCCAACAATAATTAGGTTTCTAGGCTGCAGCATTACTTCATTTTCTTTTCCCGTATAAAAATACATTAGCTGAATTGGTTTAGGAACCATTACGTTTTTTGGAATATGAATATATGTTCCTTCTGTAGTAAAAGCAGTGTTTAATGCTGTAATACTATCATTTTTATTGGCAAGGGTATTAAAGTAATAATCGGTTACTATTTTATGCTTTGTTTTTTTTATTGCTGAAGAAAGCAAGCAAATATCAAAACCATCATGTGTTGTTTCAGATAAGAAGGAGCTGTAAACACCATCTATAAAAACAATTTTATAACTTTCAATACCTTGTATAAAATATTTTTTAATATCATTAACTTCAACGGAATTTTCCGAAGAAGGAAACACACTGTAATTGTGTTTTAAGATAGATTTTAGTGAAGTATATTTCCACTCCTCATCTTTTTTTGTAGGAAATCCTTTTTGTTCAAAAACTTCTATAGCTTTAGTTCTGATATTATGGATGTTCGAATCTAGGTCAACGCTCCCTTTATTTTCTAGGGCTATAAAAGAGGATATTAATTTTTCTTTTAATGACATATTATAAGTTCTTTATCCAATCGTATCCTTTTTCTTCTAATTCAAACGCTAATTCTTTTCCTCCAGATTTAACTATTTTACCATTGTACAATACGTGTACATAGTCTGGAACAATGTATTCTAGCAGACGTTGATAGTGCGTAATAACAATTACAGCATTATCTTTGTTTTTTAATTTATTTACCCCGTTAGCTACAATTTTTAACGCATCAATATCAAGACCAGAATCGGTTTCATCTAAAATGGCCAATTTAGGTTCTAACATGGCCATTTGAAAAATTTCGTTTCGTTTTTTTTCACCTCCAGAAAAACCTTCATTTAGCGAACGTGACAAAAACTTTCTGTCCATTTCTAACAATGTTGATTTTTCTCTTATAAGTTTAAGCATATCTTTGGCTGGTAATTCTTCCAATCCTTGTGCTTTCCTTTTTTCGTTGATGGCTGTTTTAATAAAATTTGTAGTGGTAACTCCCGGTATTTCTACAGGGTATTGAAATGATAAAAACACGCCTTTATGTGCTCTTGTTTCTGGAGCTACTTCTAATAAACTTTCGTTATCTAGTATAATATCGCCTTTGGTAACCTCATAGGTTTCGTTTCCGGCAATTACAGAGGATAACGTACTTTTTCCGGAACCATTAGGTCCCATAATTGCATGTACTTCGCCTGCATTAATGGTTAAGTTAATACCTTTTAAGATATCTTTACCTTCAATTCCGGCATGTAAATTTTTAATTTCTAACATTACTTATTTTTTTATCCTACAGATCCTTCTAAACTTATTTCTAATAATTTTTGAGCTTCAACAGCAAATTCCATAGGTAATTTATTTAATACTTCTTTACTAAATCCGTTTACAATTAAAGCAATAGCTTTTTCAGTGTCTATACCTCGTTGGTTGCAGTAAAATAACTGATCTTCTCCAATTTTACTTGTAGTTGCTTCGTGTTCTATTTGAGCTGTTTGATTTTTACATTCAATGTAAGGAAATGTATGTGCACCACATTCGTTTCCCATCAAAAGCGAGTCACATTGAGAAAAATTTCTAGCATTTTTTGCTTTTGAATGAATTTGAACGAGACCTCTGTAAGAATTTTGTGATTTTCCGGCAGAAACACCTTTTGAAATAATGGTACTTTTGGTATTGTTTCCTAAATGAATCATTTTGGTACCGGTATCGGCCTGTTGGTAATTGTTTGTAACGGCGATGGAATAAAATTCTCCAACAGCATTGTCTCCTTTTAAGATACAGCTTGGGTATTTCCAAGTTATTGCACTTCCGGTTTCAACTTGAGTCCACGAAATTTTTGCATTGGTTTCGCACAATCCTCTTTTTGTTACAAAATTGAATACGCCACCTTTACCTTTATCATCTCCGGGAAACCAATTTTGAACAGTTGAATATTTAATTTCAGCATCATCTAAGGCAATTAACTCTACTACGGCTGCGTGTAACTGATTCTCGTCTCTTTGAGGAGCAGTACACCCTTCTAAATAGCTAACATAGCTTCCTTTGTCGGCAATAACCAATGTTCGTTCAAATTGTCCTGTTCCTCCTTCATTAATTCTAAAATAGGTTGATAATTCCATAGGGCACGTAACGCCTTTAGGAATGTAGCAAAAAGAGCCATCAGAAAAAACGGCTGAATTAAGTGCTGCATAAAAATTATCGGTTTTAGGTACAATAGACCCAAGGTATTTTTTTACCAAATCAGGATGCTTTTGAATAGCTTCTGATATTGGACAAAAGATAATTCCTTTTTCATTTAACGTTTTTTTAAACGTGGTTGCAACAGAAACGGAGTCCATTACCACATCTACAGCAACATTTGATAATCTTTTTTGTTCATCAATAGAGATGCCAAGCTTTTCGAAAGTTTTTAATAATTCAGGATCAACTTGATCTAAGCTATCTAATGTTGGTTTTTGTTTTGGTGCAGAGTAGTAGCTAATATTTTGAAAATCTGGTTTTTTGTAATTAATATTGGCCCATTCAGGCTCTTCCATTTCTTTCCAAATTCGAAAAGCTTCTAACCGCCAATCAGTCATCCACTTAGGTTCGTTCTTTTTTTTAGAAATTGCAATAACAACATCTTCATTTAAACCCACAGGAAATTTATCTGCTTCAATATCGGTATAAAAACCGTATTCGTACTCCTTTGTTTCGAGTTCTTTTTTTAAATCGTCTTCTGTAAATTTATTCATTTCAAATAATTAAAGTGAAAAACTCTCTCCACATCCGCAAGTGCGTTGTGCGTTTGGGTTGTTAAAAATAAACCCAGAACCATTAAGTCCCCCCGAATATTCTAAAGTAGTTCCAACCAAGTATAAAAAGCTTTTTTTATCTACAATTACTTTAATACCGTTGTCTTCAAATACTTTATCTCCTTCAAGGTGTTTTGTGTCAAATTTCAAATCATAAGACAATCCGGAACAACCTCCGCTTTTAACACCAACTCTAACAAAATCTTTAGAAGGGTTAAATCCGTCATCGGTCATTAATTCAATAATCTTTTTTTTTGCTATGTCTGAAACTTTTATCATTTACTTAAATAGATTAATTCTAAATTACTGCAAATATAGGTACAAAAAATGATTTTATATAGCGTTTTTGCATGAATAAAATAAAGAGTGTTACACTTGTTACCTATAAAAATTTATCTTTGTCGGATGAAAAAACGTCATATTTATAGCTCAGTTATTTTTTTAAGCGTTTTTGTTTTTTGTTTAACAAATTTAAATGCACAATTTAGTCCTTCTAAAAATAGATTGGTATTAACTTTTGTAGGCGATTTTATGGGGCATAAAGATCAAATTAATTCGGCATATAATTCAAAAACAAAGACATACGATTATAATGAGTGCTTTCAATATGTTGCTCCAATTTTAAAAAAATCAGATATAGCTATTGGAAATTTAGAAGTTACTTTAGGGGTAAAACCTTATTCCGGTTACCCTCAATTTAGTTCTCCTGCAGCATATGCAGCGGCAATAAAAAATGCAGGAATAGATGTGTTAATGACAGCAAATAACCACGCTTGTGATAAAAGAAAAAAAGGAGTTGAAAGCACCATTGCTATATTAGACTCTTTAAACATAAAACACACAGGCACTTTTTATAGCGAAGACCTAAAAAAGCCGTTAGTTATAACAAAAAATGGAATTAAAGTTGCATTTTTAAATTATACCTACGGAACAAATGGTATTGCACCTACCAAACCAAATGTGGTTAATTATTTAGATAAAGAAGTTATTAAGAAGGATATAAGTAGTGCTAAAGCAAAAAAACCAGATATTATTATTGCGTATGTACATTGGGGAACACAGTATAAAAGTGTCCCTTCAAATTATCAAAAGCAATGGTATCAGTTTTTTAAAACTCAAGGAATAGGAATTGTTATTGGTTCTCACCCTCATGTGTTGCAACCTATGCTTTTAGATAAAAAAACAACTAGTTTGGTGGTCTATTCTTTAGGGAACTTTGTTTCTCATCAACGTACATTTCCTAGAGATGGAGGAGCAATACTAAATCTTACATTAAAAAAGCAAGGTAAAAAAATAATTATTGAAGACGTAAATTACCAATTAACTTGGGTGTACGAGCCAATAATAAACGGTAAGAAAAATTATTACATTTTACTGGTAAACTCTTTTAAAAAAGACTCAACAGTCATTTCTAATAAAAGAGATATTGATAAAATGATGCGTTTTGTAACGTATACGAGGAAATTATTAAACTCGAAAAATAAAGATGTTGTAGAACTTAAAACAAATGATTAACAATGATAGAAGATAAAAATCAACAACGCACAAGCATAGCAGAATTGGGAGAATTTGGGTTAATTTCTCATTTAACACAAAATTTTAAAATAAAGCAAACCACCACTGTAAAAGCGATGGGAGACGATGCGGCAGTATTAGATTTTAAAAACAAACAAACTTTAATTACCACCGATTTGCTTGTTGAGGGAGTTCATTTTGATTTAAGTTATATGCCTTTAAAGCATCTAGGATATAAAGCGGTTATGGTTAACCTTTCTGATGTGTATGCCATGAACGGAAATGCTACACAAATTACGGTTTCTATTGCTGTTTCTAACAGGTTTCCTTTAGAGGCCTTAGAAGAATTGTATGAAGGTATCCATTTGGCTTGCGAAACGTACGCTGTTGATTTGGTTGGAGGAGATACAACCTCTTCAACAAAAGGATTGTTAATTAGTATTACGGCAATTGGAGAAGTTACCAAAAAGAAAGCGGTTTACAGAAATACAGCTAAACCAAACGATTTATTAGTTGTTACCGGAGATTTAGGTGCTGCTTATTTAGGGTTGCAAGTTTTAGAAAGAGAAAAGCAAGTTTTTAAAGTAAATCCTAATTCTCAGCCAGATTTAACACCGTATACTTATTTGGTAGAGAGACAACTAAAACCGGAAGCTAGAAAAGACATCGTAAAATTATTAAAGGATTTAGAGGTGAAGCCAACATCAATGATTGATATTTCTGACGGACTTTCTTCTGAAATAATACATATTTGCACACAATCTAAAGTAGGATGTAACTTATTTGAAGAAAAAATACCATTAGACCCACAAGTAATTTCAACTTGTGAAGAATTTGAGTTAAACAGTACTACCATAGCATTAAGCGGAGGGGAAGACTACGAGTTATTATTTACTATTTCTCAAAAAGATTATCCAAAAATAAAAGCAAATCCTAACTTAACGGTTATAGGTCATATTACAGATGAATCTGAAGGCATGAACTTAATTACCAGAGCAAATCAGAAGGTAAAATTAACTGCTCAGGGATGGAATGCGCTATTTAATAAAAAGGAAGATTAGTTTAAATTTTAGTACCTTCAGCAAAATTATCAGTATTTTAAAAATGAAAAAAATAATATTAAAACTCTTTTTAGTTTTTATAATAGTGGTTGGCTGTAATAGTGAAAACACGATTATAGAAGAAGTAATTCAACCACCTAAACTATTAAATGTTTCATCTCCGGAAGCACAAGGGATGGATGCTCAAATGTTAGATGTAGCATTTAATGAAGCAAAATTAAAAGGATTTGTTGACGCATTGCTTGTTTTTAAAAACGGATACATTGTTGGAGAAAAATACTTTAACGGATATACTCAATTTGCATCTCATAATGTTAAATCGGTCTCTAAAAGTTTTTTATCGGTAATAGCAGGAACTGCTATAAACGAAGGATACATGACATTAGACGATAAAATGCTAGATTACTTTCCGGAGTATGTAACTCCTTTTTTAGATGCAAGAAAACAAGATATTACAGTAAGGCACTTACTATCTATGCGAATGGGGACAAAAGCAGATGCCGACGATAATTATACCGTTTATACAAACTTATACAATTCTAATAATTGGGTAAAATCAATTATAGAAGCTCCTTTAATGTATAATCCCGGAGATGTAATGAGTTATAATACTTTTCAAACACATTTACTTTCTGTTATTGTATCAAGAGCAACGCAAAAGAGCACATTAGCATATGCTACAGAATCGTTATTTACACCAATGCAAATAGATGTAGATTTTTGGGAGCAAGATCCTCAAGGAAATTATTTTGGAGGAAACTCTATGTATTTTACACCTAGAGAAATGCTTGTTTTAGGAATGATGTATTTAAATGATGGGAAATTATTGGGAGAGCAGATTATTCCTAAAAGTTGGGTTGATTTTTCGCTAACACCAACTACTAATTACAATCCTCCGGCAGAGTTTGGAGCATTTAAAAATTACAACTATGCTTATTTATGGTGGCTAGGCCAAATAAACGGAAATAACATGTATATGGCTTACGGATATGGAGGTCAGTTTGTGGCCGTGTTTCCCGGTTTAGACCTAATAGTAGTTTCTACAACAAACGTAGATGTAACACCAAGTAATTCTAGCCTTCAAGAGCTTGCCGTTTTTGATATTATTTCAAATTACATTTTACCTGCAGTACGATAAATAACTAGAGTTTTACAAATCCGTTTAATAGTTTTTCAATTTCAGGAACATAGTCTTCCAATAAGTTTTGTGCAGTATAGGTTATAAATTGCACAGTACCTCCTTCAAAAGAATAATAATATCCGTAGTAAGAGAATTTTAAACCTTGCATTGTACCGTTTAATTGTAGAAGAAGTACTTTTATTCCATTCACAACACGGTACTCTTCTTTAATAATTTTTATGTCAGGAGCAACTCCTTTAGCATTTTCTAAAACAACTTTTTTAAGTGTGGTAATAGGCATTTCAATTTTTTCGGTTAGTATCATTCCGTATAAATCGCCACCTTTTAATTGCATTTCATATTCGGCCTCTTCATTGTTTACCGCTTTGTGAAATTTCCATTTTTTTGAGTTTAGCCAAAATCCTACATTTATTTTGGTGCTTTTTAATAAAAAATCAGCCTCTTTAGGTTTTGTAAAATTAGTTGGGTTAAGAGGAATTTCTTTAGCTTCTAAATCTTTTGTGTTTACATATTCCCAAGTACCGTTTTCAAATAATAAAACTTGGTCACCGGTTTCAGAAACTGCTTTTATTTGAGAAAAACTAAAGGTTGTGCTTGTAAGAGCAATTAATAGCGTTAAAAGGTAAATGTTTTTCATGTTTTTTTACAATTTTTAATGAACGTTAGCAATGTACAAATTAAATCTTGAATATTTTCTACGTGACTCATATGTCCTCCTGAAAAATTGACGACTTGTATCGGTTTATTTTTAGTTTGATTTTTTAAAGTGTTGTAGTCTAACACAGGATCTTGTTTTCCAAGAATCATTAAAATAGGAAATTGTTTTTTCTCTAAGATAAAAGAGTAGTCTTCTCTTATTTTCATACCTTCAAGTGCAGCCACAATTCCTTGGGGCGTCATTTTTAAGGCTTCTTTAATAATGCCATTCATTTCCTTTTTTAGTTTTAGGGCATTTTCTTCAGAAAAAAGCATAGGAATAGACACTTTTATAAAGGTTTTATAATTTTGTTTAACAGCTAAGATAGCTCTGTTTCTGTGTTGTTTTTTAACTTTAGAGTCAGGTAAAAAAGTACTGTTCATTAAGCAGAGTCCTTTTATGTTTTTAGGGTATAATTTAGCGATAGACAACGCAATATATCCGCCCATACTATGTCCAACAATAATGTATTTTCTTAATTTTAGGTGATTTAGAATGGCTTTTACCATATTGGCTTGCTCGTCCATAGTATGAATGTATCCTAAGTTTCCTGTTTTTCCATGGCCAAGTAAATCAACACAAATTACCTTGTGTTTTTTCTGAAGCACCTCTACTATTTTGCTCCACATAGTGCTGTTTTCTAGAAAACCATGAAGCAAAACAACAGCACTTCCTTTTCCTTTACAGGAAAAATAAACAGAAGTGTTTTTATAAGTAAAATCCAAAGCTTTAGTACAAAATTATTTAGTTTTTTAGTCCTTTTATAGCAGAAAATGCTTTATCAACCACACTTTCTTCTACAAGAATAGTAAATTCATTTGTGGTTGAAACTACTTCGTACAGCGAGATTCCTTCCCAAGCCAAACGTTTAAAAAATTGATAGTACAAACCTGCAATTTTGGTGTTTTCTTTTGGAAGCCCAATAGTAATAGCAGATAAGTTGTCTTGGATAGAGGTGCATACTTCGTTTTCGTAACTAAGCTCAATTTGAGCCTTTAATGAAGAAGTAATTAATACATTACTTTCATGAACGCCACGCGTAAAAGTATAAAAGACATAAGGGTTATCTTTAATCAGTTCTAACATTTTTAAGTGACTGTGAATTAAAGTGTTAGAATTTTTAAAAGTATAATCAGACAAGTCGGACCTTACAGTAATGTCTCCTAAATTTTTTAAAACTTTGTTTAGTTTTATTTTGTTAGCCATTTCTTTTGGTGGACTGTATCTTCTTAAAGCCATCATAATAGCTCCAGATTTTACAGGCTTGCGAAGCATTTTAGAAATAGGATTCTTAAGTTCTTCTGCAAGAGCACTATAATTTAAAATATTTCTATTTAGTGCATCTTCTAAAAATGGTTGCGAAACTAGAATTTCTTCAACACAAGTCGCTATAGTTTTCATGTTGTTAAATAGTTAACAGTTTGTGTAAAATTAGTATATATTTTTTAAATAAACGTGGTTACCATAAAATCATTTTAGATTTGCTTTATAAAAATAGCAGTGACGTGAAAGTTTTAAAATTTGGAGGAACATCTGTTGGCTCAGTAGCAAACATAAAACGTGTTAAAGCAATTGTAGCCGATAACGAAAAAAAGATTGTAGTACTATCTGCCATGTCAGGTACTACAAATACCTTGGTTGAAATATCAGAATTTTTAAAACTAAAACAATCAAAAAAAGCATTAAACCTTATAGAAAAGCTGCATAATAAATATGCAAGTGTTTTAGATGATTTGATTGTTGCTTCAGAATTAAAACAGCATACAGGAAACTATATTAATACGGTGTTTGATTTCTTAAAAAAAAGTACGACAGCAAATTACACGCAATTGTTACACAATAAAATTGTAGCTCAAGGAGAGTTGTTATCTACACATATTTTTACAAATTATTTACATCAAGAAGGTGTTAATGTACGATTGTTATCGGCGTTGGATTTTATGAGAATAGATAAGCAAGAAGAGCCAGACGATTTTTATATTAAACAAAGCCTTTTTAGAATTTTAAATGAAGCGCTTCCGGCCGATGTGTACGTAACTCAAGGATTTATATGTTTAGATGCTTTTGGAAATATATCAAATTTACAACGAGGAGGAAGTGATTATACAGCTACAATTATTGGTGCTGTTACCGATGCCGATGAGGTTGAAATATGGACAGATATTGATGGTTTACATAATAACGATCCCAGATTTGTTGAACATACACATGCCATTTCAAATTTATCTTTTGATGAAGCTGCTGAATTGGCCTATTTTGGAGCTAAAATATTACACCCTCAAACAGTAATGCCTGCTAGAAAGGCAAATATTCCGGTTCGTTTAAAAAACACGATGAGACCAGAAGCGTTAGGAACTTTAATTACTTCAAATGTGAGTGAAGAAGGAATTAAAGCTATTGCGGCAAAAGATAGAATTACGGCTATTAAAATTAAGTCGGCTAGAATGTTATTGGCACATGGGTTTTTAAAAAAAGTATTTGAGATTTTTGAAAAATACGAAACGGCAATAGACATGATAACCACTTCAGAAATAGCGGTTTCTTTAACAATAGATGATGATAAAAACTTAGTAGCCATTGCTGAAGAGCTGTCTAAGTTTTCGACAGTAGAAATAGATACGCAACAAAGTATTGTGTGCTTGGTTGGAAACTCAATAGTAAAACACAAAGAAACACATAGGCTATTTAAAGTTTTGCAAGATATTTCTGTAAGAATGATTTCTTACGGAGGAAGCAATAACAATATTTCGTTATTGGTAAATACAAAAGATAAAACAAAGGCGTTAAAACGCTTGCATAACTATATTTTTAATTTGGTAACCACTTAATTTTCTATTTGAGTTAATTTTAGTTTGATTAACAGGATGCAGCTCGCCAAAAGCGAGCTGTATTCATTTAAATTCAAAAAAATAAGTATATTTAGGTTTCAATCAAACATAAAAATATGAACTCACCTTTCCAGCGACTAACTGTTTCTTCTGAAAAAACAACACTAAAAATTTTATTAATAGCTGTTATTGTTTTTATTGGTGTTATGCGTTTTTTAGATACTAACTTAAAAAACGAATTGAATAAATCGGGTATTGTAGGTTTAGAATTAGCCAAAGATTTATCAAAGGCTAAACTAATTATAAATTCTTGGGATACACATGCAAAGATTGCTGCCGGGATGAGTATGGGGTTTGATTTTTTATTTTTAATAACCTATGCCTTATTTATAGGGCTGCTAATTCATAGGTTGAATAAAGTTGCTTGGGAAAACTCAAAGATATACTCCCTAGGCATTTTATTAGTTTGGGGTACATTTTTAGCCGCTTTTTTTGATGTTATTGAAAATATGGCACTTATTAAATTACTGTTAGGAGACTTAAACCAACAATGGAGTACAACAGCTTATTATTTTGCTGTCGCAAAATTTAGTTTATTGTTATTAAGCTTAGTGTTTATATTAATAAGCGCATTAAAATTATTACTTTTTAAGCGTAAGTAAACAACACTAAGAATTCATCAAATCTTCAATTTCTTCAACCTCTATAGGAATATTTTTCATAAGGTTTACAGGAGCACCTTGATTTTGAATAACAACATCATCTTCAATTCTAATACCTATACGTTCTTCAGGAATATAAATTCCCGGTTCAACGGTAAACACCATATTAGCTTTCATAGGTGTTTTAAGAGGCCCGTAGTCATGAGTATCTAGTCCTAAGTGATGTGATGTACCGTGCATAAAATATTTTTTATAAGCAGGCCAATCCGGATTTTCATTTTTAACATCGGTCTTATCTATAAGTCCTAACCCTAAAAGTTCAGAAGTCATTAACTTACCAACTTCTTTGTGATATTCAGCCCAATACGTACCAGGGGTTAGCATTTTTGTAGCTTCGTTTTTTACACGTAAAACAGCATTGTAAATAGCTTTTTGTCTATTGGTAAATTTTCCATTTACAGGAATGGTTCTAGTCATATCACTCGAGTAATTTGCGTATTCGGCACCAACATCTAAGAGTAACAAATCACCATCATTACATACTTTGTTGTTTTCGATATAATGCAAAACACATGCGTTAAATCCTGACGCAATTATAGGTGTATAAGCAAAGCCTTTAGATCTGTTTTTTATAAATTCGTGAATAAACTCGGCTTCAATTTCATATTCCATAATACCGGGTTTTACAAAAGGTAATATTCTTCGAAATCCTTTTTCGGTAATATTACAAGCCGTTTGCATTAACTCAATTTCTTCAGGTTCTTTAACACCTCTTATTTGTTGTAAAATTTGATTGCTTTTTTCCCATTTGTGAGCAGGAAATTCTTTTTTACACTGTTTAATAAATCGATCTTCACGAGTTTCTATTTCGTTTGATTGTCGGTAGTGTTCATTGGTGTTAAAGTAAATGGTTTCAGCCTCAGTCATTAAATCAAAAAACACTTTTTTAAACTCTTGAAGCCAATAAATAGTTTTTATTCCAGAAACTTTGGTTGCTTGCTCTTTAGAATATTTTTCGCCTTCCCAAATTGCAATATGTTCATTGGTTTCTTTTAAGAATAAAATTTCTCTATGTTTTTTATTTAAAGCATCGGGGAAGAGTAGTAAAATACTTTCTTCTTGGTCTGCGCCACTTAAATAAAATATATCTCTATGTTGCTCAAAAGGAAGCGTACTATCTGCCCCGGTATTAAAAATATCGTTTGAATTAAAAATGGCAATAGATTTAGGCTTCATTTGGGCGGTAAATTTAGCTCTGTTTTTGATAAAAAGGGTATTGCTAATAGGAAGGTATTTCATGATGTAATTTTTAAAAAAATGGATTTCTAATAAAAGTGAAAAATGCAAAAAACATATAAAGTTTTGTTAACTTTTTTAGAATTAGTCAATTTCTATAATTATTTAGCAACAAAGTTATAAATTTGTTTACAATAGAATTGTAAAAACAAATATTTATTTATGCAAAAAATTAAAATCTTTCTTCTGGTTGTCTTATTTTCAGGAGCCCTTTTTTCACAGAACAAACCAGCGTACAAACTCTATAACGCAAAAGGAAAAAAAGTTTCTTATAAGCAAATGATTAAAACAATGAGTAAAGCCCAAATTGTTTTATTTGGAGAATTCCATGACAACCCAATAGTACACTGGCTACAATATGAAGCTACGGTAGATTTAGGGAAACAACAAAAATTAACACTGGGAGCTGAAATGTTTGAAGCAGATAACCAACCTCAATTAAATGATTATTTGTTAGATACAATTACTCAAAAAGCTTTTGATACGGTTGCTCGGTTATGGAAAAATTACAAAACAGATTACAAGCCTTTGGTAGATTATGCTAAAAAGAATAAACTTAAGTTTATAGCAACCAATACTCCTAGAAAATTTGCAAGTAAGGTTTACAAAGAAGGTTTTGAATCTTTAGAAAAATTGTCTGATGAGGAAAAAACATGGATTGCTCCACTTCCTATAAAATACGACGCTACATTGCCGGGTTATGTTGAAATGAAAAAAATGATGGGAGACCACGCAAACGATAATTTACCAAAAGCACAAGCATTAAAAGATGCTACAATGGCGTATTTTATTCTAAAAAACAGAGAAGAAGGAGGTTTATTTATTCACTACAATGGTGCTTATCATTCAGACAATTACGAGGGTATTAATTGGTACTTAAAACAACAAAACCCAAATTTAAAAATTGTGACTGTTAGTGTTGTTGAACAAGATGATGTAAAAAAATTAAATGAAGAGGATAAAAAGAAGGCCGACTTTATTATAGTGGTGCCTACAACAATGACCAAAACATATTAAACAACATATTAACCAAACACGCTCTAGTATGAAAAAGCATCTTTTTTTACTATGTGCTTTTTTTCTTTTTTTAGAAGTAACAGCACAGTCTACATTAGTTAAGAATATAGAATTTATAAATATTGGACCTACTATAATGAGTGGTAGAGTAGTTGATATTGATGTAAATCCTTCTAATCCTTCCGAATTTTATGTTGCTTATGCTTCAGGAGGATTGTGGTACTCAAACAATAATGGAATTTCTTTTACATCGGTTTCAAATACAGCTCCAACTCAAAACATGGGCGATATTGCTATTGATTGGGAAAAGAATATCTTATGGGTAGGAACCGGAGAAAGTAATTCATCTAGATCGTCTTATTCAGGAGTAGGATTGTTAAAAAGTACCGATAATGGTGCTACTTGGGAAATTGTTGGGTTAACAGATACACATCATATAGGCAGAATTATTCTTAACGAAAAGAACCCCAATGAGTTGATTGTTGGAGCCATAGGTCACTTGTATTCACCAAATAAGCAGAGAGGTATTTTTAAAACTACTGATGGAGGGAAAACTTGGAAAAACACCTTATTTATTAACGAAAACACGGGCATTATAGATATAAGCGTATCTCCAACAAATTCAAATATAATGTTTGCAGCTTCTTGGGAACGAGATAGAAAAGCATGGCATTTTAAAGGAAATGGAGAAAATACGGCAATTTATAAAAGTACCGATGGAGGAACAATTTGGAAAAAAATAACGACTACTAATAGTGGATTTCCTACAGGAGAAGGAATTGGCCGAATAGGTTTGGCCGCGTTTAATGATTCTGTTGTTTATGCTCTGGTTGATAATCAGAATAGGAGACCTAAAAAGGCAAAAAAAACAGACGAATTACAGAAAGATGATTTTAAAAAAATGAGTCTGGACGCATTTTATAAATTACCCGAAAAGAAGTTAAAAACATATCTAGAGCAAAACGGATTTGATGAAAAATATACCGTAAAAGAAGTGAAATCACTCGTTAAAAAAGGAGAAATAAAACCAATTGATTTAGCTACGTATTTAGAAGATGCAAATTCGCTACTATTTGATACTCCGGTAATAGGAGCAGAGGTTTATAAAACTATTGACGGAGGAAAGACATGGAAAAAAACACACGACCAATTTTTAGATGATGTATACAGTTCTTACGGCTATTACTTTGGAACTATTGCTGTAAATCATTCCAACCAAAACAAATTATACATTGGAGGTGTTCCTTTACTTAAATCAAATGATGGAGGTGCTACATTTAAGTTAATGAGCAAAGAAAATGTACACGGAGACCACCAAGTAATATGGGTAAACTCAAAGGTTGACGGACACGTAATTAATGGAAACGACGGAGGTGTTAATATTACATATGATGACGGCGAAAACTGGATGAAGTGTAACAACCAGGCTGTTGGTCAATTTTATTCAGTAAATGTTGATAATAAAAAACCATACAATGTTTATGGAGGGTTACAAGATAATGGTGTGTGGTATGGACCAAATACTTACAAGGCCTCAAAACGCTGGAATAGCACAGGAAATTATCCGTACAAAATGATCGGTGGAGGAGACGGAATGCAAGTGCAAATAGATAAAAGAAACAACAATATTGTGTATTCGGGCTCTCAGTTTGGGTATTATTACAGAGTAGATTTAAGTACAAAAAAATACAAAAACATACACCCAAAACACAAGTTAGGAGAATCTCCATATCGTTACAATTGGCAAACACCTATTTTACTCTCGCCTCACAATCAGGATATTTTGTACATGGGTGCAAATAAGCTTTTAAGATCTATGAATAAAGGTGAGCACTTTGATGTGATTTCTAAAGACTTAACAACCGGAGGTAAAAAAGGAAATGTTCCATACGGCACACTTACAACCATTTCAGAAAGCCCGTTTCAATTTGGGTTAATTTATGTGGGTAGTGACGACGGATATGTTAACCTAACAAAAGATGGCGGGGCTTCTTGGGTTAGAATTTCAGATAATTTACCTCAAAATTTATGGGTTTCTAGAGTAATTGCTTCACAACATCATAAAAACAGAGTATATGTATCTTTAAACGGATATAGAGATGATGACTTTAAACCGTACGTGTTTAAAAGTGAAGACTTTGGAAGTACTTGGCAATTAATTACTAAAAACCTTCCTAATTCTCCGGTAAATGTGATAAGAGAAGACCCTTCAGACGAGCATATATTATATGTAGGAACTGACGATGGTGTTTATGTTTCATTTGATAACGGAAATTATTGGCATGCCTTTTCAAAAGGATTGGTTAAAGTAGCTGTACATGATTTGGTGATTCAAGAAGAAGCTAAAGATTTGGTAATAGGTACTCATGGTCGATCAATTTACAAAGCAAACATAGCACCTTTACAATCGTACAATAAGATTAAAAATAAGAAGTTAGTACTATTTAAACTAAAAGATATTCGTTTTTCTTCTCGTTGGGGAAGCGCTTGGAGTACTTGGTTAGAACCAAGCGAACCAAATATTGAAATAGCATATTTTACTTCGGAAGCAGGAAAATATACCGTTGAAATTTTAGCAAAAGATAATACAATATTAGCTAATTTTGAAGTAGATGCTAGCCGTGGATTTAATTTCTTTGATTACAATTTAACGATAAATAAAAAAGTTGTAAAAAATTATTTTACGAAGAAAGGAATTACCGTAAAACAAGCATCTAATAAGCAATACTACTTACCAAAAGGAACTTATAAAATTACTCTAAAAAACAAAAAAAATAAGGAAACGAAAGAATTTAGCATAAAATAATTAATAAAAAAATATATGAAAAAGATAATTTTTTACGTGGCAGTTTTCACGTGTACGCACTTGTTTTCTCAAAAAAACAACACCGACTTAAAACTGTATTTAAATTGCGAATATTGTGATGAAGATTATATCAAACAAAATTTAGATTATGTAGAGTTTGTTAGAGATCAAAAATATGCAGATGTTCATCTGTTGTTTAGAACTCAGGAAAATGGAAGTGGTGGTGAAATTTATGAAATAGATTTTATAGGTCAAAATAACTACAATGAGATTCAAGATAAATTGTCTTTTTCAACAAAGGTTGATGATACGCGAAATGAAATAAACGAACTTATTATAAAATACTTAAAGTTAGGGCTGGTTAGGTACTGGGTGAAGGCTGGTATGGAAGATAAAATTTTGGTTACTACCACCAAAGTAATGCCGAAGAGTACAGAAGAAACAAAAGTAAGCGACCCATGGAATAGATGGGTGTTTAACCTTGGAGCAAGAGGCTATTTTAACGGACAAGAATCTAGCAAAAACCGGTATATTAATTTGAGTGTTACGGCAAAACAAGTTACTGAAGAAAATAAATTTTATTTAAGGCTTAGCTTGAGTGATAACAAATCGACATATACTTTTAGCGGAGTAGATATTATTTCCAATCAAAAATCGCACAGCGTTTCTGTATACGATGTAATTAGTATCAATAATCACTGGTCTACCGGATTATTTGGAGCCGTTGGAAAGTCAACATTTAGTAATAAAGATTTATACGTTTCAATTAAGCCGGCATTAGAATATAATTTTTTCTCATACAAAGAATCATCAAAGAAACAACTTACAATAGGGTACAAAATAGGAGCAGTTAATAACAACTATATAGAAAAAACAATTTTTAATAAAACCAGTGAGTTGTTATGGGAACACGACCTAAGTTTAGGAGGAAGTTTTCAGCAAAAATGGGGAAATGTAACAAGCGAAATCTCTTATCAAAGTTATTTACATGATGCATCGTTACACGCATTTTCTTTTTATTTAGGAACAAATTTAAGGTTGTTTAAAGGATTTTCTTTAGATATTAATGGAAATTACAATATCACAGACAATCAAGTAAATTTAGCCGGAGGAGATTTAACATTAGAAGAATTGTTAACAGCTCAACAGCAGGTTAAATCGGGATACAGCTATTTTTTTAGCGTTGGATTAAACTATTCTTTTGGTTCTATTTACAATACGATTGTAAATCCGAGGTTTAACTTTTAAAATAAAAAAGCCCAATTAAATTGGGCTTTTTTATTAATTGATATCTAACGGTTTGTAATTTTTAAAAGGAGAAAGTTCTAATTTTTCAACCTTCTGTTTGTATTCAATCCAATCAGACTCGTAAAATTTATTTATTTGGGTAATAACTTTACTTATTTTTTCTTTGGCATTTTTCACTAAAGTAGTTTCGGTTTCTCCCGGCTTTTGGGTTAGTGAGTTTACATATCCAACAGCCTTATACAGGTAAGAGATTGTACTAGGAAACTCTGTGGCGGTAATTCCCTGACGTTTATCTTGTTTTCCTAATAAATAGTCGATAAGACTATCGATTTTTTTCAATAGGTTTTTATGGAGTGTTAATAAACTATCGTTTTTAATAGTATCATTTTGGGCTTTGATACGTTTTTGATAGTCTTTTACAATTTCTTTAGAATCTATGAGTCGTTCAGTTGCTTTTCCTGTAATTTCTTTTATATGCTCAAGTTGTTTTAGTAAATCGTATTTGCTTTTTAACACTTCGTCACTTATATCAAATCTAGGATCGTAAGCAACAACTATTTTAGATGTTTCGGTTTCATTTCCAAAACTTAATTTTATAGTATATTCTCCTGGTAATACAGTAACTCCTGCAGGTTCTGATGTTGATTTACTCTTTTTTCTACTAGGTCCTTGAACACCTTTTTCTCTTAAATGCCAATAAAAACGATGTACGCCATTTTCTTTAGGAGCTTTTTGTTTTATTGTTCTAATGAGTATGTTTTTAGCGTTGTAAACCTGAAATGTAATAGAGTCATATTTTACTTTGTTATTGGTTTTAGGGCTTTTCTCACCTTCTTTTTTTGTAGCTGATTTTGGTTTTTTGATGCTATATGAAATCATTGCTCCTTTTGCTCTATTTTTACCGTTAAACATTGCATTTGCACCAAACCTAGTACCTGTGGGTTGTTGGTTTTGGGTAATGTATGCGCTTGGAGGAGTAAATAAGTGTACTGTTTTATCTAAAATTTGAGTGCTTTTTTTAGCGAGTTCTCTAAAAGGTCTAATATCATCTAACACATATACAGCTCTACCAAAAGTTCCTATAACCAAATCGTGCTCTCTAGGATGAATGGTTAAATCCATTGTAGAAACAGTAGGGTAGTCGTTTGTCCATTTACTCCAATTTTTGCCTTCATTAATACTTATATAGAGTCCGTATTCTGTTCCTAAAAACAATAATTTAGGTTCTTCTAAATCTTGAACTAAAGAAAGGGCATATCCAAAAGTTTCATTTTTATGAACCAATAAATTTTCCCAAGTTTTTCCAAAATTACGTGTTCTAAACAAGTAAGGTTTAAAGTCAAATTGTCGGTAATTATTCACAATAACGTAAGCTTCACCTTTGTTAAACTTTGAGGCTCTTATTTGAGCAACCCAAGCTCCTTTAGGCATTCCTTTTATATTTTTAGAAACATTTACCCAGGTTGTGCCTCCATCTCTGGTGAGCTGAACGTTACCGTCATCTGTTCCTACCCATAACGTGTTTTTATCAAATTTACTTGGCTCAATAGCCAAAATGGTACAATGGTTTTCGGCTCCTGTAGCATCCATTGTAATACCTCCACTTTCAAATTGTTTTTGTTTTTGCTTGTCGTTGGTTGTTAAATCTGGCGAAATGATTTCCCAAGTAAAACCTTTATCGGTTGATTTATGTACAAACTGACTTCCGAAGTAAAGCGTTTCATTATCAATAGGACTTAGCGCAATGGCTGAGTTCCAATTAAAACGAAGTTTTACATCAGGGTTAGGATGTGTAGGTCTTATAAATTTCACATTTCCGGTTACTTTATCATACCTACCCACATATCCTTGTTGAGACATTGCGTAACCATATCGGCTATTATTAGGGTCTGGAATTACATCAAACCCATCGCCAAACATTAGTTCTTGCCAGTAAGAATTTCGTATACCTTGAGATTTTAATACATAAGCGGGGCCAACCCAAGAGCCATTGTCTTGTAAACCTCCATAAACATTGTACGGAAATTCCATATCAACATTTATATGATAAAACTGTGCAATAGGTAAATTTTCTACAAATCGCCATGTGCTTCCTCTATCGTGAGTAATGTATAGACCACCATCGTTGCCGTCAATCATGAAGTTTGGGTTTTTAGGATGAATCCACCACGCGTGATGATCAGGGTGAACACCTTTATCGGTGCCATATGCCGGCATTAGCTGTTTAAATGTTTTCCCTCCATCTTCACTCACATTTACGTATGTAAAAATAGAATACACTCTATTTTCGTTGCTAGGGTCTACATAAATATCAGAATAATAGAAAGGTCTGTTTCCAATACCTCCTTTACCTCTTCCGCTTGACTTGTCGTTTACCAATTTCCATTTAAATCCTCCGTCTTCAGATTTGTACAATCCGTTCTTTTTTGCTTCTATTAACGCATATATATGTTTAGGGTTGCTAGGCGCAATTGCAATACCAATTCTTCCCAGGTTTCCTTTAGGAATACCATCTTTATCTGTCAATTTAGTCCATTTTTCACCACCATTATAGGTAATGTACAATCCGGAACCTTCACCACCAGACTTAAAAGTCCAAGGTTTACGCTGGTGCTCCCACATAGCCGCAATTAGTTTGTTTGGGTTAGAAGGGTCAACTACCAAATCTGCACAACCAGTTTTGTTATTTACAAATAACGATTTTGTCCAAGTTTTTCCTCCATCGGTAGTTTTAAAAACACCTCTTTCGGGATGCGCTCCCCATGGAGAGCCAATAGCCCCAACATAAACAATATTAGGGTTTTCTTTATCGATGATAATTTTATGAATGTTGCGTGTTTTTTCTAACCCTACAAGTTGCCAAGTTTTCCCAGCGTCAAGACTTTTATACAATCCGTAACCACCGGTTAAACTATTTCTTGGATTTCCTTCTCCTGTACCAACCCAAATAACATCAGGATTGCCTTGTTGAATAGCAATAGCACCAATAGAAGCAACACCTTGTTTATCAAATATAGGTTTCCAATCTACCCCACCACTTTCAGATTTCCACAGCCCTCCGGAAGCAGTACCTACGTAAATAATATCAGGGTTATTTGTAACCACATCAACAGAAGTAACTCTTCCGCTCATTCCTGCAGGACCAATAGCTCTTGTTTTTAAACCTTTAAAGTAGTCAACATCTAATTCTTGAGAAAAAGATAAAAGTGAAATAAAAAATAGGGAGATAAGTAAGGTAAATTTATTCATTTTAATTGTAAAGTTAAGTAACGTATTCTTTTGACACGTTAAATTAGGAATAAAATAGATTTATTTAAAATAATTCTAAATATATTAAATTATTTTAATTCAGTTTAAAAAGGACCAATAGAATCGTTATCTTTGTTCTTTTATAAAAACCAATTAAAAATGAGCGGATTTTTATCTTCATCAATTGCAAGGAAGGTCGCGATGGCATTATCGGCACTCTTCCTTATTTTTTTCTTAATTATTCATTTAGCGGTTAACATTACCTCAATATTTAGTGAAAGTGTGTTTAATGAGTTGTCTCATTTTATGGGAACCAACCCGTTAATACAATTTGCATTACAACCAGTATTGATTTTTGGTGTAGTTTTTCACTTTGCAATGGGATTTGTGTTAGAGCTAAGAAATAAAGGAGCTAGAAATGTTAAATATGTTAAGTATAACGGTGCAGCCAGTGCCACTTGGATGTCAAGAAATATGATTTATAGTGGTTTGGTAATATTGGCCTTTATAGTTTTACACTTTATAGATTTTTGGTTTCCGGAAATGAACTATAAATATATTGAAGCGCTTCCAGCAGACCCAACAAGGTATTTTGGAGAACTTCAACATAAATTTGAAAACCCTTTACGGGTAGGAGCGTATGTAGTCGCTTTTATTTTATTAGCATTGCACTTGTTACACGGCTTTCAATCAGCCTTTCAATCAATAGGATTTAATAACAAGTACTCAAAATGTGTAAAGTCTTTAGGTAAAATATATGCTATTGTTATTCCTTTAGGTTTTATTACTGTAGCACTTTACCATTATTTTAACCATTAATCTTATAACGTATGACGACTTTAAATTCAAAAGTACCAGAAGGTCCAATAAAAGATAAATGGACAACATATAAAGACAAAATTAATCTTGTAAACCCGGCAAATAAACGTAATATTGATATTATTGTTGTTGGTACCGGATTAGCAGGAGGCTCTGCTTCGGCTACTTTAGCTGAACTTGGATATAATGTTAAAGCTTTTGCTTATCAAGATTCTCCAAGAAGAGCACACTCTATTGCTGCACAAGGAGGTATTAACGCTGCTAAAAACTATCAAGGAGATGGTGATTCAAACTATCGTTTGTTTTACGATACCGTAAAAGGTGGTGATTATCGCTCTCGCGAAGCAAATGTATATCGATTGGCAGAAGTTTCAGGAAATATTATAGATCAATGCGTTGCTCAAGGTGTTCCTTTTGCAAGAGATTACGGAGGGTTACTTGATAACCGATCTTTTGGAGGCGTATTGGTGTCTAGAACATTTTATGCAAAAGGACAAACAGGTCAGCAGTTACTACTAGGAGCATATTCAGCAATGAATCGCCAAATAGCACGTGGTAAAATAGAAATGTTTAACCGACACGAAATGCTAGATGTGGTAATTATAGATGGTAAAGCAAGAGGAATAATAGCTCGTAATTTAATTACCGGAGAAATAGAACGACACTCGGCACACGCAGTAGTTATTGCTACCGGAGGTTATGGAAATGTATACTATTTATCTACAAATGCAATGGGCTCAAATGCAACTGCAGCTTGGAAAATACACAAACGCGGGGCATTTTTTGCAAACCCTTGTTTTACACAAATTCACCCAACATGTATTCCTCGTTCTGGAGATTATCAGTCAAAATTAACATTGATGTCTGAATCGTTGCGTAACGATGGTAGAATTTGGGTTCCGGCTAAGATAGAAGATGCAAAAGCCATTCAGCAAGGTAAACTTAAACCTACCGAAATTCCTGAAGAAGACAGAGATTATTATTTAGAAAGAAGATACCCTGCTTTTGGTAATTTAGTACCAAGAGATGTTGCTTCTAGAGCAGCTAAAGAACGTTGTGATGCCGGATATGGTGTAAACGCAACAGGAGAAGCTGTGTATTTAGACTTTGCTTCGGCAATAGAAAGATACGGTAAAGAGCAAGCTAAAATAAAAGGAATTAAAAACCCGTCTAAAGCACAAATTACAGAACTAGGAGAAGCTATAATTGAAGCTAAATACGGAAACCTATTCCAAATGTATGAGAAAATTGTAGATGAAAATCCGTATAAAACACCAATGATGATTTATCCGGCAACTCACTACACTATGGGAGGAATTTGGGTAGATTACAACCTTATGACAACAGTGCCTGGACTTTACTGTATTGGAGAAGCAAACTTCTCTGATCACGGAGCTAACAGATTAGGAGCTTCTGCATTAATGCAAGGTTTAGCAGATGGTTACTTTGTACTTCCTTACACTATTGGAGATTATCTTTCTGATGACATTAGAACAGGAAAAATACCTACAGATGCACCTGAATTTGATGATGTAGAAAAAGAAGTTAAGGAACGATTGGAATTTTTTATTAACAACAAAGGAACACACTCTGTAGATTATTTCCATAAAAAACTTGGAAAAGTTATGTGGAATAAAGTAGGAATGGCTCGTAATGAAAAACACCTGAAAGAAGCAATTGCTGAAATTCAAGAAATTAGAGATGATTTCTGGAAAAACGTAAAAGTACCAGGTAGTTTAAACGAACTAAACCCTGAATTAGAAAAAGCAGGAAGAGTAGCTGATTTTCTTGAGTTAGGTGAGTTATTTGCAAAAGATGCCCTAGAAAGAAAAGAATCTTGTGGAGGTCATTTTAGAGAAGAATACCAAACTGAAGACGGAGAAGCACTGCGTGATGATAAAAATTATGCATACGTAGCAGCTTGGGAGTACACCGGGAAACCAAGTGAAGCTATTATGCATAAAGAACAACTAGAATTTAAAGATATCGAATTAAAAACTCGTTCATATAAATAAGAAGACATTATGAATTTAACGTTAAAAATTTGGAGACAAAAAGGACCTCAAGATAAAGGTCAAATGGTCGAATATAAAGTAACCGATATTTCAGAACACATGTCGTTCTTAGAAATGATGGATGTGTTAAATGAAGATTTGGTAGCTAAAAATGAAGAACCTGTGGCTTTTGACCACGATTGTAGAGAAGGTATTTGCGGAATGTGTTCACTACATATTAATGGAGAGCCTCACGGTCCGGATAGAGGTATTACAACCTGTCAATTACACATGAGAATGTTTAATGACGGAGATACTATTTATATAGAACCTTGGAGAGCAACAGCATTTCCTGTAATTAAAGATTTAGTAGTAGATCGTACAGCTTTTGAGCGTATTCAACAAGCAGGAGGATATATTTCAGTAAATACATCAGGAAATACACAAGACGCTAACTCAATTCCAATTTCAAAACACAATGCAGATTTATCTATGGATGCTGCTACTTGTATTGGTTGTGGAGCTTGTGTTGCTAGTTGTAAAAACTCAAGTGCAATGTTATTTGTGTCTGCAAAAGTATCTCAGTTTGCATTATTGCCTCAAGGTAGAATTGAAGCAGCAGACAGAGTTAAAAATATGGTGGCACAAATGGATTTGGAAGGTTTTGGAAACTGTACAAATACAGGTGCCTGTGAGGTAGAATGTCCTAAAGGTATTTCGCTTGAAAATATTGCTCGTATGAATAGAGAATATTTAAAAGCAAGTATTTAATACTTAATAAAAATAAATTTTAAAACCCATTTCAGAAATGAAATGGGTTTTTTGGTTTAAAGATAGAATTATTATTAAAAGATATATAATTATTGTTTAACAATAATTATATTTGTTCTATATAAAAAATTAAACAATGAAAAAAATTCAATTACTGAAGGCTATAGTAGATTTTATATGGATAGTTTTTATCCCAATTATTCCTTTTGCTATTATAGCTATACCATTTATTCTTATTGTTGGTGATATAGGTGATTTTGATATTAAAATAAATGGATTGTTATTAGCTTCAAAATCAATTTTATCAAAAGTATTGATAGCTGTTTCAATACTAACATTTTTATTAACTTTTTATAGTTTATACCTTTTTAGAAAAGTATTAGCTCATTTTTTAAGACTGAAAATATTTGATAATACCGTTATTTCGTTATTCGAAAAAATAGGAAATTTATTGATAATTTCAGGAGTTTTATCTTTAATAGTATCTTTTGTAGCTAAATTATATTTTAAGCATAAGGTTGTTTTTGAAATAGGGTACAATTCAAAAATAATGCTAATTTGTTTGGGGCTATTTTTTATGATTTTAAGCGAAGTGTTTAAAATATCGAAAGCAATGAAAGAAGAAAATGATTTAACAGTTTAGCTATGTCAATTATTGTAAATTTAGATGTAGTTCTTGCTAAACGTAAAATGAGGAGTAAAGAACTAGCTGAGAAAATTGGAATTACCTCAGCTAATGTATCTATTCTAAAGTCAGGTAAAGCGAAAGCAATACGCTTTTCTACTTTAGATGCCATTTGTAAAATATTAGACTGTCAACCTTCAGATATTTTAGAATACAAACCAAAAAAAGAATAGTTATTAATAAGTTTTAGTATTTTTATAAATACAAAAATTTAAAAATAAATGCCAACATATAAAAATTCTTTAAAATCTAAATTACCGGAGGTTCCAACGTCTATTTTTTCAGTAATGAGCTCGTTGGCAAACGAACACAAAGCCATTAATTTATCGCAAGGGTTTCCAAATTTTGAAACTTCAAAAGAGCTGATAAATTTAGTTAACAAAGCAATGTTAAGTGGAAAAAATCAGTACGCTCCTATGCCGGGAATATTTTCTCTTAGAAGAGCAATTACAACCAAAATGGAAAATCTTTATGGCGTATCGTATCATCCCGAAACCGAAGTTACAATAACAGCAGGAGCAACACAAGCCATATTTACAGCAATAGCAGCTACTGTTAACAAAGGAGACGAAGTTATTATTTTTAAACCGGCGTATGATTGTTATGAGCCGGCCATTCAACTTTTTGGAGGTGTGCCTATTGCGATTCAATTAGATCCCGAGTCGTTTTCTATTGATTGGGAAGAAGTAAAAAAGGTAATTAATAGTAAAACGAAAATGATTATTATTAATACGCCTCATAATCCTTCGGGAAGAGTATTGTCTGAAAAAGACATGCTTCAGCTTGAAGCTATTTTAAAAGACACTTCTATTTTATTGTTAAGTGATGAGGTTTACGAGCATATTATTTTTGATAGCGAAACACATCAAACAGCAGCACTATATCCTGTTTTGGCAGAAAGAGCGTTTATTATAGCTTCCTTTGGAAAAACGTTTCACAATACAGGGTGGAAAATAGGCTATTGTATTGCTCCAATAGCTTTGACAAAAGAATTTAGAAAAATACATCAGTTTAATGTGTTTAGTGTACATCACCCAACCCAAGCAGCACTGGCATCGTACATTTCTGAACCCGAAAATTATTTAAATTTGGGAAGTTTTTATCAAGAAAAAAGAGATTTATTCCTTTCTTACTTAAAAGAGTCGAGATTTAAATTTACACCTTCTAAAGGAACGTATTTTCAACTGTTAAATTTTGAAAATATTACTGAAGAAGGAGATTATGATTTTGCGATTAGATTAACAAAAGAAGCTAAAATAGCTTCGGTGCCAATTTCGGTATTTAACACAAATAATTTAGACACAAAAGTACTTCGTTTTTGTTTTGCAAAAACTGATGAAACATTAAAACAAGCAGCAAAAATATTATGCAACATTTAAATATAGCACTTGTTCAAACCAATTTAATTTGGGAAAATCCGGAGGAAAACAGGGTTTTAATTTCAAAAAAAATAGCGGCTATTCCCAAACACACAGATGTGGTGGTGTTACCGGAAATGTTTACAACAGGTTTTACCATGAATCCTATAAAATGGGCTGAAACTATGAATGGAGATACTGTGCAATGGATGCGTAAACTAGCTTCAGAAAAAAACATTGCCATAGCAGGAAGCATTATTGTTTTTGAAAATGAAGCATATTACAATCGTTTTTTATTTGTGCATCCTTCAGGAGAAATTAATTTTTATGATAAAAGACATTTATTTACGCTGGCAGGAGAACACAAGGTTTATACACAAGGAAATAAGAAGGTAATTGTGAACTATAAAGAATGGAAAATCTGTTTGATGGTTTGTTACGATTTACGTTTTCCGGTGTGGTCTAGAAATAAAGAAAATTACGATGTGCTTTTATATGTCGCAAACTGGCCAAAAACAAGAATAGCTGCTTGGGATACACTGTTAAAGGCAAGAGCTATTGAAAATATGTGTTATGCTGTTGGAGTTAATAGAGTGGCTACAGATGCCAATAATTTGGTGTACAATGGTCATTCTGCCGTATACAATAGTTTGGGAGAAGAAATGCTTTGTTTTTTAGAAGGAGAGAATGCTATTAAAACAATAGCGCTTCAAAAAGAACATTTAATGAAGACGAGAGAAAAATTAGGTTTTTTAAAGGATAGGGATAGGTTTACACTATAACATGTGATTTTATTTCGGTTTCTACCTTTTTAAATAACTTGTCAAACTCCATACTACTTGCTTTTATAGGTTTATGAACATCAAAAGTGAGGTTTACACCAATTCCCATAGGGAATTTACCGTACTTTAAGAATTTCCAAGAATTATTAATGGTAACGGGTACTACAAACGCTGAAGGAGCATATTTAACCAACATTTTTAAACCATTTTCTGAAAATCTTTTAGGAACACCATTTCTACTTCGGGTTCCTTCAGGAAAAATAATTGCAGAAAATTTATGTTTTTCAATATACTTTCCAAAGTTTATAATGGCATTTATAGCTTGTTTAGGATCTTTTCGATCAATTAAAACAGAGCCTCCATTTCTCAAATTAAAAGAAACGCTAGGTATTCCTTTTCCCAATTCTTTTTTTGATACAAATTTTGGATGGTATTTTCGTAGAAACCAATAATATGGCGGAATATCATTCATGCTTTGATGATTTGATACAATAATTAAAGGTGCGTTTTTTGGAAGTTGATAAGGGTTTCTAAATTTAATTCGGGTTCCCAAAATATATAAACACCCAACCAAAAAAAAGTTTAAGTAATCTACAGATTTTTTGTGAGCATTGTACCCTCCAAGTTTAAGAGATAGCCACTGTATAGGATGAAAGATAAATAAAAATAAAATGAAAAAGAACCAATAAATAACGGTTAATGGATAGGCAATCATTTTTTTCATTTACAACAAGTTTTAAAAAAATCATCTCAAGCTAGAAGTAGTTGAGATGATTTAATATTTTGCAATTAGTGTTTAAACCACAATCCCCAAGGAATTACAGCTAAAATAAGTAACAAAGCAATGGTATAAAAAATGGCAATTGTTTTAAATTTAGCTTGGTATTCTGTTTTCTTTTTATGTTTAGAAAAACCTACAGTAATTAAGGTTACAGCAATAATAATCATAAGCGGATGCTCTACCAATGGTTTTCTTAACTCACTATTTTTCATAACTTCTCCCATGCCAGAATCTTGCATAGCAGAAAAATAAGTAGAAGTAAAATAGGCGATAAACCCTAGAATTAATTGAATATGACTTGTAACTAGCGCAAATAGAGATAAACGTAAATCTTTAGCTTTAAATTCTTTTTTTGAAACATATCCTATTAGTGCATTTACTACAGCAAAAATCAGAACGATTAATACAATGTAAGCCCAATAAGAGTGAATTAATTTTGACATAATAGTTAGTTTTTAGTTGTGTACAAATGTAGTAAAATTAAATGGGTTTTAACTGAACGAATTAATTGCCATTAATAGTTTATTTACGCAAATAAATAATTAAATTTGTAGTTGCTCATAAATTATAAAACGAAAAGCTTGTGAAAAATTTACTTAAATTTCTGTTCTTATTTATTTTTATTACTCCTTTTTACGGACAAATTCAATCGTATTACAATGGGTTGGATTTCACCTTAACAGGAAATAGTCTATTTGTTGAATTATCAAATAGAATAAAATCTACCCATACTGCAATTCCGTATACATCTTCATCTACAACAGATACTTGGGATGTGTTAATTCAAGCCGATGAAGATCCTGCAAATAATATGAATGTATTATTAATCTACGGTTACGATGATAATGATGGAATTTATAGAACAGATAGAACAAGAGCAAAAACGGACATGGATACAGGAGGTGGCGTGCCTGGTATGTGGAATAGAGAACATGTTTTTCCAAAATCATTGGCGGTACCGGCTTTAGTTACAGACAGTCCGGGACCAGGAACAGATGTTCACAATTTACGTCCGGCCGATTCTGAAGAAAATACTTTAAGAAGTAATAGAAAATTTACAGCAGGAAGTGGAAACTCAGGAATTGTATCTAGCAATGGAGGATGGTATCCTGGAGATGAATGGAAAGGAGATGTAGCAAGAGCCGTAATGTATATGTATTTGCGTTATGATGGCGATGGAACAAGTCTTGCACAAGAACAATGCTTACCTATTAATGTTGGTATTGGAACACCGCTTACAGTAGATCCAAACATGCTTGACATCTTTTTGCAATGGAACGTTGAGGATCCGGTGTCAGCTTTTGAAGACCAAAGAAATCCTATTATCGAAGGTATACAAGGAAACAGAAACCCTTTTATAGATAACCCTTACTTAGCAACCCTAATTTGGGGAGGTTTAAACGCTGAAGATAGATGGAATTTGAATGGAACAACCGATTTGGAGGCACCAACGGCACCCACAAATGTTACCGCATCTAATATTACAGATACAACCGTAGATGTTAGTTGGATTGCGTCTACAGACAACGTAGGCGTAATAGATTACCTTGTTTATTTAGATGGTGTTTATTTAAAAACATCAATGACAACTTCAACAACAATAACAGGATTAACACAAAGTACAACTTATCAAATAACAATTAAAGCAAGAGATGCCGCTTCAAATCTTTCACCAGACAGCACGCCGTTGAGTGTTACTACTCAGGTAGGTCCAATAGTTATTCTTTCTGAAGACTTTAATGATTGCGCTGCTATGAACTTTTTTGCATATAACGAAGCAAGTAATAAAGATTGGACTTGCTTGGCACAATCAGGAGAGAATAATTCGCCTTCTATTTCTATGAATGGCTATCAAGAAGATGTGCCTAGTAAAGATTGGCTTATTACCAACAACCCAATAGATTTTGATGCAAGTTATGGTGAGAAATTAAGTTTTTTTACGAGTGCGGCATACGGTTCTACACCTTTAGAATTAGTGTACTCTTCCGATTATGATGGAGTGAGTAACCCAAGTAGTTTTACCTGGACTCCAGTTCCTAATGTAACGATTCCTATTCATTCTACAGGTTCTTCTACGGAAGAAATATATACGTTTACAAATATAGATGTAAGTACTATTACAGGAAGTGTTTATATTGCATTTAAATACTATTCAAATTCAAATCCAACACGATGGACTGTTGATAGTTTTAAATTAACAGCAGAAGATCCAAATGCAGATTCTGACGGCGACGGAGTAAACAATGGCAGTGACTTGTGTCCAAACACGCCATTAGGAGAAACAGTAGATACCAACGGATGTTCAAACAGTCAGTTAGACGATGATGGCGATGGAGTAAGTAACGCCAACGACTTGTGTCCAAACACACCAGCCGGAAGTGTAGTTGACGCCACCGGATGTGCTATTTTCACCTTACC
>JALWTD010000021.1 GCA_027082925.1 Flavobacteriaceae bacterium
AAAAATATAAAACCACAATATTTTAATTTCGGAATAGGATTAAGTTACAGTTTTGGAAACACGGTACACTCTGTAAAACGCAAAAGACCGGGTAGAACAAAATACTCTAATATTACCTTAGAAAGAAAACCAACAAATAACCCTAATACAACTAATGTAAAGCGCAAAAGACCGGGCAGAACAAAATACTCTAATATTACTCTGAAAAGAAATTCAAAAAAGGACCTTCAAAAATTGGTAAATATTTCACCAAAAAATAACAGCTCCTTTAAAAGTAGTGATGAACTAAAAAAATTCACTTGGCAAATTATCGGTGAACAAATTTCAAATCCTAATTACATCATAGAAGTTGTTAAAGTTGGCTACAATCAAAAAGCCCAACAAACCTATATAAAAACAACAAGTAAAACCAGTATAAATGCCAATGTTCTTTTCAAGAATCAGCCTTTAAACGAAGGCACCTATAGATGGACTGTTACCGAAACAACCAGCGGTACTTCATCTACGCCTAGTTACTTTACCTATTCAAACTGTGATGTAAATTTCACAATTTCAAACGACACTATACAGTGTTTAGGATATGAAGGTGCTGACAGAAGATTTAAAATTTGTTTTGATACTACATATGCGAGTACTACCGGCGATTTAACTTTTAATGATGCCTTATCAGGATTAACTGTTTGGGATCAAACCTATGCATCTATTCCATTTACTTTGGTAGCTCCTAACACAAGTTTAGTACCACAAACTGGAGCAAGTGGTTCTACGGTAAGTTATTGCTTTGAGGTTACCGTTTCTAGCAGTGTTACTTCAATAGGCTTTGGTTTACAAGGAGATGATCTTGATCCTAGCCCTACAGAATGTAAACCGGGCGTAAGCTTAACTTTTGATGAACTGCCAAGTTGTATTTGTGATGAGTGTGATGACAAAACGCTTTCATTTGATAATTTTAACATTAGTCCAAATGGAGCTACAGGAAACCAATTTAATTTGAATGGAGATATTAACATAAATGTCCCTATTTACGGTATTGAATTTCAAATTCAATCGTATTCTTACTCATCAGCTCCTTCGGCTTGTTCTCAAGGTGTTAGCAGCATCGAAGAATCTGGAATGTTTTTAATGCCTGGAACCACAATTAACGGTTCTAGTACGCTTCAGTTATTTAATGAAACTGCTTCCAACAATCCAAATTCAAATAACAATGCTACTAAAGCAATAAAATATACAAGTACAACCCCATTATCAGGTCCAATCCCTGTCAATTTAACAGTAGGCCTGCCCGGCCCAATTAGTGGATTAGACGCTAGCTGTTGTACTATGACTTATACCGTGTGCATTAAAGTTAGAATATTTTATGAAAATGGAAATTGTAAATCGTGTGTATTTACACATTGCTTCCAATTTAATAACCAATAAAAACGACTATCATGACAACTAAAATAAATACTCTTAAAATGTATCTGTTGCTGTTCTTTTTATTGGCAACACTATCAACCTATTCTCAAATTGTACTAAACACCTCACCTAATACAGCCACCTGTAATTTAAATGGTGCTTTGGTTACAGTTTCTGTACCTTCAGAAATACTCACAGGTGATAACATTGCTTTAAATGTTACTTTACCCGGAAGTTTTTCTGCCAACTGTGAAAAAACGGTAACCATTACCCACAGTTCTAATTTAGTTTTTCAAAGTTCTGGAGGTATTTTATTTACTCCAGTATCAGGAAACCCTTTATCTTATGAAAATGATGCTCCGCTTCCGGGAAATGACGGACAAAATTTTAATGTCTTTTTTAAATTTCCTCCGTATACTACGTGCAATGGAACCGTAGGTACTTTTGATATAACGGTAACGTTAAATTGTAACGGAACTATTACCACTTGTACAACAAGCGTATCTGTTATAGCTAGAGCCGATAACTATTGGACAATCACCAAAGAGTTTGTTACAGGAGATTTAACCTGTGGGGTTTCTGTGTGGAGAATTAGACTTAATCATAACAACCCGAATGGTGCCGGACTGGGAACATACAAAATAACAGGTACTATTACAGAAAATCCAACTGTACCTGTAATTAGCGGTGCTTCTTTTACCATTAACAACACAGGTGCTTTTAACGGAAGTTGGCCCTATACTGTTTCGCTGCGAAATTGCGCTCCAAACGGAAGTACAATTACCAATGCAGCAGATTATAATTTAACACTCGGTAATGGTTGTGAAACTATGATTGGAACAGTGACAGAAACGTCACCTCCTTTATCAAGTCCTAACGCGTCTATTTCATTTCAAAAAACGGTATCAAGTCCTTATTACACAAATCTAACACCTGGTTGTGAGGCAAGATATTTTATAACTGTTTGTAACAACGGAAATGTACCTTGGACTAACCTGTCTATAACCGATGATTTAAACATCCCGGGAATTACAATAACAAACATTTCGATTCCAACTGGTTGGACTTCTACTCCGGCAATACCGCCATATAGTTCAACTTCGTATACATTTACAGCACCACCGGGATTTGTACTAAATCCGGGGATGTGTAAAACCATTTATATTGAGTTTCAAATTGATGCAGGAGCAACTATTGGAAGTACCATATCAAACACAGCTTATTTAAACTATCAAGCGGTTACTTCCGGAGGAGGAAATAACGGAGGAGGTTCTTCAGGAAATAACTGTCCGGGAATTAATTGTCCAACAATTAACAGTTCTGTTCAAAACACATCTGATTCTGTAAGTTTTGTAGTAGAAAATCCAAAGGCAATTGCTTCTATTAAAAAATGTATTTTAGACCCTCCAAACACATTACATCCGCCAATATATCAAATTGGAGACACTATTAAATATAGTGTAATGATTGGAAATTCAGGTGCAGGAGACCTTTCTACAACTATTAATGATGCTATGGGAATGCCTAATCAAAACTTACAAATAATTCCAAGCTCTATAAACTATGCCTACTATGCTAATCAGAGTTCCGGATACAAATATAGTTGTAACCCGTATTTTGGAGGAGTCTCACCTACAACACCTCCTTTCTCTGTAGTTGCAGACACCACCGATTTACAAAATCCGACTTGGACCATCTCAAACATGCCTGGTATTTGTGATTTATATAAATCCAATTACCTAATTGTAGAGTTCGAGGCAATTATTCTTCCTCAACTATACGGCACCAAAACAAATAGGGCTAGGATACCTAATCCTAACAGTAATGGAAATTTAAGTAGTGCTGTTAACTACAGTATTGATCAAACGGGTATTTTGGCCATTACAAAAAGTGCCGATGCTGAAATTGTAGAAAACGGGCAAACGTTTAATTACATTATTACGGTTACAAATAATGGTAGTGTTCCGCTAGATCACATTGTGGTAACTGATGCAATGCCTAGTTGTGTTTCTTTAAATGGAAATATTGATATTGAAAGCGGAGTGTCTAATACCATTCCATATACGACCTCTGGAAACCTTATTTTAAATGTAAATCCGACAACACAATTACAGCCGGGTGATAGCTTTACAATAACGGTTCCTGTTATAAAATCTGGTGGAGGAAATTGTTGTAATGAAAGTGTTTCTGTTACTGCTGAAATGGTAACATCTCAAGTAGCATTAAATGCTAACTACGGAAGCGCTGAAGCTCCAGCGGCTTGCGTTACCGGTACTGAATGCTGCGATATTCAAGATTTTGAAGCTTCTATTTCTGAAAATAATGGGCAATTTAATGTGCTTATAAACGGAGGAAGCGTACCATTACAAGAAGTCGAAATTTCGATGATTGATTATCATGTATCGTACTCAAATAATGATTGCAAACCTACAGATATGGGTACGTTTGGAACTATGAGTACAACAACAAATATGTTAGGTAATCTACTTTTTAATTCAAGTGATAACAACACCAGTAGTTTAAGTTGGTTGTTAGGAAACCCTTCAATTATTAACAACAGTGTCAATTTAGACATTGTAAATCCACAAACACTAAATCTGGATTGCTGCGACGTTACCTTCTCTTTCTGTTTAAAAGTAAGAGTTAAAGATGTTAACTGTAACGTATGTGAAAAAACAATATGTTATACTTCAGGACAACAAAACGAACCAAAACCTTGTGATTTGAGTATTAAAGAACTTGGGCAAAATAAAACGTATTGTCCGGGAGATACCGTAACTCTTAACTGGTCAGGAAGTAGTTCTTCCGGACTTGTAAACGTATTGTTATTTGATAATACGAACGGAACAGTACAGCAAACCATTGCTACTAATATTTCTGATACAGGAACATTTACATTTACAATTCCTAGCAATATTCCTTGTGATCCACCAAGAACTTGGTCTGTTATTGTTGAAAGTACCGACAAAGAGTGTACTAGTAGAAGTAGTACTTTTGTTATAAACTGCTGTCAACAACAAACAACTTGTGACTGCGGAGATTGGGCCACTTCTTTTATAACTATCAAAAAGTACAATAAAGAAATCCCTAAAAATCCGAAAGTAAAAATAAACATAAATCCAAGTGGTCAAAAAGAGATTCAATGCGGTGGAGAAATAACTCTAAACCCACTAACTTATTACTCATTTTCTTCACCTACATATATCTGTAATCCTGAAAATTGTGAAGTAACATACAAGTGGAAAGTGGTAAATGCTAATGGCATTATAGAGTCTGGTATTGGACAAACATTTAACCATAACTTTAGCAACACAGGTACTTATCAAGTTATTTTTACTCCAATTTGTGGAAACAAACGTTGTAAACCTTGTGTAATAACCGTATCTATTGAAAAACAAGGAATCGGTCATTAAGTAAATAAGCACTTTATGAAAAAGAGCCCATTTGTTGCTTAAACATTTTTTAAGCAATCTTTTTTAAAAGAGTCGGAAAATTTTCCGGCTCTTTTGTATGTAATGTTTTTGTTTTGACCTAATTTTGCATGCTTAAATTAAGGATATGACTTTTGAAGTAGCTTTTAAAACAAAATGGGCAGATTTTGACCCAAACAGACATATGAGACATACGGCATACAACGATTATGCTGCCGAAGTAAGAGTGCGCTTTTTTCAAGACCACGGTCTTTCCATAGAAGAATTTGCAAAATTAAATATTGGTCCAATTTTATTTAAAGAAGAAACTTCTTTTTACAAAGAAATTCACGTAAGCGATAATATTACGGTAAACATGAAATTAGAAGGTGTTTCTGAGGGATTGGAACGCTGGCGATTTAAACATGAGGTTTTCAACAAAAATGGTGTACTTGCAGCCGAAATTAAGGTATATGGTGCTTGGATTGATTTATCTAAACGAAAACTTACAACGCTTCCAACCAAATTTGTAGAGATTTTTAACAATCTTCCTAAAACTTCTAATTTCGAAAAAATTAGCTTAAAAGAGAAGGATAGCTAATCCTTTGTAATTTTAAATACCCCATCTACAAGCTTATAAAAAACAGGTAGCGTTCCTTTTTCTGTTCTTTTAAAAATAAAATTAGGAGCACTATATTTTTCGAAGTAAAACCCTTTAGTTTCTATGTAGTTTACGTATTCAAAAAAGTGAGTATCTACATTCTTAAAAAGTACCGCATAGTATTTTGTAACTCCTCCACCCTCAACAGGTACCGTATTAAACTCAATTAAAACATCATTAATTCCATCATTATCAAAATCAAACTTATGCAAACTCGTTATTTCATGTAACCTGAAAATCCAATTTCCTTTAACACCTTGTCGCTTAATTTCGTTATCAAAAAAATGATCAAATTCTGTGTAAATAGTATAATTGGCATCTTCGCTATTTTGCCCGGTAAGTTTCGAAGCAAATAGCAATAGTAATAATCCTAAGAAAAACAATCGCTGCATTATGGTGTATTGTTTTCCAAAAGTAAATAATCTTTTTAAAACAAGTATACTAAGTATATATTTTATAAATTTAAATTTGTAACAAACGTAGAAAGTAAGTATGGAGTCTAAATTACATATTAAAAATATGGTTTGCCCTCGTTGTATCACAACAGTACAAGCTATATTTAAAGAAGTTGCTATTGATATTAAAACCATTAAATTGGGGGAAGTTACCGTACTCGAAAAACCGACTAAAGAAAAAATACAACAACTTGATAAACGACTACTAGATAATGGATTTGAATTATTAAAAAGTACCAAATCAAAAATTATAAGCGATATAAAATCCATTATCATTCAACACATACACCACAAAAAAGAAAAACAAAAAATAAATTTTTCTGAATTACTTTCCGAACAATTAAACCACGAGTACACCTCATTAAGCAAACTTTTTTCTGCTGTAGAAGGAATTACCATAGAACGTTTTATTTTAAAACAAAAAATTGAACGCGTAAAAGAACTTCTTTTTTACAATGAGCTAACACTTTCTGAAATTGCATTTTTAATGGATTATAGCAGTGTGGCACATTTATCATCTCAGTTTAAAAAAGAAACCGGTATGACCCCCACACAATTCAAAAAAAATAAAACACCCAAACACAATCCTTTAGATACTTTATAAAAGCAAAATATTGTAAAATTATCTCTGAATTATGTAACAACAACACGCTTTTTATTAAGCATATTTGTACTGTTAAAAATAGTATGTAATGGAACAAACAACTACAGTTAAAGAAAGTTACAAAGTGGCGGGTATGACCTGTGCTGCTTGCGCAGTTAGTCTTGAATCTTACCTTTCTCATGTAGAAGGTGTATTAAATGTGGCTGTTAATTACCCCAATCAATCTGTTGCAATTACTTACGACAACACAAAAGTTTCTATTGAAACATTAAAACAAAAAGCCAAAGAAATTAGTTACGAAATTATTACAGGAGGAGATGGTGCTCAACAGACCTTTGATGAAATTGAAGCAAAAAGATTGCTGCAACTAAAACATAAATTAATTTTTTCAGCGGTATTTTCAATTCCTGTTTTTGTGCTTTCAATGTTTTTCCCTGATAAAATACCTTATCAAAATTGGGTTTTAATGCTACTCTCTATACCTGTTTTATTTTGGAGCGGCTCTGAATTTTACAGCATTGCGTGGAAAAAATTAATGCACTTTTCTTCTAATATGGATACTCTGGTTGCACTAAGTACCGGTGTTGCTTTTGGTTTTAGTGTTTTTAATACGGTATACCCTAACTATTTTTTAAGCAGAGGGGTTACTCCTCACGTATATTACGAGTCTGCTGTAATTATTATTACACTTATTTTACTAGGGCGATTTTTAGAAGAACGTGCCAAAAGTAAAACTTCCTCGGCTATAAAAAAACTTATGGGCTTACAACCTAAACAAGTAATTGCCCTAAGAAATGGTGAAGAGCAACTTATTTCTTCTAATGATATTTTAAAAGGAGAACTCATTATTATAAAGCCCGGAGATAAAATTCCTGTTGATGGTAAAGTTAAAAAAGGAAGTTCTTTTATTGATGAAAGTATGATTTCGGGAGAGCCAATTCCGGTAGTCAAAGAAAAAGGAGCTCCTGTATTTGCCGGAACTATTAACCAAAAAGGTACTTTGAGAATTATTGCTCAAAAAATTGGAAGTGAAACCTTACTATCTCAAATTATAAGATTGGTTGAAGAAGCACAGGCAAGCAAACCAAACATTCAAAAAATAGTCGATAAAGTAGCCGGTATATTTGTTCCTATAGTTATAGGATTAGCCTTAATAAGTTTTGCTGCTTGGTATGTGTTAGGTCCTCAACCTTCATTTACCTACGCAGTTCTAACCCTTATAACCGTTCTTATAATAGCCTGCCCTTGTGCACTCGGATTAGCCACTCCAACGGCATTAATGGTGGGTATTGGCAAAGGAGCACAACAAGGTATTTTAATTAAAGACGCTCAATCGTTAGAAACCGCTTATAAAATAAATGCATTGGTTTTAGACAAAACAGGAACCATTACCGAAGGCAAACCAAAAGTAACCGATGTTTTTTGGGATAATAACAAAAAAACAGAATCTCTAGCGCCAATATTACTCGCTTTAGAGGCTTCTTCGGAGCATCCTATAGCAGAAGCAATTGTCTCACATTTTATAAGTAACAATATTCAAGCTGTTCCAACCACACATTTTGAAAGTATTACCGGAATGGGTGCTAAAGCAACCTATCATAAAGAAATATATCTTGTTGGAAATCAGAAATTAATACGTGATAAGGAGCTTAAAATACCTTCTAAACTAGCCAAAAAAGCAAAAAAATTAACTGCTGAAGCGAAAACAGTTGTTTATTTTGGAAATACTCAAAAAGTTGAAGCCGTGATTGCCGTAGCTGATAAAGTCAAGAATAATGCTGCAAAAGCCATTGCTAAAATTCAACAAATGGGTATTGATGTGTATATGCTTACCGGCGATAACAAACAAACGGCAGCTGTAATCGCAAAAAGCGTAGGTATCAAAAATTACCTCGCAAACGTAATGCCTGAAGATAAAGGTAATTTTGTAAAAAAACTTCAACAAAGTGGAAAGGTTGTTGCAATGGCCGGAGATGGTATTAACGACTCTCATGCTCTTGCTACTGCCGATGTTGGAATTGCAATGGGAAGCGGTACCGATATTGCAATGGAAAGTGCTTCTATTACACTTATGCACTCCGATTTGAATCAAATTTCAAAAGCAATAAAGCTTTCTAAAGCAACTATGCAAACTATAAAACAAAATTTGTTTTGGGCATTTGTATACAACCTTGTAGCCATACCTATTGCAGCAGGTATATTGTACCCTTCTTTCGGATTTTTATTAAATCCTATGATTGCGGGTGCTGCAATGTCTATGAGTTCTATTTCTGTACTCAGTAATAGTTTAAGATTAAAAAAACGTTCACTAAATTAAAATAAATCACATTATGAAAACTGTAAAATTTAAAACCAATATTAACTGTGGTGGCTGCATTAAATCTGTAACACCTTTTTTAAACAACCTAGACAATATTGACCTGTGGAAAGTAGATACAGACAATCCGGATAAAATATTGGAAGTAACACTCGATGATACCAACGAACAGTCTGTGATAGAAGCTGTAAAAAAAGCAGGGTTTACTATAGAAAAAATATAGGTAAGACTTTTTACAGTGTAAAAATAAAAAAAGCTGCTCTGTACAGAGCAGCTTTTTTGTGCGGGCGGAGAGACTCGAACTCTCACACCTTGCGGCACTAGATCCTAAGTCTAGCGTGTCTACCAATTCCACCACGCCCGCAAATATTACGGGTGCAAATATACACAATACTTGCAAATTGCAAAGTGCATCGAACATATTTTTTTTATGCTTTAAAAAATATTTTACGTATTTTTGAATTAACCAAATAATTAAATTAATGGAAAATATACAATCATATATAAATCAGCATAAAGACCGATTTATAAATGAGCTCTTTGAATTACTAAAAATGCCTTCAATAAGTGCCGATTCTGCTTTTAGTCAAGACGTACTAAATACAGCCGATGCGGTTAAAATTGCACTTGAAAAAGCCGGATGTGACAATGTTGAAATATGTGATACTCCCGGATACCCAATTGTATACGGTGAAAAAATAATTAATCCGAACCTTCCTACCGTACTTGTTTATGGACATTACGATGTACAACCTGCCGATCCGGTAGAACTATGGGACTCACCTCCTTTTGACCCTGTTATTAAAAAGACAACCATTCATCCTGACGGAGCTATCTTTGCTCGTGGTGCTTGTGATGATAAAGGTCAAATGTATATGCATATAAAAGCTTTAGAGTACATGACACAAACCAATAACCTTCCTTGTAATGTAAAATTTATGATAGAAGGAGAGGAAGAAATAGGATCGTCTAGCTTGGCATGGTTTGTAGAACGCAACCAGCAAAAATTGGCAAATGATGTAATTCTTATTTCTGATACCGGAATGATTTCCAATTCTCAACCTTCTATTACTACAGGGTTGCGAGGCTTAAGTTATGTCGAAGTGGAAATTACAGGACCCAACAGAGATTTACATTCTGGATTATACGGAGGTGCGGTTGCCAACCCTATCAATATTCTAGCAAAAATGATTGCCTCGTTACACGATGAAAACAATCATATAACCATTCCTGGTTTTTACGATAAAGTTGAAGAATTATCTGCCAAAGAAAGAGCTGAAATGGCAAAAGCTCCTTTTTCTTTAGAAGACTATAAAAAAGCATTAGATATAAACGATGTATATGGCGAAAAAGGGTATACAACCAACGAAAGAAATTCTATTAGACCAACTTTAGATGTAAATGGGATATGGGGTGGCTACACTGGAGAAGGTGCAAAAACCGTAATTGCCAGTAAGGCTTATGCTAAAATTTCGATGCGTTTGGTTCCTAACCAAGATTGGAAAGAAATTACAGAACTATTCAAAAATCATTTTGAAAAAATTGCTCCAAAAGCGGTTAAAGTTAAAGTGACACCGCATCATGGCGGACAAGGATATGTAACGCCTATAGACAATATTTGCTACCAAGCTGCCAGCAAAGCGTATGAACACACCTTTGGAAAAACACCTATTCCACAACGCTCCGGAGGAAGTATCCCTATCGTTGCCCTATTTGAAAAAGAACTCAAAAGTAAAACCATTTTAATGGGATTTGGATTGGATAGTGATGCCATTCACTCTCCAAACGAACATTTTGGTGTATTTAATTACCTAAAAGGTATTGAAACCATTCCGTTGTTTTTTCATTATTTTACTGAAATGAGTAAATAATACTTTGAGTAAGATTAAAAAAGCAAGGTTGCTGAGCGTAGTCAAAGCAACCTTCTTTATTTCTTATTGTATTTTTAAAAGCTCTTTTATTGACTTCATATAAATGATAAAATTAGTAAACGAGTCGAGTATTAGGTTGTGTTGTTGCGCAATAAATTCTTTTGTACATAGGTGTTTATTATCTGCTGCTTTCCGGACTATGGCTTGGGTCTGATTTTTTACATCTAACGGCCATTTTTTGCACTACTCAAAATAGTGTACAACATAAAAAGCATCTTCCATTTCTTTTTCATATTCCCCCATATAGCCTTAAAATTATTATCCTCGGCTTGTTAATGGCTTTAGTGATGAGTTTTGTAACACCCTGTAAGTAGCATACATATAGAGCTTTTTTTCCGTTTCAACTTTATCTTCGGTTTTGGGCGATTCTAATTTTTCTATGTATTGATGTTGCTGAAAAATTATTCATCTCAAAAACAACCTTTAAAAATCATAAAACCGAACTATTTGAAATTACCCATACCAAAAACACACCCAACTTAATCCGGTTTGGAATTCAAAACGGATTGATTGTGGTGTAAAATTAAATAATGGATATAATTAAGGCTAAAAATTGTTTTTGAATTTCAGCTAAAGTTAAAAAGGCTTTTCAGGTAAATTATTTATAGCTTTTTAACATATTTAGTGATAATTACAATATGCTGTCCATCCACTTTCCCTTCAATATACTCAGCATTATCCGGGTCTAAAGAAATTCTTCTTACGGCTGTGCCCTGCTTTGCTACCATACTAGAACCTTTTACTTTTAAATCTTTTATTAAAATGACCGAATCTCCCGCTTGTAAAACTACTCCATTTACATCTCTATGTATAATTTTTTCGCTTTCATCCAACCCTTCACCGGTAGCTTCTGCCCATTTTTGGATAGCATCATCTAAATACATCATATCTAGTAAATCTTGCGGCCAACCTTCATTTTTTATTCTATTCAACATTCTCCAAGCCATTACCTGAACTGCAGGCACTTCGCTCCACATACTATCGTTTAAACAGCGCCAATGATTTGCATCTATACTGTCTGGGTTTTCTATTTGGTTTAAACACGTTTCACAAACCAAAATACTATCATCAACTGTTCCTTTTGAAGTTGGTGGTACTTGATATACTTTTAAGTTTGTAGTAGAACTACACAATTCACATTTAGAAGTGCTTCGTTCTTGTAATTTTTTTTCAATACTCATACGTTGCTTATTTAGTTGTCAAATGTAATTTTAATCAAAATGAGATGCAAGTTTTATTTGTAAACTGCTATATCGCTATTTTTCCTGCCATTTGCTTCCCTTTAATTGTATTTAAAATCAGCAACTTAGATTCTTTTGTTTCATTTTTTTTTCCGAAGTTTCTGTAAATAGTGTATTTAATAACAACCGGTTTTTTGCTATTTTTAATTTTACTTTCAATATTTACAAGCCATTCTCCTTTTTCTGCGTCAATTAGTAAAAATTCTTCGGTATTATAACCTTGCGTTTTTTCTTCACTCAAACGCGTGGCATTTTTACCTTTGGTATGCGACCACGTAAAAAATTGCTTATTAGGGTTTACAAATTGCAAATCAAATTCGGCATCTCTCTTATTCCAATCAAAAACAATTCTGGCATCGTAGTTTAACGGTTTAAAGTAGTTTTCCGAAATTGATGAAACGTCTAACTCACCTTTATGCAGCAGTAATAAATGACGCATTTCACTATCTATATTTTTCATGATTCCAGAAAAATTAACATCGCTGTATTTATGGTCTTTAATGTTTTGGTATATTTTCAAGGCTTCTTTATACAATCCTATTTCTTGATAAATAAGTGCTAAATCTCGATACGACTGTGCTTCTTTAGGTGCTAAATCTTTTATTTTTTCATATACTTTTTTTGCTAGGAAAAAATTACCTTGCTCTTCTGCCTTATAAGCTACATATCGCAAGTTTTGAACATCATTTTTAGCTATTTCTACCACGTTAAGCAAAATTTTTGCGGCTAAATCTTTATCTCCCCATTGCGAGATATAGGTAGATACATTTCCGAAATATTGAAAGTCGTTGGCATAATTTTCCCGTTGGTTTAAGTAATGGTGATATACCTCTGAAAGTGTTTTTTTAGCGCGTAACTCTTTAATGTACTTTGTATTAATGGTAGTAGAAACCAATTTTAAATCTTCTTTAAAAATATTATTTCGAAGCCGTGCTCTATCATAAGGTTTTCCGTTACTTGATGTTCCTGAAATAGCTGCTTGAGTTGTAATTAAAATAACACCGTTGCTACCTTCACTCCCCCATCTGTTTGTAGCTGCTAATCCTTTTAAAATTTGAATTTTAGCAATATTATTAGGGTCTATAAAATTGGTTAGCTCTATTTTACCAACAGAGCTGGATCTTCTAACCGGAGTGCCATCAATAAGTATCAGCGGAAAAACATTTGACAAAATTGAATTTGCTCTTAGTACCATCTGACTTATATCGTCATTTTGCCCATACTTGGTAACACCTGATATGCGACCTCGTACCGACATAGAAACATCTGTAGCCGATTTATTTAATTTTTCGGCCCCTATTGTTTGTACTTCATAGCCTATTCGGTCTTTATTTGTTTCTCCATAGCCAACATCTTCGGTCTCTTTTTTACCTTCTCCTTTAACAATCACCTCTTCTAGTTCGTTTTCACTACTAACCAACAATACATTTATTTGAGTTGAATTTTGAACAGGTATCTCTTTTGTTTTCTTTCCTAAAAAACTAAACACTAAAATATCTCCTCTTTTTGCTCTTAACCTAAATTGTCCTTTTTCATTAGTAACTACGCCTATATCTGTTCCTTTTATAGTAACTGTAGCTTCTGCCAAATAGCCTTCGGCTCCTGAAACGGTTCCTCTAATATTTAACGTGTTTTCAGCATCAAGTTTACGAGACGATAAACGAGGTTTTTGCGCTACTTTTTTAGCAGGCGCACCTACCAGGTCTTTTAGTTGAATATGAAGCAATGCCAAAGCTTCTTTTAGTGTTATTTTACTCAAATCAACAAATGCTCCTTTTAACTGTTTTGCTTGTTTTTTTAGCACACTTTTAGCCGCATTTTTATTACTGCTAACAATATAGGTTTCTGCCTTGTTTGAAAGAGAGAATGTGTCGAAAACAGAAATACCATCTGTAAAAACGAGGTTTAAATCGGCTGGAATATTTTTAGGCAATGCATTGTAAAAAGCAACACCATCATAAGGCACAGAAATAAGTATTTCCTTTAAAGCTTCCCAATTACCATTTGAAACAGAGAACTTTTTATTAAAATCTATTGTATTGCTAAAAACTATTAGCTGTACTGTTGCTGTTGGTATATTATTAAAATAATTTGCTAAAAAATCTATCTCTTTAGAAAGATCTTTATCTTTCATAGAAAAAGAGGCATCCCAGTAAATTGTAATCGCTAAAGCTGTTATATTATCGGTGTTTTTTGCTTGTGAATGTAATTTAATTACGGTTAAAAAACAGAGAACTAAAAAGAAGGTTTGCTTTATCATAGGTTTTATTTTAACAAAGCAACAATATACAATTTTTTAAGTAAAAAGCTCAAAGCACAGTACAAGATTGCACCGTGCTTTGAGCTTAAAGTAAACATCCCGAAATTTAGATTACACTAATAGTTTACTTAATTTCTATCGTTTTTGGTAATTGTTTTGCTTCTTCTTTTTTTGGAATTTCAATAGTTAAAATACCATCTTCATATTTTGCAACAATATCATCTGTACTTGCTGCATCTGGTAAAGCAAAACTTCTTTCAAAAGAACTATAACTAAACTCTCTTCTTGTGTAGTTTTCTTTTTCTTCTACATGCTTATCTTCAACTTCAGAAGAAATGGTTAAAATATTTCTGTCTAAATTGATGTTAAAATCATCTTTTTTCAATCCTGCAGCAGACATTTCAATAGTGTAGCTTACAGGTGTTTCTTTTACATTCACAGCAGGGATTGTTGTTCCTGCTTGAGCAACAGAAGGAGTTTTAAAAAAGTCGTCTGTAAAAAAGTCGTTCCATACTGATGGAAAAATGCTTTCTTTTCTTTTTAGTAGTGTCATCTTTATATATTTTTTAGGTTAAACAATCGCTTTTTACTTCTTATTTTACAAATTACATACCACTCAAAAATAGCTGACAAAAAGACGCAATAAACACAAAAACACCGACATAATGTCGGTGTTTTTGTGTTTAGGAATATTTAAAACGGTTACAAATCTTCGTAAATAAGCAACCTGTTTTTTAACAATCTAATTTCGTTTTCTAACAGCTCTGTTCTTTGTAACAAATTGTTTATCACATCAATCCCTTCAAAATTAATATTCAAATCGTAATGCAAACGCATCATTTTTTCAACTTGATTGAGGTGCTTTTCATAAATACACTTATCATTATCGATATATTCAATTTCAATAATTCCAAACTCGTTTAACGAGTTAATGAATGATACCGGAATATCGTAATGTTTGCATATTTGCTGTATTGATATTAAACTTTCTGAGCTCATGATTATCGTAACTTTTGTAATTCTTTAAACAATGCCTTTTCTTTCGCAGTTAAATGTGTTGGTATTTTCACTTGATACGTTACGTATAAATCGCCATATGTGTTTGCCGACTTATACACCGGAAACCCTTTTCCTTTTAACTTTATTTTAGTTCCGGTTTGAGTTTCTGGTTTGACTTTAATTTTAACTTTCCCATCAAGGGTATTTATGGTTATTTCTCCACCTAAAACTGCTGTATATAAATCCAAATCTACATTCAAATACAAGTTACTACCGTCTCTTTTAAATTTGGTGTGGTTTTTAATCACAAATTTAATATATAAGTCTCCATTTGGGCCTCCATGCAATCCTTTGCCTCCGTGACCCTTTATTTTAATAACTTGTCCGTTTTCTACACCCGCAGGAATGGTTAAACGAATGTTTTTTCCATTTACCGTTATGGTGTGTTTTTTAGTTTTATATACGTCTTCAAGATTTAAATGTAACTCGGCATTGTAATCTTGCCCTTTAAACTTCACCGTTCTTTTGCTTCTAAATCCTGAAGCTCCACCAAACATAGATTCAAAAAAATCAGAAAATTCAGCTCCGTCGTATTGTTCTGAATACCCGTTTGAAAAACCTCCTGAATAGTATTGCTTTTGATTTTGGCGTTGCTTCTTTGCTTTTTCAATTTCATCGGCATGTTTCCAGTGCTCTCCGTATTCATCGTATTTTTTACGATTTTCCGGATTACTCAACACTTCATTGGCTTCGTTAATTTGTTTAAATTTTAACTCGGCCTCTTTATTTTTACTATTTAAATCAGGATGGTATTTCCTTGCTAATTTTCTATATGCCTTTTTAATTTCACTTTCGGTGGCGTTTTTATCAATTCCTAATACTTTGTAGTAATCTATAAATGCCATACGCTTTTTCTATTTATTAAATTAATAGTTGTTATACCAATAGCAATATGTATTCCATATAAAAGAAACTGACAATATAACAGCACGTTAAAAACTTCTTTCCGGATGATATGGAGCCAAATCTAATGTAGGTTTTTTATCTGAAATAATTTCACATACCAATTTTCCGGTAGCCGGACCTAATGTCCAACCCATCATAGCATGTCCGGTCGCTATGGTAACGTTTTTACAGTTTGAAGTACGACCAATATACGGCAACCCGTCTGGCGTACAAGGACGCAAACCACAAGCTGCAGCTGCTTTTTCTTCCTCTGTAATTTTTAAGCCTTTGTAATAACTTTCTGCAGATTTTGCTATGGCATGAACCCGAACCGGATTTATAGTTTGATTGATTCCTGCAATTTCCATTGTACCTGCAAAACGTGTAAAACCTTTCATAGGAGTAATAGCAACTTTGGTTTCAATTAATATGGCAGGTATAGAAATTCCGGTATCCTTATATACATCTATACGATATCCTTTTCCTGCTTGCATAGGAATGTGCAATCCTATTTTTTTGGTTAATAACGGACTCCAAGAGCCTGCTGCAATTACAAGTTCATCAGCATCAACTGCTCGTTTACGAGTACTTACCGAAGATACTTTACCCTCTTTCAACGTAACGTCCAAAGCTTCTTCATCTGTGTAAAACGTAACGCCTTTTTGCTTTAAATACAGGTACATTTTTTCCATATACTCTCCCGGAGTCATATGAGAATCGTATAAATAATGAACCGCTCCTTTTATATCTAGATTTGCTTTTGGATCTAGTTTGTTAACTGCTGCTGCTGAAAGATTTTGAACTTTCATTCCTTGTTTTTCTGCCAATGCGCCAACTTTTAGTTCTTCTTCTCCGGCTTTTTCCGTTTTGTATATCATAAGTAGGCCTTTGTTATCTATTGAAAATGGGATATCTCCCGACTTTTTTATTTCATTAAACAACTCCAAACTTAACATACTAATGTCTTTTATAACAGGAATAGCTTTTTTAACCTTTTTAGCCGTTGCCGATTTTTTAAAATACCAAGCCCACTGTAACAATTCTTTATCAAGACGAGGCTTAATATAAAACGGACTTTCTTCATTCAACATCCATTTAAGTCCTTTTGTAATAATTCCGGGAGATGATAATGGAATAATATGACTTGGAGAAATAAATCCGGCATTTACAAAAGAAGCTCCTAAAGAAATATCAGATTGGTCTATAACCGTTACTTGATGTCCTTCTTTTAACAAATAATAAGCGGTACTTAAACCCATAATACCGCCGCCAATAATAACTACATTTTTACTCATAATTTAACCAATACTTTTTGTTGTTCTTTCTCCGTTAACAAACCGAGCTATTCCTAACGGATTTTCATTTTTTAATGCATCTGGCAACCAACTATTCGGCCAGTTTTGATAACTAAATGGTCGTACCCACCTTTTAATAGATGCCGTTCCAACAGCCGTAAATCTACTATCGGTAGAAGCCGGATACGGACCTCCATGCACCATAGCATCACACACCTCAACTCCTGTTGGAACTCCGTTAAAAATAATTCGTCCTACTCTGGTTTTTAAACCTTCTACAACTGCCGGATACTTTTTAAAATCATCTCCTTCAGCCAAAATGGTACCTGTTAACTGTCCTTCTAAATGAACTATAATTTCACGAAGCTCATCAACAGTATCACACTGCACTACCATAGAAAACGGACCAAAAACTTCTTGATGTAAAGTAGGATTCTTTAAAAATGTACTTCCCAAAACCGTAATAACTGTTTGACGTGCATAATTTTCTTTAACTGCTCCTGAAGCAGAAGTTACCACCTTTACACCTTGCTGCGAGCTTAACGTTTCTTTGTTTTTTTCATAATTTCCTATAATTGCAGGATGCAACATACAACTTGGAGCCACTTTTAATATTTCTGAAGACAATTTTGATATAAATTCATCTAAATCAGCACTTTTAACACCTAAAATAAGTCCCGGATTGGTACAAAATTGTCCGGTACCTAATGTAATAGATTGCGCATATACCTGTGCCCATTTTTCACTACTTGTACGTGCTGCTGTTGGTAATAAAACAACCGGATTTATACTTCCCATCTCAGCAAAAACAGGAATGGGCTCATCGCGTTTAGCAGCCAAATCGTATAAAGCTCTTCCTCCAGATAAACTTCCTGTAAAACCTACAGCTTTAACTTGAGGATGCTCAACCAATGCAATACCTACTTGTATTCCACTACTGTTTAAATTAGAGAAAACGCCATTAGGCATGCCTGTTTTTTCAGCAGCTTTTATAATAGCTGATGCTACCAACTCACCTGTACCGGCATGCATAGGATGCGATTTTACAATTACAGGGCATCCTGCTGCTAAAGCAGAAGCTGTATCACCTCCGGCTGTAGAATAAGCTAACGGAAAGTTACTTGCACCAAAAACAACAACAGGACCTAACGGAACGAGCATCTTTCTTAAATCTGGTTTTGGTATTGGCTTTCTATCTGGTTGAGCTGTTTCAATAGTTGCCGCTACCCAAGAGCCTTCTTTTACCAATTTTGCAAAAGTTTGTAATTGAAATAATGTTCTTGTTCGTTCCGAAATTGCACGTGCTAAAGGCAACCCCGATTCTTCACAATAAACGTGTAATAATTTGTCTCCTAACGCTTCTATTTCTGAAGCTATTTGAAGTAAAAAAACACTCTTTTCTACTCCCGATTTATTCTTATAAGTATCAAATGCCTTGGTAGCCAAAGCTACCGCTTCTTGAATTTCTACGGTTGAAGCTTCTACAAAAGTATGATTGTTTGAGAGGTTTGTTTTCGGATTAAATGTAGTAAATGTAATTTCTCCTACTGAAGACAACAAGTTTCCGATATAGTTTTTCCCTGTAATCATAAAAAGTGGTGGTTTTAATCGTTATTACTTTTTTATAAAGCCAAGTGCTATTTTTGTTTTTTTAGACAATCCTTTTACAACAAGGTTGTACGATTGGTCTATCAAATTTTTTATAAAACTATTGGTTAAACTTCCTTCTATTACTACGGTATTCCAATGTATTTTATTCATGTGATATGCCGGTATAATTTCTGTGTATTGCGCTCGAAGTAACAACGCTTCTTCGGGATTGCATTTTAAATTACACGAAGCCGGACACTTATCTAAACTCAGCAATGCAAACATTTTACCACCTACCTTAAACACCAAAGTAACATCGTTAAAAGGAAAACTTTCTGTTACGTGATTTTTAGACAAACAGTATTCTCTAAGTGCTTCTACATTCATATCGTATTCAAATATAATCAATGTTGATTAAATAATAAACAAATCACTCGCAATACCATCTGCTAAAAATTTTCCCTTTTTTGTAAGCACAAAGCAACTACTTTTGTCATTAAATTCAAGCAAGTTTTTAGCTGTAAATTTTTGAGCATTCCTTTTTAAGTGCGTTGCATATTTGGCACCGTAATTTTTGATTACCTCAGGTAAAGAGACTCCCCAAACAGTTCTTAACCCAGTCATAACATACTCGTTAAACCGATCGTTTATCGTTAACTTTTCAATAGTTAAAGGCAATTCATTTTTTTGAATTGCACGTATATAATTTGCGTTATTCGAAATATTCCACGCTCTTTCGATAGTATTAAATGAATGTGCTGAAGGACCTATACCTAAGTATTTTTCGCCTTTCCAATACGATGTGTTGTGCTTTGAAAAATAGTCTGGCTTCCCAAAATTTGAAATTTCATACTGAACCAATCCTTGGCTTTCACAAGACGCTACCAATAAATTAAAATGCTCAAGCGACTTACTTTCGCTAACCGATGGTACTTTTCCTTTTTGAATAAAAGCGTGTAATGCCGTCTTTTTTTCAACTGTTAAAGCATAACTAGAAATATGAGGCACTTGAAAATCGAAAGCTATCTGTAAATTACGCAACCATTTTTTTGAAGACATCTGCGGCAACCCGTAAATTAAATCAATGGTAATATTATCAAAGTAAGTAAGTGCTGTGGTTAACGATTTTTTAGCTTCGGAAGCAGTGTGTGCCCGATTCATAAATTGCAAATCGTCATCAAAAAAAGATTGAATTCCTATGCTTAATCTGTTTATTTTCGTTTTAGATAATTGAGTAATTTTTTCAGAAGATAAATCATCCGGATTTGCTTCCATGGTAATTTCGGGGGCGGCAACAACTCGGTAGTTTTTATAAATTACCTCAAACAGCGATGCCAATTCACTAACCGACAACAACGATGGTGTGCCTCCTCCAAAGTAAATGGTTTTTAGTGATTCACCTTCCAGTTCTGGAGCTCTTAACTCTAATTCTTTACGCAAAGCAGTAAGCATATCTTGTTTATTTTTCAGTGAAGTTGAAAAATGAAAATCGCAATAATAACATGCTTGTTTACAAAACGGAATATGAATATAAATACCTGCCAAACTCTTTTTTTATATTTTATAAAAGTACACTTTTATAAAATGTGGCAAAGGTAATTATTGTTACTTTTTTTATGACCGTTGTATTGTAAATTTGGAGAAAACCTATCGTTATGTACACACATATTGTATCATTTAAAGTAAAAGAAGGTGAAGGGATTACATTTGTAGAATTGCAAAAATTTGAAGAATTAACCGAAGCCAAACCTGCCGGTTTAGATCACTTTCATATTTTTAAAGACCGAAATGAAAAAAATAAATTCTTTTTGGTAGAGTACTGGAACTCTAAAAAAGATAAAGACGCTATGGAAGCCTCAGAAGAATTTCAACACTTTCAAGAACTTAGAAAATTGGTGATAGAGGAAAAATACGAAACGTATGAATGTGACGTGGTTATTTAACCACTCTTTTGCTATTTTGCTTTACAAAAGCAGTCCAACCTGTATAATTTTTTCCCGACGTTATTTTTCCGCTATTGTAAAAATGACAAACAGCCGCTGCCAAACCATCGGTAGCATCTAAGTTTTTAGGCAATGTTTTTAATTTTAACAAACTTTGTAGCATTTTAGCTACTTGCTCCTTACTGGCATTTCCATTTCCGGTAATGGCCATTTTTATTTTTTTAGGAGAATACTCTATTATAGGTACTTCTCTAGATAAGCCCGCAGCCATAGCCACACCTTGAGCTCTCCCTAACTTAAGCATTGACTGTACATTTTTGCCAAAAAAAGGAGCTTCAATAGCAATTTCATCGGGATGATAGGTTTCTATAAGATGTATGGTTCTTTCAAAAATTAACTTCAACTTTACGTAATGATCTGTGTATTTTTTTAAAATTAATTCATCTAACTGAATGAATTCCATTTTTTTATCAATAACTTTAATCAATCCAAACCCCATAATGGTTGTTCCCGGGTCAATTCCTAATATGATTTTTTCTGAACTCAATTAAATTCGTTTATTTGCAATACCAAATGTACAATATCTTAACCAAATACAAACGCTTCCTTTTTTTAATAGCCAAAATGGCTGTTGTGGTTATTGCTTGTTATTTTATTTACAAACAGCTCACAAAAAATCAACTGCTTTCTTTTGAGTTATTTAAAGCTCAGTTAGCCGTAGTATTTAACAACAATAGTTGGAGCTTGTTTATAGTATTGCTACTAACTACCCTTAATTGGTTGCTTGAATTTTTTAAGTGGAAAGGCTTGGCATCTTCGGTTTATAAAACTTCATTTTTTGGAGCTATTGAGCAAACTTTAGCCTCGTTAACCGCTTCTATAGTTACACCAAACAGAATTGGAGAATACGGCGTAAAAGCGCTTTATTTTAAAAAAGGATATCGAAAAAAAATAATTCTTTTAAACCTTATAGGAAACTTAGCACAACTTGCAGTTACAACTATTTTTGGAACTATAGGTATGATTGTAATTAATAAAAATTACGCCGCTCAATACCTTCATTTTAATCCTCTAAAACTAATTGTTATTCTAGGTAGTTGTTTGGTTTTATATCTGCTCATAAGAAAAACCAGTTATCATTCTTTAATGCTGAGCTATTTTACAAAAACAAAACTATTTTTAAAAGAAATTTCAAAAAGTACACTTGTAGAAACATTTTTATATTCTTTATCTAGATACTTGATATTTTCGTACCAATTCTTTTATATCATTCACCTTTTTGACCCTAGCATTACCTATATTACCATTATTCCATATATTTTCAGTTTCTATATTATGGTATCTATCATTCCTAGTTTAGCCATTTTTGATTGGGCTGTAAAAGGTTCTATTGCACTGTTTATTTTTGATACTTCAACTTTAAATGAGCTTGCCATTTTAAGTGTAACTACCATTATTTGGTTACTTAACTTCGCCATTCCAATTGTATTAGGAAGTTTCTTTATTTTACGCTTTAAAATTGCTAAAAACACATGATTTTTACAGCTATTTTAATCACAGGAGCGTACACGCTTCTAATGATTTCTTTTGTGTATGGATATACAAAAGTACCGTGTATAGCTAAAGTAAATACAGTGCCTGAAAACGACTTTTCTGTTGTGATTCCGTTTAGGAATGAAGCTGAGAATTTATCGGATTTATTACAATCGATAGCAAAACTAAATTACCCTGTAAATCGTTATGAAATTATTTTAGTTAACGACGCGTCTACCGATGAGTTTTTAACAATTATAAACCAGTTTAAAACGAAACATAAAAATATTCGTATCGCTGTCATTGAAAATATAAGACTGTCTTCTTCCCCAAAAAAAGATGCCATTACAACGGCTATTAAAAAAGCTTCTTTTGAATGGATTGTTACTACTGATGCCGATTGTATTGTTCCTGAAAATTGGCTGTATATGTTTAATCTGTTTATAAAAAAAACAAACCCTATTTTTATAAGTGGTCCGGTACGTTTTATGCTAAAGAATCAATTTTTAGCGAATTTTCAAAGCCTAAATTTTTTAAGTTTAACAGGAAGCACCATAGGTAGTTTTGGCCTTAAAAAACCTATTATGTGTAACGGTGCAAATTTGTGCTATCGCAAAGCTGCTTTTCTAAAATTAAACGGCTTTGAAGGAAACACAAAAATAGCTAGTGGAGACGATGTGTTTTTACTGGAAAAAATGTACCGACTAAATGCTTCAAAAACACTATTTTTAAAATCGGGAGAAGCAATTGTACAAACAAAACCCCTTACTTCGTGGAAATTGTTCTTGCATCAGCAAATAAGATGGGCTTCAAAATCGGCGCATTATAAAAATACCTTTTCTAAATTAACAGGTGCTGTGGTGTTACTACAAAACGCCTGTGTTTTAATTGGTTTTTTTGCATTCGCTACTCATACCATTACCATTTCTCAACTTATGCTCATTTGTATTCCAAAATGGATATTAGACTATACGCTAATTTATAAAACTTCGTCTTTTTTAAACACTAAAAAATCGCTGTGGTATTTTCCTGCAATAAGCCTGCTGTACCCTGTATTTATTTGGAGTATTATACTACTGACCAGCATTAAAAAATACCAATGGAAAGAACGTGTTTTTTAATAATTTAAGATCCGAGGAGTAACTTTATCAATACTTCTGCTTTTGAAAAAATATAAAGCACTATTAACAGTAACGCTACCAAAATAAAACCTCGCTTATAATTTTGCTTTTTTTGCTTTTTAAACCTCTGAAACTTCATAATACGTATTATTTAAATTTTGACTGCTCTAAGCATTTCTCGTTTTCCCGGTGGTCCCGGAAGTCTTTCAACGCGAAAACCAACATGTTGCAACGCTCTTCGCACACTACCTTTTGCGCTGTAGGTTACTAAAACACCTCCTTTTTTCAAAGAAACAAACATTTTTTTAAACAACTCTTCTGTCCATAATTCAGGCTGAACTCTCGCTCCAAAAGCATCAAAATAAATAAGGTTAAACTTATCTTGATCTGTAATTTGCTGAAAAAATTGCTTCCTTTTAAGAAGTGAAAAATAAGTAGAAATTGTATGCTTTGTATCCCACTCTTGAGCGTGCATTTTTTCAAAAACCGAGGTGTATCTTGAAGCTTTTAGAGTTTCTATATAATTCATTTTCAAAATTTCATCTAAAGAAATCGGATATGCCTCTACACCCACATAATCAATAGTTAAACGATACTTTTGAGCTTCTAAAAAAGTAATAAAACTATTTAAGCCTGTACCAAACCCTATCTCTAAAATAGTAACGGTTGTATCAGAAAAAAGAGACAGTCCATTTTTTATAAATACGTGATATGCTTCTTGAACAGCACCGTGCTTTGAGTGATACTGCTCATTCCACTCGGGTAAATGAATGGTTGTAGAACCATCATTAGTTACAATAATTTCACGTTTCAAACTTAGTGAATTAGTAATTTTTTAATTCTTGGTATAGGTCCCGAACAAGTAGTTTCATGGCAAGCTACACACGTGGTTACCATCGTGTTAAACTGTGTCTTTAACGAATCTTCAGGAACCGTATATATCGCTTTTTGATTGGCTATTAGTGCTTTTGAAAATGATTCAAAACTCGCCGTTCTGTCGGTAGCATCGGTTAGCACTGCCGTATGTATGTTAACAAACTTTTCTGAAAAACTACCTAAATCTTCCTGATTCAATATTTTTTCTTTTAACTTTTCATTTGTCACATACATTTCTTCCATTAACAAAGCCATTTCAGAAAGTTTGTACATAACCAACGTTTCATCTTGAGAATTTTTTAATGATTTTTTCTCAGGAGAGTTGCACGAAATAATACTCGCACAGATTACTGCAAAAAATACAATCTTTTTCATTATTCTTTCATTAAAACACCGTCTGCCTCGAATGCTAAAGTATATTTTGGCTCGGTAATTTTTGAAATTTCTTCTTCCGTTTTACCGGCATCTTTAGCTAAGTGTCTTAATTCTTCAACGCTTGTGGTTGAAACATATGCTTTTCCATTTACAATAACCTCTCTTCCATCAGAGTTTAAAGGCATAAAAAAACCGTAATCTTTAAATCTAACCATCGCTTCTTGGTCTGCATCTAAATCCAATTTCATCCAACATCCTTTTTTCTTACAAACCTCATTAATAGAAGATGCAAACTTAACAACAAGCGTATCTCCTTCTTTTAAATTTTTGTACTTCGCTGCCATTTCAGTTTTAGAGATGGCTTGATCCGGATTTATTTTACCTCCAAAAGAAAGGTAAGTAACCTCCTGTTTATCAGTACCTTTAATCTCTTTTTTTCCTTTTTCATTTTTACAAGAAATCAATGTAAAAACTGTAGCAATTACTAATATTATAATTTTTTTCATCTTAATTTATTTATATTCAACTTTTTGAACAAATATATTAAAAATAAAGTATTCTATTCTGCTATTTTTAAAATTAAAAACTAAAAATTTTAAGTAAATTTGTTCAAATTAAATTCAAACAATTATGGCATTACATATAGAGAAAGCTGAAAAATCAAAGATTTCAGAAGTAGATTTTAATAACTTAAAATTTGGTGAAATTTTTACTGACCACATGTTTGAATGTGACTATGTAGATGGTAAATGGCAAACGCCTAAAATTAGACCTTACCAAGCACTCACTTTTGAGCCTTCTGCAAAAGTATTTCATTACGGACAGGCTGTTTTTGAAGGGATGAAAGCCTATAAAGATGATGATGATCAAGTTTGGCTATTTAGACCGGATCAAAACCAACAACGAATTAACAAGTCTGCAGAAAGACTGGATATGCCTCCTTTCCCAAAAGATTATTTTTTTGAAGGATTAACTACCTTGATAAAAATGGATAGCGAATGGGTACAAAAAGGGGAAGACAATTCACTATACATTAGACCTTTTGTTATTGCTACAGAAAACTGTGTATCAGCATCATCATCTAATCGTTATAAATTTATGATTATATGCTCTCCTGTTCAAGCTTATTATGCCGGAGAGGTAAGAGTTGTTTTTGCTGACAAGTTTAGTAGAGCTGCTAACGGAGGTGTTGGATATGCAAAAGCTGCAGGAAATTATGCAGCATCTTTTTACCCTGCCAGATTAGCAAAAGAACAAGGATATCAACAGGTACTTTGGACCGATGCATCGAATCATGAGTTTTTAGAAGAAGCGGGTACTATGAACGTGTTTTTTAGAATAAACGATACCTTGCTTACAGCACCAACCAGCGACCGAATTTTAGACGGTGTTACTAGAAAAAGCATTCTACAACTTGCCGAAGATGAAGGTATAAAAGTAGATGTACGAAAAGTTCGTGTAAGTGAAATTATTGAAGCTGCTGAAAAAGGAACACTTTTAGAAATGTTTGGCGCAGGTACTGCGGCTGTTATAAGTCCTATCTTAGGATTTTCACACAAAGGAAAAAGTTACGAGCTTCCTAAAGTAGAAAATAGTTATGCTTCGTTTATTAAAAAACGTATTACAGACATTCAGCGTAACAAAGCTGAAGATAAATTTGGTTGGAGATACAAAGTGGAACTATAAACACATACCCAACCTCAAATATTTAGTGAAAAATGACAATTATATAAACAATCGGAAGAAATTTCCGATTGTTTACTTGTTTTAATAGTATCTTGCTAAAAATAAACCTATGAAAACGACATTGGAAATTGCCGAAAAACAATTAAAAAAAAACGGCTATTTAGCTATAAATGTTCCTGAAGGAATAAACCTTGAGCACGAAATTAACACGCTTCGTAAGGAAAAAAATGCCATTATTTTAGCTCATTACTACCAAGAAAGTGCCATTCAAGATATTGCCGATTTTGTTGGAGATAGTTTAGCACTCGCTCAAAAAGCAGCAAAGACAAATGCCGATATTATTGTATTTGCAGGAGTACATTTTATGGCCGAAACTGCCAAAATATTAAATCCTACAAAAAAAGTATTGCTTCCCGATTTGTACGCCGGTTGTTCTTTAGCCGACTCTTGCCCTCCTGCTGAGTTTGCCAATTTCAAGAAAAAATATCCAAATCATATTGTAGTTTCTTACGTGAATACATCGGCAGAAATTAAAGCTTTAACAGATATTGTATGTACTTCTTCAAATGCTGAAAAAATTATAAATTCCATTCCTAAAGAGCAACCTATTATTTTTGCTCCGGATAAAAATTTAGGAAATTGGCTGATTAAAAAAACCGGTAGAAACATGGTACTTTGGGACGGAGCTTGTATGGTTCACGAAGCATTCTCTATAGATAAAATACTTAAATTATACGCCGATAATCCCGACGCCGAAATTATTGCACACCCCGAATCTCAAAGTCATTTACTAAAAGTAGCCAAGTATGTGGGCTCTACTGCCGGCTTACTCAATTACGCCAAAACCAGTAAAGCACAAAAATTTATTGTAGCTACTGAGGTTGGAATTCTTCATAAAATGAAACAAGAAGTGCCACATAAAACACTTATTCCCGCTCCTGTTGAAGACGATAGCTGCAATTGTAGCGAATGCTTTTATATGAAAATGAATACTATGCAAAAATTATACAATTGCCTAAAATACGAATTACCAGAAGTACAAGTAGCTGCCGATTTAAGTGAAAAAGCATTGGTTTCTATCGAAAAAATGCTTGAACTTTCTAAATAATTCTGGAAGCTATGAAAACATCCGAAAACAGGATTGAAACCGATTTTTTAATAATAGGCTCTGGCATTGCCGGACTCTCTTTTGCCTTAAAAATTGCTGATTTTTTTAAAGACAGCAATATAACCATTATTACCAAAGGCGAAAAAAATGAAAGCAACACAAAATACGCACAAGGTGGTATTGCATCGGTTTGGAATAAAACGGTAGATTCTTTTGAACAACACGTTCAAGATACACTTATTGCCGGAGATGACCTTTGCGATGAAAATATTGTGCGAATGGTAATAAAAAATGCTCCTAAACGATTAAAAGAATTGATAAATTGGGGTGTTCAGTTCGATAAAGAAAATAATAATTATTTACTGGGAAGAGAAGGCGGACATTCACAAGATAGAATATTACACCACAAAGACATTACGGGATTTGAAATTGAAAGAGCTTTAATAGCCAAAGTTGAAAAACAAAAAAACATTCAGTTTTTAACACATCATTACGCTATCGACTTAATTACCGAACACCAAGTAAATAAAAAGAAAACCCATAGAAAAGATCGCATTACTTGTTTTGGCGCATATGTGTTAGATGAAAAACAAAAAATAGTAAAAACCTTTTCGGCAAAAGTAACCATGCTTGCCACAGGAGGAAATGGACAAGTGTACAACGTAACTACCAATCCAATAGTAGCTACCGGCGATGGAATTGGAATGGCTTACAGAGCAAAAGCTGAAATTTCGGAGGTAGAATTTATTCAATTTCACCCAACAGCACTGTATAATCCGGGTGAATATCCTGCATTTTTAATCTCAGAGGCCGTGCGTGGAGAAGGAGCTATTTTAAGAGATTACTATGGAAATAAATTTATGCATAAATACGACCCTCGTGAAGAGTTGGCTTCAAGAGATATTGTTGCTAGAGCTATAGATAACGAACTTAAAAAAAGTGGTACGCCTCATGTGTATTTGGATTGTACACATATTCCCTACAATCGTTTTCAAAAGCATTTCCCTAACATTACCGAAAAATGCTTGAGTTTGGGTATTGATATTCGAAAAGATTACATCCCTGTTTCTCCTGCACAACATTACATTTGTGGGGGTGTAAACATTAATAAAAAAGCAAAAACTTCTATTAAAAATTTATATGCCTGTGGCGAAGTAACTCGATCTGGATTACATGGTGCAAACCGGCTCGCATCAAATTCGCTATTAGAAGGAATTGTTTTTGCACACAACGCTTTTAAAAATTTAACCAAACGCTACCACAAAATTAAAACACCCAACAATATTCCTCTATGGAACGATAGTGGCGTTGTAAAAAATATGGAGAAAGTTTTAATTACTCATGATAGAAATGAAGTGAAAACCATTATGAGTAATTATGTAGGAATTGTACGCTCAAACGAGCGCTTACTACGTGCCGAAAGAAGACTAAAAGTTCTTTACGAGGACAACAAACGGTTGTACGACCACTCTGAACTTTCTGTTGACGTGTGTGAATTGCGAAATTTAATTACCACAGCATACCTAATTACCCAATTTTCAAAAAAAAGAAAGGAAAATAGAGGTGGGTTTTATAGCGCCGATTTAGTAAACAACAACCACTAATCTTTTTCAAGTATTTTTTTAATGTCTGGTTTAAAATAATGGGGTCCTTTCATTACTTTACCATCGGCTCTATAAATAGGTTTTCCATCTGCGCCTAATTTACTCATATTACTTTTTTGAATTTCATTAAACACTTCTTCAATTTTGTATTGCATTCCATGTTCTAAAATAGTTCCACATAAAATGTAAAGCATATCTCCAAGTGCATCGGCAACTTCAATCAAATCATTATTTTTAGCAGCCTCTAAATATTCCTCATTTTCTTCAGCCATTAAATCAAATCGCAATTTTAAAGTTTTAGCTGGCAAACTTGCTGTTGGAGAATGTTTAACACCCAATCCAAAAGCTTCATGAAATGCTTGTACTGCTTTAAGTTTTTGTTTCATCTAACTGTTTTTATTTTTTATTACGTAAATCTATACAATATTGAAGACGGAATTATTTTAAGTACAAAACCTATTAAATTCCATCGTTTTGTTATATACACTCTTCGCTTTTTACGTTTAATAGCTCGGTAAATTTGCTTGGTAGATTTTACCAATGGTGCTTTCCAAAAAGTAATTCCCAAAGCCATTGCCGTATCTATAAATCCGGGACGAATATCTGTAATTGTAATAGAAGCCTTGCTGCTTTTACCTTTCATCCAAAGAGATTCTAAATAATTCGCTTGAAAAGCTTTTGACGCAAAATAAGCAGGAGCCGCTTTATTTCCTCGTAAAGAAGCTACTGAAGATATTCCTACCAAATGTCCATACCCTTGCTTTTCAAAAAAATGAAATGCCAAGCTATAAACTTTTGTTGCTGCCACTACATTTGTTTGTATGGTAACATGTTCTTGTTCCCAATTTAGGGTATCGTTGATAAATCCGACTCCGGAACTGTACACAATTAAATCTAGTTGTTTTAGTTCGCATGACAACTCATCAAACAAAAGTGATGTAGATTCCAAATCGGTAACATCATGGACTTTTACCAAGTACTTATCAGGGTTGGTTTTATGTATTTCTTGAAGAAGCTGTACTCGCCTACCTGTAATAACAACACTGTAACCGTCTGCCACTAACAGCTTTGCAAGCTCCTTTCCAATTCCTGACGAAGCACCAAAAATTAATGCGTTTTTCATTCTAATATTTTACGTACTTTTGATGCTAAATATACACATTAATACCAATGTTTAGTAGAGGACAACTTATTTTTGCCGTTTTTTTTGTTATTGTATTTACCATTGCAATGATTTGGAGTTACAAAAAAGACATTCACATTCACAGAAGATATTACAAGAATACTTTTGTGGTAGCCATTGCAATTATTTTAATAATTATTATATTTACACTAATAACGTTTTCACTACATTAAAACAATCAACCTCCTTTTTAAAGACTAAAGATTTTATTTGGTATCTTGTACCATACTATTAACTAATAACTAATAAAATGAAATTTTTAAAGTATCTTTTTGTGGCAATTCTTATTGGAATTGTTGCCTTTGCCGGCTATATTACTACTTCTGACGGCACTTACGATGTAAAACAAAGCCGCGAATTTAAAATTCCTGTAGAGGTTGTTTTTAAATCGGTAAACGATTTTAAAAATTGGGAACATTGGGGGCCTTGGTACCAGATAGATTCTACCATTGTTACCTCTTATCCCGAAAATACTTCAGGAGTAAACGCATCGTACTCATGGGTAGGAAAAGATGGAAATGGAGGTAGTATGAAAACCCTCTCTCTAATTCCAAATAAAGAAATTATTCAGGAAATAAATTTTGGTATGGGAACTACTCCTAAAGTGTATTGGAATTTTGAAACCACACCTAAAGGAACAATGGTAACTTGGGGAATGAAAGGAGAAAGTGGTTTTATGGAGAAAATATATTGGCTAACCCAAGGAGGTATTCAAAAAAATTTAGAGCCAATGTATCAAAGAGGTTTAAAACAACTTGAAGAATATTTAACTAAAGAAATGGAAAAACACAGTTTAGAAGTTGTTGGAATTACAACTCATAAAGGTGGTTATTACCTTTACCAAACCACCACTTGTGGTATGGAAAGTATAGGCGAAAAAATGGGTGAAATGTATGCTAATTTGGGAGCTTTTATGCAAAAACATATGATAAAACCTTCTGGATATGCATTTTCTATAAGCCACCAGTGGGACGAAAAAAACAATCAAATGAATTTTTCTGCTTGCTTTCCTATTGAAAATAACCTAAAAACTGATGCCGATATTTTAATAGCCAAGCAACCCGCTCAAAAATGTTTTAAATTTATTGCCAAAGGCGATTATAAATTTTTGCAAAACGCTTGGAACGAAGCTTCTAAAACAATAAAAGAACAAGGCTATACCGAAACTAAAGATGCCTTCGAAGTATATATAAACGGCCCTAACAACACCCAAAACCCTGCTGAATGGATTACTGAAATTTATATTCCTGTTAACTAAAATTAAAAGCTGTGAGTTTTAAAATAAATACCGGTTTAAGAATACTTTTTTTAATTGCAATTATTGCAGTTTTTATTAAAAACAAACGAGTACAAAAAAAGAAAATCACCATTAATGGTAAGCTAGATATATCTGATATTACCAAGTTTGTTGATTCACTTAAAACAAATTTGTACAAAGGAAAAAGGCGGGTTGTAAATCGCATCGGCAAATACTATCCAAACTTTAATTTGCTGTTTTTAAACAATATTTATTTAGAAGATATGAAAAGTGAGTTTTTAAAACGACTCTCTAAATATGTTTCGAAATACCCTATAAACAACGACTTAAAAGTACTTACCTTTAGCTTTTTTGAAAAAGACAGGGCGCTTTATTTTTACTTAAGCGGTGATGACAAACCTTCTTTATATCCAAATGATGCTGCTGAGAATCCTGTATACAATCCTAAAAAAAGAATATTACTTCCTTGCTTTAAAAATATTTACAGTGAACTGGATTTGTACAAAGGTAATATCTCTGATATTGAACAAATTATTATTAGCGGATTTATGTACCTCGTTATTTATAACTCTTTTGAAGAAATTAAAGAAATTACCCATCAAACAGGAAAACTTACGGTAAATGTAGAGTTTGACTCTGGTGATTTTTATCAAAATAACGATGTGTAATTACACCTCGTTGTAGCGAAAACAATCTGTTACATGGTCATTAACCATGCCTACGGCTTGCATGTGAGCATACACAACTGTTGAGCCTACAAATTTAAACCCTCGTTTCTTTAAATCTTTAGATATTTGGTCAGATAGCGCTGTTGTTGCCGGAACATCGGTGATGCTACGCCAACTGTTTTTAATTGGCTTTCCTGAAGTGAAACCCCACATATAATTGGAAAACGAACCAAATTCTTCTTGAACTTCTAAATAAGCTTGTGCATTGGTAATGGCTGCTTTAATCTTTAACTTATTTCTAATAATTCCGGCATTGTGAATTAATTCTTCAAACTTATTATTGTCATAAGTAGCTATTTTTTTATAGTCAAAACCATCAAAAGCAATTCTAAAATTTTCCCTTTTTCTCAAAACTGTAATCCAGCTTAAACCTGCTTGAAATGTTTCTAATAGCAAAAACTCAAACAACATTGCATCGTCATATACTGGAACACCCCATACCGTATCGTGATAAGCCACATAAAGAGGATCTTTCCCACACCAACTACATCGCTTTTTATCCATAATTAATTTGTTTTAGAGCTTACAAGTTAAAATAAAATTTGACAACTTGAAATTGGAATAATTTTTGTATTTTAAAGAATATCTAATTCTAATATCATGAAAAATATAGTTTATTTTGCGGTTATAGCACTTCTTGTAATTGGTTGTAACACCACTTCAAAAGCAGTGTCTAAAAACAACAATGCAGTGTCTGAAGAAGCCGTTAAAATTGCCAACGACAGTTTAGAATACGAAATTACAATTATAGATATAGGTTTTAAAAATTACCTAAACACCATTGCTAAACCTATGAATTTCTACTCTAAAACATATTACGAATCAAAAAATAAGTTTTATGTTTCGGAATGGAATAGAAGAGTTAGAAACCCTTCAAAATACGATCCGTCTATTTACGAAAACATTATTGATTACGACTTTAATGTGGATTATGGTTTGGAGGTTAACTATAAACTATACAACTACTTTAAGTTTGTAGAATATAAATACAAACAACGCTTTTAATAATTAAAAAAACCACTCTTTCGAGTGGTTTTTTTAGGCGTTTTTAATCAAGTTGTGGTCCGGCAGCTACAAGTGCTTTTCCCTCATCGTTATCTGTATATTTATCAAAGTTTTCTATAAATAATTTAGCCAATTTTGTAGCCTTACTTGCCCACTCCGATGCAGCTTCATACGTGTCTCTAGGGTCTAAAATATCCGGATTAACTCCAGGTAAAGTCGTAGGTATCTCTAAATTAAATATTGGAAGTGTTTTGGTTGGTGCATTTTCTATAGAACCGTCTAAAATACAATCTATAATTGCTCTGGTATCTTTAATAGAAATTCGTTTTCCTGTACCATTCCACCCGGTGTTTACTAAATAAGCTGTTGCATTATGTGCTTCCATTTTTTTAACCAATTCTTCTCCGTATTTAGTAGGGTGAAGTGATAAAAAAGCTTCTCCAAAACAAGCTGAAAAAGTAGGTGTTGGCTCGTTTACACCTCTTTCTGTTCCTGCCAATTTTGCAGTAAAGCCCGATAAAAAGTGGTATTTTGTTTGCTCAGGTGTTAATTTTGATACCGGAGGCATTACACCAAAAGCATCTGCCGTTAAAAAGATGACCTTTGAAGCATGACCGGCTTTTGATATCGGTTTTACAATGTTTTCAATATGATAAATTGGGTAAGACACACGTGTGTTTTGTGTTACTGATCCGTCAGAAAAATCAATTTTTCCATTCTCATCAACCGTAACATTTTCTAAAAGAGCATCTCTTTTAATTGCTCCGTAAATATCAGATTCGGCTTCTTTATCTAAATTAATGGTTTTTGCATAACAGCCACCTTCAAAATTAAATACACCTTCATCATCCCAGCCGTGTTCATCGTCACCTATTAATTCTCTTTTTGGATCGGTAGACAACGTTGTTTTACCAGTGCCTGAAAGTCCGAAAAATATAGCAACATCACCATCTTTTCCTTTGTTTGCAGAGCAATGCATTGAAGCAATTCCATTTAAAGGAAGATAATAATTCATCATAGCAAACATTCCTTTTTTCATTTCTCCACCATACCACGTTCCTCCTATTACTTGCATTCGTTCTGTTAAATTAAATGCTGTAAATACTTCAGAATTTAAACCGTGTTCTCTCCATTTTTTATTACTAGTTAATGAACCGTTAATAACAATAAAATCGGGTTCTCCATACGTTTTAAGCTCTTCTTCTGTAGGTCTTATAAACATATTTTTAACAAAGTGTGCTTGCCAAGGAACTTCAACAATAAATCGTACTTTTAAACGCGTATCTTCATTTGCTCCACAAAAAGCATCTACTACAAATATTTTTTTGTTAGACAGTTGTGTTAAAACAGTTTCTTTTAAATCTGACCAAACCTCTTGTGTTATCGGTTTGTTGTCATTTTCTGCCTTTTCTGAAGTCCACCAAATAGTATCTTTGGTAATCGCATCTTTAACAATGTATTTGTCTTTTGGAGAGCGTCCTGTAAATTTTCCTGTCATCACATTTACAGCGCCTAATTCGGTAAGTACTCCTTTGCTAAATCCTTCTAAGTTTGGATCTAATTCGTACTCGTAAAGAGCATCGTAAGACGGATTGTAAATGATTTCTTGAGCGTTTTTAATTCCTAACTTTTCTAATGAGGTAAGTATCGATTGTTTAATAAGTTCCATTAGTAATGTGCTATTATGTTGGTTGGTTTTTATAGTTAATTGTTAGTAACAAATTTTCGTTCTCAATATTAGTAATAACTTTTTATTTATTAAAGTATTTTACTTCGTTATTTCTTCTTTCTTCTTTTTTACGAAAACGTTTTCGTAATTTAATTTTAAAAAAAGCGATGGTTCGCATTTTGAAAAAATATTTGGCAAATATAGGTATTTGTTTTTGCTGAAAAACTTTTTTTACTGATTTTTAATTAATTGTAACTTTTAAGACATGTTTTTTTTTAAAAACAACATAGCCATTCGTAACCACCCTATAATTAAAAGCAACCCTCCTAACGGTGTCACAAACCAAATACCCTTGGCGTTTACACCCAACACAATAGCGTATATAGAGCCTGAAAAAAATAAAATTCCGGCATAGAAAAGATAACTGAGTTGTTTCTTTGCAGTAACTGTAAAATACGTACTTGTATTTATAAAAAGTAATACCAACACATGATACATTTGATAACGAACTGCAGTTTCAAAACTCTTTAAAGCAGCCTGACTTAAAATTTCTTTAAGAGCGTGTGCTCCAAATGCTCCTGAAATAATGGTGACAGCTCCTAAAACGGCAATAATTCCTAGATTTTTATTCATCGATTCTTATTTAAGATTACTTTATATGAGTGTTTATGCTTCAAAATTAGGTAAAATTTTGTACTTTTAAGTAAATAATAATTCTATGGAAGATCAGTCAAATACATTGGTAACCGTTTTAACTGCCAGCTTAATTCACGAAATTCACATCGCTAAAACATTATTGAGTAGCTACAATATCAATAGCTTTATTTTTGACGAGAATATTGTTACAACTATAGGAACTGCTTTTATTGAAGGTTACAAGCTTAAAGTGAGCACATTAGATTTTGAAAAAGCACAAGAAATTTTGAACAAGAATCTTTCTCTAGAGAATTAATTAATTTCTTCTAATAGTTCTTACTTTAAAATTTGTAATTTCGTAAGCCTAGACAATTATTAAAAACACAGAAATGAGAAATATATTGGTAATTGGCGCAGGCCGATCATCTTCATCACTAATTACACATTTACTTACAAAATCTTATTCCGAAAAACTTCATATTACCGTTGCAGACGTTTCGTTAAACCTAGCTCAAAATAAAATAAACGGTCACGAAAATGGAACGGCTATAACTGTTGATATTTTTAATAAAGAAGAACGTGAAAAAGTAATTCAACAAGCCGATATTGTGGTATCTATGCTTCCGGCACACCTTCATTTAAATGTAGCTAAAGACTGTTTAACTTTTGGGAAAAACATGGTTACAGCTTCTTACATTTCAAAAGAAATGAAACAATTAAACGAAGAGGCTGTAGCTAAAAACCTCATCTTTATGAATGAAATAGGCCTTGACCCCGGAATTGATCATATGAGCGCTATGCAAGTCATTGACAATATTCGAAATCAGGGTGGTAAAATGCTTCTTTTTGAATCGTTTACCGGCGGATTGGTTGCTCCGGAGAGCGATGATAATTTATGGAATTATAAATTTACTTGGAATCCTAGAAATGTAGTGTTGGCAGGCCAAGGTGGTGCCGCTAAATTTTTACAAGAAGGTACCTACAAATACATTCCTTATCACAAATTATTTAGACGTACCGAAATTTTAACCATTGACGATTATGGAAAATTTGAAGCCTATGCCAATAGAGATTCTTTAAAATACAAAAATGTATACGGACTCGATGATATTTTAACACTGTACAGAGGAACCATTAGACGAGTTGGGTTTTCAAGAGCGTGGAATGTTTTTGTACAATTGGGAATGACTGACGATAGCTATACCATTGAAGATTCTGAAAATATGAGCTATCGCGAGTTTACAAATTCATTTTTAGCATACAATCCTAACGACTCGGTAGAATTAAAACTCAGACATTACTTAAAAATTGATCAAGATGATATTATTTGGGAAAAGTTAGTAGAACTCGACCTATTTAGTCCTTATAAAAAAGTAGGTTTAGCTAATGCAACCCCTGCACAAATTCTTGAAAAGATACTAAAAGATAGTTGGACGCTTAAAGAAGATGACAAAGATATGATTGTTATGCAACATCTCTTTGGATACGAATTAGATGGCGAAAAACACCAAATAGAAAGCAGTATGGTTTGCATTGGCGACAATCAAGTGTATACTGCTATGGCTAAAACGGTTGGACTCCCTGTTGCGATTGCAACGCTTAAAATATTAAATGGTGAAATAAAAACTCCGGGAGTACAAATTCCTATAAATAAAGAGGTGTACGAACCTATTTTAGCTGAATTAAAAGAAAATGGGATTGTTTTTAATGAAAAAAAAGTGCCTTACTTAGGGTACAATCCTCATAATATTTTAGGGTAATTACATCTTTAAATAAAAATCTTTAACCAAGTTTTTATACGCTGAGGTATATACGTGACGAGCAGTCTCAATAACCAACGTTGTACACACTGTACTTGTTTCCTGAAAAGAAAACTGTAATAAATTGCGTTTTACAGGTGAGGTTTCTGTGCCTTTTACTGCTGTTTTTCGATTTAAAAAAAGTCCTTTACTGTTGGCAATCTCAATAAAATGAGAAGCTTCTGAACTTGGAATTACAAAAGCACAACTTCCAGTTTTAGCCAATAACTTTACGGTACCTTCAAGTAAATCGGAATACGATAAACTTTCGGTATGACGTGCCATCGCTCTATTTTTAGGAAGTGCTTTATAGGTTGAAGTGTAAAATGGCGGATTAGAAATAATAAAATCGTATGTATCTTCTATTTCTGAAGCAAATTCTTGTAATGATGCATGGTAACAAAACAACCGGTCTCCCCAATCACTGTATTCAAAATTAGCTACTGTTTGTTCATAGGCAAGAGCCTCTATTTCTACAGCATCAATGGTTAGTGCATTGCTACGCTGCGCCATCATTAAGGCAATTAACCCGGTTCCTGAACCGATATCTAAAATACTGTCGGTATGTTTTGGTATTTCAGCCCAAGCACCCAATAAAACACCGTCAGTTCCCACCTTCATGGCGGTTTTATCTTGACAAATGATAAACTGCTTAAATTGAAATTGTTGGCAAGGCATCAATCTAAATATAAATCTATTAACCCTTCAGGAGTCTCTACAATAATTTTACGATTTTGCCTGTCAACCTCTTTAATAAAATTATCAATCATTGGAATAAAAACTTCTTTTCCATTAGCATCAATTTCAAATAAAGGTTGTGCAGTAGTATCGTTAACACCGGTAATAACACCTATTTTTCCGTAATTAACATCTTCTATTTCAAACTGAATAATTTCGTGAAAGTAGAACTTCTTTCCCGATAGCTTTGGAAGAAATGCCATAGGCAAATACAATGCGGCACCCATAATAGCATCGGCCGCTGCTTCATCTTCAACATCTTCAAACTTTAACCGTAACTGATTGCCTTTCCGAAGCAAACTTTTTTCAATAAAAAAAGGAACCAGATTGTTATTTAACATAACAAATACTGATTCCAAATTATTGTAAAGTGCGGGTTCGTCTGTATCTAACTTAGCTACAACCTCACCTCTAAAACTGTGTTTTCGTACGATTTTGCCTAAATAAAAACAATCTTCTTTACGCATTATCGCAACGTAATTTACTCTGTTTTTCCTTCTTCAGATGCTGCACTTTGTGCGTCATCAATAGTTTCAGGAGCTTCTTCTTCAGGAGCTTCTGCTGCTGCCTTTGCCGCTTCTTCTGCTGCTTTCGCATCAGCCTCTGCTTTAATAGCCTCTTCTTCAGCTTCTTTTGCTGCAGCTAAACGTTCTTCGTTAATTTTAGCTTCTGCTTCTAGTGCTTTTGATTTTGCATCCGATTTTTCTTTTGCTAAACCATCTCTTTTTGCTGCAATTTTAGCTTCTTTATCTGCTACCCAAGCTTGAAATTTTTCTTCAGCTTGTTCTTCAGTTAAAGCACCTTTTCGAACACCACCTACTAAGTGATTTTTTAGCATCGCTCCTTTATAAGATAAAATTGCTTTTGCTGTGTCGGTTGGCTGTGCTCCATTTTGCAACCATTTTACGGCTCCGTCAACATCTAAATCAATAGTTGCAGGATTTGTATTAGGATTATACGTCCCAATTTTTTCTAAATACTTACCATCTCTTTTTGAGCGTGCATCTGCAGCTACAATCCAATAAAATGGTTTTCCTTTTTTACCGTGTCTTTGTAATCTAATTTTTACTGGCATTTTTTGTTAATTTTTAAGGTACTCGACCTTTGTTATTAATTTTTAAGTGCGCAAATATAATGAGTTTATTTCAATTAACATTCGCTAAATCAGTATATTTTACACTAAATAGTAAAACATGACAAATGTACGATAAAAGTTTTGTTGTCAATTAATTAACTTAAATTCGTTCTACCGGTATTTTTAGTTATTCTGAAAGTAAAAAATCTGATGGTAATTGTTAATAAAAAAACAAAAAGCAAGAAAGTAGAAAAACATTAAATTCATACTTTTAGAATCTCGTTTAAAAGAAAATCAGACACCATGTTTTTAATATTTGACACTGAAACTACCGGATTACCCAAAAATTGGAATGCTCCAATTACTGATACGGATAACTGGCCTAGATGTGTTCAAATAGCTTGGCAAATACACGATAAATATGGTAATTTAATTGAACATCAAGATTTCTTGGTTAAACCCGAAGGCTTTAATATTCCGTACGATTCTGAACAAGTACATGGAATATCTACCCAATTGGCTCAAGAAAAAGGTATCCCGTTAGATACCGTATTAAAACACTTTAATGAGGCACTCTCTAAATCAAAGTTTGTTGTTGGTCAAAATGTGAAGTTTGACCTCAATATTATGGGGTGCGAATATTACAGAAAAGGAATTGATACTCCTTTAAATAGTTTGCCTGTTTTAGATACTTGTACCGAAACAACCGCAGCATTGTGTAAAATACCGGGAGGAAGAGGTGGTCGGTTTAAACTTCCCACACTAACGGAATTACACCAACACTTATTTAATATTCCTTTTTCTGAAGCTCACAACGCAACTGCCGATGTGGAAGCAACCACACGTTGTTTTTTAGAGCTTATCAGATTGCAAACTTACACCAAAGAACAACTGGATGTTGAAGATGATTATTTTCAAAAATTTGCAGCAAAAAACCCTTCGGTAATAACTCCTGTTGGTCTTACTCACTTAAATTTAAAAGAAGAAAGTGCTAAGCTTAAAAATAAGGCAAAAGAAAGTACACCCGCTAAAGCTTCTGTAAAAAACACAGCACTTGCAACAGCTAATTTTGCCCATTTACATTGTCATTCGCAGTTCTCTATACTACAATCTACTTCCAGTATTAGCAATCTTATTCAAGCAACCATAGCCCACAATATGCCGGCTGTAGCACTTACCGATACCGGAAATATGATGGGTGCTTTTTACTTTGTTAAAGAAGCCTTAGCTCATAACAAATCTGTAGAAAAGTTTAACGAAAATAAAGCTGAAGAAGAGGAGGCTAAAATTCCTATAAAACCCATATTGGGTTGCGAATTTTACGTGTGCGAAAATCATTTAGATAAAACGAGAAAAGATAACGGATATCAAGTTGTGCTGCTGGCTAAAAACAAAAACGGCTACCACAACTTGGCAAAAATGTCGTCTATTTCACATACCAAAGGGTTTTATTACGTTCCTAGAATTGATAAAAATATTATTAAACAATACAAAAACGACCTTATTGTTTTATCTGGAAACCTATATGGTGAAATTCAAAGTAAAATACTTAACGTAGGTGAAAAACAAGCTGAAGAAGCACTGCTTTGGTGGAAAGAACAATTTGGTGATGATTTTTATTTGGAAGTGATGAATCACCATCAGGAAAACGAAAAACATGTAAACGATGTTCTTGTTGCTTTTTCTAAAAAACATCAAGTAAAATTAATCGCCACCAACAATACCTTTTATACGTCTAAAGATGAAGCACAAGCTCACGATGTACTCTTATGTGTAAAAGAAGGTACCAAAATAGCAACACCTAAAGGAAAAGGTAGAGGATACAGATACGGATTGCCAAATGACGAATACTACTTTAAAAGTCAAGAGCAAATGAAAGAATTGTTTGCTAATTTACCTGAAGCAATCCTAAATATTCAAGAAATAATAGATAAAGTAGAAATTTACACCCTAGCTCGCGATGTACTGCTTCCTAAGTTTGATATTCCGCAACAATTTGTACACCCTGACGATGAAAAGGATGGTGGTGTTAGAGGTGAAAATGCCTACCTACGCCATTTAACTTTTGAAGGTGCAAAAAAACGTTACGGCGAAGTTTTAGACCCTGAGATAAAAGAACGATTGGAGTTTGAATTATCTATTATTGAAAAAACAGGATATCCCGGTTACTTTTTAATTGTATGGGACTTTATACTTGAAGCTCGTAAAATGGGTGTATCTGTTGGACCGGGACGTGGGTCTGCTGCCGGATCTGCTGTGGCTTATTGCTTGTGGATTACCAATATAGATCCTATTAAATACGACCTCCTTTTTGAGCGATTTTTAAATCCGGACCGCGTATCGCTTCCCGATATTGATATCGATTTTGATGATGAAGGTCGTCAAAAGGTAATTGATTTTGTAATCCAAAAATATGGTGCAAGTCAGGTTGCTCAAATTATTACCTACGGTACTATGGCCGCAAAATCTTCTATTCGAGATACTGCCAGAGTTTTAGACTTGCCACTCTCAGAAGCCGATAGAGTTGCTAAACTCGTTCCTAACATTAAGCTGAAACATATTTTTGGCGAAGATGAAAAAAGTAAAAGTAAAATAAAAGGACTTAGAACTGAAGATCAAGAAAATGTAACCGAATTGGTTAAAATTTCAGAAGGAGATGATTTGGTAGCACAAACATTAAAACAAGCTTGTGCCATAGAAGGATCGGTTAGAAATGTAGGAACACATGCCTGTGGTGTTATTATTACTCCTGAAAATATCACCAATTTAATTCCTGTAGCTACAGCGAAAGATTCTGACATGTACGTAACGCAATTCGATAATAATGTGGTAGAAAGTGCCGGATTGCTAAAAATGGATTTCTTAGGGCTAAAAACGCTTACCCTCATAAAAGATACCGTTAAAATTGTAAAAGCAATTCACGGAGTGGCACTTGTTCCTGATGAGTTTCCGCTCGATGATGAAAAAACGTACGAACTTTTTCAACGTGGTGAAACCATTGGCGTATTTCAATACGAATCTCCCGGTATGCAAAAGCATATGAAATCGTTAAAACCTACACAGTTTGCCGATTTAATTGCTATGAATGCGCTTTACAGACCCGGACCTATGGAATACATTCCACTGTTTATCAACCGTAAACACGGAAAAGAATCCATTGAATACGACCTTCCTGAAATGGAAGAGTACTTAAAAGAAACATACGGTATTACCGTATATCAAGAGCAGGTAATGTTACTATCTCAAAAGCTAGCCGGATTTACAAAAGGTGAAGCCGATATGCTGCGTAAGGCAATGGGAAAAAAGATTTTTTCACTGCTGGAAAAACTAAAACCTAAATTTATTAAAGGTGGTAAAGCAAATAACCATCCTGAAGAAATTTTAGAGAAAATATGGAAAGATTGGGAAGCTTTTGCTGCCTATGCTTTTAACAAATCACACTCTACTTGCTATGCGTATATCGCTTATCAAACCGCCTATTTAAAAGCTCATTATCCGGCTGAATTTATGGCTGCCGTGTTATCTAATAACATGAACGATATTAAGCAAGTTACCTTTTTTATGGAAGAGTGCAAACGTGCCGGAATTCCGGTTTTAGGTCCTGATGTAAATGAATCGTATTACAAATTTTCTGTAAACAAAGAAGGAGCCATTCGTTTTGGAATGGGAGCTATAAAAGGTGTGGGGGCTTCTGCTGTAGAAGCCATTGTTGAAGAACGTAAAAAAAACGGAAACTATACTTCTATTTTTGATATTACCAAACGTGTAGACCTACGCGCTGCCAATAAAAAAGCCTTTGACGGATTGGTAATGGCCGGGGCTTTAGATTCTTTTACCAATGCACATAGAGCCCAATATTATGCAACCGATGAAAAAGGAATTACTTTTATAGAAAAAGCCATAAAATACGGTAGTAAATACCAAGAAAATAAAAATTCTTCCCAAGTTTCTCTTTTCGGAGAAACATCTGAAGTTCAATTTCCGGAGCCCGAAATACCTCCTGCTGAAAAATGGGGAATTATGGAAAAACTCTCAAAAGAAAAAGAATTGGTGGGGATTTATATTTCAGGACATCCTTTAGACGATTTTAAAACCGAAATGGAATATTTCTGCAAAACACCTCTTACTGTATTTCAAAATTTAGAAAATATTTTAAATAAAGATGTTGCTGTTGGCGGCATTCTTTCTAACGTAGAACATCGCATTTCTAAAAATGGAAAAGGATGGGCTTCTTTTGTATTGGAAGATTATTCAGGCTCTTTTGAGTTTCGGATTTTTGGTGAAGAATACCTGAAATTTAAACACTTTTTAGTACCTAACTCCTTCCTGTACATTAAAATTTACGGTAAAAAAGGGTGGAATAACGATGTCCGAATTAGTTTCTCCAACATTCAGCTATTGCAAGATATCTTAGAAGAGTTTTCAAAGAAAATTACACTTAGCTTTAACATTTCTGAAATTACCGATGAAAAAATAGAACATATCAATCAGGTACTTACTAACTTTAAAGGGAAAAAAAATGTCGAATTTTTTGTATATGACATTTCCGAAAAAATAAAACTTAGAATGCCTAGTAGAAACTATCGTGTCGATATATCAAGCGAATTTATAGACGTGCTAAAAAAAGAGCAAATTAACTTTATCCTCAACTAAAAGCTATGAAAAAATACCTCTTAGCATTTTTTGTTTTAGGTGCATTGAAATGCTTTAGCCAATCGACCTCTTCTTATATACAAGCCGATTATTTCTATGGGAATATTATTGCACATAGCCCCGATGCCAACGCCTTTTTACAAGGGCATCCTACCGGTTTTTTTATAAGCTATAACAAAAAGAGTTTTGGTGAAGAAAGTTGGCAAGAACACTATAATTATCCTGATTTTGGATATTCTATAGGATATCAAAATTACCACTCATCAATACTGGGAAAATTGTATGCTATTTACGGACACTACAATTTTTATTTACGAAATAAAGCTCGTGAAAATCAGCTTATTTTTAGAGCCGGAATAGGCTTAGCATACAATACCAATCCGTACAATAAGGTTACCAATAATAAAAATACCGCCTTCGGAACACATCTTAACTCAAGTACCTATTTTAAATTGTACTACCAACGAAATAATCTTTTTAAAGGCATTGGCGTAACTGCCGGGCTTACGTTTGTGCATGCCTCTAATTCAAATATTAAATCCCCTAACTCTGGAGTCAACATTTGGGCATTTACAATGGGAGCAAATTATCAGTTATCAAAACCTGAAGAAGCTATAACCTACATTCCTTCTTCTGAACCAAAAAAAATGACTGAGCCTGTTAAGCTGAATATTGCCGTAAGAGGAGGTGTAAACGAATCGGAAATTATAGGTAGTGGTGTAAAACCTTTTTTTGTAGCTTCTGTATATGCCGACAAACGCCTTAATAGAAAATCGGCAATACAAGTGGGTGCCGATTTGTATCTTTCGCCAATATTAAGAGATTACTACGAACTCAGTTTAACGCTACCACACGTTAATTTAAAAGAAACACACGACTTTTCAAGAATAGGTGTTTTTATTGGACATGAACTTTTTATCAACAAACTTTCTGTAGAAACACAACTGGGGTATTATGTGAAATATCCGTTTACCTACGAAGGAAGAGTATATGAAACATTAGGACTTAAACGCTACTTAAAAAACAATAAATGGTTTGCAACCATTCGTTTAAAAGCACATGCAGCAAATGCAGAAACCGTAGAGTTTGGGGTGGGAATTAGACTTTAATTAATCGCTATGAAACAAGTACTTTTTTTATTCTTATTTTGCAGTAGCCTCAACCTGTTTTCGCAGCAGTTTATTGAACGAAACCTAAGCTTTCAAAGTGATGTTTTCTATGGTCAGTTAATTGAACATGACAAGTCGTTAAAAACAGCCATTCAAAAAAATCCTTTTGGGTTATTACTCAGCTGGAACACTGTAAATACAAAAGAAAATTGTTTTAACACATTGTATAATTATCCTGAAAGAGGTTATTCGTTTTTATATGAAAACTTTAATTCAACAGTACTTGGTGAAGCTTATGGTTTGTACAGACATTACACCTATAAAATAGGAAACCAAAACAATCACTTTAAACTTACCACGGCCTTTGGCTTAGCTTACGCCAGCCAACCTTACGATAAAGTATCAAACCCTTATAATTTTGCTTTAGGATCACATGCCTTAGCTTCTGCTTTTCTAAAATTTCAATATTACACCCTTTTTCAAAAACAACATATACGGTTAAATACCGCTGTTAGTTTAATTCATTTCTCAAACATCAGTTTTAAAAATCCAAATTTAGGTATTAACACCGTAGCTTTTCACGTAGGAATAAACTACCTTATTCAACCTGAAACCATCCAAATTTCCGACAAAAAAAATAACATTGACACTCCTCAATCTACGGTACGTTACGCACTTATTTTTAGAACCGGTATAAATGAATCTAAAGAAATTAACAGTGGACGCTACCCGTTTTTTACCGCTTCATTTTACGCTTATAAAAAAATGAATGCCTATAGTGTACTAACAGGAGGTATCGATTTTTTCAACAGTCTATTCCTAAAGTATTACATTCAAAATATAAATGACCTTGAAGGAACCAATTACAATACAAGCAATTTCCAAAGAGTTGGACTGTTTGTAGGTCATGAACTTACTCAAAACCATTTCGCCTTTATTTCGCAAATAGGGTACACTGTTTATTATCCTTTTCCTTATGTGAGTAGAGTGTACGAACGGTTTGGATTTAAACATCAATTAAGTCAGCATTTATTTTCTGAACTCACTATGAAAGTAAATTTATTTAGAGCCGAAGCACTGGAGTTTGGACTTGGCTATACATTTTAAGATATTTACCTTTAAAACAAATTATGAAAAAATTAGGCCTTATTACATTGCTATTTTTAATCTTTAGTTGCAACAGCGAAAATGCAAACGACTGTTTACAAACTGCAGGAGATATTGTACAGCAAGAAATAGCTGTTTCGGCATTTACCGGCATTGTCGTAAACAAAAAAATTGAGCTAATTGTAACACAAGGACCGCAACAAAAAGTAATTATTGAAACCGGTAAAAATTTACTTCCCGATGTGGTTGCCGAAGTTATTGATAACGAGCTTATTTTAACAAACTACAACACATGCAACATTTTTAGAAATTACGGCATTACCAAAGTATACGTAACATCTCCCAACTTAACAGCCATTAGAAATGCTTCTGAACAAAATGTTTCGTCTATTGGAGTTTTAACCTACCCTTCGCTTTACCTGCGTTCATCGGGTGAAGGAAGCAATTACCTCTCTGTAGGCGATTGGCATCTTCATATCGAAAATGAAAGTGTACGAATTTGGAGTAACGGAATTGCTACTTTTTATCTAGACGGAACAACCACACAACTAGATATTAATTTTTCTGATGGAGATACCCGATTTGAAGGAAAAACATTTTTAGCCAATACCATTAATGTACGCAATGTGAGTTCTAACGATATGCTTATTTATCCTATTGATGTACTCTCCGGAAGCATCCATTCAACAGGAAATGTAATCTCATACCACACACCTCCGGTAGTTGATGTAGATGTGCAAAATATTGGACAATTAATTTTTATGCCGTAAGCTCTCTAAACAAACTTTCTAAGCTCTTGTTTTTCGAATCTAACTTTAATGTTTTAAGTCCGTTATCATGAGCAAAGTCAAACACTGCCGAACGCATATCTACCGTAGTAGAAAATGTCAATTCCCACGTTGTGTCAAACACATTTACCGCCGTTTTTAAATTTGGAATACGTTCTATAAATTGCTTCTCTACTCTAAGATCAAATTCAACTTCTATTTGTTGTTCCTGATTTTCTTTGAGTTCTTTTAGCTTTTTATCGGCTACAATTTTTCCTTTGTTTATAATAATAACTCTATCACAAACAGCCTCTACTTCTTGCATAATATGCGTTGAAAACAACACGGTTTTATCTTTTCCTATACTTTTTATCAAAGCTCTAATATCTAAGAGCTGGTTTGGGTCTAATCCTGTAGTAGGCTCATCTAAAATAAGCACTTTAGGGTGGTGCAATAAAGCGGCAGCAATACCTACACGCTGGCGATATCCTTTTGAAAGTTGATGAATTTTTTTATGGGCTTCGGGTGTTAACCCAACCTTTTCAATAATTTGTGCAATCGCATCTTTCCCTACCTTGTGAATAGCGGCATGAAAATGTAAGTATTCTTTTACGTACATTTCTAGGTATAACGGATTGTGTTCTGGCAAGTAACCTATTGCAGATTGCGTTGCTAAACGGTTGCTTGTAGCCGATATATCGCAAACTTTTACAGTACCTTCATAATCGTCAAAGTATCCGGTTATTATCTTCATCATGGTCGATTTTCCTGCACCGTTAGGACCTAAAAAACCTACAATTTCACCTTCTTTAATGGTAAAACTAACGGCATCTAACGCTTTTTGCGAACCGTATAATTTGGTGATATTTTTAACTTCAATAGACATCTGGAAAAGTATTTCAACAAAAATACACTTTATAATTAAAATGTAACTTACTCTTATAACGTTGGATACTAAATTTATTTTTCAGACCTTTGAAAAAATTAAAAACATGGGATGTTTTAGAGTAATTCTTTGCGTTTTGTTTCCTCCACTGGCTGTAATTGATAAAGGATGTGGCTCTATTGTTATTGTTTTTATTTTAACGTGTTTAGGCTGGATTCCCGGAGTTATTGCAGCTTTAATTATAAACAACAATCCGAATAGATAATGCAAACGGTACAACTGATAGATTTAGGATTAAAAGACTATAAAGAAACTTGGGAATACCAAGAAAAATTATTTCAAGAAATTATTGATATTAAAGTTGCTAACAGACGTAATAACACGCACACACAAACGCCAAACTACTTTATTTTTGTTGAACATCCTCACGTGTATACACTTGGTAAAAGTGGCGATTTAAATAATTTACTCTTAAATGAAGCGCAACTCAAAGAAAAAGGAGCTTCTTTTTACAAAATTAACAGAGGTGGCGATATTACCTATCACGGTCCGGGGCAAATTGTGGGCTATCCTATTTTAGATTTAGATCATTTTTTTACCGATATTCATAAATACCTCCGGTTTTTAGAAGAAGTTATTATTTTAACTTTAGCCGATTACGGAATAAAAACAGAAAGAAGCAAAGGAGAAACGGGTGTTTGGATAGATGTTGGAACTCCTTTTGCTCGTAAAATTTGCGCTTTGGGTGTAAGAACCAGCAGATGGGTTACCATGCACGGATTTGCTTTAAATGTAAACACCAATCTCGGCTATTTTGACAATATTATACCTTGTGGTATTAAAGGAAAAGCCGTTACCTCTTTAGAAGCTGAATTAAATAAAAAAATTCCTTTGGAAGAAGTAAAAAGTAAGATTCAATCGCATTTTAAAGCATTATTTGAAGTTACTTTTACCTCAACAAATACACCCTCAAAATTAAAACCCTAAACTTCATTTTTTACACTATTAGTTATCTAAAAATTGTAGTAGGTATGAATGTTATTTACAAGGATAAAATTTACAAGGATAAAATTTCCAAAAAATAAGACTACATTTCTTCGTTAAAATACACCTTGTAGTACTTCATTTTTTTTACTTCGTCATACCCTTTTTCCAGATACTCTTCCGCAGCATCGGGTGCATCAATATCGAGCTTTATTCGAATGTGTGTATCGAGTTTAATTTCGGTTTTCATTTTAGGTTTTTGCTTTTTCAATACAATATCTGAAACAGCAAATTGGTTTCTAACCAACACCTCATTTTCTTCTTCAAACCGTTTTTTATACTCGTCAAAAAGTTGTTTTTGCTGCTCATTTTCTTCAAAAACCACCTCTTTAAAATCATGAATATTTACAGTTTCGTTTTCTTTAATAAAATCAACGGTTTTTGCCAAAAACTTCCCTTTTTCTTGCATCCCAAAGTCTTCTTTAATAACTTCTTCAGAAAAATCTTTACACAACGTTATATAGTTTTGAGTATGCTGGTTGTTATCATCGGCAAGTTTTACATTTAAAAAGTTTTTAATCCAGTATTGAGCATCGTAATTATTATTGTCTACACTTAACACTACTTTTCCTTCGGCATCGGTAAAATTGATAATTAAACAGCCCTTATCTAGTTTTTTAGTGCTAATTCCCTTTTGAACGTACACATCTAGCACATCATCTTCCATATAGGTTTGAAAAAAATCGATTTTATTTTCAATTTTAAAAATCCCCAATGCTTGTGTAACCACCTCTTTGTAAGTAATATCTTCAAACAAAGCAATAATAACATCGCCGGTTTTTATTTGTGCAGAATTCGATTGTTCATACAAATGATTTACAATGTGTTTTGAAATTTCTATAAAAGCAGTTTCATCGTCAAAAACTTTTGTAGCGTAGTTATTCAATTCGTTTAGCGTAATATCGGCATGATGGTTAAACCGGTAACTCTCGGCAATATTGGCAAAAGGTTTTAGTAAAAAAGGAAACATTAAATGGTAGCTTTCTTCATCAAATGTTGTTACGTTTTCAGAAAAAACATTGGTAGCACTGTTAAACTTATTCCCTACTTTATGAATGATAAATTTTGAGATTTGAGCTCTATTTCTTTTAATCATTGGTTTGCATTTAAAAGCTGCAAATGTAAAATTTAAAAAGGAGTTTTTGCTATTACAAATCTAATTTTAATTGTGTGGGTAGCAATTGGAACGATTTTCTGTGATATTTTGTAATTCCAAATTTTTGAATGGCACTTCTGTGCTTTTGGGTAGGATATCCTTTATTTTGTTCCCAAAAGTATTGCGGAAATTCAGCAGCTATTTGCTCCATATAGGCATCTCTATACGTTTTGGCTAAAACAGAAGCTGCAGCTATACTTAAAAATTTAGCATCGCCCTTAACTATGGTTGTGTGCGGAATGTTTTGGTAAGGCTTAAATTTATTTCCGTCAACAATTATATGCTCCGGAACTATTTTTAATGCCGCAATGGCTTGATGCATCGCTAAAATAGAAGATTGCAAAATATTTATCTCGTCAATAGTTGTTTCAGAAACAAAAGAAACACCAAAAGCCAATGCGTTTTCTTCTATTACAGGTCGTAACAAAGCGCGTTGCTTCTCGGTTAATTGCTTAGAATCGTTTAACAACGGATGCCTAAAATTTTCGGGTAAAATAACAGCTGCCGCAACAACTGGCCCGGCTAAACAACCTCTACCCGCCTCATCGGTTCCGGCTTCTACCTTATTTTCTAAACAATAATTTTTAAGTTCCACAGTTCAAAAATAACATATAATTTTAGCTTTTTATGCCTTGCAATTTACTTTTATGAATTTCGTTTAAATATTTTACCTTTGTTGCTCAAAGTATCGTATGAAAAAAATAGTATTTGTATTCCTTTTGGGTATTATTGTTAGTACTCAAGCTCAAATTAGAGAACGTACCAGCGGAAATTTACTTTTTAGTCAAGATAGTACCACTTTTAAAGAGGAAGTAAAAATTAAACTCAGTGGTAAAACAACATATACCGATTATAAAATAATTTCGTTTTCAAAAGATACTAGTATTGTTGATACCACGCTTACCTATAAAAAAGACCTACGGTTTAACTATCTTCGAAAAGATCTTTTCGAATTACTCCCTTTTCACAATCAAGGGCAAACTTTTAACAAATTAGGATACTCGTTTAACAACGCCTCGTTGTTTCCGGAAATTGGTGTAACTGCAAAGCAATACAATTACTACAAAATAAGTGATGTATATTATTACGAAGTACCTACTCCTACTTCTGAAATTATGTATAAAACAGGTTTAGAGCAAGGTCAAATGCTCGATGCTTTTTTAACCTTAAATACCGCTCCTCAATTTAATTTTTCGATAGCTTATAAAGGGCTTCGCTCTTTGGGGAAATACCGGCATTCGTTGGCTAGTCACGGAAACTTTAGAACTTCTTTTAACTACCACAACAAAAGAAAAAGCTATTACTTAAGAGGCCATTTTTCATCATTTGATTTGTTGAATGAAGAAAATGGTGGACTTCCTTTAGAGTCTATCTTCTATTTTGAATCTGATGACCCTAATTACATAGATAGGGCAAGACTGGATGTAAATTTTACAGATGCAGAATCTATGTTTGAAGGAAAGCGATATGTTATAGACCAAGTATTTTCACTATTTCCTAAAAATCCGAAAACGGTAAAAAAGGCTCAAAAAAAACCAAAGAAAAAACCTGTAATTGCCCAAAAAGGAAACAAGTTTGCCGGTAAAGGAAAAAAATTAAAAGCCGCTTTTTCAGAAAAAACCAGGCAACAAAAAACGGCACAACAAAAAGATACAACCACTGTACTTGTTGCTACAAAAGCAAAGGATAGTGTATTGCAAAAAACACCTGTGTTAAAATCTAAATTTGATATTAAAATAGGACATACGTTTACCTACGAAACACAACATTACAGATTTAAGCAAACCAATGTTAACAGTATTTTTGGCGAAGCTTTCGATTCGCAAATAAGCGACCACACTTCGTACCAAAAAATGAACAATCAAGTGTATTTACAACTGGATATTCCTGTCGTTGGGACATTAAGAGGGAAAATAAATTACTTTAATTACAACTATAAATACAAGAGCATTTTATACCTAGATACGCAAACTATTCCCGACAAACTAAAAGGAAATGCCTTTGCGTTTGGAGTAGATTGGAAAACAATCGTTGGAAAACTACAATTAACTGCCGATGCAAACAGTATCATCGCCGGTGATATCACCGGAAGTAATTTTAAGGCAAGCGTACAGTATAAAAAAGACAGTGTATTTTATTTTAAAGGCTATACCGAATTTACTTCTAAAACACCCGACTTTAACAAGCTGCTATATCAAAGTGATTACAAAGCGTACAATTGGTATCGAAACTTTAACAATGAAAAAATAATGACTGTTGGTGTTAAAGCAGACGCTACTAATTGGGGAGCTGTAGAAGCCAGCTATAACAACATAGAAAATTACACTTACTTTAATAGCAAGCCTGTTCCTGTACAAGCGGTTGGTACCTTAAATTATATAAAAGTGAAAGCTTCAAAAGCATTTCATTTTGGGAAATTCACATCTGAAAATACGGTGATGTACCAAAAAGTTACTAACGGAAGTTCATTTTTTAGAGTACCCGATTGGGTAACACAAAATACGGTGTATTACTCAAACTACATCTTTAAAGGAAAACCTATGTACTTACAAACCGGTGTTACCTTAAAGTATTTTAGTGCTTATAAAGCAAATGCATTTAATCCGTTACTTAACGAGTTTGTATTGCAAGATGCCACAGAAATAGGAAACTACCCTATTTTAGATTTGTTTATAAACACTCAAATACGCCGTACAAGATTGTACTTTAAAATAGAAAACTTTAGTAGTAGTTTTACCGGAAGAAACTACTATGCTGCTCCAAATTATCCGTACAGAGATTTAACCGTACGCTTTGGTTTGGTTTGGAATTGGTTTATTTAGTAGTTTTTACCAACTGCTTAATTTTAATGTGAAATGCCGCAAAAACTAATGTGGTAATAGGGCTCAACCAGTTAAAAATAGCATATACAAAATACTCACTTACCCCAACACCTAAAACACTAGATTGGTAAGCTCCACAAGTATTCCAAGGTATTAAAACCGATGTTACAGTTCCTGAATCTTCTAAAGAACGGCTTAAATTTTCAGGAGCTAACCCTCTATCTTCAAAAGCTTTTTTAAACATTTTTCCAGGTATAACAATCGCTAAATACTGATCTGAAGCAATAGCATTTAAACCTAAACAACTCATAACTGTACTAAAAAATAAGCCAAAAACAGAAGTAGCCATTTTTAAAAGTGTTTTTGTAATACGAGCCAAAGCTCCAATACCATCCATAACACCTCCAAATACCATCGCACAAACAATTAAGAAAATGGTCCAAAGCATTCCTTTCATACCACCTGCACTAAACAATTCGTTTAATTTATCGTTATCTGTTGTTATTTCTGTATCTACAAAAACAGCATTTATAATAGATTTTATAGGAGATGATGACAAACGTCCTAAAATATCTGGCTGAAAAATAAAGGCAAATATAGCGGCTAAAACAACACCTATTCCCAAAGCAATTAACGGCTTTGTTTTTGTTAAAATAAGCGCAACTACCACTAAAGGAACAATAAACAAATAAGGTGTAATATGAAACGTGTTTGATATGGTGTGTAACAACCCACTCACATCGGCATCTCCTGTAGTATCAATGTTTAAACTGATAATAGAAAATACAATTAGCGTAATTATAAATGTAGGAGTTGTTGTTAAAGCCATATACCTAATATGCGTAAACAAATCGGTTCCTGCCATTGCCGGAGCTAAATTTGTAGTATCTGATAATGGTGACATTTTATCTCCAAAATAAGCTCCTGAAATTACGGCTCCAGCAATCATTCCTGTAGGAATTCCTAAAGCACTTCCTATACCTATTAAGGCAATACCTACTGTTGCTGAGGTTGTCCATGAACTTCCGGTAGCAATAGAAATCATAGCTGCAATAATAACCGATGCCGGTAAAAATATAGATGGGTTTAACACTTCCAATCCGTAATAAACCATTGCCGGAATAATACCACTTACCAACCAAGTTCCTGCTAAAGCTCCTACGAGAAATAAAATCATAATAGGCACAAATACACTTTTGATATTTTCCCATATTTCAGTAAGCATAAGCGATAGCGGTACTTTATTTAAAAACCCAACAACCGATGCAACTACACCTCCCATTAATAAAATATACTGATTGGAATAAGTTCCTAATAACTCTCCTCCTGCAAAAAAGATATTGTATGCAAGCATAAACATTAAAATAACTACGGGAATTAAGGCTTCCCAAATACTTAACTCTTTGTTATCTATAATTCGTTGTTCTTGAATGACTGTTTCTGAGATGTTATTTTGATCTTGCATATGTTCGTTTTTAGGATTGTAATGATACGCAAATTTGAAAGGTTTTGCAAATTAAAAAACACCTTGTTAAAAGTAAAAAGGTTAAGAAGTACCATTGAAAATTCAACGGTACTTTTAACCTTCGCAAACCGCTAGCTTTAAATATCGCTAGTAACTGTTTGTATTATTTTAAAATACCTGTTTGTTGCATACATTTTTTCATGGCAACATAGGTACGTTCAATATCATTGTCTAATCCAATAGAAAAACGAATAATTCCATCAGACAATCCCATTTCTTCTTGTTCTTCTTCCGGAATTTCAGAAGAAGTAGAAGCTCCCGGTGCACTAAAAAGTGTTTTGTAAAAACCTAAACTCACTGCCAAATAACCTAAGTTTTCATGTTGCATAAGTTCCATCAACTCGTTGGCTTTTTCTAAAGTACCAACATCAATAGTAAGCAATCCTCCAAAACCGTACTCGGCATTGTACATCGATTTAAACAGTTCGTGGTCTTTATGACTTTTTAATCCCGGGTACACTACTCGTAATCCATCTTTTTCAAAATGTGTTGCTAAATACAGTGCATTTTCACTGTGCTTTTTCATTCGAATATGAAGCGTTCGTAAGTTTTTTAAAATAGAGGCTGCTCGTAAGCTATCCATTACCGGACCTAGTAGCATTGCAGCACCGTCATTTACATTTCGTAAACTGTCTATAAATTCTTGTGTGCCACAAACAACACCACCAACCGTATCGTTTGTTCCGTTGATAAATTTGGTTAAACTATGTATGGTTACATCGGCTCCTAATTTTTTTGGAGAAATAATCATTGGTGAAAAAGTATTGTCTACTACCAATAATATTTGGTGCTTTTTAGCGATTTTTGATAGCTCGGCAATATTGGCAATTTCTAAAAGCGGGTTACTTACTGCTTCGCAATAAATCATTTTAGTAGTTGGTGTAATTGCAGCTTCTACTTTCTCTAATGAAGTTATATCCACAAACGAAGTGGTTATTTGCAATTTAGGGGCGAAATTTTTCAAAAAAGCATAGGTTCCTCCATAAATTGTTCTGCTAGAAACAATGTGATCTCCTGCTCCACATACTTGCAATAATACCGATGTAATAGCTCCCATTCCTGAAGCGGCAACATTAGCTGTTTCTGTAAATTCCATTGCTGCCAATGCTTCACTTAAATACAAATTACTAGGACTTGTATGTCGCGAGTATAAATAACATCCTTCGGCATGTCCTTCGAAGGTGTCTAACATCGTTTTTGCGTGTAAAAAAGTATAGGTTGCTGAATCTGAAATAGAAGGATTTACACCTCCAAATTCTCCGAAATATTGTAAATCTTGAATTTTATTTGCCGGTTTGCTCATAACTTTAAATCATTATTTATCTTATAAAATTACGTAAATGCAAGGTAAAAAACCAAGTTATTTTTATTATTTGGAATATATTTCTTTATTTTACATTTACAATAGATTATTTTTCTTTTAAACTAATTTATTTTTTTATTTTTTAGTAAATATTTCTGTAATGGTAGAATTGGATAGTGTCGATAAAAAAATTTTAAACCTGCTCCAGGTAAATTCAAAAGTAAATATTAAAGAAATTGCGGTAAAGGTTGGTCTTACCCAAACACCTATTTACGAGCGCATAAAAAGGTTGGAAAAAACAGGTTTAATACAAAAGTACATTGCGGTGTTAGACAAAGAAAAAATTGGATATGGTGTAGAAGTTTTTTGTCAGGTATCGCTGTTGGTACACTCTAAAGAACTTATCACCAAATTTGAAACTGCCGTTCACAAAATGGATGAAGTAATAGAGTGTTTTCACGTTGCCGGAAATTACGATTATTTACTAAAAGTAATTGTCAAAGATATGAGAAGTTACCAATCGTTTTTAAAAAACAAATTGTCGGTATTAGACTCTGTTGGAAATGTACAAAGCACCTTTGTTATGACTTCTACAAAAAAAACAGCTGCGTTTAAGCTTGTTTAACGCGTAGCAATAATAGCTACTTTTAAATCAAATTTATTATTGATAAACTTCTCTTTTAAATTATTGAAGAAGGTCTTCGATTTGTATTTCACATTAAAATCGGCTCTGTTAATATGAAATGTTTCACTTTCTATTTTAAGAGTGTGCGGTGCTATCGTAATTTTTGCAGGAAATGACACTCGTTTTGTAATTCCTTTAATTGTAAAATCTCCTATAACCGTTGACTGGTCATTGTTTTTTACAATTTTAACAATTTTAAAAGATGCTGTTGGAAATTGATTTACCTCAAAAAAATCTTCTGATTTTAAATGTGCTGTCAATTTTTCACTTCCCGATGCAGCTTTAATCGTGTGCATATCTGCTACAAAATAACCCGATACTATACCCGATTCTGTTACGTCTATTGTTCCCGACTGTAAGTGCAACATTCCTTTTTGAGAACCTCCTGGTTTATAGCCTTTCCAATAAACTACTGAAGTTGCTGTTTCAACTTGATATGGTGTAGACTGCTGATTTTGAGAATTAAAAGAAGACAATACAAAGGCAATGCTCAAAAATAAAAAAATAGATTTTTTCATAAGTAGTAGATTTAAATACAATAATACTAAAAAGCACCTTAAGTACAAGTATTTAAGGTGCTTTTTAGTTATTAATTGGTTGGTTTATAGCTTTTTTAACACGATTTGTTCGGCATTTTTTGTAGCAATAAGCTTGTAAAACTCTTTCAATTCATTATAATGAGATGAAGGATAAACAGAAGTATTAATTTCCAACACCGTACGTAATAGTATTTTAGAATCGGTTGCCGAAATTACAAATTTATACACTCCGTAATTGTTTGGCAATCCGATGGCTAAATTTTCCGGTAAGGAAGAAACGGTGTATCCTTCTGGTATAGAAATACTAACCGTTTGCTTATCTACAAACGGAGTTCCAAAATCTATAGGATATACTCTACTTTTTAGCTTAAAAGGATTTTCTGTTAAAGCATCAAAAAATAACGGTTTAAAATACAAATCACCTCCTATTTCTTCTATTAAATCTTCAGAAGAAAAAGTATACATTTCTGTAAGTGGTTTATAGGCTTTTCTCTTGTTCGTAATTCTAAAATTTTCGATTTCAATATTTTCATTTCGCTCTTCAATTTTAGCTATAATGTCCTCATCTTTCACTTTTGCATACCTATTTCTGTAATGTAAGGCATTTAAATCGGTGTACGTTGTACGTTTCATTCCTTTAATATAACCATCCTCATCTATGGTGATAGACATGTTAGAAGTTTCTTTAATAGGGCTCACAGGTGTGAGTCCTATTCCGTCTGATGTACCATCTTCTCTCACAATTCGCCCCTGCCAGTTTAAATCTCGCAATGGCAATACATTTGGTGTACTATAAGGTTCGGTAGCGTCTAACAACACAACTCCTTCTGCCATTTCAACAGCTGCAATCACGTAATTTAATCCGTCACTGGTTGGAATTAAAGGAACACCGTTATCTCGGGTGCTAAGTAATACCGGGTTGGCATTTAAACCTAATTGACGGAGAATGTTTACCAGTAATAAATTAATTTCAGCAGTATTTCCGGCGCCAGTTTTATAGGCCTCTTTTACACCATCAATTACAAATTTACCGTTGTATTCGTTCCATTTCACTTTACTTTTTACAAATTCAAAAGCTCCTACAATTTTTTCAGAATCGGTTTTTAATGTCGCTTTTAATGCTGCAACATCATCTTTTATAAAACCTCTTTTATGCAACTCTCCTCCAAAACTAGGACTCTGATAAATGTTTTTTGCAATGTCATTCCAATTGTGTGAAAATGATTTATAGACACGCCCCGGTATGGTCATTTTAGATACTTCAAATACCATTCCTGACCTGTAATTATCTATATTATTAACATATGCCTCTTCTTTTAAAGCCGGTATATTTTCCGCTGAGATAACATATATTTTATCGGTTGTTTCAAAGTTCGGATTGTTTCGAACTTCTTCTTTTACATGAAAAGGGAAATACCCTTTAGTGCGTTTATTAAACGTGAAAAAGCCTAATAATGTAATACGCCCTTCGTATTTTTTAACAGGTATTGAGTATTGTAAAACAACATCGTCTACCGATGTGTAAAAAGGAGAACGTACCGTGTATTTCCATTCAACCACACATCCTTCTTTTATATTTGGCATGGTGAATTTTTTTACTCTTAAAAATTTACTTTTTGTTTCTGAAAATACTTCTTTTTTACTCAGCTTTGTGCTAACAACTTTTCCATTTTCCAAATTATACGTAACCGCTTTTATCGAGTAAACCGTTTCTTTATCTGAGTTTTTTGAAGAACTCAAATAAATTTGATGTGTAGCCCAATCAAAACCTTCTTTATTGTATATTTTAATACGCATATGTATGGTTGTTAACAATGTAATCTCGCCCATAGAAAGCTCTGTGGTGGTGGTTCGCTTTTTATACAATATTGCGGCATTTGCCGATGAATCTAACGGGTATACTTTTTGTGAAAGCTCGGCTTTGCTTACTTTTCCAAATTTATATTCCTGTGCGTTTACAAGACTTACCGTACAAATTAAAATGAAGGTAATGAGTGTCTTTTTCATAAATAGTGCTGTCATAATAAGTGTATGTACTACCTCTATACGCTAACCTAAAACAAGAGGTAGTTTTTTAAATAATTATTGTTTGGTTAATATCATTTTTAGGTTATCGTATTTTTTTACTTTTTTTCTGAATTTTCGGTAGGCTTCATAGTCTTCTTTTTCGTAGTTACCTGCAACTATTTTAAGTGTTCGTTTATACAAATAACTATTTTCTTTTGTCTTTTCTATATGAACCTCGTAAGTGCCAAATTTTGAAGTTAAATTAACCGATTCTGGCAAGTAGGTAATTTGAAATGTCTCTGGTAATGAGATTTCAATCTCGTCAATATCTAAATAACTACCTTTTATTTCAAAGGGTAATTCTCGGTGTCGTACTCGTTTTGGAACATATGTATTTCTATTAAACGCATTTAGTGGTAGCAACATATGATCTCCACTAAAAGAAGCATAATCTGTTGCCGAAAAGACAAGCTTTTCTTCAAATTTGGCATCCTTTTTATTGTTTACCACTGTTATTTCAGAAAAACTGATATTGTTAATATCTGATAGGTATTCTTTAAACAATACATCCAATTCTTTTTTACTTTTCCCGTCGTACTCGCCTAAATTATCGTCGTATTGCGTTCCCGATGATTCAATGGTTATTGCTGCTGAAATAGCTCCTGTTTCATCTACACTATAGCTTCCTTTTGTATGTTGTAAATTTTCTTCGACTTTGTACACGCGTGTGTGTTTTAACACACCTCCTTCTGGCATAATAACCAATGCATCTCTATCGTCTGTAAAATTCCCTAATTCTGAAAACGGACTTTTTTGACTGGTACATTCTAACCAAAAATCTTGATTGTTAATAGGCACATATAAAATCATATGATTTCCTTCAGGTGCCGCTACCGTAGCATCAATATCTCTTTTATCTGAACCATAAATAAGAGTGTGATACGATTTGATACCTACTTCATTTAAAAGTGAAGCCGTATAATTGGTAAGTGCTTTACAGTCTCCATAGCCCAAGTTATCTACTTGACTTGCCAACATAGGTTTAAAACCACCTATTCCTACTTGAATGCTAATATAGCGTACCTTATTTTGAACAAACTCATATACAATTCTGGCTTTTTCTACCGGATTGGTAACACCGGCCGTTAAAGTTTTTATACGACTTTTTGCCGATTCAGGTAAAGCCAATGTGTTTTTAATTAAGTTGTCGTAATACCATTTTCCAAATTCTTTCCAGTTGTCTGCAACACCATCAACGCCTTCTAAGTTAAATTTATTAATACCTAATTTTACATTGGGTATTATGTTTAACAAATAAGGTGAATACGGTTCGTATTTTATTGCTGGTATATTTTTTAATTCATAACGCAATATTCCTGCACTTTCTGTAGTGCTAATATTAAAGTTTTCAAAGTTTTTTTCAGATTTTCGCAAGGTAATATCTAAAGGATATCTAATAGAAAAAACCGCTTTTCTAACACTTTGATGATAACTTTTTACAGGTACCCATCTACGTATAAATGCGGTATTTGATGATTGAATATCATAACTGTAAGAAATGGTAAAAGGGTACGCTACCGGTGTGTGATCATAGTACAACAACCTTCCGTCATTATACAACGAAAAACCATCATAGGCACTGTAGTCTTTAAAATCGTTTTTCTTAATTTTTTTAATTTCACGACCGGTTGCATCATACACATGCGCTTCTAGGTTTTTAATTTTTCTTCTTTTGTTGTAATGAATGGTAATATCGGCATATTCTTCATCTAACTTATTTAAAATAGTAATGGCTTTTTTTACGTGAACCAACATTTCACGTTGCGATTTTATTTCTATAGAAATATCTTCAAACTGTACAACTGAATTTGCATCGGTAACTAAACTATCTGGTAATGTCAATACCGAAAAATGACTATTTTGTGAGTACGAAGTAAGATATAAAAAAATAAAGAAAAGAGAGGTGTTAAAGGCGAGCTTCATAGAATTATTTTCTCCAAATATAAAAATAATTCTATGAAAAAAGAATACTATTCTCGTTTTTTTGTGTCGATAATGATTGTGACAGGACCATCGTTTAACAATGCTATTTGCATATCGGCGCCAAACACTCCTGTTCCCACTTTTTTACCTAAATCACTCTCTATCCGACGAATAAACCGCTCGTACAGCGGAATGGCAATATCGGGTTTTGCTGCGTAAATATACGATGGCCTGTTTCCTTTTTTTGTACTGGCATGCAGCGTAAATTGGCTTACCACAATAGCATCTCCTTGCGTAGAAAGTAACGATTTGTTCATTACACCGTTTTCATCATCAAAAATGCGAAGATTCACTATTTTTTTGGAAAGCCATGCAATATCTTCTGCAGTATCTGCCGTTTCAATACCTATCAAAATTAAAAGTCCGTCGGCAATACGACTAACTTCTTTTTGATGAATACTTACCGATGCTTCGGTGACTCGTTGTATAACAGCTCTCATAATTTATTCACTATAAATATCGGTTCGGTAATGCACTTCATCGCCTTCAAACATTTGCAAATAACTTTTGTATCTAGACAAGGCTATTGTACCATTTTCTAAAGCATCTTTTACCGCACATTTAGGTTCGTTTATATGCAAACAATTATGAAACTTACACTGCGATTTTAATTTAAAAAATTCAGGAAAGTAATTGGCCAACTCATTTGGCTCTATAGCGGCAATTCCAAAACCTTTTATTCCGGGAGTGTCTATAATAAATCCGCCAAAATGCAACGGAAACATCTCTGCAAAAGTAGTTGTGTGTTGACCTTGTTTGTGTTGTGCAGATACTTCTTTTGTTTTTAAATGAAGTGATGGTTCAATGGTATTGATAAGTGTTGATTTCCCAACTCCTGAATGGCCGGAAAACAAAGTTGTTTTACCTTTCATAAGTACTATAACTTCTTCTATATGAATACCCTTTGTAGCCGAAACATCAATACAACGATACCCTATTTTGGTATAAATTTTTTCCAGATGTTGCTTCTTTTCCAGTAAAGCATCATCGTACATGTCAATTTTATTGAATAAAATAACTACCGGAATGGCGTATGCTTCTGCAGTAACTAAAAATCGGTCTATAAACCCGGGAAATGTTGGTGGATGATCTACGGTAACTAATAAAAAGGCTGTATCTATATTTGCTGCAATTATATGCGTTTGTTTTGACAGGTTAACCGACTTTCTTACAATGTAATTTTTACGATCAAAAATAGCATCTATAACTCCTGTTGACTTCCCTTCTTCTAGCTTAAAATGAACCTTATCTCCAACCGCAACAGGATTGGTGCTTTTTATTCCTTTAATTCTAAATTTTCCCTTTAATCTACACGCTACTGTACCCTGCTCTTTGGTAAAAACAGTGTACCAACTACCGGTAGATTTTGTTACAATTCCCTCCACTACAAATTTAATTTAGAAATATCTTTTACGTTGCAAATATACTTAAACAACTTCAATAGTACAGGTTTATAGTATATAAAAAACGGCCGAAACACATTGCTTTCAACCGTTTTACGTCCTTATTTTACGTGATGCTGAATATTTATAGATTCTACGTGAATAGCTTTAAATATTTTCTCAACAAATTCTTTATTCAATCCGTTTTTATTTCCTAAATCTATCATTTTTTGCAAAATATCAGCCCATCTGGCACTTTGTAAAATAGCTACATTCTCTTTGTGCTTTAAACGTCCTATTTCTTCCGATATTCCCATTCTGTCTTTTAATAAATCAATTAAATTATTGTCTATTAAATCAAGTTCTCTTCTAAAAAGTGCTAAATTTCGTTGAAATTCTTCTTTGCTACTACTCTCTTGACGAATTCTTAAATCTTGTGTAATCTCATCTAAACGTGCCGGTGTGATTTGTTGTTTGGCATCGCTCCAAGCTTTATCTGGATCTATATGTGTTTCAATCATAAATCCGTCATAATTTAAATCAAGTGCGGTTTGCGATACATCTAAAATGGTATCTCTACGCCCACATATATGTGAAGGATCTAAAATTAAAGGTAGGTTTGGGAACTCTTTTTTTAGTTCAATAGCAATGTGCCATTTTGGTTTATTTCGATAATGAAGCGAATTGTAGGTTGAGAATCCTCTGTGTATAACGCCCAATTGGGTAATTCCTGAAGCATAAAAACGCTCTACGGCACCAAGCCATAACGGTAAATCTGGATTTACCGGATTTTTTACCAATACAGGTTTATCTACACCTTTTAAAGCCTCTGCAATTTCTTGCACTACAAATGGATTTACGGTGGTACGCGCACCTATCCACAAAATATCAATATCGTGTTTAAGTGCCATTTCTACATGGGTTGCATTTCCTACTTCGGTAGTTACCAACATTCCTGTTTCTTTTTTTACCTTTTGCAGCCATGGAAGTCCTATTTCTCCAACGCCTTCAAATCCGCCCGGTCGTGTTCTTGGTTTCCAAATACCTGCTCTAAATACATTGGTATCGGTTTCTTTCAATTGATGTGCTGTTTTTAAAACTTGTTCTTCTGTTTCAGCACTACAAGGTCCTGCAATTACAATTGGGTGACTCAATTGCATATCGTCTAACCATTTTCTGTTTTCTTGTTTAATTTCCATGTTCGCTTCTATTAAATACTATTCTATTCCGTTTAAAATTGTTTTTATATAATTGGTATTATTCATTGTTTTGGTCAATGCTTCTTCGTCATTATTTTCAATCATTGTTTTAAAAGCATTTAAATTTTTTATGTATTCGTTTAATGAACGAATGACATTTTCTTTGTTTTCAATAAAAATAGGACTCCACATAGCCGCCGAGCTTTTTGCTAAACGCACCGTTGACGCAAATCCTGTACTTGCCATATCAAAAATATACTCTTCATTTTTTTCTATTTCCAATACCGTTTTCCCTAACATAAATGAACTCACATGAGATAAATGAGACACATATGCAATATGCCTGTCATGAGCATCAGGTTCCATCATTTTAATACGCATATTTAGCAATTTAAATAGGCTAATGGCTTTATCTAAAATTTTCCAATTTGTTTTTGAAACGTCGCAAAGTATGGTTACTTTATCATCAAACAAATTATAAATAGCGGCTTCCGGTCCTGAAAACTCGGTTCCTGCAAGTGGATGTGCCGCTACAAAATTCTTTCGCTTTGGATGATTATCAAGGGTGTTGCAAATACTTTTTTTAACCGAACCTACATCAAATACTAAGGTGTCTTCAGAAATATAGTCTAGTACTTTTTGCACTACTTTTGAAATTGCATTTACAGGCACGGCAACAATAACTACCGAAGCATCTTTGAGTTGCGGAAAATCGGTGGCTGCATCAATAATTTCCAAATCAATGGCTTTTTGTACGTGATTTTTATTGTGGTCTATTCCAAAAACTTGGTAGCTACCTCGCTTTTTTAGATCCAATGCCATAGATCCTCCAATCAATCCTAATCCTACAATAACTATCTTTTCCATAAATCTAAATTTTAGTCTGCAAGCGGTGTAACACTTCTTTTAATTTTGATACTGAAACACATAACGATGCACGTATATAACCTTCTCCTTGAGAACCAAAAACAGTTCCCGGAGATATAAATATATTTTTTTGATACAAAAGATGATTGGTAAACTCAATGGCATCTGCTCCTTTTGGTAGCTTCCCCCACACAAATAAACCTGCGGTATTTTTACTGTAAGTACATTGCAACACATCAAATATTTCCCAAACCAACTCTCTGCGTTTTTCATATGTTTTATTTTGCTCTTGAAACCAAGAGTTTGGTGTTTGCAATGCTGCGACAGCTCCTTTTTGAACACCTAAAAACATTCCTGAATCCATATTACTTTTTACTTGAAGTACGGTTTTTATAAGTTCGGGTGTTCCTACTAACATTCCAACTCGCCAACCGGCCATATGAAAGGTTTTACTCAGCGAATTTAATTCTAAGGCTACATGTGTAGCTCCCTTAACAGCCAATATACTTAACGGACTTTTGTTTAAAATAAAGCTATACGGATTGTCATTTACCAATAGTATCTGATGCTTTTTTGCAAAGCTTACCAATTGCGCTAAGTAATCTAAATCGGCAACGGCCCCCGTAGGCATATGCGGATAATTAATCCACATCATTTTTACTTTTGAGAGAGGTGTTTGTTCCAATGCATCTAAATCGGGCAGCCACTGAGATGCTTCACTCAAATTATAAAATACCGGTTCGGCACCTACCAATTTGGTTACTGAGGTATATGTTGGGTATCCCGGATTTGGAATAAGCACCTGATCTCCTTCATTTAAAAAAGCCATTGAAATATGCATAATACCTTCTTTTGAGCCCATTAAGGGAAGTATCTCTGTATCGGGATTTAAAATTACCTGATATTTTTTTTGATAAAATTGACATACCGCCGCTCTAAATTCAGGAATTCCTTGGTAACTTTGATATTGATGTACATTTGCTAAGTGCAGCGACTCTTTTAATGCCGTTACAACGGCTTCCGGAGGTTGCAAATCAGGGCTTCCTATTGCAATATTAATAATAGGTTTCCCTTCTTTTTGAAGTGAAGCAACTTCTCTCAACTTTGTTGAAAAATAGTACTCTTTTACTTCTGCTAATCTGTGTGCCTTTGCAATCATTATCGCTTACTTTTAGAATATTCTCCTAATATTTTTAAGGTTTCAACTATTGATTCTACCTCTTTCACTCCATTGTAATAATCTGCATAACTATTAAATATAAAATCGGCAAAAAATGCATATTTCCAAGGAGTATCTATCACCGGCATCGATTGTATTTTAGACAAATTTAAGTTATGTGAAGCCATTACACTTAACACTTCGGCCAAAGATCCTGTTTTATGACTCGCTATAAATTTAATAGATGCTTTATTTGCCGATACACTGTTTTTACTTTGTGTATTTGTTAATATAAAAAAACGTGTAGCATTGTTCTTTATGGTTTGTATTTCAGGAGCGATAATGGTTAACCCATATATTTCTGCTGCTAAATTACTCGCTATTGCTCCAACCCCTTTTAAATGTTGATCTTTAATACGTTTTGCTACTGAAGCGGTATCTTTGTCTTCTATCAATTTAATATGAGGATAATCTTTAAAAAATTGATGACACTGTAACAGGGCCATAGGATGTGAATATACTTCTTTTATATCCTCTATTTTTTGTCCGTTTAACACCATTAAATTATGGTGAATAGGTAAATGATACTCTCCACAAATGGTAAGCTGATGGTCGTCTATTAAAGCGTAATTAGGCAAAATAGCACCAGCAATTGAATTTTCAATGGCCATAACAACTACCTCTGCTTTTTGCTGTGACAATACCGTAGGTAATTCACTAAATGATTCGCAAGATATTAACTCAATACTTTTGCCAAAATACTGTTCGGCAACTATGTGGTGAAAAGATCCTTTTATTCCTTGAATGGCGACTTTCATTTGTTATTTATTGTGTTTTTTAATCCAAAAAAAAATCCCGAAAAACTTCGAGACTTTATAATTTATTATTCGTAACTAATACCTACAAAGCCTCATCTCTTATTGTAAAAATAAAAGTAAAAATAGAAGCTATTCCAAGTATTATTATTCATGTTTCTGTCTAATTAAGGGACAAATCTATACATTAATTTTAAAAAAACAACATTTTTTATAAAAAATAACCATTATATCACTATTTGATAATATTTTCTTCCAAAAGGTGAAGTATATTTAGCTATTGGCTAAAATTTTTACAAGAAATAAAACACAGACTTAATTTTTATTAAACGTTGGCTTTTCTTATCGTGTAGTCTGAGGGTTGTGCAGTCCAAGAGTCGTGCAGTCGTACAGTCGACAAAGATGCTGACGAAAACTGACCGCACGACTGCACGATAACGGACTGCAGGGCAGCACGACTGCAAGATAACAGACCGCAGGACAGCACGACTGCAAGATAACAGACCGCAGGACAGCACGACTGCAGGACAGCACGACTGCAAGATAACAGACCGCAGGACAGCACGACTGCACGATAGAGAACAGCAGAACAAAAAAACACTCCTCAATATCATTTCTTTTAGTAACTTTACCGACGATGAAAAACTTAAAGCCTTTTATCATAATCTTCTGTGGAGTAATTCAAATAATTACCGCTACCATACAAGCACAAGAAAAAAACGAATACATTATTGATTTAACATCTTTTGTAGCTACTGAAAATACCCTTCCTTTTTGGTTTACAGCAAATCAATTCGGGACCGTACCTAATGAAAATACGTCATTGCTAGATGCTTCTTTCAAGCATAACAGCACAGGAGATACAACTACTTATTTTACTTATAAAGCCGGAGTTGCAGGATTTACCGGTTCCAAAAGCAATGTGTTTATTACTGAGCTTTATGGTAGTCTCCATTACAAAAATTGGAAGTTAACCTTAGGCAATAAATACGATCCTATTGCTTGGGAAGGACTTTCTTCTACCAATGGAAATATTGTAAAAGCTACCAATACCAGAGCTTTTCCGGGAATTGCACTGGAAACTAAAAAATACATACGCCTTCCTTTTGCAAAATCATGGCTACGAGCTAAGTTCTCGTATGCAGAATACTTACTAAATGATAAAAGAGTTGTTGATAACGCACAACTACATCACAAAAGTGTTTATTTTAAATCGCTGTTAAACTCAAGATTAAGCTTGGTAACCGGTCTCGATCACTATGCTGTTTGGGGTGGTACTTCTAATGAGTTTGGAAAACTCCCTAGCGGTTTTAACGACTACATAAAAGTCGTTTTAGGAAGTTCTGGAGGTAACAATGCAGCTATTGGAGACCAAATCAATGCGCTAGGAAATCATATAGGAGCTTATTTATTACAACTTAATTATAAAGGAACAAAAGTCAATTGGAATATGTATTGGTCTCACCCTTTTGAAGATACATCCGGAATGAATTTATCTAACTATCCTGATGCTTTATATGGTATTTTTATCGACTTTAAAAAACCAAAATCATTCATTACACACCTAGTCGCCGAATACTATTACACGAAAGACCAAGGACGTAAAGCTTCTACCAACGGGCTCAGTGATAATTATTTTAACAATAGTATCTACAATAGCGGATGGACGTATTTTGGCAATACAATAGGAAGTCCGTTTTTCCCAACCAAAGTCCCTGTTGATGGAATTACGCATGGCGTTATTGTAGGGTACAATCGGTTTGTGGCTTATCATTTAGGAACTAAGGGATACCTGGCACCTCATATTAGGTACACAACAATGATGAGCTATATATATTATGCCGGTTGGTTTGGAAATCCTGTTGAAAACAACAAACAATTATCGGGTGTTTTAACGCTCTATTTTCAGCCTGTTAAACTTCCCTTTGATATTGCTGTAGGAACTGCTATTGATGCAGGAAATTTCTTACCTCATAACATAGGTGGATTTATAAAACTCACAAAAAAAGGTGTCTTTTAAATCAGTTTTTATTTAAAAAAACTTCTTGGCTTCATATATTCTTCTAAATTTGCAACACCTATCTGGTTGATTTTATGTTCAATATTTTTAAAAAATCTAAAACACCTATTACATCATTTTTTACAAATGATTTTATAGATATACACGCCCATTTGTTACCGGGTATTGATGATGGAGCCAAAGATTTAGACACCGCTACAATGCTTATAAAAAAAATGACTGAGCTGGGCATTAAGCATTTTGTTTGCACACCACATGTAATGAAAGGTGTTTGGGAAAACAGTCGAGAAAAAATTGAACAAACACTCGCCAAGCTTAAAATACACCTGCAACAAGAAGGAATCTCAGATATTTCAATTAGAACTGCTGCTGAATACATGCTAGATACCGGATTTATAGAACTTCTTAAATCTAAAAATTTGCTTTGTATTAAAGACAATAAGATTCTTGTAGAGATGTCATATATAAACCCTCCGATAAATTTATACGAGCTTCTATTTGAAATTCAAATTGCGGGATACATCCCTATATTGGCACACCCCGAACGATATAACTTCTACCATACTAGATACAACGAATATCAAAAATTAAAAGAGTCCGGATGTTTATTTCAACTAAATGCATTATCATTATCCTCATACTACGGAAAAGAGGTCAATCGCATTGCTTTAAAGCTTCTTAAAGACGAATTAATTGATTTTGTTGGAACAGACACACATCACCTACAACATCTGGACATTTTAGAAAAAATAACCACTAATAAAAACACACAACTTATACAGACAATTACTAAAAATAATGCGCGTTTACGATAATAAGTACAACCATTCATTATCTTACTAAAAAAACGAGTTGAGTTAAAAAACAAAAGAAATGGAGTCAAAAGAAATTCTTGATAAAATAGAAGATATTATAAGTAAGCAGGTTGATGATTTAGATAATGCAAGTACCGATTCAGATAAAAGCACCCTAAAAAGCATTGGCTATCTAATGTTTCAGTTTTTTCTTAAAATCATAAAAGCTCCTTTTAATTTTGTAAATAATTATATTAAAGGTGAAATTATAAAATCTATAAAAAAAGATGCAAAGCTATATGCACTAATAATGATTACTGTAGGGATATTGTTTATATTCTTCGCTGTAATATGGCTATTTATTGCCATTGCTATTAGTGCTTATTTTTACGAAAAAGGACATACGCTCTTTAACGCTATTGTATACTCTATAGGAATTCAATTAATCGCTTTTATTGGAATTGGTTTAACAGCTTTAATTGCTTCAAAAAAAATTAAATCACTACAGCTAATGAAGAAAATTTTTAATACTAAAAATTAACACATTCGCATTAAACACCTTTTTTAACAAGCAATTATTTAGAATAGATTAAGTAAACCTCTTTTTAAACCAAGAAGTTTTCTTTTCCGAATAGCCGTAACCGTAGCCATAGCCATAACTATATCCATACCCTTTTTCTGCATCAACATCATTAATTAATATTGACATATTAGGCAATCGTTGATCTCTATGTAAAATTTGAGGGAATTCCAACAAGCGTTTGTCTAAATAATTTGCTCTAACAACATAAATAAATAAATCGGCTTTATCTCCTAACAACAGTGTATCTGTGACAATATTTACCGGAGCAGTATCTACAATAACATAATCGTAATGCTGTTTTCCATAGGCAATGACTTCATTAAACCTGTTATTCATTAGTAGTTCTGAAGGATTTGGTGCTATAATTCCTGAATGAATCATATCAAAATGATGCTCGTCTACTTTTTCAATAATTTCTACAGGTTGTATCGTTTTATCCATTAAAAAATGTGTCAACCCTTTTCCTTTCACAACACCCAAGTAATCCGAAATTTTTGGTTTTCGAATATCAGCTCCTATCAACAATACTTTTTTCCCTGACAATGCTAAAACAGTAGCCAAGTTAATAGATATAAATGTTTTTCCTTCTCCGCCAACAGTAGAAGTCACAAAAATAACTTTTGATTTCTCTGTAACTTTAGAAAGCATAAAATTGATATTGGTTCGAAGCAATCGGAACGATTCTGAAACACTTGTTCTATCGTGATCTGAAACCACCACTTTTTTATCGGTTTTAGTTTTTGGAATATCTCCTAAAATAGGGGCTTTTACTACGGCTTCTACATCTTTACGTGTATGCACCTTATTGTCAAATAGCAGCAATAAATAAATCACTCCAAACGGTACTATAATCCCTAATAACAACGCCGCTAAATACACCACCTTGCGTTTGGGTGCTACCGGAATATTACTTCCGTAAGCCTTATCAATAATTTTTGCATTTGGCAATGTGACAGCCAATGAAATAGCATTTTCTTCACGCTTTTGTAGTAAATACAAGTACAGTGATTCTATAATTTGTTGCTGACGCTTAATGTCTCGATACTCGCGTTCTTGCTGCGGAACAGAAGCTATTTTAGAAGACATTCTATTTTCTTGTCGTTTTACATTTTTTAATGCAATGGTTAATGACGATTTTAAATTAGCAATGCTTTTTACAATACTTGCTCTTATCTTTTTTATTTGCGCATTTAAATTGACAATCACCGGATTTTGTGCACTAGAGCTTTGTAAAATTCGATTGCGTTCTAATACCAATTGATTATATTGCTCGGTTCCGGCATTTATCGAAACATCTGTCAGCCCTAAATTAGCAGGAATTAAATCGTCTTTATTCTCGGCCATATACCGCTCAATATCTGTAACCAACGTAAGTTGCGTATTTAAATCTAGCAACTTATTTTCAATTTCTACATTCGATTGCAATACTAAGTTTGCTTCTGCGGCAATATCGGTAAGTTTGTTTTTAGTTTTAAATTGCTCTACTTCTTTTTCTACATCAAATAAATCTTTGGTAATAATTTCCAAACGCTTATTAATAAACGTTTCGGTATTTTTAGCAACCAAACTTTTATAAGCAATGGCATCATTATTATAATGTGTTACCAACCGGTCTAATATAACTTGTGCTTTTTGCTTTACAGGGTCTTTCAGGCTCAACTTAATTACACTCGAACTTTTGTTTACCGGCTGTATCTGAATGCGATTTTTATAACTGTCTATGACACTTTTCAAAGGTCTTACTTTTACGATAATCTCATCACCTTTAATAATTTTATCAACCTGCATAGGAGTTACCGTAATATCTCCTAAAGAGGTGTGTACACGCTCTCCAAATACACTCTCACTTACGACCTTCTTTTCACTGTTTTTGAGTGCAAATGTTTCTTTCGATGTCACCAATACGGTAAATACCGTATCCTTGCTATAAAAAACAGGTTCTTTGGTTAAAAATGTGATTTTTAATGGACTCCTTTCTTTAAACAATTCGGTTTCTATGACACGTCCTTGTCGATAATAAGCCACATTTAACTCCAAATCTTTGACCACACGTTCTAATAAATTTATAGACTTTAAGAGTTCTATTTCATTTTCTAACGATATTTTAGAACCACTTAATAATCCCAAATCTTCAAAAGCAGCCAATTCGGAAGCCATACCGCTACTTTCTCCGTCGTCTACCAAAATAGTGGTTGACACTTCGTATTTGTTAGGGGTGTAACGCAAATAAACAAAAGCGCTACTTACAGCCAACACCACTCCCAAAACAAACCATTTCCAATGGTAGAGGTATTTTTCTATTTCTTCTCGGATATTAATACTATCATCCGTAAACTGTATGGTATTTAAGGGTTGTTCGTTTTGCATAGTTACTTAAAATTAACGTGTGAAAATGGCGATTACAGATATAAGAATAGATATAGACGACATAATAATACCGGTACTTGCACCTACACTTGAAGAATTGATTTTGGCTTTATTAGGTTCTACATACAACACGTCGTTTTGAGCCAAATAATAGTAAGGAGAGGTCAATAAATCCTTATCTGTCAAATCAATGGTTACCGAAGTGCGTTTTCCGTCTTGTTCACGCACCAACAAAACCGATGAGCGTTTTCCTTGAATTGTCAAATCTCCGGCCAATCCAATGGCTTCTAATATAGAAATACGCTCGTTAGGTACTTGATAGGTTCCCGGAGCATTCACTTCTCCAAGTACCGTAATCTTAAAGTTTAACAATCGAATATTTACAATAGGATTTTTAATATACGTAGTAAGCTTTTTTGTGACAACGGCCGTCAATGCTTCCGTACTTAAACCGGCAACTTTAATCGTTCCTAAAACCGGAAAGTGAATCGTTCCGCTCGCAGTGACCAAATAAGTGATAGGCTTTAACTGCGTACCTGTGCTTTCATACATATTAAAAGGTTTAGCAGCTTCAATGTCAATAGCAGACACCTTGATACTTAGTACATCGTCTGGTTGAATTTTTGGTTGGTAATTTTGTGTAAATGATTGACTTGCATTTGTCTCTAAGTCTTGTAGGTAAATGATTTTTTTAGGTGATGTGCAGGCTGATAACATACTTAGTAACAGTATGATTCCAAAAAAATAGGAGTGCTTTCTTCTTATCGTCATTTTTTTATTAAATTTTGTCTGGGGTATTTCTAATTACTTATTACTTACTTTTTATCTAATGCTACCTTCGCTGGTTTTTTACGCAGTTCACTTTCTTTCAAAGAATCTTCAGAAAGAGGTATTTTATCCAATTGTTCGTACTCTGAATTGTTTGAAATAAATTCTGGTACAATTTCTTTCATTTTTAAGATGGTTTGTTTTACATCTAATTGTTGATTGTATTCGTACAACGCTTCCATTTTTTGGTGTAATGTAACCGCTTCAACACTTTTTACCTTGGCAATCATTATTTTATCATGGTAAGTTGGTAAAGCGTTTTCTTCGCTTCCTAACAACTCTTCATATATTTTTTCTCCGGGACGCAATCCTGTAATTTCAATATCAATATCATCAGGGTAACGCAATCCTGACAATTGTATCATTTTAATCGCCAAATCAAATATTTTAATAGATTCACCCATGTCAAATACAAAAATCTCACCTCCTTTTCCCATAGCTCCTGCCTCTAAAACGAGCTGACAGGCTTCCGGTATGGTCATAAAATAGCGGGTAATGTCTTTATGTGTTACGGTTAACGGACCTCCGTTTTTAATTTGAGATTGAAATAGTGGAATAACCGACCCGTTTGAACCCAATACATTTCCAAAACGCGTGGTGATAAATTTGGTTTCTCCGCTGTGGCGTAAACTATTAATGTACATTTCGGCCACACGTTTGGTAGCTCCCATAACATTGGTAGGGTTAACTGCCTTATCGGTTGAAACCATCACAAATTTTTTGACGCGATATTCCAATGACAAATCGGCTATTATTTGCGTTCCAAACACATTTACACAAATAGCTTCAAACGGATTTTCTTCCATAAAAGGTACGTGCTTATAGGCTGCTGCATGAAAAACAATATCGGGACGATATTGGTCAAAAATAACAGCCATGCGCTTTTTGTTTCTCACATCGGCAACAATGGAAGTTATATTTGTACGCTTGTTACTCTTAAAATATTGTTGCAAATCGTACAATGCCGATTCTGCTTGATCGATAAGCACCAGATGCTGATAACCAAAAGTGGCTACTTGACGTGCAATTTCACTTCCTATAGAGCCGGCTGCTCCGGTAACAAATATAACCTTACGGTGAAATTCTTTTTGTAAAATAGGATTGTTTAAAGCAATAGGTTCTCTACCTAACAAATCTTCTATTTTAACCGGTTTTATATGGTGTGCCTTTAAATTGCTATCAATCCATGATTTTACAGGAGGCACTATTTTAACCGCAACAGCTAAAGTAGAAAATCTACTTACCGTTTCTATCAGTTGTATAGGACGTCTTTTTTGGACCGTGATAATAATTTCACTTACTTTCTTTTTCTTGATAAATTCTTCATCAATGCTATTGGAATCGTATACTTTTAAACCATTTATTTTACTTCCTATTTTTTGTTTATTGTCATCTACAAAGCCAATGACATGCATTTTGTTTTCACGATTGTCTTTCAGTACCGAATACGTAATTAAACCGGCATCTCCGGTTCCGTAAATAAGCACACATCTATTCTTTTGAACATCTGAAACAAGTCTGTTATAGGCTTCTTTAAATAGATATCGGCTAGCGATAAGAACAACCTCATTTAACAAAAAATGAATTACTAAAATAGATATAGGAATGGTAAATGACGGTGCAATTTGATACTTTCTATTTACAAAAACCAACGTTCCAAGTACCACAAAAGAAATGACACTCGCCAACGATACATTTATGGAATCTCTAACACCTGTATGTCTTATGATTCCCTTGTACGAGCCTACCAATAAAAAACTACTTAAAAAAACCAATGTCAGTACCGGAAGTTGAAGTAGTAATTTGGAAGTGTCAAAAGTCAGTTGAAAATTAAAACGAATAAAATACGCCAAAATAAACGTATTGATAATGAGGTATAAATCCACCACCAACACAAACCATCTTGGGGCATTATTATCTATTATTCGCTTGGTAATTTTCTTTAACATATCCTAATCTTTTTGTAGAACAGCTATAATTTTGTCACGCTCTTGACTTGTTAAACTCGATCCGCTAGGAAGGCATAAACCAAGTTGAAATAATTTTTCTGAAGTTCCATTTTCATAACTTATACAATCTTTAAATACAGGTTGAAGATGCATTGGTTTTACCAATAATCTAGATTCTATATTTAACTCTTGTAAATATAAGTGAATTTTTTCTCTTTTTTGGTATGATGGCGCTAAAAAACAAGTCAACCACCGGTTTGCATAATATTGAGGAGGCTCCTCTAAAAATGTGAGTGACGTAGCGCGTAGTGCGCTTTTATAACTATCGAAGTGAGCTCTACGAGCTGCTATTCTATCTGTTAACACTTCCATTTGCCCTCTGCCAATACCTGCCAATACATTACTCATTCTATAATTATACCCTATATGAGTATGCTGATAATGGGGAGCCTCATCACGGGCTTGCGTGGCTAAAAAGATTGCTTTTTCCTTACTTGCTTTATCTTTACAAATAAGTGCTCCACCTCCTGAAGTCGTGATAATTTTATTTCCGTTGAACGATAAAATACCGTAATCTCCAAAAGTACCACATTGCTGTCCTTTTACAGTACTACCAAAAGCTTCTGCAGCATCTTCTATTAAGGGTATTTCGTATTGTTTGGCCAATGCAACAATATCTAAAATACGAGCCGGCATTCCGTATAAATGCACAACAATAATGGCTTTGGGTTTTTTTCCTACTGCCATGCGCTCTTTAATAGCTTTTTCGAGTAAAACAGGACACATATTCCATGTTTCAGGTTCACTATCTATAAATACGGGAGTGGCACCTACATAGGTAATAGGGTTGGCCGCTGCTACAAATGTAAACGATTGACATAACACCTCATCGTGTGGTTTTACACCTGCCAATAATAAGGCTAAGTGAATGGCCGCTGTTCCCGAACTTAATGCTGCTACATGGTGTTGCCCTCCTAAAAATTTGGCGATTGCTGTTTCAAATGCCGTTACATTAGGACCTAGTGGGGCAATCCAATTACTATCAAAAGCTTCCTGTATGTATTTCTGCTCAGACCCTCCCATATGTGGAGGCGATAACCATATGCGCTTACTCATGCATTCTATCTTAAAGCCCAAAAATACTGTTTTTTTTTACTTCTACCTAAATGCTCTTAATGAAGGATTCATTCAACAAATAAAACAACATAGAAGTCCCAATCAAAAGTCTAAGTTTTCATTTTAGTTAAGCGCTAGACTTGATAAAAACTGACTACACGACTGCAAGACTGCACGATAAAGGACCGCAAGACAGCACGATAAAGGACCGCAGGACAGCACGACTGCACGATAGAGGACTGCAGGACAAAAGAGTCTTAGTTCTAGTCTTCGTTAAAATAATACACGAAACGTTTGTAAAATAATTTTAATATCTCCCAAAAAAGTATGGTTGTAATAATAGTCTAAATTCATTCTTACTTTATCAGGAAATAATACTGTATCGTTATAATGCGTTGGATTTTTTTGTTGTTTTAACAATAATTCTTCATTCGCATACTTTATAGCGGCCTTGCTTGTTAAACCGGGTTTGAGTTCTAAAATTTTTCTATTTTCACCTTCTAATCTATCATAATACCCGGCTATATCAGGTCTAGGTCCTACCAAACTCATTTCTCCTTTTAATACATTGAATAACTGAGGCAATTCATCTAACTTATATTTTCTTAAAAAAGCACCTATTTTTGACACTTTACAAGTGTTTATATGCATGGTACGCAATTTATAAATAGTAAACGGTTTACCAAATTGTCCAATACGTTTTTGTAAAAATACACCATTTGTATTTGTATCTATACATGCCACTAACCAACTAATTAATAATACTGGAAATAATACTATTAAACTCACAAAAGCAAAAATAATATCGAAGATTTGTTTCATCAATTTTAAAATTTAACACAGAACCTTTAAATGCGCTTTTTTGATAAATAGTAATCTATGCAAATAGAAGGATACTTCTCCGCTCGCATCTGATTTATTACTTTATCAATATCATGATTAAAGTTTTTAAATTCAACATCATTTGTCTTTGTATTTATTTTTAAATAACAGGATTGATTTATGTATTCTCGATTTTGTCCTAAACTACCCGTATTAAATATTGAAAATCCTTTTTTAATTCTACCAAATTGTTGATGGGAATGACCAATAATATAATTTGTAGAAAATTCAATTTTAGAGATATCAGTATCTGCGTATATATATTGGTTGTTAATTGTATGCTGAATTCTAAAACCTTCTATTTGTAATTCATTTTTATATTTATTTATAGTTTGAATTAAGTCTTTGTCAAATTTTGGATAACAGTAATTAAAGAAGCATCTTGCTACTGGGTGCTTTCCAGAATAATTACCTAAAATATAATTTGCTTCATGATTCCCTTTTAAAACATTACAATTATCCACATTTTGTAAAAATTCAACACATTCATTTGACCAAGGTCCATAATTAACTATATCTCCATGAGAAACAAATAAATCTGTATCTCTTGCTTCCAATTTAAATAGCTTTTCTAAAGCAATTATGTTTCCGTGAACATCTCCAAATACAACAATTTTCATACTTTTAGCATTTCTTTGATACCAATAGATAATTTTTTAAAATTTCGAATATCTATAACCTTTTCCAATTTTTCAGTATTAATTACAGCTCTATTATAACAAATATCTTCATCTTCATTTTCAATTATAATATTCCCACCCAAAACATGTTTTATTTCTTCAGCTAATTCTAATAAGGTCGTTTCAATACCTGAACACCCATTTAAAATTCCAGTAATATCATGCTTTATAGCCTCAACAACAATAGTAGCTGCATCTGACACATGAAGAAAATCAACACTAACCATATTCCCATTTCTCAAAATAATTTTATCCGATCTATTTACTTGATCTAAAAAATTACATATAACTCCATTCCATTTCATTCCTTTTCCATATAAAGAAGAAAATCTAATCTGGCATAATTCTACTTTATTTAACACTGAAAAACTTTGAAATATCAGTTCTTGCATTAATTTTGAAGAATTATAAATAACATGTTTCCCTAAAGGGTAAGTTTTACAATTCTCATCTAAATCTAAAGCCCACGGTTTATTTGCTACAGAAAGTGTTGAACAATTAATAATTTTTTTGACTGATGATTGCTTAGCTATCCATTTACAGATATTTTGACTTCCTAAAATATTCGTCCTATAGATTTGCTCGAGATGTTTTTCGTCTAAATAATTTCCGCCTGGTAGTATAGTCGCACAGTTTACAATAACATCAAAATAATTTCTAGGTAAAATATTAAAACTTGTCATTTCTGCAATGTCAACACTATAATCTCCTTTAGAAGTGTTCCTTGAAGTATTTTTAATTTCATAACCTTCATTTTGTTTCAACAACGAAGTTAAATTTCCTCCTAAAAAACCTGTCCCTCCAAATACTAGAATTTTCATTAAACTATTTTTAAAGAAAAGTTTTTAAATTTTGCTTTAGGTTTTTTTAACTTCCTATCTGCTTCTAAAGCTTTTAATTCTGATTCATCAATGAACAAATCAGACCAAACTTTAAGCACAACTCCATTTTTTAATTTTGGTTTTTCTATTTTAATCTCAAATAAATAATAGTTTAAAATAGCTTCCACTTCATTAAAGCCATAAAAATGACGTAAAGGAGTCGTTCCACTAAATCTTCCATTAATTTCAAAAATTATAGGCTCTCCATTAAGGACTCTAAACTGAAAATTAACAGGTCCATCTGAATTTAATTTTTCAGCGATTACTTTTATTTTATCATCATAAATTGATGTCTCTGAATCTCGATAAGCTCTATAAGTATTACCATCTCTTAAATCTCGCTTTAACGTAACTATTGCTTTACATTCTCCATTTATAACAGTACATCCAGAGGTGTATTCTCCATCATTTAAAGGTAAATATTGCTGAACCACCGTTTTACTTTGAGGACTATACATCTTCATTAACTCTTTAAAATTATTTATCTTCTTAACTCCTTGAGACCTGGCTCCATATATGGGTTTAGCAAACAATGGAAAACCTATATCTTCCGAAATTTTTACTAAATTCTCTTTCTTATTAGCCATCACTGAGTATGGAAATGAAAAATTATTCTTTTCCAAAAATTTTGCAGTTAAATACTTATCATTTGCAATATCAATTACCTTTTGATTACTTACAATCACTATACAGTTATACTCTCTCAATAACTGATTCTTAAACCTTGAAAATATTGGTAACTCTAAATCTGTTCCTACTAAAATAGCATCAATTTTATGCCTTGCAATAATATCCTTAATTTCATTCATGAAATTTGGATCCTTTGCTAAAGGAATCGTAATTGCATAATCCCCTAACCAATGTCCAGCTGAACGAGGATCAGGGTCTGCTGTAAAAATTCTCTTTTTAAAGTTTGATATTTGAAGTAATCTTAATATTCCTTGCCCTAATAAAGCCCCAGCTCCAGTAACTAATATATTTTTCATTTTTTCATTTATTTTTTCTTAATTCATCAAACCGAGGCATTGTTGAACCTCCCGCTGCTGATATCCCTTCTTTTATTAACACTTTTCGAATAGTTTTCCATAAAATTTTTAAATCTAACAGAAAACTGATATTTTCTACATACCAAACATCATATTCGAATTTTTGTTGCCATTCTATAGCATTTCTACCATTCACTTGTGCCCACCCGGTGATACCCGGTCTAACGAGATGTCGTTTTTTTTGTGTTTTATCGTATAACGATAAATATTCTGGAAGTAACGGCCTAGGACCTATTAAACTCATTTCCCCTTTTAATACATTTACCAATTGAGGCAATTCATCTAATGATGTTTTACGTATAAATCGTCCTATTTTAGTCAATCGCTTAGCATCGGGCAGTAAATTTCCTTCTTTATCTTTTTCATCGGTCATGGTTTTAAACTTAAGTATGTTAAACAACTTCTCATTTTTACCCGGTCGTACTTGAACAAAAAATGGGTTTCCTTTGTTGACTACGGTAAGGCAAACAGCTACAATTAACAATAATGGGCTTAAAACCAGCAAACCTAAAAGTGCTACAAAAAAATCAAGTACCCTTTTAAAATGAATTCTGTACATACACTTAAAAAAATGGAATGTTAATTCCAGTTCTATCTTATTATTTTTAATACCGTAAATATACAAAAATTGAGATTCAAGTACTTTCTTTTTTTACTCGTAAATACTATTTCAATATCTTATAAAATAACTAGTTAAACTTCATTTTACTATTAACTCATTCTACTTAATAATTTGGAAACATAAATTTTAGTACGAAGTTGTAATTTCACTATATGATTTTAAAGTATTATCCCATACTTTTTTTTGTTCATATTTTTCTTCTACATAACCTCTACACACTTTTGACATCTCGTCTATTGTATCTTTATTTGTAAGTACCTTTTCCATTGCTTTTGTAAGTGCTTCAACAGATTTGGATGGAATTAAAATTCCATTATAACCGTTTTTAATTATCTCGTTGCAACCAATAATATTTGATGAAATTGCAGGTACGCCCATAGCTGCAGCTTCCATTAAAGAAACACCAAAACCCTCTCTATAACTTGGAAAAACAAAAATAGTCATCATATTTAAAAAAGGACGAACATCTTTTTGAAAACCCACATTAATAATTGCTGGATTTAAAATTATTTCATCTCTAATGTTGCTTTCTATTGCATCTTCTTTTTCAAAATCTCCAACAAGTAACAATCTTACCTCTGGTGAATCTGAATGAATTTTTAAAAATGCTTGAACAAGCTCATTTACTCCTTTATCTCTTACAAGCCTACCCACAAAACCATAAACAATAGTAGAAGATTTTATGCCATATCGTTCCTTTAAATTTGGTACTTTTTGATTTAGTGGTGAAAAAAAATCAACATCAACGCCATTTACACTACCATTCCCTATAATTCTAATATGCTTTTTAGTGATTTTTTCTTGGATAATTATATCTTTTACACCGTAACTTACAGCGTATATATGGGAAGCAAAAAAACAGGATAGTTTCTCCATACATATAAGTAGCCTCCTTTTTATACCTTTTAGACCTTGGTAACGCAAACCATGTATGTAATATATTCTTGTAGGTACCCTATTAATCCATGAAGCAATCATACTTAACAAACCTGCTTTCGGTGTACTCCCATGGACAACCTCTGGCTTTAATTTATATAATAGAATTGATAGTTTAAAGAGACTCACAACATCGTAAAAAACATTTATTTTTCGCTTCATAGTAACCGCACTCCCTTTAACTTGCTCTTTCCTACATATTTCATCAAGCATTTCTCCGGGGCTAGAGATCACCTCAACATCAAATTTGTTTTTAAGCACTTGTAGTTGCCCTTTAAAAAAGCCGAGTGATATTGGAACTGTGGTTATTATTATAAACTTTCTTTTCATTTACGCTACAATTACTTGACAGGCAAACCTGGTACATTTGTACTCTTAATTACTGCTATTTCTTTTTTTAACAACTGTAATAACTCACCATCAATAACTCCTGAACCTCTTTTATTTAGAAGTAACTCCAATTTATGTATCTTTCCTAAAAAGAAAACAATCATAGATTTTACGTATGATTTTAACACTAATTGAACATAGTACTTCCCCGCATATTTTTTATACATGGCTCTTTCATTTTTATATGCAGTCATTATTTTTTCGGAAGTAGCATTTCCTTCCTCACGGTAATAGTAAAGAGGTTCGGAAATTGTACAAGCTCTTAAATCATTTTTCAAACTTGATTTTAACCACAAATCATAATCTTGGGCAATTTTTAACAATGGATTGTATTGATTTCTTATAAACCAACTTTTTCTTCCTAGCACAGCAGCATGAACAATTCCCTTCTTTTTAAATAACAGCTCTTTAAATTCAATTTTTTTGGTGTCAGCACCTCGTATTCCTATAAGTTTAAGACTATTTGTAACAGAATACACCCCTGTACTAACAATGTCAATATCTGGGTTGTTTTCTAAAATTTTTAATTGTTTTTCAAGCCTTGTTGGCGACATTAAATCATCGGCATCCATTCTGGCTATATAGTCGTATTTAGCTAAATTAGTAATCTCATTAAGACGTGTCGCTAATTTTTTATTTTTCCCATCAGAATATACTCGTACTCTGGGGTCGTGTACCGATTTTGCAATTTTAAGTGAACCATCGGTAGAGCCATCATCAACCAATAGTAGTTCCCAATCTTTGTATGTTTGCGCAAATACCGAACGAATGGCATCTGCCAAATATTTTTCAGCATTGTAAAACGGAATTGCTATTGTTATTGACATAATTTATCACTCTGTTTTGTTAATATTTAACTCACTAAAAATACAATGTAAGTAAAACCATAATATAATACAATTGTGAGCGCTAATACTTTTTGTTGCTTTTTAAAAAGTTTACTTTTTAAAAATGGATAAAACACTATAGGAGCCATTAAAAACCATGACAAGTATGAAAATCTATTTGAATACGCCGACCTTATAACTAAAACCCAAAAAGCATTAGATGCTACATAAATATTAAACAGTTGTGTATAAATTTTATCTTCAAATTTTTTGCTAACTATAAAGTAATAACCCATAAAAATAGGCGCAAAACTATATAACAAAAAATCCCACCTAAAACCTGTAAATGAAAATCTATTTTCAAAGCCTCTCATTGTAAGGTAACCTGATCTATCATCTCCAAAGCCAATATTAGCAATAAACGACTCAAGCATACCTCCAAAAATTAAAGAAATGACAACGCATAAAAACCAACCAAAAATATAATGTTTTGGATTTTTATAAACCGAAGAAAGAATATATGCTGAGATTGGGATAACCATACTTCCGTGTATAAAAAAAGAAAGTATCAGTAAACCATCTTTTTGAAAGATGTTATTCTTTTTTGATAAAGCAAGAACAAAAACAGAAGTAGCTATTCCATTTCGAATACCATTAGTACCATAAGCCCAAAAAGATAGCGAAGCCACAAACATCAAAAACAAAAAATACCTATCCTTACCAAACCAATTTTTTGAAGCCTTGTATAGAGGAAGTACATAAAGTATCGCACAAACTAAAAAAAATATATTTGCGGTCATAATTCCACTACAAAATTTCATAAATAAATGCCATAAATAATCTCTATTGGCATTAATCTCACCTCCTGAGGCATATTGTTCAAACTCATAGTTATACATACCCATATCAATAAAATACTTACCACTAATTGGTCTTAAACCCATATAAAACACAACAGACAACAATAACATAAAAGATATATACTCTTTTTTTCTAAAATTATTTAGAACATACCCCTTTGTTAGTAGTCTAATAAATGTGAAAAATATGACTGTGAGCAATGCATTATAAAAGACCAATGTGTAATATTCTACAGGTATAAAATCTATAAACATTAATTTAAAATTTTAAGTAAATTATCTTTTGAGTTTTCCCTTTTTTTCATAAATACTAACCCAATAAGCCAAAACTAATGTTTTCCATAATAAAGATCCAATACCTTCTTTTCCAGCTTTATGATCTTCTAATAGCTTAAAGCATTTTTTTGAGTCAAAAATATCTTGATTCGCTTTAGAAAAAATATCTTTTGCAAACGAATATAAATCTTTTCTTAACCACTCATAGTATGGAGCATCAAATCCTTTTTTTGGCCCGTAAAGTATTTCACTTGGAATAGTGCCTTCTAAAGCTTTTTTTAATAAGTATTTTTTTTGATTTTTTTTGATTTTTAAATCCGAACTTAGCGAAAGACTAAAATCTACCAATTCATTATCTAAAAAAGGTACTCTAGCCTCTATTGAAGCGTACATGGTAGCCTTGTCTACTTTTTCCAAATAAGTATTGGGTAATAGTATTTTTGTATCTGTATATAACAATCTTTGAATTTTATTTTCCTTTCCAAATATCAAATTCGCATTTTCATAATCTTTTTTCCAATTTTCTAAATGTAACTTTCGTTCAAAAAATTTATTAAAAATTTGATATGGGTTTTTTGAAGGAACTTCAGAAGAAAGATAGTAGGCCATTAAATTTGAATAAGAGCTTTGGTTTAAAATAAAATTTGTTCGTTTCATTCTTTGTTTCCAATGCTTATTTATTAAAAAAGGGTAACTATAAGAGGTAAGTCTCCAAAATAACAAAGAGTTTATAACATTATATCTTCTATATCCGGCAAATAACTCATCCCCCCCGTCTCCTTGTAGTATTACTCTCTTATCGTTACTACAAAGATTAGAAAGCTGATATAAAGGAATATTTGCAGCATCACCAAATGGTTCGTCATATTGAAATACCAATTTTTTAAAAATATCAATAATATCAGAACCATTAATCTCTAATTCATGATGGTTGGTGTTAAACATTTTAGAAATTTTTCTTGCTCTCAATAAATCGGTCTTACTACTAGAGTTGTAATCATAAAAAGCTGTATAAGTATCTAATTTACCTTGATAATATTTTGATGCATTTGCAACTATAGCACTCGAATCAATTCCACCACTCAAAAGAACTCCAATTGGTGCGTCAGAGACTAATTGTCTTTCTACTGCACGTTCTAGTAAATTATTCAGTTTTAGTATTGCTTGTTTTTCTGTATATTTCTTTTTCTCAACACTTTTTTGTATTAACCAATATTTATAATTGCTAATTATTCTATTTGAGTTTATATCAAATGTTGTAACAGTACCTGGTTCTACCTTATTTAAATTTTTAATAATTGTGTCTGTACCAGTAGTATTTCCAAACCACATATACTGTGATAAACCCGCTAAATTTAATTCAAAATCATTCAGCCAATCTAAAATAACTTTAGATTCAGATGCAAATAAAAACACATTTTTATCCTCATAAATGTAAAGAGGTTTAATGCCTAACCTATCCCTTATTATATTTAATTTTTTTTCGTTTCGATTGTAAATTACCAAACTAAAAATTCCATTCCATTTTGGAATTATTTTTTCACCATACAAATTAAAGGACTCAATCATAATTTCAGTGTCAGAAGTCGTTCTTTGAGCAATCATATATTTCCTTGCCAAGTCCGTATAGTTATAAATCTCTCCATTATATACACACACTAATTTATTATCATTAGAAAAAAATGGCTGATTCGATCTTTTATCAAAATCAATTATACTTAGTCTATAATGAATTAAAATAACGTTACCTTCTCTAAAAACACCTCTATTATCAGGGCCTCTATGAGCCATTAAATCAGAAGATTTTATAAATTCTTCAATACGTTCTTCATCTAATTTACCTTTAATTACCATTCCAGCAATACCACACATTTTTTTTTAAATTTAATTTAAGTAAAATTTTTCTAGAAAAACAGCATTACTTCCAATATCAAATCCTTCTTCTTTAATTTTATGAACTCTCAAATCAATATCTTCTTCTTGAACTATAATGCTGCTTATTAATTCGTCTGTCCACTTACCTATGTTTTCTTTTAAATCTAAAAATTTAACTAGCCCAACATTTAAATCCACCTCTTTTGAAATTGAAGTTGAAATTAAACATTTTAACCCAATAGCTTGCGCTTCAACTAAAACTACAGGAAAACCTTCATACAGTGATGGCATTAACATAATATCAGATCCTGCCATCAAATGTGGAACATCGCCTCTAACTCCTAAAAAAATAATGTCCTTTTCTAATCCTAAATTTTTAACTATTTTTTTTAAATTATAGTCTAATTCACCCCTACCAACAATAAAAAACTTAAATTTTATATTTCTTTTTTTCAACTCTTGTGCTATTTTAATACTGTGTATATAATTCTTTTCAGGGACATGTCTTCCTACTTGAATTATTTTGATATGGTCATTTATATTCTCATATAAACGGTTTATATAATTTTTATTTGAAATTCCAATATCTGCTAATAGATTGACATCAACTGAGTTGGGTAATACAATAACCTTTTTGTTTTTATAAAAAAGGAATTTTGAAGCTGCTTCACCACAAGCCATAAAATGTGTTGAAAATCTATTAATGATGAATTTACTAATGGGTTGATAAAAATAACTAACCACAATATTTCTTGAGAAATCACTTGTATTATGTGAGTGTGCTACTCTCATCTTTACACCACTCAACATTGCGCTTATAATATGGAACGCATTACTAAAATTGGTATGACAATGAATAATTTGATACTCTTTATTTTCTCTCAAAAGTTTCCATAATAAATACATACGTTTTATTGTTGAATTCGTTTTTAAATAATAAATCTTTCCTCCAAGTGTAAAAATCTCTTCATCAAAATCTCCCTTATCACCAAATACAACAAAATCAAACTGAAATTTTACACGATTAATTTTTCTATACAAATTCATTATCATAGTCTCTGCGCCTCCTCTATTCATACTGCCGGTTATTTGTAAAATTCTTTTCATACTATTAGATTTCTAAGAGGTTGGAATTCGTGAGTTAAACTGAAAGAATTTATATCTGTAAAATCTTTTTTTTCAAAAAAGTCACGAATGCAAGCTTCTGTAAAATTTTCAATCATTGTTATGTTTAAATCATCTTTAATCCACTGATATGTACCCTTAATTTTATGATTGTTATTTTGAAATACTAAACAGGGAGTACTAGTTATAAAGCAAAAAATCATTCCATGCAATCGGTCTGTTATTACTAATTCAGCTGAACTAAAAGCTTTCCAAATACTATTTAGTTCAAAATTTCTGTTTTCAGAACTCAGTTTATTTTTTCTTATATGTGTATCGTAAAACGATATAAATTTAAACTTTTTAGTTACAATACTCTTGATAAAGGAAGTTTGTTTATCCGTCAGTTTCTTTTCCTTATCTTGTCTCAAACAAAATACTACACCATTTCTTCTAAGGTTTGCTTTTTTCCTTTCTAAACTTAATACAATATCTGGTGTTAAGTATGATTTAGCTTTAAAAAAATGCGTTTTAATAAGCTTATATGAAATTTCTTCTCTAGCAACAAAATGAATGTCATTGTGTGAGTTATAGGCCTTTTTTGCTGATTCAAGTGCTTTATGCCCATTTTTAGTATTTGAAAAATCAAAGGTTTGTGGAAACGATATAATTTTATTTTTAGGAAAGAACTTCACCACTAATTGTCTAATATATTCAATTTGGTCATACAAATCCCCTAGATTTCCCCCACCTATTATCGTAACTATATCTTCACCCTTTATATGCTTTCTAACAAAATACAATCCCTCCAGACTTTCACTTATAGGTATTTCTACTACTTCATAATCAGAAAATTCTTTAATAAATTTTATTTGAGCAAAAGTAATCGCTAAATCTCCCAAGTTACCATAATCTGCTGCTAAAAAAACATAAGCATATTTTTTTTTATTTAACAACTTACGGTATTTGAAAAACTTAAGTGGTTTAAATTGTTGAATAAATAGTAAAATTCTGTATTTATAGCGAAAACCTATTAGATGTTTTAATTTCATTGTTTATTTTTTTAAAAAAGCCAATAACCCTATCAAGCGATAGCATTTTAGACATATTAGTACTTTGTAACATGTATCTACAAAGGTTGAAGGCTTATAAAATCGTATATATTTTCTTGTCTTTGAATTATAAACCATCATTCTTATATATTCTATTTTATCCAAAAATGATAAATTATTTCTAAAAGAAAATAGGTTATTAATACAATATATAATTGCTTGTACTTGAATAAAACCCATCAGTTTATCTTGGCTTTCAACATGCCAACGCATCAAAAATCTTTCTATCATCTCATTCCCTTTTAATTTTAGCTGAAAAGAATCTTTATGAAAAGTTTTTATAAGTGTTTTTATAGGTCTATTTAAATAGTGATAGTATGGCTTATTAATGAATCGTAGCACTTCTATTTTTTCATATACTCTGGTATTAAATAAAATATCTTCCACTAATGAAACTCCTTTTTCAAAAACTATATTATTACTAACTAAAAAATCTCTACGATAAACTTTATTCCATGCATATCCTAAAATACCTAACAAACTATTATCAATCACATTTTTAGTAGACAATTTTCTTATTTCACTTACTTCTGGAAGTTTTATACTTGAAGATAAAAGTTCACCTTCCTTATTCTCATTATCTTGCACATAGCCAAAAACTATAAGATTTAACTTTTCACTTTCGAGTTTATCAATACAATCTTCAATTAAGTTTGGTTCAATCCAATCATCACTATCCATAAAATAAACATACTTGCCTTTTGCCCTTTTCAATCCAAAATTTCGAGCATCAGATAACCCCCCGTTTTCCTTATTAAATATTTTAATTCTTGAATCTTTAAACTTTCTAACAATATTGATGCTATTATCTTTTGTTCCATCATTAATCACCAATAATTCAAAATTCTTTTGTGTTTGATTTAATACACTTTGAATACTTTTTGTAATGTATTTTTCTACATTGTAAACAGGTAGGATTATTGATATTATAGATTCCATAATTTATAAAATTATTTAGTTATCTTAATAATTTCACTAATTATCCTATACCTCCAAAGTCTTATTCTATAAAAATCACCGTTAAGTAATATTTTTAATAAATAAAAAAGCTTTTTTGCGCCATTCGAATCAATAAAATTTTTCATTAGCAAGTAAAATTTAATATGCCTATCTATTATGTTTTCAAAACTAGATAATTTCTTTTTTGAGTATTTTTCTTTAATAACGGATTCACTTAAATCATTTCTCATTTGTTTAAGAATTATCGGCCTAACTTTCAATATTGTATTTTGTTCTTCTAATACAGATTTAAAATTAGAAATACCTGATTTTCTATGATATAAAAGAACCTTATTAATCCTAGTGTACCCACCTAATAATTTTGAGCGAAAAGCAATACATTTATCCTCAAAATTACCTGTTTCCATTGGTGTAAATTTAGTAATCACATCAGGATGAAAAGCATAAGTAGCACCAATATCTCCATCATAATATTTGATAAAGGGTTTAAGGTTTAAGTCTTTTTTTAAATCTTTTTCTGTATCAAAGCGCACTAACCCATCTTCTTCCATTTCTACAAAATTAGATGAAATACAATATGATCTCCTGTTTTCCAGATTCCATCTTTCGAATAGAAATTGTACTCTTTTAGGGTGTGATATATCATCTCCTGCCTGCAAAATAATTAATTCACCTTTACAATAATTTCTAACAATATTGTCAATATGCAAAGCAATCCCTAAATTATTCTTATTTCTATTTAATACAATTTTATGAGGCCCTTTGTACTCTTTTGCCATTTTTTCTAGAATAGCAAAGGTATTATCAGACGAACAATCATCAGATAATACAATCTCTAACGGACTGTATGTTTGTGAGAATGCACCTTGTATTGCTTCTTCTATATACTGCTCTTGGTTGTATGCAAACAAAGCAAAAGTTAGTAAAGGTTTCTTTTCTGTCATCTCCATTATTTTTTTCTAAACTTTTTAATCATTTCTTTTATATCCATACGTTTGTCCAATTCTTTAAATGAAATCCAACTTGAAATCGCAATAATTACCGTACCCACTATATATACCCAAGGTGTAGGTATCAGCTTAATGGTTAAAAAACAGGCTAATCCCAATATAAATTGTATAGCAAACAGTTGTTTAAACGCTTTGCTAAATATAAATTGGTACTGGTGTTTTGCTAAAAAATACACTTGTACTAAATAAAGCAAATACGACACCATAAAGGAAATACCCAACCCGTCTAGTCCTTTCCAATAATAGCCTAATATATTCAATCCCAATGTATAAATATTAAAAATAAGCTCATTCCAAAAAAACAGTTTAGAGACTCCTTTTGCCAATAAAATAAAAGCAATGGCCCAACTAACTACTTTAAAATACATCCCCAGTGCTGCCCAATGTACCATACCGTTAATGGGCGTAAATTTGGTAGAATATAACAATATAACAATCCAATTAATAAATATTAAAAATACGGTTAAAATAGGGGCTAAAATTAACAAACCTACTTCAGCTTGTTGGTTAATTAAGGTGGTTGCCTTTGCGTTGTTATGCGCCACCCCTGACAATCTTGGATAAAAATCGGTACCCATAGCCGAAAACACCAAGCCTACATACGTGCCTATAATGGCAAAACCGGCAGTGTACAAGCCTACATCGTCTAAGCCTCCGGTATTGCTAATATAAATACGTATAAGGTATGAAGCACCCATGGTAATTAAACCACTCATACTTAGCATAAACCCCATTTTAAGCATTTCTTTCCCTTCTATTACCGTATCCTGTAGTGTTATACTTGTTGTTGGTATTGTTACCTTACGTGCATAATACCAAGCAATTGCCAAGGTAAAAACAGCAGTAATTAGCAAGGCTGGTACAATACCCTCTAAACGCCAGTAATAGTACATAGGAACTGACACTACCAAGCCTGCTACTGCACCTAACATATTTGCTTTGGCCAAATACTGTAACTTTCGCATGCCTTGTAAGAGTACATTTTGTCCGCTGGTTAATTGTTTAAATAACAAGGTGATCGAGAGCCATACAAACGCCAGTGTATAGTCTTTGTTTCCAAAAGTAAGTTGACTTAACCAAGGTGATAGTACCAAAGTAACAATTGCACCTAACAACCCCGTTGCCCACACCAACCTACGAAATACCGCTACAATTTTAGCAATACGTAACCGATTACCTGTACTGTTAGCTGCTGCTATATCTTTTATCGCACTGGTACCCAAGCCAAAGTTGGTAAGCATACTTACCAATCCCGTAGTAGAAGTTAGTAAACCGGCAATACCCATTCCTGCAGGGCCTAACAATACTGCTACTACTTTTGACCGGATAATGGCAATTAAAATATTAAACACCTGTACACCTCCAAACAACGAAGTGGCTTTTACAATTTGTTTATAGCTGGTTTTATCTTCGCTCATGAATAATTATTTATTACATCAACCACTTTTTCTATTTCTTCTTTTGTCATTACCGGACTTATAGGTAAACTCAACACCTCATGGTGTATTTTTTCAGTTATTGGAAAACGTAAATTATTGTATTGCTTATACGCTTGTTGTTTATGTGGTGGTATGGGATAATGTATTAAGGTTTGCACACCGTTTTTTGTTAAATATTGTTGCAAACGGTCTCTATTTTTGATGCGAATTACAAATAGGTGCCAGACATGTGCTTCGACAAGCTCAGCATGACAACTGGGTAATATAATAGCAGGATTATTAATATGCTTCAAATAATAATTTGCTACATTTCTTCGAGCGACTATTTCTTTTTGTATGTAATTGAGCTTTACATTTAAAAAAGCGGCTTGTAATTCGTCTAAACGCGAGTTTAATCCTTGGTATAAATTTTCGTATTTTTTGTGTGAACCGTAATTACGTAAGGCTTTAATAGTGGTTGCTAAATGGCTGTCATTTGTAGTAACAGCACCGGCATCGCCTAGAGCTCCTAGGTTTTTCCCCGGATAAAAACTATGGCCGGCAGCATCTCCTATTCCTCCCGATGTTTTCTTGTTCCAAACAGCTCCATGCGATTGTGCAGCGTCTTCAATTAGTTTTAAACCGTACTTTTTACAAATGGCTAGCATGGTGGTATCTACCGCAATTTGACCGTATAAATGCACCGCCAATACGGCTTTTGTTTTGTTGGTAATGGCTGCTTCCAATTTTGTACTATCAATATTATACGTATCTATATTGGGCTCTACAAATACTGGAATTAAATCGTTATCGGTTACTGCAAGTACCGAGGCTATATACGTGTTTGCAGGCACTATTACTTCATCGCCTTTTTGCATAACACCCAAGGCTATATAGGCTTTAAAAATTAAACGCAAAGCATCTAACCCATTGGCTACTCCCAAGGCACGAGTGGTACCGCAAAATTGAGTGTAATTTTGCTCAAAGGCTGCCAACTCTTGCCCTAACAAATACCAACCAGAATCTATCACCCTAGTAGCAGCTTTTTTTAGCTCTTGACTGTATTGTGCGTTTATTTTTTGTAAGTCTAAAAATTTAATCATTGTTTCATTTTTAATAAACAATAGATGTCTTCATTTTCTTCTTTTGCCCAATCCAAGACAGTTTTACCAAAAATATCCCTAGAGTACATATCTGCCCCTGATTCAATTAATTTATTAATTATTCTATCATCCTTAGTCTTTATAAAATTATTTTTCGCATACATTAAAACAGTAGTGTAATTATAATTATGAGCATTTATATCAGCACCTTTTTCAATTAATTTTAAAATACAATCCCAAGAACCATTATAAACGGCAATTATTAATGCCGTCCATCCTTCCTTTGTTTTAGTTTCTATGTTTATATTATAATGATTTAAAATACTTTCTAATTCGGTTATATTATTTGTTTCGCAAGCTTTCCACAAACTTTTATATGGATCATACTCTAAGATTAAATCAAAATCTATTGTTGACACTTGAACCCCATTTGAAAAATATTTAACAACTTTTCCAGGTCTTAAAAAAGATTTCTTGTTTGTAATTTTCCACCCTCCAATCTCTGAATTTTCAAATTTAGGAAGTTGGTATTCCCTAAATGAATAAGCTCTTAATTGATTTACTATTTGATAAGCTGTTTGATTAAAATTTAGTTTCAAATTAAAATAATCTATACTTTTCTTATCAAAGTATGTTGAGCCTTCTACATCTTGTTGCCTACTAGTATAATCACCTTTCAATAATTTATTAAAATTCTGCTTTATTAATCTAGTCCCTAATTCTATATATTTTAGATATAAATCACGACTCGTATCATGTTTGTCTATACTGAATTCTATCTGATCAATAATATTTCCTGTGTCTATTCCAAAAGCAATTTCATGTAAAGTCACGCCTGTTTTTTTTTCACCATACATTAATGGCAATGCAGACGTATACATTCCTTTATACGCTGGTAATAATGAAAAATGAATATTATAAAGCAATTTTGTTTTAAATAATTTTGGGTTTATTATTCTATCAAATTCTAAAGAAATAAAAACAGCATCTTCAAATCCATAAACTTCTTCTAAACTTAAAATTTTAATATTCCACAATTTTGAATAAAAACCAAGAGATTTCTGGAAACCATTCTTGTAATTCTCCGTTTTATTTAAAACCACAAAAATAGGTACATCTAAATTGTCTATTGCATATTTTAGTATGTCAACTGCGATATTATTCTTACCTGCTATAACTATTTTCATTTTTTATATTCTATGAATTCATCGTACGTTCTAATATAATCATTTTCGTCATACTTATGTGAAGCCAATACCAAACAAATAGAGCCCGAAGAAAAATTAACAATTTCTCTCCAAAGTCCGGGCACTATATGTAATGCCATATTAGGTCTATTTAAACTCACCTTTTTTTTATTTATACCATCATCTAAAATAACATCAAAACTACCACTTGCGGCAATAATGAGTTGTTCTAATTGGTAATGCGCATGTCCTCCGCGTTCTTCTCCTCCCGGAACATCGTATAAATAATAAATTCTTTTTACGTCAAAAGGTGCGTTAAAACCGTTCTCTACTACGGTAATATTACCGGCATCATTATGAATTTTATGCAAATCTATAACATCACTATCAAAAACCGTATGTTTATTTTGCTGCATGTATAAGGGCTTTAAATTCATCAAAATCTCTTATATAATCTGCTGCATCGTATTTTATAGACGATACAATAAGTGCTAGTGAGTTGGTAGAAAAGTTTTCCAATCTCCGCCATAACATATTGGGCACATACAAACCGTAATACGAACGGTTTAAACTATATTTTTTTTCTTTTTCTCCATCGTGTAACACTACATCAAAACTTCCTGAGAGTGCTACAATAAACTCGGTAGATTTTTTAAAGGCATGACTACCTCTAATTTCACCTCCGGGTACATCGTAAATCCAATACGTACGTTGTATGGTAAAAGGAATATGCTTGTTGTTTTCAAAAAAACTCAAGTTTCCTCTACGGTCTAGAATTTTTGGCAGTGTTATAAGTTGTACCTTATCCATTAGTTACTACTTTTTGTATGTAGGCTCCGTAAGGACTTTTACCGTATTTTTTAGCGGCTTCCAGTGCTTGTGCCTTGGTTATGTACTTATGTAAATAGGCTACTTCTTCTAAACATGCAATTTTTTTATCGGTTCGTTTTTCCAATACACGCACAAATTCGGCTGCTTCGTCCATAGCTTCAACCGTTCCGGTATCTAACCAAGCCATGCCTCTAGTCATAATCCCCACTTCCAACTCTCCTGCTTCAAGATACAATTGGTTAAGGGTGGTAATTTCTTTTTCTCCTCGTGCAGATGGTTGTACTTTTTTAGCAAGTTCAACTACTTTATTGTCGTAAAAATACAATCCGGGTACTGCATAATTACTTTTAGGATTGGTTGGTTTTTCTTCAATACTTAGCACTTTATTTTTTGTGTCAAACTCCACTACTCCATAGCGTTGAGGGTCGTTTACCGGAAAAGCAAAAATCGAAGCGCCTTCTATAGTTGTTTTGCTTCTTAATAAAGTACCAAAGCCACTACCGTAAAAAATATTATCGCCTAAAATAAGTGCTACTTTATCGTTTCCTATAAATTTTTCTCCAATAATAAATGCTTCCGCCAAACCGTTTGGCTCCGGTTGTACTGCGTACTCAAATGAACATCCTAGTTGAGAGCCGTCTCCTAATAATTTTTGAAAAGCGGATTGGTCATGAGGCGTGGTAATTATCAATATTTCTCTAATACCTGCCAACATTAATACTGATAACGGATAGTAAATCATTGGTTTGTCGTACACAGGTAATAATTGCTTACTTACCGCTATGGTTATAGGATAAAGCCTTGTTCCTGAGCCTCCTGCAAGTATAATTCCTTTCATAGTGTTTATTAATAATGCATTCGTAAATTGGGGTTTTAATTTTTAAAGAGATTGCTTCATTACACTCGCAATGACGGCGTGCATTGCACTTCTCACTTTTTCACTTTTCTACTTATTCAATAGATTCCCAGTCAAGCTGAGAATGACGATTTTTTCTCAACGCGCCAGCTGGCTCATTCGCTAAAAACTGCTAGTAGCAGTTTTCTTTACGCTTTGCCCTCTCAAACGGATGTTTTGCCAATGGTTTTTTCACAAAAGGATGATACGTTCCTTTTACACCAATTGGGTTGGCATGGCGTATGGCATGTACAATTTCTATAGCTTGACGTGGAGCTTCCAATCCGTAGCCATTTCCTTTTAATATTTCACTATACGAAACCGTATGTAAATCGGTAAAACCACCGCTAAATTCCAATTCTTCTCCTTCAATGGTAATAGAACGGTAGGTGCGTTGTCCTTTTGCTTTTATCTCATCGGGCAATACCTCGTAATTAATAGACAAAAACCAACGTACTCTTGCCTGCTTAAATTCTAAATAACCTGCAGCTCTATCGTGTGTGTTTACATGCACGGTATTTTGTTGTAATTCGCCAAAAATCCACGAAAGCATATCAAAAAAGTGAACGCCTATATTGGTGGCAATACCTCCCGATTTTGAAACATCACCTTTCCAAGAGGTATAATACCAATGGCCTCGAGATGTTAGGTACGTTAAATCGATATCGTACACTTTATCTTCAGGAGCGTTGGCAATTTTTTCTTTTAAGGCAATAATACTGGGATGCACTCTCAGTTGTAAAATATTGTATATTTTTTTACCTGATTCTTTTTCAATTTTTGCCAAGGCATCTATATTCCAAGGGTTAAGCACCAATGGTTTTTCGCAAATGGCATCAGCTCCCTGACGCAAAGCAAAACGTATATGCGCATCGTGTAAGTAATTGGGTGTGCAAATACTCACATAATCTAAAGGACGTTGTTGTTCATGGGTGAGTTTAGAAATATGACGGTCAAATCGTTCAAATTCAGTAAAAAAATCGGCATTCGGAAAATAGCTATCTATAATACCCACGCTATCAAACTTATCTAAAGCCGCAACTAGGTCGTTATTGGTATCTTTAATGGCTTTCATATGGCGCGGTGCCACGTAACCACTTGCTCCAATAAGGGCGAAGTTTTTCATATTTTGTTTCTTTTTTGGGGTTTATTTTTCTATAAAATCAAATTTAGTTTTTTTTTATGACTTCTACTGATTTTTTTTTTAGGTTTTTTAGTTTTTTGGCTTGTACGGTCAAAGAATCGTGCAGTCGAGGAGTCGTGCAGTCGTGCAGTCGAAGGGTCGTGGAGTCGTGCAGTCGAGGGGTCGTGCAGTCATGGAGTCGTGCAGTCAAAGGGTCGTGCAGTCGAAGGGTCATGCAGTCATGGAGTCGTGCAGTCAAAGGGTCGTGCAGTCGAAGGGTCATGCAGTCATGGAGTCGTGCAGTCAAAGAGTCCTGCAGTCATGGAGTCGTGCAGTCGTGCAGTCATGGAGTCGTGCAGTCAAAGGGTCGTGCAGTCATGGAGTCGTGCAGTCATGGAGTCGTGCAGTCAAAGGGTCGTGCAGTCAAAGAGTCCGGATATTCGACAGCAAGATAACTGACTGCAGGACTGCAAGATAGAGGACAGCAAGATAACTGGCCGCAGGACTGCAAGATAGAGGACCGCAAGATAACCGACTGCAAGATAACTGACCGCAGGACTGCAAGATAACCGACAGCAAGATAATTGACCGCAGGACTGCAAGATAGAGGACCGCAAGATAACCGACTGCAAGATAATTGACCGTAGGACTGCAAGATAGAGGACCGCAAGATAACCGACTGCAAGATAGAGGACTTCACGACAAAAAAGTCATTGCGAGTAAAACCAAGCAATCTCAGGAAGGAAAGTATGAAATAACAAATTAAATACTAATTGATAAATATTTCATAGTTCTCAGGAGTTATTATCTTAAACTCATAATTATCATACGCTTTTTGAAAAGCAATGGGGATTTTTGTTTTTTTATTTTTATTCCATTTAAATTCATAAGCAAATAGCTTTCCTTCTCGCTCTTCGATATAATCAATTTCTTGTCCCGAGTGCGTTCTCCAAAAATAGGTGTTATTATATATTTTATGGTATTCACAATATTTTATACGTTCGCTAATAAGGTAATTTTCCCACAGTGCACCTACATCATTTCTTAAACTTACAGGATTGTAATTGGCTATTAACGAGTTTCGAACTCCATTATCATAAAAGTATATTTTATGTGATTTTTTTAATTCATTTCTTAAATTTCTACTAAATGAACTCAATTTAAAAATAACAAAAGATTGTTCTAATAAATTTATATAAGATTCAACTGTTTCACTATTTAAACCAACTGTTTGTCCTAATTCATGGTAAGACACTTGATTACCTATTTGAAATGATATAGCTTGTAACAATTTAATTATTTTGTCAGATTTCTTAATCCTATTCCATTCTAAAATATCTTTATATAAATAACTATTTGTTAATTGCTGCAATAGCTCTTTTTCATTACCTGCATTATTGATCACATCGGGATAAGAACCGTAAATTAATCTATGATGTAACATTTTTAATTCATTCAACAAATTATGGTGATGTACCAATTCACCAAATGATATTGGATATAATTGATATTCAAACTTTCTACCTGTAAGTGGTTCATTTAGGTTATTAGACAATTCAAAAGATGAAGAGCCTGTTGCAATTAATTGAATATGTGATAACTCATCTGTTATTAATTTAAGTTTAACACCAATATCTTCTATTCGCTGAGCTTCATCAACAATAACAACTTTATAATTTCCTATAATCGCTTTAAGTCTTGTAGCAGAAGGCTGATTAAAGAGTTCCCTATCTTCAATATTATCGGCATTTATCCATAAAACATCTTTTTCATGCTTTGAAAGCTCTTTTAACAGTGTAGTTTTTCCAACTTGTCGAGGACCTAATAATATAATTGCTTTGCCTTTATACAACTGTTTTCTAATATTATTTAATAATACACGTGTTATCATTTTACAAATATATTAATTTTTCGATTATAGTAGAAATATTTATATTAATTTTTCGATTACAATAGAGTTTATTCGCTACTAATTACGGAGAAAAACAACTTAAAAGTACCAATCAAAAGTTTTAGTCTTAGTTCTTGCAAAACATTGACCTTGACGAAGATGAAGACCTTTCTTATCGTGCAGTCAAAGGGTCCTGCAGTCGTGCAGTCAAAGAGTCGTGCAGTCAAAGGGTCGTGCAGTCGTGCGGTCGGGCAGTCAAAGAGTCCGGATATTCGATAGCAAGATAACCGACTGCAAGATAACTGACTGCAGGACTGCAAGATAGAGGACCGCAAGATAACTGACCGCAGGATAAAGAACAACAGGACAAAAAAGTCTTAGTTCTTGCTAAACATTGACCTTGACGAAGATGAAGACCTTTCTTATCGTGCAGTCAAAGGGTCCTGCAGTCGTGCAGTCAAAGGGTCGTGCAGTCGAAGGGTCATGGAGTCGTGCAGTCGTGCAGTCAAAGGGTCGTGCGGTCAAAGGGTCATGGAGTCGTGCAGTCGTGCGGTCGGGCAGTCAAAGAGTCCGGATATTCGATAGCAAGATAACCGACTGCAGGACTGCAAGATAGAGGACAGCAAGATAACTGGCCGCAGGACTGCAAGATAGAGGACAGCAAGATAACTGACTGCAGGACTGCAAGATAGAGGACAGCAAGATAACTGACTGCAGGACTGCAAGATAGAGGACCGCAAGATAACTGACCGCAGGACTGCAAGATAGAGGACTGCAAGATAACTGACCGCAGGATAACGGACAGCACGACAAAAAATGACTTCACTTCTCACTTCTTCCCTATCTGATAGTATTCAAATCCTTTTGAGCTTAGATTAAATACATTGTATTGATTTCGACCATCAAAAATAACAGGATGTTTAAGTTGTTGTTTGATTTCTTCAAAATCGGGAGAACGAAACTCTTTCCACTCTGTTAACAGCAGCATAGCATCTGCCTGTTGAAGTGCCTCATATTTGGACTGCACATAGGTGATATTTGGGATATCCTTAAGGTAAAACGATTGTGCTTCATGCATTGCTTTAGGATCATAAGCCTGTATTTTAGCACCTCTAGATACCAATTCTTTAACAATATAAATCGCCGGTGCTTCACGCATGTCATCGGTTCCCGGTTTAAATGCCAAGCCCCAAATTGCAAATGTTTTGCCTGATAAATCAGTTCCAAATCTTTCAACTACTTTTTGGGCTATCACCAATTTTTGAGCGTTGTTAACTTCTTCTACACTGCTTATTAAAGTTGCATGATAATTATGTTCTTGTGCTATTTTTTGCAATGCCTTTACATCTTTTGGAAAACAAGAGCCTCCATATCCGCAACCCGGGTAAATAAAGTTATAGCCTATACGACTATCGGAACCTATTCCTATACGTACTTGGTTGGCATCGGCATCTACTTTTTCGCATATATTGGCAATTTCATTCATAAATGAAATTTTGGTTGCCAACATTGCGTTTGCGGCGTATTTGGTCATTTCAGCAGAGCGAATATCCATCACAATAAAACGGTCATGCGACATACAAAAAGGAGCATATAATTGCTTCATTTTTTCAATAGCCACTTCACTTTCTGCTCCTATAATCACACGGTCAGGTTTCATAAAATCGTTGATAGCCGCTCCTTCTTTTAAAAATTCCGGATTTGATACTACATCAAAAGAAATACTAACTCCTCGCTTGTCCAACGCTTTATTAATGGCTTCTTTTACCTTATCGGCAGTTCCTACAGGTACGGTAGATTTATTAACAACTATCAAAGGTTTTTGCATAACTTCTCCTATAGATTTAGCTACAGAAAGTACGTATTGTAAATCTGCTGATCCATCTTCACCCATGGGAGTTCCCACAGCTATAAATGCAATTTCAGCTTGTTGAATTGCTGTTAAAATATCTGTTGTAAAAAATAAATTATTTCGAGCTACATTTTTAAGCACCATAGGTTCTAATCCCGGCTCATAAATAGGAATTATTCCTTGTTTTAAGTTGGCTATTTTTTGAGCATCAATATCAACACAGGTCACTTTATTTCCCATTTCTGAAAAACAAGTTCCTGATACCAATCCTACATATCCTGTTCCTATTACTGTAATGTTCATTTTTTGTTCGTTTTTTTACTGTCTTGCGGTCGTGCGGTCTTGCAGTCGTGCAGTCGTGCTTTATCTATATTATTTATTACTTGAACTTCTCAAATAGTGCATAAACTTACCTATTCCATTCATTAATTGGTTTGCCGATAATCTTCTTTGTTTAGCAACTGTACTTTCAACATACTCAATATCTTCAGCTAAATAATACATGCTTTTTAATTCTCCACATGATGCTTTCGCAATATTCAAAAATTGATGAAACTCTCTATCGCCTTTTCTACAAAACCCTTCTGCAATATTATTCATTACTGAAACAGCACATCGCTGGATTTGATCTCGAAAACCATAATCGTTATTTTCTTTAAAATCTAAATACACTTGTTTTGTGAGTACTCTAGAAGTTTTCCAAACTTCCAATTCTTCAAAATCTTTTATTCTAGCCATTTTTATTATTTTTATATCGAACTGTCCTTTATTGTGTTATCCTTTATCTTGCAGTCATGTGGTCCGGATAACTGACTGCAGGATAGAGGACTGCAAGATAACCGACCGCACGATAGAGTTCTACAACTTTCCATCCACATCACATTTCAACACTCCTTTTACATCGTACACCACATTTTTTTCGTGAAGATAATCGCAAAAATCAATCGTTAAAAATTCTTGATGCGCTACTGCCAATACAATACCGTCAAAGGTTGCATTTGGCATTTTATTTACCGTTTTTATACCGTATTCTTTAAATACTTCCTCCGGATTGGCCCAAGGGTCAAAAACAGTGACATGAGCGCCAAAATCTTTTAAATTTTGTATAACATCTACTACTTTGGTATTTCGCACGTCCGGGCAATTTTCTTTAAAGGTAATTCCCAAAACCAACAGGCTTGCTTGCTTTACTTTAATATCTTTTTGGATAAGTAATTTGACCACTTCTGAAGCTACAAAATGTCCCATACTGTCGTTCATTCTTCTCCCTGCTAAAATAATTTCAGGGTGGTAACCTACTTCTTGTGCTTTTTGTGCCAAATAATAAGGATCAACACCTATACAGTGCCCTCCAACCAAGCCGGGTTTAAATGGTAAAAAATTCCATTTTGTGCCGGCAGCTTCTAAAACCGCTTGGGTATCTATGTCTAGTAAGTTAAATATTTTAGCAAGTTCATTTACAAAGGCAATATTGATATCTCGTTGTGAATTTTCTATTACTTTAGCGGCTTCAGCTACTTTGATAGAAGGTGCCAAATGAGTGCCTGCCGTAATAACCGATGCGTATAAGTCATTTACTTTTTTACCTATTTTAGGTGTTGAACCCGACGTAACTTTGAGTATTTTTTCTACCGTATGTTCTTTATCTCCGGGATTGATTCGTTCCGGAGAATATCCTGCAAAGAAATCGGTATTAAAAGTAAGTCCCGATGTTTTTTCTAAGATAGGAATGCACACCTCTTCGGTAGCTCCGGGGTATACTGTTGATTCGTAAATAACCACATCGTTTTTCTTTAAAACACGTCCTACGGTTTCGCTCGACTTTATAAGTGGTGTTAAATTCGGTTTGTTATTTTTATCGACAGGTGTAGGTACGGTAACAATATAGTAGTTACAGCTTTTTATTGCTGAAATATCGGTGGTGCAAAACAATCCTGTTTCTAACGGGTTTGAAACCAATACCGACTTTAATGTATCATTATCAACTTCCAAAGTGCTGTCAATTCCTTGGTTAAGTTCAGCCACTCTATCTTCATTAATATCAAACCCTACAACAGGGTACTTTGTTGCAAATAAACGTGCCAAAGGTAACCCTACGTATCCCAGCCCTATAATTGCTATTTTAATATCCATAATCTCTTTCTTATACTGTTTTTAGATGCTCCCAATACCAAGCAATGGCTTTTTTTATTCCATCAACTATAGAGTCTTTCGGCTGATAGTTTAACAACCGCTTTGCTTTATCTATAGATGCCAATGAATGAGGAATATCTCCTTCTCTAACCGGGCCGTATTTAATATCGACACTCGCTATAGAAGCGTCAAAATTAATCAAATTATCTTTTAATGTACGTACTAATTCATTAAGTGTGGTACGTTCTCCAAAGGCTACATTATACACTTGGTTAAGTGCTTCTTTGTTTTGAGTGCTTAAGGCTAATAAATTTATTTGAACCACGTTATCTATATAGGTAAAATCTCTAGAATAACTACCATCTCCGTTTATTACCGGAGGTTGGTGACTCATAAACTGAAGTACAAACTTTGGAATAACGGCAGCATAAGCTCCGTTTGGGTCTTGACGGCGTCCAAAAACATTAAAATAGCGCAAACCAATGGTGTCTAATCCGTATGTATTATGAAAAATATCGGCGTACAATTCGTTCACATACTTGGTAATGGCATAAGGAGATAACGGTTTTCCTATATGGTCTTCTATCTTTGGTAACTCTTTTGAATCTCCGTAAGTAGATGAGCTTGCTGCGTAAACAAAGCGTTTTACATGAGCATCTCTTGCTGCAGTAAGCATATTTAAAAATCCTGTAATATTGACATCATTGGTAGTCTTAGGATCTTTAATAGAGCGCGGTACAGAGCCTAAAGCGGCTTCGTGAAGTACAAAGTCAATTCCTTTACACGCTTTATGGCAATCTTCTATATTACGAATGTCTCCTACTATTAATTCAAATTTTGGATTGACAAGCAAGTGCTGGATATTTTCAGGTTTTCCTGTAGAAAAATTATCTAAACACACTACTTTATTACCAAGTGCAATAAGGGCATCACATAAATTTGAACCAATAAATCCGGCTCCTCCGGTTACTAATATATTGGCATTTTTTATTAAATCCATCATGTTTTTATTTTTCTTGGTATTTGTTTAAATACCATTGCACCGTTTTTAAAATTCCGGTTTCAAAATTTTCATCGGCTTTCCAGCCTAGCTGATTTGTAATTTTAGAAGCGTCTATAGCATATCTAAAATCGTGACCTGCTCTATCTTCAACATAGGTAATTTGATCTTTATAGCTTCCTGTGTGTTTCGGGTAAATTTCATCTAATAGCTCACATATTTTAGCTGCTATATAATTGTTATTGCGTTCGTTCTCTCCACCTATATTGTATACTTCTCCTGAGATTCCTTTTTCAAAAGCCAATGCAATTCCTTTGCAATGATCTAGCACATACAGCCAATCTCTAATATTGCTTCCATCACCATAAATTGGAATTTTTTCGCCTGAAAGTGCTTTTCTAATAACGGTAGGAATCAACTTTTCATCATGTTGCTTTGGTCCGTAATTGTTAGAGCAATTGGTAATAACCGTGTGCATTCCGTAGGTATGGTGATAGCTGCGTACAATCATATCACTACTTGCTTTTGAGGCACTGTACGGCGAGTTTGGGGCGTACGGTGTTTCTTCTGTAAACAACCCTGTTTTTCCTAAAGTTCCGTAAACCTCATCGGTAGAAACATGTAAAAAACGACTGTGCTCAAATCCTTTTTTAAAAACAAATGGTTGCTCCATCCAATAGTTGTACGCTACATTTAATAAGGTAAATGTTCCTTTTACGTTGGTTTCTATAAATACGTCGGGATGCGTAATAGAATTATCTACATGCGATTCGGCAGCCAAATGCATAACACCGTTAATATAATAGTGCTGAAAAATTCGCTCTACCAAATCACGGTCACAAATATCTCCTTTTACAAAGGTAAAATTAGGGGCGTTTTTAACCGCATCTAAATTAGATACATCTCCGGCATAGGTAAGCAAATCTAAAATCACAAACTTAGCATCGGGGTATTTTTCAACCAAATATTCAACTAAGTTTGATCCTATAAATCCGGCTCCTCCGGTTATTAAAATCGATTTCATTTTTTATTTTTGGGTATTAATAAGTCTTTGTGATTGCTAATTTACGAGTTTGTTTTTAAGTAAACGGATTGGCTTTAAAAAAAGTTGTGGTTTTAAACTTTTTTACGATAAAATCTCGCCAACACACTCCTGAAGTGCTTCTTTCCACGGCATGGTTGAAATTTGAAATACCGTTTGTATTTTTTGTGTATTTAACACACTGTATGCAGGGCGTTTTGCCTTGGTTGGAAATGCTTTGGTATCAATAGGTTGTACTGTACATCTTTTATTAGAAAGCAACATAATTTCCTTAGAAAATTCAAACCAGCTACAACTTCCTTTATCGGAATAGTGAAAAATTTCTACCTCTTTATTTTGAATAGATGGAAGTAATTGTAAAATGGCTTTTGCTAAATTAACAGCATAAGTAGGCGATCCAAATTGATCGTTTACAACTGAAATAGTGGTGCGCTCTTCTCCCAATCTCAACATCGTATTTACAAAATTACGCCCTTTGCTTGCATACAGCCATGAGGTGCGTATAATAAGTGTATTTTTAGGATTAACGGCTTGTATAGCTTGTTCTCCTAGCAATTTAGATAAACCGTATTTATTTACCGGTTGTGTGCTGTCGGTTTCTAAATAGGGTACAGAAGCAGTTCCGTCAAACACATAATCTGTAGAGATATGAACGAATTTTAATTGCTGTTCTTTTGCAATTTCTGCTAAATTTTTTACAGCCAAATGATTGATTTGATTTGCCATTTCAAAGGCGTCTTCTGAAGCATCAACATGAGTATAAGCAGCACAATTAATTAAAATATGTATGTTATTTTGAATAACAAAACGACGTACCGATTCAAAATTAGTAATATCAAGCATTTGTTTATCGGTAAAGAAAAACAAAAAGTCATTTTGAGATTGCTTTGCTATAAGTTTTAACGCACCTCCTAACTGTCCGTTTGCTCCGGTAACTAAAACATTATTCATACAAATTTGTATTGAAATCAAACAAATCAGCATCGGCTAACAAGGGTTGTTTTTTGTCCTTCTCTGAAATAATCAATTGACTACTTTCAACATTCCAATCAATTCCCAATGCCCTATCATCATAAGCAATTCCTCTTTCTGAAGCTTGATGATAGTAATTATCTACTTTATAGCTAAAAATAGCCTCATCACTTAAAACGACATACCCATGTGCAAATCCTTTTGGTATTAACAACTGATGCTTATTTTGATCGCTTAATACTTGAGATACATAGTGTCCAAAGGTAGGGGAACCTTTGCGAATGTCTACCGCAACATCTAATACACTCCCTTGAATAACACGCACCAACTTAGTTTGTGCAAAAGGAGGAAGCTGATAATGTAGTCCTCGCAGTACTCCTTTTGTAGATTTTGACTCATTATCTTGACAAAAATGCAGTGGTATTCCTGCAAAATTTTCTAGCTTTTCCTTTCGAAATGTCTCAAAAAAGTAGCCTCTTTCATCGTAATAAACTTGTGGTTTACACAAAATAACATCGGGAATGGCTGTTCTTATAAATTCCATAATGCGTATTTACACTGGTTTTGTTTGTTCAATTAGACGTGTTAAATACTGTCCGTATTCATTTTTTTGCAATGGTGCTGCTAACTTTTGAAGTTGAGTCGCATCAATATATCCTTTTTCAAAGGCAATTTCTTCTATACAAGCTACTTTTAAGCCTTGCCTTTTCTCAATAGTTTGTATAAAATTTGAGGCTTCTAACAACGAATCTTGCGTACCGGTATCTAACCAAGCAAAACCTCTTCCCATCACTTCCATTTTTAAATTACCCTGCGTTAAATAGGTCTGATTTACAGTAGTTATTTCTAATTCACCTCTGTCGCTTGGTGTGATTTGTTTGGCAATCTCTACAATGCTATTCGGATAAAAATACAATCCTACAACCGCATAATTGCTCTTCGGTTTTATCGGCTTCTCTTCAATACTTAGCACATTTCCTTCTATGTCAAATTCGGCAACGCCATAACGATTTGGGTCTTGCACATAATACCCAAAAATAGTGGCTTTTTGCTGTGTTTCTACCATTTCAACGGCATCAGACAAAAGCTTGTCAATACCGGCTCCGTAAAAAATATTATCACCTAAAATCAAACAGACATCATCTGTTCCTATAAAATCTTCCCCCAATATAAATGCTTGAGCCAATCCGTCTGGAGAAGGCTGAGCTATATATGAAAACTGCATACCTATTTCTGATCCATCTCCTAATAATTTTTCAAAATTAGGTAAATCTTGTGGCGTTGAAATAATGAGCACTTCTCTAATTCCTGCAAGCATTAGCACCGACAAGGGATAATAAATCATGGGCTTATCATAAATGGCCAACAGTTGTTTAGAAGTTCCTTTTGTAATAGGGTATAGACGTGTTCCGGAGCCTCCTGCTAAAATAATTCCTTTCATTTTGAACGAGATGAATTTGTTTTTATGCGAAAATAACTAATATTATCTAAATATAATTTACAAAGCACTGTTATCTTTTATAATAACGAAGACTTTGACGAAGACCTTTCTTATCGTGCAGTCATGGAGTCGTGCAGTCGAAGAGTCGTGCAGTCGAAGAGTCGTGCAGTCGAAGAGTCGTGCAGTCGAAGAGTCGTGCAGTCAAAGGGTCGTGCAGTCGATGAGTCAAGAAGGTACACTATTGATAAAGAATGACTGAAGATAACTGACCGCAGGACTGCAAGATAGAGGACAGCAAGATAACCGACAGCAAGATAACTGACCGCAGGACTGCAAGATAGAGGACTGCAAGATAACGGACAGCACGACTGCACGATAGAGAACAGCAAAACAAAAAAAAGCCACTCGTTTATAGAGTGACTTCTTTCTATGTTATTGTTAATTTATCTATTAGTTATCAGAAAGTGTATAGGTAATAGATAGTGTTTGTGATTGATCGAAATCTATTTGAGCGTAAGAACCTTCTTCGTTACTTTGAGTTAGTGTATACGTTAAGTTATGTCCTTTGTTTGCTCCGTTTCCTGTGTAAGCACTTCCTACGCCACTAATTATCTCATCTGCTCTATCTGTACGTAATGCTATTGCTTCTGATACTGCTACTCCCATTGTTCCGTCTCCTTGTCCTGCGTCTTGTGATGCTACTACTGATAATACCAATCCGTTTGGTACATTTCCGTCTGTAATTTGAACTGTTACGTTTCTTGATGGCTCTGTTGATGATCCTACTATTGATGAATAGTTAATCCAAATGTCTGAGTTTGACGCGTTAAAGATAACTTTGTCTCCTGCTTCACTTGGTGCAGTTCCGTTTAAGCTAATAGCGGTTCCGTTAGCTGATTCTAAATCCAATAATGCTACTTCTGGAATTCCAATAGTTACTGTGTGAGTGTCTTCGTTTGTGTCTTGTGCAAATGTGTTTGCTGTTGTGAAAACGATTAAGGCTGCGAATATTAAGTTTGTAAGTTTCATAATAGTATGTTTTAAGTTGTTAATGTTGTTTTTATAAATTGTTTTGTTGTTTGTTGATACAAATGTAGGGCAGCCAATAGCCTTAAAGCAGTGAAAATAGATACAGGTCGTTTAACTATCGACCAATGGTTTTTATCAAGAGATGAAGGATTTTTTTATCGTGCAGTCAAGGAGTCGTGCAGTCGAAGAGTCGTGCAGTCAAAGGGTCGTGCAGTCGATGAGTCAAGAAGGTACGCTATTGATAAAGAATGACTGCAAGATAACAGACCGCACGATAACCGACAGCAAGATAACTGACCGCAGGACTGCAAGATAGAGGACAGCAAGATAACAGACCGCACGATAACCGACAGCAAGATAACTGACCGCACGATAACAGACCGCACGATAACGGACAGCACGACTGCACGATAGAGAACTGCAGGATAAAGGACAACAGGACAAAAATAGCCTTAGTCTTAGTTTTAGTCTTGGTTTTTGTAAACCATGTATCTTAACGAACATAAAAATACCTACTGGCTATAAGCACAACTACGTTTAATAAAAAATGAATGACTAAAATAGAGATTGGAATGGTAAATTCAGGTATAATATGATAGCTGTTGTTTACAAATACTAGGAGACCTAAAAATACTGATGAAATACCACTAGCCAAAGATACATTTAATGAATCTTTAACACCTGTGTGACGAATAATTCCTTTGTACGAACCAACCAGCAAAAAGCTTAGTAAAAAAACTGAAGCCAAAACCGGAAGTTGAATTAACAGTTTAGAGGTGTCAAAACTCAATTGAAAATTAAAACGGATAAATAAGCTACAATAAAAGTATTAATAACAAGATACAGGTCAACAACCAGAACAAACCATCTAGAGGCGTTATTGTTAATAATTCGTCTGGTAATATTATTTAAATCCTAATCTTTTTTTTAGAACTTCTACAACTCTGTTGCGTTCAGAGCTTGTTAAACTAGATCCACTTGGAATACACAAGCCAAGATTAAACAATCTTTCGGAAGTTCCATTTTCATAACTAATACAATTTTTAAATACAGGCTGAAGGTGCATTGGTTTCCACAATGGCCTTGATTCTATATTTTGTTGCTGTAAATATAAGCGAATTTTTTCTCTTATTTGGTAAGATGGCACTAAAAAACAGGTCAACCATCTGTTAGAAGTAAATTGAAAAGGCGCTTCTAAAAATTCTAAAGAGGTGTCTTGCAGGGCTTTTTTATAAAAATTGAAGTTATCTCTACGAGCTTTTATCCTCGCTCTTAATACTTCCATTTGTCCTCTACCAATACCCGCTAGAACGTTACTCATTCTATAATTGAACCCTATTTGAGTGTGTTGATAATGAGGCGCCTGATCACGTGCTTGTGTTGCTAAAAAAACGGCTTTATCTTTACTTGCTTTGTCTTTGCAAATTAATGCTCCACCTCCTGAAGTGGTAATAATTTTATTGCCGTTGAACGATAGAATTCCAAAATCGCCAAAAGTACCACACTGTTGATTGTTTACTGTGCTCCCCAAAGCTTCAGCTGCATCTTCTATTAATGGGATTTTATATTTTTGAGCCAAAGCAACTATTTCTAAAATTTTCGCAGGCATTCCATACAAATGCACTACAATAATAGCTTTGGGTTTTTTACCAATAGCTATCCGTTCTTTGATCGCTTTTTCTAATAAAACCGGACACATATTCCAAGTTTGCGGCTCGCTATCAATAAAAATTGGATGGGCTCCCAAATAAGTAACAGGATTAACCGTTGCTGCAAAAGTAAATGTTTGACATAATACTTCGTCGTTTTGCTTTACACCTGCCAATAGCAACGCTAAATGAATGGCTGCTGTTCCAGAGCTCAGTGCAGCTACATAACATTCCTGCTCTAGAAAAGTTTCTATAGCTGTTTCAAATGCAGTCACATTGGGGCCTAGCGGGGCTATCCAGTTACTATCAAAAGCTTCGTTGATGTATTTTTGCTCTGTTCCTCCCATATGTGGAGGCGATAACCATATTTGCTTGTTCATGCTTTTATTCTTAGGGAGTAAAAGTACTATATTTTTGTTGATTTTATAGCGTATTGACTTTTAACTCTTTTGAAAAAAAAGAGTCTGATTAAAAAATAAGACTGTAAGAAATAAATACCTAAAGGGAGAAAATAGCTTAGCGGAACACCAAGCTTGTTTGTCAAACTGGGCGGTTGTCATACTAAGCCTGCCTAAGTGTGATACTTGGAATCGAAAAGTTTTAGTCTTAGTTTTAGTCTTAGTCCCTGAAAAACATTGACAAAGGCGAAGACCTTTCTTATCGTGCAGTCATGGAGTCGTGCAGTCGATGAGTCAAGAAGGTACGCTATTGATAAAGAATGACTGAAGATAACCGACAGCAAGATAACTGACCGCAGGACTGCAAGATAACAGACCGCACGATAACCGACAGCAAGATAACTGACCGCAGGACTGCAAGATAACCGACCGCACGATAACGGACAGCACGACTGCACGATAGAGAACAGCAAAACAAAAAAAAGCCACTCGTTTATAGAGTGACTTCTTTTTATGTTATTGTTAATTTATCTATTAGTTATCAGAAAGTGTATAGGTAATAGATAGTGTTTGTGATTGATCGAAATCTATTTGAGCGTAAGAACCAGCTGCATCACTTTGTGTTAGTGTATAGGTTAAGTTGTGTCCTTTGTTTGCTCCGTTTCCTGTGTAAGCACTACCTACTCCACTGATGATTTCATCTGCACTTGTTGTACTTAAAGAAATTGCGTTGGCTACAGCTACTCCCATTGTTCCGTCTCCTTGTCCTGCGTCTTGTGATGCTACTACTGATAATACCAATCCGT